>CAVRQV010000020.1:0-231880 GCA_963723475.1 uncultured Actinomycetota bacterium
AGGCAAGTGCTCTAACCAAACTGAGCTATGCTCCCGGTTGCCATCCGCACTAGTCGGAGTGCTTTTGGCCCTCGTCCTCGGGTCCCCATCAGCTGCTCACAGCCTCAGATGTGCGCATCTGTGTGCGATCAGGTTAGCGTCCGCTCACCGTGCCTGATGCAACCGTGCCGATCAGGCGCCCGCTCACGTCAGCGGTGATCGAGATCGAGGCGTGCCCGGCCGGGCTTCTGGCTTATCGGGATGAGCGGCCGGAGAACTGGGGCCGCGGACCGCGTTCGAGCGGGGGGGACCGATCACAAAGGTTCTACGCGCGGCATCAAATCTGCATCGTCTCTATCTGCGAAGAATTGAGATTTGAGATCAGCCATAGATTTGACATCTGTTTCCCTGAGTTCTCCAAATGTCTTGTAATGGTTGAGCCCAGCACCTAATTGATAGAGTCCCGAGGGAGATACAGTTTGAAGCTCAATGCCATCAAATTCGGTGACAGGATAGTTTAGAATGTCTTCATCGAAGTAAATACGTACAGGCGTAAGCGGTGGCAGTCCAGTAGTATCGAAGAGAAGTTCGGCTATTTCGACATATGCGTTGCCGTCCCCATCCTTATCGGCAATGGCAAAGTCGATCCATAAACTTTCGTCAGCAGTGCATGACATGTAGAATGGTTGACCACTGGCGCCCCTTCCATAAGTATTGATCGTCTTAAAACCAAGTCCTTCCGCGAACATTTCATAATATTCGAGATCGTCGCGGAGCATAAACCAATCGATGTCAGAATGCTGCCGTGATGGCTTCTGATACAAAACTGCATCGTCAGCAAAGCCGCCAGTTAGCCCGGATCCTTCAGTAAGAAGTTGATCTTGTGGCGCGACACGAGCTTTGGATGTGGTGAAGTGCCTTGCCGTTAGGCGATTCTGGGCTTGTTCGAGGGTCCAGGCTCGGTCTATTGGGAAGGCACTTCTGAGGTGCAGGGTATCGCGGGTTTCCCGAAGGTCGTGGTGTCGGCGGACGGGCGGGGCGTCGTCTCGCATGTAGGTGCCCGGCTACTAGCCGATGTCGCCCAGGCGACCGGTCTGGTGGCTGGGTTCGACGAGGTTGCCAGGACCCGGCGCGTCCGTCGTTCGGCGCACTTGCCGGGTCAGGTGCTGGCTGAGGTGGCAGTGATGATCGCCGACGGAGGGGAGGCGATCGCTGACCTGGCCGTGCTGCGGAACCAGCCCGGCCTGTTTGGGCTGGTCGCCTCGCCAGCGACGTGCTGGCGGGTGCTCGACGCGGTCGACGCCGACATGCTGGCAGCGTTGAAGCAGGCCCGGGCGGCGGCCCGAGAGCGGGCATGGTTGCTCCGCGGCGAGGCCGGCCGGGAGCTGCCGAGTGTCATCTGCGGTGGCCGGGCTCAGCCGGGACTGGTAATCGACATCGACGCCACACTGGTCACCTGCCACTCGGAGAAGGAAGGTACGGCGGCGATCTACAAGCACGGGTTCGGCTATCACCCGATGCTGGCCTGGCTGGACAACACGGGCGAGGCGCTGGCCGGGATGCTGCGGCCCGGGAACGCCACCGCGAACGATGCCGCCGACCACGCCACGGTGATCGAGGACGCACTGGCGCAGATCCCCGACGGCCACCGGCACGGGACGCCGATCTTGGTCGGCGCCGACAGCGCCGGCGGCACCCGAGGGTTCCTCGGCTATCTCCGCAGCCTGCGTGACGAGTGCGGACTGGACGTGTCGTTCTCGATCGGTTTCCGCCTCACCAACACCGTCTCCGGATGCGATCCGGCTGCTGCCGGAGACGGCCTGGACGGTTGCGATCGACGCCGACGGGACACCACGGCCGATCGACGACACCGGGTTCCCGGTCGCTCAGGTCGCCGAACTCACCGGCCTGCTTGGCGATCCGGTAGGCAACGGGTGGCCGGCAGGGATGCGGTGCTTTGGGGCTTGCGGCGGGAACGCCCACGCCCCGGCGCGCAGAGCACGCTGCTGGAAGCCCACGACGGCTGGCGCTACCAAGCGGTAGCGACCGACACGGCCCGAGGGTGCGAGCTCGCCTGGCTGGAAGCCCGGCACCGGGCCCACGCCCGGGTAGAGGACAAGATTAGGAAAATTCTAAACCTTAAGCAGACCGGGATCGGTCGCTTCCCCTCCCGCGACTTGCCGATCGACCAGACCTGGCTGCAGCTCGCCTTTGCCCGCCGCCGAGCCTGATCACTTGGACCGAGACCACCCTGCTGACCAACGACCTGGCCAAGGCCGAGCCCAAGATGCTCGCGCTACGGGCTGTTGCACGTCGCCACCCGCCTCACTACGCGGGCAACGCCGAAGCAGAATCAAAATGGACCAACGTTGGCCTTGGGCGCATCAGCTCGCCGACGCCTTCAACCGGCTTGCCCAGATCTGCCCGCCACTGCTCAGCTGAATAGTTAGGCCAACCTGTCACCGGTCACCAAGGAACCTCGGAGACCCCGACACCTAAGCAGGCCGCTTCACCATGCCCGAGGTAGAGACCAGCAATCAACAGCCGCAGATGATCATCGAAAGTGCACTGCCGGAATTTCTACTGAAAGACCAGGGTTAGATAAGGTTGTCGCTTTGCCTTTGAGGCCAGTTCAAGGATCTGTCTTTGTTCCTTGTAGCCTTGATAATCGGTCATTTGCGCTCCAGAGCGCTATCTTGGCTCAGCTTGGCTCTGTGGTAGGCCGGACGATGACGGCCTCGTCGTAGTCACCGCCCAGGAACTCATCACAGAGCGCTTTTGATGCCTCGAAGCCTTCCCGAAATGCAGGACTCGCCTTCCACGCGTCGCGTGCCCCAGCGGTGTCCCATTCAGATATGGAAGTGAACTGTTGCGGACTGGCCAGCGAACGAAGCAGTCTCGCGTGGTGAAAGCCTGGGACATTCTCACTACTTCGGGCGAGCCATTCCTTCCACTGCTGGATGAACTCCTCGGCTTCGCCCTCCTTGACCTGCCAATGACCCGACGCCCAAAAGCGCTCGCTCATCGTGGTTACCTCCTTTCATTCCTATGTGGTCCCGGGATCTTTGAACAGCTCAGCGAGCCGGAGGCTCTCGTCGGGTTTGCACCGGTCACGCTCGCGACCTGGTGATCTCATGGGAGCACTGTCAAAGCTTGACGTAACACCTCGAGGCTTCGCTCCCAAGCACCGGCCTCCCGCTCGTCCATCCTCGGGCGAAGCGGCTTGCCGGCACCCTCGGGACCGAGCACACATGGCAAACTGGCGCAGAGCCGATCGGCGACGCGGACCGAAACGGGAACGATTCGGCCGTGGTCTCGGACGATGTTGCGGACCAGTGCAGCGACCGCAAGGCCGATCGCGTCCCACGTCGAGCCCTTGAGTTCGCGCACTCGATAGGCAGCAGTTCGCACAGTCTCGGCAATCGTTGCCAGCCGCTCGGCCGACAAGTCGATGCCGGTCTGCCGAGCGAATTCGTCCAGTGTGAGGCCGGCGATCGTTGCCGAACTGAACAGCGGCACCGCGGAGTCGCCGTGCTCGCCCACGACCCACGCGTGCACCGCACCGGGATGTACGTGGCAGACCGAGGAAAGCTCCCCGCGAAGTCGCCAGGTGTCGAGCGATGTGCCGGAGCCGATCACATCGACCGCGCGTCCCGCCCACCGGCGCGTGAGGTATTCCGTGAGAAGATCGAGCGGACTCGTCGCCACGAGGCAGACGCGAGGAAGTCCACCAACCTCGACATGCTCGGCGACCTCCTCACAAATAGCGAGATTCGCGCGTGCCAGGTCAAGGCGAGTCTGACCGGAAGCGGTATGACCACCGAACGCCATAACGAGCACATCCTCGGGTTCGACCGCAGTCAATCCTCGCCCGCGAATCTCGCACGGTTCGAGCATGGGCAACGCGTGACTGAGATCGAGAGCCTCCCCTTGCGCGTAACTCTCGGTCCGGTCGTAAATCGTCAATCGCGCAACTAGTCCGTCACGGACGATTGCCCGCGCAGACGACCCCCCGACGCGGCCTGCGCCGATAACACCAACAGTCGTCATGACTCGAGAACCACCCAGACTCATCGTCGCTTGCATCGTACTAATCGATCGGCCAAACGTTCGTCCCGCGAGCGGCTCACCGCCGTCGGGACCCACCGGTCCAGACGCCAGGCTTAGTGCTAGTCGTTTGCCTCTTCTAGCGGCCAGGGCATGGCGTCGGGGACTTCGATGCCCCGAGCGTCGACTTCTTGGCTGAGGAAGCGGAGGGCTGCCGCCATTGCCAAGGGTGGCTCCCGGCCCTCCAGCTGATCCTCATAGGCGGCTGGAGCGTGACGTACCGGCTTATTGCCTCATGGCCGTTGAGTGGTTCTGGTAAGCCCTCCAAGGGTCGCCAGTAGATCCGTGTCCGGGTGATAGCTGGCTTCGGGTTCACATCGGACCACTGGACCAAGAACACCAGCGATGATGTGACGGCCATCTGGTGCCTCTGCCTGTCCCGGACAAAGCGCAGAGCGGGCAGCACGCGGCCATCATCGTCGGTATCGCGGCGGGCGGCGTAGGTCGCGTCGGTGCTGTCCAGCTGTTGGTCGAGCGCGCACGCCCAGTTCACGAAGTCACCGATCGCAGCTGAGGCCAGGTCTTGATTCGGAATGGTGTAGCGATAGGCCCTCAGGCATAGTTGCAGACCGGCGCGTAACCCGATGATTGCGCGTTGATACTCGGCGTCGGACAAGAGATCCCAGAAGAGTTCCCATTGATCGAGCTTCCCCAGACTCACGCAGTGCAGATTTGCGCAGTGCAGTTGTTCGCGTCGGGATTTGAGCGCATCGTGGCTGGATTGTTACCGGGGCCACCGGAACGAAGGCTGCTGAGGCTTGCTGAGCCGTCTGCCGCGTCGCTCCGGAGTGCACACAGTCGAGACGACTAGGGTGTCGATGCTGGCTAGACCAATCCTCTCTGACCGGCCAGTGGAGTAGGCATGCTGAACAAGAACCTGGCCACAGCCCTAGGCGGGTTGACAGGCCTGGTCGGTCTGGTCGGCATGGTTCGACTAGCCTCTGGCGCCTTCACCCACGGGATGTCGCCCTTTGCCTGGATCGTCATTCTCGCTGCGATGCTGCCCTGGATCGGGTACGCCGCCTGGCGTGGTCGCCACGGTCATCTCAGTAGGCGCGGCGCGCTCGCAGTGCTCCTGCTCGACCTTGTCGGGTGCGTGGCGGTGTGGCTTTTCGTGCTAGGCCCAGTTGTGGCCTTGGCCTGCTCGCTTGCCGCATTCGTCGTGATCTGGGTGAGCGATTGGCCGCCTCGCCGCCCAGTCAGCGAGGAGCGGTTCGTTCGTATCGAGGAGCTGCATGCCGAGGACTCGGAGCAAGGTCGGGGACCGGCATAAGCAGCCTTCGCCGTCGGCCAGCCGCTGCCCCTAAGGCCGCTGAGGGCGACAGGACGTCCAAGTAGAGTGGATCATTGTGGCTGGACCCGACTTCTCCGTCGCACTCGCTGACCTTGATAAGGCCTTGAGCTCGATTGAAGCTGTCCTCGACCCGGATCGCAAGCGAGCTGAGATCGCCGAGTTGGAGCAGCAAGCTGCCGCCCCCGATCTGTGGGACGACCCAGAGAATGCGCAACGGGTGACATCGCGCCTCTCGGCCCTGCAGGCCGAAGTCGACCGACTGGTTGGGCTGCGGGCTCAGCTGGACGATATCGGCGCTCTTGTGGAACTCGGCCAGGAAGAAGCCGATCAGCCCAGCCTCGATGAGGCGGCGGATGCGCTCAGCTCGCTGCAAAAAGCGGTGGAGGTGCTCGAGGTGCGAACGCTGCTGTCCGGTGAATACGACGAGCGCGAGGCGCTGGTCACCATTCGCTCCGAGGCCGGCGGCGTTGACGCGGCGGACTTCGCCGCCATGTTGCTCCGCATGTACCTGCGTTGGGCGGAACGTCATCGCTTCACAACCGAGGTCTACGACACCTCCTACGCCGAAGAGGCAGGCATCAAGTCCGCCACCTTCCAGGTAAAGGCGCCTTTCGCGTACGGAACGCTGTCAACAGAGCAAGGCACGCATCGGCTGGTGCGCATCTCGCCATTTGATAACCAGGGGCGCCGCCAGACCTCATTCGCCGGCGTCGAAGTGCTGCCGGTCACCGAGGCAACGGATCACATCGATATCCCCGAGAGCGATCTGCGGATCGATGTCTTCCGCTCCTCGGGCCCCGGCGGGCAAAGCGTCAACACCACTGACTCAGCCGTACGCATTACCCACCTACCGACCGGCATTGTCGTCTCCTGCCAGAACGAGAAGTCCCAGCTGCAGAACAAGGCCGCGGCGCTTCGCGTGTTGCAGTCACGGCTGCTGGAGCGCGCACGCCAGGACCGCGAGGCACGGCTCAATGCGCTCAAGGGCGACGGCGGGAACAGCTGGGGCTCGCAAATGCGGTCTTACGTGCTGCACCCGTACCAGATGGTGAAGGACCTGCGCACTGAGTACGAGGTCTCCTCACCTGAGGCGGTCTTCGATGGCGACATCGATGGCTTCATTGAGTCCGGCATCCGCTGGCGCAGGACTCGGGAGACGGCCGCAAGTTGAGATCTGGGGCTCCGAGCGCGTATCCGAATGACGGGCTCAGACCGCTGAGCAGTGCCAATCACATGAGCCTCACTTAGACTCGTTTTGGCCGTCTGGCGTCCGCAAGGCGTCGGAGCTGTCTATCTCGGGGGAAGCAATACAGCGTGATTCGTTTTGAAAATGTAACCAAGACCTACGACGGCCAGCGTCGCGCGGCACTCGAGAACATCAATGTCGACATCGACAAGGGGGAGTTCGTCTTCTTGGTAGGAGCCTCCGGCTCCGGCAAGTCGACCTTCTTGAGACTGATCTTGCGCGAGCAGCGGGCTAGCAAGGGCAAGGTGTTCGTTGCCGGCCGGGAGCTCAACAAGCTGCACAGCTGGAAGATCCCGGCAATGCGTCGCCAGATAGGCACCGTCTTCCAGGATTTCAGGCTGCTGCCGAACAAGAATGTGACCGATAACGTCGCATTCGCTCTTCAAGTCATCGGCAAGCCGGCCACGACGATCAGTCGCGTGGTCCCAGAGGTGCTGGAGCTCGTAGGTCTCGGCGGTAAGGGCGACCGGCTTCCTGAGGAGTTGTCTGGCGGCGAGCAGCAGCGCGTCGCAATCGCACGCGCGTTCGTGAACCGGCCGATGATCCTGATCGCTGACGAGCCCACAGGAAACCTCGACCCTGCCACCAGCGTGGGCATCATGAAGCTGCTCGATCGGATCAATCGCGCCGACACAACGGTCCTCATGGCGACACACGACTCCACCATCGTCGACCAGATGCGCAAGCGGGTGATCGAACTGGACGACGGGGAAGTGGTCCGAGACCAGAGCAGGGGCGTGTACGGCTACCAGTGAGTCCTGCGCAGCTGAACTACGTGCCTGAACACGGTCGTCGCCTCGCGCGCGACCTAGTGTCGTGTCTCCAAGGTCTCTTTACGGTTCGCGCCGCCCAGGCACGCACCTCGCGGCGTTCTCCTCGGTATGCCTCCCTCGTCGGCCTTGCGTGTCGCGCCCTCGTCGGCCTTGCGATGAAGCACGCACCTGAACGACGCCACCCGCAAAGGAACCTAGAAGACATGACACTAGCGACCGCCGCCAGCCGAGCTATTGGGGATATTTAATGCGTTTCCGCCACATCTTGTCCGAGACCCGCGCCGGGCTTCGACAAAACCTCACCATGACCCTGGCGGTCATCATGACCATGTGGGTCTCGCTGTCGCTGTTTGGCGCCGGCCTGCTGGCGAGCCAGCAGGTCGATCTGATGAAAGGCCGGTGGTACGACAAGATCGAGATTTCGATCTTCCTCTGTGCAAAGGACACCCGCGGTGACCAATGTGACCCGGGTCAGGACGCCACCCAGGTCCAGAAGGACGAGATCAGTAGCACACTGGAGGCCAATCCCGAGGTCGCGCCGGGCGGAATCTATTTCGAGACTAAGCAAGAGGCCTACGCGGAGTTCCAGAGAGCGTACGAGGGCAGCCCGATCCAGGACTCGCTCACGGTCGACCAGATGCAGGAGTCCTTCCGGGTCAAGCTGAAGAATCCCGAGGAGTACCAGGGTGTGGTGAGCTCGGTGGTCGGGCTCAAGGGGGTCCAGAAGGTGCAGGATCTGCACCAGCTGCTGGATCCGTTCTTCCGAGCGCTGAACGTGCTGCAGTGGTCGACTGCCGGCGCGTCGGCGCTGCTGCTGCTCGCTTCGGCACTCCAAATCGGCAATACGATCCGTTTGGCCACGTTCGCCCGGCGACGGGAGATTGGCATCATGCGTCTGGTCGGCGCGAGCAACTTCTATATCACCATGCCGTTCCTGCTTGGCGCGGTGATCTCGGCGCTGATCGGGGTGGCTCTCGCCTGCATCACGATGGCGGCCGGTGTCTACTTCTGGATCATTCGAGGAGCCCAGAACTCGATCCGATTTGTAGCCTGGATCGGTTGGGAGCAGACGCTTCTGGCCATGCTCGGTGTGGCGGTGGTGGGCGTGGTGCTCGCCGTGGTCCCGACCCTGGTGACGACCAGACGATATCTCCGGGTCTGAGGGTCCTCAACGATCCATTCCTTCAAAAACTGACACTCGTTCCCCGCTTCGCTGGCCTGCCGGGCGTGTCAGAGGAACTGGCGTCAGATTCTGAGGGCAGACGTGTCGAGACTCTTCACATTCGTCACAGAAACATCACAAATTGACCCAAATTACTCAAGTATCACGTGAGACTTCATATCTGATCGATGACGAAATGTCGCTTTCGGCGTTTCGGTCGTTGTCAGGCCGCGTCGCGACCTGCCTATCATGCCGAGTCCGCATGCGATCGCCCAGCGGTGATCAACGCGGAGCGGCTTACTGTCTGAACTCTGTGCAACGGGCCGATACAACCAAATATTGGATTGCTCAGCGGGCGGCGTCACGACGCTCGGGGAGCACAACAGATGGGGAAAGCTGTGGATCCGGACCTTCCCTACGTCCGTCAGGACGTTCCGGACGACAGCGAAGCACCTGAGGTTGATGGTCGCTTCGTCAGGCTGGCAAGGCGTCGAGGACTCCTTGCCACGCCTGCGTCCAAGGGCATAACTGCATATTTGCCTGCCGTACGCGACACCGGTGCGCGCGCCTTGCGGGTAGTTGTCGCTGTCGCACTTGCGTCGACGCTGTCCCTGACCTTGCTTGGCCCTCAAGCTTCCGCTGATGAACTCACGTCGCAACGGGCCCGAGTCAAGCAACAGATCGCCAAGACGAAGGGCGATCTCAACGAATCCAGCCAGGCACTGAGCGCTGCGGTAGTCGCCGTCGACAGGGCCCAAAACAAATTGGATGCGGCCAGTGCACGGCTCGCGACGACCCGCCAGCAACTCGCCGTGGCCCAGGCCAAGGACATGCAGCTGGCGGCCAAGCTGCAGCAGGCTCGGGCGGACCTGGCGGCTGCAGTCGCTGCTGTTATCGCCGGACAGGCGCGACTGGACGCCCAGCAGGCCAAGGCAGGCCAGGTGATCCGTGATCAGTATCAGCAGCAGACCAACCTGTTGCCGATTGCGCTGCTGGTCGATCCCGACTCCTCCGAGGATCTGCAGACCCGCCTCCAGTGGTCGACCACCCTCTTCGACGCCGCCCAGGCCGAGATCGATCGGCTGACCCTGTTGCAACATCAGCTGAACGCCGCGCGGGCGCGGCAGAGCGTACTTGAGGCGAGCGTCGCCGCGGCACGCCGGGAGGCGGCTGCCAATCTCAAGATCAAGAAGCGCCTTGAGGTCCGCGCCGTGATGGAGGAAGCGACAGTCGAACGGCTCTTGAGCCGGCGTAAGGCGACTGAAGATGCAGCTGAGGCCAACGTGGCAGAGGACAAGGCGCGCTATGCCGAATTGATCAAGGAGCGGGCGTCGGTCGAGCGGCGGATCGCGGCACGGATTGCGAAGGCTGCGGCGGAGCGAAAGGCGGCCGAGCGGAAGGCCAACGCTAGGCGGTCTAACTCGACCACCAAGCGCTCCGGGCAGGATCGACGCTCCAGCAACACCTCTATGTCGAGCGCCGGTCATGGCTTTTCTTATCCGGTGCCGGCGCGCATCACCTCACCTTTCGGGATGCGCTTTCACCCGATACTTCGTTACTGGAAGCTGCACGACGGTACAGATTTCGGCGCGGGTTGTGGCACGCCAATCCGGGCTCCCCGTGGAGGTCGGGTCGCCGAGCGCTACTACAACATCGGTTATGGCAAGCGGCTGATGATCGACCACGGCTACGTCGGCGGCAAGTATGTGACCACGGGATACAACCACGCCAGCCGGTACATCGTCGGTGTGGGTCAGCGTGTCCACAAAGGACAGGTCATCGGCTACGTCGGGAGCACCGGATTCTCCACCGGCTGCCATCTCCATCTGATGGTCTGGCTGAACGGTCGGCTCCGAAACCCCATGACCTGGTTCTAACTTCCCGGCGCGCCAAAGCGAAAGCGCAGGCGACGCGAAGGGGGAGGATGGGGCCATGGCGAAGGAGAAGGGCCGCAAACTGATCGCGCAGAACCGCAAGGCCCGCTACGACTACCACATCCACGACACCTACGAGGCCGGGATCGTACTCAGCGGCACTGAGGTGAAGTCGTTACGTGAGGGGCGCGCCAATCTGACCGATGCCTACGCCTCCGTCGACGATGGTGAAGTGTGGCTGCGAGCAGCGCACATTCCCGAGTACAGCCACGGAACCTGGACCAACCACAATGCGCGCCGTACCCGCAAGTTGTTGTTGAACCGTCGCGAGATCGCCAAGATCCAGCGTGAGCTGACCACGGCTGGCACCACGTTGGTGCCGTTGTCGATGTATTTCTCAGACGGGTACGCCAAGGTCGAGATCGCGTTGGCTAGTGGCAAGCGCGAGTACGACAAGCGCCAGACCATCGCGGCCCGGGAGTCACGGCGTGAGGCTGAGCGGGCAATGGCCGCCCGCAATCGAGGACAATGAAGTAATGGTGCAATTCCGCGCGTCCGCTGCCGAGCGCCCTTGGCAGGTCCGTGGCCGATTCGTTCGGGGCGTCGTCGCGTTCCTTCTCATGTCGCTCACCGCGCTGGCTTGGGCTTTGGTCGCTCCGACCCCGGCGTACGCTGCGGACGATCAGATCGACTCCTTTGCCATCGACTACAACGTCCAGCCAAGCGGCGTCGTCAAGGTCAAGGAGACGATCACCTATCGCTTCGGTGACAACTCAGGGCGCCATGGCATCGAGCGATTTCTCGTCACTCGTGAGCCGTACGACGAGACCCAGGACGCCGTCTACCAGATCACCAACATCAACGTGACCAGCCCAGATGACGTGGCGACCCAGTTCAGTTCGCGTACCGACGAGGCGAAGGGTGGCCGCGAGGAACAGCTCAGGCTGCGGATCGGCGACCCTGATCGGACCATCTCCGCACCAACCGCGACTTATGTCATCTCCTACGACCTGGCCGGTGCCATGCGCACCTCGGGCAGCTACGACGAGTTCTACTGGGATGCCACCGGACTGGATTGGACGGCCTCCATCAACCAGGTCGCGGTCTCGGTTGCGGTGCCGGGCGGCGTTCAGGACACGACCTGTACCTACGGCCCGGTTAGCAGCACCGAGCAGTGTGCAGCCAAGATCGTTGACGGTAGCGCCGAGTACAGCCAGAGCAACCTCGCCCCAGGAGAGGGCGTCACGGTCAGCGCCAAGATCAAAGCCGGTCTGGTGGCGGACAACAAGCCGCACCTCGAACCGGACGGTTCGAAGCTGTCCTCGAGCGAGAGGATTGGCGCGATTGCCATCGGTGCAGTTGCTCTCCTCTTAACCGTGGGATCGCCGATCGTCGGTTTGATGTGGTGGCGCAAGAACGGACGTGACCAGCGCTACGCGGGCTTGCCCCCGGGTATGGTTCCGCTGGCCGGCCAGGAAGCGCAGGTCGTGCCGAGTGACCCGGATATCCCAATTCCCGTGGCCTTTTCTCCGCCCCGGATCCCGGTCGCGGAGGCGGGACTTCTCATTGACGGCCAAGTTGATTCCCGTGAGACCGCGGCCACGATCATCGACCTCGCGGTACGCGGCGCCGTGAAGGTGCAAAGTGCGGGCGAGGACGATTTCCAGGTGATCTTGGTGGATCCTGACAGGGCTGCAGCTCCGCACGAGATGGTGTTGCTCAACAGCCTGTTCGGAGGTGATCCACCCGGCGCGGTCAGGGATCTCTCTGCACGCGGCAGCCTGGCCAGCGCTCACGAGGCCATGCGGGACTCGGTACGCAATCAGGTCACCGCCCGAGGCTGGTTCCGCAAGGTTCCCTCGGCGGCGGCCACCAGCAGCGTCGGCTTCGGGGTGATCGCCGTTGCGGTGTTTGCGGCCTTTGCCGTGGGCGCCTGGGTGCTGCTGCTTCTGATCCCGCTGCTGCCGATCATCATCACCGTAGCCGTGATCCGTTTTAAGCTTCGCCGCGGACAGCGCACCGCCGAAGGTCGAGCTGTCTGCGACCAGGTCGAGGGGTTCAAGACCTATCTCGCCACTGCGGAGGCCGACCAGCTCAAGTTCGAGGAGGGCGAGGACATCTTCTCCAAGTACCTGCCCTGGGCGATCATTTTCGATCTCGCCGACCGGTGGGCGAAGATCTGCGCCGACCTGGTCGCGATGGGTCGGCTGCCAGACGTCGTTCCTTACTGGTACGTCGGGAACTATCACTTGGCGGCCTTCAACACGGCGTTCCTCACCAGCAGCCTGACCAGCGCTGCCACCCCTTTGCCATCCGCCGGTAGCGGCGGCACGGGATTCGGTGGCGGCAGCTCCTTCAGCGGAGGCGGCTTCTCCGGGGGAGGCGGCGGCGGCGGTGGCGGCGGCAGCTGGTGATAGGAGAGCGGGCAGGCGACGCGTAGCTTCTCCGGGTAGGTCCGGGGGAGTGCCCGATGGTGCATGACCGGCCACGAAACGATGCTGGTCGGTATGAACGCGATCTACGAGCACCCAAGCCTCAAAATGCAGGTCACGCCCGACCAGCGTGATCGCGCCGAATCCTGGCTCAAAGATGCCTACGCCGACGGCCGGATCAGTGAGTCGGAGTTCGACCGGCGGATCGGTCAGGTCCTCACCGCTGACACCCGTAAGGAGCTCAACGAGGCCTTCTACGGTCTGGTGCAGATACCGACCCCGTCCCGGGCGCTCGGCGCTCACCCCGCCTACCAGCCGCTGGTCCGACCCGAGACTCGTGAACAGGCCGGGCGCGGCGCGGCCGCCGTGGCCCACTTCTCGGTGTTCTTCCTCTGGCTCTTCGGCCCGGGTCTGGTCTACGCCCTGTCGACACCCGGCACGTACGCACGCAGGGAGGCGGCCAAGTCGTTCAACTTCCAGCTGATCTCGTCGATCGCGTTCGTGCTCCTCGCCATATTGGGCGGTGTGACGGGCCTCGACATCTTCGGCTGGTTGCTGCCGTTCATGGGCCTCGGCTGGTTGGTCCTCACCATCGTTGGAGGTGCCAAGGCCCTGCAAGGTCAGGACTGGAAGAACCCGGTCAAGAGCGTGATCAAGCTTGAGGTGCTGTCGGAGAAGTAGCCCCCCGCAACAAAGGCGCCGGATCTTCTAGGTCCGGCGCCTTTGCGTCTCCCGGCGGGAATCAAATGAGCTGCCGCCGCATTGCATGATCGGTAGACTTTGTCCGGTTGCGGTCGATCGTGGCCCTACGGGATCGTTGCCAAGCCCAACACGTTGGGCACAACTCAATAGGGGGTGATCGGTTTCGACTTGGGTCGATAGTCCCAGGAGAAGCGGGCCGAGAATCCAAGGTCAACTCGTAAATGTGCCTTGGGAACCAATAAATGCCGAGAATAAAACTCAGCAAACCTTCGCTCTCGCTGCCTAAGCAGTGATCGAAGGGGTCAGACCGGGAGCGCCTCCGTCCCGGACCCTGGCCTCGTCAAGGAGGCTTTACCTGCTGAGAGCGGGCTCAGGGCTTAGCAGGGAAATGAACTGAGTCTGGGCTTGTCTGCAACGTGCTGGCGCGAGTGCAGGAGCCGAGAGAACGCCTAGCCAGCTGCGCCCGGAGAAGACCTGGTTCGTCGCTCGAGGACGCGGGTTCGATTCCCGCCACCTCCACTCACAGCCGAGTTGTCAGAACCCCAGCACCAAATATGGTGCTGGGGTTCTGACAACTCGGCTGTGTGGTTGAGACTGGCCGCGTGAGCTACCTGCCGCCGCTGCGCGTTCCGGTCCGCACCATCGGGCGACGCACGTTCGACTTTGATCATGAGATTGTCGTCATGGGAATCGTGAATCGTACGCCGGATTCCTTCTTCGACCGGGGTCGCACGTATGCACTTGATCGCGCCGTCGCCGCCGCCCTGGATGCCGCAGAGGCCGGCGCGGGCTGGATAGACATCGGGGGTGTGCCATTCTCACCGGACACGCCGGAGGTCACGTTGGCCGAGGAGATCGCCCGTGTGGTGCCGGTCGTTGAGCAGGTCGCAGGACAAAGCGACGTCGTCATCTCCGTTGATACCGTCCGTCCAGAGGTGGCCGCTCGCGGCATCGCCGCGGGAGCCGCGGTGATCAACGACACGAGCGGGCTGCACGATCCTGAGCTGGCCGACGTGGTAGCCGCGCACGGCGCAACAGTGGTGATCACGCACAGCTTGGCCTCGCCGCGGCAGCACCACTATCGGCCGCATTACTCCGACATCACGTCCGAGATCAAGGCCTTCCTCGCCGATCGCGTCCAGCTGGCGGTAGATCATGGGATCCCCGAGAGCCGGATCGTGATTGACCCCGGCCACGATCTCAACAAGAACACGCTGCACACGCTCGAGCTGACGCGGCGGCTGGTTGAGATTGCTGATCTTGGGCTTCCCATGCTGGCGGCAGTGTCCAACAAGGACTTCATCGGCGAGGCGACTGGCTTGCCGATGGGCGACCGGATGCCGCCCTCGATCGCGGCCGCGACCATCTGCGTTCTCAACGGAGCGAGGATCCTGCGGATGCATGACGTCGCCGCTTCGGTGGCGGCGGCTCGCATGATCGAGGTGGTTCTGGGGTTCCGTCAACCGGCCTACTTGCACCACAACATGGGCTGAGAACGCAGCAAAGGTCGTGTCGGCGAGGGCAACTACTGTGTTCGCCATGGACGTGTGGTCGCGGGAGCGGGTCTTGTCCCTGGCCCCCGACCGAGCCTCGGCGCGGGCAGCCGCGGCCCTCGCGCAGACTCAGGCATGGAGCGATATCGGCGCCGACCCTCTTGGCGTCTGGGGGTTGTATGCCGGCGGCAGCCGGCCGTACCAGATCGTTGTCGATCATGGCTCGCCTCCGGCGTACGCCTGCAGCTGCCCGAGCCGGAAAGTCCCCTGCAAGCACGCGTTGGCCCTGCTTCTGCGATGGAGCGCCGGTCAGGTGCCAGCCGGCGAGCCGCCGGATTTCGCAGCGACCTGGTTACGCGCACGGCCAGCGCACCGGAGACAGCCGGCGCAACCTCCTGTAGGGCGTCAGACGGGTGAGCTGGCCGATCCCGCGGCCGCGGCCAAGCGTGCCGCGGCGCGTGCCGAGCGGGTAGCCAGCGGGCTTGACGAACTCGACCAGTGGCTGTGCGACCAGATACGCGGCGGCATCGCCAGCCTGGAGAGGTCGGGTTATGCCCATTTCGACAGGATGGCCGCACGGATGGTCGACGCGCAGGCCCCAGGAGTCGCTGGTCTGCTGCGATCCATCCCGGGCGAGTTCGCCAGTGCCGGGTGGCCGAGCCGGGTTCTCGAGCAGCTGGGCGCTCTGCATCTGCTCGTTCAGGCGCACCGACGGCTTGATCAACTGCCCGCTGACCTTGCGGCGACCGTCCGCGCCCGCATCGGCTATTCGGTCAGCAAAGCCGAGGTCCTTGCGCTGCCTGGCGTCCTGGACCACTGGTTCGCGGTCGGCATGGTCGACACGGCCGAATACCGGCTGGATACCCGGCGGGTCTGGCTCTACGGCGCTGCCTCGGGTCGCTGGGCCGTGCTGATGAGCTTCGCACCGCCGGGCGGCGCGCTGGATGCGACAGTCATGGCCGGTCATGGGCTTCGCGCCCGGGTGCACTTCTACCCAGGGTCTGGGCAATTCCGTGCTCAGGTCGGCGAGCAGACCAACGCGACGGCCGGTCCGACGATGCCTCCCGCCGAGTCCTTCGCAGAGGTCCGCACTCGCTTTGGCCAGCTCGTTGCATCCGACCCCTGGGCGGTACGGATGCCGGCAGTGATCAAAGCGGTTCCCGTTCCCGGCGCCGGGCCGTGGCGTCTGCGCGCTGACAACGGCAGCTGCTGCGACATCGTCGACCTCCCAGAAGAGCCCTGGCCGCTGCTCGCTCGTTCCGCGGGTGAGCCGATCGAGATCTTCGGAGAATGGACCGTTCGCGGCTTCCGGCCGCTTAGCCTGCTCGGCTCAGATGCAACCGAGCCATTCAGCACCGCAGTTGTGGCAAGGGCGGCTTGAGCGATGGCGGTGTGGGAGGACGTTGTCACGGCGGGGCTCATTGGCACGGACCGGCGGCCTGTCCCGGACCTGCTGCCACCAGGCTGGGGGATGGAACCGGACCAAGGCACCGATCCACCGCATGCGGTGTTGTCGCTGGCTGCCCGGCATCGTGCTGTCACCCGAGCAGGTGGTCTCTTGGGCACCTGCCCGCCTGCAGCACTCGGCCCGCCCAGCCGGCGACCGGTCGCGAGCCGCGTGGCGCACGAAATCCTGGATCGATTGCTGTCCCCGCCGCAGGCGGACCTGCTCAATCTTTGGTTGGTTGCTGCCGTTCGATATGGTCAGCGGGCATCCGCCAGCTATTGGACACCGCTCGCCGTGGTGGCGTCTCGGACCACCGCGGTGGACCGGACGGCTTTGGCTCACGCAATTGGGGAGCGTGGCGTGTGGTTTGTCGCGCAGAATCCACAGTGGAGTCGGCTGGCCAGCACTCTCTGGTCCGCCAAGCACGATGATCTTTTGCCCGATCAGAACGCTCCGGCTGTCGTCGTGAATGACGACGCGGTACGCGCTGATCCGGAACTGATCCTGCGCGCCGCCACGCCATGGTCGAGGCAACTCAGCGAGACGGTCCTCGAGATCATTGGCAGCGGCCGTCTCCGGGAACATGGGTCGCGTTATGCCGCAGCAATCGGAGCGCGCCTGCCGCTGGAGCACTACGAGCTGTTGCAGTCGGCCGTGCAGTCGAGCCCCGCGCCGGACGAGCCGCAGGCGCAACTCGCGCTGCGGTCCGTACGTGAGGCTTTCAGGGCCCTGGAGCGTGTGGCCTGGGTTCGGATTGAGATAGAGAGCGCTTTGGGCGGCAGCCCGATCGCCGTTCAGCGCCTCGAGATGCCGCCATGGTGATGTCCGAGAGAGGCGAGCAGCATGGAGAGGCAGTGAGCCATCCGTTCGAGGCGGCAGGCCAGCCGCTCCGGCCACATGCGGAGCAGGCCTACCAGGCGGAGCTGGCTGCATTGCGGGCTACCGACGACCGGCCCCGGCCGCCTCATTGGCAGCTTTCACCGTGGGCCGTTGTGACGTATCTGATGGGCGGCACCCTGGGCGACGGCACTGTGATCTCACCGAAGTACGTCGGCTACCGCCGGCTGATCGAAATAGCGGTGGCGACTTTGGCGACCGACCGAGCGTTGCTCCTTCTTGGGGTGCCGGGTACCGCAAAGTCCTGGGTGTCCGAACACCTGGCCGCCGCCATCTCGAACAACTCGACGTTGCTGGTCCAGGGCACCTCGGGCACAGCAGAAGAGGCCATCAGGTATGGCTGGAACTACGCCCGGCTGCTTGCCGAGGGGCCGAGCCCACAGGCATTGGTTCCCTCGCCGGTGATGGTGGCGATGGAACGCGGCTCGATTGCGAGGATTGAGGAATTGACGCGAGTCCCTGCCGATGTGCAGGACGCGCTGATCACGATTCTGTCTGAGAAGACCCTGCCGATCCCGGAGCTGGGCGGAGAAACCCAAGCTCTTCGGGGATTCAACGTGATAGCCACTGCTAACGACCGTGACAAGGGCATCAACGAGCTGTCCTCGGCCCTCCGTCGACGTTTCAACACCGTCATCATGCCGCTGCCCGACAATGAGGACGACGAGGTGAATATCGTCACGAGTCGGGTAGCAGACCTCGCGTCTTCGCTGGAGCTGCCTGAGGTGCCTGCCGCGGTCGATGAGATCCGCCGCGTGGTCACGGTGTTCCGGGAACTGCGGTCGGGCGTCACCTCCGACGGCCGCACCAAGATCAAGTCGCCATCAGGCTCGCTCTCAACTGCGGAGGCCATCTCAGTGATCACGAGTGGAATCGCTCTGTCAGCACATTTCGGCGATGGCCGGCTCACGCCAGCCGACGTTGCTGCCGGCATCGTGGGGGCGGTGGTCAAAGACCCCATCGCTGACCAAGTGGCGTGGAGTGAGTATCTCGAAGTGGTCGCCCGGGAGCGGGCAGGCTGGTCTGAGTTCTACACCGCCTGCCGCGACGTCTCGTGAACTCCACGCTCACGACTCTCACGGTTGACGATCATGTCGTCGACCATGAGCCAGACCGTGGTGGCGGGGAGCGGCCGCCGGTCGAGGTGTTCGGTATCCGCCACCATGGGCCCGGTTCGGCCCGCTCGCTTGTCGCGGCACTGGCGGACTATCAGCCGGATGCCGTGCTCATCGAAGGCCCTGCCGATGCCGATTCCTTGCTCCACTGGGTGTTGGCGGATGGCATGACGCCGCCACTCGCGCTGCTGGGGTACGCCGCAGACCGCCCGCAGACAGCCGCGTTCTGGCCGTACGCCGTCTTCTCACCTGAATGGCAAGCGATGCGGTATGCGCTGCAGCGTGATGTCGAGGTGGCCTTCTGCGACCTTCCCGCAACCGCCATGCTCGCCCGGTGGCCGCGCCGTACGACGCAAGACGATGACGATGATGATCTTGTGGAGACCGCCGCTGAGCCAGCTGGGCTCCAACCGCTCCGGCTTGAGCAGCATGATCCGCTGGCCGTGCTGGCGCAGGCCGCGGGCTATGACGATCCGGAGCGGTGGTGGGACGATCTCGTCGAGTCGCGGCTGGATTCGTCCTCACCCTTCCCGATGATCACCGACGCGATGGCGGAACTCCGGATGATCATGCACCAGGACGGCTGGCAGGCCGAGCGCGAGGCGCGGCGTGAAGCGTACATGCGGCAGCAGATCCGGGCGGCTCTCAAGCGTGGTCGAGAACGTGTGGCAGTAGTCTGCGGCGCCTGGCACGCACCCGTGCTGCGCTGGCCACTGCCGCCGGCGGCCGCCGATGTGCGGACGCTGCGTGGCCTGCCACGACGCAAGATCATCTTGACCTGGGTGCCGTGGACCCATCAGCGGCTTGCCTTCGCGACCGGCTATGGGGCCGGGGTCGCCTCACCCGGCTGGTATCACCATCTCTGGGTCGCTCCAGACCGTCCGATCGTTCGTTGGCTGGCGAAGGTCGCCCAGGCGTTGCGCGCCCGCGATCTTCCGGTGTCCAGTGCGCACGTCATCGAGGCCGTGCGGCTTGCCGAGACGTTGGCCAGTCTGCGCGGGCGGCCGCTAGCCGGGCTGACGGAGGTAACTGAGGCGACGCGAGCGGTGCTGTGTGATGGTGACGAACTGGCAGTCCGCTACATCAGTGACCATCTCGTGGTCGGGCAGGCACTCGGCTCGGTCGACAAAGGTGTGCCCACTGTCCCGCTGGAGGCTGACCTGGTCCGTACCTGCCGCACGCTCCGAGTCAGGCGGGAGGCTGAGGTCCGTTTTCATGATCTGGACCTGCGAAGGCCGATCGATCAAGCCCGATCCCAGCTGTTCCATCGGCTGCGCTTGCTTGGCCTCGGGTGGATCGTCCCGGCAGAGAGTGGCGTGCAGAGCCAGGGCACATTCCGGGAGACATGGAAATCGAAGTGGGAGCCCGAGTACTCAGTGGCCATCGTGGAGGCGTCTGTCTGGGGGACGACCCTGGAATCGGCAGCGACGGCACGGGTGCAAAAGATCATCGACGAAGGCACCTTGGTCGAGCTGACGCAGGCCGTCGAACGCTGTCTGTTGGCCGACCTGTCGCTGGCGCTGGACGGGCTACTCGGCACGCTCACCGATAAGGCCGCACTCGATGCGGACGTCATCCACCTGATGGATGCCCTCCCCGCCCTGGCGCGGGCCCAGCGCTACGGCGATGTACGGCAAACCGACACGGGGGCGCTGGGCAGAGTGAGTGAGGTGCTGGTCGTCCGGATCTGTGCCGGGCTTCCCACGGCGGTTGCGAGTTTGGATGCGACGAACGCCGCCACGATGCGGCGCCGCATCGATGGCGTCAACTCCGCAATCGGGCTCCTCGCCGAGTCAGCGAAGCATCGCCAGGCGCGCAGACTCGACCCACCTTGACGTGGGTTCTCGCTGGCTCGACACGCTGGCTACAACGATCGACCGAGCTGATGTGCATGGTCTGCTGCTCGGTCGCATCGTGCGGCTGTTGTTGGATGCTGATCGGCTTAGCGATGTTCCGGTGCGCCTGGGACGTGCCCTGTCCGCAGGAGTTCCGGCCGCAGACAAGGCGGCTTGGGTGGACGGCTTCTTCAATGATGGCGCACTGCTGTTGATTCACGATGCGGAGTTGCGACGGCTGCTTGACGAATGGGTCAGCCATCTCGACGAGGTGCAGTTCGTCGATATGTTACCGCTGTTGCGGCGCACCTTCGGCACCTTCGCTCCTTCCGAACGCCAGGCCATTGCAGAACGGATTGCGCTCGGCGCGAAGAGTCGTGATCGTCAGCCTTCCGAGGAGGTTGACCTGGAATTGGCCGCTCCGGCGCTGGCAACCGTCGATCTCATTCTGAGCGGGCGTCATGACTGAGACCGAGGGACGCACTGAGCTCCAGACCAGGCTGTTGCGCTGGCGGCTGATGCTCGGAGAGGCGTCCGCAGACGAGTTGGGTACTTCCCTGAGCCGTGAGGAGCAGAAGATGGACGGCGCCCTCGCGGCACTCTACGACGCCGCCGAAGAAGGCGGTATTGACTCGCAGCGACGCTCCGGCGGCCTCGGTTCGTCCGCGCCGCGGGTCGCTCGCTGGCTGGGCGACATCCGGACCTACTTCCCGACGAGCGTGGTCCAGGTCATGCAGCGAGACGCCATCGAGCGGTTGCAGCTCACCTCGATGTTGCTGGAGCCGGAATTGCTCGACTCCCTCCAGCCCGATGTTCATCTGGTAAGCGCTCTAGTGAGTCTCAGTCACGTGATGCCGGACACCACCAAGCGGACTGCGCGGGTCGTGGTGGGCCAGGTGGTCGCGGAGATCGAGCGGCGTATCGCGAACAAGACTCGCGCTGCCGTGACGGGAGCGGTCAGCCGAGCAAGTCGGACTCGCCGGCCGCGGCCCCGAGACATCGATTGGAACGCGACCATCCGGCGAAACCTCGACCACTATCTACCGGACCAGCACACAGTCGTGCCTGAGCGATTGGTGGGCTACGGTCGCGGGGCGAATGCCATCGTGAAGGAAGTGGTGGTCGCCATCGACCAGTCTGGATCGATGGCCGAGTCGGTGGTCTACGCCGCCGTCTTCGGCGCCACCCTCGCATCCATCCGGTCGGTGAAGACCTCAGTGGTTGCCTTTGACACGGAGATCGCCGATCTCACCGAGAAGCTGTCCGATCCGGTCGATGTCCTTTTCGGTTGCCAGCTTGGCGGCGGCACGGACATCAATCGGGCACTGGCGTATTGTCAGCGGCTGATCACCCGGCCCACCGAGTCTGTTCTGGTCCTGATCTCCGACCTCTACGAAGGCGGTATCGCCGAGGAGATGCTGCGCCGTGTCGCCGATCTGCTGCGGGCGGGCGTCACAGTGGTCGCCCTGCTTGCCTTGTCGGATTCGGGAGCGCCAGCGTACGACCACGAGCATGCGGCGGCGCTGGCAGCGCTCGGAGTGCCGGCTTTTGCCTGCACCCCCGACCAGTTCCCGGATCTGTTGGCCGTCGCCATCAGCAAAGGTGACATCAATCGCTGGGCTGCGACCGTCGCCAGTGAAGCCGCAGCTCCCAGCCGAGCTCGGGTGGCGAACCACGATCATGGCTGAGCCGCTGAAGAACTACTATGGGCCGGACGTGCCAGCACGGATCGCCCGGATGATCAAAGAGGTCGACAGCGACTTCGACGAGGATGCTTTCCTGGCGGACGCACTCGACGGGTACCAGGGGCTGGAGCTTACGCCACGAGCTTGGCAGATTGCCCATGCGCTGGGTCGCCAGCTGCCCCAGGACTACGAGCAGGCGATCGAGATCCTGATCGCGTCGCTTGGGCCCAAACTCGAAGCGGCCGAACTCACCGGCATGGACGTGTTCGTCTACCTGCCGCACGTGTTCTTCGTCGCGAAGTTCGGCGTTGACCATTTCGACGCGTCGATGCGCGCCCAATACGAGCTGACTCAGCGGTTTACCGCGGAGTACAGCCTTCGCGTCTTCCTCGAGCGTTATCCGGAGCGGACGCTAGGCCGGCTCCGGGAGTGGGCGCTTGATTCGAACGTGCATGTCCGGCGGCTGGTTTCCGAGGGAACCCGGCCCCGGCTGCCCTGGGCGCCACGGCTACGCGCCTTTCAGGGCGATCCGCGACCGGTGCTCGAGCTGCTGGACCTCCTCAAAGACGACCGTGAGCTTCTGGTTCGGCGGTCGGTCGCCAACAATCTGAACGACATCGGCAAGGACAACCCGGCGGCGCTTGTCGGGACGTGCCGGCGCTGGATGAGAGACGCTACGCCTGAGCGGTCCTGGCTGGTGCGGCACGCGCTGCGTTCAGCGGTGAAGCGAGGAGAGCCGGAGGCGCTGGAAATCCTGGGCTTCGTTCCGGCGACCGGCGTCAGAGTGCGAGAGATTCACATCGCGCCGCCCGTGGTCTCGATCGGCGAGTCAGTCACGTTCAGCGTTGAACTGGCGAACGAGGGCTCGACAACAAAGCAGTTGCTGGTCGAACTTCGGGTGCACTTCGTCAAGGCGAACGGGAGGCCGAGCCCGAAGGTCTTCGCGCTGAAAGAGCTCGGACTCCCGCCATGGGGTTCCGCGCGACTCATGAAGACGATTTCCCTCGCCCAACACACAACCCGCACCCACTATCCGGGACAGCATCGTGTGGAGGTCGTGGTGAATGGTCGCGCGAGCGGGGCCGCCGTATTCGATGTCATTGCTGATAGCCGCACCCGTACTTCATGATCATCAACGGAGACAGCACACTAGGCGGCATGGCCGCTCGCGCCGCGCTTCTGGGCCGCCGCCATCGGCCTAGGCCGTGAGAGGATCGGGTCCGTGACAGCCGTTCCATCCGTCTCGTACTCGATCACTGTGCGGCTGGAGGTTCCGGCGGGAGGGGCCTCTGTCAGCCACTTGACGACCGCTGTTGAGCAAGCCGGCGGCGCTGTTACGGCTCTCGACGTCACTGCCTCTGGCCACGAGCGGCTCCGGATCGATGTGACCTGCGCGGCCCGCGACAGCGAGCATGCAGAACTGCTCGTCGAGGCAATGCGCGGCGTCCCTGGCGTAGTGATCGGCAAGGTCAGCGATCGCACGTTCTTGATGCACCTTGGTGGCAAGATCGCGATGCACAGCAAGCACCCGATCCGCAACCGTGACGACCTGTCCATGATCTACACACCCGGTGTGGCAAGGGTGTGTCTAGCAATTGCCAAGAACAAAGAAGACGCCCGCCGGCTGACCATCAAGCGGAACAGCATCGCAGTCGTCACCGACGGGTCAGCGGTGCTTGGGCTGGGCAATCTCGGTCCCGAGGCTGCCCTGCCGGTGATGGAGGGAAAGGCGGCGCTGTTCAAGCGGTTCGGTGACATCGATGCCTGGCCGTTGTGCCTGGATACCCAAGACATCGACGAGATCATCAAAGTGGTGCACGCAGTGGCGCCCGGCTTTGCCGGGATCAATTTGGAGGATATTTCGGCTCCGCGCTGCTTCGAGATCGAGCGTCGGCTGCGTGAGCAGCTGGATATCCCGGTCTTCCACGATGATCAGCACGGCACCGCGATCGTGGTACTGGCTGCGCTCTACAACGCACTGCGGGTCGTGGACAAGCTGATCGCGGACGTACGGATTGTGATGTCAGGCGCAGGTGCCGCAGGGACGGCAATCATCAAGCTGCTGCTGGCCGCTGGCGCACGGAATGTTGTGGCGGCCGACATCGCCGGAGTGGTGCACCGGGGCCGTGGGGACCTGACCGGGGAGCTGGAATGGCTGGCCCAGAACACCAACCAACTCGACTTCAGAGGTTCGCTGAAGGAAGCCGTGGTCGGCGCCGACGTTTTCATCGGGGTCTCCGCACCTGGTGTGCTTTCTGGGTCCGACGTGGCGGCGATGGCGGATCGCTCGATTGTGTTCGCTTTGGCCAATCCGGAGCCGGAGGTGGATCCCGCGGAGGCGGCCCGGTATGCGGCGGTGGTCGCTACGGGCCGTTCGGACTTCCCGAATCAGATCAACAATGTGTTGGCGTTCCCAGGTGTTTTCCGGGGCCTGCTCGATGCGCACTCCGCGGAGATCACCACGACCATGCTGCTGGCTGCCGCCCGCGCACTTGCCAGCGTGGTGCGAGACGACGAGCTCAACGCCGCCTACATCATGCCGAGCGTGTTCCATGCTGAGGTGCACCATGACGTCGCGGCGGCAGTACGCCGAGCAGCAGGGGGGCCGACTGAGTTACCGTCCGACACTGAAGTCGCCGTTTAGGCATGTCGTACTCACGATCGCCGGACCGCCCGGAGGCGTCGTCGCTCGGTCGCTGGCACATCGTCGCAGGAGGCGCCGTTATCGCGGTGCTGTTGCAGCTGTGGGGGCTCTACCGTGTCACCGGCCCGCCCCAGCCGGCGTGGTTTCCATACGCCGACAAACTCGCACACGCCATAGGCTTTGGGCTCCCAGTGATGTTGATCTTGCTGACGGCCGCGCTGCGCCGCCCGCTGGGTTCGCAGCGGCCAAGTCTCAGAACGACGGCGCTGGTGGTTTGCGTGTTTGCGGCGCACGCGGTGGTCAGCGAGCTGATCCAGCATGTGTGGTATCGACATCGGACGGGCGATCTTCTCGATGTGATAGCGGACTGGATCGGTATCGCAGCCGCTGTGGCGCTGGTTCAGGTGATCGTGCTGCGTGCGTCCCGCCTCAGCTACCGAGGGCTTGCCGCATCATGAGCGAACCGGCGGGCAGGCCAGGAACCACGCGTGAACCGGTCGCGGGAGATCTGTTGGTGGCGAGCATCATGCTTGCTGACGGTGTCTTCAACCAAACCGTCGTGCTGATCTTGGACGCCGACGAGGACGGGGCCCTTGGAGTGATCTTGAATGAGATCTCCCAGACGCCGCTGGATGCGGTGCTGCCAGATTGGGTGAGTTCGGTGTCAGAGCCCCGCCTGCTCTATCACGGTGGGCCGGTCTCACCCAACGGCGCGATCTGTCTGGCCAGTGTGGCAGCTGATGGTGAGGAGCCTCCAGGCTGGCGGCAGCTGTTCAACAGCGTCGGTCTGTTGCACCTGGACACTCCGATCGAAATCGTCTCCGGGGCGTACCGCGATCTGAGGATCTTTGCCGGCTACGCAGGTTGGGCCTCGGGCCAGTTGCAGGAGGAGATCGCTGAAGGCATGTGGCACCTGGCACCGGCGGACTATGGCGACGTCTTCGGCGACCACCCCCTCGAGCTGTGGCGCACGGTGCTGCGTCGTCAGAAAGGCGAGCTCGCCTACTTCTCAACATGGGTGGAGAATCCAGAACTGAATTAAGGCCCATCTGCCACCGGCTGCGGGAAGCGTCTCTGAGAGCCACTCCGTCCCAATGTTGTGAAGCTGGTTTTCAAGGTGCATAGGATTACGTCGCAGGAGTCGCCTAGTGAGAAGGTGATCGCGGGTGTGCTCACCGAGACGTCGGTGTTCATATCGCACTGACGGAAGGGATACGGGTGTCTGAAACAACCAAGAGCGCAGGGGTGCGCAGCCGGGTGCTGGTGGTTGACGACGACGCGGCGCTCGCCGAGATGCTATCGATCGTGCTTCGGAACGAGGGGTTCGAGCCGATTTGGTGTGCACATGGGGACAAAGCGTTCTCGGCGTTCAAGGAGGCTAAGCCGGACCTGGTGTTGCTCGACTTGATGCTGCCAGGGCGCGACGGTGTGGACGTCTGTCGCGATATCCGCGCTGAGTCCGGCGTGCCAATAGTGATGCTGACAGCCAAGACCGACACCATCGACGTGGTCGAAGGATTGGAGGCGGGAGCCGACGACTACGTCGCCAAGCCATTCAAAGCCAAGGAGCTGGTCGCCAGAATCAAAACTCGGCTGCGCCGCATGCCCGCCTCAGACGAGGTCGACGTTGAGACCTTGCGGATCGGGGATCTCTCGATCAGCGTGGACGGGCATTCGGTGAAGCGCGACGGGGTTCAGATCCAGCTCACGCCGCTTGAGTTCGACCTCTTGCTGGCCTTGGCTCGACGGCCTTGGCAGGTCTTCAGTCGCGAGGTGTTGCTCGAGCAGGTGTGGGGATACCGTCATGCAGCTGATACGCGGCTGGTCAACGTACACGTGCAACGGCTGCGTTCGAAAATCGAGAGGGATCCCGAGCACCCTGAGATCGTGGTAACCGTACGAGGGATCGGCTACAAGGCCGGCGAAACCAACCCGGCCCGATAGCCGTCCCGCTTGAATGCCGTCTCTGATGTGAACGTCGGCATATGGTCTCGATTCTGAGGATCCTGAAATCCCGCTGGTGGCGGTTCCCCATCACGTGGTGGTGGCGGTCGTTGCCGCTTCGGGTCGTGCTGACCGTCTTTGTTGCGTCGGTGCTGGTCCTGGTGCTCGGCGGGTTCTTATTGATGCAGCAAGCCACAATCGGGGTGATCGACGGCAAGAAGGAGGCTGCCAAGAACGAAGCCCGGCAGGCGGTCAGCACTGCGCAACAACAGCTCAACGCCGCCGATCTCACTGGTGATGTCAACGTCGACAAGCTGCTCCTCGACCTGGCCACCGGTTTCGCCAATCGGTCCGGGGAGCAATTCGAGGTGATCATCATCGCTCCCAGCCAGACGATCACCGCCGGGAACGCGGCAGCCAGCAGCATTCCGCTGCAGCTGCAGAAGCAGGTCGAACAGAGCAATGACTTGCTGATGACCTCAACCGAGATCGACTACCGGGACATGCGGCCATCGGTCGCCGGCCTTGCAGCCGGCGCAACCCTTTCCCTGCCGGGAACCGGCCGCTACCAGATCTATCTGATGTTCCCACTGACTCAGGAGGTCGCCACTCTCCTCGTGCTGCGCTACGCAGTCGTGACGACGGGGGCGATCTTGGTGATCTTGCTCACCTTCATTGCAGCGCTGGTCAGCCGGCAGGTCGTTACGCCCGTCCGCGCCGCGCGCAGGGCGGCCGAAAGCCTCGCGTCGGGAAATCTGCATGATCGGATGAAGGTACGGGGCCAAGACGACCTAGCCCGACTGGCAACGTCGATGAACTACATGGCCTCGGAGCTGGAGAAGCAGATCAACACGCTCGAGGAACTGTCTGCCGTCCAGCAGCGTTTCGTCTCCGATGTCTCGCACGAGCTGCGTACGCCGTTGACCACGGTTCGGATGGCTGCTGAGGTGCTGCACGAGGCCCGCGAGGATTTTGACCCGGTTGCCGCGCGCTCTGCAGAGCTGCTGCAAAAGGAGCTCGATCGTTTCGAGGCGCTGCTCACTGATCTACTTGAGATCTCGCGCTTTGACGCGGGGGCCGCCTTGCTCAATCTCGAGGAGGCGGATCTGCGCGATGTCGTGCATCGGGTAGTTGAGGCCAACGCACCGCTCGCCGAGACGAACCACACCGAGATCACCGTGCACGCGAGCGGCGAGGCGAAAGCCGAGATCGAACCCCGACGGATTGAACGAATCCTGCGCAATCTCCTGATTAACGCGATCGAGCACAGCGAGGGTCATCCGATCGACATCTTCATCGAAAGCGATGACGCCGCGGTGGCGGTCGCGGTTCGTGACCACGGCGTCGGGTTCGAAGCGAGTCAGGCCAGGCAGGTCTTCCACCGTTTCTGGCGCGGCGACGCGTCGCGGGCCCGTGCGGTCGGCGGAACTGGTCTCGGCCTGTCGATCGCCATGGAGGACGCGAACCTTCACGGCGGCTGGATGACAGCATGGGGCCGCCCGGCTATGGGCGCCCAGTTCCGGCTCACCCTGCCGCGGCAAGCGGGGGCGATCCTCGAGACCTCACCGCTGCCGCTGGTTCCGCGCGACCTGGTCGGCCCCGGTGGCACGAGGCTCGACGGACTGGAGGCGCCAGCGCCGCTTGCCCCACGTTCCCCGGCGACGCCAGCCCCGGTTCCGCGACCATCGGCCGATGCGGAGACAACGGTGAGCCAATCGTGAATCGGACGCCGTCATGAGTCAGGCCCCATCATGAATTGCCATCATGAATCGGGTACAGCGTCATTGTGCGGTCATCCTCATCGTCCTAGCCAGCCTGCTGGGTGCGGCCGGTTGTGTGAGTGTCCCGACCTCGGGACCAATCGAGAAGGTGAAGGGCCAGCAAGCAGGTTGCCAGAACTGCGTCAACGTTCAGGTCGAACCTCCAGGTCCTGGCGATAAGCCGGGCGACATTGTCGAGGGCTACCTGCGCGCAACCTCCAACTACCAGCCGAACTACTCGGTGGCCAGGCAGTTCCTGACCCCGATGGCGGCTGAAAAGTGGAGCCCCGAGACCGCGGTGTCAATCTACCGGGGTGCACCGACCGCGACCGCGAACCCTGACACAGTAGGCTCAAAGGGCGGCTGGTCGGTGAGCTGCTACGGACCGCACGTACAACGCTCGGGACCAGCAGCTGCAATTGACTTCCGCTTGGTGCAGGAGAACGGCGAATGGCGGATCGACAAGGCGCCGCCGGGGCTGTATGGTCGCCGAGTACTCCTTCACCTCCTTCTATCAGCCCTACGACCTGTACTTCGTGGGGAACGGCAGTTCGCTGGTTCCGGACCCCATCTATCTTCCCTCGCTGAGCAACCCGGCCAACGTCGCATCGGCATTGATGAAGGCGCTGCTCAATGGGCCCTCAGAGTGGCTGAAGCCCGCCGTCTCCAGTGCGATCCCGCCGAATACCAGGCTGAGCGTGGACTCGGTGACGATCACCGACGGCATCGCCGAGGTGCCGCTCAGTGATTCGGTGCTGGCGCTGCCGGATCCGCAGCGCAGCCTACTGGCTGCTCAGATCGTGTACACGCTGAAACAGGTCGGCGGGGTGAAGGGTGTGGCGATCAAGGTGAACCAGCAGCCGTACCGGGTGACCCGAAAGTGACCCGAACAGCCTCAGATTTCGGTTGACAAGATTCCGCGCGAACATCGACCCAATTCCGTTCATGGCCGGCGATCAGCTGTACGCGGTCGACGGGGGACGGTCAAGCGGGTAAGCGACGACCGGCGATACGCCGGACTACTGAGCCGTTCGCCGGACCGCTGGGCCAGGGGAGTACAGGGTCAACGCACTGGCTGTCTCGGTGACGAACACCGATCTTGCTGTCACCACTAACGGGCGCACGACACTACGTCGTGCACCAATAGCGGCCGGGGAGCCGAGCGCGCCCACCACATTGCTCAGCGGAGCCAGCGATCTGCTCAGACCACAGTTCACCAGGTATGGCGAGATCTGGGCCATCGGTCGCCAGGGTGGCCGGCAACGGATGTGGATGTCCACCAGCGACAAGCCAGTGGAGGTCGACCACACGAGTGCTGCAGGACCGAGCAAAAGAGGTAACAGCGTTCAAGATCTCACCCGACGGCACCCGTATGGCGTTGGTTCGTCGTACTGAAACCGGGTCCGAGCTCGGGCTCGCGCGGAATCATCCGTTCCGACAAGGACAAGATCATGGTTGACGACTGGCGAGCCTTGAACACCGCACAAACCACCATGCCGCCAATCCGCACCATCGCCGACGTGGCGTGGCTCGATGCCACGGAAATGCTGGTGCTTAGGAGCCGCAGACGGGGCAACCGCGTACGCGCCGTACCGGGTGGCACAAGATGCGTCACAAATCACTGCGGAGGGCGAGCCCGAGGACTGGGATGCCGTCGAGCTCGCGGTACTTCCCCGTGCGCAGACCGCGATCATCGTCGGCCGGAACGGCCAGACCTGGAAGGACGACGGCAATCAGTGGCTGACCTTCCTCGACAAGATCAGCACCATCGCCTACCCCGGCTGAGTCAATCGCTGCACTGTCCACAGATTGCCGAGCGCCCGCCGATTCTGACGTTGCCGCTGCAGACTCAGCCAGTGGGCTTTGAGCATTGGCTGGCAGCAGCGGGTGACCTGTTGCTCGGCGCCAGGTGCCACGGCTGCGGGCAGCCCTGGTGGGGGATCTGTCGCGAACTGTCGTCAGAAGCTCGGCAGCCGACATCCGTTCTTCACCGCCCCGGTTCCGTGCCCCGACGGATTCCCGATGACGGTTACATCCTCGACGTACGACCAGATCTTGCGCAGGCTGATCACCGCTCATAAGGAGCGGCAGGCGTTGACGCTCACCAGTTTCCTCGCCGAACGGCTGGCAATGAGCGTGACGGATTGTTGGCCAGCAGGCCCTACGCCGTTGGCACCAGCGGATCGTCCTCGTGCCGATACCTTCAGCAGCTGCAACGGTCCGTCAGAGGGGATTCGATGCCACCGCCTCGATGGCCCGACTTGCAGCCCGTCGTCTCCGGGTCCGATACCCGATGACCGTTCGATCAGCCCTGATCCAGGGACGGCGGGTCGCCGATCAAGCCGGACTCCGCGCAGCCGCCCGCCGCGAGAACCTCGCTGGCGCTTTCCGGCTGCGGAGGCCAATCTCGACCGGTACAGCCATTCTCGTCGATGACTTGGTGACAACCGGCAGTAGCCTGACCGAGGCAGCGCGGGCGCTTCGGGCGGCCAGGATCCCCGTTCTGGGCGCGGCAACAGTGGCCGCCACGGTGCGCATGCGGCCGGATGTTCGCGGACTGAGAACTAAGTGAGGATCCGGCGGAACCGGTGGAAATACCGGATAGCAGCGATTAGCTTCTCTTCTATGGCGCTTGCGCACCAGGGGGACTTTTGGTCAGGCCGGAACCCGGGTGCCTTGAGTGCCTTCGTCATTTCTGGATCGTCTCCGCAGCGCGGCTCACAGTCGCGATCGAACGCCGGGCGCATGCTCGCCTGATCGTGCCGTTCGAACTACCAGCTCCTCAATGGGAGGTAGACATGGATGTTGTCGTCAAGTCCCGTCATTGCAATGTGTCGGATGAGTTCCGCTCCTACGTGGATGAGAAAATCACTCGCCTTGAGAAGCTCAACGACCGGGCCTTTCGCGTCGAGGTGGAGGTCTCGGCAGAGCGGAACAGGCGACAACACGACCAGGCGAGCCGTGTCGAGATCACGCTTCGCACCAAGGGCCCGGTGATCCGGGCAGAGGCGGCAGCGGAAGACAAGACTGCTGCTTTCGATCTGGCATTCGACAAACTGATGGCCCAGCTGCGCAAAACAGCCGATCGCAAGCGGGTCCATCGTGGCCAGCATTCGCCGCGCTCGCTGCACGACGCGGCGGCCGAACTGCCGCTGATCGAGAATGGTGCAGCGGAGACTAACGGATCATCGGTGCGTATGATCGCCGGGATTGAGGTCCAGGGCGACGGCCCGATGGTGGTTCGCGAGAAGTTTCATCCGGCAGTACCGATGAGCTTGGATCAGGCGCTGTTGGAGATGGAGCTCGTCGGCCATGACTTCTATCTCTTCATCGACTCCGAGTACCTGGCGCCGAGTGTGGTCTATCGCCGCAAGGCCTACGACTACGGCGTGATCCGCCTCGATATGGCCTACGCGATGGTCTCCTGATCCGACACCAGCCACGTCGCTCTGAGTCCTGGCCCCCTGACACTGGGGAGGCGTACGGGGCGGGCTAGGCAAACGTGGTGCTCGGCTCTGTGCATATGCGCGAGTCCCTGCGTGGTTGTGATTCAGGCATCTTAGGTTTGCTACGCCCGCCCGTACGCCTCCCCAGTGTCAGGGGTGCGGTTGGGGCAGATTGGCGCGCGGCTCTCAGGAGTCGCGTTTCGCAGGGCTGAGCATCTTAGGTTTGCTACGGTCGGCCGTACGCCTCCCCAGTGTCAGTAAGGGGCGCTAGCGTCGGCTCGTGCGACGGGAGAGCTTGAGCAAGGCTGAGGTGCGGCGGATCGCGCTGGCTGCGCAGGGCTTTGGGGTGGCGAGGCTCGAGCGGCCGCTCACTATGCGGGATGTGCAGGCGGTTACGAGTCGGTTGGCGCAGTTCCAGATCGACTCGATCAATGTCGTCAGGCGGGCGCACTTCATGCCGTTGTTCTCAAGGCTTGGACCGTACGATCCAGGCCTGCTGGAGCGGGCCGCCTATCGTCCACCGCGTCGACTCTTCGAGTACTGGGGGCATGCGGCCAGCCTGATCGATGTTTCTCTGCAGCCACTCCTCAGATTCCGCATGGAGCCTGGCTTTCGCGACGTGTGGGCCGGTGTGGAGCGAGTCGCGCGAGAGAACGCCGATCTGATTCCCTTCGTCCGAGAGGAGGTGGCCGCTCGTGGGCCGATCAGCGCCCGGGATCTGGAGGTTGTCGAGCAGCGCGATCGCAGCAATTGGGGTTGGAACTGGTCCCGAGTCAAGACTGTTTTGGAGTGGCTGTTCTATGTCGGCGAGGTGACCACGGCCTACCGCAACTCCCAGTTCGAGAGGGTCTATGACCTCCCGGAACGAGTCATTCCACGTGCGGTCCTTGCCATGCCAACTCCGACACCGCAGGAGTCGGTGACCGGTCTCATCCGGCGCGCGGCACGAGCCCTCGGGATAGCAAGCGAATCCTGCCTACGCGACTATTTCCGTACCCGGGTCGCAATGACGCGCCATGCGATCGCGACATTGGTGGAGAGTGGCGAGCTCATTCCGGTGGTGGTTCAGGGACTAGGGAGCCGGCCCTGGTACATGTGGCACGAGGCGCGGGTGCCTCGCCGAATCCAGGCCAGGGCACTGCTGAGTCCTTTCGATTCGATGATCTTCGAGCGGGCGCGCCTGGAGCGCCTGTTCGATTTCGTCTATCGGATAGAGATCTATGTGCCCGAGCCGAAGCGGATCCACGGTTACTACGTCTACCCGTTCCTGTTGGACGAGCAGTTCATGGCACGGGTTGATCTCAAGGCTGATCGCAGCCGTGGCGTGCTGCGGGTCAATGCCGCCTGGATCGAGCCCGGTCACGACCCGTACACCGTGGCGACTGAGCTCTCGTCAGAGCTCAAGATCATGGCCGAGTGGCTTGGCCTGGAGACTGTCGAGATCCTGCCGCGAGGGGACCTCGCACCGGCCCTCGGCACGCTTTAGTTTTTGAGCCGACCCAAGGCTCGCGGCTATTCGCCTGGAAGTACCTGCGTCCCGGCGGGCTTACCATAGGTGGCGCTGCTGCGGCACTTCTAGGATGGATGAAGTCTGGCGCCGAGCCGAGCGGCATGAGGGAACAACTCAGCGCCACAGACCGTGCAGGTAAGTGAAGACAACGTAAGGGAGCCCGTTTCCGTGGCTTTGATGGACAGGCTGCTCCGCGTAGGCGAGGGCAAACTTCTCAGGCAGCTCACGAGTATCGCCAAACAGGTGAACGCGATCGAGGATGACTTTGTCGCGATGAGCGACGATGAGCTGCGCGGTCAGACTGATGAGTTCCGAGCGCGCTACGAGCGGGGGGAGACTCTCGAGTCGCTGCTGCCCGAGGCGTTCGCGACGGTACGTGAGGCCAGCCACCGGGTCCTTGACAAGCGGCATTTCGATGTCCAGGTCATGGGCGGCGCCGCACTGCACATGGGCAATATTGCCGAGATGAAGACAGGCGAAGGAAAGACGCTGGTCGCCACCATGCCGTCCTACCTCAACGCAATGACCGGCCGCGGCGTTCACATCGTCACCGTCAACGACTACCTGGCCAAGCGGGACTCGGAGTGGATGGGACGCATCCACCACTTCCTGGGCGTGGATGTCGGCGCCATCCTCTCCCAAATGGACCCCGCCGAGCGCCGCAGGTCGTACCACGCGGACATCACCTATGGCACCAACAACGAGTTCGGCTTCGACTACTTGCGGGACAACATGGCGCTCAGCCTCGACGACTGCGTACAGCGCGGGCACCACTACGCCATTGTTGACGAGGTCGACTCGATCTTGATCGACGAAGCACGTACGCCGTTGATCATTTCTGGCCCGGCCGAGGACACCGGCAAGTGGTATCCCGAGTTTGCCAAGCTCGTGAACCGACTGCGTCGCGACGAACACTACGAGGTCGATGAGAAGAAACGGACCGTCGCAATCATCGAGGCCGGGATCGATTCCGTGGAGGATTGGCTTGGCATCCACAACCTTTATGAGTCGGCGAACACGCCGCTGATTTCCTACCTGAACAACGCCATCAAGGCCAAGGAACTGTTCAAGCTGGACCGCGATTACGTGGTGATCGACGGCGAGGTCCTGATCGTCGACGAGCACACCGGACGCACCTTGATCGGTCGCCGCTACAACGAAGGCTTGCACCAAGCCATCGAGGCCAAGGAAGGTGTCCAGATCCGCGACGAATACCAGACACTCGCCACCATCAGCCTGCAGAACTACTTCCGGATGTACGAGAAGCTCGCCGGTATGACAGGCACGGCACTCACCGAAGCCAGCGAATTCGGGAAAATCTACGGCCTCGGCGTCGTTCCGATCCCGACCAACATGCCGATGATCCGCGGCGACCAGCGCGACCTGATCTACCGCACCGAAGAGGCTAAGTTCGAGGCTATCGTCGAGGACGTGGCCACGCGCCACGCGGAGGGCCAGCCGGTCCTCATCGGCACCGCATCCGTTGCCAAATCCGAGATCTTGTCCGGGATGCTGAAGCGTGCCGGAGTCAGGCATGAGGTGCTCAACGCCAAGCAGCATGAGCGTGAAGCGGCCATCATCGCAATGGCGGGCGCCAAGGCCGCGGTCACAGTGGCCACCAACATGGCCGGCCGCGGCACAGACATCATCTTGGGCGGAAACGCCGAGTTCCTCGCCGACAAGAAGCTGCACGACTCCGGCATCGACGCCTTGGAGAGCTCCGAGGAGTACGAGAAGCTCTACCCCGAACTCCTTAGGGAACTCGAGAAGGAAACCCAGGAGGAACACGTCGAGGTAGTCGATCTTGGCGGGCTCTATGTCGTCGGATCAGAACGGCACGAATCGCGGCGAATCGACAACCAGCTGCGTGGCCGTTCAGGCCGCCAAGGCGATCCCGGGCAGAGTCGGTTCTACCTGTCGCTGGGCGACGACCTGATGCGGCTGTTCAAGTCCGACATCGTGGACTGGGTCCTCCAGGCCCTCAAGATGCCAGACGACGTGCCGATCGAAAACAAGCGCGTGACAGCCTCGATCGCCAGCGCCCAGAGCCAGGTCGAGGCCCAGAACTTCGAAATCCGCAAGAACCTTCTCAAGTACGACGACGTGATGAACCGGCAACGGCATGCGGTTTACAGCGACCGTCGCAAGGTGCTGGAGGGCGCCGACGTCGAGTCGCGGCTCCGGGCCACCGTCGACACAGTGGTCGAGCAGTACGTCATCGGAGCGACTGAAGGGTTTGCCGAGGACTGGGACCTGGAACAGCTCTGGAGCAACATGAACACGCTCTATCCGGTGTCTCTGGTCCCTGCTGAGTACGAGGAGCGCGACGACCTCGACCGGGAGATGCTGATCGATGACTTCAAGGGTGACGCCCAGGCCGCGTACGACACGCGGGAGGAGAGTCTCGGCAGCGAGGTCATGCGAGAGCTCGAACGCCGGGTGCTGCTCACCGTTCTAGATCGTAAATGGCGCGAGCATCTCTACGAGATGGACTATCTCCGCGAGGGCATTGGCTTGCGGGCCATGGCGCAGCGCGATCCGCTGGTGGAATACCAGCGGGAGGGCGGCGACATGTTCAACTCCATGATGGAAGCCTTCATGGAGGAGGTCGTTGGCTACGTCTTCCACCTCGAGGTCGAGGTTCAGCAGGCACCTGCAGTTGGCGTCGTCACCGATTCCGATGGCCAGGCGGTTCAGATCGGAGGGGGCCAGATCGGAACCGGCCGGACCGATGCTGGTAGCCGGAACGGGCACGACCGAGCCGGTCGACACCTGGTCGAGTCTGGACCCGACCCGGACGGCCCCGGAGTCGCGGTGCACACAATCGATGAGGAGGAGTCTGAGCCTGAAGTCCTGGTTGAGGAACCGGTTGCCGCCCCCCCGAAGGTGAAGGCCAAGGGCCTCGCCGGACAGACTCGTTCAGGTGCCCCCCTCAGCTACTCCGCTCCGGCGGAGGACGGCTCCATCAGCACGACAGGCAAGACGGCGAGCAAAGCCGACAACCCGTACGCCAACGTCGGCCGCAACGCGCCATGCCCGTGCGGCTCGGGTAAGAAGTTCAAGATGTGTCACGGACGGCCAGGCGTCGTTTAGTGCCGCGTAGCGGCTGGATTGTCACTCTGCGAGATCGCCTGAGGTAACTGTCGTGCTCGGTCGTTCATGAGCCGCCCACGGCTGGCGCTCGCCATCGCTGCCGCGGCCGCCGTCGTCGTGGCTGGCGGCATCGGCCTCGCGGCTGTGACCAGCGGGTCCGACCCCCTTTCGATCAGCTCCATCTCAGCTGAGTCTCCAGCGTCGACCGCAACGCCCTCGCCGACCAAGCCGCCCCAGAAGCCCACCGACCCACTGACTGGCGGCGAGGTCAGCGACCATGCGGTGATTGCGGCCAAGGTGGAGAACATCGCAGCGGCCAGGCCCCAGGTGGGCTTGAGCCAGGCTGACATCACTTTCATCCAAGAGGTCGAGGGCGCCCAGACGCGACTCATCGCGGTCTATCACTCGAGGTTCCCCAAGCGTCTCGGACCGATCCGCAGTGCGCGCAGCACCGACGTTCAGCTACTGCCGCTGTTCGGCAAACCTGGGCTGGTCTATTCCGGAGCCAACTCCTCGGTCCAGCGCAAGATCGACAATGCCTCGATCGTGGCAATCGGACGCTCCACTCGAGACAGTCGGCGGGTAGCGCCGCACAACGTCTTTGTCAAGCTTGACAAGATCGCGAAGTCGACGGAGCTGGCCCAGGCCAGACCCATTGGCTGGACTTTTAGCGATCTTGCACCACGAGGTGCCGCAGCACATGCGGCGAAGGTGCGGGTGGGGCACGACACTTTCGACTTCAGATACAGCTCGGGTCGATACATGGTGCACTGGAACGGATCTCGGTACGTAGACGGCGACAGCGGCGCAATCACCAAAGCTGACAACGTCGTGATCATGAAGGTGCGCAACCATCCAGACGGCAATCGCGATGTTCAGGGTGCGCCATCGGTGCAGTCCGACACGGTTGGTTCCGGTGTTGTGACGATCTACCGGGACGGGAAGAAGGTCGAGGGGCGCTGGAGACGGGCCAAGTCCGCCGCTCCCCTTCGTTTCACCGACACGTCTGGCAATCTGGTCGCTCTCAAGCCCGGTCAGACCTGGGTTGCGCTCGCTGGCTAGCGCTGACGCGAGATTGAACGCCGGCAAGACGGCCAACTGCATCGCCGACGGCCTGCGTGGTCCGTTGATAGGCCGCGATAGAGGTGCGGCGGTGTACCTGTCCAGGTGGCAGCGAATCGATCCGTTGTTGGAGCCGGTCGACGACGACTTGGCCGATGGTCAACGCCGGTTGGCTGCTGGGGCCATCATGCATGGTCGTCAGTCTTCCTTCAGACGATTCTGTGCGGAAGGATCGGGCCATGCAACGGCAAAGGCACCGATTCGCATTCGATCCTGTCGCGGTTGGTCGCAGCGAATGTGAGGCGTGGGTTGGGTACTACCGGCGCGATTGGCCGCGAATGCTGGCGGGACTGCTCGGCATGGTGCGGCACGGCTTTGCGTTGGGACCCATTCAGGAATCTGAAGGCGGCTTGGCACGTCCTGCGTGGAAGCCAGGCCTGGGCACCGTATCCAGACAATGATCCAGAAGCCGCCCGGCGCCACATGGCACGGTTCTTTCGAATGGCCAACCGAGCCGGCCGGCTCCGCGTCGATCCGCGACTCGCGGCCGAACTCGAGGTGGCTTGGTGGCACGCCCACCGGGCGCAGCAGCATGATGATCAAGTCACCTACGACGACCTTGTCACCGCCATGGTCCGCTTCTATTGCTACGTCTACCAAGCAGATCCGGCAGACGTGCGCCGCGCCGCCGAGCGGAGGGTGCAGGCAATGGCCCTTTCCGACGCTTGGGTCGCTGCCGGATGCCACCTGGACGACCCGACGTTAGCGGAGGAGCGGTTGACACTGGTGGCCTCCTATACCGCGCTCCGTGAGGCCAGCGACCGTTCCTTCGTGTCCTACTCGCGTGATAGTCGACCCCTCGCAGGGGAGTGACTTATCCACAGAGTGACCTCGAGGAGGTTACGCGACGACGGCTGCATGAGTCACCCTGGGTAACCATTCGGACGACTGACTTATAGACGGAGCGGACGGAGGTACAAGAAGAACTACGGTTAGATAGAGGTCCATGTCGACGGACTTCGTTCCCGAAGGGTTCACGCCGCCGGACGGCCTGATCGCCGAGACCTTCGTCCTGGAGCCCTTGGGGCCGGAGCAGAACGAGGCCGATCACGCCGCATGGATGTCGAGCATCGACCATATTCACGCGAGCCCCGGGTTCGCTGACGACTTCGGCGATGACCCCGATCCTTGGCCGCGACCGATGACCCTGGAACAGAACCTGTCCGATCTGGAGCAGCACGCGCAGGATTTCCGTAACCGTGTCGGATTCACGTACACGGTGCTCGATCCCGTCGACCGCGACGTGATCGGCTGTGTCTACCTTTATCCGTCGCCCCTCGACGGGGTGGACGTGCGGGCCCGGTCGTGGGTGCGCCGAACCCACGCCGACCTGGACGAACCGCTCCGGCGAGCGGTCCGCGGATGGCTCGACGGGCCGGATTGGCCGTTCGAGCGGATCGACTTCGCCGCGGGCTGATCCGCCGAAGGCGCCGCCAGCCCCGGAACATCCGGTCCTCGCGTACGGCTTCGAAGCGAACGACCACGTTGCCGTCCTCGAGCCTGGCCCGCTGGCGCGCGGTCAATGCGCCCTACCTGGTCGCGCTGGTACGCGCCAGCGCGAGGTCGAGAGGGGCCAGCTCGTCGAACGACCCGACGAATCAGGAGGTGATCAGCAAGCCGCGTGACCCTGGCGGCTATGAGAGGACCGGTCGGCATGTCGGTCAGCGGGACTTCCGGGTCAGGTTCGGCTGCTTGACCGGTGGGGTGCATGGTTGGACTCAGACATGCAGGGTGGGTCGGTAGATGAGCTCCTGGATGTGCCCGTCGAGCGTCCGGTGCTCGACCAGCTCCAGATCGAAGTCGGCAGCACCCTGAAAGATCGGGTCCACTCCGGTCTGACCGGTGATGACAGGGAAGAGTGTCACCTGCACACGGTCGACGAGGCCGGCGCCCATCAGCGCCCGGTTCAACGACAGGCTGCCGTGCGAGCGCAGCGGCACCTCGGACTCCTCCTTGAGCCGGGCGACGACGTCGACGGCGTCACCGCTCACGAGGGTCGCGTTCGGCCAGTCGAGGGGTTCTTCCAGCGTCGTCGACACCACCGTTGCCGGCATGTTCCACATCCGAGTGACCCATGGGTCACGCACGTCGGACTCCTCGGTGCTCTCGGCCAGCATGCGCGCGAATGCCCGATAAGTGTTGGCCCCGAAGACCATCCGCTGCTCCGCGCCGAACAGGGCAAGGCGGTGGTCGAGCAACTCGGGGCCTTGCTTACCCCAGTAGCCGCCCCAGTTACCGCTGGCCGCGCCGTAGCCGTCGAGGCTGGAAAAGATGTCGAAGGTATAGGTAGCGGTCATGATGCTCTCCTGAGTGCGGTTGATCGGGTGTGGAGATAGACCCGGAACCACAGCGAGACTCATCGCCGTCGGACTCCCTGGACTCATCGCCGCCCCGGATGCGGCCCAAGGGCTTGACCATAGCTAAGAGGTTGGCGAAGATCAGCGTGGTCACCGAAGACGATTTGACGCCTTCGGGGGTCGGGTCAGGTGATATCGATGCCCGGGATGTTAAAGCCCAGGAGGCGGCAGAGGGCTGCGCCGAGTATGAACGGCCACAGGAGTACCGCCAGTATCGATAAGAAAATACCTGAGAGGCTGGAGAGGTGGATGTTGTTGGTGAGCAGCGCCACGATGATGCCAACAACTATGTACCCCGAGGGCCAATACCAGTGCCTGCGGAACCACATACGATCAAGCGCCTTTCTGACGAGGACTAGGGACGGTCGCATTAATAGTGGCTTGAGCGGCCGATCCATATGTATGTATTGCTGAAAGTTTGGCTGCCCGACCAAGCCGATCGGAAGAAGTCAGCCCGCCGATCGAGGTGGGGTCAGCCCCTGGTCTGCTGTAGACGATCTCGACTACCTGGTGAAAGAGCGTCAGGAGTGGTGGGCGGGGCGGCGCCCAGACCGACATCAGGTGTGGATCAGAGCTGTTGATCTGCGTGCGGCACAAAGAGCACGGATAGGCCCGCCGTGACGACCTGGAGCACGGCACGAATGCTGCATACGCGAACGGCTGCGCGTGCAGGGATTTCCGGGAGCACCATCAGCGGCGCCGGACGGTCGGCCTGCGGTCCGCCTGACGTCAGAGCCGGTCGTCGAGTGCTCTGAGTGCTTCGGTGAAGGGGCGTTCGAGCCAGGCGGCGTGGTCGGGTTCGCCGTGGTGGTGGGTGGTGAGGGCGTCGTTGCGTCGGGCTGCGGTGTGGCGTACGTAGTCGCGGGCGCCGGTGACGAGGGTGCGCATGTAGTGGAGTCCGTCGGGGTCGGCCATGGTCCAGGGTCCGCCGCAGCCGACGTAGACGGGTGACGTGTGGGCGAAGACGGGCCGGGCCCAGTCGTCGAGGTGGTGTTGGGTGCCGAAGGCGCGGGCGGCGATCCAGGTGCTGCTGTCGATGCCGACGTCGTGGCTGAGGGTGAGAGCGTGCTTGTCGTCGCTGTCGGGTTCGGCGACTGCGACCACCTCGCCGTTGGCGACGACCTGCAGGGTGCGGAGCGGGAAGATGCTCGTAACCGCGGCGTCGATGGTGACGGTGCCGGGGCCGGACAGCTCGATGGTGTCGCCGGGTTCACGTCCGTCGACGGTCAGGCTGAGCAGCGGTCCACCGGACAGGAAGCTGCGGCCGGAGCGGACCGCGCGGCACCAGCCGTCGTAGGTGAGCTCCTCGTCGTCGGCCAGCTTCGCGTAGGTGCGGTAGAGGCCGACCGGCACGCCGTTGGACATCTTGTCTGTGCCGCCGACCAGTGGGAGCCGGTAGCCGGTGTTGAGGTAGCGGTAGTACTCCAGCAGGGCGTCGTCGCTTTGGGCGAGCATCTCCACGGCGTCGGCGCGTCCGGTGGCGACGAGGACAGCGGGTTCGCCGTTGGGGTTGGGGAAGTGCGCGACTACGACGGTGCCGCCCTGCGCGTGGGTGCGGTCGGCCCAGTCGCTGAGGTTGGTGTCCATCGCACCGCCGAGCTCGGCCTCGTCCGGTCCGTCGCTGCACCACGGCATCACTGGCTCCGTCAGCCCCCACAGGACGAGGTGCCCGAGCGCGTGCTGGCGGTTCTCCTGTCCGACGTAGGTGAAGTAGCCGCCGCCGTCGATGACACTGCCGCGGCTCCCGCCCGTGCGGGGACGACCGGGCCAGTCCTCGGTGTTGGTGAACAGCGCACCCCACTGCGACTGCAACAGGTTGACGACCCGCAGGTCCTCCCCGAGCTGTTCCAGTTGCGCACCGGAGGTGGAGAGGAAGTGGACGTGGGAGTCGCCGGACCACCAGCCGCGGGCAGCCATGTCGGTGGTGCGGTGGAGGCGGAGGGTGAGGTCGCGTTGGCCGGGTTCGATTCGCACGGTCTCGCGCAGTGGTGCGTACTCGAACCCACGCGCCACGTCGACCACCACGTCCCCGCGGGGCAGCCAGCCCTGGCAGGTGCCGTCGATGTAGGCGTAGGTCTGTTGGCCGAGGCGGACGTCGCCGCCGACGTCGTAGTGCCAGCTGCCGAGGTTCTGGTTGACGTGGTGGTGGTGGCCGTGGGGTTGGTAAGGGATGCCTTCGGGGGAGCGGAAGTGCACCCGGCACGGCACCGGCTGGCCGGTGTTGTCGTCGAGCACTTTGACGTGGACCCAGTTACGTCCCGGATCGACCAGCTCCACCCGCACCTGATCGGTCGCCGCCTGACCGTCGCGCTCGACGTCGGCCCAGGAGATCTGGCCGAGTTCGGCGTCTCGCTGTCGTACCGTCACGGTGGCAGACGGGATCGCGGCGATATGGGTGTAGGCGGGGGTGGCCGGTGGTGATGCGATGCCGGCGCCGTAGCCGGGGCGGTCGTCGTCGACTGGTAGGGGTTGGGGGTAGGTGGCCACGCCGCGGTCGACGACGACGTCGAGTACGTCGTCGCGGCCGGCCAGGTCGGGGTCGGTGACCACCAGCCGCACCGGACGCGACGGGGTGCGCACGAACGGATGCTCCTCGGCCTGCCCCAGCGTGATGCCGGCGACCAGGAACGGCAGGTCCCGGGGGATCAGCTCGATCCGTTCGACCACGACGTCGGGCTGCGGATTCTGCCAACACCACAGATAGAAGCTCCTGGCCCAGCCGCGCCCGTGTTCGGCGAGCCGGAAGCCGGCACCGTCCCAGTGGCCCTCGAACCGAGCGGCCTTGCTGTCGTGGCTGTCCGCGACGGCGAGGAACGGGCTGCTGCCCCAGGGCGTCGGCACGACCTGGATCTCGAACCGTTCACGGATCGGCACGGTGACCGCCTCGCCGCCGGCCAGGTGGAACACGTAGTCGGCGACGGGCGTTCCGACGCCGTGTCCTGCCGGTCCACCGGGCTTCAGCAACCGGTGCGCGATGATCACCCGCCTCGCCGTCCGGCCGACCTCGATCGAGACCGGCGCTGTCGGTACGACGAAGCACCGCTCCTTCGACGGCGTGTCGGAGCCGACCAGGAACGGCAGGCCGCGAAGCTCCACCCGGCCCAGCGGCAGTTCGCCTGCCGCATCCTCGAGGGCGTCGACGCCCGCGTTGCACACCGATTCGAGGGTCACAGGTTCATAACCGGCCATCGCGCGATCGTAACGCCGCACCTCGACCTGGCAACAGACGTTTTCGCCCCTGCAGCCGTTCTCAGCCGGGCCGATGCAGCCAGTGCTCGTAGATGTCGGCGACCACCTCGTCGAAGGAGCCTGGACCCCTAACAGGCCAAACCTGACTGGTGCGTGAGGGGTTTGTTCTGCCCAAATTGTGACCTGAACCAGGACATGAATGGCCAGGTGGCTGATACACCGTGCTCCTTCGAGCAGCGGTGACGCGGCTGGCCGTGTCGCTCTGGGAAGCCAGCGACCGTAGTGAGGTGATTGCCAAGTACGATCTGCGGATCGCGCCGGATCTCAATGTTGCTGGGATGATCATCGACCCTACTTGTTGAGGTTCTTTCCGTTCAGCCAGCTGCTGACCCTCGGTTCGTCGAGTGTGAGCGCGCTTGCCCAGGTGTTCCTCGGTCCCCGGGCCGGCAAGCAGAGCTGGCACTCACCCGTCCCGGTCCTCATCCTGCCGCGGCACGCCGACGCCTGAATCGCCCGCCACCCGGCGAAGCCGGACGGACAGGCAGGTGACGCAACCTTCGAGCTTCTCGAACTCGGTGATCGGCACAGTCACGACCTGGAGGCCGCGACCGCGCAGCAGGTCGGCGGTGCGCGGGGCGTCGGCCGACATGATCACCACGCCGTCGCCGAGGTCGACGACGGCGGCGCCGTGCTCCTCCGGCACTGGCAGGAACGTCGGGAAGATACGCGGATCGTCGACGAGCGGCTTGTAGCCGATCACCGTGCCATCCGGCAGGGCGGTCACCCCGGACTTCAGGTGCAAGACCTTGGTTACGGGCACCGGGACGACCCGCCACCCGCGCGGCTCGATCAATATGGCGAGTCGGGCTACGCCCGCTGGGTTGGTACGCGAACCCTGCCCGACATAGGCGGTCCGGCCGATCTTGAGCACGTCACCGCCATCGAGCGTTCCCGGCAGTGCGATGCGCGCCACGGCCAGCCGGCCGATGCCGTCGAGACTGGCCGCGGTCGAGTCGACCTCGCCGCGCCGCGACGCTACGCCAGGTGAGGTGATCACCGCGAGATCGTCGAAGATCACCACCGTGTCCTCGACGAACACGCCGTCCGGATGCTCGTCAGTCGGCGCGATCTCGGTCACGGCCCAGCCGTGGTCGGCGAACGCGGCGACATAGCCCTGCCACTGAGCCAGAGCCAAGTCCGGGTCGACCGACGAACGCTGCAGATGGGTCAGCTCGCCGGCCGCGAGCCGAGGCGACGGGCGGCGGACCAGGATGCGATCTCGATCGTTCATGCAATGAGCCTGCCAGCAGCGACGATCGCTGGCCACCGTCAGCCAGTGATCCGAACTGGTAGGTGGCCTGGTACGTGCAGTCCGGTGTTCCCGCCAGTGCAGAGTTGGCTGATGCAACGGCCGCTGAAAGATTCCGTCGTGGCGGACCTGCCGATCAGAGCGGGGGGAGGTCCGTGGGCCAGGTTCGCCACGGCGGACTCATGTAGGCGTCTGGAACGGCCAGGCTGTCCGACGCCGAGGCCAACGAGGTCGGCCGGCCGATGGCCGAGAGCCCCGGAGGCTATCCCGGGACCGGGATCCCCGGGAGGCTGGTCAGACCGTCGGCCAGCGCCGCTTCTTCGAACTCGATCTCCGGGAGGCGCAGCGCCAGGAAGTCGTCGTAGGCCTGCATGTCGAAGTGCCCGTGTCCGCAGAGGTTGAACAGGATGACCTTCGACTCGCCGGCCTCCCGCGCACGGATCGCCTCGTCGATCACCGCCCGGATGGCGTGGTTCGGCTCCGGAGCCGGGAGGATCCCCTGAGCCCGAGCGAACTGTACGCCCGCCTCGAACGCCTGGTTCTGCGTGTACGCCCGAGCCTCCATGTGCCCGTGCTTCACCAGCATGGACAGCGAGGGCGCGTCGCCGTGGTACCGGAGCCCGCCCGCGTGCACCGGCGCCGGCACGAACGTGTGCCCCAGGGTGTACATAGGCACGATGGGCGTCATCTCCCCCGTGTCGCCGAAGTCGTAGGCGAACTCACCCCGGGTCAGGGTGGGGCAGGCGGCCGGCTCGGTGGCCACGAACGTGGCATCGAGCTTCCCGGCCAGCTTGTCGGCCATGAACGGATAGGAGAAGCCCGCGTAGTTCGAGCCCCCGCCGACGCATCCGATGATGAAGTCCGGGGATTCGCCCGCCATCTCCATCTGCTTCTGCGTCTCCAGGCCGATCACGGTCTGGTGCAGGAGCACGTGGCCCAGCACGCTCCCCAGGCAGTAGTTGGTGTCGGCATTGGTGGCCGCGACCTCGACCGCCTCGCTGATGGCGATCCCCAGGGAGCCCGTGGAGTCGGGCGTGTCGCCAAGGATGCGCTTGCCGACCTGCGTGGTGTCGCTGGGCGAGGCGTGGACCGTCGCCCCGAACGTCTCCATCAACACCCGCCGGTAAGGCTTCTGCTGGTACGAGGCCTTGACCATGTACACGAGGCTCTCCAGCCCGAACATCTGGCATGCGAATGCCAGCGCCGACCCCCATTGCCCGGCCCCGGTCTCGGTGCTGATCCGGCGGATCCCCGCTTCCTTGTTGTAATAGACCTGAGCGATCGCGGTGTTCGGCTTGTGGGAGCCGGTCGGTGACGTCCCCTCGTATTTGAAGTAGATCCGGGCCGGAGTCTGCAGCGCCTGCTCCAGGCGTCGGGCCCGATACAGCGGGGTCGGCCTCCACAGCCGATAGATGTCCAGGACTGGCCCCGGGATGTCGATCCACCGCTCGGTCGACACCTCCTGCATGATCAGCGCCTCGGGGAACAGGGGAGCGAGGTCTGCTGGCCCGATCGGTTCCCTGGTCCCCGGATGCAGCGGGGGAAGCGGCTGCATGCCCGCGCCGACCATATCGGGAACGAGGTTGAACCACGCCGCCGGGAGTTCGTCCGGCCCGAGGTCGAAGTGCACCGGTTCGGCCATAGCGTCCCCCTTCTTGGTCACACGCTGACCTGCGAGGCGCTCATTGTATGGCGGAACGGACGTCGTCAGTCTGCTCCCCACATGCCGGCCAGCTCAATGGCTCCTGCCCTCACGAAGTCGGGGTGAAGGGTTCCTTGCCCACGAACTCTCGCAGGCAGCACTGACGTTAGATATCCACAGATTGACCTCGAGGAGGTTCGACGACGGCTGCATCAGTCACCCTTGGTCAGCGCCGACAGAGGAGGCTGACATGTCCACGACCACCACATCATCGCCTATGTCCTCCATCCAGTGGCTGATCGAGAGCCGGCCGCCCAGCCTCACCTGGTTGCGGGCGTCGCCTCCACCAACCAATCAGCCACCGCTGGACTTGGTTGATCACGAACCCGATGTTGCTGAGGCCCAGGCCCGGACGACCGAGGCGTCCGCGTGAGCATGGTCAAGGCACGCTGGGCCGCCAAACAGCGGTCCGGACTACCCGATGCCGGGGAGTGGAGCACCACGCTTGCCTTGGCACTGACTCAGTCGCTGCTGGGCCAGCGTCCGGTCGCACAACTCAACCGGTGGGTGGTCGATGAGGTGCTCGTGGGGATAAGCATGTACCAGCGCCGCAGCGTAGCGCTGCATGGGCGCGTCGCCATCCCGACTGCGGTGCGCTCGGTCCGCGTCCAGCACCCCCATCCGGACGTGGCTGAGGTGGCAGCGCACGTAGCGATCGGAAGGCGATCGACTGCCATGGCGTTCCGGTTAGAGGCCTTGGGCGACCGCTGGCTATGCACCGCCCTCGAGCTCGGCGCTCGATTGAGCCGGCGTTGATGCCGTGTGGGGCGGCTAGCCCACGACCGAAGACTGGATTGAGTAGTGAGCGGCGTGGTAGATGTGGCGGCCGAACTCGACGAACTGACCAACATCGTCGTACGCGAGCCGGTCCACGGTCAGGCAGGCTGCTGGTGTCTCCTCGTCCATGAGTTCGGCTTCCTGCTCGGTCATCAGCCGGGCCGAGATCTGCTGGTGAGCGATCTTGAGGTTGACACCGAGAGCCCGCAAGCAGGCGTAGAGGCTCTTGCTCTGCAGGTCGGCCTCGGTGAGCTCGAAGCGCGCCGGCAGGTAGTTGGTCAGGATCGCCAGCGGCACGTCATCGGCGAGCCGCAGCCTTCTGATCTTGATGAATTCGCTGTCGGTAACTGCCGCCGCATCGATGGCATCGCGAATGTCCTGGTCGAGCGTGCCGATCGAGAATTCGAGCAGTCGGGTACTCGGAACTTTGCCGGCCTTGGCTATGTCCTCGTTAAGGCTGCTGAGCGCTTCGTTGCGGCGGAACCGTGATCGAACGACCTGGGTGCCGACCCCTCGTTTGCGTACCAGTAAGCCCTTCTTGACAAGCTCCTGAATCGCTTGACGAGCCGTTGGCCGCGAGAGACCCAGCCGGCTGGTAAGAGACAACTCGTTCTCAAGACGATCACCTGGGGCGAGAGCGCCGGTGTTGATGGCGTGCTCGATGGCCTGAGCCAGCTGGTAGTAAAGGGGGACAGGGGAGTTGCGCTCGAGGGTGATGTCGAGCTCGCGCACCGGCGCCTCTGTCATGGACGAAGCATAGAGGCCGAAATCGCAGTTCTACACGGACCAGCGAGATTTTGTCAGGACAAATTCAGCGGGCGAAGGTGACCCAGCGTCGGCTCTGTGCCGACTCGGCCATCGCCTCGATGATCTCGGCGACATAGAGCGCGTCCTCAGCGGTTGCTCCATGCGCCTTGCCGGTTGCGATCGACTGGACGAGGCGGTAGGCCTCCACGATCTTGAGGTCGTCGTAGCTCATCGCGATGCCCGCCGCGGGCTGAAACCGAGCAAAATCACCATCCCCAGGTGCCACGTGGTGAGTAGAGAAGTAGGCGTTCTGATAGTCCTGATCGAGGCAGAGCTGCAACTCGCCCATCCGCCTGAAGTCCCAGGAGAGCGCGCCTCGAGCGCCGTGCACGTCGATGCCATAGGTGCACTGCTCGCCAATCGAGGCTCGGCTGGACTCGAGCACTCCGAGGGCGCCGCGGTCAAAGCGCAGCAGTGCAGCGATGTAGTCCTCATTCTCGACGGCTCCCATTGGGCCGCCCATCCCGCGGGAGAAGTGGGACGCCGTCATGGTCACTTGGGGTCGCTGGGTGATGAAGGTTGCGGCGTCGCACATCAGGTCGGTGATGTCACCCACGAGATAGCGACCAAGGTCCACACCGTGGCTGGCAAGGTCGCCGAGCACACCGGAACCGGACCATTCAGTCCTGAATCGCCAGGTCAGCGCGCCGTCTGGGTGGGCGGCGTAGTCGGCCAGCAGCCGGATGTGGACGTGGTTGATCCGGCCAAGCCGGCCATCGACGATCAGCTGTCGGGCCATCTCGATCGCCGGTACGTTGCGATAGTTGAATCCGGCCGCGGACTGCACGCCGTTGACACGCACGGCGTCGCAGATCTCTCGAGTCTCCGTAGCGTTGCGCCCGGCCGGCTTCTCTACCCACACGTGCTTCCCGGCCTCTGCGGCGGCGACCGCTACGTCACGGTGGATGAAGTTGGGGCCGGTCACACTTACCACATCGATGTCGTCTCGGGCGACAAGCTCGCGCCAATCCGCGTGCACATCACTGAAGCCGAAGACCTCGATCGCGTCGGCCAGTCGATCATCTGCGGCGTTGTCGGCAACCGCGACCAGAGTTGGCCTCAGAGGCGCCTCGGGATAGTGCTGGCGCAGCCTCGCGTACGCGCGTGCATGCACCTGACCCATCCAGCCCCAGCCCACGACGCCTACCCCCAAAAGGGGCGATTCCTTGCCGGTGTGGTCGTTCACCATCGGTATGACCTGCCTCTCAGACGACCGCGTCACCCATCATCTGCCTTGGCTGGGATGTTCCTCGCTGGCACGCCGCTGGCCCCGTGAGGCGATCGTCTTGACGGTTGTGATGGGAAACGTACGCGTCTGGCCCCCGTGCGCGATCGTCTTGACGGTCGTGATGGGAAACGTACGGGCCCCTTGTTCGCCCGCAAACTCCGCTTGCGAGGGACTTGCAAACGACCGTATCACGATATATCTTGATAGAGTCGTTTGAAAGGAGACTACATATATGCGACACAGAACTCGACATGGAGAGTTTGAGCGCCGGCGGGACGCTGGCGGAGAAAGTGAGCCACTCGGCAAGGCCGAGCCCTGGGGCGAGCAGCACCACCCCCACGGCCACCGCGGCCGAGGAGGACGGGGCGGGCCGGCTCGCCATGGCCGCGGGCGCGCCCAACGGGGCGACGTGCGGACCGCCATCTTGTTGGTGCTAGCCGACCAGCCGATGCACGGCTACCAAATCATGCAGGCGATGGGTGATCGCACCGGCGGCGGATGGCGGCCGAGCCCAGGGGCGGTCTATCCAGCCATCGCGCAGCTTGAGGATGAAGGCCTGGTGACGGCCCAGGAGGAAGGTGGGCGCCGGTTGGTGACCCTCACTTCTGATGGCCGCGCGTACTTGGAGGAGCACAGCGCCCAGCTGGGCGACCCATTCGCCGACTTCGCCGGGCGGCCTTCTTGGCCCGACTTGAGGGACGGGATGCAGGACCTGCAGGCCGCGGCACGCCAGATCGTCACCAGTGGCAGCACGGTGCAAATCAACGCGGCCGCACAGGTGCTGGCGCAGGCGCGGCGCTCGCTGTACTTGATCTTGGCAGGTGAGCCGGAGGATGCGGGTGAGTGAGCCAGCGGCTCAGGGAGAGAACAACAACACCAAGCCGGCGCAGGTGTAGCCGACCATCACCAGGAGCAATGGCAACTGACCACGTAGCGCGCGATTCGGTGGCAACAGTGCGACGGCCTTCTCGTGAGCGCAGACGATGCCGAGCAGATGTCCGCCGACAATGGCGCAGAGCTGGATCAACGCGATCGCAGTGGGGTAGCTGAAGATCGCGGAGTTGACTCCCATCTCCGCTGATCCGAAGACATTCCAACCGCGGCCGAGCGGGTCGGAGAAGTTGATCGCCGTGCGCTGCCCTTCGACGATGAGCAGGGTCGCATAGTGGGCGACCACGTAACCCAGGACGATCGGCAGCAGAGAGCCGACCATCAGCCGCGGATATGCCGCGGCTGGCCGGTCTCCGTAGCGGCCCATCCAGGCGGCCGCAAGGCTGAAGCTGACAAAGACGATGATGATCATCGCTCAGCAGGCCGCCGGTACCCGATGCGACGGTGGGCACGTTCGAGCTCTGCACGGCGCTTATCCACCAGCTGGTGTTGGCAAAGCTGTCGAAGGCTGTACTGCCGAGCAGCGCGGCCACTACGGCGGTCGCTCCCGGGGGAGCATGCCAGGCATTCAGGCCGGCCAGTGGGTTGACCAGCCTCAGCTGATCACCGACCCGCCGCCAGATCGACATCTGGGCGAGCGTGCTCGCGTACACCTCGAAGGGATCCGCTGCGCCGATCCAGCGCTGGCCGAACGCGATCGCGCCCAGCACCAGGATCACCAACCAGGCGAGCGCCCAGACTCGCAGCACCGCAAGTGTGGTCCGGTCCGGCTGGACCAGCTCAAGCCAGCGAATCCGAACGTGCCGGCGGCCGCAGGCCACACGCCAACCTTGGCTGACAGGGCAACGAGACCCCGTCCCGGGTCGACCCGTGCCACCACACAGAGCCCGCTATGGATTGTCCGCAGCGGGTTGGTTGCTCGCCAGAACTGACCGAGTAGCAGCGAGATCGGAACCAGGCCGACCCACATCCAGACATAGACGAAGCCGAAGGCCGGATTGGTCAGCAAGTCCTGGCCGGCCATGATCGCGAGCCCGGCCCAGGCGTACGCGGCAAGGACCACCGCACGCGCGACCAGCCGGGTGATCGGATGGTCGACCACTACGGTCAGCCGCGGCATCGGGCGCCCGCCAACCCGATCGAAGCGTGGTTGGCGCCAGGCAAAGATCAAGATGATGAAGGAGATCGTCAGCGCCAGGATCGCGCCGACGATCACGAAGGAGAACGGCAGCGGCAGGTCGTGGCGGGACGCGATCCCGTGCAGCGGTAGCAGCATGAAATGCTGAGCCGGGGCTAGCGCGCGTTCAAGATCACGATGGTCTTCTCAAGATGGTGAGACTCCACCTCGAAGCTGCCCGGGCTGTCAAGGGTGAACGATCCTTTGGCGGGCTTGCCGGCCTGTACCGGCAGCGCATAGTCCTTCTCGCCCAGATGCGCGTGGATCTCATCGTCGATATCGCTGGTCACGTTCAAGATCACCTTCTGGCCTACTCCGACGTTGATCTTCTTCCCGTTCGGGACCGTTTTACCGTCTGCGATCTCGATGTTGATGGTCAGCGTGTACTGAGCATTGAGGGAGGGAGATCTCGCCGGAACCGAGGTTGGTGAGGTAGCGGGCGAGGACGGCTCGCTGGGACTGCCGACCACGGCCGATGGGCTGGCGGACGCCTCAGGCCCGGCGCTGCTCGTACAACCGCACAGCAGCAGACCGAGGGCCACCGTCCCCCAGATCAGTGCACTCCTCGCTGGCATGGTTGTGTCCCTCTCCCTCAGGTGTTGGACGCTTCGGGCCGCCCAGGCACGCATTTCGCGCCGCTGTGGTCATGCCACGATCCATCCATCCTCTACGAAGCTCGTGATGACTGGGTTCCCGGTGTTTGGATCGCCCGCCTAGCCGACGGCCTGCCGCATCAGCGGGAGTACCGTAATTGCTCCAGGGACTTCGCACGAGCAGGGAGGACGCCGATGCCGCAGCGGCTGACGCCTCTCGAGGTGTCGTTGCTGGCCCTGGACACAGCACACACCCCAGGCCACGTGGGTACGGTACACATTTTCGATCCTGGTCCTGATGGCTTCGAATACGAACGGCTGATCGCGCTGATCCGCGAGCGACTGGCCTTCGTGCCGCGCTATCGGCAACGGGTGCGCGGAATCCCCGCGCGGCTCGCCGGACCGGTGTGGGTTGACGACGAGGACTTCGACCTCACCTTCCACGTGCGACGGTCTGCGCTGCCGCGGCCAGGCACTCTGGTCCAGCTCCAAGAGTTCGTCGGCCGCGTACTGGCCCGGCGACTCGACCGATCCCGGCCCCTGTGGGAGATCTATCTGGTCGAGGGTCTGGAAGACGATCGATTCGCACTGCTGGCCAAGTCGCATTTATGCCTCGTCGACGGAATCGACACGGTGGAGATCGGTCAGGTGCTACTCGACTCGACCGCTCACGCGCATGCCATCCCGGGCGCCGGAGCCGATGAGGACTCATGGCACCCGGCCCCCGAGCCGTCGTCATTGGAGTTGGTCGCCGGGGCGCTTTTGGAGAATGCGCAAGATCCCGCCATGGCGATTGAGAACTTCCGTGGGGCGCTGACCAGCGCGCTCGGTGTCGCCGTTGCGGTCGGTGAGGCGGCAGGAGGTTTCGTCGGGGCGTTAGGGGAGCTGGCCGCTGACGCACTGGGCGGGCGGCGTCCGGCCTCCGACTCGCCGCTGACCGGGATGGTGTCCGAACAGCGTCGCTTTGCGACGGTTGTCGCGTCGCTCACCGATCTCCAGGCAGTCCGCCAGGAACATCACCACACGATCAACGACGTGGTATTGGCCATGATCGCTGGAGGGCTCCGCTCGTGGTTGCTGACTCGCGGGGAGTCGATCATTACAGGAAGCTCCCTGACCGCGCTGGTGCCGATGAGTGTCACCGAGGATGACGGCACGCCGACATCCTTGGGCAGTCAAGTCGCGCCAGGCCTGCAGCGTTTGCCGGTCGGAGAGCCGAACCCGCTGATGCGGCTGCACCAAGTCGCCTATGACACCCAAGCGCACAAGGACTCCGGACGGGCGGTCGCTGCGCGCTCGCTCGCCGACATAGCCGGCTTTGCACCGACCACTCTGCACGCGCTCGGTGTACGCACAGCCACTGAAGTGGTGCGTAAACAACACGACCTGGTGATCACCAATGTTCCCGGTCCCCAGGTAGCGCTTTACGCCGCCGGTGCACAGCTTGTTGCGAGCTACCCGGTCCTTCCCCTCTCGGCCGGCCACATGCTTGCCATTGGAGTCACCTCCTACGAGGGCGAGGTCTTCTTCGGTCTCACGTCCGACCGGGACGCCATCAGCGACCTCGACGTGCTCGCCCAATGCCTACTTGATGCTCTCGAAGAGCTCTTGGACACAACCGTCCGAGCCACGAATGCCCGTCAGCCGACCCGGAAGGCGACCGCGACGGCTCGCCGGGCCGCCGCGAAGAAGGCAGCAGCGCGGCAGGAGGCAGCGCACAAGGCGGCCGGGCTGAAGCGTGCTGCCGTACGGAATTTGGTCGTCCGCGCTGCTGAGCTGGGCACCGCTGCCGCAGCGCCTCCAGCCTCGACGAGCCCGGCGAAGTCACACAAGCCACCCCTGCCTGGATCAGAGCAGAGCACTGCCAGGAAGTCGCCGCCAGCAAAAGCAGTCGCCGAAAAACCGCCTGCTCACAAGCCGCCGAGCAGCTCCCGAGCCGCGCAGCCTGGACCACTTCAGGCCCCATCCGAGGGTCCCTCGAGCAGCGACGCCTCGGACACCTCCCCCGCGCCGCGGTAGCGCGGCGGCGCTGATGTCTCGGATGGTGTTCGTTCCCATGACCTGGGACGAGGCCGTGGATCTGCGCTCGGGTATCGCCGCCGACGTGCCGTACCGGGGGTGCGCGGCGACATCAAGTCTGGTTGATTCGTTGGAAGCCGACACCCTCCTCGAGGAGGCCGAGTACGCCGCCCTCAGCTACACCGGCGTGCTGGCTCTGGTGCTGCAGCCAGGTTCGCCACGCTTGGTAGTTGCTGCGGAGGTGCAGTCGGGACAGCTCACCGATCTTGGTGAACCGTTGGGGGAGGTTGAGCTCCGTGGACTGACCTGGACTCAAGTGCGAGCGCTGTTCGCCGACGAACCGGACGCCATGGAGGCGGCGAAGCGGGCCAACGTGGCTGTAGCAGGGCAGAGCCTCGCTGCTGCACTCGCCGCACCGGAGGTCGGACTGGTACTCGACGGGTACGACCTGTTGTGGTTCGCTCCCGAAGAGCTCGACGAGCTCCAGCGCCGAATTGAGTCATGAGGTTTGCCGGCAGGCCGGCCCCGGCATGGGGAACTCCTCGATCGGATCAGGCAGACTAGGACCATGCCTCGCTCAATCTGGAAGGGCGCAATCTCCTTCGGGCTGGTCACGATTCCTGTGAAGCTCTTCTCGGCGACCGAGGAGAAGGACATCAGTTTTCGCCAGGTCCACCCCCAGGATGGCGGTCGGATCAAGTACAAGCGCGTTTGCGAGAAGTGCGGAAATGAGATCCCCTACGCGGAGATCGCCAAAGGGTATGAGATGCCCGACGGCCGGATGGTGATCTTGGAGGCGCAGGACTTCGATGCGCTCCCACTGGCGACCACGAAGGCGGTCGAGGTCGTACAGTTCGTCGCCGAGGAAGATGTCGATCCCACGTATTTCAACAAGACGTACTTCCTCCAGGCTGACGGCCCGGGCGTCAAACCGTATGTGTTGTTGCGAGATGCCTTGATCAAGAGTGGCCAGAGCGCGGTGGTGAAGGTCGCGCTGCGGTCACGTGAAGCGTTGGCGCTGATCCGTCCCAAGGATGGTGTGCTGCTGATGCACACGATGTTGTGGCCGGATGAGCTCCGCGATGGTTCCTTCGCCGCGCCACCGGAGGATGTCACGGTCTCGGATGCAGAAGTCACGATGGCACAATCGTTCATCGACGCGCTGGCGGGTGACTTCAATCCTGAGGACTTCACCGACTCCTATCGCGAGGCTCTGGAAGCCTTGGTACAGAGCAAGGCCGAAGGCGTGCCATTGGTCGAGGAGCCGGAGGCGCCAAAGGAGGCTGAGGTGGTCGACCTGGTGGCCGCGCTGCGCGCTTCCGTCGAGGCCGCGAAGAAGCGGCGGGAAGAGGCCGAAAGCGCCAAGGCCGTGTGAGCTCAGGCTCCGCGTCGATCACGGTCAGCGGGCGTCGTCTGGCGATTGGCGTCCGCACATTCTCCTTGACTGCGCCTCCACGAGGCTGCCACCCGTGAAGGCGACGAGGGTAGCGTGGCTATGTGGATGCCATGGCACAGGTTCCGGTGCCGGTTAACGAGGCAGTTCTCGGTTACGGCCCAGGTTCGAAAGAGCGCGCGAAGATCGAATCAGCCCTCGCCGAGATGGCTGGTGCCGATCCGATCGAGTTGACCGCAACTATTGACGGAGTAAGCAAACCGGCCTCGGGCGATGGGTTCGATGTGACGATGCCATCAGACCATTCGCACATCCTTGGGCATGCGGCCAACGCGACCCGGGCTGACGCGACAGAAGCTATCGATGGGGCGCTCGCGGCCGCTCCCGGGTGGGCGGAGCTGGGCTTCGAGCAGCGGGCAGCGGTCTTCCTGCGCGCCGCCGACCTGCTCGCCGGGCCTTGGCGGGAAACCCTGAACGCAGCCACGATGCTCGGTCAGGGGAAGACGGTGCAGCAGGCTGAAATTGATGCGGCCTGCGAGCTGATCGACTTCTGGAGGTTCAATGTCGCCTTCGCGCGACACATCTTCGAAGATCAACCGATCTCATCACCCGGAGTCTGGAACAGAACCGACTACCGGCCGCTCGAGGGTTTCGTCTACGCCATTACCCCGTTCAACTTCACCGCGATTGCGGGCAACCTGCCAACCTCGGCGGCTCTGATGGGGAACGTGGTGATCTGGAAGCCGAGCCCGACTCAGCAGTTTGCCGCCCATTTCACCATCCGGCTCTTGGAGGCGGCCGGCCTGCCGCCCGGCGTGATCAACATGCTGCCTGGAAACGGCATTGAGGTTTCCGATGTCACGCTGCACCACCCGGCGCTCGCCGGTATCCACTTCACCGGATCGACGAAGACATTTCAGCACCTGTGGCAACGTGTCGGAGCCAACATCGGTCGCTATCGGGCCTACCCACGCGTGGTAGGGGAGACCGGGGGCAAGGACTTCGTGGTCGCCCACCCCAGCGCAAGCCCAGAGGTGGTGCGTACGGCTTTGGTCCGAGGAGCCTTTGAGTACTCCGGGCAGAAATGCTCAGCCGCGTCTCGCGCGTACATTGCGCGCAGCGTCTGGGATCGAATGGGTGACGAGCTGATCGACGCGACCGAGGGCCTAAACGTCGGGGACGTACGCGACCTGTCCAACTTCACCTCTGCAGTGATTGATCAGCGTGCCTTCAGCAAACACGCCGCGGCCATCCAACGGGCCCAGGATTCTGCGGACGCGAAGATCATCGCCGGTGGTGTCACCGATGATCGGGAAGGGTGGTATGTCCGGCCGACCTTGATCATCTCTGACAACCCCAGGAACGATATCTTCACGACTGAGTATTTCGGGCCGATTCTGGGAATCTACGTGTTCGACGACGCAGACTTCGAGGCGGTCCTCGAAGAAGTTGATCAGGCGGCTCCGTACGCGCTCACCGGCGCGGTAATCGGCGATGATCGCGTGGCACTCGAACAAGCCAGCCGGCGGCTCAGGAACGCTGCCGGAAACTTCTATCTGAACGACAAACCGACCGGCGCGGTGGTCGGCCAGCAGCCGTTCGGCGGTGCCCGAGCATCAGGCACCAACGACAAGGCCGGCTCGATGTGGAACCTGATCCGCTGGACCAGTCCACGTTCGATCAAGGAGACCTTCGTGCCGCCGACCGATCATGGCTATCCCCATATGACCTGAGCGGTCGAGCCCTCGGGGAGCACTTGATCTTGCCAGCGCCCAACCGACAAGCAAAGATCAGCTCGCGAGCCAGCGATCACCGACCTCTTGTTGCTTTTTGTACCCATCCGTCAGCGCCGGTGCCGCGGACTCCTCAAGTTTCCTACCCAGCAGCGGGATCGCGACCTTCAGCTCGCCGGTGATGTCCACCACACTTCCCCGACCTCCGGCCTTGAGCTGCGCCTTACCCCGGAATGTGACCGGCTGGCCAAGTACCGTCATCGTCACAGCTCCACTCCGCGAGCCATCAGACGACGGGTCGCCCCAGACGACCTCCTCGTTGACCGTCAACTTGGGACCGGTGAACCGTGCCGCCGAATCAGGTGCCGGCAGGGTTCGTGACGTCTTGGTCGTCGAGCCGTTCACTGAAACGTCGTAGCTGAGTGATCCGCTGGCGACGCAGACCTCCTCCAGGTACTTCTGGTCGCTCATCATGGCGTACACGTCGGTGGGTTGGGCAGCGAAATCAAGGTGACTCGAGATGTCCATGGCGCTCATAATCTCACCGCGGTTGGCGATCCTCGGGCGCCGCACCGGCGGGCTAGGCGAACGTGCCCATTGGGCTCGGCGGCACGCGTGAGGGAGGTAGGTGCTTGGGTTTCAGGCATCTTAGGTTCGCTACGCCCGCCGGTGCGGCGCCCGAGGATTACCACCCGGCTGGTGAGCTGAGCGCCTGGTGGGCCGGAGCTGGGGGGCAGGCACCTTAGGTTTGCTGCGCCCGCCGGTGCGGCGCCCGAGGATTGCCGCGGGGGCGGCGAAGTCGGTGGCATGAGCGCTCTGGTCGACCGGAGCTGGGGTGATGAGGGCTAATGTCGGAGGTAGCCACACAGCGGGGTGTGGCGGCAATGATCGGACGGGTAGACGTGACCACTTTCGAGGTCGAGCTCGAGCAGGAGAAGACTGAGAAGATCGCACAGGTAGCCGCTCGGGGGGCGAAGATCGCTGCCGACCTCGGTCAGGATCCGGACGCGGTCCAGATGTTCCTCAAGCACTACTTCCGGCACGTCGACGCAGACGACGTCGACGAGCGCAGCGTCGAGAACCTCCTCGGCCTGGTCGAAAGCCACTACCGAGCAGCGATGCACCGGCCCGCCGCGCGCGCGGTGATCAAGATCCGGACGCCCAGCCAGAGCGATGACGGCTGGACCGCAGGGGGCGCCACTGTGGTACAGATCGTCACCGACGACCGGCCCTTCCTCGTCGACTCGGTCACCATGGAGGTGTTGCGCCAGGGCTGGAGCATGCGCGAGGTCTTCCATCCACAGTGCCTGGTCCGGCGAGATCTCGACGGGAACTTGCAAGGCATCGTCCGCGCCAGCGAGGCCGAGAGCGATCCCACCGTCGTCGCCGAGTCCTGGATGCATCTGGAGATTCTTCCCCCGGCCCGGCCGGACGATCGTGACTCGCTGGTGTCCGATCTGGAACAGGGGCTGCTCGAGGTCCTGCGGCTGGTCGAGGAGGCGGTTCAGGACTGGCAGAAAATGATCACGAGGTCCGAAGACACCATCGACCTGTTACGAGACCGCACAGTCATCGGCGGCCGCGTCGAGCAGGCAGATCTTGCCTGCGAGCTGCTCAGCTGGCTGAACGCCAACCACTTCACCTTCCTCGGCTATCGCGAGTACGACGTCGTGAATGATCAATCCGGCGCTCAGTTCAAGATTCTTCCGGGCACCGGCCTCGGTATCTTGCGCGCCGATCAGGACCCTCCCGGCACCTTCCATGCGGTCCCGCTGCCCCACGTCGAACCCGAGCTGATGATCATCACCAAGGACAACCAGAAGTCCCGAGTCCACCGGCCGGCCTATCTGGACTACATCGCCTTCCGCATCTTCGACACCGAACGTCGGGTCATCGGTGAGCGGCGCTTCCTCGGGTTGTTCTCCTCCTCCGCGTATTCGGAAAGCGTCTCCCGGGTACCGGTGCTGCGGCAGAAGACTGCTGCGGTGATCGCGCGCTCTGGCTATAGCGAGGCAAGCCATGGCGGCAAGGCGGTCATGGACGTGTTGGAGACCTATCCCCGCGACGAGCTCTTCCAGACCCCGGTGCCCGAGCTCGCCGCCACTGTGGAGAAGGTCGCCCACCTCAAGGAGCGCCGGCAGGTCCGGATGTTCGTTCGGCGTGACCCGTACGGGCGCTATGTCTCCTGCTTGATCTATCTGCCACGAGACCGCTATACGACTGCGGTCCGCAGGCGAATGGAGGACATCCTCATTCGCGCTCTCGGCGGAGCCTCAGTCGAGTACACGGCGCGGGTTACCGAGTCGGTGCTCGCGAGGCTTCACCTGGTGGTGCGGATGCCTGGCGGCATGGCCATGGGCGAGATGGATGTGCGTTCCCTGGAGCGAGAGCTGACTTTGTCAACCCGCTCCTGGGACGACGAGTTCGCGGACCTGAGGGTTGGCCTGGAGGAAGCGGGCCGACTTGCAGCATTGGTCGGTGGGCTGCCTGAGGGCTACAAGGAGGACTACACCCCGCGGCAGGCGGCACAGGACCTCAGCGCACTGCTGACTCTGGAGGATGTCCATGACATGTCAATGGCGATGTATGTCCCGGATCGCACTGAAGATGAGGCAGAGCTGCGGCTGAAGATATTCCGGCGTGAGGCATCGCTGTCCCTGTCAAGGATCATGCCGCACCTTTCGCTGCTCGGCGTCGATGTCATTGACGAGCGGCCGTACGAGCTGACCATGGGCAAGGACCAACGGACGTTCATCTACGACTTCGGGGTACGGGTGCCAGGTGGCGCCGACGCCGTCCGTGCCCGCTGGACGCCCGAGGCGCGGCAGCGGTTCATGGACGCCTTCTCGGCCTCCTACGTCGGCGAGAGTGAATCCGACGGTTTCAACGCGCTCGTTATGGGTGCCGACCTCGACTGGCGCGACGTGAGTGTGCTCCGGTCGATTGGTCGCTACCTCCGGCAAGTCGGCTTCACGTACAGCCAGAGCTATTTTGCCCAGGCACTGAGCAGCAACGTCGACATTGCCCGGCAGCTCATCCAGCTTTTCCGGACTCGTTTCGATCCCAGGACTGGTCTCGACGTCAAGGCCCGAGCGGCGGCGACCAACGAGCTCGTCGACAAGATCAAGAAGGCGCTGAACGACGTGGCAAGCCTTGATCATGATCGAATCTTGAGGTTCTTCCTTGCGGTCCTTCAGGCGATGATTCGAACCAACTTCTATGTCCCAGGCCGCCAGGCGATCGCACTGAAGCTGCTGCCACGCCAGATTCCTGATCTGCCTGAGCCTCGTCCAGAGTTCGAGATCTTCGTCTATTCGCCGCGGATGGAAGGCGTTCACCTGCGCTACGGCCGGGTCGCCCGTGGCGGTGTGCGTTGGTCTGACCGTGCCGAGGACTTCCGCACCGAGGTGCTTGGCTTGGTCAAGGCGCAGATGGTCAAGAACACTGTGATCGTCCCCGAGGGTGCCAAGGGTGGGTTCTACTGCAAACGGTTGCCGGATCCACGGGAGCGCGAAGCCTGGCTTGCGGAAGGTCTTGCCTGCTACGAGCTGTATGTCTCCAGCCTGCTCGAGGTCACAGACAACATTGTCGATGGCCTGGTCGTTCCTCCGGCCGATGTCATCCGGTACGACGCTGATGACCCGTACTTGGTCGTCGCGGCAGATAAGGGAACCGCCACCTTCTCCGACGTGGCCAACAGGCTCTCGGTCGACTCCAGATTCTGGCTCGGTGACGCGTTCGCATCCGGCGGCTCGGCCGGGTATGACCACAAGGCCATGGGCATTACCGCTCGGGGAGCCTGGGAGTCGGTACGCCGGCACTTTCGTGAGATGGGCGTGGACCCTCAGAGCACGGACTTCACCTGTGTCGGCATCGGTGATATGAGCGGTGACGTCTTCGGCAACGGAATGCTGCTGAGCAAGCACATCAAGCTCGTCGTGGCGTTCGACCATCGGCACATTTTCATCGATCCGCAGCCCGATGCGGCCCGCAGTTGGGAGGAGCGCGCGCGCCTGTTCGCGCTGCCCCGCTCGAGTTGGGCGGACTACGACGCCACCCTGATATCCGAGGGCGGAGGAGTGTACCCACGCACGCTGAAGTCGATCGTGATCACCGATCAGATGCGGAGTGCCCTGAGCGTCGACAAGTCGATCGAGGCGTTGACGCCTGCTGAGTTGATCAAGGCATGCCTCAAGGCACCCGTCGACCTGTTGTGGAACGGCGGCGTCGGTACCTATGTCAAGGCGATCACCGAGACCAACGACGATGTCGGCGACAAGGCCAACGACGGGTTGCGCGTGGACGGCTGTGAACTACGCGCCAAGTGCGTGGCGGAGGGCGGGAACCTTGGCTTCACCCAGCTCGGCCGGGTGGAGTACGCCGAGAGGGGAGGCCGGATCAACACCGACTTCATCGACAACTCCGCCGGGGTCGACACGTCCGATCATGAGGTCAATATCAAGATCTTGCTCATCGGAGAGGTGAGTGCCGGTCGGCTGTCGCAGGCCGATCGTGACGAGTTGCTGGCTTCGATGACCGATGAGGTCGCCGAGCTTGTGCTCAAAGACAACTACGATCAGAACCTGGCCCTGGCCAATTCCGTGTACCACGCAGTGTCGATGGTAGGCGTTCACGAGGACTGGATGGAGCGCTTGGAGAGCCAGGGGCTGCTCGATCGAGGGGTCGAGCACTTGCCGTCGACCGATGCTGTGGAGGCTCGCCGCAGTAACCACAAGGGACTGACCTCACCTGAACTGGCGACGCTGCTCGCCTACACCAAGATCGTTCTCGAGGACGAGATCTTGGCCTCGGATCTGCCAGATGACCCATACTTGCTGGACAGACTGACCACCTACTTCCCGAGTGCGCTGCAGCAGCGCTATGCCGACCAGATGCCGAAGCATCGGCTGTACCGGGAGATCATCACCACAGTTGAGGTCAACGAGTTCGTGAATGAATCGGGGATCACCTGCTTCCACCGATTGTCGAGTGAGACGGGGGCCCGCGCGTCGGATGTGATCCGGGCGCAGATCGCCGCACGCGTGATCTTTGGCGCTACTGATCTTGACAAGGCCATCGCGGCACTTGATCACCGGATCAGTGCGCAAACGCAAACGGTCCTACGGATGGAAGTACGCACCCTGGTGGAGCGCGCCACTCGCTGGCTGATCAACAACCGGCGCCACCCGATCGACATCGGCGCCGCGGTTGCCCAATTCTCCGATGGAGTGCGAACGGTTCAGCAGGCTCTGCCCACCATCTTGAGCGGTCGGGATAAGGAGGCACTCGAGCAACATCTCAAGGGCTATCAGGCCTCGGGGGTACCCGATGAGCTGGCGACTGCGATCGCGGCGCTGCCGCTGGCGTACGCGGCGCTAACCGTCGGGCAGACCGCATCACAGACCGGGGTCGAGGTGTTGAAGGTGGCCGAGCTGCACTTCACGCTAGGTCAGCGGCTCGGTCTCGACAGGCTGCTGGCACGGATTATCGAGCTACCTCGCGAAGACCGGTGGCAGACCATGGCACGGGCCGCCCTGCGTGATGACCTGCATGCGGTGCACGCCCAGCTCACCGCCGAGATCCTCAACATCAATGGGGTGGCGACCAAGAGCGCGCGGGACGTAGTCCTTGGCTGGGAGAAGTCGAACGCCGCGGTACACGAGTCGGTGAAGACCCTGCGCTCCGTCACCAGCGGCCGAGCCGATCTCGCGCGGATGTCGGTGGGTCTGCGGGTCGTCCGCCGCCTGCTCTCGAGATTGTGAGCAGGCCAGGATCCGGTAGACGCAGCGTGGTAGGTCTGAGTTATGCGGATTGACCTGCACACTCACTCCTCATTCTCCGATGGGACAGATGCACCGGCTGAGCTGGTGCGTAAGGCTCGCGGCGTCGGGCTAGATGTCGTCGCACTGACTGATCACGACACCTTTGACGGCCTCGGTGAAGCAGCGGCGGAGGGGGAACGGCTAGGTCTTCGTTTGGTACATGGAATGGAGCTCTCCTGCTCCCGGCAGGGCAGCAGCGTGCATGTTCTGGCGTACGGCGCTGATCCAGCGAATCCACGGCTGGCCGCCGAGATGGCCCGTGTCCGCGACGGCCGGCTTGGTCGGCTGGCGGGAGTCCTCAGGAAGCTTGCTGAGCTTGGTGTGCCGGTCAGCGAAGCGGAGGTCATGGCCCAGGTCGGCAACAGCCCGTCGGTTGGTCGCCCGCACATTGCCGATGCCCTGATCAAGGCTGGCCATGTTCGCGATCGGCAGGAGGCATTCGACCGCTTCCTGGCTGATGGCGGGCCAGCGCATGTCCACCGCTACACGATCGAGGTGGATCGTGGCATCGATCTGATACACGAGGCGGGCGGCGTCGCAGTGATCGCCCATCCATGGGGTCGAGGGCGCGAGTACCTGCTTCCGCCGAGTGCGCTGGAGGCCCTCGCCCGTGATCACGGGCTGGATGGCCTCGAAGTCGACCATCACGATCATGATTCCGACACCCGGCGGCGGCTGCGTTCGCTGGCTGACAGCCTCGGGCTGCTCGCCACCGGGTCCAGCGACTACCACGGCACCGGGAAGCTTGATCATGATCTGGGGTCCAACACCACCGACCCCGACGTCTTCACCGAGATGCAGCGGCGCTTGGGGGATGGGTCCTGACGGTGTTCCCGCTGCGGACCCTGGTTCAAAGCCGCACTATGACCGGGCAGCCCGCTTCGCCGACTGCAGGAGCTCGCGCCGCAACGTCCCTTCGGCCACCAGCACGCTGAGGTGTACACAGCTTGCTCACGCTGTGCATGGCATGTGCAGGCCATGTACAGCGTCTGCATCCCATGTAGCGTGGGATGTTGACGCTCAGGGAAGCTCAGCTGTACGGGCAAGTGACGAAGCAGGCGAATCTGGCGGGCTGCCTGTCAGAGTGCAAGTCAACTTGCCGAAGCCCTGATCGCGCCTGTGGGTTGATCGGTGGACCGGCCCGCCAGCTCGGCATACAGCTGGTCAAGCTGAACGGCCGGGGTGCCCAGCCCGTCCAGCGCATCGAGCTGGCGAGCGATCCTCTCCGATCGCCATTCATAAGCAAGCAGGTCCATGGCAACCCACACCGCCAAGGCATGGTGATGCAGGATCGCATCCAACCGGCGGCGCCGGTCCTCGTCGACGGGGTCATCACAGGTTCGCGGAAGCAGATCGCGGAGGCCGAAGAAGCGGCGCACCAGCGGTCCACCACGCGGCGCGAGAAAGCCGAGGCCCTCACGAGCCCGCGCACCTCGAATGACGGCCTCGGCTTCGTCCTGAAGAATCACCGCCTCCGCGGCGACCCGGCGCATGGCAGCCCGCGGGTCATTTGGTGGTCCGGCGTGCCCAGGCAGGGTCCGGCCCGTCCGTCCAAGCTGCTCGACTGCCGGGGCCGGCGCTGGCCTGCGGCGTCGAAAGCCGCGCATGTGCCGACTGTATCTCCGTCAACCGCATGCCGATCCATCTGTGACCTCTTCGGTATCTCACGAGAGCGTCCCGACGGTCGGATCATGTTGTGGGCGCTGGGGCTACGGATGCGGCGCCACCATGACCAGGAGAGAGGTTGTCGACAAGATCACGAAGGCGATGCAGAGCTCGGCTCCCATCACCACGGCCAGGGTTGAGATGCCGCCCGTTCTTACGGGGATATCGGGCGGCTGATGCTGCTGCCGAAACGCGGCGCGGATCGCGTACTTGCGACCCTCGTTGCCCATAAGCAGCATCAAGCCGAAGATCGAGACCTTGATCAGCAGAACCAACCCGTAGCGAGAACTGGCCAGCTGGTACACCCCACCGGCGACCGCCAGAGCATGCACGATCCCAGTCACCATCAGGGTCACGACACTCAACTGCGCCACGCGTGAGAACCGCGGGATGACCTGGTCAAGCTCCTGCACCTTCTCTCCCGGGATCAAAACGGTGGCTAGGGCCAGGAGTCCACCGAGCCACGCGCAGGTTGCCAGCACATGCAATCCGGTAGCAGCGATCTTCGCGACTTCCCAGGGGCCGCCAATGGCATTGGACTGGGCCACCATGGACGCCGCGATCACCACCACCAGGGTGAGGGCGAGGATGCGACGCCAGCCGACAACGGCACCGCTGATGATGTCCGGTAGGAAGAAGATCGCCGCCACCAGGGCGGCGAGCCTCGCCAGCTGGGCGGCGCCACCAAGTGGGCTGACGATGTCGCCGAGCAGCCGGCCTCCGAAGATCATCTGAATCGTCGGGCCGGCAAGCGTTCCAATGATCATCGCTGCCGTTCCGGCCAGCGCAAGCATGACAAGACGCTGGTTCCTCCGACCGTCCGGCCAGACCACGCTCCAGAAGGTCAATGTGCCCGCAACCAGCACATAGCCCGCGTAGGTCAGCACCCGATTTGCCCCAAGAGCCAGGTCAACGAGATCCTGGATCACTCTTCACCCAGCCCATCGGCCAACGCCGCGTTGCCGTATCTCATTGCGGCCGCGGCAGGTCGAACTGGACAACAATCACTGCGCTTCGCCACGGCAGTTTCGGTTTGGCGCGAAGATGCGGCGGCCGGCCGATGGAACATGCCCGCTCGCGTAGCGGCAGCACCGGGCACTCGATATTGAGCACGGTGCTTCCGCTGACCATCAGTACAACTGGGAGATCGTCGGGCACACCTCCGACCAGCGGGCTGAGTGCAGCCAGGGCACGGCCGGCGCGCGATGGGGTGCTCCGCAGAGTGACGCCGCTCAGGTTGTACCGCAATTCGATCTGTCCTGCGGGAGCGTTCAAGGCAAGGTCGGTGCGCTGCATAACACGACCACCCGGGACCAAAACTGGCTGGGTCCCGGCGCTTACCTGGACTTGCGAGGCAACTGGCTGGGCCCGCGCGAAGCGGCTACCGGCCAGTGTCAGCCTGGGTGGGCCGAGCCTAATGGATGAGGTCGGGGCGCTGAGCAGCACGATCTCGGCGATCTCGAAGCTACCGTCGCGCAACGGGCTTGCCATGAGCAAGATGCCGGGCTCAGTGGTGCCGGGACCCTTCGGCAGTTTCGTCTTGGCCGGCGCAGTCGTAGCAGGGGGTTGCGGCGACGGGGAGGCCGCAGGCGTGTGGACCGCGGTCGCGACAGGCGCACTGCCTGCCACTGAGGGGGCAGATCGCGGAAGCTCCGCGTCCCGGTAAAAGGTAACAGCTGAGACACACAGTCCGGCCACCAAAATCAAACCGATCGCTCGACGTAGCCCGGCCGCCCGTGGGTGACCAACCACGGTTAATTTGCCCAAGGCGATTCCCCCCGCGGCAATTGGCTAACGCTTTGTCGGATACGCCGACCGCGCAGCAAGTGCGCGCCCTATATTACGCTTTGGATCTTTGAATCCTGGGGTAGGAACAACGAGCAAAAGGGCGGGGTGGGTGCAACGTGATCACTAAGCGCGCAGCGCGATGGTCGAAGCTGGGTTTACTGGCTGCCGGAGTTTTGGCTTTGGGGGGACTCACGATCAGTCCTAGCTATGCGGCCAATGGCACGGAGATCTACATCGTGCAAGGTGTGCCAGGCAAGAACCTGGACGTTGCGATCGACGGAGAATCTGTTGCAGAGGACGTCAAGACAGCGGCCGTAGCAGGTCCGTTCAAGGTCGAGCCTGGTAGCCGTATGGTCACGTTCAGCGACAACGGCACCACCGTCCTCGAGAACACCTTCTCGATCAAAGAAGGCGCCAAAGCCGATATCGTCGCACATTTGCCGGAATCCTCAGCAGGCGATCCTCTGGTGACGGTGTACAAGTACGACGCAGTCAAGGTGCCTAATGGCAAAGCTCTGCTCGTGGTTTCGCACGTTGCGGCTGTGCCGCCTGCCGATATCCGGGTGAATGATCAGGTGCTTTTCGCCAACATCGCCAATGGCGAGTCACTGCAACTCATGGTGCCCGTTGCCACGTACAAGGTGTCGATCGTGCCGAGCGGCCAGACCGAGCCCGTCTTCTTCGGTCCGGTCAGCCTGACGGTTAAGGGCGGGGCAATCAACCGCGTCTACGCTGTGGGTGATCCGGCAGAGAAGACAATGAACGTCGCAGTACACGTCCTTACCGCTGGCACAACCGGTTCCGAAGAGCCGTCGGAGGTGAACACCGGAACCGGCGGTCAGGCCGTTGGCGACGGGCCATCCGTGGCGGTGAACTTGGTCCGTTGACGATACGAGCACAGCTACAGTCCCGGTCACAGCGCCGCTCCAGGTGGCACCGACCGGGACTGCGTCGCTCCGTCGTGGGTGTGCTCCTGCTGACTTATCTCTGCGGTTGCTCCGCACAGCCAATCCCCGGCATTTCGACCTCAAGGGGTGACGCGCCGCCCGATCAGTCGTCGGTCGCCCCAGCACGCCAAGGTCGACCTGCGGAGAGTCAGCGGATTCAGTTCATTCCCGAGCACCTCACACTCCCCGGAAAGGCGACTGCGGCCGTACACCCGGCAGAAACGGTCGGCGGTGTGCTCCGAGTCCCTGAGAACGTCCAGCACGTGGGTTGGTGGGACGGCAGCGCGCAGGCGGGCGAAGCCTTCGGCTCGACGGTCATTGCCGGACATGTCGATTCAGATTCGCATGGCATTGGATTCTTCGCTCGGCTGCTCAAGATCAAGGCGGGCGAGACCGTTACGCTTCGCCGGAAGTCACATCGGCTCAGTTATCGAGTCACTTCTGTCAAGGAGGTGGACAAGAGAGCGCTGGCGACGAAGAGCGAGGCATTCCAGCAGACCGGACCGCACCGACTCGTGCTGATTACGTGCACCGGCACCTTCCATCGGGACCGGGGCGGCTACGACAGCAACCTTGTCGTGGTCGCTCAACCTGTGGGACTGGCGCGCTAGCGCGAATTGCCACAGCCTGACGGTGCTGACGGTCCGCCGGCTCAGTCGGTGGAAGTCCGGTGATCACGTGAACGCGTTACGCCTTCTTCCGCTCGACAGGGACACCAGCGCGGAGCCGTCGCCGGGTGCGGGTGCGGGTTGAGTCCGTACCAGGTCGAGTGCGGGCTGATTTCGAGGGACTGGACTCATCCGGTCGGTTCGATGTGTGCGGTTTGCTGGGCCTGATGGTGCCCTTAGCCGCAGGGTCGATCCCGAGATCGTGGTAGAGGTGCGGTGAGGTGGAGTAGGTCTCCTCTGGCTGCTCGAACGGCAGGCCCAAGGTGTCATTGATCATCTTCCAACGCGCCAGGTCCTGCCAGTCGACGAAGGTGATCGCGACTCCAGAGGCACCCGCGCGCCCGGTACGGCCGATCCGGTGCACGTACACACTCTCGTCCTCTGGGCACTCAAAGTTGATCACATGGCTAACGCCCTCGACATCGATTCCTCGGCCGGCGACGTCGGTCGCGACCAAGACGTCAATCCGTCCTTCGCGGAAGCGTCGCAAAGCCTTCTCCCGCGCGAACTGGTTCAGGTCACCATGGATGGACGCCGCTGCGAATCCGCGGTCAACAAGATCATCGGCCAATCGCTGCGCCGACCGCTTGGTACGGCAGAAGATCATCGCGCGGGTGCAGTTCTCGGCTTGCAGAATGCGGGCCACAATCTCGGGCTTGTCCAGCTCATGAGCCTGATAGACGAACTGGGCCGTCGCCGGCACGGTTGTGGTGTCACCAGGGGATTCGGCCCGGATGTTGACCGGATGACGCATGTGGCGGCGAGCGAGGGAGACGATCTCCGCTGGCATGGTCGCTGAGAACAGCATCGTCTGTCGCAGCTCAGGGGTTTTAGCCAAGATTCGCTCAACGTCGGGCAGGAACCCCAGATCCAACATCCGGTCGGCTTCGTCGAGTACCAGCACCTTGATATGGCCAAGATCGAGCGTGTCACGGTCGACGAGGTCGAGCAGCCGCCCAGGAGTGCCAACCACAACCTCAACTCCACGGCTCAGCATGCTGAGCTGATGTTCATAGCCCACGCCACCGTAAACAGTGAGCACCCTCGCGTGTCTGCGAGTCGATGCGGCTGCTAGGTCCGAAGCGACCTGGCTCGCCAACTCGCGGGTCGGTGTTACCACAAGCCCTTGCGGCGCACCCGGCTTGGAAAGCTCCGCGTAGTCGCGTTCGCCTGGTACGACGATCCGCTGCAGCAACGAGATGCCGAACGCGAGGGTCTTTCCAGTACCGGTACGTGCCTGACCGATCATGTCCGAGCCCGTTAAGGCGATGGGAATGGCCATGGCCTGAATCGGAAACGGTGTGGTGATGCCGACCTGGTCGAGGGCCTGGACGATCGGGTCTATCACGCCGACATTGGCAAAGGTGGTCGTCGGGGCCGCCGGCTGGGCGTCTTCCGGCCCAGGTTGGGCCTCATGGGTGGCTTTCGTGCTCAGAATCGCCTCAATGCTCGTTGCAGGTCGATGAGTCGCTCAGTCCGCGCGTTGCGCCTGGTGGTAAGAGTCTTGCGACAGCATCGATTGTGAACTCGAGGCAGTCTACCGACCTATCAGCGTTGAGTCGTTCCGTCAGCCAGTCGGAACGCGAGCTCGGTTCGCCAAGCGTTCATGTCGGGTTGCTCACGCGGGTCGGTGTGGTAGATCTCGAGTCGGCATCCCCAGTTCTCACCAGCCGGGCTGTCATTCATGTCCCACTGCAGGCCTCGGGTCTCCGCCCACTGCAGAAGTTCCGCTGTGGCGCCCTCGAGGCCGTCGGGGTGGCCGAGGAAGAACGCGCTCACGAAACGTCCACCGGGAAGGGTCTGAGCCGTCGCTGCACCGCTGTCAGCATCGGCGAGGTCGAGGGGCGCGGCGACGGGCACGCCGGCCTCGACCTCGAGCCCACGATCCATATCGATGGTCAGGTAGCGGAAGAACGGAGCTCCCGATGGCGTGTGGCCGCGCTGCGCAAGCCAGGCCATCAGTTCGGGGATACGGTCGGCGATGCGACTGAGGGTGGACATGGTGAGGATCTCACGTGCTGCCACGTACGGCTGGGGTGGCCGTTCGATGATCTGCGGGGTGCTCTCAAGGCTGCTCATACGGCGTACCGACTCCCAGCTCGCTCGAAAGTCATCGGGGGAGACCGTATACCAAGCACAAGATCGGCGAACCTGCAACCGCACCGCGGGCACTATCCTGCGACCATGACCGATGGGTCGCAGCAATTCGACATTGCGCCTCATGCGGCGGCGGAGCCGTGGGTTTCCGAGCCGGAGTATCGGCAAGGTGCCGTCGACCTGCTTGGGATCCTGGCGTACGGGGCTTTGGCGGCTTTCGACCGTTTGGCCGAGGACGCGCGCCGCGCGCCCACACTCGCCGACAAGGTGTACGTGGCGTCGCTGGCCGCGCTGCAGATCAAACATTTCGACACGGTACGTGCCCGACTGGGCGAGTTAGACGTGGATGTCATGGTGGCCATGAGACCGTTCTACGCTCCGTTCGATGAGTTCCACGCTCAGACCAAGCCGAAAGATTGGTTGGAGGGGCTGGTGCTGGCCTACGTCGGCAACGGCTTCGCCGCTGACTTCTATCGCGAGGTCGCGGCATTCGTCGACGCGGACACTCGCACGCTGGTGCACCAGGTGCTGGCTGATGAGGGACATGCCGACTTTGTGATTGAGGAGGTGCGCGCAGCCATCGCCGCGGATCCCCGCGTGGCGGGTCGGTTGGCACTCTGGGGGCGCCGCCTGGTTGGCGAAGCGCTCAGCCAGGCCCAACGTGTGGCAGCGGACAGGGAGGCTCTGACTCACCTGCTAACCGGGACCGTCGACCGTCCAGGCATGGACCTCGCAGCGATCAGCCGGATGTTCTCGCGATTGGTCGAGAACCACACCCGCCGCATGGCCAAACTCGGCCTTCAGTCGTAATTCATGGCGCTTCTCGCGCACGTCGAGCGGGGAGCTGACGTCGTCAGCTCGCGAAGGTGACGTTTCGCCGCTTGTGATGGCAAACGACCCATGTGAGTTCTCCACGCTCGCACGGCCGAGTTAGCACCAGGTTCGCGAGCGTCGGAACGTGAGCGAGCTGCCACCAGGTTCGCGAGCGTCGGAAAATCGCGCGCCGCCGCACGGAGGAGGAACGAGCGGAGGCGTTGTTTCCTCCGCGAGGGACGACGACGGCGGCGGAAGTCAGCGCGCGATTGCGCGAGCGAACAAGCCCAGACTCAAACCGCGCCAAAGCCGACGTGGCGGGCGTTTTCCTCGCCCAGATCGACGTAAGCGATCTTCGACACAGGGATCAGCACCTTGCGGCCGCGTTCGTCGGTGAGCGTGAAGACCCCGTCGCCGCCGATTGCTATCGAGCTGAGCAGTTCCTTCTCCACATCGGTGGCCGACTCGGTGCTCTCCACCACGATTTCCCGACTGACATGCTGAATGCCGACCTTGACCTCCACTGTTCCTCCTGGTGAGAGCTGACCTGCCGCGGGTGACACTGAAGCAACGGTGCCACATTCCAGGCGCGAAGCCTCGTAGTGTTCGCGCAGAGCGTTGCATGGGCGTACGCGATGGCTAAGCCAGAGTCGCCTTCTCGTCCTCCGTCGCCCGGCGGACCACGATACGGGTCCAGGCACCGACATAGATGCGATCATCGGCAGCGAGCTCATGCTTGACACCGACCGGAATGGGGTCTGACGGGAGCGCGCCTGTGGCTGGCGCGACGAACGTGCCGTTGGCCGATTCCAGATCTTCCACCCACCACCGGGTGCCGTCGGTCGTCAGCTGGGTCTGGCGGCGGCTGACACCGGAGTCGGACTCACAGTCGATCTGCGGATGGATGTTCCGACTTCGAGAGGTACGGCCTATCAAGATCGACTTCGAACGCAGCGGAACGACGACGGGCAGCCCGGGGAGGGCATCCGATCCGGGCTTTGCTGGGCGTCGTACCAGGCCGGATCGATCCACACCTCGGCTACCCAGTCGTACGTCTCGGCGGACAAGCCGCTGCCGTCGCCAGTGGTCGCGGCGGGGGAGGGTGCTGCGGGCTGCGACCTGATCGATACGAGTTGCATCTGGCGACCCGGAGGCAACCAGTGGCCGGGGCATCGTTCCGGTGGTGAAGTCGTAGCCGCAGTTCTCGCAGAACAACGCATCGACTGAGTTGTCCGTCCCGCAGTTCGGACAGGGCTGATGACGTGGTTCGCTGCTGGTCACACCAGTCGCCGGCCCAATAGCTGGCCCTGTGGCTGGCCCTGTCGCCGGCGGTGCTGTCGCGGAGTCGATGGGCAGGCCACAGACATCGCAGTAGTCCTGCGCTAAGGATGCGTGGCCTACCGGACAGATGGCAATCATCGGCGGCGGCCAGATGTCGTGCTCACGGTCGATTCAGAGATCGGGATCATGCGGTGCGCCTTCTGGTCGAGGGGAGCGATCATCCCCTGACCCTGGTTGTCTTCGTTGACGCGGTGTCCAAGGCCATCTCATCCGCCTTGTCCACCGCACGCTTCAGACGCACGGTACCGGTTTCAGCGTCCTCGATGTCGACCACCTTACGGAGTCTGGTGGTTGCCTCCTCGTTACCCGTTTCTGCGGCCAGCTCCACCGCGCGGCCCAGCTTCCTGGTGGCGGTCTCGTCGTCGCCGGCAGCCTTTGCGGCAAGCCCCTCCTGGATGGCCTCCGCGAGCTCAGTCTGGCCGGTGTAATGGGCAACCTCGGGATTGATCCGGGTCGTCAACCCCTCGTCGTCAGACCACTGTGCTTTGACCAGACCCTGGGCGACCACTTGGTTGCCGACGGCAAGTTGCACGCGCGCCGCGAGCTGCTCTTGCCCAATGGCTTTGGCGGGCAGCCGCACGCTGACGTGATAATCGCGGGACTCATCCCCCCACGATCCGGTCGGATACCCGCCGGTGAGGGGATTGATCTCTACCCGGCGGGAGGTCAGATCCTCAACCGTCGGGGAGACCTGACGTACGAACATCACCTGCGCGCCCTGTGGCGCCCAAACGCGCAACTGGGCATCGGGCACGCCGCGACTCATCGACTGTTGCATCAGCTCGGCGAAGACCTGACTCATTTGGTCGGGCTGGGGAATGATGTCCACGGTTCCCAGTAGTGCCTGGGCGATCCGGCGTACCTCGGCAACCTGCCAGTCGACGCCTACCCCACGGCAATCGCACTGGAATTTGCCCGTCACGCCGAAAATCGCATTCGTCAGCTGCTCGGGTGTCTCATTGTGGTTCTCCCCGTCGGTCAGCAAGATCGCGTGTCGCTGCGCCAGCATCGGCACGGAGTCGAACAGCCGGCCCGCGAGGGTGAGCCAGGTCCCCATCGCGGTGCCCCCGTCAGAGCGGAACTGGCCGATCGCCTGGTGAGCCGCGTACCTGGCGTTGCTGTCCATCTGCACCATGCCCCTACCTGCGCGCACGAGCGGGAAGGCCAGGTAGGCCTGGTGAGTGCCAGCGACCACGGCGAACCAGGTGCCGTCGAGGATCTGGTCCACGGCCGCGGCGGCTGCCACCTTCGCCGCATCGAGCTTGGCTCGACCCATGGAACCGGAGGTGTCGACGATGATGATCTCTCCGGCATCACCCGACCCGGTTTGACCGGCTGATCCTGCTGCACTGCAGGTCATGGTGACGATGGCGTTGACGTCGGTTCCTCCTTCTGGCAGGAACTCGTTCTGGTACACCTCGGCGGTGAACTCGGCCATGATCAGCATTCCTTTCTTCTGAGCTGCTTGCGCATCGCGCGCTGTGGATCCGACGACGTAGTGCGCGCAATTGCCGACGCTGCAGCACATCCTTCCAGGGCACTAGCTGGTCGGTTCAGTATGTCTTGCTATGTGCCCTGAGCTTGTCGAAGGGCATGGGCTTCGACAAGCTCAGGGCACATGGGCGGCCTCAGAGACGTGCCAGGGCCACCGCGATGTTGTCCTTGCCTCCTTGGTCTTTTGCCCAGTCGACAAGGGCGACTGCCAGCGTGAGCGGATCGGTGTCCGGGGTGCTGAGTTCGGCGACGAGCGACTGGAGCACCGTGGCTTCTGATGCGTAGTTCCACAAGCCGTCAGAACACACCAGGACCCAGCCGGGCGAGGAGACAACGGTCGATCCGGTACGCGGTACGAAGTCGGGGCTGTCGCGCCCCAGCCACTTGGTGATGGCATGAGCTTGCGGGCCGCTCTCGGCCTCGGCGCGCGGAGTGCCCATCGCAATTCGTGCCTGGGCAACCGAGTCGTCGACACTGAGCTCGGTGGCATCGCCGATGGTGCCATGATCAGGAATCCAGTAGATCCGGCTGTCGCCGATGTTGCCGAACACGACGAGGTCAGCTTCGACAACTGCCGCGGCGAAAGTGCAGGAAGCGGCGTTGTCACTGTCCGGCGCCGTATTGTCGATCACCGCGGCGTTGGCCGCTGCGGCTGACTTGACCACAGCGCGCGAGATTGCCGCCACCCGACTGGCCGGCGTACCCAGTCCTGCGGGCCGGTGGGCTAGGAGAACCTCGCGCGCCTTGCGAGCGGCCGCCAGGCTGGCGATATCAGAATCGACGGATGTTGACACCCCATCGCAGACCACCAGCACCGCGCGGGTACCCGGTGCCGGCTCAGCGGCGACAGCTGTGGCGTCCTCGTTACGGTGATGCCGTACGCCGCGGTCGCAGCAAGCGGCAACCCATGATGCTGGATGCTCGGTGTAATGGTCCCGTTCCGTCGGGGCCTTGGTGCCGCAGGTCTCGCAGTAGCCGTCTGCCCCAATCACGCCGCCACAGTTGGCGCAGGGGCGCGTGACGACAACAGTGTCCTGGCTGTCAGCTTCGGTTTGGATCGACCGCGTGATCTCGATGGGTGCTGCCATCTCGTCGTGCTCATCGTCGGGACCGGCAGTCGTCGGCGTGAGGGCGCCGCCGCAGGCCTCGCAGAACGCCTCCTGCGATGCCACCTCAGCGCCACAGTGCGGGCACCAAAGACTCCCGTCGACCTGGCGGATCGCTGCCGGCGCCGCCGCGGCAGCAGACTCGGTCATCGGAGGGTCCACCTCCGCACGGCGTTGGCTTTGTCGACCAGCGCGTAGCGGCGGTGCTCATCAGTCTCGATACCCGCCAACTGGCGATAAGTCGCCTCCAAGCCGTCGCGCAGTGACTCATCGCTCGCCGGATACGGGCCGATCTTCACATCAGTTTTCGACCCGTTCTTGCCGACCTCCGCGATGGCTCGCTGCAAGATCTGTGCCGTCAGTTCAGACTGTTCACGTGGATCCAGTCGGACTCCGTTGATGCTTTCCATCGCCTGGGCCAACGCCGGCAGGCCGTGGCCCGACTCGTAGAGTTGCACCGCACGCAGTCGCCGCGCCTCTGGGTAGCTTCTGCTTGTCGATGGCACCAGGTCCAACGCCTGCACGGCGCCAGGCACATCACGCCGCGCCGCCCGGATACGCGTCATTCCGAACGCAGCGGCAGCCACATAATTGGCGTCGGTGCTGGCACAGGTTTGGTACAGCCGCTCCGCGATGTCGCCCTCACCGCCGCGCTCGCAGGCTAGGGCCAGAGCAAGTTTCGGGGCCAGTTCTCCCGGCACCTGACCATAAACAGCGTTGAAGGACGACTGCGCCGATGCGAAGTCGCCGGCGTCCAGTGCCGAAAGGCCGGCGACCCAGACCGCGCGCCATTCCCAGGGATCCTCGATCAACATGTCGTTGACGATCTGCTCCACCAAGTCCCGCCGTCGCAGCTCCAGTGCGGCATGGGCCTGCGCCAGCCGTACTTCGGCCGTGGCAACAGGCGCTCCTCGAAGTTCCTCGATGCGCTTCTCAGGATCGTCAACGGAGATGTTGCTGAGCCAGGCGTACTGCGAATCGCTGGTGTCGACGCGCAATGCCGGTAGCTCGTTCCATTCCAGCGCTTCGCTGGTGATCGCCGGCGCTTCAAACAGCACCGAAGCAGCCGAGGTCAGGGCCGTTCCGGGTGTCGTGCCTGCGACAACCTCACGGAGTACGCCGAGCAGTTGCACCCGGAACTCATCGACAGAGGCGAACCGGTCCGCCGGGTCGGCGGCGCAGGCCTTCGACAACAGCCGGTACAAAGAGTCGTGGGTGGCGAACAGCGGCGCCTCTTCGACAGGCGGCAGGCTTGCGACGTATTTGGTCTGGTAGCCCCGGAACTCCATCATCAACACCAGGCAGGTGCGTCCGATCGTGTAGATGTCAGACGCCACAGTGGGTCCGACCTGAGCCACCTCGGGTGCCTGGTAGCCGATGGTGCCGTAAATGGCGGATTCTTCATCATCGAGGCGCCGCACCCCACCAAGATCAATGAGCTTGACCGCATCGCCAATCTGAATCAGGTTGTCTGGTTTGAAATCGCAGTAGATCAGACCAAGATCATGCAGGTAGCTGAAGGCAGGCAGGATCTCCAGCATGTAGGCCAGCGCCTGATCAACGGGCAGCGGATCGAATCTTCCGTTGTTGGCACGCATCCGATCTTTCAAGATCTGTTTGAGCGAGGTCCCGCCGACGTACTCCATCACGATGTAACCCTCATCGCCGTGGGTGACGAAGTTGTAGATCTCGACGATCAACGGGTGCTCGACCTGGGCGAGGAACTGCTTCTCCACAATTGCCACCGCCAACGCGTCTTTGTCGCCGGTGTTGAGCAGGCCCTTCAGTACCACCCAGCGATCCGACACATTGTGGTCTTTCGCGAGATAGATCCAGCCCAGCCCGCCGTGCGCCAAGCAGCCGGCCACCTCGTACTGGTTCGCCACGAGATCGCCCGGCTGCAACTTGGGTGTGAAAGAGAACGCGTTGCCGCACTTCGGGCAGAAACCCTCCGTTCGTCCTGGCTGGCCGTCTCGCGACCGACCGACCGGCGAGCCGCAATTGGGGCAGTTGCGTTTTTCCTCCGGAACCTGCGGGTTCTTCATGATCGCCTGGGCGGGGTCGATCACGGGTGCCGGCGGAACACGAGTGAGCCCAGCCCCGAGGCGAGCGGACCGGAGCCGTTGGGAACCCGAGCGCACCCTTTTCGTGATCTTGGAACCATCTCCGGAAACCCGCTGCGAGCCGAGGGCGGTCGATTGCAGTCGGGCGGAGCCCCCAGTGATCGCCGAGACTGCGTCGCCACCAGATAGTGGCGTTTGATCCTCGGCGGCCGACGCGGCGGCACGGTGTAGCCGGACTGCCGCAGACGTCGCAGTAGCCGTCGACGATGGTGCCGGGGCAGCCGGGTTGGGTGCAACGCGTGCCGGAGGAGTCGGGCGTCGCTGTGTCCTGGGCGCCGCCCGCAGTCGCAGCCTCAGGGGAGCTGCCGACGGGTCCGGGACTGCCGCAGACGTCGCAGTAGCCGTCGACGATCGTGCCGGGACAGCCCGGCTGGGTGCATCGTGTCATTCAATCGTCCTGTTCAATTGGTCTCCGACGATGTGGCTGGAGACACCGCACGCGGCGCGGGAGTGGTCTGCAGGTACGTCTGGTAGACGGCGACGAGCTGTTCGGCAAGCACCATCCGGCTCGGCCTCTCATCCAGAGCATTCCGGGCCAGCTGATACGCCTGCGCAACGTCGGGGACACCCGCGACACCGGTCGCCGTCGCCTTGGCGCGATACGCCTCGAGTCGGCTGGCGAGCTCGTCGTGATCTTGCAGCGCCTTTGCGTAAGCCGTCTGCGCGATGGTCATCGCGTGAGACACCTGATCCAGGCGACGAAGGTAAACCTCCAGCTCGGCGCGGGTGTTCGGCACCGGACCAAGGGTCGTCGTGTCGGGTACCGCGTAGCGGGGCGCCGGGTCGACGCGACGTACGCAATCTTCAACGATGCTGTGCAGTGCAGCCTCACGGGCCTCGAGGTCGGCGCGTTGCTCACGCGCCCGCCGCACCAGCGCCGCCGCGTCGCGTCGGCGCGCCCCAGCAACAATCAGATCACGTTCGAATGTGGATGCGTCGATCTCCAAAGATCCCAGCGGTCCCGCAACGTCCCCGCCCCGCCCAGCCTTGTCAACGAGCTCCTTCAGTCTGCGTGCCAGTCGGGACTGCTCGAGTGCTGCCTGCTGCTGTGCGGCACCTGCCGGCTCGAGGTCGATCTGTTCCCGAATACGTTCCATCTGAGCACGTAGCTGTCGGATCCGTTCGGTGATCTCCATCCCCGATGGATCGAGACCGAGCTTGACGCGGAGCTGGGAGAGCAGTGCATCCGACAGCCGGCACGCCTCAGGCAGCGAGACCGAGAGGCCTGAGGCGGTACTCGCATCCAGCCGTCCCCAGATCAGCGTCGACATCTGCATCAGCTCCGTGGCTCCCACTCGCCCGGAGTTCCAGGTAGCGAGCAGCAGCTCGAAGCGATCAGAGACCGCCTTCCACAACGCCATCGACAGCAGGATGTCGCCTGTCGCAGCCGACCCGGTGGCTGTTTGCAACGCAGCCTTGTCCAGTTCGTCCAACTCGCGACGTCGCCCGTCTCGCCAGCGACCGAGCTCGCCCAGATAGACATCCGCCGCCCGCGCATTCAGAGCCAAGCCCATCCGCCCTGGTGCGACCGGAGCGGCTACCTGTCCGGCAGGCGTGATCACGCCCATCACGTCCTGCCGTAGACCGCTGTCGGCGGGGCCGGCGCCGTTCCGAGAGCATCCCTGAGCCACCGGTTGTAGATCTTCGTCCACTCACCATCGGCACGCATCTGGTCTAACCGAGCGTTCACGAAGCGTACGAAGTCCACATCAGCTTTGTTGAAGCCAAGTCCATACGGCTCCTCAGTGAACGCCTTCTGGTTCGGCACCACCGCATATGGATCCTGCGCTGCCAGACCGGCAAGCACAGTGTCGTCGCCAGTGATGGCCGCCACCTCGCCCTGCTGGAACAGCGCGAGGCAACCCGTGTGATTGTCCGCGCCCACCGGTATGGCCTTGGGGGCTTCCTTGATCAGGTTGTCCATGCTGGAGGTGCCTTTCGGGGCACACACCTTCTGTCCATCGAGGTCGTTGATCGACTTGGCTTTCGACCCCTTCCGGACCAAGATCTTCTGACCCGACCGGTAGTACTCGCTGGAGAAGGCAATCTGCTTCCAGCGATCACAGTTGATCGTCATGTTCCGAGCGACAATGTCGACTTCGCCATTCTCCAGCGCCGGAATACGCTGCGCAGCGGTGATGACCTTGAGCTGGTAGAGGTTTTCGTCGCCGAAAATCGCCTCGGCAACGGCCTTGACCATGTCGATGTCGAAGCCTTCGATCTCGCCGGTGAGCGGGTTTCGCGACCCCAGCAGGTAAGTGTCGGCCGATACCCCGGCGACCAGTCGGCCGCGCTTTTGGATCTTGGCCATCGTGGATCCGGCGGGCAGAGTCTCCGGCGTTACCAGCGGGCCGGTGGGCCGGTACGAGGCGAGCGGGTTGCCGCAGCTGCTCGGTTTCGCTGCCGAGCTGCTCGTGGTCGGCTGCGGCGTCGGGCTTGCTGCAGGTAGCGGTGTCGGCGTGTAGCTGAACAAGGCGCACGCCGAGAGGGCTGCCGCTGAAGCGACGGTCGCCAGGCCCAGCAGCGGCCTACGCCAGAAGCGCCTCATCGGTATTCCTTCAGTCGAGCGCCAACGCCCCAACGGCCGAGGAGAGCGGCCGCCAGCCCGCCGAGGAGGGTGAGGATGGCGGCACCGACCATGACCGGCTGTTCGTCCGCCAGCGAGCTGGACGCGTCCTGGCTAACCTCGTCGAGGTAACCGGCCAGATTACTGTCGAACGTCCCGAAAACGGTGTTGGACGACTTGGCACCCGAGCCTGTGGCCAGGGCCACTGCCCTTTCCCACCTGCCGCCGTCGTCGAGGGTACGGATCTGACTGTGAACATCGGTGTAGGCCTGCCATTGATTCACCAGCTCCGGCCGGTCGTAGAGGCGCTGGACACTGCCCGCAACCGAGTCGGCTGAGGACTTCCAGGTGTCCTCGAAGGCCTGCCCGGATCCCCGTGCAATCAGTGTCAAGCTCTCGTTTGATTTCGCGTTGTTGGCATCGATGCGGGCATCCGCAGCGGTGTTCACCGCGGCGAGGCTGCCGTTTGAGATCGAGCTGAGTGAGCTGCTCAGCTGTTGTACCGCAATCAAGCCGCCGACCATGATGACGAACAGCGCGACGGCACCTGCCAGCATTCCAACGTTGATGGTCCGCCTGAACCGCCGGGCAAGCCATATCTGACCGACGATCAGGACAACCAGAGCAAGAACAGAGATGACAGGAAGGACGTAGCCGATGCGCGCGTCCATCCCGTCTGCCGCTCGTGCCGCATTTGAGTTGATGAGGTTGTCCAGGATCGGAAGCGCGGTGCTCCGCAGCTCAGCGCTTGCCTTGCGCAGGTACTGGGCGCCGACCGGGAGTCCCTGGCGGTTGTTCGCGCGAGCCTGCTCGATCGTGGCCGCGTAGCTGACGACCTGCTGATTGAGAGCCGACAGGGCTGCGGCGTCGGCGGGTTGTGCCTGGGAGGCTTCGACTATCAGCGAGCTGGTGCTGCTCAGCGCCTGGTCATACACCGCACGTTGGGCCGGTGGTTCCAGGCCGCCAACCAGGAATGCGTTGGTGGCGGTCGCGTCGGCGCTGAGCAGGTTGGACTGGATCTTCTGAACCCGGATGAGCTGCGCAGTGTCGGCTTGGGCTCGGCTCAGCGAGAAGGCTAAATATGAGAAAGTCAGCGCGCCCAGCAGAGCGACAACGACGCCCGCGACGACGACGAGGAGGCTGAGCAGTCGAAGCCGCCGCGGCGTGTCCATGGTCTTGACTGCTGGAGCCGGAGCAGCGGCACTCTGGGTGGCCGGGCCGGGCCGTGTGGGCGTTGTTGCCGGAGGCCCTGTCGCGAGCGCAGTCGTGGTTGTTGCGGCGGTAACGGGCGGTGCGGCGACCCCGGTTGCACCGCCCGGATGGCTGGCCTGGCTCACGGCTGTGCTCCTTGGGTCTCGGAACCATCCTCGGCTGGTTGCACGGCGTCTACCTCGTTCGAAGCTGGTGGTCTGGCCTGCTGCTCCAGGATGACCGGTGGCGGCTCATCTTCCGCAGCCGCCTCGTCGAAGTCCTCAGGGATCAGCTTTCGTAGCTGTTCGACGGTCGGCTCGGCGACGTCGCGAAGCCGCCATGCATGCTTGCCAATCGCGGCCTCCAGCATATTGCGAGCAAATCGCCCGTTGCCGAAGATGGAACCGCGCGGTGTCAGGGCAAGGATTCCGGTAAAGCGTGCCACGCAGGCGTCGTCGAGGTCGTAGTCCGCTGCTTTAGCCATCTCCTTGAGGATGCTCACCAGTTCCTCGTCGGTGTAGTCGGCGAACTCGATCGTGGTACGAAAGCGGCTCGCCAGCCCAGGGTTCTGGGCGATGAAGATGGCCATCGGATCGGGATAGCCGGCAACGATCAACACAAGATCGTCGCGACGGTCCTCCATCTCCTTGACCAGGGTGTCGACCGACTCCTGGCCGTACTGGTCACCCGCCAGGCTGTACGCCTCATCGATGAAGAGGACTCCGCCCGCTGCGGACGCCACCACCTCCGCCGTCTTGATTGCCGTCTGCCCAAGGTAGCCGGCGACCAGCTCCGAGCGGTCAACCTCGATGAGCTGGCCCTTCGACAGCAGTCCGAGCGCCCGATAGATTCCGCCGACGAGTCGAGCCACTGTTGTCTTGCCAGTGCCTGGATTGCCGACGAAGACCAGATGGCGGGTGATGGTCGGAGACCTCAAGCCCGCCTTGCTGCGCAGCGTCTCGACCCGAAGCACCGCCACTTGCCGATGGATCTCGGCTTTGACCTCCGTGAGGCCGATGAGCGCGTCGAGCTCGGCCAGCAGCTCGGCGAGGGTCTTTGGTTCGGGTTCCGGCTTGGCCGCAGCCTCCGCTTTCTTGTCGGAGGCTCTCCGCTGGGCACCGCGCCTCAGTAATGTGCGCTGAGCCTGTCGAAGTGCCAGGTGGTTGCCCTTCGACAAGCTCAGGGCGCATCTTGGCATCCTCAAGCCGAATCGATCCCGGAGAAGCCGCCCGGGATGTCCATCGACCTCAGGTCGAGCGAGCTCTCCTCGAGGACCCGAAGCATCTCCATAACCTCGGGCCGCGTCGTGGTCGGGACTCGGGGTGCGGTCAGCGCGCCCAATTGAGCGGCAGCCGCCACAGCGGCATTGCCGGCGGTCCTTGGGTTTGGTAGGCCCAGTGTCTCCGCAGTGCGGCAGAGCTCGGCCAAAGCTTCGGCATAGCTGGCGGCTTTCGGCGACCTGTTGAGGACCAGCTGTCCGAGGAGTGCGGTGGGGGCGGCGCGCCACCGTCGGCCACGATGGGCCGCATCGAAGAAGGCCTGCGGGTCCTGGTGGCCGGTCTGGTCGCACCAATCGCGATACGCCTGCTCTGCTGACTCCGCGACGGCTGCGGCCAGCGCCTCGCCCTCGCGTACCGCCGCCTCAGGCTCCAGGCCGGCTGCAACGGCTGCGCTGCGGAGCTCGTCCAAGGCCGCGGCGAGGGTGCGGGTCGACGGCTCGGTCACGGCAAGTCCAAGGTGCTGCGCGGTGCTTCCGGCGCGGGCTGGTCGCCGATGTTCAGTGCTCCTCCGGTTGACGCATGACCGAACTTCTCCTGCAGGAAGCGGCCATGCACGATGAGCGCATCCGCGTCGACCCGGACCACCGCATCAAAGATCTTGTCCATCGTGGCGCCCAGCAGGTCCAGCTGGTCGATAAGTAACATCAGTGAAGTCTTGCCATTCTCGATCGGGCGCGAGTCGGCCCACTGTCGTGGCAGCCGGGTGTAAGCGCCGACCGCCTCGGGTAGGTAGTCGGTGGCCGTTGCCATGACCGAGTACGCCTCCGGACTGCCCGAGCCCGAGGTTACGCAGTCGGGGCATGGTCTCGCGTACGGTCTGAGCAACCCGGCGGACTCTGGACTGAACCGGCGCCGGTACCACGCCGCCCCCGACCATGTCCTCGACGCGCTCCAGAGCGCGCATGATGTCGGATTCGGTCGGCGCTGCTGGTGCCGGCTGCACTGGTAGCGGTGGTGGTTGCGGACGCCTGCCGGTGATGGTTGCGATCCAGTCCTTGAAGCCCATGTGACGCCGACGATGATCGAGAAGCCGGATGTCGGATCAGCGCAACCCGCCGGGGGTGGCGCCACTCTCGAGGTCCAAGGCGCCCGAAGCCAGTTGCTGATCTTGGCGCTGCACCCGATCGAGGTACTCGCGTGACTTGGCGACTTCGGTCTCCAAGGTGCCGATGGTTGCAGCCATGGTGTCCAGCGCCTGGAGCTTGAAGTTGTCGATGGAATCCATCGTGGCGTAGATGTTCTGGAATGCCGCCTGGAGCTGGGGAGTCCGATCGTCGCAGAGGCCGCCTGCTGCTGGATCTGCGCAGAGGTGTCACGCATCATCTCCGAGGTGCGCTGGATGAGGTCGGAGGTTGTGGTGTTCAAGGCCGTGATCTGGTCGAGAACCAGTCTCTGGTTTCCGAGTGCTTGCGCCACGATCACAGCCGTGCGGAGGGCGGAGATTGTCGTCGTCGAGGCCCGATCAACGCCTTTGATCAGCTCGATGTTGTTCTTGATGATGATGTCGATGGCGAGATAGCTCTGAATTGACACGGCGAGCTGGGTCAGCAGATCTTGGTGCTTTTGACGGACGTAGAACAGCACGTCCTGGCTCAATGCCTTCGCGCGCTCTGGGTCTGAGAGCTCCAGCTGTGCAATGGTCGCAGCGAGCCGCGCGTCGAGCCGCTCAGCGACATAGATGTAGGCGTTGAGGCGCCCCATCGCTCCCCAGAGGTTCTGCTTCTCCAGGTTGAGCGCGACGTCGTCCTTGGTCAGCTCGTCCTGGCCATTGCGGAGAGCGTGCAGGATCCCGTCCAAGTGGCCCTGGGCGGACTCGTAGCGTCGGAAGTAATCGGTGATCTTGTCGCCGAAGGGAATCATTCCAAGAAACTTGCGCGTCCCAGTCGCCCGGCTCGGGTCCAGGTCCTCGACCGTGCGGCGCAGCTCCAGCAGCGTGTTGCCGACCTTGGACCCTTCAGCGAGTCCGCCCTCCTTGAGCGCGCGTACCGGAGTCTGCAGCAGGCGATTGGAGGTCTCCGCAGCGCGGCGAATGTCAGCGTCTCCCATGGCACGAACGTTGGCTGCCTGCTGGGCGAACTCAGGTGAGCGCGTCTGAGCTGCCATCAAAGTGGTCAAGAAGCCGTCAACCTTGCCGTCGAGCTCCGGAAGCAGAGCTGGATCCACTTGTGGAGCGATGGCAGGAGCCTGAGTGGCGACAACGAGTGCTGGAGGAGCCGGTGCGGTGAGGGTCAGCGGCGCGCCCTCGGGCGGAGTGAGTGGCGCCGGGGCAGCGGCGGACGACGTAGGCTCGGTCATCGACTTCCTCTCTGGCGCTTGCTTCGATGTTCGTTGCGTTTCTATCGCAAGCTGATGGCGTTTTCGGGCTTGACCAGCAAATCTACTCGACGCCGGTTTACCCAGACTCAGCTCAGTACTGGGATCCGCGATTGTTAGAAGACCTATGTGGCAGCAGTATGTGATCGTGGCGCAGTTGGCCCGACACATCTCGACGAGGGCACATTGGCTGCAGTCGAAGCTGCCCCGTCGATTGGCGTGGGTGGTCATTTTCTTGGTGGCTTGCGTTTCCACGGCCTGGGCAAGCAGCATCACTCAGCCTACGAGCAGCAATCTCGCCTTCTCTGGATGCCGCCGTTGGGCTGGCCTTTGTGGCGGCTGCAGCAGCAAGTGGCGGTCCGCTTGCGCAGCGAGGGTGGATGGTCGCGGTGGGACTGGCCTGGCCACTTGGGAGTGCTGCCGGCTGCGCGGTCCTTGCACTCGGCGCTTCTTCTGGTGGCGCTCGCGGCATTCCCAACTGGTCGGCTCCGCCGCCCGTGGCAGTTCGTTGTCGCCATCCTCGCGATCATGGTCGGACTGCAGTTATTCGATCAATTAGCGATCGCTGCCAGCTTTGCTGTCTGCGCCCTCGGGTGTGCGCTCGCTTGGCAGAAGCGCCGGATCAGCACTCCGTACGCGGCCCTTTCCGCAGTCGGTGTGTCCGGCGTAATCAGCACCGCATGGTTCATGGCTCGGTTCCGCCCGGAGCAATTCCGGCCCTCAGAAGCGCTGCTCGCGTACGAGGTCGTCCTGGTGTTGATCGCTGTGGGATTCGCCCTTGCTGTTCGCGCCGCGGCGTCGCGCCGCGCCGCGCTGGAAGATCAACTGGTTGCCGATGCCGGCCCGACCGGCGTGCTCGGTCTCGAGCTGGTGTTACGAGATGTATTGCACGATCCGGACCTTCGCATCGTGACGGCAGGGACCCAGTCCGACATCCCAGGAGCTCGAGTGCTGAACGTCGCCGATAACTCCATCCAGGTAGCGCAGGTGGTGCACAGGTCAAGCTCACTCGACGATCCGGCCACCGCAGCGGCCGTGTCAGCTGCAATCCGCCTCACCTTGACACAGGAGCGTCGCCAAGCGGAGCTTGCGCAACGGGTGGCCGATCTGGAGGCCGCCCGGATTCGCATCGTTGCTTCAGCGGATCGGCAGCGCGAGCAGGCCGCCGTGACACTTCGCAACGACCTTGACACCTTGGAACGCACTCGGGCCGACCTGGACAGCATGCGGGCTGCTGCCACGCAAGACGACGCGGGCGCGGTATTTCACGTCGTGTGCGAGGAGATCACGTCAACGACTCGCGAGATCGGCGATCTGGTAGCGGGAGTACCGTCGACCGAACTTGGTGGTGGTCGCCTTCGCGCAGTACTGGAGCAGCTCGCCGCAAGGTGTTCCTTACCCGCCTCCATCACCATCGAGGCTGACACTGCGGCTGGTGTCAATGAGGAAACCGCGTTGTATTACGTCTGCATGGAGGCTCTAACGAACGCAGTCAAACATGCGGAGGCTAGTTCCGTGGAGATCTCCCTGACCCGTGTTGGAGAGAGCATTGGTGATGACGGTGCGCGACGACGGTGCCGGAGGCGCCGATCCAAGCGGTTCAGGCCTGCAGGGCCTGGCCGACCGACTCGCCACATGCGGTGGCCGGCTCCAGGTAGATAGCGCACCTGGAGCCGGCACAACGGTGATGGCGACGGTTCCGGTCAGTCGATTTTCTGCCACGGCTTGAGGACCAGCTCCCAGCCACGGCTCTGATCGGGATTGATAAAGCGCAAACCGTCGGAGTTCAGCTTCCACTGCAGCCTGTGTATGTCGCCGGGATGCATCTCCGACACGAGGTAAGCGACATCTCCCTTGCCGCGGAGGTTACCTGTGTCAACCGGCCCGCTCGGGCTCTCGCCGCCACATCCCTCGGAATCGCCGGGTTGGCACCGCATCTCATATTTCCCACCGCGAATAGCGAGTGTCCAGATGCCTGAGTTTCCGTCGTGGTTGTCCAGACCAGCGGCAAGTACGTCGTCGGTGCTGATCTGTACACGGTACGTGCCGTCCGGGATGGCAGCTGCGCTCCGCGGAATCGTGCCCGCAATGCTTTCATCGACACTGACTCCCTTTCGGCACTCGTTGTTGACTTTCAGGGTCTCGCTTGCGGCGTGCTGTTGCGCCACGGCCTTGATCTTGGCGAGCAGCGGCCCGCTTAGGGGATCGGAGGCTAGCCGGTCGAGTACCGGCGTCAGCCGCGTCCGGAGAGCAAGGAGCTGAGCCGGCGTGGCTTCCTTGAACCGCACTCCTCGTGTGCAGAGCTCCTCAGCGATGCTGCTTTCGTCGTAGGTTGCCTCAACTGAAGCTTGAACGCCCTGATCGGCTGCTTGGCGGAGCCACGCGCGTTGCTGCTCGCTCAGTGCTTCGAACTTCTGGCGGCTGAAGCTCAGCACGAACATCTTTGGCCAGAGAACGACGTTGCTGGTGACATTGCCCGCCTCTTTTCCTAAGCCGTTTTGCTGGTACTGGGCCAGACTGAATTCAGCGCCCCGCAGCCGGCCAGCCTTGAGCTCGTCAATCCAGCCAAATCCCTTGTTCACCGGCACGGCGCCGAGCGCCTTCACCGTGTCGGACTGGACCTGGGAGTTGAAGCTTCGGAACTTCACAGCCTCCCAGTCCTCAGGCCCTGCTAGCGCGGACTTGGCGGCGAACGGGCGTCGGAGCGCGCCAACCGTCAGACCAAGGCCCACAACTCGCGATGTGTCGAGTGAGGCAAGCGCTTGAGTCGCCACGTCGCTGGAAACCAGCGCCTTCTGCGCGGCATAAGTGGTGATGACCATGGGCGCCTCGAATGCCTCGAGCCCATGAATACCGGCAGCTCCGAACCCGCGAGTACCGACCCAGCCGCCGTCGAGCTTGCCATCGGCAATCGCCTTGATCAGATCAGCATCAGCGGTGGCGGCGCCGCCGCCGAATTCCTCCACCACCTCGACCTTGAGGCGTCCGTCAGAAACCTTCGGAATGTTGTCAACAAAAGCCTGCACCCCGAAGGACTGACCGTCGGGATTGACGTGGTCGATAGTCCCCAGCTTGAGGGTCACCGTGTCTCCACCAGCCCGGTCGGCTGGTGCGCTCGCCGAGCAGGCCGCTGTTGCCACAACGCTCAGCGTCGTGATCAACCCGGCGACAAGTCTGCGCATATTCATGTCTCCTCCTTGATTGTGGTGATGTCAAGGACGCTAGGGATCCCGAGAGCCGCCGCCCAGCGTGATACCTCGGGCAGTGATGTGGAAAACACTGGTCTGCGGGGGCGAGACAGCACCCGACAATGAAGGTGTGTCGTCACAAGATTCCGTCGTGACGCAGCCCAAGACTCTCGCCGGCTATCGGCTCGCTGCGTTGACGGCAGTGCTGGTGCCGTCGATCACCGCCCTGGTGTCCGCGGGACGCTGGGGCACACGTAATCCGGTGACGTTCGCCGAGTCACGTCTCGACCCAGCGATGCTCGCTTTTCTTCTCCTCGCCTCGGCGTTGGTTCCGGTTGCGGTATTCGCAGCGAGGCCGCGCACAGCCTGCGCTCTCGGTTTGGCTTTAGCGAGCGTCGGATCGCAGGTGCCGTTCTGGGCCGCATGGCCCGCGCTGCCTGATGGCCTGAGGTCCGCTGCGCTCGCTGTAAGTCCTCTTACAGTCGCGGGCGTGGCGGCCACTGTCCACGGCTGGGCGCCGCGTCCGGTGAGCTGGGTATTACGAGCGTCGTATCTGGTTGTCGCACTCGCCGTGGCTGTCCATCTCCTGGGTTACGACCCCTTTGCCGACCCCGGCTGTGTGCGTACTTGCGGGAACGTGACAGCGCCATTGGATTTCGCATTGTCGGCCGAGGACGCGGTGGCCATCGTTGCAGCGCTGACCGTCGTCGCAGCCGGGCTGGCGGCGGTGGGAGTCCTGCGATCTGGGGCACCTCAGCTGCTGATAGGCGCTGGACTGGGAGCCCTCGGTCTGCTCTCAGCCTTGATGCTGATCCGTTGGGTGTCGTGGGGAGCCGCGGGTATCGCCAGCTGGTTGATCTTGCTGGGGCCGGTGGCTCCTGGACTTGTGGCAGGTGCCGTGTGCAGCGCGGCATTCCGCACCGCGCGATCTCGGCGTGCAGTCTCCCTCCTTGTCCACTCTTTGTCCTCGCCCGAACGGTCCTTGCGAGTCGCATATGCCGTACCTGGTTCCGATCGTTGGGTAGACGCCGAGGGCCACGAGTCGTCACCGTATGGACAAGGTGTAGTGCTCTCAGATGAATCAGGTCCAGTCATGCGGCTAGAGCCTTCGCGCGGCACTGACCAGGCGGAGCTTCTGGCTGGCCTGACCCCAGCCGCCAAATTGGCACTTCGCAATGCGCAGCTCTCGGCAGCGGCCTCGGCGCGGCTGGCTGACCTTCACGCTTCGCAACGTCGAATCATTGCGACCTCCGATGCTGAACGGCGACGCATCGAGCGAGATCTGCACGATGGTGCCCAGCAGCGCCTGGTCAGCGTTCTCGTCCAGCTTCAGCTCGTGGCCCGCTACGTCACGTCGAGCGATCGAAGCCTGCTCGCCGAAATCGACCGGCGGCTGCGTTTGGTGCTTGCTCACCTGCGCCGGCTGGACCTCGACCCTTTTCCCGAAACGCTCACCACAGAGGGCCTTGAAGCGGCACTAGAAGAGCTGATCGCCAATTCGGATGCGCCAGTGGAGCTGCAGCTGCACGCCTCGATTGACAGCCTGCCGGATGAAATCGAGCGAGCCATCTACGCGTTCGCAATTGCAGCGGTGGATGCTGCCCAAAGAGGATCATCGACAGCCCAAGTATTGCTGCGGATCTGGGAACATGATGGGGCCGTTCACGTGCGTGCACAGCTGGAGGAGGTTCCAGAGCTGTCGTCTACGAGCTTCGTTGAAGCGGCGGATCGGATCGGGGCAGTCGGCGGCCATCTCGCGTTTCCGCAGGCGTTGAACGGATCAAGCTCAATAGAAGCGGTGATCCCATGCGCGCCGTAGTCGCCGACGACATCATGCTGATCCGGTCCGGAGTGGCTCGGCTGCTCAGCGACGCGGGCGTCGAGGTGGTGGGCGAGGCCGGCGATGCAGAGACGTTGCTGCGGCTTGTCGCCCTGGAACATCCTGACGTGGCGGTGGTCGACATTCGCATGCCGCCCACCCACACCGACGAGGGGCTGGCGGCCGCCAGGAGGATTCGTGACAGCTGGCCTGAGACCTCCGTTGTCGTGCTCAGCCAATACCTCGAACCTCGGTATGCCCAGCGTCTGCTTGCAGACCAACCTGGCCATCTCGGTTATCTCCTAAAGGAGCGCGTGTCCGACATCGCAGTCCTGATCGATGCCATGCATCGAGTGAGCGAGGGCGAGTGCGTTCTGGATCCGACGATTGTCGCCAGACTGATGCGCCGCCGACGTCCTGCCTCACCTCTGAGCCAGTTGACAGGCCGCGAACGGGAAATCCTCGCCTTGATAGCCGAAGGTCGCTCGAATGCCGGCATCGCCGAGCTGCTGGATATCAGTGAGCGAACCGTGGAGACTTCCTGCGCCTCGATGTTCCGCAAGCTAGGACTGGAGCCGTCGCACGACACCAACCGCCGGGTCAAGGCTGTGCTCACCCTGCTGAGATCTTGATCTTAGGTCCGGCTGCTGCGCAGGCCGTTCGGTATCGGCGCACCGGCCACCAGACCTGCGGCTAGCGCGGCTGCCATGGCCTGCTCGAGCACGGTGATCGGGGAGAGGTCCTGCTCATCCGCGGCCCGCTCAAGATCATCGAACTCAGGCGTGACTTGCCAGATCGTCTCGTGGTGATGCGCGATCTTGATTGATATACAGCTGCCAGCGATGATCAAATCGACCCATCCTCGTGGTAGGGCCGTCTTGCGCACGCGGGTCTCCCGCACACCGATGGTGCTCGTCAGGGTCAAGAGCAGGTAGCGAAGATCGGCTGCCTGATCGGGCCGAGCCAGAACGCTGACCGTATGCGCGGGTCGACCTTTCTTCATGATGATCGGCACGAGCCATGCGTCGGCGGCTCCGGCTCTGATCAAGCTGGTGAGTACCCCAGGCCAGAGTCGAGGGTCGAGATCGTCGACATTGGCCTCGATCAGCACATCTGCCTCCGACAGATGATCATCGGGGTGCGTGACTCGTTCGCCGATCAGTACGCGCGTGAGGTTTGGCCGACCGGGTGTATCTCGGCTGCCGGCGCCAGCCCCGGAAGCCTGCAGGGTGAGCAGCGGCAGGTCTTCGCAGCGCTCGGCTAGGGCCGAGACCAATGCCATGCCGGTTGGGGTCGTAAGTTCGCCTGAGCCGCCGGCGAAGAGCTTCCATCCTGCAGCCAGCTCGACGACAGCCGGCACCGGAACCCCCATATCACCATGGGCGCCTCGGCTCCGTCCGGATCCGACAGCGACCGCACTCGCGCTGATGCTGTCGATCTCGAGGGAGTGCAGGGCGGCTGCGACTCCTACGATGTCGGCAATGGAGTCGAGTGCGCCGACCTCGTGGAAATGCACCTCCGCTGCGGGCTGGTGGTGGATTCGGCCCTCGGCCTCGGCAAGTCGGCCAAAGCAGGCGAGTGCTCGATCGCGGACCGGTGCGGCGAGATCTGCGGTGGCTAGGAGATCTTCGATTGCTCTCCACTCCCGTACCGGAACGTCTTCGGCGATCACCTCTACCGATATCCGGTTTGCGTGCTGTCCGGCTCGGGTCACTGATGTCGAGATCAACCGGACGGAGTCAGCGATCACGGCGTCGACGGCCTGCTGTACGACCGCAAGATCGGCACCCGCGTCGATCAGGGCGCCCAACAACATGTCGCCCGCAACCCCAGCTGAGGCATCGATCCAGGCGTGGCGCCGGCTGCTCATGGCGCCGCGATCTGAGCCGCCAGGTGCCCGGCGCCATAGCCGTTGTCGATATTCACCACGGCTACGCCGGGCGCGCAGGCGTTGAGCATGGCCAAGAGCGCAGCCAGTCCTTCAAAGGCCGCGCCGTAGCCCACCGAGGTCGGCACTGCCACCACGGGCGCTGGGATGAGCCCCGCCACGACACTGGGAAGAGCGCCATCCATGCCCGCAGCAACCACTACCACCCGGGCCTGCCGCAGCAAGTCGAGACGGCCCAGGACCCGATGGAGGCCCGCGACACCGACGTCAACAACCAGCTCGGTGGACCTTCCCAGGTACGCGGCTGTGAGCTGCGCTTCCTTGGCGACGGGCAGATCTGAGGTTCCGGCTGCCAGCACCACAACCAGTCCGCCCGTCGCGGTCGGCGGATCGGATGGCCAGGCCAGCAGCCCTGCCTCTTGATCATGAAAGGCGTCGGGGAGCTCTGACAGGATGGCCGCGGCCTGCTGCTTGCTTGCTCGAGTGAACAGTGTGACGTGCGGTTGATCACGAACAGCGGCAGCGATCATGGCAAGCTGTTCAGGCGTCTTTCCCTCGCAGTAGATCGCCTCCGGGTAGCCGCGTCGCGTAGTCCGGTTGTGATCAAGGTCAGCGAAGCGCCTCAAGGGACATGCCTGGGGTCGCGGATTCAGTCATGATCAGAATTCAGGAGCGGCAGGGTGAATGCGCCGGACTGGATCCCACCGACATCCACCGTGACAAATCGGAAGTCGGCGCCTCGTACGGCGTCCAGTACCTTCGAGCGCAGCGGATCGCTGACCGCCCGGATCAGATCCGCGGGAGGCAGTTCGATCCGCGCGATGTCGTCGTGATGCCGAACTCTCAGCTCGGCGAATCCGAGCTGCCGCAATGCCGCCTCGGCGCGTTCGATCTGGCTGAGCTTGGCTGGCGTGACCAACTGATGGTGTGGAATCCGTGACGCGAGGCAGGGCGCAGCGGGCTTGTCGGCCACCTGCAGGCCCATGGCCCGCGCGAGGGTGCGCACGGTCAGCTTGGTCATGCCAGCCTCGGCGAGCGGCCGAAGGACATGGTGGTTGGTGGCGGCCTGGGCACCTGGTCGATCCGGTCGCCGAGCATCGTCAGCGTTCTCCCCGTACGCAATGGCGTCCAGCCCGTACCGGTCGGCGATCCCGTCATCGATCCGGCTGAAGAGTTCTTCCTTGCAGTGGAAACATCGATCAGGCCCGTTGGCCTGATACTCCGGCCGATCACCCTCATAGGTCATCAGCTCGACGAGCCGTACGCCGACCTGGCGTGCGACGTCGTGCGCAGTACTCCGCTCCTCGCCCGCGAGGCTGGGGGATACCCCGAGCAGGGCGATCACACTGTCGACGCCAAGTGCCCGCGTCGCGAGCGCAAGCAAGAGGGACGAGTCGACGCCACCGGAAAAGGCGACTCCCAGCCGCCGGACTCCCCTGAGGCTGGCCGAGACAGCCGCAACGCCGCGTTCCACCGTCCAGTCTTCGCGAGTACTGAGCGGGATGATCTCAGAGATCGCCATGGTGAACTCACCTTTCCGCTACCGGTTCAGTCGACACTACTGACCGGGTGGCAGGATCTCGCCAGAACCACGGGTGATGAGTTCGGCCGCGACGACGACGGTTTGCACAGGTGAGGTGTCGCCATCCAGTCTCGCGAAGATGCGCTCAGCCGCGATCGTGCCAAGCCGGGTGGGATCGGGTGCCATGACTGTGATTGCAGGACGCACCAGGTCGGCCAGAACCAGGTCGTCGAAACCGATCAGGGCGATGCGCTGCTCCAAGTGGAGATCATGAAGCGCCCGAATCGCCCCGAGGGTGATCACATAGTGCGAGCTGAACAGCGCGGTGGGCGGATTGTCGAGCTGCACAAGGCCGTGTACGGCGGCATAACCCTCCTGCTCGGAGCGCAAGCCGTGCACCTGCAGCGGAGTCTCGCCCAGTCCCGCTGCCGCTATCGCATCGGTGAACCCGCGTTGTCGGCCCCGGAGCATCGAGATCGCAGGCTCGTTGCCGAGATAGGCGATCTCGCGATGCCCATGATCGATCAGATGCTGCGTCGCCTGGGTCGCCGCTTCGTAGTTGTTGGTAATGGCGGCATCAGCTAGCAGCCCGGTTGGCGGCCGGCCGACGAACACCAGTGGCGTACCCTGCTCGCGCTCCACATGAAGGTAACCCTGATCTTCAGTGATCGTGCTCAAGATCAGCCCGTCGACGCGCCGACGGGTGAAGGCATCGACCATGGCGCGTTCGCGATGTGCATCATTGTCGGAACTGGCCGCGAGAACTGCCGTGTCCCTGCCGTAGGCTACGGTCTCGACAGCACGATTGATCGCGGCTGAGAATGGGTTATCCACGGCGTCAAGGAGGAGGCCGAGGGTGAGCGTCTTGCGATCGCCGCGGCGCAATGCGCCAGCCCCTTGGTTCGGTTTGAAATTTAAGGCCAATACGGCGCGTTGGACCCGCTCTCGGGTCCGGGGCGATACGTTGGCCTCGTCGTTAATAACGCGCGACACGGTCTTGGTTCCAACGCCTGCCAGCGCCGCAACATCACGGATGGTCGCCCTCAGTCGAGGAGCCGATCCGGTAGGCGGCGTTGACATCGATGTCCCCTTTCCGAGGAGCAGCGTACCCAGATATGAAACCGTTAATCTACTGGGGTTGACATCAAAGCTGAGAACCACTTAAGAATGACCTTGACACCGTTGTCATGAATTCGGCGGTGCGTATCTACGAGAGGATCTTCTATGAAGTACTTACCGCCGAACCGCAGAGGCACACGCCTCGCTGCGGCCCTGGCGCTGACTGCGGCGGCTTCACTGGCCTTCGCCGCCTGTGGTGGCGGGGACACCGGGGGCGCGGGCTCTGAAGGAAGCCCGGGTGGCGAGGCAGCCGAGCCGGTTGCCGTCACCCTGATCACCAAAACCAGCACCAACCCGTTCTTCATCGCGATGCAGAAGGGTGCGGAGGAGGCCGGCAAAGCCAACAACGTCACGATCACCACGGCAGCGGGCAAAGAGGACGGCGACGAGGCCACCCAGATCCAGGCGATCGAAGCCGCGATCGCTCGCGGCGACGCCGGCATTTTGATCACGCCGGCGACAGAGGGTGTGAGCCCTGCCATCGAGCAGGCTCGGGACGCCGGCCTGTACGTGATCGCGCTCGACACCCCACCGATCCCTCCGGAGGCCGCAGACATCACGTTTGCCACTGACAACTTCAAGGCGGGCGAGCTGATCGGGAAGTGGGCGGCCGCGCAGATGGATGGCCAGAAGGCCAACATTGCCATGCTCGACTTGTTCAATGACAAGGTCGCTTCTGTGGATTACAACCGTGATCAGGGCTTCCTCACCGGCATGGGCATAGATGTGGCCGATAAGACGAAGAACGGCGACGAGGCACCGACGGGTAAGTACACCGGTGGCAAAGGCGGAGACTACACAATCGTCTGCAACGAGCCGACCCAGGGTGCCCAGGACGGTGGCAAGACGGCCATGGAGACCTGCCTGGCCAAGTCGAAGGACATCAACCTCGTCTACAGCATCAATGAACCGTCCGGAGGCGGTGCGGCCGAGGCACTCGATGCTGCAGGGGTGAAAGCCACCATCGTGTCGGTTGATGGTGGTTGCGATCCGGGTCTGGTGCTCGTCAAAGACGGCACCATTGGGGCCACCTCGCAGCAGTATCCGGTGAAGATGGCCGAGCTGGGTGTCGAGGCGATTGCCAAGTTCAAGGCGACCGGCGAGAAGCCAGAGGTGACGCCTGGCCTGGACTTCTACGACACCGGCGTGGCTCTCGTTACCGATAAGCCGGTCGAAGGCCTCGAGAGCATTGATGTCGCTGAAGGTGAGAAGTTGTGCTGGGGCTAGAACTCAGTTGAACGACCAAGCGGCTGGCTCCACCCCGCGCCGGGCCAAGGTTGGCTCGGCTGTCGGGGCGGAGCCAGGCCGTCGCGGGGCGGCGGCGGTCGCCTCGCGAAATACCGGAGGATCCCCTACAGCAAGGAAGCCCACATGAGCGTAGACACCCACGCACCGGCGACTGCCGCCGAGCAGTTCGCCCAACGCCAACAGTCGCCCGTGCAGCGGATCCAGCACCTGCTGCACTCCCATCCCGCGCTCAGCCCGCTGATGGTGCTGGTCGTGGCCTGCATCGTTTTCACGATCATCAACCCGCGGTTCGCCTCGCCCGGGACTATCTCCATCATCCTGCAGCAGACTGCGGTGATCGCTGCCTTGGCCATCGGTCAGACCTTGATCATCCTTACTGCCGGGATCGACCTGGCTGTTGGCGCGACCGCAATCCTCGCGATGCTCGTGATGGCCAACCTAGCGGCCAACAACGGAGTACCGGGGGGGTTGGCCCTGCTGATCGGCTTTGTCGTCGGCACCATATGTGGGCTCATCAATGGCCTGCTGGTCACTCGATTGAACCTGCCGCCGTTCATCGCCACACTCGGCACGCTGAGCATCTATACCGCGGTCGGTCTCCTGTACTCCGGGGGAGCTAGCGTCGGCAGAAACGATATGCCCCCTATCCTCAACGCGATGGGCACCCGGTTCGCGATCGGCCCCTTCCGTCTGACTGTTGGCGTAATCGTTGTGGCCGTCCTTGCAGTCGTTGTCGCCTTCGTGCTCAGCCAGACCAGCTGGGGCCGCCATCTGTACGCCGTCGGCGACGACCTCGAGGCCGCCCGGCTGGTCGGTATTCAGGTCGACAAGGTGCTGTTGAGCGTTTACACCGTGGCCGGGCTGATCTACGGCTTTACCGCCTGGGTGATGATCGGGCGGGCCGGGACGGCAAGCCCGAACGCGATCGTGGGGGCCAATCTGGAGACCATCACCGCGGTCGTGATCGGCGGCACCAGCCTGTTCGGCGGTCGCGGCGGCATCATCGGCACCATCCTCGGTGCACTGATCGTTTACGCGTTCAACAACGGGCTTGCCCTGGCCGGCGTAGATGATCAGCTGCGAATTCTGTCGATCGGCGTGCTGATCATCGTCGCGGTAACCATCGACCAGTGGATCAGAAAGGTGAAGGCATGACCACGACGCCTCGTACTAGTGACTTGTCGGAAGAAGAGAAAAGCACCGTCGGCCTTGGTAATCCACCGGTACTTGCCGACCCGAAAGATACGGTCCTGTCGGGTCGTGCATTGATCAAGACCTTCGGCAAGGTCGTCGGTCTCGATGGTGTGAACGTCGACCTATTTCCGGGCGAGGTCCTCGCGGTCATCGGTGACAATGGAGCCGGCAAGTCGACGCTCATCAAGGCCCTGACCGGGGCCTTGATCGCCGACTCCGGAACCGTCTACCTGGATGGCAATGAGGTTCACTTCAAGACGCCCCAGGATGCCCGCAGTTCCGGCATCGAGACGGTCTATCAGACTCTCGCAGTCGCCCCGGCGCTGGACATCGCGGCCAACATGTTCCTCGGTCGGGAACGCCGCCGCTCCGGGCCGCTCGGCTCGGTGCTGCGCATGCTTGACAAGAAGGGCATGAAGGAGGATGCGGGCAAGTCGATGGCCAATCTGGGCATTGCGACCGTGCAAAACATGAGCCAGGCCGTGGAGACATTGTCCGGCGGTCAGCGGCAAGCCGTGGCGGTCGCCAGGGCAGCAACCTTCGCCACCAAGTTCGTCGTACTCGACGAGCCCACGGCGGCGTTGGGGGTGAAGGAGACCGGTCAAGTGCTCAACCTCATCCAGCAGATCAGGGAAAAAGGCCTGCCGGTGATCCTGATCAGTCACAACATGCCGAACGTGTTCGAGGTATCCGACCGAATCCATATCGCCAGGCTCGGCGGATGCGCTGGCGTGATTACGCCGAAGTCCCATACGCCAACCGAGGCGGTCGCGATCATGACTGGGGCCACCACGTTGGCGAAGGGCTGACGCCGTCTACCCTGCACTGCCGCAACCCCTCGGCCACGGGTCGAGGGGTTGTTATTTGCTTCGCGAAACAAAAAGGCAGCAGGCTAGCGCTCGGCCAGACCGCTCGTACGCTCAGCCTTGTCGTGTTCGGTCAGTGGGAAGCCACCGATGCCGCGCCACGCCAGGTTGCTGACGAGCTGCTTGGCCTCATCGAGCGTGATCGTTGAGGTACCGCCAGAGATCCAATAGCGCGCGCTTACCTGGGCGATACCGACGAGCGAGACCGCAAGCAGCCTGGCTTGTTGGGCAGGCAGCGAGGTGTCCTCGGCAATGACCTCTGCGATAGCGTCCGAGATCTCGTCATTGACCCGGGCGAGTCGCTGCTGCACCGCCCCATCACCGGTCAGATCGGATTCAAAGACGAAGCGGAACTCACCGCTATCCGAGGAGACGAACTCATAGAACGCTCCGACGGTGGCAATCACCCGATCCGCGTTGTCCTCAGTCGAGGCCAAGGCCCCTTCGACGATCTCGACGAGCCGATCACAGCTCTGGTCGAGTAGCGCGAGGTAGAGGTCCAGCTTGGAGGGAAAGTGCTGGTACAACACGGGTTTGGAGACTCCGGCGGCATCTGCGATGTCGTCCATGGCCGCTGCGTGGTAGCCCTTCGAGGTGAAGACCTCGTTGGCGGCATCAAGTAGCTGGATGCGCCGTTGATCGCGTGGCAGGCGGGTGCCCCGGCCGCCGATCGGCTCTTTCTCCAGCTTGGTGGTCACGGGTTCACCCTAGCCGTGCAGCTTTCTTATGGGTTCGCACGACGACCGATGGAAAAGACCACAGCGCAGGATTTGCAGTCTGGCCAGGAGACGATGTTGCCGACGCGCGGTGAGAATCAGAGGTCGCCACGCAGGCCATCAGGCCTCATCGGGCAGGGGTGGAGCATTCGACGTAAGCAGGTCGCGGGCCAGGTCTCCATATTCGGTGACTCTCGCCAGGACCTCTTCAGGCGCAAACTGCAGATCATCGGGCCTTCGTACGCTGCCCAACTCCTCCCATGTCACCGGCGTCGCGACTGCCGGACGTTCCCGGCCCCGCATGGAGTAGGGGGCAATGGTGTTGCGGGCCGCCAGGTTCTGGTTGTAGTCGACATAGATCCGGCCGGCCCTTTGTTCGACCGACATGGTCGACACGAAGAAGGCGGGCTGGGCCTTGTGCAACGAGGCATTGAGCTGCTTGACGTAACTCCACGCTGTCTTGCTGCGGGTCGGAGCAATTGCGGCGTAGACCTGGATCCCCTTGCTACCTGAGGTTTGCGCGATCGGAATCATGCCGTCCTCGGCAAGCCTGGCAGCCACGATCAGCGCAGCGCGGGCACTCTCGACGATGGTCATTCCGGCTCCGGGGTCCAGGTCGACTACGACGCGGTCAGCCAGCGGCTCCCCACGACGGGGTTCCAGCTCGGGGAGGTTGATGATGTCGTTCATAGGCGTGGCGCTGCTTACCGTCCACTGCGGGACGTGCATCTCGAGGGCCGCAAGGTTGGCCAGCCACACGATTGCCGCCTCGTCCTCGGCGACGATGTAGTCGATGATCCCGTCGCTGGTGCCGACGCTCACGTGGCGCACCCAATCGGGAGTACCCATGGGTGCGTTCTTCTCGTAGAAGGAGAACTTGTCTACGCCAACCCCGTCCGGGAACCGCAGCCTGGTCATCACACGGTCGCGAATGTAGGGCAACATCACGGGAGCGATGCGGAGGTAGTAATCAATCACCTCGGCCTTGGTGAAGCCGACGCTGGGATAGAGCACCTTGTCGAGATTGGTGAGGCTCAGGGTCCGGTCACCTACCCGGGTGATGATGTCCCCTGCGGCGGCCATGGCTCTATCCCATCATCCGGAATAGCGCTTGTCGGCCGGGCGTTAGCGCTAAAGATCCAGATGTCTGGTTTCGCGGTATGTGCCGCGCCCTTGAACTTGAGGAGAACCGTGGCCTTGCCGCCGCTGGTAGCGCCTGCCGATGAGCTGACCATCGACGAGGTACGCCGTTACAGCCGTCACTTGATCATCCCCGATGTCGGGATGGACGGCCAGAAGCGGCTGAAGAACGCGCGGGTACTGGTGATCGGAGCCGGAGGCCTGGGCAGTCCAGCACTGCTCTATCTCGCTGCTGCTGGCGTCGGGACGCTTGGCATCGTCGATTTCGACACAGTTGATGAATCCAACCTGCAGCGTCAGATCATTCATGGCCAATCCGACATCGGAAAGTCCAAGGCCCAGTCGGCCAAGGAGTCCATCGGCCAGACCAACCCGTTCGTCAAAGTCGTCGTACATGATGTCCGACTGGATAACGACAACGTGTTGGAGATCTTCGCCAAGTACGACCTGATCATCGACGGCACCGACAACTTCGCGACTCGCTACATGGTCAACGATGCCGCGGTGCTCCTCGGCAAGCCGTATGTGTGGGGTTCGATCTACCGGTTCGACGGTCAGGTCAGCGTCTTCTGGGCTGAGCACGGCCCGTGTTATCGCTGCCTCTACCCGGAGCCTCCGCCGCCGGGCATGGTGCCAAGCTGCGCTGAGGGTGGCGTTCTTGGGGTGCTCTGTGCGTCGGTCGGGGCCACGCAGGTCACCGAGGCGATCAAGTTGCTGGCCGGTATCGGCGAGCCGCTGATCGGGCGGCTGCAGATCTACGACGCGCTCGAGATGAGCTGGCGTCAGCTGGGTGTTCGCAAGGATCCACAATGCGCAGTCTGCGGTGAGAACCCGACGGTCACCGAGCTGATCGACTACGACGCCTTCTGCGGAGCGATCACCGATGAGGCGGCCGAAGCGGTGGCGGGGCACACAGTCGGGGTCCAGCAGCTGGAGGAGTGGCTCGCTGACCGTGACTCAGGGAAGAAGGACTTCGTCCTGATCGACGTACGCGAGAAGGTCGAGCGGGATATCAACCGGATCCCCGGATCCGTTCTGGTTCCTAAGGGTGATTTCCAGACCGGCGCCGCACTGGCAGAGCTGCCGCATGACAAGCAGGTGGTGCTCTACTGCAAGACCGGCGTGCGATCTGCGGAGGTCCTGGCCCTGGTTCACGGAGCTGGGCTGGCCGACGCGGTACATGTCGGCGGCGGCGTGAGTGCCTGGGTCCGCCAGATCGACCCCTCGCAGCCGGCGTACTGACTCGCCTTTGCGCGTTCTCGGACCGCTCCTCCGGTCAGAAACCTGCGTACACGTGGGCTGCTGGCGCTCTGCATAGGTTGCAAACCGTGCAGACCGTAAGGAATCTGCGTGAACGTAGGCTTCGTCACCGCGGACGTGAGTGTCGGAAGAAAACACAAAGCCTCGATACCGATCGGTACCGAGGCTTGTTTTGTGGTGGCAAAACTCAGATCGCGTGGACCTGGTCGGCCTGCGGGCCCTTTGGTCCCTGGGTGGTTTGGAACTCAACACGCTGGCCCTCATCGAGCGTCCGGAATCCCGTCGACTCGATCGCGCTGTAATGGACGAAAACGTCCGGACCGCCGCCGTCCACGGCGATGAAGCCGTAGCCCTTTTCGGCGTTGAACCACTTAACGGTTCCCTGCGCCATGAACATCTCTCCTAGCATCTGCATTCGAAACCGCACCTCACGGCCCCGACTGCTGTCGGACGCCAGGACTTTCCTCACGCCCACGCAAAGTTCTGGGGGCGTAGCACTGACCACAGACCACTTGCAACAGCGGTCCCTAGCCTGTCATAGATCACGGCGCAATGTGAACCCTCCCCAGAGTCGTGTCGGCATGAGTTTCTGATCACATCGGTTGCCGGATCTCAGCTGGCACCGCGGTCAATTCTGAAACGGGCGCGCTCCATGTCAACGCGGTCACCCTTGAGCGGAGTCTTGTCGGCTTTGAGCAGTCTCAAACCGGACACCTCGAGGCTGCGCGCGGGCCGCCCATCAGCGCGTACGACACGCCACCACGGCACTCCGCCGCCCCACAGCGCCATGACGTGACCCACCTGCCGGGGCCCGCCGCGACCCACAATTTCGGCAATGTCTCCATACGTCGCGACCTGGCCGGGGGGTATTCGCTCGACCACGCTGAGTACGAGGTCGGCGTAATCGTCATCCATCCGATTTCACAAGTCCTCGGTGCGCGGCCCACCCTTGGACGGGCCAGTCACTGTCGAGGTGATCCAACTGATTCCTGAGCTGGCGCGATCTTCAGGGACAGGACGGGCAGGCATGGCTGGAGCGTACGCCGGCGCCAACTCATCTGATGCTTCGGCTGACCGCGATACTGAACCAGTGAGTACGCCGAGGATCGCCACGCCGGACATCGAGTTGCGCCGGGCACACCAGCGTTTTCTCACCCAGACTGATGGGGCCGAGACCTACCACAGCTTCTCGTTCGGCGGACACTACGATCCGACGAACATCAACTTCGGTCGCCTCATGGTCAACAACGATGATCTGGTACGCGTGGGGGCCGGATATCCCGATCATGCTCATCGTGACGCCGAGATCGTCACCTGGGTTCTCTCGGGATCACTCGTCCACGAGGACTCGCACGGTAACTCTGGGCTGATCTACCCCGGACTGGCGCAGCGGATGAGTGCAGGCTCGGGCATCGTGCACGCCGAGCGCAACGATGCCTACCGAAGCGATCCGGCGCTTCCCGCCGAGCCCGTCCATTTCGTCCAGATGTGGATCAAGCCCGACGAGTCTGGAGCAGCTCCCAGCTATCAGCAACGGGACCTGGCCCTTGGTGATCTTGCCAGCGCCTGGGTGCCGATCGCCTCTGGTCGGCATCCCCATGCGGTGGTAAGCCTAGGCAGCGCCTGCTCCACACTTTGGGTCACCGTACTGCCGACCGGAATGTCGCGCAGGCTGCCCGATGGTGATCTGCTGCACGTCTACCTGGCGCGAGGGGTTGTGGACGCTGAGACGATCGGGCGTTTGGAGCCCGGCGACTCGCTTCGACTGTCAGGCTCGGCCGAGCTGACGCTCTCCGCACGCGCGGAGGCGGAAGTGCTGGTGTGGGAGATGGCTCGGGAAGAAGGAAACCGACGATGAGCACGCTGCGGGTCGCCGTTGCCCAAATCCTCAGCGGTTCAGATCCTCAGCAGAACCTGGAGCTGGTAGCGACGCGAACGGCCGAGGCGGCGGATCAGGGCGCGCAGTTGGTTGTGTTTCCCGAGGCAACGATGCGCCGCTTCGGATTGCCGCTGGCGGAAATCGCCGAACCGGTGGACGGACGGTGGGCGAAGCAGTTGCGAGAGATTGCCGAGCATCACCAGCTGGTCGTCATGGCTGGCATGTTCAGCCCGAGCGCGGACGGCCGGGTCAACAACACCCTGCGCGTCGTCGGACCCGGTGTTGATGCCCACTACCACAAGATCCACCTCTTTGATGCTTTCGGATTCCGCGAATCCGACACGGTTGCGCCCGGTGCCGAGCCCGTGATGATCACCGTGGGCGACGCAAAGGTCGGGCTCACTTTGTGCTACGACATCAGGTTTCCTGGCCTCTACACCAGACTTGCCGAGCTGGGAGCTCAGGTGATTTGTGTGGCCGCCTCTTGGGGTGCCGGACCGGGCAAGGTCGAACAGTGGCAGCTGCTGACCCGGGCACGTGCGTTGGACAGCACGTCGTACCTGGTTGCCGCTGCCCAAGCGGACCCAGCCGCAGCCGGAGTGGGACTCGACGGGCGAGCGCCCACCGGGGTCGGCTATAGCGCGGTCATCTCTCCTCGCGGCGAGGTGTTGAGGTCATTGGGTGCGGAGCCTGGCGTGCTGCTCGCCGAGCTTGATCTTGACGCGGTGGAGCAGACCCGGGCCGCCATTCCAGTACTCGCCAACCGCAAGTTCTGAGCGCGATCCGGGACTCGAGACAGCGGAGCGTGAGTAGCCAGCGGCAACTGCCAGAGGCGGCGTCGCCACAAGCCCTCGAAAAACTGACGTCAGTTCCGTATACAGCCGGTCTGTAAGGCGTGTCGGGGGAACTGGCGTCAGATTCTGAGGGAAGCGGGCCGAGCGCGGCCCATCGCGGCGCGTCAGATTCCGCGTCCGTCAGTGGCTCGGCCTCACGATTCCGGTTCCTCAAGTGTCGGATTCGGCTCACCACTGCTTGATAAAGAAGGGGATCCGGCCTCGCGACAAGGAGCGCATTTCACACTCGGTGCGGCTTGGGCTCGCCGGTGCGGTTGTATTTGAGTGTCGGCATGCTGATCTGGAGTCGTCATGCGCATTCTGTTGACTAGCAACCCCCTTGTCGGCCACTGGCTGCCGATGCTGCCGCTCGCTCGGGCGGCGCAGGCGGCCGGGCACGAGGTCGTGGTCGCCGCGGGCCCGAACGTCGTCCCCGACATCGAACGGCGTGGCCTCGCGGCGTGGGCGATCGGTCCCCAGCTCGAGACCATCCAGGCCGGCTTGCGGGACCGTCCCCGAGCAGCCGCTGAGAGCGACGCGGATCGGACCGTGGCCAATGGGATGGCGATGTTCGCCGACCCGGCTGTCGCACGTTCCTACGACCTGCTGGATCGGACGGCTGACTGGCGTCCGAACATTGTCGTGCGGGAGATATACGAACTGGCCGGGATGTATGTCCAGGCTGATCTCCACGTTTTGCACGGGCTGGGCGCCCACTATCCAAACTTCGTCGCTCTCGCGCAGTTGGTCCTGGATCGGGTCAGCTCGAGTCTGGGTGATCCGGCGTGGCGGGTCCCGATGGCCGACACCCCATATCTCGACCCGTTCCCTGCCGTGCTTCAGGCACCCGATGACCAGCCGTACACCGACGTCATCCGGATCCGTCCTGACGCGGGAGAGATCAGGCCCGGCGACGTGCTCCCGGGGCGCGTCACCGCGCTGCCGTACGAGCGAACCGTCTATCTGACCTTGGGAACCGTGTTCAACAACGTCGCCGAGTTTGCGGTACCGCTCGATGCGCTCCGGGACCTGCCAGTGAACGTAGTCCTGACCTGCGGCTACGCGGCCGATCCGGAGGCGTTCGAACCACTGCCGCCCAACGTGGCCGTCGAACAGTATGTGTCGCAGGCGCTGCTGCTGCCACGATGCAGCGCGGTTGTGTGCCATGCCGGCGCCGGCACCATCATCGGTGCCCTGGCGCACGGCGTGCCGCTGGTGTGCCTGCCGCGTGGCGCGGACCAGTTCGGAAACGCAGTGCAGATCGCACGCATCGGCGCCGGCATCACTCTGCTGCCGAACCAGGTCTCGGCGGAGGCGATCCGGGACGCCACCCGAAGCGTTCTCGATGACGACTCCTACGCTGCTGCTGCGGTCAGCGTCAAGGCCGAGATCGAGCGACTGCCCGACCCGTCGGCCGTCGTCGAGGAGCTTATGCGTCGCGCCAGCTGAGTGAGGATCCGTTCATCGGCGGCGGCAGAAGGCGGCAATCTCTTCAAGGTCCGGGTGCCAGCCGTTGGAAGTGTCGACGTCGAGGGTGGGTGCGTCGACGTGGATGGCGTCGAACGTCCGGGGCACAGAGAAGTGTTCGCCGTCGGCGTGGGCCGCGCGGGTCGCCTCGGCGGCCATCCTGGCGAGTGCGCGTTCCCGAGCCAGCTCGTCGGGCGACTGGCAGCGGAGGATCCTCAGGTTCGCTAGGCCGGTCAGCGGCTCGAGGCCTCGGCACCAGAGCGAGTGCTGGAACCCTGCCTCAGCGATGAGTGTCACCTCGGCTCTCAGCAACAGCGCGATCGCCTCGAAGAACAGGTCATACGTCCGCGCCGTCAGCGCGTCGCTGATGGCAGGCACGAAGCCCGGGTTGGACGCGACCATGCCTTCCTTGATCTCGTCGCGACACAGAGCAGGACAGCCGAGGGTGGCAGCCAACTGATGAGCCAGGGTCGTCTTTCCCGAACCGCCGGGCCCGGAGACGACGATCAGCGTCGGTATGCCCATTGGGCCGACCATATCTGGTTGTGCGCTTTCGGCTGCCCAACGATATCTTTGCCGCTTTACGGCATGATAGAGAGTGTTAGAGTATCTAAGTCGAGCTATACGGAGTGATAAGGAAGTATGTTGATTATTCAGGTGGTATGCGATGCCTGACACTCTGACTCGATATGACGGCGTCACTGCGCTCGTCTGCGATGCCGACGGGCCCCGAATCGCCACAGTGCAGGACGCCCTGGACCTGATCGGCGGGGCCGTATCACAGGCCGAGGTGGTCGCTGTACCCGCGACCCGGTTTGACGACGCGTTCTTCACCCTCCGCACGGGCCTTGCCGGGGAGATCATGCAGAAGTTCGTCAACTACCAGCTGCGGCTGGTCATCATTGGGGACCTATCCCGCCATCTGGAGAGCAGCTCGGCCCTGCTCGCCCTGGTCCACGAGTCGAACCGGGGGCAGCACGTCTGGTTTCTCGCTGACCTCGACGAGCTCGGCGCCAGGCTCCGGTAGGCCCCACGAGGAAGGGGGAAGGTGTCGGAGCTCTACTCCGTCGAGCAGGTCGCTGAGCGGCTGGGCCTGCATGTGAAAACCGTCCGCAACTACGTACGGGACGGCAGGCTCAAGGCGGTCCGGATAGGCAAGCAGTACCGCATCGCGGGCGAGGATCTTGCCGCTCTCACCGGGGGGACAGTGCCGGCCGCCCCGCGCGAGGATGCAAACCGGACCCGTCACGTCGAGGTGTCCAGCGTGGTCGCGGTCGACGCGATTTCCGGCAAGGACGCCGACCGGGTCATGACCCTGGTCATGGCCGCGGTTAATGGGCTCCGCGAGGATGACGATCCGATGCGGGTACAGACGGTGTACGACGAGGAACGCGCGCGGCTGCGCATCATGCTGCTCGGGAGTGCCCAGACCAGCGCCGAGCTGCTACGCCTGGTGAGCGCACTCCTGGACTCGGCATGAACGCTGTCTACCGGTCCGAGACCGGCCGCGACCTGGTCCAGGCACGTTACCGCGAGCTGCTGGGACGCTGGCCCGCCGGTACCCGCCAGCTGTTCGTGCCTACCCGCGAAGGTGAAACCTTCGTGGTCACGTGTGGTGCCGCCCAGGCACCGCCCGTCGTTATGCTCCAGGGTTCGGGGGCCAATGCCGCGATGTGGCTTCCCGACATTGAGGCGTACGCTCAGCGGCTGCACGTTCATGCCGTCGATGTGATCGGCGAGCCGGGCGCCAGCGCGACCTCGCGGCCGCCGCTGGGTTCGATGGCATATGCCGAAATGGCTCGATGACGTGCTGGATGGATTGAAGCTGGAGCGCGCCGCGCTCGTCGGGGTGTCGCTGGGCGGCGCGCTGGCGCTGGACTATGCGGTACGCCGCCCGGAGCGCGTCGACCGTTTGGCGCTGCTGGCGCCCAGCGGCATCGGCCGGCAGCGACCCGGGTTCCTGGTCAAGGCGATCCTGCTTCAACTGCTAGGGCGACGTCGGCCGCCGGAGGCTATTGTCGTCGGCACTGGGCGTGCGACAGGGGCAGGCGGGGCCGCATGACCAGGCGTTGGGCGAGTTCGCGTTGCTTGTCTTCAAGCACTTCCGGCCGCGAATGGATCAGGTGCCGCGGGCCAACGACACGACGCTGGCCGGGCTGGTACCACCAACGCTCGTGATCGCTGGAGCGCAGGACGCGATGCTCGACTCCAATGACACCGCTCGCCGCTTGCGCGATTGTGCGCCCAACGTGGAGATGCGTCTGCTCCCCGACACCGGCCACTACCTCCCCGGCCAGGCGCAGGTGGTGCTGGACTTCCTCACCAAACCTGCCTACCACCTCTAACACTTGGTGGTTACGGAGGCAGACGGCCCATCAGCGCTCGCTGGCCTAACTTCTCGGGCTCGGACGCCCCTGGCTTCGAAATCGGGTGAACGGGTACGGGTCCTGCATGCCCGCTTTCGGCTTTCACGCCTCGCACGAGCAGGTTCATCCCGGCAAACTGCTGGCCGCGGTGCAGCGCGCCGAGGAGGCGGGCTTCGATGCTGCGATGTCCTCGGATCACTTCTCGCCGTGGAGCGAGCGGCAGGGCCAGTCCGGTTTTGCCTGGTCGTGGCTGGGTGCCGCTATGCAGGCGACCACGCTGCCGTTCGGGGTTGTCAACGCGCCGGGCCAGCGCTACCACCCTGCCGTTATCGCTCAGGCCATCGGCACCCTGAGCAGCATGTATCCCGGCCGGTTCTGGGCCGCCCTCGGCACCGGCGAGGCCAGCAACGAGCACATCACCGGTGCCGGCTGGCCGCGCAAGGCGGTACGCAACGATCGGCTACGGGAATGCGTCGACATCATTCGGGCGCTACTGCGCGGCGAGGAGGTGAGCCACGACGGTCTGGTTTGCGTCGACCGGGCGCGGGTCTGGACCCGCCCGCCAGATCCGCCGCCGCTCCTTGGCGCGGCGGTCAGCGTGGCGACGGCCCGTTGGTGTGCTGACTGGGCGGACGGGCTGATCACTGTCAACGCCGACCGGGAGCATCTGCGCCGTTTGATCGGCGCCTACCGGGCGGCAGGCGGGCGGGGGCGGCTGCACCTGCAGGTCCATCTGAGCTGGGCACCCGAGGAGGCGCAGGCCGAGGCGATCGCGCACGAGCAGTGGCGCAGCAACGTGTTCCCGCCGCCCGCCTGTTGGGACCTAGACAGCGTCGAAACCTTCGATGCCGTCTCCCAGGACATCCCGATCGAGCGCGTGCGCCAGCTCGTGCACGTATCCTCCGATCTCGGCCGGCACACCGCTCAGCTCGCCGCGTACGCGGAGCTGGGTTTCGACGAGATCGCGCTACACCACGTCGGGCAGCAGCAAGACGACTGGATCGACGTCTTCGGGGCCAAGGTCCTACCACAGCTGCGGTAGGCGTTGACCGGAGGGCACGTTGTGAGACCGCCCAGCACCTTCGACCTGCGGTGGAAGGTCCCTAGCCACTCAGCGCGATGAACCGTTTGAGCTTGCCTGTCGAGGCCTGCCGCGGGATCTGCTCAACAACGCTGACTCTGATCTCGGGATTCAAGAGCCCGTACGGCCGCAGTGCGGAGATCAGCGCCGAGGTCGCCGCAGAGACATCGGGCGACCCGACGACGAGTAGATCAGCCCCGCCCGCGGTTTGACGCACCTGGTACTCCGAGATCAGCGGGTCCGTGCCCAGCACGTGCCGGAACGCGCTCGCCGGGACCATTCGCTCGCCGTAGCGGAAGTCGTCGTCACGCCGTCCGGCAATGTCGGCGATGCGCACCATCGAACTTCCGCACCCGCAACGTCCGGGCAGCAGCGTGACCTCGTCACCGAGGTCATAGCGAATGAACGGGAACGTGCGGCCGGCAAGCCCGGTCGCGAGCGTGCGCACGGCCGGCTCATCGGGGCCGACCGGGCGCCCGGCCGAATCGACCCGCTCGAGGATCACCTCATCCTCACAGATGTGAAGGCCATCGCCGTGCCCGCAGCCGACCGCCTGGACGCCGATCTCGGTCGAGCCCCAGAGGTTGTGGACGGCCGCGCCCCAGGCGGTGTCGATCGCGTCGCGGTCCTCTTCGCTGAGTGGCTCGGAGTTGGTGCTCACACGAACCGGCCGGATATCGAGCTCACCGGCGATCGTGGCACGGGCGAGGTGTCCGATCACCGAGGCGTAGCCCACGAGATGGGTTGGCCGCGCATCCGCCACCGCCCGCAGCACCTGGTCGAAAGGCGCCGCCGCCGGGATCACGACGGTCTCCATCAGCGGCATGGTCGCGACGTCGAACAAGGGGGTGCTGGCGTGTGGGGGCTCGCCGGCCTCCAACACGGCCAGTCGCGCCGGTTGGAGGTCTGATCTGGCAGCGCGCTCAGCACGCGCCTGCCACCGCCAGGCTAGACAGGCGAGCGTTACGAACTGCTCCCAATCCCAGAGGTACACCCCGCGTACGCCGCTTGAGCCACCAGAGCTGAACACCTGGTGTCCTGCAGGCGTGTAGGAGAACCAGCGCTGCTGGGCCAACACCCGCTCGGCGCCGGCGCGGTCGATATCGGGCGTAGTGACGATCGCATCCCATTCGTCCTGGGCGTCCTGCTTGACCATAAGCGGCAGCAGTCCGAGGTCTTCGACGGTCGCCGTGGCTGGGTCGATGTCGGCCATCCGGGCCACGTGGAACGGGGAGCGCTCGCGCGCAAACGCGAGCAACGACCGGAGTCGGTCGGTCTGGTAGCGCTCGATTCGCTGCCGCGGCCACTCCAGCCGCGCCACGTGGTCCTCGAGCGAGGCTCGCACCGCATGCAGGTGCGCTGCTCGCAGATGCTTGTAGACCGCCTTCGGATCCTCGTGGGGCACGCGCACAGTATGCCTTTGCCCGTTCCTACGACGCGCGAGATGACGTTGTTGCGTGCACGGGACCGGTGGGCCGCAGCGTCATTGAGGATCGGCCGGCGGCCAGCGGAGTGTCGTGGACGCGGAGGCGCCAGATGCGACCCAGCTCGGCCAGCATCGTTGCGGCCTCCGACCAGGCAAACTGCTCCCCGATACACATCCGGGGTCCGGCGCCAAAGGGCAGATAGGCGCCGCGCGGTTGGCCTGGAGACTTGGGGTCGAAGCGGTCGGCCTGCCCCGGCACGCGCCGCAGCCAGCGGTCCGGCTGGAACCGTTCGGGCTCAGCCCACCACCGTGGGTCGCGATGCAGCAAAGCTGGGCTGACCAGGCACATCGTCCCCACCTGGACGGTGCGCCCGCCCAGCACCACCGGCTCGAGGACCCGGCGGCTGAACATCCAGGACGGCGGCCAGAGCCGTAACGTCTCGGCGAGAACGGCCGTGGTCAGGGGCAGCGCGTCCGCTAGCTGACCCGCCCGAGAAGCCTCTGGCCTGGCGTCCCACTCGGCCTCGAGGTCGGCGCGCACCGTCGGCGCCTCGTCTATCGCGGCGAGGGCCCACGTGAGAGCCATAGCCGTCGTCTCGTGCCCGGCCAGCAGCAGGGTCATCACCTCGTCTCGGGCCTCCCTATCGGTGAATTCCGGGTGAGAAGCCAGCAGGTCCAGCACCGGTCCGAGCGGCGACGCGGGTTGAGACTCACCGGCCCAACGCCCGCGTATGAGGTCCTCGACGACGTTCTCCAGTTCGGCCTTGGCTGAGCGCACGCGAGTGGCGACGGGCAGCGGGGAGCGGAGCAGTTGGGCACCCCCTGGAGCCATGGCGATCCGGAAACCCGCAAGCAGATCGGTCAGCGCACGGGTGATCTGCGGTCCTGGCGCGCGGAGGTCGGAGCCGAACAGCGCTGTCCCTGCGCCGTCCAGCGTCATGGCAGACATCTCCGCAACGAGGTCGATGTCGCCACCATCGGACCACCTCTCGGCGGTGCGTCGTGCGGCGCCAGCGAAATAGGCCAGGTATTCGGCGATTCGCCGTGGGTGGAAGGCCGGCTGCAGGGCGCGGCGGTGGCGCAGATGCTCCTCACCCTCGCTGGTGAGCAGGCCCTCGCCGAGCAGTAGTCGCGCGCGTACCAGGCCGCGGCCTTTTCCCGTACGCCGGGCGTGCGTTGTCAGCAGCTCCCAGACCTGGGTGGCGTCGTCAACGAGCAGCACTCGCTCGGGTCCCATCCGCACCGGCACCGCACCGGCGCCACTGGCAACCAGCGCGTCCAAGAAGTCCATCGGCGAGCGGCGGAACGCACGCATCAGTGCGACGTTCATCGCCAGCGCCCGCGCGGGTCGGGCCAGCAGGTCAGCCACGCTCGCCGCCTCCTCAGGGGATCGATCTCCGTCTGTCATGATTGTTGCTCGATGAGGAGCGTCCTCATGCTCCTGTTGATCATTGCGTCTGCGGTTCTGATCGGCACGCGCGGCTGGCTGCGCCGCGACGCTCTCTGGATGACCTGAGGAGGCTCCCTGTCTTACCGTGATCCAGCGGCCATCGAACGAGCTTTGTCATCTCGCACTTGGGCCGTCGTCGGACTAACCCGCCACGAATATCGAGCCGCGTACAGGGTCGCGGCATTCCTGCAGGCCAACGGCATGCGGATCGTGCCGGTGAATCTGCAGGCCGAGTCAGTACTTGGCGAGAGGGGCTACGCCCAACTCTCCGACATCGGCTTTCCGATCGATGTCGTCGACATCTTCCGTCGCTCTGATCAGGCCGGGCAGCACGTCGACGAGGCGATGGCGATCAGCGCGCGGTGCGTCTGGCTCCAGCTTGGCGTTATCGATGAGCAGGCAGCCAGACGCGCGCAGGACGCCGGATTCGACGTCGTCATGGACGCGTGCCCGATGATCGAGTGGCGTGCAAGGCCTTGACGGCTAGCCAATCCCTCAAAAACTGACTCTCGTTCCGCCTGTGACTCCTCAGGCTCAAGAAATCGATGCAACACCTGAGTGGGGGTGTTGGTCGTGGGGCGGTTGGTTGCTCCGGGGGAGTTCTGGGTTCAGTTGCGGGCCGGCGTCAACGTGGCGGATGCCTCGCGAGCGGTCGGGGTGTCGTGTTGGACGGGTTATTGCTGGTTGGCTGAGGTCGGTGGCCCGGCGGCGCTCGGGTTGGAACGCAAGGGTGGTGGCCGTCCCTGGGGCGGCCGCATGAACCGCCCCGGGTCTGATGGAGGGTCTGATTCCCCGAAAGGATGAGGATCATGCCAGCACCGAGGAAGTACCCGCCGGAGTTGCGGGAGAGGGCGATGCGGCTGGTGCAGGAGGCGCGTGAGGAGGACCCTGAGCTGTCGATGCATCAAGCGGTGCAGCGGATCGGCTCGCGGGTCGGTGTGAACGCCGACACGTTGCGCGGCTGGTGCAAGCAGGCCGACATCGACGCCGGGAAGCGTCCGGGCACCACCAGCGGCGACGCCCAGAAGATCAAGCAGCTGGAGGCTGAGGTGCGTGAGCTGAAACGCGCCAACGAAATACTCTTGGCGGCTTCGAGTTTCTTTGCGCGGGAGCTCGACCCGCGACTGCCGTGGTGATCACCTTCATCGACGATTACAAGGACCGGTTCGGGGTCGAGCCGATCTGCCGAGTGCTGAACGGGCACGGCTGCCAGATCGCCCCATCCACCTACTACGCCGCGAAGAGCCGACCTGCCTCGGCACGGGCGATACGCGACGCCGCGTTGCTGGTGGTGATCAGCCGGGTCTTCCATAACCGCGAACTCGGCCGTGGCTTGGCCGGGGCGCGCAAGGTGTGGCACCTGCTGCGCCGCGAGGCTGGCATCACCGACCGGTTCGGCCCGGTTGCCCGCTGCACGGTGGAACGGCTGATGCGCCAAGCCGGACTGCAAGGCGCCCGCCGCGGCCGCGGGTTCGTCACTACTACTCGGCCCGACAAGTCCGCCGACCGGCCGCCGGATCGGGTCAATCGGGACTTCACCGCCGAGGCGCCGAACCGGCTATGGATTGTGGACTTCACCTATGTGGCGACCTGGTCGGGCATGGCGTTCACCGCGTTCGTCTCCGACGTGTTCTCCCGACGCATCGTGGGCTGGCGCACCACCTGCTCGATGCCGACCGCGTTGCCGCTGGACGCGCTAGAGATGGCGTTGTGGACCCGCGACCGCGCCGGGCACACCGACCCCGACGGCCGCCTGGAAGGCCTGATTCACCACAGTGACGCGGGCCAAGGCGGATTCAACGGTCGTCGCAACACCTTGATCAGGAGGTGTTGGAGTGGGACGTCCGCCACGCTGGGTCACGAGCGGCGACGGGAAGGCCGGCGATGCGGTCGCCCGGGCGAGCACCGGTGGCGAATTGTGAGCATCGGCTGCGGTTTTGGGAACAGATCGCCGGTGGGGCGACGAGTGAGGATGCTGGGGTCGGAGCCGGCGTGTCACCGGCGGTGGATGTGATGGTTCCGTGAGGCTGGCGGGATGCCTCCATCGGGTCTCAAGCCGCACAGCGGCCGCTATCTGACGTTCGCTGAGCGTGAGGAAATCGCGATCTGCCGCGCTTACGGGTTTGGCATCCGAGAGATCGCCCGCCATCTGGGCCGGTCGGCGTCGACGATCTCCCGGGAGCTGCGCCGCAACGCGGCGACCCGCGGCGGCACGCTGCACTATCGGGCTGTCGTCGCGCAGTGGAAGGCCGAGACAGCAGACGTGTCTCCGAAGGTCAGCAAGCTGGCCGCCAACGACCGGCTGCGCGAGTATGTGCAGGACCGGATGTCGGCGGGTGCAGCACCGGACGGGACCCCGATCCTGGGACCGGAGGTCCGTTGGATCGGCCGACGCCACGGTCGGCGTCGGGACCGCCGGTGGGCGACCGCATGGAGTCCGGAGCAGATCGCCAACCGGCTCCGGATCGACTTCCCCGATGATGAGTCGATGCGGTCTCGCACGAGGCGATCTACCAGGCCCTTTACGTTCAGGGACGTGGGGCGCTGCGCCGCGAGCTGACTGCGTGCCTGCGCACCGGCCGGGCGTTGCGGGTGCCGCGGGCCCGAACTCGTCGGCGGGGCAAGCAGTTCATCACCCGGGAAGTGATGATCAGCGAACGGCCAGCCGAAGCGGCTGATCGTGCCGTTCCAGGGCATTGGGAAGGCGACCTCGTACTCGGACTACGGGGATCGGCGATTGGCACCCTGGTTGAGCGCAGACCCGGTTCACGATGCTGTTGCACCTTCCGCCGATGGACGGGCACGGCGCCACACGCCCGGGTGGAGAACGGGCTCGCGACCGCCGGCCATGGCGCAGAGGCTGTCCGTGATTCCATCGCCGCCACGATCACCACCCTGCCGGCACAGCTGCGTAAGACCTGACCTGGGACCAGGGCGCGGAGATGGCCCAGCACGCCCAGCTTCGTGTCGACACTGGGCTCGCGATCTACTTCTGCGACCCCCGTAGTCCCTGGCAACGAGGAACCGATGAGAACACCAACGGCCTGCTACGGCAGTACTTTCCGAAAGGCACTGATCTGACAAAGCACAGCGCCTCAGACCTACAGGCCGTCGCCATGGCCCTCAACACCAGACCCCGCAAGACACTCGATTGGCGAACGCCAGCCGAAGCACTTAATGACCATCTACTGTTGCTCCAACCAAGACGGTGTTGCGACGACCGCTTGATTCCGCCCAATACACCGCGATCCGCTACGCCGAACGGCTCGCCGACGCCGGCGCGCTCGCCTCCATCGGCAGCGTCGGCGACTCCTTCGACAACGCCATGGCCGAATCAGTGATCGGGCTATACAAGACCGAATGCGTCCGCCACGACGGCCCCTTCCGCAGCGTCGACGATCTTGAGCTGGCCACGCTGTCCTGGGTGCACTGGTTCAACACGGCCCGGCTGCACAGCGCCCCTGACTATGCCACCCCAATCGAATACGAGACCGAGTACTACCGTCAGATCAACACCCGACAGCTGCCGCTGCCGGGAGAACCCGCCCTCCACTGAACCCGGGGCGGTTCATGGCTTGACCACGGCGAGCACCGGCACACCATCAGACCCGGAGGAACCCCGCCCCGAACCCGGCTACGAACCGCCAAGACCCAACGACTACCCTCCGAGCCAACCGAATCTGTTGCATCGACAACCTGAATCCAAGCTCGTCTATGGGGCGTGTCGGCGGAACTGGCGTCAGATTTTGAGGGAAACCTGAATCGACGAGGCTTGTGAGCGTGACGGACATTTGCAACCGCTGCTCTCGCTGGCCAAGCGGGCTTGCGCTAATGGGCATGAGGTATCAATGTCAGGGGCAGTTTCGAGTGAGGTAGGGGTCTCCGGAGGCGGGAGCATGCCCAAGCAGATGATCGGCCGCGCGTCGGAGCAGGTGCTGCTGCGTGATCTCCTGGATCGGACACGCTCGGGTCACGGTCAGTTCGTCATGATCATCGGCGAGCCCGGGGTGGGCAAGTCGACGCTGCTCAACGCGTTGTCTTCCTACGCCCGCGAAACCGATGCCACTGTGCTGAGCGGTCGGGCCGTCGAAGGAGCCGGCACGTTCCGCCCGCTGGCCGAGGCGTTGATGCCGCCGCTGCGGGCCGGCACGCTGCCCGAGGGAGCCGAGCTCCGTCCCTATCGGGCCGCGCTGGGGCGGCTACTGCCCGACTGGGCGACGCCATCGGCCACGGAGGCTAGCGTCGACCCCATTCTGGTGCTGGGCGAAGGGCTCTTGCGTTTGCTTACGGCGCTCAACCCAAAAGGATGCGTCCTGCTGTTGGAGGATCTGCATTGGGCCGACGCCGAGACCCTGGCGCTGCTCGACTACCTGAGCGACGCAGTGGCCGCTGCTCCGCTACTGATCGCGGCGACAGCACGCGAACACCCGTCGTCTTCGGCTTTGAAGCGCCTGATCGGAGCGGCCCCCTCGGTGATCCGGGTCGGCCGACTCGAGCCGACCGAGGTCGACGAGATGATCAAGCTGAGTGGACGGCTGCTCGACGAAGCCGAACGCGAGCTGATTCGTCGCAGGTCGGAGGGGTTGCCGCTGCTTGTCGACGAGCTGCTGACCTCCTTGCCCTCCGACAGCTCCGATCGCAGGGGTGGACCCCGGACTGTCCCGGCCAGTTTCGCTGCGGTTGTGGAATCTCGTTTGGACTCCCTGGATGGGCCCGCTCGCCGGGTGTTATTCGCCGCTGCGACCCTAGGCGTGCAACCGGACTGGGATCTCGTCCCCGGGATCGCCGAACTGGATGGTGGTCAGGTGGTGAGCTCCCTCCGCCGAGCTGTGCGCGCCGAGCTTTTGATCACCGACGGGGCCCACCTCACCTGGCGACATGCCCTCACCCGTGAAGCGATCTTAGCGGCGCTGTTGCCGCCTGAGCGCTCGGCGCTGAGTCGACGGGCGGCCCAGGTGCTGCTGGATCGCGGCGGTGCGGATCAGGAGTTGGCGGCGGCACAGCTGCTATTGGAGGGTGGGGACTCCGAGTGCGGCGCAGCTTTGCTGTTGCGAATTGCCGAGCGAGAGCTGGCTGCGGGAGCTCTACGCAGCGCCGAGTCGATTCTCGATCAGGTAGCCGCGACCGGGCGCTTTCCCACGGCCCTCGCCCGCGACCGGGTCGAGCTCCTCGCATTGACCGGGGGGCTGGACCAGGCCGTCCAGACGGGGATCGCCGCACTCGACGACGCCACTGGAGACGATCATGCCGAGCTCTGCGTACGGCTGGCGCGGGCCGCCATTCTGCTGCGCCGCTGGGACGACGCCGACGCATACATGGCTCGAGCGCGCCGTCCGAGTGATCCACGTTCGCTGATCTTGCTGGCCGACTCCGCCCACGGCGCGGGCCGCATCGCGGCCGCCTCCCAGTTCGCGGCCCGAGCTGTCGAGCTTGCCGAGCAGACCGCCGACGCGGAGGTCGGATGCGAAGCCTTGATCGTGCAGGCCCGGATTGCGCGGCTCAGTGATGGCCACCGTGCTGGTGAGCTCTTCCGGCGGGCCGCGGAACTGGCCGCCGAGCATGGGCTGAGGCCTTGGCGGGTGGAGGCGCTGCTCGGCTGCGGCACCATCGAGCTGATGCATTACGAGAAGTCGTCGGTGTTGCTCGAGGCCCGCGACCTGGCCACCGACCTCGGCCTGCTGGTCAAGGCCACCAGTGCTGAGCTGCTGCTGGCTGATCACCGGATGGTGGTCGATGGTCCAGACTCCGTCCTTGAGACGTCCGCGTTCCTCACTGAACGTGGGCGGCTGTTACAGCTTCCGATGTTCGTGATCAACGGCCAATTGTTCCGGGCGACTTCTCGGGCGGTGGCCGGCGACCGGAGGGGAGTAGCCGCTGATCTGGACGGCCTCACCTCCGAGTCCGAGCTCTCGCCAGAGTTCCGGGCCCAGCTGGAGATGCCGTGGGCCATCCTCGCGGCAGTCGATCATGATCTGCGGGCCGCGGCCGCGCACCTTGACTCCGGCGTGGAGCCGATGCTGAATTATGGCTCGGTTCCGCCACTGCACCTTTTCGGCTTCTGGGTCTTGATGCGTGCCGTGGTCGGGGATCGAGACGACGAAGCGCGCTCGAAATTGCGGCAATCGGGAGTGTCGCAGCGCCGCGCGAACGCGGGTGCCCTGCACTACGCCGACGCCGTGGCTTTTGGGCGGCAGGGGGATCGAGCCGGCGCCGAGCAGGCCTACGCATTGGGCGAGGAGGCCCTGACTCCGGTGCCGTGGTGGCACCGATTCCTGCGGCTCTTCACGCTGGAGTGTGCTTTGGCGGACGGCTGGGGTGACCCGGTACCGCAACTCCGGGCGGATCTGACGGCGTTCGAGGCTTCCAGAAACGAAAGGCTGGCTCGGTTGTGCCGTGATCTGTTGCGCCGTGCGGGTGCGCCCACCCGTCGGGGTCGAGGTGACTCGACTGTGCCGCCGGCGCTCCGCACCGCGGGTATCACCAGTCGGGAACTGGATGTGCTGAATGCGGTGACTGCCGGCCGCAGCAACGTCGAGATCGCTGAGCAGCTCTTCCTCTCGGTCCGGACGGTCGAGACGCATATGGCCAGCCTGCTCGCCAAAGCCGGAGTCAGTAACCGTACGGAGCTCCGCGACTGGTACGCCCGGCTAACTCCGTAGTCGGCACGGATCCATACCCGCCGCTGCGCGCGCACAGTGGTGATCACCCCACATCGGAAACAGCAGGGAGCCAGGAGCCATGCACGTCAAGGACATGATCGATCAGCGGCACGAATACGACGTAATCGTGATCGGGGCAGGGCCCTCTGGGCTCACGACCGCGACGGCACTTGCGCGATCGGGGGTTCGCGTGCTCGTGATCGAGAAGCATCGGGGCCTCTCGATCTTCCCCAAGGCGATTGGCATTCGTCCGCGAAGCATGGAGATCCTGCGCGGCTGGGGACTGGAATCCGAGATCCGACGTCGTTCGCAGCCCAATCGATTGGCGATGGCGATCTCGCCGACCCTCGCCGGGCCCCGTCAGGTTGTCGATCTAGGCCTGCCCAGCGACGAGGTTGTCGCGGCCGCCACGCCCACCCGGCTCGCGGTCTGTGGCCAAGATCAACTCGAGCAGGTGCTGCATGATCATTTGTGTGCCCGTGGTGGGACGGTCCGGTTCGGCACCGAAATGGTTGGGTTCAGCCAGACCGACGACGCCGTCCGGGTTACGTTGCGTCCGCGCGACGGACAGAAGAGCTACCAGGTTACTGCTCAGTATCTGGTCGGCGCCGACGGCGGACGGAGTCAGGTACGGGCCGGGGTTGGCATCGAATTCGAGCTGCTGGGCTCGGAAGGCAATCACCTTTCCGTGTTATTCGATGCCGATCTGTCGGCCGTGCTTCCGGATCCGCCCTACGTCCTGAATGCGGTTGTGGCTCCGGGTGTGGAGGGCCTTTTCGCAGCGACTGGGCAGCCCACCCGCTGGTTCTACGACATGGAGTGGCACCCCGAGGCAGGGGAACAACTGGCGGACTGGTCGGCTGAACGAATCCTCGGCCGGTTACGGGCCGCATCCGGTCTGCCCGACGTGAACCCGGAGATCATCGGAATTTTCCCGTGGGACTTCGGCGCAGGCATCGCCCACGGTTACCGGAGGGGGAGGATCTTCCTGGTCGGAGACGCGGCCCATCGTACGACGCCGCGAGGGGCCACCGGGATGAACACCGGGATCGCCGACGGGCACAACCTGGGTTGGAAGCTCACCTGGCTGATCAAGGGGTGGGCGACTGATGCGCTGTTGGACTCCTATGAGGCCGAGCGCGCGCCGGTGGGTCGGGCCAACGCCACGGCCTCCCTGCAAACCATGGTCGGCCGGCCGTCCGGCGACGGCCTCGCGCACGACTTCGGCGTTGCGTACGCCTCCGCGGCAATCGTCGGTGGTACGCCCCTGGCGGGCCACCGCGCCCCCCACGCCTGGACGGAGCTTCGCGATCCTCGCGCCTTGAGCGCCTCGACGGGTCCAGGCCACCCTTCGGGACCTTCAACGCGCGTCCGCCGTGTCTCCACTATCGACCTGTTTGACGGCCGCTTCACGCTGATCACCGGCGCGGATGGACAGCCGTGGCGAGCGGCCGCGGCCGAGCTGGCCGAGGCCGGTGTACTGATCTCGGTGCTGAGTCTGGGCGCCGAACTCACCGACGCGTACGGGGAATTGGTGAGTCGCTATCAGCTCACCGACCGAGGTTGTGTCCTGGTTCGACCGGATGGCTACGTGACCTGGGGTTGCGACGGTGTGCCCAAGCGACCCGGTGATCGTCTGCGTGACGTCGTACGGCTCGCGACTGGACACCGGGTCGCCGACCTGGTCCGGTGAGCGCAGCGCCGTCCGCGAGGTACGGGCCGCAGCGCCAGTCGGTGTAGCCGGTCATCCGCCCGCGCAGCAGCAGGGGACGGGCTTGCTGCAGACTTGCTGGAATCGCAGGCTCAATCTGGAGGAGGCGGACGATGGCGCGTGTTGTCGTGACGGGCGGTGCGGGCAAACTCGGCCGCGCCTGCGTCGATGAGCTGCTACGTCATGGTTGGGATGTGGTTGTATTCGATCGGGCGCGGCCATCTTCGGCGAGTGGGGCGGTCAGCGTTCCAATCGACCTCACCGACTACAGCCAGGTGCTCGACGCGATGCTGGGGGTTGAGGGACGCTACGTTCGGCCGGACGCAGTGGTGCACCTCGCCGCTGTCCCCGCGCCTGGGATCGTGCCAGACCACCTGACCTTCATGAACAACATGAGTTGCACCTGGAACGTCGTCAGCGCGGCGCGTCGTGCCGGCGTCACCAACATCGTCTGGGCGTCGAGCGAGACAGTGCTCGGGCTGCCATTCGAGACCCCGCCGCCTTACATCCCGGTGGACGAGGAATACCCGCCCCGGCCCGAGTCCACCTACTCGCTGGTCAAGACGCTCGAGGAAGCCATGGCCGTGCAGTTGTGCCGCTGGAACCCGGAGCTGAAGATGATCGGACTGCGCTTCTCGAACGTGATGGAACCCGCCGATTACGCACGCTTTGCATCCTTCGAGGACGACCCGGGTTCGCGGAAGTGGAACTTGTGGGGCTACATCGACGCCCGCGACGGCGCCCAGGCCGTCCGGCTGGCCCTGGAATCCGATCTGATCGGAACCGAAGTCTTCATCATTGCGAACGCGGACACCGTCATGTCCCGACCGAACGCCGCCCTGGTCAAGGAGTTCTATCCCGACGTCGAGGTGCGCGGCGACCTCGGAGAGCACAACACGCTGCTCTCGATCGAGAAGGCCAGGCGGCTGCTTGGCTACCAACCCGCGAACAGCTGGCGCGACGCCGGCACGTCCTGATTCTCAGAACCTGCGCCATCGTCCACCGGTGTGGTCAAGCCGAGCGGCGGAGTGTGTCAGTAGGGGAGGATTGGCTTCGGGTGCCGCGCCGGCGCTTCCGGCGGCGCCCTATAGGCGTCGCCGCTCGGCTGGCCAGGGCCAATATCCAGCTCGGGCTCCTCGCCCGCCACTAATGTCTCGTCGGCAAAGTGCTCGTGCATCCAGTTCAGATGGTCGTTCCGATCGTTGACGATCCGCAGCGTGTCCCATGCTGGCATGTCCTGCTCATCGAAGTGCTGACCCATCAGCTCCGGGTCAACCTCGTAGTGCCCCATTCGGACGACCACACCGTCGGACACCCGGGTCGCTTCGGGGCGGACGTACTCCTGCTTGTAGACGAACCGTCGCATCGATTGGTCCTCAGCTCTCGTAGGCCTGGTCCAGCATTTGCTTGCCGGGGTTCATGATGTTGTTGGGATCGAGTGCCCGCTTGACCTTGAGCATCACATCCCAGCCGCCGCCCATCTCTTCGGGAACCAGCTCAGCATCGCCGGCTCTGGTGCTGCCATGGCAGGCGGTGATCGAGCCGCCGTACTTGAGCGATACCTTCGCAATCTCGGATTTGAGGTCGACCCAACCAGCCCACGACTCGTCGTCGAGCTTCTCCTCCCAGATCCCGATGTCGATCTCGGCGAGGTAGTCACCCCATGGCTTGTACGCCGCGTTCGTATAGCAGTAGATCCCCCAGTTGTCGAAGATGCCGTACTTGTCGATATATCTCTGCGTGATCGCTGTCCACTCCTCGCGCACCCGCGGGATCACGCTCCAGTTCAGTGACGCGTCCTCGCAGTGCCAGGACATCGGGGCGACGGTGCCATCCTTGAGGCGTCCATGCAGCGGGTTCGCGTAGCGGTCGTGTCGGGACGCCCAGTCACCAACCGCCATCTCGTCGCCGGTGTAGCGCCCGCCTTCCTTCCTGCCGAGGTCCATCAGCAGTTTCGACGCCTCGCGCACCTCCGGCTTCGTCCCGTACAGGGCCGTTGCCACGATGGAGTTGACCCAAGGCGGCATGGGGATGAAGGCTTCGTCGTCGCGTCGCAGGTACTCGATCTTCTTCTCGTCGAAGAGCACGGTGCCTGCGAGAGTGGCGATGCCGGAGGTGACGATTCCGTGCACGGTGCGATGAGCATTTCCGAAATCGTCAAAGGCGAAGAAGGCCGCGAACTCCGCCTGTGGCCTCGGTACGAGCTCTAGTGTCGCTTCGGTGACGATGCCCAGCGTGCCTTGATGACCCATGAACAGGTGCTTGAGGTGGTAGCCGGTCGAGGACTTGCGGACTTTCTTCCCGCCGCCGTCTCCGACCCGGATGATCTCTCCTGTCGGCAGCACGATCTCGAAGGACACAACTAGGTCGCGGGTGTGTCCGAAGCGGGAGCCCAAGAGCGACCAGCCGCTGCATGCGATCCGCCCGCCCACTAAGGAGCATGGGTAGGACGCTGGAGTGTCTGGGTAGAAGACGTCGTACTTCTTGAGTTCCTCGTTGAGCTTCAGCATGTTGATGCCGGGCCCGACTGTGACAGTCCTGTCGGCCAGGTCGATCTCATGGATCTGGTTCATCCGCTTCACGTCGACCAGGATCCCGCCGCGCAGCGGCACTGCTCCGTCGTTGAGGCCAGTGCCGCCGGCGCGCGGGACGACGGGGATCTTGACACGGTTGGCCAGCTTGACGATCTCCGACACCTGCTGGGCGGTGCGCGGCAGCACCACGACCGCCGGCATGTGCTCAGCCCATCTGTGCACCGGGAAGGGTGCGGGCACGCGGGCTCGATTTGCCCGGCTCGAGACCCCGGTCAGCACCGATCCGGGCTCGTTCATGATCGCTTCGAGTTCGGCGACGACAGCGTCGTCGACAGTCATCACGGGAGCGGTGGTCATCGGACAGCCTCCAAGTCTGACGCCCCGCGGCTGCCGCCGATCTCGATTCCGGCGGACTCGGCAACCAACTCGATGATGTCGGCGACTTCGATCCCGGCTTTGTGTCCCGCAGTCGCAAGCGGACGCTCCGACCAGACGCATGCACTGACCAGCATGTCGACGCCGAGTTCCTTGGCCCGGGCCACGCGGGTGTCGCTGATCGCCTCAGTGATTTCGGGTTTCTCGATGGGGAGTCCGCCGCCACCGCCGGAGCAGTAGGACCACTGGGTGACGTGATCGACGTCCTTGAAGACCAACCCCGGGATCGAGTTCAAGATGAAGCGCGGTGCCTCGTGGATCCCCTTGCGCTTGTTGAGCCGGCAGGGGTCGTGATAGGTCACGGTCTTGTTGATCGGCGTCTCGAGCTTGAGCTGGCCGTTCTTGATCAGGTCGGCCACCAACTCGAGGATCTGTACCACCTCGATGTCGAAGTCCTCCCCGAAGTACGCCGGATAGTCCTCTGTGAAGTGGGTGTAGTCATGGGGTTCGATGGCGATGACTCGCTTGACGCCCGAGGCGCGCCAGTCCGCCAGGTTGTGCTCGGCGAATGCACGGGACTGCGCGACGTACCCCATCTCGGCAGCTGGACCACCGCAGCACCACTGCTCGTTCATCAGGCCGAACTCGAAGCCCGCCTGCTGCAGCACCTGGGCGGTGGCACGCGTGTTCGACGTCCGGTAGAACGCAGCCTCGCAGTCGACGAACATGATCGTCTCGCCGCCGATCGGGATTTGCAGGCCTGCTGCCCAGTCACGAACGTGCTCCTGGCCGTTAGGCTGGCCGTTCTCTGTGCCGAGCACAGGCTCGTTCTTGAGTTCGTTCGTCAGCCGGTTCCAGAGCTTCCAACCGTCCCGATCCAACCCCTTGTCGACCATCAGGGCCCGCGCGGCCCGTACGACCTTCACCGTCTCGGTCCGTGCCTGATAAAAATCACCGACGAACAAGGTGTTCGGGCACCGGATCTCACACGCTCCGCATTGGGTGCAGTGGACGTAGTCATCGGCGACGTCCTCGATGTCTAGCAGGCCCTTGTCCATCGCAATGATGTTGGCGTGGAAGGCGGTCGGCGTATGGTTCTCGTTCCGCGTCACCTGGGTTACCGGGCATACCTCGCGGCAGAACTTGTGGCCGGATGAGAAGCAGTTGTAGCCGTTCTGCCGCCACCTCTCGACGAACTCGCGTTGGAGTTGCCCGTCGTGATCCGGTGTGGAAGCTCGGTTTGTTGTGTCATCGACGGTCACTGCTAACCCCTTGTCGGCACGGGGCGCGTTGCGCGCTCCACGATGGACGTGCTTTGCACAATATTTCGCGGCCGTACGAACCGTCAATGAAACGAATGAGTGCCGAAGGGCCTGCTCTCGCCCGCAACTGTGGACTCCTCTGCCCTGAGGTGTTCTGATGTAAGCACACCTCCGCCGCGGCGCCATTCGCCGACCCGGACAGGGTGATTCCCAGAGGGAGGGCGACATGAAGTTCAGTTACGTGATGCTCCCGGACTACCCACTCGAGGACTCGATGCGGGCCATCAAGCTGGCTGACGATTTGGGTTTCTACGCTTGCTACGCCGCCGACGAGACATGGCACAAGGATCTGTGGTTACTCTTCGCGGCTGCGGCGAAGGACACGACCAACATCCGCTTCGGACCAAGCGTGTCTGGCGTGGTCTTGCGTGAGCCCACGCTTATCGCCCAGGCGGCGGCGACCCTCGACGAGCTCACGAACGGTCGCGCCGAAGTGGTGATCGGATCAGGCAACTTCGGCCTGCTGGCGCAATACGACATCAACTGGAAACGGACCAAGCCGCTGTCCCGGGTCAAGGAGGGCCTCCAGGTCATCCGGAGATTACTCGATGACGGTGCCATCACCTTCGACGGCGAGTTCTTCAAGTACCACGGGTTGTTCACGTTCGCGCGACCGGTCCAGGAGCGGGTGCCGGTCAAGATGGGGGCCATGCGGGGCCCGAAGTCGTTCGAGGTCGCGGGTGAGTTCTCTGACGGTTGCCACCACTGCCTCAGCTATACTCGGCAGGCCTACGAGTACGCATTCGAGCACTTCCGCGCCGGTGCCGAGAGGGCGGGTAAGAACCCAGACGACCTTGACTTCGCGGCTTGGGTGGTGACAGCGATCGGGCGGGACTCGGCGGCGGCGAAGCAGGCAGCTCGCTCGATGGTCGGGATCTACGCCTCATCCATGCCGCAGGAGCTACTCGAACGGAACGGGGTCGACCCGTCGGAGCTCACTCCCATCGTCGAAGCCATGAATGAAGGAGAGCTGGCCAAGAGCATTGAGCTCACCAGTCCAGAGCTGGCGGAGAAGTTATCGATCTCCGGCACGCCCGAGGAAGTCACGAGCAAGATCAAAGCCGAGATCGAGGGTACCGGCGTCAACCACTACATCGCCGCAATCACCGACGCCTCGCTGGTGAATGCCTTCACCGGCCAAACGGTCGAAGGCGTCGCCACCGTCGACGAGCAGCTGCGGCTGCTCGCGGATGAGGTCATGCCGAACTTCCGCTGACTCATGCCGACTTGAGGCTGTTAACCGAGAGGTCGTTCTGCGCGCTGGATCTGTGGCTCGGCGGAGTGGGCTCCACTCCGCATCAGCTACTTGGACTCCGCCGCAACTGCAAAAGATGCGGCGTCCAAGTTAGTGACGCGGAGTGCATGATCTTGTGGCGCTAAGTGCGTGCAGATGCTGTAGCCAAGGCTGCTCGCAAGAGATGGCTAGAAGATCAGCTTGTCGATCTCACGGTGAGTGTCGAGGCTGTTGGCCTGAAGAGCCTGGTCCGAGAGTGCGTAGACGGTGTCGCCGATGACCAGAGAGCGGTTGACAGGGCCGTAGGCCTGAGGGCTTGCGACACGGCCGAGCTCCTTGAGTCCATTCGCGTTGGCTCGCAGCAACACAAGACCGTTGAACCCTCCCCGCCCGCGGTCGTCACCATGCAGGTACGTGGGAGCAATGATCAGATTGCGCGGCTGCCAATACAAGAACGCCTTCGGATCGAACTCGGCTGCCGCAGTCCCGCCACCGTAGGTCTGCGCGTCGATGCGGCGGGGGAGCGCGGGGTCACTGATGTCGAAAAGCGAGAACTGCACACCGGTCTGGCCGCCACGAATCGGCGGAGATGAGCTGTTGCCCGAGTCCACCCCGCTTTGCCCAGCGCCGAGGAGCAGGTTCTCACCGATCGGGTGCAGGTAGCCCGAGTAGCCGGGGATCTTGAGCTCGCCCACGACCTTCGGCGCTGCAGCATTGCGAAGGTCGAGAACGTAGAGGGGATCCGTTTGACGAAACGTCACGACATACCCACGTTCCTCGATGAATCGCACCGCTCGGACCGATTCGTTGTCCTGCCTACCGAGTCCGCCGACTTGGCCCAGTTGGCGAAGCGCACCGTCCTGTTCTTGCAGAGTCGTGACCACGCCCTCGGTTGTCTGCCGAGAGTTGACCCACCCACGCCGCTCAGAGACGGTGCTCGCGACACGCAACACACCGTCGTATTCCGACATTGCGTACTGGTTCAGCAAGGTTCCGGGAACCTCGCCCGACCCTTTGTAGGTGCTTGCACCCGATTGCGCGGTGGCGAACTTGTGCAAGCTCGTCTTTGCAGGTGAACCATCGCTGGTCCAATCTGTCGTCGAGACATATGTCGACGTGTCATTCGCGTATATCTGCTGCCCTGCGGCAACCACGCCCACTGTCTTACGGGCCTGCAACGCCGACTCAATATCGAGAGACGATACCGCCACGGTGTCGAGCCCTGAGAACGTTTCGGGACGAGCCAGGTTGGCGCATTCCACAAGAGGTCCGTTGCTCACCTCAGCGCCGGCAGCGTCTTGCAGTGTGTACGCCGGAATCCAATCGTCGACATTCGTCTTCGCGACAGCCGCTCGTAGTTCGTCCTTGGACTTCTGCGAGATTCCGCCATCTGGCGAGTAAACCGGCGACGGGGCATCAACGTCGGGCGACGAAACTGTCACAATACGAACCTGCGTTCCGACAAGTCGCGCGTCGAGGACGTTGCCGTCGATTGTCAATCTGGCGATGAGTTTTGGATCGCTGAGGTTCGAGATGTCATACATCGCCAAGGCCGCCTGCTGACCAGCCCATGGCGATGCAGGTTCGAAACTCTGAGCCGTTTGACCGCTGAACACAAGTACGCGTTCGCCGGAAAGAAACACGTTACGAACCATCGTGTCCGGAAGAGTGTCGCGTAGCGTCATCTTGCCGCCGTCAAGCCCAACCAAGTGCACTCGGGCTTGCGCAACCGCAACGATGCGGTTCCCATCCGTCTTCACGATGTCAGGCTCATCAACTCCTGCCTCTTGGACGTTCGTCGTCGAGTGCGCCGGCGCCGTACTCCCCGACTCAGGGGTAGCGGCCGACGAGTCAAGTGCACGGCCTTGCCGAGGTCCTGCGGTTGTCCTCTCCGCGGCGCCGCCGAAGTCGCCGTACGTGGCGCCCGCGCGCTCGATCAGGTACTCGGGTGCCTGGTCCTTGAAGTATTCGAGAACGGTGTCACATGTGTCGAACGGCTTCAACAGTCCTGCCAGCGCATACGCCGTCGCGTCCCCGCCCGGCGGTGTTCCGTTACCGCCGCCGCGAGGTAACGCGACCACGACGGCGGCGATGAGAACCGCCGCGACAACCGCGCTCGGAATGGCTACGCGGCCAGGCGAACGCTGCGCGCGCCGGATTCCCTTCTCGTGGTGGGGGCTGCTTTCCGCTATCTGCTGTCGAACTGAATCGGCTGCTTTCCGTGCGCGTGAATCGAAGTCGCTCATTGTGGATCCTCTAACTGCAATTGACGCGCGACTGCATCGCGCGCCCGGCTCAGGTGGGTTTTAACGGTGCCTTCGCTGCAATCAAGGACCTCGGCGATCTCCCTCACGCTGTAGCCCTCCATGTAATAGAGGGCCACGGCTTGGGCTTGACGGGGTGGCAGGCGACGAACCGCTTGCCAGAACGCTTCATCGCCTTCATCCAGTTCGATGCTGGTCTGCGTACGCCAGGCAAGATGCATCAACGCCTTTGTCTCGCGTACGCGTCGCCGCAACACCGACGCCGCTCGATTGCAGGTGACTCGCCGAACCCATGCGCCCGGCGAGTCGTAGGCAACGATGGAACGCCAACGCCGGAATGCAGCCGTGAATGCGTCTTGTGCGGTGTCCTCGGCGACCCACTGGTTGCCGGTCAGTACGAATGCCAGACCAAGCACATGTCCGTACTCCCTCTTGTAGAAGTCGTCGAACGTCAGCGAGTCGCTAGACGCCTCGACTGAAGGTTCGACGGCGGCTGCCGTTGCTCCTTGGCTTTCCATCAACGAGTAACTCGCCGGAGGGGGCTCTTCGGTTGACATGACCAGGTGATTCTCTCCGGAAAGTTCATTCCGCGCCGGATGCGTGCGCTTGGTCTTGGCGAAACGCGCAGGACGTGTCCGCCACAGCTGCGGCGGGTTGAGAGTTCACCTCAAGTGATTGTCCTCAACCGAGATCAAGGGCAGTTTCGGCGCTAGATCGCCTCGACGGCCTCTGCGATTGGCGTGTCGCCACCGATCAGGTCCACAGTCTTGCCGATTGCGTTCGGTGAGTTGAGCACCGCGACGAGAACCGCGGCGACGTCGTCTCGTGGGACTCGCCCGCGCGGAAGATTCCCGCTGAGGTTGACGCGGCCCGTGCCGACGTCGTTGGTGAGTCCGCCGGGGCGCAGGACGGTCGCGTCGAGCCCGCTCGCGCGTACTGCATCATCCGCCTTGCCCTTCGCGCGCAGGTACACGCTGAAGGTGTCGTCGCCGGGCGTGTTGGGGTCCGCTCCCATGCTGCTGACGATTACGTACCGGTCGACCCCGGCTTGCTTCGCAGCCGTGATCAGCTTCACCGCGCCGCCGTAGTCCATCGTCTCCTTGCGAGCGGGCCCGCTCCCGGAACCGGCGCCGGCGGCGAACACGACGGCATCGGAGCCGGCGATCGCTTGCGCGACGTCGTCCTCACTCGCCTGCTCGAGGTCGACCACCGCAGGCTCGGCGCCAGCCTGCCTCACCTCGTTGGCGTGGTCGGGGTTGCGGATCAGGGCGACCGCCTCGTCGCCACGCTGTGAAAGGACTTTGGCGAGGCGCAGGGCGATCTGGCCGTGGCCTCCGGCGATAGCTACTCGCATGGCCGCAAGCCTACGAGCCTCGTTCCGCCAGCTAGTGGCAGGTGCAGCTGCGGCCGACTTGGCTGATGAAGCGCCGAGATCAGACGGCGCTCCACCAGCGGGCAAGCAAATTAGATGGCGCGGACCTTATCGGCCTGAGCACCCTTCGGACCCTGCGTTGTGTCGAACTCCACGCGCTGGCCCTCATCGAGCGAACGGTAACCGGACGACTCGATTGCGGTGTAGTGGACGAACACGTCGGGGCCACCTCCATCCACTGCGATGAAGCCGAAGCCCTTTTCGCCGTTGAACCACTTGACGGTTCCTTGTGCCATGAAACATCTCCTAGCATCTCGAGGTCGCACCTCACGACTCTCGACCGCTGTCGAACGCCAGACATTGCCAACGCCCACGCAAAACTCCCGGGAACGTAGCACTGACCACGACACAAGACTTGCAACAGCGACTCAAAGCCTCTCACATCTTTCCAAGGACGGCGACGTGCGTGCCTGCGACATCCGGTCGCCATGATCCCTCGCCGGGGCGCGCGCGTAGCTTTGGGCCATGAGGGCGGTCGTCTTGACCCGGACCGGTGGTCCGGGCGTGCTCGAGGTCCAGGAATGGCCAGACCCTGCGGTGGGTGCGGGTGAGGTCCGGATCACGGTGCGTGCGGCGGGCCTCAACTTCGCAGACACGATGGCGCGGGTTGGGTTCTACCCCGCTGCACCGAAGACGCCTTGCGTCCTGGGCTATGAGGTGGCCGGTGAAGTTGACACGATCGGCGCCGGGGTCAGCGGGTTTGTCATCGGGCAGCGGGTGATGGCCGGGACCCGCTTCGGGGGTCAGGCCGAGTTGGCCACCGCCCAGGCCCGAGATGTCCTGCCGATGCCCGACAATCTCAGCTTCGAGGAAGGTGCGGCGTTCTGCGTGAGTTACGCCACGGCGTACGCCGCGCTGATCATCATGGGTGGCCTACGCGCGGAGAGCCGGGTGCTCATCCACTCCGCCGCCGGTGGCGTCGGGACTGCTGCGACCCAGATCGCCCGCAACGCCGGTGCGGAGATCTTTGGCACCGCATCGGCGTCCAAACACCAAGCCATCCAGGCTCAGGGGGTGCACCATCCGATCGACCACCGCAGCCAAGATTTCAAGGCCGAAGTGCGCAGGCTCACCGACGGTGAAGGTGTCGACATTGTGATGGACGCGATTGGACCAACCTCGTTCCGCAAGGACTACCGGATCCTCCGGCCCGGCGGCCGGCTGATCATGTACGGCCTGTCGGAGGCTCTCGACGAAAATGGCCGAAACCTGCGCGGCGCCCTGACGAGCTTGCTCCGGTTGCCGACCTCGACCATGCCGTGGTGGAACGCGGCGCGGCTGCTGAACCAGAATCGTGGTGTTTTCGGTCTCAACCTGCTGAGCTGGTGGCGGCGGGAAGGTGGCATGGACAGGATCACCAGACCGCTGCTCAGAGATCTGGCAGCTGGCCACCTGGCGCCCGTCATCGCGAAGACCTTTCCCTTCGAAAGCGCCGGTGACGCTCACCAATTTCTCGCCGAGCGTCGCAACATCGGCAAGGTCGTCCTCACCCCAAGCTGAGCGTGGAGACACTGGGGAGACTTGCCCTCAGGGATTCCAACGAACCGGGCCAGCTGCGGCACCATGTTTACCGTCATCAAGTCTTTGGGCGGCGCCCATGAAGCACGGAGGATGCATGGATCTCGACGAGCTCGTCTTTCATCCCTGGGTCTTGCAAGCACCGCGTAAGGTCCCGACCTTCGTTGCTGGCTCTGGTAGCTACCTCGTCGAGGCGGACGGCCGGCGCTACCTCGACTTCAGCTCGCAACTGATGTTCACCAACCTCGGCCACCAGCATCCGCGTATCGTCGCGGCCATCAAGGAGCAGGCCGACCGGCTCTGCACCCTTTCACCCGCACATGCCTCCGACGTCCGCGGCGAAGCGGCGCGATTGATCGTCACGGTCGCGCCGGAAGGGCTCGGGCACGTACTGTTCACGACTGGCGGCACCGAGGCCATCGAGCACGCGGTACGGATGGCCCGCTTGCACAACGGCCGGCCCAAGGTGCTCGCGGCCTACCGCTCCTACCACGGCTCGACGACGACTTCGATCCATCTCACTGGCGATCCGCGCCGCTGGTCATCGGACACCGGCGCGGCAGGCGTCGTCCACTTCTTCGGTCCGTTTCTCTACCGCTCCGTGTTCGGGTCAAAGGTCCCCGAGGAAGAGTGCGAGCGGGCGCTAGCGCATCTGGAGCAGGTGATCCTTCTCGAAGGCCCGTCGACGATCTCAGCGCTGGTCTTGGAATCGGTGATCGGCGGCTCGGGGGTGATCGTGCCACCATCCGGCTACTTGCACGGGGTCCGCGACCTGTGCACCCGCCATGGCATCATCTACATCGCGGACGAGGTACTCGTGGGCTTTGGCCGTACGGGAGCCTGGTTCGGCGTGGATCATGACGGCGTGGCGCCCGACCTGATGGTCTTCGCGAAAGGGGTGAACTCCGGGTACGTGCCACTCGGCGGTGTGCTGGTCGGCGACGCGATCTATGAGACATTCACCAAACGCCCCTATCCGGCAGGGCTGACCTACAGCGGGCATCCACTTGCTTGTGCGGCGGCCGTCGGCGCCATCGGTGCCATGCACGATGAGGGGACCATCGCAGCAGCGGCCCGCCTTGGCACGGATATCCTCGGGCCCGGACTCACCGAGCTCCGCGAGAAGCACCCCTCGGTGGGCGATGTTCGTGGCATCGGCGGCCTCTGGACCGTCGAGCTCGTCCGCGACCGACTGACCAAGGATCCACTCGTGCCGGTAGGCGCCACCGGTGAGGCGAATGCGCCGATGGCCGCATTCGGGAAGGCGTGCCTTGACCGCAACCTGGTCCCGCTGATCTCAGGTAACCGCATCCATGTCGCGCCGCCGCTCAACCTGAGCGACGCTGACGCCGCCACCGGTCTGGCCATCCTGGACGAGGCACTGACTGCGGCCGACCCGTTCCTGGCATGACCCAAGTTCCCCGCCCGAGAAGCTCGCTGCAGAATCGGAAGGCGTGCGAGCCTTACTCATCTGTGGTGTGATCGCTGGGCCACTGTTCATCGTCGTCTTCCTCGTCGAGGGCGCAGTCACGCCCGATTACGACGCGCTGCGCCATCCGGTCAGCTCGCTCGCGCTCGGCCCGTTCGGCTGGACGCAAACGGCAAATTTCGTCATCGCCGGCCTGCTCACCTTGGCCTTTGCCGTCGGCTTGATGCGCCTGCCCGGTGTCCGCCAGAAGGTCGGGGCGATCTTGGTTGGTCTTTGGGGAGTCGGCCTGCTGGGAGCGGGACGACTTGTCAGAATCTGAGGGGCCTATAGCCCCCTCAGATTCTGAACAAGTCGGCGCTACGCGGCGAGAGCGCGATTCAGGGCGACGTCCAGATGTCGATGCCCTACGGTCTCAAATCCGATCACCACCACCAGCGGCGCGAGCATGAGAACGACGAGGCAGACTGCCATCGGCAAGCCTGCGGATGCGAGAAGCACCGCGAGGGCGAGTACCGCTGTGGTGCCAAGAAAGAAGCGCGATGTGGAACGGGTCAGCGGCGCGGACGAGGTAGGTGTAGAGCGCGGTGAGCGTCAACGCGAACAGACCGACTGAGGACGGCCAGGGTCATGACGGCGGCGGTGGCCCCGATGTGGGCCTCGTGGCCGATGTATGACGCCGCGACGTGTAGGCCGGCCCCAGTGGCCGCGATCGAACCGAAGATCAGGATGTGGCCATAGCCCCACGGGAACGCCCGCTCACGGTGAACCTGTAGCACCTCCCCGGCTGGGACCGTGAAGTACATCCACCACAACCCGAAGGTCAATCCAGTCCCCGCCACCGCGACCAGAACCGCATCGAGGCTCCAACCTTGTGACTCGACCACAGCACCCAGCGACGCCACCGTGCCGATGACGCCCTCGCCGAGCGTGATGATCGTCAGCAATCCGTACCGCTCGGCGATGTGGTGTGCGTGCCAGGGTGTCCCGCCCTTGCGACGCTCGACGAGGACCGGACCGACCATCTCGATCAGCACGAGCACCACGGCCCAAGCCAAGAACACCCCGACGGTCGAGCCCGCGAGCAGCAGCGCTACCCAGCCCAGCTGCGCGACGCCGATCGTGACCGCGTAGGTCTGGCAGGTCCGGCGCCGAGGCTGAATCTCCACCATCGTCGCGACTCGGAACGCCCAATCATCGGTGTCGTAAGCCGAGGCGAACCAGGAGTAGTTGATCCAGCACAAGCAGACCGCGAAGAGAGCGGTAACGAAGCCGGCTCAAACCTGCGGCGAAATGGCCCTCGGCCAGCAGGTGGGCGAACTGCTCGCCGGCCACCCCGAAAGCAACAACGAATGTCAAGTCATAGAGCAGCTCTAGCGGTGTCGCCGCCCTGTGCTCCTCGTACGGATCGCGACCCGACATCAGTCGCAGCCGGTGCGCCCGGGACTGCACTGTGCTCGTCATTGCGCTGCGGCTGGAGTAGCACCAAGCACCGTTGCCATATCACCAATCCCTCCTGACCGACGTCTCACTGACTCTGCCACGCGTACGGTGGCGCAGCAGCCCTGGTCGAGCCGAAGCCTTCTCTGCGATTTCGTCGGCTTGGCCGAGTCGCCGCCACCCACCGGATCCTCGTCCTTCGTGAGATTTTGGGAGATGGTGGCTATATGGACCAGAGCGGCGCGCTCGACGCCATCGTGGTGGGCAGCGGCTTCGGCGGGGCGGTGGCGGCGGCCCGGCTGGCCCAGGCCGGTCTGCGGGTGGCGATCTTGGAGCGCGGCCGTCGTTGGCCGCGGGGCTCGTTCCCGCGCGACGACACCGATCTGAAGGCCGGCTGGCTGTGGCAGTCCGGCGGTGGACTCTTCGACATCCGCTGGCTGGATCGCATGCTGAGCGTCCAGGGAGCAGGATGGGGCGGCGGCTCGCTGATCTACGCCAACGTGTTCGCCCGACCCTCCGACGAGACCTTCCGCCCGCACTGGCCGGACAGCTACTCACGGGCCACTTTGGATCGGTACTTCGACCTGGCGGCGCACATGCTCGAGGTTCGGCCGATCCAGGCCGATCCGATCACTGGCGAGGTACCGGTCCGGACACGCGCCATGGAGGATCTGGTCGAACAGATGGACCGGGCCGCCGGAACCGTGCGGCCCAACCTCGCGGTCCGCTTCACCGCCGACCCGAACGTGCCGCAGGCGAACCGACATGGGGTCCTGCAGTACGGCTGCACCTTCGTCGGCGAGTGCGTGATCGGGTGCAATCACGTGCGAAGAACAGCCTGGACTACAACTACTTGGCCGTCGCGGAACGGGCCGGTGCGATCCCGGTGACCGGGGCGGAGGTGATCCGCGTCGAACCGTGCGACGACGGCTACACCGTGTCATACCGAGATCACACCGACGGCGGTATTGATCGGGTGCTGACCGCCCGGTCGTTGTTCCTGGCAGCGGGTGCGGTGGGTATCACCGAATTGTTGCTTCGAGCCCGCGACGTGGGCAAGACGCTGCCCGACCTGTCGCCGCGGCTCGGAGAAGACTTCTCCGGGAACGGTGACTACTTGTCATTGATCCGGCGGACGCGAACACCATTGGAGCCCGAACGCGGCCCGACCATCACCACGACCAGCGTGGTGGACTTCGACGAAGCCGGGAGCCAGGTCTGGTTCCAGGTGCAGGACGGCGCATATCCGGCCGTGCTTTCCCGACTCGGCGCAAGCCTGGACCCAACACGTCGGGTCCGAGAGCGCTTATCACGCGCGAGGCGGCCAATGCCAACGTCTCCGATGACGTCCGGTAACCAGCGGCGTCGCCCGCATAGCCGGTCGATCATGCCCTTGCTGTTGATGGGCCGGGACACCTCGCAGGGCCGCCTCGTCCTTGATCATCACCATGAGGCATCGGTTCAATGGGACAACCGCGCCAACAGCAGGCTCTATCGTGCCGAGGGGCGGGTGGGCCGTGCGGTCGCCCGGATGCTGGGCGCGGCGGGCATCGGTAGCACCTACCTGGAGCCTGCTGCGTCGAGCCGTCACAGTCCACAACCTGGGCGGTGTCCCGATGGGTGTCGATCGCGTTCATGGAGTGATCGATGAGTATGGCGAGGTGCACGGGTCATGCGGGTCTGTACGTGGTCGACGGCGCCGCCGTTCCCAGTGCCACCGGCGTGAACCCTTCGGCCTCGATCCTGGCGATGGCTGAACGCAACGTCGAACGGGCCATCCGCCGCATCCTGGGCGACGAGCTGTGGGAAGCGCCGGAGATGTCAGCCGCCACGCCAGCAGACGTACCCGAGGACCGGGCGATGATGCTGATGTCTACCCAACGCCGGGAACGGTCGGGCAACGGCGTCCGGTTCCGCGAAGCCATGACGGGCTGGCTCGAGACCAGCGGCACGACCCGTGCCACTCGGCTGACCCTTGATGCTCATATTGCCGGCTGGGCGCCGTTCTTGCGTGACCCCAGCCACCCGATCCTGATCTCCGGGGCCATCGACATCGAGGGGCTCGCCACGGCTCGTCCGGTTGCCGGCACGCTCGAACTCTTCCCCGATGCCGGTGATGTCGCAATGCGCTATCGGCTCCAGAGCAGCGACGACGACGGTGGCGCTCTGGTACTCATTGGCACGAAACGGCAACACCGCCGAAACCCCCTTTGGCTCTGGTCAGACCTGACCACCCTGGACATCGAGGCAGCCGACACTGTTGGTCGCCTCCGCATCTCCCCGCTAGGAACGTTGAAACTGGCCAGCTCGATCCGCGGGGACGCGTTCACCTCCGGCAAGCGCGGAGCCGCAGTAGCACGCTTTCTGACGTACTTCAACAGAAGCGCTCTGCGCGGCATGCTGCGCTCGTGATCATGAGCCGCGACCCGAGCCCGGTGGGCCATTTCCGATCGGCGGCGGGCGAGCAGGCATATCGAGCTGCGTACCGCCAAGCGATGACGCTCTTGCCGACACCACGCTCGACCTCGGACCTGGCGACGACGTTCGGGAGTGTCCGCGTGTATGAGTTCGGCGCCGGGTCCGCTGACCCTGCCGCCATTCGGGTTGTCCTCTTGCCTGGCCGGACCTCCGGTGTGCCGATGTGGGCGTACAACCTTCCCGACTTCGCCGCTGCCCGCAACACTTATGCCCTTGATGCTTTGGGCGACGCGGGTGAGAGCGTCCAGAGCCGACCGATCCGGGACGCCGCCGACCAGGCGGACTGGTTGGACCAGGTGCTGGCTCAGTTGCCTGTTCGCAGTGTCCATCTCGTCGGGCACTCTTCGGCGGCTGGCTGGCGGCCAATTACGCCGTCCGACATCCCGAGCGAGTACAGACCCTGACCCTGATTGACCCGGTCTTCGTCTTTCAAGGGCTGCGCTGGCAGGTCTACTTCATCTCGCTGCCCGCGTCGCTGCCCTTCCTCCCTCGCAGCTGGCGCACCCGCATGTTGAGCACGATCGGCGGCGGCCCGGTCGACGCGAACGACCCCATGGCCCGCATGATCTCAGAGGCTACCGAGCACTACGCGGTGAAGCTCCCGCTGCCCAAGCGCCTCACCGATAACCAGCTACGAGGACTGCGCATGCCCGTCTACGCCGCGCTTGCCGGCCGCAGCGTCATGCACAACGGCGCTCGCGCCGCAGCTGTCGCGCGAGCCGAGATTCCTGACCCGACCATCGAACTCTGGCCCGACGCCACGCACTCCCTACCCATGGAACAGACCGCGTCGCTGGATCGTACGATCCTGGCGTTCATGACCACACACGACGGCTGATCGACTGGGTCCACCCGGGCGGGGTCCCTAGACAGCTGCGACTTCATGAGGTGCGGTCGCTCGGAAGCGCAGATCTACGCTCCTGTGTCCGGGGACTCGGTGGCCATGAGTTGGCAGCAGCCGGCGTCGCAGGCTGCCAGGGTGTCCTGGATGAGCCGGCGGGTGTGCCTGAGCGCGGCCATCTGAGCGTCGATCCGAGACCCGACCTGCTCAAGTCGCCAGCGCTCCGACGTGCAGGTGGCCCCGTTGCCGTCGTGCGCCGCGAGCGCATCGACCACTTCGTCGATCGTCAAACCCAATTGCTGGAGCTGGCGGGCCAGCCCGACCCGGTCGACGTCGCGCTGGTCGAACATCCGGTAGCCACCGGCGGTACGTGGCGCGGGTCGCAGGACGCCGCGACGTTCGTAGAAGCGGACCGCGTCGATCGACACGCCGACAACCTTGGCGAAATCGCCGATCTTCATGGGCCATCGGTCATCGCCCGAGTCCTCCTTCGTAGCACCCGTACGTCCCCGGGTCGTGCCCTTGACCCTGGACCATAGTCCAGAGTTTACAGTGCCGGTATGACCAAGCTTTTGTCCATCACGCCCCGACCCGACGCTCCGATCGCCTGCGACATGAGCAGTGCCCAGGACTCTCTGGCGGAGCGCCTCGCCGAGTACCGACGCCTGTTCGAACACGCCTTGGTGGCCCGCAATTCCACTGCGACCGCGACCACCTTCCGCTTCGAAGCTCGCCCTGGCGTGCGCGAGTGGGTGCGCGATCTGGCGATGCGCGAGGCGGCCTGCTGCCCGTTCCTCTCCTACGAGATCGACGAGGAAGGCGAGGCGATCCTGTGGACCGTCGCTGGTGGCCTCGGCGCCTCCGAAATGGGCATTCTCAACGAGTTCCTCCAGGGTCCCGAGTCGGTCGCCAACAGTTCGGATGTGATCGCCCAGCGGCTTGAGGATCAGGGCCTCCATGTCATCGGGCCGAACGGCGAACGTGGTGCGAAGCTCGCCAACCGCGTCGCACTTGAAGGTTGATTGGGCCGCTAAGGCACGCCGACCAGCACGTCGATCAGGACTTTTCCTACGGCGCCGTCTTGGACGGCCTGGTGTGCGTCTGCTGTGTTTGCCAGCGAGAACCGGTGCAGCGGCAAGCCGACGTTCTCGCCGACGGGCAATGCTCCGTCCATCAACGCGAGCGTGATGTCTTCCACAGCCGCCGCCAGCGCCGCCCGGCCGACGGTGTAAAGCAAAACGAACTGGTAGCGCACGTTCTTGATCATGTTCTCTCTAACGGGGAGCGTGAACTCGCCGCCACGGTCGTTGCCGTAGATGGCGATCGATCCGCGTGGCTTGACCACATCGATGTTGAGCTGCGAGTTGGCCGCGGCCGCGACCTCGACCACCAGGTCGACACCCCCAGGAGCAAGGTTCCTGATGGCGCCGCCGGGTCCACCTCACGGTAGTTGATGACATGGTGGGCGCCGGCGGCCGTCGCGAGCGCCGCCTTGGCCGCAGTGGAGACGGTTGTGACGACCGTGGCGCCGGCCCAACGCGCCAGCTGGATGGCGGCATGACCCACTGCACCCGCGCCTCCGGCGACCAGCACAACCTTGCCGGCGAGGGCACCCGGATGCAGCCGCCCGGGTCCATCCTCGGACACGGTCAGGGCGCGGTGAGCGGTTATCGCCGGTACACCAAGGCTGGCGCCGATGTCGAAGCTCGTGCTGCCGGAAGTCGCACCACCCGGTCCGCGGGCAGGTTCGTGTATTGCTGCGCCGTGCCCGTGGGCCTCTGGTGGCCGGCCAGATACACCCATACGCGATCGCCCACCGCAAGGTCTGAAACTGCCTTCCCGACTGCGTCGATGACACCCGCACCGTCCTGGTTCGGAGTTACCTCCGGGAACGGCGTCGCACCATCGCCAGAGCCAAGGCGGGACTTCCAGTCGGTCGGGTTGACACCGGAGACGACGACACGGACCCGGACCTCACCAGCACCTGGTTCGGTCACGTCGCGATCGACAAGCCGCAGCACCGATGGGTCACCGGTACGCGAGTAGACGACAGACCTCATGGACGCGACAACTTCGCTGTCTCTTGGATCATTCCGGACCCGGTCAACAGGGTCGGTGTTGACCGTGATCTGGGGAACTTGCTTCGAATTACGATGACGACCGTGAAGAGGGTGCGGTGGGGAATTATCGGCGTGGGGAATGTGACTGAACGCAAGAGCGGGCCGGGTTTCCAGCAGGCTGAACGATCTGAGCTGGTTGCCGTAATGCGACGAAATGGCGCTCTCGCCGCTGACTACGCTCGACGAAACAATGTCCCGCGTTGGTATGACGATGCCGACGAGCTGATCAACGATCCGGAGGTCGACGCCGTCTACATTGCGACGCCACCTAGCTCACATAAGGAGTATGCGGTCCGCGTCGCTCAGGCAGGCAAGCCCGTCTATGTCGAGAAGCCGATGGCTCGCACGGCCCCGGAGTGTGAGGAGATGATTTCGGCCTGCGATGAGGCCGGGGTGGGTCTCTTCGTGGCCTACTACCGTCGCGCCATGCCGCGTTTTGTCACGGTCAAGGAACTCTTGGACAGTGGGCGGATCGGTCCGCTCCGGTCGGTCAGCATCCACAATGAGCGGCCCGCCCCAGTGGGCGACGCTGCCCACGAGGGATGGAGGGTTGATCCTGAGATCTCGGGTGGTGGCCACTTCGTCGACCTCGGCTCTCACATCCTCGATTTGCTGGACTGGCTGCTTGGTCCGGTAACCCATGCGGCCGGTGTCGCTACGAACCGTGGTGGACGCTACGCGGCCGAAGACCTGGTGACCGGCGTGTTCAGCTTTCGTTCTGGTGTAGAAGGTGTCGGCGTCTGGAACTACGACTCGTTCCACTACAAAGATCAGATAGAGATCATCGGAACAGCAGGAGCACTGCGCTTCTCCTGCTTCACCGAAGAGCCCTTGCAACTGCTTACTGCTCGTGGAATGGAACAGATCAAAGCGCCCTACCCCGATACGGTTCAACTGCCCCTCATCCAGACCGTGGTCGATGCTCTGACCAGGCACGGCGAGTCGCCCAGCAACGGACAGAGTGCAGTGAGAACCGCTCACGTTATCGATGGTCTGCTATCGGCCTACCGGGATCGTCACGGAATCAACTACTCCCCAGCGAAGCCAGGACAAGCAGGCCCGGCCTAACTGAGCAGCTCTCGCGTGCGAACGAGCTCGAGATTCAGGCCGGCGCCCTGGGTGGCGCTATCAGCCGTCGACGAGTCCGTCCCACGACCATCGCGGTATGTGGAGCCCGTCCGGGACGTCCTTTGCAGACCGGTGGTATCGGGCCATCGTGGTCAGTGTCGTCCAGGCGAAGTAGTCGTGCAGCACCTGTCGAAGCCGGTCGTCGCTGGTCAGGCCGACGTCGCCCAGTGCTTGATCGAAGCAGGCAATCGCTCGACGGTCCATCTCCTGGTGCGGACCGTTGCCGCTATGCATCCGCACGACAGAGGTCTCATCGCCGTAGGAGTCTGAATACGTCGTTGGGCCACCGAGCGCCTCCGCCCAGTAGGCCGCGAGCCGCTGGGTGTGTTCCGGATGGAACCCGTGGCTGAACGCGTGGTTGACCACCTCGTCAGCCATCACCCTGGAATGCCACGCGCCGGCCAGGCGCAGCAAACCGCTGGCACCACCCGCGGCCTCGTATACCGTCTGCATCTTCCAAAGATGGCACGCCCTGTGCCCCTATGGGCGCTGCTCAGTGACGGGTCTCGACGGGCCCGCTGTCAGCCGCCATCACCTCGTCGCCCTGCCCAAGCCGGCGGTGGAACAGATCCAGCACATGTCCGAGGCACTGGCGCGCGAGCTCGGGGTCGTAGCGGGGCCCCTCGTCGCGGACGAATGCATGCTGGCCGTTCACCTCCACCCACGAGAAGCGGGTTCCGGCGTCTTCGAGCGCGGCGTGGATGGTCTCGCGGCCCTCACGCGGGACGTGCGGATCTTGGCGGCCCCAGATCATGAGCAACTCGCCGCCAATCTCCCCGATCCGGTCCAGCGAGTCGTCATTCATCCCCTGGCCGAGGCCGCGCTTGTGGATATCGGTGGCGTAGAAGCAGGCCGCGGCACGGACGTCGGGATTGAAGGCGGCACGGAAGGAAAGATGGCCGCCGATACAAATCCCAATCGACCCGAGCTTGCCAGTACACGAGGGGTGGCCGACGAGAAAGTCCAGGACGGCGCGGGTGTCCGCGTCGTAGGAAGCAAGCTCTTTAGTGATCTTGTGGGAGTTGCCCCGCTCGGCGCCCGCCGCGTCGTAGGCGAGGACGACACCAGGACCCTCCTCCAGCTCGTGGAAGATCTCCGGCACGGCAACGATGTATCCATGGCCGGCGAGAAAGGCGGCGGTCCGGCGGATGGGACCGGTCACCTGGAAGATCTCGGAGAACAGCACGAGCCCGGGGTAGCGTCCCGCGGCGGCGGGCCTGAGGATGTAGGTGCGCATTGGGCCATAGGGCGTGTCGACGTCGACGTATTCCTCCGGGGCGATGATCATTTGCCAACCATAAATGATTTACCCGCCGCGCGAGACGCCCGCCGAGCTCTTGATCGAAGAAGCCCCAACCGTTTCGTGCTGAGTGTCCGGAGGAAAGCATCCGGGCAAACTCAGCGCTGGTAGACGACAAACGATGTCCGATGGGCGAGGGTGTCGTAGAGGGAGCGTGCCGGGGCGTTGTACTCCTGGGTGAGCCAGTAGACGCTGGCGGTGCCGAACTCGTCGGCGAATGCAAAGACGGCCTCGACAAGCTGACGCGCGACGTCCTGGCCGCGCCACTGCTTGCCGACGTATAGGTCTTCCAGGTAGCAGGCCGGGTGTGTGGCCCAGGTGGTGGGGTGGAGGACCAGGTGCGCGAGCCCGGCCAGGTGATCGTCCTGTTCGGCGACGAGTCCGTGCACCGCCGAGGTCGGGCTGCACAGTGCCGCCCAGGTTCGCTCGGTGACGTCCTGGGCGAGCCGGGCACGGTAAAAGTCGAGATAACCGTGCCACAGCGGTTCCCAGCGTTCCCGGTCGTCCGCTCGGATCGGTCTGATGCTCACTTCGCTGGTGATGTGGCACCTCCTGTTGTTGGCTCGATGAGCCCCAGCCGCATCGTGTCCGTCCTGGAGTTCGTGCCGCTGAGTGGCTCTGATCATGCCGTGAGCACCGCCGCTCGGCTACCTCAGCATCCCTCGGGTGTCCGCTTTGATGGCTGAGTGAGTGGCCAAGGCGATGGATGGGTCGTACGCTGCCGCGATGGATCGGATGGCTTACTCTTCTCGTCGGACCGCTCGCCGAGTAGCTGGGGGAGCTCAGCCACCGACGGAGATGTTGTGAACACGTCCGAGCAGCCGCAGGATGTGGTGTTGCTCGTGGACATAGCCAACGTGATGGGGTCGGTCCCGGACGGCTGGTGGCGCGACAGGGCAGCCGCAGCTACTCGCCTGCTCAACGTGTTGGAGCCTTTGATTGGTGCCGAGGTCAACCTTCCCGAGCTGGGGACGGTACGGATCACGGCGGTCCGTGCCGTCGTGGAGGGTGCGGCCAAGCGCGCGGAGGGACCGGAGGCTGTGTCGGTACTGCGCATCGATTGGGACGGGGACAGCGAGATCGTCGAGGATGCGAATCGGCTGACAGCATCAGGGAAGATACCGCTGGTGGTCACGGCTGACCGCGGACTGCGTAGTCGCCTTCCTGAGCGGGCGCTCATCGCCGGGCCAGGATGGTTGAACCGTCTCCTCGGGCGCTAGCGGATCTACCGTTGGGCTATCGCAGGAACCGGTGCATGATGTGGAGGCCAACTCGCCGGCGGCAACGATTTGCTGCATGAATCCCCAGACGGAGGCCCAATCGGATTCGACGACATCGCGGATCTCCATTTCGGCATCCTGACAGTTGCGCCACGCCGAGCATGCTTCACCGCTCAGATGTTCGAGGAACTCAAGGCTTACGACGGTTGGGCAATCGAGTACTTTGCGCCGTCCCGCCGAGGGGCCCGCGGCCCAGTGGGGGCCGCAGAGCAGCTCTAGCTCGACTTCGCGCTAGCTCGTCGTTCGTACCGAGAGCGTGCGAGCTGGTAGGCGGTACGTAGTAGTTCTCGCAAAGTCTCATCCGTCCGCTCGCCCGGATTCTTCACGGCGAGCCAGCTGATGGAGCCGTAGACAGGATGTGCGATCACCACATCCGAGGCGCTAGCGTCCTCGGTGATGGCGGCCGACCCTCCCGGAGAGTGTCCGGTCCAGCGCACGAAAGCTTCCTTGCCCGCCGCGACATTAACGCGGAATGCTCCCGGACGATCCAGCTCGGACTTGTCGTCGCCCGGGTAGTTCTTAGTCACGATCGTCGCAAACGGCTGCGTGTTCTGCGGCACAACCCCGTTCGGGGCGTAGTAGAAGAACTTGTCGCCCCAGGCGATCTCTGGTGTGCCGTCGCCCGGCCCTGGCCTGAGGGTCAGCACTCCATCGAGTCCCTCCACGAAGCTGATGATCTCGTCGATGGTCATGCTCCCCAGCGTTTCACTCCACCCTTCCCTCGTGCTGGCGGTGCTGCCGGTTAGGTCCTTACCGTGCCTGCTTCAGCTCACTCGCCAAGGATTGCTGGACGTAGGCCATAGCTTCTTGCGCCGCTGGGTCGGCGAAGCGCTGGCCCAGCTCGGCAACCGCCACATCCTCGACCCTTTGGTGTATCCACCAGAGGTGGCCCTGTGGATCGCGTACCCGTGCCACACGCTCCCCGAAGGCGAGCTCGGTCGGACGCGTGACTGCCCGGGCGCCTGCTCCCACAGCGCGATCGAATGTCTCCTGGGCGTCGGCGACGTAGACCCGAAGATGCGCCGGCGTAGGAAGCCACTCCGGCTGCGCGTCGAACAACATGATCACAGAATCGCCGAGCTCGACCTCGACATGGCCGATGCGGCCGTCGGGGCCCAGCATCCGCGAGCCCGGTGTCTCCCGGGCGTCGAAGGCGGCCTCAAGGAACCCAATCTCGGCCTGGGTGTCCGAGCAGATTACCCACGGGTCTACTCGGGAATAGCGCGGAGGAACCGGCACTGTCTGAGATCCACTAGGCATGCAGCCAGGCTGGCATGGCGCTCTGACAGTTCCACAGACGGAGGTGTTGCCCGCTGCCGCCTCGGTTGCCCAGCAGCCGGCGGTCTTGACGGCTGTGCTGCGAAACGTACGCCTCAACCGTGCGGTAGCCGGCCGTCTTGACGGCTGTGCTGCGAAACGTACGCCTAACCGCCCAGCAGCCGGCCGTCTTGACGGTCGTGCTGCGAAACGTACGCCTCAACAGTGCGGTAGCGAGTCGTGCCGCGCGAGGTTGCTGTCTTCTCGCCTGTCGGCGATGCCTCGATCTGTGCGGCTCAGTCCCAGGAGAGCAGGGCGCCGCGAGCGTCGAAAGTGGCCCGTGGTGACCAGGTGATCTCCCAGCGGTTGCCCTCGGGATCGGCCATGAACGCAGAGCACCCGCCCCAGGACCGGTCGGTCGCGGCTGCCACCGGAGTCGCCCCAGCCGCTACGGCGGCGGCGAAGGCGGTGTCGACTTCTTCCCGAGTAGTAACGGTGCAGGCCAGCGTGACGCCCGACCATCCGGTCGGGCCGGGGCTACCTGGCGCGGCCTCGGCGGTTAGGTCGGGCAACGGGAAGAGCGCCAGCAAGACACCGCCGAGGTGAAAGCCGGTCCAGGCGTCGTCACCGCTAGCCAGCTCCTGCCAGCCCAGCGCCCGGTAGAACGAGCGGAGAACGCCCATGTTCCGAGCGCCCAGCGTAACGATGGACAATCGAGCGGGAACCTCGGTCATGCCTGGGATCCTGCCAGAACCGAAAGGACGCACTGCACCACGATGGTGGAAGCCGGCCCGACCGCCACCCAGCCGATGAGTTTTCGGGCCGAAGATCGTCATTACCGTGAGAGTTGCGTCCGTAGACGAAGAAAGGAGTCGCCGTGTCGTTAACGCCGCAGCAATCCCAGGAGATTTCGATCCCGGACCTCCGCTCCCGACTAAACGGCGAGGTCATTGGCCCGGAGGACGCCGCATACGACGAGGCGCGCCAGGTCTTCTTCAAGGGGGTGGACCGCCGGCCGGCGGCGGTGGTGCGGGTCGACGGCGCGGATGACGTCGCTCGCGTCGTCAGGCTCGCCCGCGAGAGCGGCCTCGAGCTGGCCGTCCGCAGCGGCGGCCACAGCCGCGCGGGCTACGGGACCAGCGAGGGCGGGATCGTGATCGACCTCTCTGGCATGCGCGCTCTCGATATCGACGCAGACGCGAAGACCGCCTGGGTTGAGACCGGAATCACGGCGGCCGAGTACACCAATGCCGCCGGCGAGCGGCGGCGTGCCACGGGGCTGGGCGACACCGGCTCGGTCGGGATCGGCGGGATCACACTCGCGGGCGGTATCGGCTTCCTGGTCCGAAAGAACGGGCTGACGATCGACAACCTGCTCGCGGCCGAGGTGGTCACTGCCGACGGCGAGATCGTGCAGGTGAGCGAGGAGAGCGAGCCTGACCTCTTCTGGGCGATCCGCGGGGGCGAGGGCAACTTCGGCGTCGCGACCCGCCTCCGGCTGCAGCTGCATGAGATCTCGGAGATTGTCGGCGGGATGCTGATCCTCCCGGGCACTCCGGAGGTGATCACCGGCTTCATCGAGGCGGCCGAGGCCGCCCCAGAGGAGGTCTCGACGATCGCCAATGTGATGCTGGCACCGCCGATGCCGTTTATTCCCGAGCAGGCGTACGGACAGCCGGTGCTGCTAGGGCTGCTGGCCGACATCGGCGCTATCGATCAAGCCGAGGGCGTGCTTGCGCCGTTCCGGGCGCTGGGCAAGCCGTACGCCGACATGGTGCGGCCGATCCGCTACCCGGAGATGTACGAAAGTGGGGGGCCGGAGGTCCGCTACACAGCCGGCGCCAACTTCTTCGCCGATGCCCTCGAGCCACCGGACGCGGCGACGATCCTCGAGCAGCTCCACCAGTCGACGGCGATGATGAAGGCCGTCCAGCTTCGGGTGCTTGGCGGCGCGCTGGCGCGGGTGCCAAACGACGCCACCGCTTTTGCTCACCGCGACCGCAGGCTGTTCGTGAACATTGCGGCGATGTATATGGATCCGAGCGAGAAGGCCACCCACGACGCATGGGCCGCCAGGCTGGCCGATTCACTCAACAGGGACGAAGCGGGCGGCTACGTCGGGTTCCTCGGTGAGGAGGACGAGGGTACGGTCCGCGCTGCCTACCCGGGCCCGACCTGGGACAGGCTGCGGGGGCTGAAGCGCCGCTACGACCCGGACAACCTCTTCCGCCTCAATCACAACATCCTGCCGGCGGACAGCTGAGCACTCGGCGGAGATCAATCGCGTCCCCGATTGGTTCTGCGCGTCCATTGATCAAGGACTGAGTGCGCAAGTAGCTCAGGTGGGGGAGCGCACTCCTGATATGGGTGAGGTCGAAGGTTCCCGTCCTTCCTAGCCCATCGTCCTCGCCGGGGTGTCGAGAACGGTGCGAGCTGCAACGAGATGCACGGTGTCGTGGCCCTCGGTGAACGAGTCGTAGACATCGCGCAGCTGCTGTAGTGACTCCCGCTCGCGCGGCGTGCCACGGTGCAGCGTCGCCAGCCGCGTTGCCGCTTGCAGCTCGGCCATGCGCAGGCCGCGCTCGTGGGCGGCGTCGAAGGCGCTCTGGTAGCTCGCTTCCGCCGTCGCGACATCGGTCGGAGCCATCGCCATGTGCAGATCGCCGCGCATGATCGCCAGGTCCGGTGTCTGCATGTCGGTCGCGGGGATGAGGGACTCGGACTTGGCAAGGAGCGCCAGCGCCGGCTCGATCCGCCCGGCCAGCATCCGACCGGCGGCCCGGACCTGGAGTATGTGCGGCCAGAAGACCGGCGGCGTCGTCAGGTCGTCGTAGAGGTCGAAGCCGCAGTCGACCTCAGTAAGCCCGTCCTCGAGCTCACCGTCGGCGATCATCTTGGTCCCGCGCAGCACCACCGCGAGCGCGCGCCAGATGGGGTAGTCGTGGGCGGTGGCGACAGCGTGGAGTGTCTCGGCTCGAGCAGCCATCGCCGAGAGGTCGAACCTCCAGAGGTCCAGGAGGGCCGCGTGCCAGATCGCGTAGGCGCGGGAGTACGGGTGCCCGATCTCGTCGGCGACGGCCAGGCCGCGCTCCAGCCGGGCGACCGCGCGGTCTGGGAAGCCGGCACCCCACAGCAGGAGGCCCGACACCACGCTAGCCACGACGCCGGGACTCGGCCCGATGCGGAACTTCACGAGGCCCGCCGCTCCGGTATCGAAGTACTCGATGGCGGTGTCGAGGTGCTGGAGGCCGTCGTCGACGTCGCCGAGAAACGCGGTGCTCATCCCGTACACAAGATGCGCGTCGGATAGCAGCGCGGGATCGCGCTGCTGCTCGGCGATCGCGAGCAGCTCGCGGCCGATCTCGAGCGCGCTGCCGGGGTCCGAGCGCATGATGTGCAGGGTCGCGAGGCTGCGCAGTACTGGGAAGCGCTCGGGTGCGTCGTCCTGCTCGCGTGAACGCTCCACCGCTGTGCGGATGCTGCGCTCGACCTCGGTGTCGTAGCCGCGTACGACGATGAGGGCGCGCGCCAAGCTCATCTCCAGCGCGATCTCGTCGCGCTGGCGTTGCGGCGTCTGGGGCTGGATGGCCAGCACCTTCAGCAGGTCGTCGCCCAGCTCCATCGCCGCGCCGTAGGCGCCGCGCGCGTCGTAGTAACCCCACAGCGGTTCGAGCAGGTCGTTGAGCCGCACGACGTCGCCCTCCTGTACCAAGTACGACCACGCCGCGCGCAGGTTGCCGAGCTCGACCTCGAGCGCGGCGAGCACATGCTCGCGGTCCGTGTGGGCGAGCTGTTCACGCAGCGCGACAGCGAGCTCGGTGTAGTGCTCGGCGTGGGCGCGGCGGACGGAGTCGGCGAAGTCCGGCTCGGCGTCGAGCTGCTCGGCCGCGTACGAGCGGATCGTCTCCAGCATTGCCAAGCGCGGACGTCCGTGCTCGTCAGGGATGTTGCGGACGAGGCTGTCGTCCACGAGCGTGCTGATGCCTTCGAGCACGTCGATGTTGTCAGTGAGTCGCCGCGCGGTGCCCTCGACGTCGCTCAGTCGCGCGCCAAGGAACACCGAGAACATCTGGAACACCCGGCGCTGGGCCTCAGTGAGGAGCTCGGTGCTCCACTCGATCGTGCTTCGCAACGTGCGCTGCCGCTGGGGGCGGTCGCGCCCCCCGCCCTGCAGCACGTCGAGCCGTTCGTCGAGCCTTGACCGCAGCTCGCCGGCCGAGAACAGCGTGATGCGCGCGGCGGCGAGCTCGATCGCGAGCGGCAGCCCGTCGAGCCGGCGGCAGGTGGCGACGACGTCGGCCGCGTTCTCCTCGGTGAGCTGGAAGTCGGGCCGCAGCGAGATCGCGCGCTCGACGAACAGCTGGACCGACTCTGACGCGAACGCATGTTCCAGCGAGACCGCGCCGTCGCTGGCGGGGAGCGTGAGCGGCGGCACCGGGAACAGCCGCTCGCCGCGCACCCGCAACGCCGCACGGCTGGTGACGAGGGCGCTGACACCGGGGCAGTGCCCGAGCAGCTCGGCCAAGCCGGTCGCGGCGTCGGCCACTTGTTCGAAGTTGTCGAGCAGGAGCAGCAGTTCCCGCTCGCGCAGGCCGCGCTTGAGCACCTCGAGTGGCGGGTCGTCGCCGGAACCGGAGATCGCCACGGTGCGGACGATGGCGGCGTAGGCGCCGTCAGCTTCGCGCTCGGCGCTCAGGTCGACGAAGAACACGCCGTCCTCGAAGCGGTCGACCTGCTCCGCCGCCGCCTGCAGCGCGAGCCGCGTTTTGCCCGTCCCACCCGGACCGGTGAGCGTCACCAGCCGCGCGTATGTCCGCGTCGAGCTGGTCACGCAGCTCGTCGAGCAGCGCCTCGCGCCCAAGGAACGCCGACGTCTGCGTCGGCAGGTTGTTCGGCCGTACGTCAAGGGTCGCCAACGGCGGGAAGGTGTCCGGCAGGCCCGGCCGCACCAGCTGGAAGAGGTGCTCGGGGCCGGCGAGGTCCTTCAGGCGGTGCGTGCCGAGGTCGCGCAGGCGCACGTCGTCGGGGAGCGACTCTGTGACGAGCTCGGCGATCGGCGCCGACAGCAGAACCTGGCCGCCGTGCGCCGCGGCCATGACGCGCGCGGCGCGGTTGACAGCGGTGCCGTAGTAGTCGCCCCCGCGGGTCTGCGCCTCGCCGACGTGCGTCCCCATGCGCACGCGTAGCGGTCCTGTCTCGCCCCAGGGTTCGTCGCGCAGCCCCTCCTGCGCGGTAAGGCTCGCAGTGATCGCGTTCGGCGCCGAGCCGAACACGGCCATGAGCCCGTCGCCAGTGGTCTTCACCACCGTGCCGCCGCAGCCCTCGACCGCAGCACGCAGAATGGCGTCGTGGCGGGCCAGCGCCGCCTGCATCGCCTCCGGGTGGCGCTCCCAGAGCCGCGTGCTCCCCTCGACGTCGGTGAAAAGGTAGGTCAGGGTCGCGTCGGCGGGCACATCGCCCATGCTACGGACGGCGCGACCGCACGGGTAGGGCGAACTGGCATCAGACCTGGTGCGCATCTGGCGACATATTTCCGTCTAGCCCCGGGAGAACGACCACATCGATCGGTTCTGTGCGTCCACGGATCTCCACGGTGCGTCGCTCGAGTTGGTCGGTCGGCATGCCTGCGGCCTTGGCGGCTGCCACACTCACGATCACCTCGCCTGCGGCCGCAGCCGATGCCAATCGCGCCGTGATGTTGACGGCATCACCGAGCGCCGTGAAGTCCTCGACAGTCGCGCCAAGCCCCGTCGCCCCAACAAATGCCTCGCCGGTGTGGACAGCGGTTCCGACTGGAATCGAACCCGACGCCGTGGTGCTGGCCACTGCCGCTCGCTGGGCCAGGTCGACCGCGGCTGCTACCGCTACTGACGCGTGGTTCGGCCCACTGATTCCCCCGAAGAAGAGCCCAATAACCTCATCGCCGACGATCTTGTCAACGATGCCGTCATGAGCAACGATCGAATCGGATGCCAATCGATAGAAGCGGTCAAGGAACGTGTGGAAGTCGGCCGGGCTCATTCGTTCTCCGATGGCTGTCGAGCCGCGGATATCGGAGAACAGCAGCGTGATCGGGATCTCTACCCCCGTCAACTGATCTTTGCGGAGCACGGTGATGCAGCTCGTGCACAGGGCTGGATTGCCCGGGGATTGCGCGTGCCCCGCATGCCTGAAGATGAAGCCACCCAGCCCACCGAAGGGAGCTGCGCATATCTTGCAGCGTGGAGCGGACGGGATTCGTCGGAACATCCGCCGCTGCTTGGCCAGGCCAAGACTCTCCCCGGTTAACACGGCGCGGACTTCTTCAGGGATGGATCCCTCGGCCGCCATCTATTCAACTTACGCCGGAAACTCCACAGCTAGCCGCCATCGGGTCCCGGGCCGAGCGTGATCTGGGTCTCGCGCGGTCGGCGCGGTCGCCGGGTCGCGTGGGCCCCCCTCGCGCCGCAACCGGAGGGTCTCCTTCGATTGCCGCTTTCCGGCTGGCTCGGAAGGCGCGCTGACCGGCTACCAGGCGTAATCCTCGGGTGCGGTTTTGCGCCCGGGGAAAATCTCATCGAGGCGGCGCAGATGCTCCGGCGACAGGCTGACCTCTAGGGCAAGCAGGGCGCTGTCCAACTGGTCACTGGTTCGCGGGCCGATGATCGGTGCGGTGACCGCGGGCCGGGTGAGCAGCCACGCGAGGCTCAACGTGCCGGGTTCCGTGCCGACCTCGTCTGCCAGGTCCTCGTACGCTTGGACCTCGTCGCGATGCTTGGCGAGGCTCTGCGCCGCGCGGCCCACGAGTCGCCGGACGCCGGTGTTCTCCTTCTTGATCACCCCACCGAGCAGGCCGCCCTGCAGTGGTGACCAGGGGATGATCCGAGCCCGTAATGCTCCGCGGCCGGGACGACCTCGAGCTCGATGTCGCGGACGAACAGGTTGTAAAGCGATTGTTCGCTGACCAGGCCCATCAGGTTTCGCCGGGCAGCGGCGGCCTGAGCGTCGGCGATGTGCCAGCCGGCGAAGTTGCTACTCCCGGCGTAGAGGATCTTGCCCGCCTGCACGGCCACCTCGATCGCCTGCCAGATCTCCTCCCACGGGGTGTTCCGATCGATGTGATGGAACTGGTAGAGATCGACGTAGTCGGTCTGCAGCCGGCGCAAGCTGGCATCGAGCGCCCGGCGGATGTTGAGCGCCGACAACTTGCCCTCGTTGGGCCAGCTCCCCATCTCGCCGTAGACCTTTGTGGCTATGACGGTCCGCTCCCGGCGACCGCCGCCGCTGGCGAACCAGTTGCCGATAATGGTTTCGGTCTCGCCCGGCTCGCTGCCGTAGCGGTTGGCGGTGTCGAAGAAGTTGATCCCCGCCTCATGGGCGAGGTCCATCATGGCGTGCGCGTCTTCCTCCGAGGTTCTGGGCCCGAAGTTCATCGTGCCTAGACAAAGTCGGGAAACTTGAAGGCCGGTACGGCCGAGATGGGTGAAGTCCATTCACGCAGCCTTTCACCCTCGGGCAGCGGGTCCATGACGGTAGCTCGCCGTTCGGCGGGGATCGGGACTAGCGCCAGTACTCCGATTGTGGGCGGCCGGCCGCCAGGTAGGCGCCCACAGCACAGACGAGCAGCAGTGCTGCGGCCAACCAGAGCGGCGCGGCGAGGGCGACCCACCGCAGCAGCACACCTCCCGCTAGCGCACCCCCGAGCATCGCCAGGAGTGAGATTTCTCGCCGGAAGCGCACTGATTGGGCTGTGGTGTCGGCGACCAGGCCCGTGAAGGTCAAGGTGAGCACCGTAGTGGTCAGATCGGGTACGGCCAGGCGGCGTACGACCGCGTTTTGGCCGCCCATGGCCAGCGAGAGCAACCCGATCAAGGTCAGCCGCACCGTCGATCCTTCTATACCGGCGGTGCTTGCGATGACGGACGCGACCAGAACGACGCCCGCCTGAACCGATGTGGCCGCAGCCAGTAGGTGGCCGCGGTGCAACGCCCGCCCCGCTGCCCACCGCCCGCCCATGGTCGCGCCGACGGCAAAGGCCAAGATCGCGAGAAGGCTCGCCACAATCGAGATCTCGCCAACACCGGCGAGCGCGAAGCCGAGGAAAATCACGTTGCCCGTCATGTTCGCCACGAACACATGTCCCAGCCTCAAGTAGCTGAACGCGTCCACAAGGCCGGTCACGACCGTCAAGCCAAGCAGCAGCAGAGGCAGCGGCCCGTGCGGGCGGTCAGCGGTCCATTGGTTCATCCTCACAAGGACAGTCTGAAGGTCAGATCGGATTACGCCTCGCAACGGACATGCAGGCGTCTCGTCTGGAAGATGACCGCGCAACCTGGGTGGTTACCGCCGGCGGCTGCAGCGTTCGAGAGCGCAGTGATCGCCCATCCGCCGCGCTGGGCAGGGGAGATTCATGCGCACTGGACTCGGGAAGCCGGACTCAATCAAGGGAGGTGAACGATGACGCGTCAGCGCGCACCATGGCTCGATCCAGGAAAGTCGGTGGCCGACCGCGAGCTAGCCCGGTCGGCCACCAACACCAGGGGTTCGGTTCGTGAAGGTCAGGCGGTCTTGATCGCGGAGACCTCGAACTCGAGGGTGATCTTGTCGCTAACCAGGACGCCGCCCGTCTCGAGCGCGGCGTTCCAGGTGATGCCGTAGTCCTTGCGGTTGATCACCGTTGAGCCCTCGAACCCGACCCGGAGGTTGCCGAACGGGTCAGTGGCCATGCCCTCGAACTGGAACGGGATCGTGACCGAGTTGGTGACGCCCCTAATGGTCAGGTCACCGGTGAGCTCCAGAGTGGTCGCGCCGGTCTCGCGAACGTTGGTAGCGACGAAAATGATCTGCGGGTACTCCTCCATGGCAAGGAAGTCGTTGCTGCGCAGGTGGGCATCGCGCTGCTCGTTGCGGGTGTCGATACTGGCCGCCTGGATCGTCAGCTGGCCCGTCGACTTGGTGAAGTCGGTGCCGTCGATGACCCCGCTTCCCTCGAACTCGTTGAACGAGCCGCGGACCTTGGTGACCATCGCATGCCGGGCGACGAACCCGATACGGGTGTGGCCCGGATCGATGACATAGCTGCCCGACAGGTCGGACAGGGTGGCGGGGACGGTGCTACTTGTCATGCCTTGCTCCTAAATGTCTTGGGAATCACGCCTGATTTAGTGACGTGTCACGTACATTGAAGGGTAACTTAGGTGACATGTCAACTATTCCGGCGTAACATCTGAGGCGTGAGCTCTGATGTCCGGTGGCTGACAGCGCAGGAGGAACACGTATGGCGGCGATGGCTGACGCTGAACGCGCGGCTGTCAGCCACGCTGCAGAAGGAGCTACATGACGACTCCGGTCTCTCGATGCCAGACTTCGAGGTCCTGGTCCACCTCACCGACAGCCCGGAGGGCCGGATACGGGTTACCGATTTGGCCCGACTACTGCAGTGGGAGCGCAGCCGAGTCTCACACCACGTGACTCGTATGGAGCGGCGGCACCTGGTGCAGCGCGTGGAGTGCACTGAGGACGGCCGCGGCGCCTTCATTGTGATCACACGGCGGGGCCGCGCTGCCATAGAACAGGCAGCACCGGGTCATGTCGAGACCGTTCGCCGCCTGGTCTTCGACGTGTTGAGCCCCGCGGAAGTCGATGCCCTCGCAATGATCATCGAGAAGACGCTGGCCGAACTCGACCACCCTGCGGAATGCCTCCCCGTAGCGCTGAATCCAAGTTGATTTATCCAGGAGAGGATCAACGCGTTGGCTGTCGGCGCCTTGAACCAGCTTTACGCTGCACCGACCAGCCTCTGCCAGTAATGCGTCCGCATGGGGACATTCCCACCGGCGCAACGGCCTACGATGGCCCATGACCTCCGACCGCGCTTCCAGCAGTGGCGCCCACGACGAGGGGTTCTGGCGCGAGTTCCTGACCAGCGGAGCACCGAGGGAGCGGCGGGTTCGAGGCATCCTCAAACACGTTCCGAGTGATCCGCGCTGCAGGCTGTGTGCCGCACCCTTCGCCGGGGCAGGGGCACCGGTTATGCGGCTCATCGGCAAGCGTCGATCCGACCGGAACCCCAACCTTTGCCAAAGGTGCTACGGGTTCCTCACGAGCCACCACGGCGGGGCAGAGATCGATGTCACGATGCTCTTCGCCGACATCCGCGGCTCGACCGCCCTGGCCGAGGGCATGTCGACGGCAGACTTCCGCCGGTTTCTCGATCGCTTCTATACGACCGCTTCCGAGGTGGTCTTCGCCCACGACGGCATGGTCGACAAGTTCGTCGGCGACGAGCTGGTGGCGATGTTCTTCCCGCTGATGACCGGCGATCGGCACGCGATCGAAGGCGTTGACGCGGCCCGGGACCTGCTGCTGGCGACGGGCCACGCGAAACCGGCCGGGCCGTGGGTCCGCCTCGGAGCTGGCGTTCACACCGCGCGGACCTGGGTCGGCGCGGTCGGTCACGGTAGCCGCGTAGAGCTGACCGCGGTCGGCGACGCGGTTAATACCACCGCCAGGTTGGCGTCCTTGGCGTCAGCCGGCGAGATCATCGTAACCGTCGAGGCTGCGACTGCCGCAGCCCTGGATCTTGGATCCCTTGAACGGCAGCGGCTCGAAATCAGGGGCAAGCACCAAACGATCGACGCGGTGAGGCTGCGCGTCGGCCCTGCTGACGCGGTCTCTGCCGCGTGATCCGATGACCTAAAAGCCCTGCGCACGGTCAGTCCCTGGGCCGGCGAGCCTGCTTCGCCTCGCGGGCAATCGCCCAGGCGTCCGCCACGGGACCTACGTGCCCGAGCTTGTCGGGGTTTACCACCGAGCGGATCGTCTGGATCCGCCCGCCGAGCACGTCGAGCGTCAACGTACCGAGGACCTTGCCGTGCCGATCGCGGAAGATCGCACCCGGCTGGCCGTTCACCTCGCGTGGCTCCACTTTCGCGTCGATTCGGGCGAGCAACGGGAAGATCGAGGCGAGCACTCGGGCCACGTTGTCGGCACCGAACACGCTCCTGGCAAGCGCAGGCGCCTTGCCTCCCCCATCTGCCGACCAGCTGGACGTCGGCAGCGAGCAGCTCCCTCACTCCGTCGATGTCGCCATCGCGGAGCGCATCGAAGAACCGCGCGGCCAGCTCCTCGCGTTCCCGGCGGTCCGCCTCGAACCGGGGGCGCCCGACAGCCATGTGGCCTCGCGCGCGGACAGCGAGCTGGCGGCACGCCGCCTCCGACCGCCCGACGGCAACTGCGACCTCGGGAAAGCTGAATCCGAACACCTCCCGGAGCACGAAGACCGCCCGCTCCAGCGGGGTCAGCCGCTCAAGCAGCAACAGGGCCGCCATCGACACCGAATCCGCCAGCTCCGCCGACCGCGCCGGATCCTCATAGGGGTCGGTGAGCAACGGCTCGGGGAACCACTGCCCGACGTACGCCTCCCGCCGGACACGCGCCGACCGCAGCACATCGATCGAGACCCGCGTGACCACGGCTGAGAGGAAGGCTTTGGTCGACATGGGCTGTGTCGGGGAGGACTGGTAGCGCAGCCAAGTCTCCTGGACCGCGTCCTCTGCCTCGGCCACGCTGCCAAGGATCCGGTAGGCAATGGCGAACAGGAGCGGCCGCAGCTCCTCGAACTCCTCGGTCCGGGTCACGCGAGTTCTTCCTTGAAACCCTGCCGCCACGAGGGGTAGCGCAGCTCCCAGCCGAGCTCTCGCTTGGCCTTGGCGTTGGAAAAGGCGCGCCCCTCGGTCACGATCTTCACCATTTCCCCGGCCAGTAGCTGCGCCACCCACTTGGGTAGCCGCATCGGCCGCCTCGCCCCTGCGCTTTCGGCGAGATAGGGCAGCCATTCCCGGACCTGGGCAGGCTCGTCGTCGACGATGTTGAACACGCCGTTCGCCTGCTGCTCCACGGCCAGGACGGTGGCGCTCGCCGCGTCGTCGAGATGCACCCAATTGAAGTAGCCGGTGCCGGCCCCGACAAGCGGGAACCGCCGCTTGCGCACGAGCTCGACCAGGTCGTCGGTGGCGCCCGGCCCGTAGAACCCGCCGTAGCGCAGGGCTGTGCCACCAGCCTTGACGACAACGTCCTCGACGTGGCGGAGCGCCTCGGCCGCCGCGCGCATCTTCGGCCCTACCTCCTCCGACGGCAGCGGGTCCTCCTCGCTCACCCGTCCACCATCTCCGATTTCGGTCCAGGTGGCGACGCTCTGCGCGACGACGTGGGAGACGCCGGTCGCCTCGGCGGCGGCCAGCAGGTGGTCGGTCCCCTCGGTGCGCAGCCGGTTGGTCGTGGCGGTGAGCCGCTCGGGGTGCCTGAAGTTGGGCTTGCCGTTGTGCGCCACGGAAAGAGCCGTCATCTGGTGCACGATGGCGTCCGGCCGGGCCGCGGCCACCGCCTCGCCCACCGACGCCGCATCCAGCCCGTCCATCACGATGCCCTCGGCGCCCAGTTGCTCCAGCAGCCCCAACTTGCCCGGGCTCGTCGTCGTCGCCGTCACCTGATGGCCACGGGCCACCAGCTGTGGCACTAGACGACGCCCCATGACCCCGGTCCCGCCTGCCACGAACACTCGCATAACGCTCACGCTCCACATCCGGTACTGGCTCTCATCACCAAGACGAGGCAGCCCGGCCGTCTGTGACATCGGAGACAGCCCCGCCGGACTCGGCCGCGTCGGAACATCATCGGGCTGAACGGGAAGCGCACTCATCCGCCACGAGTCGCCGCATCAGGTGAGTGGACGTGGCCAGGCAACGCTGTGGCGGTCTACCAGCGTCCGGTAGTGAATTCCAGCGCGGCAGGAGAGCGACCAGCCACACCGCTCGGTACAGTGCGCGCCGTTCAGATGGCGATGTGAGCGTTCAACGGGTTATTCTCTGCGGTTTCTGTGGCCGACTCGAGGAGCTGCGCAACGAGCTCAAGGGTCTGCGCGTCGTGATCGGTGATCCGCCGCCCGAACGGCCCGCGTGCCCGCGCCACACCAGAGCCGACGCGAAGTATGGCCTCGCGGGTTTCCCGGCTGATTTCCGGTGAAACATGTTCGAGCAGGGACGTAACTTGACTGAGGCCGGTGACGATAGAGCGGCTATCGAGCATGAACTCGTCCAACAGCCATTCCCGGTTGCGTGAAATGGCTTGCATCAACTGCCAGCTCAGGGCCGAGTCTCCGACCGGTGCCTCCTCAACGGCCTGCCAGAACGCGTCCTGCTCGAGTTCGTCGAAGCGGTTGCGGCCGATCAACGCGCTGATCACCCAGACCGGGCCCAGCTGCAGGGTGAGCCACTCCGCGTCCGACCATCCGTACATAAGGGAACTATGCGCCGCTGAAGTGCTCAGGGCAACTAAACCGACTGGTGGGCGCAGATCGGGAGCCGCCAGAGTGGGCGGTCACTCCGCAGCGAGGGGAACGAGCCATTAGATACTGTCCGCATGCCGCACGCTGGATCGCGCGCCGCCGCACGGAGGAGGAGTGAGTGGAGGCGTCTCTTCCTTCGGGAGCGCCGACGACGGCGGCGGATTTCAAGCGCGATCCGCAGCGAGCGGAGCGAGCCATGAATGCTGCCGACGACCAACCATGGTCGCCGTTCCCCGTGCAGGACTGGTCTACTTTGCCTGCCGACCCCCTGGGCAGCGTCGCGGTGAATCCGACCTGGCCCGCACCCACCCCGCAACGATCATGGTGGCGCCCGCTTGTCATTTTCGGGCTTGTCGCCGCACTTGTCGCCGGTGCCGCATTCGTGGCCAGCTCGGAGGGCGTCGCCGCTAGAGTCAGCAGGGCTGCCGGCTATCTGCCATCAGATGGTGCGGCGTCTTATCAGCGAACCGACGCCACCCGGGAGCCCACGAGTGTGGTCGGCCTCGCGGTCACCGAATCGGCGCGCCTGTCCGGCGTTGCCGGCCTCCTCAGCACCGACAGCGGCTTCGCCGCCAAGTTGCTCGATGTGTCCTCCCCGGACCGCGACAGGATTCAGCTCTTGCGGACCATTACAACCGCGATCAATGATCCGGCAGCGACCACGCAGACGATCCGCTTCTATCGGGTCAACACCGGCGTGGAGCTCATGGGTGTGAGTACACCGTCAGAGGGCTACATCTACGACCCGGCCTTAGTGGTGCTGCCGGCGGACGTACGCGCAGGGAGCCAATGGAACGGCGCTGGATCCGCCGGGGACACCCTCGACTACCGCAGCGAGCTGCGTGCCGAGGCCAGCGGCAGTGATTGCCTTAGTGTGACAGGGGAGGTGCGCTACCTATCGAAGGATGGCCAACTCGGTCGGGTGGTAACGGTGAGCCAGACCTGGTGCCAACGTGAGGGCATCGTTGCAGAGAGCGAGAGCTTCGGCGACGTACGCACCGCCTCATCTCGCATCGATCCACCTGCCCCCAGCATCGAGACCACCAACAACACCCCAATCCGCTGGACGGCGCCGGAACGCTGGACCGCCAAGTCCCTGAACACGATCTCGATCAACCCCACGTTCGGCCAGGGCCCGATGGTGGGCTCACCGTCCTCGGTCGTTACGCCAGTTCGGACCGAGTCGGACCTGGTGATCCGGGCGACCATCGGGCCCGGTGATCTGGTCGCCACAACCCCCAAGACACTCACCGAGTGGACCTCGATCTGGCGGGCGCATCCGGGCGGCACTGTGTTGAGCCTCAGTGCGTTCGGCAATGTGATCATCGCGACGACGAGCTACCGCCAGTTGGTGGCGTATTCCGATGTTGGCGTGCGCTTGTGGCAGCTGTCGCTTGATGATCTTGCTCCAACCTCACCCGTCCGGATCAGCGAGAGCGACGCGGTCGTGGTCGATCTTGGTGGCGAGATGCGGAGATTTGATGTTGTGACGGGTGCTGTGCTGTGGCAGCGGAACGTTGGCTCCGACGTCAACGTCTCACCCGCCGCGGGCGCGGGGGTGGTTCTGGTCATGGATCGAGGTGGTACCACCGCTGCCTTCGAGGAGGCCACCGGCAAACCTCGTTGGGATGTGCAGATGCGGGGAGATGCTGCGGTCGTCATCGGCGAAACCGTGGTAGTGATTCAAGATCAGACCGCGCATGCGCTATTGACGGTCAGCGGGCGGCACCGCTGGGTGCGGTCGATCTTCGGGTCGCTGACCGACATGGTGAGTTTCGCAAGCCAGGCCGTTGTCGCGACGAAGAGCCAGTCCGTGATCGTGAGCGGCGACGGTGTGGTCACTCAGCAGCTCGGGCCAGTTCTCACCCTGACCGCGACCCAAGATCAGCTTGTGGGTTGGGGTCCAGCCGAGGCGCTCGTGATCGCAAGAGACGGAAAGATCATCGCCCGTTGGAACCTGCCGGCGCTCACCCTGGCGCTCCAGGACCGACCTGCCCTCGCGACCTCGCAGAGCGCGCTGCTGTTCAGCAACGACTGGACTTTTCAGGCTTGGGACAATGTCGGCTGACCCCGACTCTGCCGTCAGCTCCCGGATGCCGGTGAGCTCCAGCTCCACGACAAGCTCAGGGCCCGAGGTTGATTCATCGGTCGGCAGCCGCGGCCGCTCGCGACTTGCCCGATTCGCCGCCGGCCTCTACCGACAAACCTTGGTCGATCCCATCGAGCAGGGACGGCTGCGTGACCTGGAGTGGCCGTACGGGCTCCGCTCGATCGTGCTGGCGGGCTACAGCGTCTTTGTCATCGCCGGCCTGATGGTGATCTTTTCCGGACTGATTCGCGAACGCAGCACCTTGATCGTCTCCGGCTCGGGCCTCGGGCTGCCGGAACAGATGGTCTGGCCACTGGTCCTGCTGCTCTCGTTTGGAGTCGCCTCACTCATGGCGGCCGCACAGCACGGGCCCTGGTGGCTCAGGGTGCTCGGCCTGCTGTTCACCCTCATGGTGATGGGAATGTGGTCGCTACGCAGCCCATCGCTGGCCGGCTGGGCGGGCTGGCCAGTGATAGCCGCCACCCTGATGGTGGCTCTGCTGCTGCTCGTGATCATTCGATGGCGCCGCGGATTCGCCTGGTGGGAGTTCGCCGTCATGTGGGCGCTGATCGGTTTGGGGATGACGGTCGGTGTCGCTGAAACGCGCGAAGCCAAGATCTACGGCTCGGACCTCAACCCTCTCAATCTGCAGCAAACAGCAGCCGTCCTGGGCTACCTCGTCCTGCCAGCCGCGACGTTTGCGGGTGCCGCAGTGGCGGAAGTCACCGTACGCGCCACGGTGGCGGCGACCCGGAACGCGCAGCGGTTCGCCAAGCAAGGATGGCCGTACCTGATCTTGATCGTGGTCCTCTGCATCCGCCTGGTCCAATGCGTCTGGTTGATTGCACAACGAGATCCTGTGGTGGAGAGCTTGACCGCCCTGCTATGGGCGAGTGCGTTGGTCGCCGCGTTCGCAGTGGTCGGCCTGATCATGTTGCGGCTGTCCCGGCGGCAGCAGGCAGCCCCGGTCGTCTCTGAGCTGAGCGACGAGCTCGGCCGAGTCGGCTTCACCATCGCAGCCGCGCTGATTGCCCTGACGCTACCTGTTCAGGTCTTCTTGTTCGTCCTTCAGGTGTTTGCCTCACTCGAGCCCGGAGGGGCTGCGGCACAGCTGCCGTTCGACATCACGCCGCTCCTCACCCGCATCGTCGACCCCAGCCGAGTGCTGGTCGGTGTGGTTTTGATCATCCTGGCTGTGCGTGCGGCTCGCAGAGGCCAGAGCGGCCGGGCGCTGGTGCTGGGCTGCATCGGCGTCATGCTGGTTGCGCTGGCGCGCCAGCTGTTGTTCGGCGATCGGACGCCGGCCCCCATCAATCCTGATGCGCTCAATCTTGTGGCTTCCGCTGTGGTGGTTGTCGTTGTCGTGATCTTGTTGATTCGCCGACGTTTGACTCCGCAGCGCGCGCTGGCGTTCTCCGGGATGCTGATCTTGTCCGCCTTGTTCTCCTACCGCGACTTCATCTCCGACCCGCTCGGGGCAGTGCTCGGTTTTTCAGGTGCGGCATTGGTGCTGTTCGGTCTGACCTGGGACCTGTTCACGGGCTCTGGTTGGGCGAATCGGGAGAGCCGCCGTTTTTCCCGGTCCACGCGGGTGTTGTTGGTCTTGACCAACTACGTGTTGACGATGACGGTCCTGGCGTACGCCGCTCTGATCCGAGACGGCAGCACGACGATCTACTTCGATCCCTTCGCTCGACTTGGCGATCTGATCTTCGGCACCGCGCTGGTGGCGGCCGCCGCGGTGGCGATCTTCGACAATGCATGGCGCGACCGACCCATTCTTTGAGCCTAAAGCCCGGTTTGCGCGAATCTGTCGGTCGGCTCTGGTCCAATACCTGCGTACGTGCTGATCGCCACAAGACCAGGATCGGACGCGATGTACCGGTTGACTCGGGGGCCGATGACGCTGCCTGCTCGCCCCGTCCTCGACGCGTCGCAGCATGCCGTCGTCGATCACCCCGGGGGCCCGTTGCTGGTATTGGCTGGGCCGGGCACAGGCAAGACGACAACCCTGGTCGAGTGCGTGGTAGATCGGATCGAACGCCGCGGCGTAGCGCCGGACAGCATCCTGGTGCTGACGTTCTCGCGAAAGGCCGCGGCCGATCTGCGTACTCGGATAGCCGCACGGCTGGGCCGTACCACGGTGACCCCCATGGCCATGACTTTCCATGCGTTCTGTTACGCGCTGGTACGCCGGTTCGGCAATGAGGCCGACGCTGAATCGAACGACTTCGGCGCACCGCTACGGCTCTTGACCGGCCCTGAGCAGGAGTTCCGGGTCCGGGAGATACTTCGCGGGAGTCTCGAAACTCAGCGCGCCCAGTGGCCGGAGTCGCTTGCGCGCGCGTTTCCTACACGGGCGTTCGCTAGCGAGGTTCGTGCCGTGCTGGCCAGGGCTCGACAGCTGGGCATGGATCCTGACGACGTTGTCGCGGCGGGACACGCCACGGGTCGAGCGGAGTGGGTGAGCCTTGGAGCCTTCTTCGACGAGTACCTCGACGTGCTGGATGCGGAAGGCGTACTTGACTACGCCGAGCTGGTGCACCGCTGCCGCATCTTGCTGACCCGGCCCGATATCGCAACAACACTGCGCGCCGAGATCGGCTGCGTCTTTGTGGACGAGTATCAAGACACCGATCCCTCGCAAGTGCGGCTGTTGCAGGTCGTCGCCGGTGACGGGCGGGATGTCGTCGTGGTGGGCGATCCCGACCAGTCGATCTATGCGTTTCGGGGGGCGGAGGCGCGGGGGATCTTGGATTTTCCGGAACGGTTCCGTACTCGAGAGGGAGCGCCGGCGCCGGTCCTCGCATTGAGCCGCACACGCCGCTTCGGCAGCGTCCTGTTGGGAGCCAGCCGCAGCGTCGCCAGCCGGTTAGGCATGCCCCGATCGCTGCCGGCTCAACTGTTCGCGGCCTTCCGTCACCCAACGGCCGATCCGGAACGTCCCAAAGGAAGGGTGGAGATCTTCACCTGCAGCAGCGCGGGTGCGGAGGCGGAGCACATCGCGGAGATCCTGCGGAGTGCGCATCTCCGGGACAATCTGCCTTGGACGGAGATGGCCGTGCTGGTCCGCTCCGGACGCACCATGATTCCGGGGCTGACCCGGGCACTGGTTGCCGCCGGCGTACCGGTCGAAGTGGCCGGCGACGAGATCCCACTGGCAGCCGACCCAGCAGTGCGTCCCCTGCTGCTGGCACTTCAGGTCGCCGCTCGAGGCCGCACACCCGCTCCCGACGAGGCACAGCTGCTGCTCACCTCACCGCTCGGTGGCATGGACAGCATGTCCACTCGGCGCCTGGGGCGAGCTCTCCGGGAGGCCGAGCGTACTGAGCTGGCCGGCCTGGCGCTGCCTCGGTCCTCCGTTGAGTTGACGAGCCTCGCGTTGCACCATCACGACCTGCTGGACGACTGCCCCCCTAGTCCGGATGTCGACGCTGCTCGCGCCCTGGCCCAGCTGTTGCGGCGCTGCGAGCGTGCAATCCTTACCGGAAGCACAGCCGAGGAGGCACTCTGGCTGCTCTGGTCGCAGACAACGTGGCCGGAAAGGCTTCGGCACCAGGCGGGCGTAGGCGGCGAAGCCGGCCGTCGGGCCAACCGCGACCTGGATGCCATCTGTGCTCTATTCGAGATCGCCGCCCGCTCCGAGGAGGTGTCAGGTCTGCGTGGGGTGACTGGTTTCCTGGCTGAGGTCGAGGGCCAGCAGATCCCTGCGGACCCGTTGCGGGAGTCCGAGCTACGCGAGTCGGGAGTCCGCGTACTGACAGCCCATCGCGCCAAGGGATTGGAGTGGGATCTCGTCCTGGTGGCAGGCGTTCAGGAGGGCCGCTGGCCCGACGTTCGCCGTCGTGGATCTTTGCTGGAACCGGATCAGCTCGGGCGCCATGAGGTGATGGCACCCGTTCCGACGGCGACGCGGATCGCGGAAGAGCGACGGCTCTTCTACGTCGCATGCACGCGGGCCCGGTCGCGGCTGGTGGTGACAGCGGTGGCAGGTACCGAGGGGGAGGCCGACCAGCCGTCCCGATTCCTCGCCGAGCTTGGCGTGCCCCTGCGGGAGCTGCCGGGGCGGCCGGGAAGGCCGCTGTCGTTGTCGGCTTTGGTTGGTGAGCTGCGCCGCGTCACCATCGATCCGGAAGCCTCGCCGCGGCTCCGTGAGGAGGCAGCTCTACGGCTCGCGCGGCTGGCCGATGCGAGCGATCCTGACGGCCGCCCCCTGGTCCAGGCGGCCCGACCGGAGCACTGGTGGGGCATGCGTCCGTTGAGTCGAACCACTCAGCCCCTGGTGGCACCGGATGAGCCGGTCCAGCTGTCCGGCAGCCAGTTGGCGAAGGTGCTGGCCTGCCCGCGGAATTGGTTCCTGGCGCGCAAGGCTCAAGGGGAGTCGGTGCGTACCGCGGCCGCCAGCTTCGGCTCGGTGGTTCATGTGCTGGCCGAGTACGGGGCGCACAGCCAGGCCGATCATGAGGAGCTTTCCACTCATCTGGAGTCGGTGTGGAGCCAGCTGGCCTTCGACGCGCACTGGCTCTCCGCAGTTGAACGAGTAGAGGCCGAGTCCGCACTCGAGCGTTTCGTGACATGGCAAGAGGCAAGGTCCCATCTCACGCTGCTCGGAACCGAAGTCGAGTTCTCCTGCCGCATTGATCTGGGCAGCGACCGGATCCACCTCACCGGCAGCGCTGACCGGGTGGAGCGTGATCGTGACGGCCGGATCAGGATCGTGGACTTCAAAACATCCAAGGCAGCGCCCACTACCGCGGACGTAGCACTTCATGATCAGCTTGGGGTCTACCAGCTGGCGGTCCAGCAGGGCGCCTTCTCCGCTGTGGCGGGGGAAGGCGCACGGCCGGCCGGCGCCGAACTCGTGTACCTCCGGCTGCCCGACGGCGACAGCGGCTATCCGAAGACCTTTCAGCAGGCCTCTCTGGACGACGTGCCGTTTCCCGTCAAGCCGCCGGACGGCGCGTCAGATAACTCACTTGCCGCGCAGCCGACCTGGGTGCATCGCCGGCTAGCGGAGGCCGCGAACATCATTCGCCGCGAACATCACGACGCTCGCATCGGCCCGGCTTGCCGATACTGTCCCTTCCGCACGAGCTGTCCTGCGCAGCCGACTGGTCAACAGGTGGTGCGGTGACCGTTTACACCCTCAAGCCGCCTGTGTCGAGGATTCGATTGGACAGCGCAGCCGCGCTGATCGACGCGCTGGGCATCTCCTTCTCCACCGAGCAACTGGCGGCCATCACCGCGCCCCTCGAGCCGGGGGTGATCATTGCCGGCGCCGGATCGGGCAAGACCACTGTGATGGCAGCGCGGGTGGTCTGGCTGGTTGGCACCGGCGCTGTACGACCCGAAGAGGTGCTCGGCCTGACATTCACCCGGAAGGCAGCCGCGGAACTTTCCCAGCGGGTGCGCGGCGCGCTGTTGCGGGCGGGGTTGATCGCCGATCGCGGCGTCGATGAATCCGGTGAACAGCTGATCATGACCTACGACGCCTTCGCCGGGCGGCTGGTTGCCGAACATGGGCTGCGCCTCGGTTTTGAGGCGGATCCGACCATGATCAGCGGCGCCACCCGATTCCGGCTCGCGTCGCGGGTGGTGAAGGCGGCCGCAGGCCCCTTCGAGTTCATCTCCCGGCTCCGGCCGGCCACCGTCACCGAGCGGGTACTCAGGCTGGACGCCGACCTCCAGCAACACCTGGTGGCTGTGGATGATCTTGACGCCCACGCCCGCGATCTGCTCCTTGGCCTGCGGTCAGCTCCGCTGAACAACCGCGGCAACGTCTACGCCGACGTCAAGAAGGCGATCATCGCTTGCCAGGAGCGCCTGGAACTGGCCAGCCTGGTACGTGATTACCAGTACTTGAAGCGCCGGCTTGGCCTCGTCGAGTTCGCCGACCAGATGGCGATAGCGGCCCGGCTGGCTACCGAGGTGTCTCCGGTGTCGACTGCGACGCGCGCCGCCTTTCGGGTCGTGCTGCTCGATGAATACCAGGACACTTCGGCGGCGCAGGCGATCATGCTGCGGGGGCTGTTCTCCGGTGACGCCGCAGGTGATGGTCGCGGGCACCCGGTTACCGCGGTCGGCGATCCATTTCAGGCGATCTACGGATGGCGGGGTGCAGCGGTCAGCAACATCCTGACCTTCGCTGACGACTTTCCGCACGCCGACGGTCGACCGGCTCACTGCTTCGCGCTCACGGTCAACCGACGCAGCGGGCGAGCGATCCTCGAGGTTGCCAATGGGCTGAGCCGACCGCTACGGACCGAGACCGGCAGCGTGATGGCTGGCGGCCCCGCAGCGAGCAACAACAGCGACGCTGGCCGCGGGCTGCTGCGGGCGGCCGAAGGAACGCCCCTGGGCCAGGTACGGGCGGCGACCTTCGAAACCTGGCCGGAGGAGATTGTCTGGATCGGAGACCAGATCGCCGGGCTGCAGGCAAGCGGTGAAGTATCGCGCTGGGCCGACGTAGCGGTGCTGACCCGACGCAACGCCGACATTGCGCCGCTGTATGCCGAGCTCACCGCACGGAATGTGCCGGTTGAGATCGTCGGGATTGGTGGCTTGCTGTACCTGCCCGAGATCATGGACATCACCGCGACGTTGCGGCTGATCGACGATGTCACCGCAAACCCGGACCTGATCAGACTATTAACCGGACCCCGCTGGCAGGTGGGGCCGCGCGACCTAGCCCTGCTGGGACGGCGGGCCCGCGAGCTGGCCCGTGTGGCACGGGGGCCAGCCGCCGAACCCGAAGACGGACCCGGCAGCACTGCAGTCCTCACCTCACTGGAACGAGCCGTCGCCGAGGTCGACCCCACCGAGGTCGTCAGCCTGCTCGACGCCCTGGACAGCCCGGGTGATGCGGCGTACTCGCCGGAGGCTCGAGAGAGGTTCGCCCGGCTCGCGGCTGAGCTGGCATGGTTACGGCGGCACGGCGACGAGCCCGTACTGGACCTGACTCGTCGCGTGATCACCACGATCGGCCTCGATGTCGAACTGATGGCAACGCCGGAGTTCGCCAGAACTTCTCGGCGCGACCAGGTCGGCGCGTTTCTCGACGCGGTAGCCGGATACGTCGACGTGGACGGTGACGCCTCGTTGGCCGGGCTTCTCGGCTACCTCCAGGCTGAGAGCGATCAAGGCACGGGGCTCGAGCAGGCTGTTCCCTCCGACCGCGAAGCGGTCAAACTCCTCACGGTGCACAAGGCCAAGGGTCTGGAGTGGCATGCCGTCTTCCTGCCAGCGCTCATGAAGGGTGTATTTCCCAGTGATCGTGTCACCGACAACTGGGTGTTGAACCCTTCAGTTTTGCCGGCCGACCTGCGCGGGGATGCTGGATCGATCCCGGAGCTCGCCGAGACGACTTATGCCGGAATGGTCGAATACAAGCAGCAGCTCAGCCGCCAGCAGCTGCTGGCCGAGGACAGGCTGGCGTACGTCGCCGTCACCCGTGCCAAGCGGCTGCTGGTCGGCACCGGGCACTCCTGGCGGTCCGATCTCAGCAACGCACGAGCAGCCTCCACCTACCTGCAGGCGATCATTGAAGAGGCCGTGCGGCACAATCAGCTGCTCGCCGAGTCCGCGCCGCCAGGACCGGACAATCCCCTGGTGACGGAGGTGCCCCCGCAAACCTGGCCTATGCCGCTCGATCCCGAGGCTTTGGACCGGCGGCACGATGCTGCGCTTGATGTGGAGCGGGCTCAGCAGCGATTCGCGGATCTGGGCCGCTACGACGACCCTGCAAGCGAGCCGTTGCTGCTCGATGATCATGAAATCGTTGCCGGCTGGGACGCAGACATCGATCGGCTGCTCGCGGAGGCGGTCGAGTCGCGGTCACGGGATCAGCTCGTCGAGCTGCCCGCTCAGCTGTCGACGACGGCATTGCTTCGACTGAACGCCGACCCAGAGGGTTTCGCCGCCGACGTGGCGCGGCCCATGCCACGCCAACCTTCACGCAGCGCCCGGTTCGGCACCCGCTTCCATCATTGGGTTGAGCGCTATTTCGGCGGTCGCCTACCCAGTGGTGGTCTGGGCCAGCAGCAGCTACTCGATCTTGATGACCTACCCGACCGGGCCGACTCGGATACTCATGATGAGCAAGAGCTACGCGCACTCTGCGAGGCTTTCGCAGCCGGGCGTTTTGGCGGCACGGTGCCTTATGCGATCGAGGCGCCGTTCAGCATCTGGATTGCTGGCCGGCTGGTCCGGGGTCGGATCGACGCGGTCTACGAGCAAGTCGAACCCGCTGCGCCTGACGCGGCCCGCTTCCTGGTTGTGGACTGGAAAACCGGTCACACCGACACTGCCGATCCGCTGCAGCTTGCCATTTACCGGCTGGCCTGGGCCGAGGCGTACGGTCTTCCACTTGAGCAGATCGACGCGATCTTCTATCACGTACGCACGGACGAGATCGTCCGGCCAACCGCGCTGCTGGACCGCGACCTTATCGAATCCATCCTGACTGGACGGGGTTAGCGATTACCCTGAGGCCATGATCAATTGGTCGATCCCGAGTGACCTCGACCGCGTCGACCATCACCGCGGCTCCGCCGAGTGGGTGGCCGGACTCTGGCACGCGGAGGACGCCAAGCTTCTCACCGTTGACCCAGAGTCCCGATTCTCGACCAATGCTGGCGGCAGCAAACTACGGATGACGAAGCCCTTCATAGAGTTCGACAGCCAGCGGCACTGCCTGTTGGGGCTGCTCAACGGGTCGCCGATCTTCGCCGTGGAGGAGCTGGCCGACGGAGAGATGCATGATTTCCGCGAGGTTGGGTTCCAGCTCACTGACAATGAGCGGGACATCGCCGCCACTGCCGCCGCCGTGACGCATTGGCATCGTATGGAGCCACAGTGCCCCAGGTGTGGTGGATCTACGGTCGTGATCAACGGCGGGTTTGCGAGGCACTGCACGCGATGTGGCCGAGATCACTTCCCTCGGACGGATCCGGCGGTGATCGTCGCCGTCGTCGACGCCCAGGACCGCCTGCTGCTGGGTGGCCAGCTGGCGTGGGGTAATCGGGTTTCTGTGCTGGCCGGCTTTGTGGAGTCCGGCGAGTCGCTGGAGCAGGCGATCCACCGGGAGATCGGCGAAGAGGTCGACATCAGCCTGTCCGACTTGCGCTATTTCGGCAGCCAACCGTGGCCCTTTCCGCGCTCGCTGATGGTCGCGTTCTTCGGCCGGGCAACCGGGACCGACATCCGCGTCGATACCGACGAGATCGCCCACGCTGAGTGGTACACCCGTGACCAGCTCAGCGCCAAGCTGGATGCCGGCGAGCTGGGGCTGCCTGGGAACAGCTCAATCGCGTCGCGGATGATTCAGGCCTGGAGGGACGGCGAAGCACCGCTCTAGGTCGGTGTTTACGTCGACGGCTGCGGCCCAAACAACGGCGAAAGTGCTGGCAAACAGCAGTCCCCGGGTCAATGACCAAGCGACTGTTCAGCAGCTTTCGTGAGACGGGGGCGGGCTAGGGCGATCCGGACCGGGCGCTGCGTTGGCGCCACGCGGAGCCTTGAAGAACAGTTCGAGCAGCGGCGCGATCCTGTCTGGTTGGCCATAGTCCTGAGCGGATCGATGGTCAAGCCCGGGAAGTTCGATGCGGGTGGCGTGCGGAATCACCCGCTCAAGCGACTCGGCGGTTACCTTGAACGAGGAGTCGGTTTTGCTGCCGTAGAGCAGTAGCACCTCAGCAGTCAGCGCGCGGTAGTCGTCGAGTGTTCCTGCTGTTTGCTTCACCAACTCGATCTCGTCGTGAATCGTGGGCAGCAGGTCTCGCAGTGGCACGTCGTCGCCTTTGACCCGACGAGCCTCGATCCGCATCCCGACGTCCAGGAGTGGCGCTAGAACCACCCGCGGGATCCACGCCAATGGCGGGGTGCCCACCCCCTTGATGGTGGTGACAACGGCGTCCCCGAGCCGACCTTGATCCATCTCGCGGTCGAACTGGTTCATCACCTGGACGAGTTTGTCCAGGCCGGGCTGGCCGAGGAACAGCAGCGGCTCGTATACCGCCACCTTCTCAACCGCGGGAAGGTTAAGGACACCGTGCAGGGCGAAGAGCGCGCCGTCGGCAACGCCGAACACATTGCGGGCGCCAGTTCGAGTCGTGAGAGCGGCCAGGTCCTCGTCTTCGCTCCGAAAGCTGTAGTTAGGCCCGAGCGGGCCACTCAAACCCCGGCCTCTCCTGTCGGGGATGTAGACGGTGAAGGTATGGGCAAGCCGTGAGCCGAGTCGCATCAGGTGCTGAGAGGCGTTGACACCGCCGTGCAGCAAGATCAGGCCAGGTCCAGAACCGAGCTGGCGATAGCCGATCTGGGTGCCGTCGGCTGAGATGACCGTCCCTTTGGTATGCGGCGACCGGTCCTTCTTGATCACTGGTTCTCCTCGGGTTGCCGGGTCGGTGGCGAAGGGCGGTGAGCCACGCCTCGACCCTTTCCACTTCGTTAACCCGAGTTGTCAGCGTAGGTGGTCGTCGGGGCGACCATGGGCACTGACAACTCGGGTTCCGCGGCCAGCCGATGCCGCAGCCCACTTGCTCGGTTTGCGGGACGCTGCACGGCGCGCCTGATGGATTCCTCGGAGCCGATGAGGAGGACGTGTCGCCGGGCCCGGGTGACCGCGGTGTAGAGCAGCTCACGGGTCAGCAGTGGAGAGTCAGGGGGTGGCACGACGAACGACACGCTGTCGAACTGGCTGCCTTGCGCGCGGTGCACGGTCATGGCATGCACGGTCTGGATGGCGTCCAGCCGCACCGGCGGGAAGAGCTTGGCCGCGGCACCGCGGGCGAAGGCCGCGCGTACGCCGTCAGGTGTCTCCACGATGACCCCGGTGTCGCCGTTGTAGAGCGACATCTCGTAGTCGTTGGCGGTGACCAGCAACGGCCGTCCCACATACCACTCGCCATCTTCGCCGTATCCCGGGATTGCTTCGGCCAGCCAGCGCTCCACCTCCAAACCCCAGCGCAGCACCCCGTACGGCCCGCGCCGGTGAGCGCACAGCAGCCGATGGCGGTCGAGCGCCGCCAGCGCCCCTGAGATGTCACCGGATCTCGCCGCCTGCAGCATGGCGATGCCTGCCTCGCGAACCTGTGCTGTCATGGCAGCCAAGGCTTTCGCCAAGGCTTCCGTCGGTGAGGAGTCAAGATCAACTTCCCGGAACTCGACATCGCTCGCTCCGGAACGGAGCACTGCGACTGCCGCGTCGGCATCAGCGGCGCGGATCGCCCGGGCGAGCTCCTCGATCGCGCCGCCGAACCGCCAGGTGTGGCTGAGTTGCACAACCCCATGAACCGGCGCTGCCTCCACGTCGGTGATCAGACCCAGCTCGACCATGCGTCGTCCGAGTTGCGGGTCAGGTGTGCCAGGGGCCCGCGCAATGTCAGCCAGCACAGCACCGGCCTCAACTGAGGAGAGCTGGTCTGGATCACCGACCAACACCAGACGAGCGCTCGGACGGACCGCCTCGAGCAGCCGCGCCATCAGCGTGAGGGACACCATCGACATCTCATCGACGATCACGACATCGTGCGGCAGCTGGTTCGTAGCATCGTGCCGGAACCGGCTTCGATTCGAGGGCAGCCAGCCCAGCAGCCGATGCAGCGTCGACGCGGTCAGGTCGCCCAGCCGGCGCTGATCCTCCGGTTCCAGTTGCGCTGTGGCGGCTCGCACCGCCTCCTCAAGACGCGCCGCTGCCTTACCCGTCGGTGCAGCCAGCGCAATCCGCAAAGCGAGGCCCAGGCTGGTCCCGTAACAGAGCGAGCAGCCTGGCCACCGTCGTCGTCTTGCCGGTGCCTGGGCCGCCTGCGAGCACGCTCACCCGGCCAAGTGCGCTGACGGCAGCCGCGAGCTGCTGGCGATCTGCCTCGCCTGGCGCCAAGCCCTCGTGATCGAACAGTCTCGGCAAAGCAGCAGACAGTTGTCGCTGATCGATTTCAGGTGCCGGTGCCGCGAAACGCCGCTGCAGCTGTACCCGAACCAACTCCTCTTGCTGCCAATACCGCTCCAGATAGAGCAGGCCGCCGGCCAACCGGAGCGGCCGACCACCTGGCTCGCCTGCCCCGTCGGCCACCAGTGGGCTGGCTTTGCAAGCAGCGATCCACTCGTCCGGCTCAGGCCAGGGCAGCGCGGCGACGTCTATCGCGGCCTCCATCTCATCGAAGGCTGTGGTGTGTACCGTCCGAAGATCAATGCAGACCGAGCCATTGCGGAGCGCGCGGACCGTCAAAGCGAGGGCGAGCCGGACCCGCTCGTCCAGATCGCGGCCGATCCGGCTCACCGTCTCAGCAGTGTGGACATCAGCGGGATTGAGGATCCCGGCCTGGTTGAACACGGCCAGCAAACCGGATGCGGTCTGCACCACGAGGTGTCGGTCGGAGGGACCGACAGTCGGCCCGGAGGAGCGCAGCTGCGTAGTCATGGCAGCACTCCATCCAGCAGCGCGGAGAGCTCGACGACCAGCGAAGCCGGCGGGCGCCAGCCAAACACCCCGCATGGCATGCCAGCCACGCGGGGAGTCTGCGGGCCGGCCATCCCGCGTACGAACAAATACAGGATGCCGCCCAGATGGACGGCCGGGTCATAGTCCGGCTGACGCCAGCGCAGCATCCGGTGCACGGCCACGGCGTAGAGCAGCGCCTGCAGCGGGTAATGGGCGCTCATCATGGCGGCGGCCATCCGCGCCGGTGTGTAGTCGCCGACCGTCAGTACCTCCCCGTCGAAACCGCCCAGCCAGTTCGTCTTGTAATCCACAACCAGGTAGCGCGGCGGCCCGTCATCGCGTCGGACCCTGAGCACGGCATCGATACTGCCGGTCAGATAGCCGCGCAAGATCTGTGTGGCCAACGCGGGGTCGTCGAGCAGATGCGGGTATCGGGCAAGTGGATCCGATGGGGCCACGTGGCGGCGCAGCAGCGGACCGATCATGCCCAAGGTGACCTCGGCATTCGTCAGATCGCCGCCGGTCAGCGGGTACTCGAAGCCCAGTTCGGCCAAGCGATCACCGCGTGAGATGTCGCAGAGCCGTCGCTCATCGGCGAGCGGTCCAAGTGGCGTACGGAAGGTGGGAAGCAGCGCGCTAGCCAGCGCATCCGCCGTCATCGCCGCCGCTGGACCTTGAGCCAGGGTCACCGCGCACGCGTGGCGCAGAGCTGCGGGCAGGTCGGCTGCAGTTGGATCGACACGTTCGAACACTGCATGTACCGCGGTCCCGAACTCGACGCCCGAGGGCAGGTCGGACATGGGCGACAGTTCAGCCAGAGCGGTGTCACTCGGGGATGCCCCAGCTGCGAGCGTCGGAAATCGCGCGCCGCCGTACGGAGAAGGAGCGAGCGGAGGCGTTCTTTCCTCTGCGAGCGACGACGACGACGGCGGATTCACAGCGCGATGCGCGAGCAGCTCGGAATAGTACGCGGCCTCGTCGTCCTCACGTTTCAGGTCAGGCTCGCTCCCGACGGCGGGCAGGGCCACGTCGGCGCCATGCGCGGAGGCAGTCAGCGCCGAATAGGAGGTCCGACGCCAGGCCAGGTCGAGCTCGCGGTCGAAGCCTCGCACCCGCAGCACCGGTGGCGGCTCTGCGATCGACTGCCATTCGGTGAGCACCCGGGGTGTCATCGTCTCGACGCTGAATCCGGGACCGAACTCGCGGCTGGCAAAGGGATCGCCGTTCAGTGGATAGACAGCCTGAGGTGAGGGAGGGTCGGTTGGCCTGCGAGAAGCAAAGCGATGAAGCGCAGAGGCTGCCGTGTTGAAAGATGGGGCCCACCAGGTGACGACCTGACACTGTGCTCGAGTCAGGGCGACATACAGCAGGCGCAGATCTTCTCCGGCCTCTTCCTCGCGATAGCGCGAGAACCGCTCGGGTCTGCCGGGCCCGCGCCGACCTCCGACGTCGAGCACGCACTCGCCGCTGCTCCCCAATTCCAGCCGACGGGCCGTCGGCTCGTGCAGCTTGAGTATCCGGCCTTCGTCAGAGCCGTTGGCGTACCGATCCCAGGCCTCAGGCAAGTAGACGATGGGGAACTCCAACCCTTTGCTGCGATGCACCGTCAAGATCGTGATCGCCTTGGCATCGGTCTCCAACCGCCGGGTGCCCTCGGAGACCACATTGTCGTGCGCCTCCGAAATCCGCGCCCGGAGCCACTCGACGAGGGCACCGACGCCGAGCTGCGCGGAGGTCATCGCCGAATGGAGGCTCTGTCCGAGATGGCGCAGATCGGTCAGCATCCGTTCCCCTCCGCGCAGGCTCAGCAGCCGCTCCGGGATCTGCTCGTCGGCCGTCGCAGTCTCCAACAGAGCGGCGACCCCGCGGCTTTGGAGCACCTTGCCCCACCAGCGGATCCGCTGGGTGAGCTCAATCAGCGACTCCTCGTTGGCTGAGGCGAGGTCAGCGAAGGTCCAGCCGAAGAAACAGGTCAGGGCAGCTGGCCGAACCGACTGCTGCCGCGTCTGCTCCAGAGCAAGCAGCAAGGTCAGCCAGTCCTGCGCCATGGGTGATGCGAACACCGAACTCGCGCCATACATCACCGCTGGCACTCCAGCCGCGACCAGCTGCTCACGAATCGCTTCGCCGCGTTCGTTCTTACGCACCAGGACGGCGATGTCCGATGGGACCACCGAGCGGGAGGAGCCTGTTTCGAGCAATTGGGCGCCCGACCCCAGCAGCGCTGTGACGTCAGCGACCAGGTCGTTGACGATCTGAGGGCGGATGGTCCCAACACTTGGCACCTTCTCGGCCTCGGCCTGGTGTGGCAGGACGCGCACCCGCACAGGAGCCACAAGGTCCTGCCCGTCACCGAGTGCGCTCAGCCGTCGCTGCTGGTGCTCGGCAGTGACCCTGCGTACGGCGATGCGTTCGTCACCGAGGGCGGCGTCCCCGAGCAGCACGTCAAGGGCATCGACGAGGGCCTGGTCGCTACGCCGATTGACGGCGAGACTCCTGATTTGGTCGGCCTGCTGGACAGCGTCGAGATAGCTGAAGACGTCCGCGCCGCGGAAGGCGTAGATCGCCTGCTTGGGGTCGCCGATCAAGATCAACGTCGAGTGCCCGTGGAATGCGCGGTGCAGGATTTCCCATTGAATGGGATCGGTGTCCTGAAACTCGTCCACCATGACGATCCGGTAGCGCTGCCGGAGACGATCGGCGGCAGCCTGTCCATGCTCGGGGTCGGCCAGTGCATCGCGTAGCCGCGTCAGCATGTCGTCATAGGTAAAGAGCCTGCCGGCCCGCTTGCGGCGTTCCACCTCCTCCCGCACCGCTGCCGCGAACGCCACTCGCTCGCCACTGGCCGAAGGATCGTCGGGGACGAGCCCGCTGGGCACCAGCCGAGCATGAACGGCCTCGACGGCCTGATTGGCGATCTCCAATGCCTCGTCGTAGCTCATGGGCGGTGCGCCGCTAGCGGCGTAACGCCGCAGGTAGAGATCGGTGGTCACTTCGCGGGTGAGATCGGTGAGGTGCTCGACAACGGTGGCGTGCGGCTCGCGATCGCCGAGGACGCCGAGTCCGTCGAGCATCTGAAGGCAGAACTCGTGGGTGGTGGCAATGGTGGCGGCGTCGAACTCGGCAAGTGCCTGGGAGACCCGCTGTCGCCGACGTGCCAGCTCGTCTGGCTCACCAGTTGTCAGCATGGCCTCGAGAGGACTGAGCCTGCCGGTGGGAACGCGCCGCGCTATGGCATCGGCCAGGCAGCTTTCGATGGATACCAGCCGCTCTCGAACTCGCAGCCGAAGCTCACTGGTCGCCATCCGCCCGAACGTGACCAGCAGTAGCTGGTTCAGCTCAGCCGTGCCTTCCGCGATGGCCCGGGCGGTGAGGGCAGCAATCGTGTAGGTCTTGCCGGTGCCGGCGCTCGCCTCCAGCACGGTGGTTCCTGAAGGCAGCTCGCCGCAGACATCGAAGGGGAGTGGATCGCTGCTCATCGCAGATCCTCGACCGCAAGGAGCGGCTGGAACACTCGTCGCGCCAGGGTGCCGAATCGGCTGGGCTCGGCAAGGCTGCCGCGCTCCTCACTCGAGATCGACGGCTGTGCCAGCATGGCGTCAAAACCGGCACCGGTGTCAAAGAACCGCTCGTACGCCTCATCCCGGTCCTCCGCCCACAGCTTGTCAAGCTGTCGTCGGTACAGCGCAGGTTGCCGGTCGCGAAAACGCAAGGCGGCGTACTCCGCCGACGTCTTGGGGCTGAACGGGATTGGTTCCCGCAATCCAGTAGCCCGCAAGTTGATCAAGTCCGCCAGTACCTTGCTGGCCCAGGTGGCATCCACCGTTCCCAGCTGCGAGCAACCACCGCGCCCGATGGTGACGGCGTGCCAAGGCCGGCTCGGATCGGTGACGGTCAGCGCCAGCAGCTCAAGCCAGGCTTGCAGCCGGTGCTTCGCGGCCAGTTTCGAGTAGCTGACGTGGACCACGGAGTCGCCGATGACGCCGCTCACCGTGCCGGTCAACCGCACGTCTCCCAGATCGGCCAGCACCTCGTACGGCGCGGATTGGTCGGTCAGAAACGGCTGCGCGGTCTCCATGAGCTGTTCGACGTCTTCAGCGATGCCCTGGATGGCCTTCTGACCCAGAGCACGCGGCGGCAGGTAGCCGCGCCGCCACTCGGCTGCGATCAATGCCTTCGGCTCGTGACCGGCTATGCGCAGCCGCAACAGCCGTTCGCCGATACTCCAAGCATCCAGTCCAGTGAGGTTGACCGGGATCTGTTCGTCAGGTGTCTCTTCGGGCCGGGTGATCCACAGCCCTGCCCGGTCGTAGATCAGTGCCCGGATCGGATGGTTGAAGAATCGGATGAGGTCGCCGAGGCTGACCAGGCCATCGTCCGCACGTGCCGGCAAGGCTCCCGGCCGAAGACCTGGGCAGCTACCTGACGCTTTCGGGAGGCGGCGCGTACGGCTCGCAGTCCTGCGCGATCGAAACTGAACCCGGCTCTGGAGCCGATCCGGCCGGGAATGAAGTTGGCAACGTCGAAGGGCTGCAGCGGGTGCCGCGTGGTGATTTTGCTGCGGATCCGCTCGCCGTCCGCGGTGCGGGCCGTGGTGTCCAGCGCATCAAGCAGCTCCCCGATAGGAACCGCAGGAGGAATCTCGGCCCCCGAACGGGCATCGCACCCAGCGAAGACAACAACCAACCGTTCCTGAGCCGACATGATGGCGTCCAGCAGCAGCTGACGATCCTCACTGCGTACGTCATGGTCGCCGATGCACTCTTCAGCGTTGATGATGTTGTCGCCGTCGGGAGGCGGACGTCGAGGGAACACGCCGTCGTCGACTCCGAGCAGGCAGACCACGCGATGTGGCACCGATCGCATGGGGAGCATGGTGCAGACCGTCAATGTGCCGGTACGGAAGTTAGCCCTGCTGGCCCGTCCCCGGAGCGCATCGCCCAGCAGCGCCGAGACCTCGGCCAGGCTCAGGGCGACATCGTCCGCCTGCTCGGTCGCCAGCGCCAGATCACCTAACTCGTGGTGCGCGTGGCTCAGCTGCCAGCTCTCGGTCGGCGGAACGGCGGCAAGCAGTTCAATCGCCTGCTTGAAGAGCTCGACCCAGGCGGTGAGGGGTTGGGTGGTGTTGCACCGCTCGATCAGCACGCGGACGCGTGACACCAGCTCGGCAAGCCGTCCAACAAGATCGACATCAGCTGAATCGACATCGTCCAGGGGAAGGGTGGTGCCGATGAAGTGCTGGTCAGTCTCATCCATCGTCACCCCGAGCAGCAGCCGCTCCAGGCCGGCGGCCCAGGTGTTCTGCCGAAACTCCTCCATCTGGAATCGGCGTCGATGAGTAACGTCGAACCCCCAGCGAACACCAGAACGAGGGACCAGATCGTGCAGCCGCTCCAGATCGTCCTGGCTGAAGGCGAACTTGCGAGCCACGGGAGGCGCGGCGCACAGGTCCAACAGAGCGCTGATCTCGACGCGTGAGTCGGCGAGCGTCACCAGCCGACTGACGAGTGCGAGCACCGGGTTCAGCTGTCGCAATGATCGGTCGGCCAGCCGCACCCGGAGCCGATGCCCTGGGTGCTCGGCTTGCGTTTCTGGCGTATCCAGTCCGAACGCGGCCGCGATCAGCGGAGCGAACTTCTCGATGTCGGGGCACATCACGACGATGTCTCGCGGCTCGAGTGACGAATCGTCAGCAAGCAGGCCGACAAGAACCTCCCGCAGTACCTCCACCTGACGGTCCGGACCGTGGCAGGCGTGGAACTGCACGCTCCGGTCGTCGGTTGAGAGGAGTGGTCGCTCCTCCTCCGGTCTTGGCGCCTGGCTGGCTGCCATGTCGGACTGGAGCCAACCGAGCAGAGATGCCGGCACTGCGGATTCAGGTGCTTCGTGATGCAGGTCCGTGGCATCGGGGCTGATCGAGGTGAGGGCAAGTTGTAGCTCCCGTATGTCCCGGCCGAGATAGGCGAGGAGCCGATTGCCGACGAGGGCCGCCGTGACATCGTCTGCGCGTCGCAATACGCGTGTTGGACTGACTTCCTTGTGATGCTTGGCGAATTTCACACTGTCCCAGAGGGCGGGGGAGGGGTGGGCCAGCCAGAGGTGGACATCGCGATGCGAGGCGAGTGCGGAGAGAACGAGCAGGTGGTCAAGATCCAATCGGGTGGCGCCGAAGAGCGACAACCGTTCCGGGAGATCACTGGTCTCAGGCGTGAGCCGCAACCTGGCTAGCGCGGCTTGCACGCGTTCGACGGGGCTCGGTACACCAAGCTCATTGCGCAGTCGCCGCCAGAGTTCAGCCTGCCAGGCACGGTCGACCGCGAGCGGCGATCCCCAGGCGTCGACGTCGCGGCCTTGGGACCAACTGTCGATCATGGTCGGTCGGGTCGCGGCGTACCTGGCGAAGAGACCAGCCAGATGCCTCGCCGTCGACCAGCGCCGACCAGCACGGAGCGGGTCAAATTCGGCTGAGCGTCCGCCAGCACCAAGGGAGTGCCACAGCAATGCCGCCCATGGCTCTCCGCGGCAGCTGTCGATCACTCGAAGCAGCGGCCACACTGCGCGGTGCGGCTGCCACGGATCGGCATCCTCCTGGTCCGCGCTCCCGGCCAAAGCCCGCGCCACCAGTCGTCGAGGCGAAGGGAAGTCCACGCCAGCGCACACACCGTCACTGCGACCGTGTACGGACCCAAGGCGCTGCGCCAAGCCTTGGGAGAGCCAGCGTTCCACGCCTCGCGTTGGCACGCTGATGATCTCCGTGGTGAACGGATCAGGCAGCGGAATACTCAGCAGGTCCCCGAGAGCAGTGACCAATCGGTCGGCCCGCTCTGCGCGATGAAGGTAGAGCGTCATGGTCGGGGCTAACACTAAAGCGGCTGGCTGACAGCGAAGGTCATTATTGGGAATGTGATGATCAGGCCCGCGGAGCTTTCCGATTGGGAGGGCGTCCGAGACATCCGGCTGCGCTCGCTGCGCGAGGAGCCGGACGCGTACGCGTCGGAGTACCAGACCGAAGCCCACTTCGAACCCCAAGTGTGGAAACAGCGACTCGGCACAGCGGCCAGCTACCTGGCCTTCGATGATGATCATGCTCTGGTTGGCATTGCGACCGGTCTCGACACCGGGAATGGCGACACCCTTGTCGTTGGGATGTACGTCGCTCCAGAGGCACGCGGCTCAGGTTGCGCCCACCAGTTACTCGATGCGATCGCCGAACTTGCGTTGCGTCGCCAGGGAAAGCGGTTGGTACTCGAGGTGGCCGAATCCAATATCCGCGCCGCCCGCTCCTACCGCTCGTACGGATTCGTCGAAACCGGTCGGCGGCGCACTTTGGATCGTGACCCGACCATCACCAAGATCGAGCTCGCGTATCCGCTCGCGGGGATGCGACACGCCTGACGCGTACTGGGATTCGCTCGATCCTCCCCTGGGTGGGTCGTTTCCGAGCACAAGCATCACAACGGCCGCTCGAGTCGCCCCAGATGGTCGTTTCCGAGCACAAGCGCCAAGACGCAGAACTCTAATGAGCGCGGCCAATCCTCAGCCGCTGGAAGCGAGTGATCAGACAGATCGTCAGTCAGGGCCCTTATGGTGTCCCTGTGCCTGGAGCCCCGACGCGACCGCTGTTGTCGCCCGACGCGCTCCTTGATGATCTCGACCCGGAACAGCGCCAGGTCGCCACTGCGCTCAACGGCCCAGTGGCGGTCATCGCGGGAGCTGGCACGGGCAAGACCCGCGCGATCACTTACCGGATCGCGTACGGCGTAGCCAGCGGGATATACAACCCGACATCCGTGCTTGCGGTGACCTTTACCACACGGGCGGCCGGCGAGCTCCGCGGCCGCCTGCAACAGTTGGGGGCATCCGGCGTCCAGGCCCGGACATTCCACTCCGCAGCGTTACGGCAAGCTCAGTACTTCTGGCCCCAGGTCTATGGCGGCGAGCTGCCACACGTGCTGGACAACAGGATGGCGCTGGTTGCCGAGGCTGCCAGCCGGCTGCGCGTCAAGATCGACACGCCCGGGTTGCGCGACCTGGTCTCTGAGATTTCCTGGGCCAAGGTGAGCAACGTCAGTGCCGAGGACTATCCCCGGTTGGCCTCGCAGCACAACCGCCGGATCGCCTCCTACGACCCTGAGACCGTATCTCGCGTCTTCGAGGCTTACGAGCAGGCAAAGCGGGACCGCACTCGGATCGATTTCGAAGACATTCTGCTGTGTGCCGCCGCGCTGATGTCGGAGCATCCAGAGATCGCCGAAATGATCCGCCGGACGTACCGGCATCTGGTCGTCGATGAATATCAAGACGTCAGCCCGCTGCAAGAAGCACTGCTCAATCTGTGGCGCGGCAACCGGGCCGAGTTGTGCGTCGTCGGTGATCCGGCGCAAACGATCCACTCCTTCGCCGGCGCCCAAGCGAGCTATCTCACCGGGTTCGGTCAACGATTTCCAGAGGCCACGGTGATCCGATTGGTACGCGATTACCGCTCTACCCCTCAGGTTGTTCGGTGCGCGAACGCGATCATGGCAGGCGCGGCAGAGGAGCCAGTGCGAGGCGGCTTCCGGCCCGTCACTCTCCAGGCGCAACAGGCTGCCGGACCAGAGGTGGAGTTCGTCGAGTCCCAGGACGAGTCGATGGAAGCTGCAGGAGTCGGCGACTGGCTGATCCAACAATCCAAGGCTGGCGTGGACTTTCGAGACATGGCGGTGCTATTCCGCATCAACGCCCAGTCACCCGCCATCGAGCAAGCGCTGGCCGATCGCAACATTCCCTACCTGGTCCGTGGCGGTGAGCGCTTCTACGAGCGACCCGAAGTACGTCAGGCCCTGCTGACGCTGCGGACCGCGGCGCGTACGACGACCGACGCTGAGCAGGGGAGTGCGGTGGAGCAGATGAAATCGATACTCCGCACCTTGGGCTGGACTCAGCAACCGCCCGACGGTGGCGGGGCGCTGCGGGAACGTTGGGAGTCGCTGGCCGCGTTGCTGAGCGTGGCGGAGGACCTCGAGTCTGGGGTGCATGCCACGGCGGGGCTCGCTGAGGTGCCTGGGGATGATCACCAACCGCTCACCCTGCAGGCCGTTTCGGCGGAGCTGGATCGTCGCGCCGAGGCGCAACATGTCCCAGCGGCGCAAGGCGTCACCATCTCCACGCTGCATTCGGCGAAGGGCCTGGAATGGGGCGCTGTGGCGTTGCTCGGCGCTCATGAGGGCTCCCTCCCGTTTATCCTGGCCAACTCGCCGGAGCAGATCAGTGAAGAACGACGGCTGCTCTACGTCGGCGTGACACGGGCCCGGCGATTGCTCCGGATCTCCTGGTCTAGAACCCGCAACGGGAACGGGCAGCCGCGTTCGCCCTCTCACTTCCTGGAGCCGGTGCTGCCTGATGCTCTGCGGGCACCGGCCGGTCCGCCGCGACCCCGGCGGCGCAGCCGGCAATCAGCGCTCTCGCGGCATTGCCGGTCTTGTGGGCGATCGCTCACCGAGGCTGCCGAACGCAAGATCGGTCGTCATCTCGACTGCCCGGCGACTTTTAACGAGCGCACTATGGCGATGCTCCGCGAGTGGCGGCGCCAAGAGGCGGCCGATCAGCAGCTCCCCGCATATTGCGTGTTCACTGACGCCACCCTGATTGCCATCGCCGAGGCGCGGCCTCGCAGCATCGGGGAACTGATCAAGGTGCAGGGCCTCGGTCCCACAAAGGCAGACAAGTACGGCGAGCACGTACTGGCGATCATCGAAGCCGAAGCCGACCGCACAAGAGCATCTTCATGATCGTGTCCATATTGACAAAAAAGTGTTTGCATCGATTTGCGATACTCCCTAGGGTTTGACGAGGACCTTGAGCTCGGGCCGAGCCCAAGGCCGCCCATTGCCAGCCTGGAGGCGTGAGAGGAGGGGTTGGTGCATACCTTGCGTACCAGCGGTGTGCGTACCGCTCTGATCATGCCTGGACTTCGCATGCCGTCGCGCGCGCTCACACCCGCCGTTGCGCACATTTCCATGAACGGCACGCAACACTCCCATCTCGTCCAGCCGATCAGGAATCGGATCAACTGGCTCCGTATGGGAGAGGTCTGCCTTCGGAGCAGTGCTGCGGCAACCGATGTTCAAGGCGCACGTGTCGCCGGATTCGGCGGTTACGACGTCACCGATACCAAGTTCTCGATCCGTTTGGGGCCACCTTCCTGTAGTCCGCCGGTGTAATTCACACCGCCGCCTCCAGGCCGTGACTCCCAGACATCCGGGACTCACGGCCTTCGTGTTTCCCGGCCAGATTTCGAGGGGCTCGCAATGAAGGGCACCTCATGATCAGCAAAGTAGGCCGACATGTATGACACAGGAGGTGGCCCGATGGTCGTTCAACGGGGCATCGCCGAACTGCCCTGTCGACTGGTGGATCCGGATCTGTTCTTCGCAGAGGCACCTGCCGATGTCGAGGAAGCAAAAGCACTATGCCTGGATTGTCCGGTCCGTGAGGCGTGCCTGGCGGGCGCGTTGCAGCGGCGGGAGCCGTGGGGCGTCTGGGGCGGAGAGTTGTTCGTCGCTGGCGTCATCGTGGCCCGCAAGCGGCCGAGGGGCCGTCCCCGGAAGTATCCGGTCGCCGACCCATTTGCTCCGGCAGCTAAGGACGAGGCAGCAGCATGACACGGCACGGGACGCGCCGACTTGACAGAATCTGCGGCGATTCTCCCGTACGACACAGCGGCGTGCCGATAGCATCATCGCGGCTTGCATCATCAACACGCGGCACAGCCTCGAGGCTCCCCTTCGGGTCGACGGTGGAGTCCTGGCCTCCCCAGCCAAGCGCGTGCCCGCGACCCAGCCCCCACGCTGTGCCGCGTGTTGATGATGCAAGCGTTGCGAGCGTCGGGAACGCGCGGAGCGAGCTATCAAACACGAGCGCGATGCGCGAGCAGCGCAAAAAATACGCCTTTAGTCGTCGGCGTAGCCGGGAAGAAACTCCCTTAGCACATCGCCGAACGCCGCCCGCGCGTTCAACTGGGAGAGGACAGCCAGCCCACCCAGCCAGACACGATGGATCAGCAGATAGCTGGGTGGCAGGTTCAACTTCATTGCCACTCCACCCGAAGCATGCGGATCGCGCACTCTGATGAACTGTTCGCGCATCCAGTCGCGGTTGAACTGAAATTCCGGAACTGCGGCGGGCTCCACGAACGGGCTCAGGTAATCGAGCAGATCTTCCGCGTCGATGTTTGAGGCGACGAAACCTTCTTGGTGCAGCCCTTCGGCAACCTGACGAGCATCGCCCTTCTGGGCGATCCGCAGAATACGGCCCATTGCAGGGGGAAGACCGTCGGGCAGGCGCGCCACCAACCCAAAGTCGACTACCCCGAGCCGACCGTCCTTCATGAGTTTGAAGTTTCCCGGGTGGGGGTCGGCATGCAGCAAACCGGCAACGCTTGGCCCAGCGAAGAGGAATCGTACGTACCGCAAGGCAGCCGCGTTGCGTTTCTTGTCTGGGAGATCTGCTGCTGAGGAGAGCGGCGCACCTTCGACCCACTCGCTCACCATCACTTTTGGCGTACTTGCCAGGACCGGCGGTACGTGGAACTCCGTGCTGCCAGCGAAGCCGACTGCGGCCTGCTGCTGGGAGTCTGCCTCGAGGGTGTAGTCGAGCTCCTCGCTGACCCGCGCGGTGAGCTCGTCAACCAGTGCACTCACGTCCATGCCGCCAGCCAGCGGCGCGAAGACCTTCGAGAGCCTTCCGATTTGCCGCAGGTCTGAGCGCAAGGCCTCGTCGGCTCCCGGGTACTGAACCTTGACCGCGACCGTACGCCCGTCGGCCCATGTCGCCCGGTGCACCTGGCCGATCGAGGCGGCCGCCGCCGGCAGCGGATCGAAATCGGTGAAGGACTGGCGCCACCGCGGCCCGAACTCGCGAGTCAACACGACATGCACTCGTGATGTCGGCATCGGTGGTGCCGCGTCTTGCAGCCGGGCAAGGTGGGCGCGGTATGGCGCTGCCACATCGTCGGGGAGGACCGACTCGAAAAGGCTCAGTGCCTGGCCGAACTTCATGGCACCGCCTTTGAGTTCCCCGAGTACCCGGAAGAGTTGCTCAGCCGCACGCTGCTGCAGCTGCTCACTCACCTCTTCTGCAGGTGCACCGCCTAATCGCTTCCCCAATCCGAGAGTCGCGCGGCCAGCAAAGCCGAGGGGCAGTGAGGCCAGTCTCGCCCCGCGGCGGAATGCGGAGCGAGCCAGCGAATTGCCATCGACTTCAGCCGGCAGATGCCGCTCCGCGCCATTGGCTGCCCTGGAGGGCTGGTCGCTCATGGCCCCCATTCTGTATGGGTGAGCCAACCGCAGCCGCAGCCGGGATGGGCTGCCCAGCGACGGAGCCGCGTCACGAAGTCAGGCCAGCTGAGCTCCAGTGTCGCGCCGGCAGATTCCGGCAGCTCTCCGTTGAGGAATGCCAGTGCCTGCGCCGCCGCCATCGCAGCCGCCCAGGCAACCAGGGCCGGTGGCGACTCGATGCGTAGTCGCGACAGCTGTGTGAGGACGACTGGCCATCGTGGATCGGCATCGCGGCGAGCCAGGTCGGCGCATCGCAGGCATGAGGTCCTGCCGGCAAGGACCAATGGTCCGACGCTGATCCCATTCCCCCAGGAGCGCACCACCAGATGTGGTTGGTCGATACGCAGCAGATGATCGGTGATCACTCGATCAAGCTCGGGACGATCGCAGGCAACGATGGTGAGATCCAGCCGGGCTGTCTCGGGTTTGGACCAATGACTCAGGCTGGTGATCGTGGTGCCCGCATCTGTGAGGGCTGAGCGTAACGCCTCTGCTTGCGAGGTCAGCACACCGGCCGAGGGGTACAGGGCCAGATCGGGCGGTTCGTCGTCGTAAACATAGAGGGTCCCAACCCCGCTCGCCACGAGCACGCGGGCGATCTGGTTGCCCACCGGTCCCGCACCGATCAGCCGCAGCTGCAACGACGCCAGTCCATCCGTGTACGGCGCCGCGCCACGGTCGGTGAGAAGTCCGGCCGCGACGAGCGCGTCGAGTGCCCAGGTCAGCTGAGGCCTGGTGAGCCCCGCGGTTCGAGCCGCGCCTCGCACGGCGCTGGCGGGCTGCGTACCGTCCAGTAAGGCGAGCAGCGCGCCGAAGCCTGCGCCGCTGAAGATCAGCGCGGCGTCGGGTTCCACCCCGACTTGGACCTCGTCGGTCGAGCGCTGAATGACGGGCGCATATGGTACGAGCCGCGGATATTCAATGGCCGGGTGCGGCCTGACGGGCGACCTCGATGAGCTCACCGTGCCAGTCTCCGGCTAGCTCGTGGGCCTCAACGTGTTATCCACAGCCCAAGTCAGGTCATGTTATTGAGCCGCTGGCGCATCGCGCTGGACGCCGCCTACTTCGTCGTCTCTCGCAGACGGACAAACGTGTCTGCTCGCTCCTCCCCAGCACAGCGGCTCGCGATAACCGACGCTCGCGGCTCTTGCCTAGACGTGGCTCAGGGACGGCCGCTGACGACCGTCCCTGAGTGGTTGCTCTGGGTTGCTGCGTTAGGCCCTGCCGAGGATGCGGTTGAGGTTCGTGCCACACACCGGGCAAATGGCCTTGGCCATCCGGGTGCCCTTCTCATTGACGCGCACCTCGCCCGAGGCCTCGCGCTTCGCCTTACATTTCACGCAGTAGAACTCGCCGCTGTACGTCTCCGCCATGACTTCTCCTTGCTCGATGTTCGTCCGCACACTGGTCACAGCTGCGGGACCTCGCGATGCGCCATTGACCGTATTACAGGCCACTTGACCCCGGGCAACCGCCATCTCGACAGACGCCATACCGCTTGGCCGCCCGTAACTCTACGCGAGCGTGCATTGAGCGCTGGCGGAGTGTGCACGAAAAGGACGAAACCTCCAGGGACATCGGCATCGCTAGCCTTCCCCTGCGAGCGTGCCGACCATCTGGAGGTTTCGTGCTCGGAACGCTATAGGCAGTCCCGGCCGCCGTCAAACGATTGTGGGAAAGCCATTTCCACTAGGTGTGGACAACGGTGTGGAAACGATGTGCACCATTCCCCGTTGGTCTGTGGACCACACTCGTCATGCGCTGGAAGCTACGCGTGGGCTGTGTGGAAACCACTTAGACCAGTGGTCTGATCTACTTTGTCGGGCTATTTATGAGCCAGTCTCAATAGCTGATTCAGATTCTGAGACGAGGTAGGTTGGCTCGTGCCGATCAAGTCTCGAGCTGGACCGCTCGCAACTATTATGGCCAGTCGCGTCGGAAAGGGACACCGTGACTCAGCCACCGCTGCCGTTGCCAAAGCGAGGGGGGAAAGTCAAGAAAGGTCGCCGGACACAGCGCCCGAGCAGCGGTGAACCCCCGCAGCCAGCCGCAATTCTGAGCCCTCGAGTTGAGGTTCGGCGCAGCAGCCGTCGTACCCGCACGGTGACTGCCTACCGCGAGCGCGACACCATCGTCGTCTTGATCCCACAGCGCATGTCGAAGGCCGACGAGCAGACATTCGTCAAGGACATGGTCGAGAGGGTGCTCGCCCGCGAGGCGCGGACATCCGCACCGCGGAGCGACGATGCACTTGCCGTCCGGGCCCGGGAGCTCGCGGCAACGTACTTTGTGCCAGCTCTGAACCACCTGCCCGAGCCGACCGCTGTTTCGTGGGTGACCAATCAGCAACAGCGCTGGGGCTCGTGCACGCCCAGCACCGGGGTCATCAGACTGTCCCACCGCCTGCAGCCCCTGCCCGCATGGGTCGTTGACTACGTGCTGCTTCACGAGCTGGCCCATCTGGTGGAACCGACTCATTCTGATCGCTTTTGGAGTCTCGTCGGCCGGTATCCGGCGGCGGAGAAGGCCAAAGGTTATCTTGAGGGCTACCTTGCTGGCCAGGGTCGGCCAGTTGAGCCATTCGATGTCGACTGAACAGGCCGCTCGTCGCCGCGCGGCAGTCGTGCTGGCTCGCTATGACGCATCGAAGGCAGCCCCAGGTGGGATTGATCCTGCCGCCTTCGCCACGGCATGCCTGCTTGACACGTATGAGGTCGTGGCCGATCTGATCGGGGTCATGTCAGGTATCGCCGGCCCTGCATCGGCGGCCGAGATGCTCTGGCCTGGGGCTCTGCACCTGCCGACCGACATTCCGGTGCCGACGATGGCGGGTCAGCTGAGCGAGGTGGCTGATGAGCTTGTCGTGTTGCCCGCGGACCTGCCGGACTTGCCGGGGCTGGTGCTAGCCAAGTTGTTCAAGGTCCTGCACCGAACCGACATTGCTATAGCACCGGAACGAGACGGGGACGGCTGCGTTGCGATCGGTGTGTCGCTTCCGCTGGCCGATTGGCTTCCCGATGACGCGTTTGACCTGGACCACAATCCGTTTGAGCGGCTGAGCGCAGCCGCCCCGCGCCGGAGTCGTTGCTCGCTTGCGCCGGCGTGGCACCGACTACGAACACCGGTTGACCTGCGGCGGCTTGACCCCGGCCTGGAAGGGTGGGAGGAGACCAGGGCGTTGCTGGCAGGTCGATCGCTGGCCGCCGACTGATGGACGCGCGGCCAGCTCGCACAGCCCACTGGGACGTTGGAGAGACTCTGGCCGATCGCTTCCGCGCACACGCGAGCGACTCCCAACACCTCTACGGGTACGCCATGCGCGGCATGGCGGAGGATTGGGAGGCTGGTGGCCCCACCCGTATGGCATGTCGGGGATATGAGACCGCGCCACGTGGCGCACTCATCCAGCTTCGGTTACTCGCCGGTGTGTTTCGGCTGGTGTTGACCGGCCAAGCTCCCGAGCTCATCCGGTTTTACCCATGCCTGGGAGGCGCAGCCCCCGCGTCCGAGGCATGGCCCGTGATGCGTGAGGTGATCGCCACACACATCGAGGACGTTCACGCTGCCCTGGCAGTCGCGCCGCAAACAAACGAGGTCGGTCGATCCGCCGCGCTGCTCGCCGGCCTGTTCGATCTGGTCGCCGCTTCAGGTGTGCGCCGCATTCGGTTGCTGGAGCTGGGAGCGAGCGCGGGCCTCAACTTGTTACTCGACCAGTACGCATTTCGCGGCAACACTTGGCATTTCGGCCCGAGCGACTCGAAGGTTCAGTTCGCGGACGCCATCAAGGGCCCAATCCACCCTGAGCCGTTCGAGATTGTCGCGCGGGCGGGCTGCGATCTGAATCCCGTGGACGCCACCACCGCCGATGGCCGGCTGCTGCTGACTTCGTTCGTCTGGCCGTTCGACCTGGATCGCCACATGCGTCTGGCCGCCGCCTTCGCAATCGCTGCGTCACACCCGGTGCGGGTCGACAAGGCTTCTGCCAGCGAGTGGCTGCCGCAAGCGCTGACGATCGCAGAACCACAGGCGCTCACAGTGGTCTGGCACTCGATCACCCAGATGTACTGGCCTGCTGATGAACTGGTGGCCGTCGAAATGGTTCTGGCGAGCCGGGGTGCCCAGCAGCGCCTCGGCGAGGTGAGTTTGGAGTTTGATCCGTACGGCCCGCCCGGCGCCGAGCCAGAGCTGCGTACTCGGCTGTGGACCCCGGATACCGTCTCGACGCCTCGTCGGCGCCTGATCGGCACGGCCCACCAACACGGCGTCTCCGTCACGCTTGCGAGGTGAGGATGCCCTCAAAATCTGACGCCAGTTCCTCCGACACGCCTTACAGACCGGCTCAGGCTCAAGAAATCGATGCAACACCTGAGTGGGGGTGTTGGTCGTGGGGCGGTTGGTTGCTCCGGGGGAGTTCTGGGTTCAGTGCGGGCCGGCGTCAACGTGGCGGATGAACCGTCACGACTTTCGTGCCGCTCTCATACGGGCTGCTCCTGCGGTGTGAGGGCAGCGTAGTGGGCTTGCTCGAACTCAGCGGGCGGGACCATGCCCAGCGACCCGTGGAGTCGGCGGTGGTTGTACCAATCGACCCAGCCGGCGGTGGCGTATTCGACGTCGGCGAGGGTCTTGTAGGGGCCTTGACGGAAGAGGGTGGTCCCGATGCACTCGGTCTTGAACAAGCCGATGATGCCTTCCATCAGACCGTTGTCGTAGGCGTCGCCGACGGTGCCGATCGAGGGCGTGATGCCCTCCAGGGCAAGGTGCTCAGTGAACCGGATCGAGGTGTATTGGCTGCCGGCGTCGTGGTGATGGACCAGTTGGCCGGCGTGGACGGGGTGGCCTTGTCGATGGCGATCCCAGAGCGCGATCCGCAGCGGGGTGAGGACCAGGTCGGTGCGTTTGTCGGTGGCAACGTGCCAGGCGACGATGCGTTGGGCGAACACATCGACGATGAAGGCGACGTAGCTGAACCCGGCCCAGGTACGCGCATAGGTGAAGTCGGCGACCCAAATCCGGTTGGGCGTCTCGGCCCGGAACTGGCGCTGGAGCAGGTCGCCGGGGCGATCGGCGTCCTTGGCTGAGATGGTCGTGCGGACGCCCTTGCCGCGGCGGATCCCAGTGCGACCCAGATCACCCATGAGCCTGTCCACGGTGCAAAATGCGACCTGGTGGCCTGCCCGCCGCAGATGATGAGTCATTTTGCGGCGTCCGTATAGCTCTTCTGGGGTGCCGGCAGTCGCCAGGATCGCATCGGTAATCACCGCGTCCGACACGGTCCGATCAGCCGGCGGCCGGCCGCGCCGCCAGGCCCGGTAGGTCCGCGCGGCGACCGGGCAGCCCTGCTCGCGCAGCACCCGACAGGTCGACTCGACCGCATGGCCCTCGGCTCGCATCTCGTCGATGAACCCCATGATCAACGGTTGCGGGAGTCGAGCTCTCCCGCGAAGAAAGTCGTTGCCGCACGCAAAATGTCGACATCCTCGCGGAGCCGACGATTCTCCGCCTTCAACCGTTCGATCTCGGCATGCTCAGCCGAGGTGACCCCAGGCCGGCCGCCCTCATCAATCTCGGCCTGCACAATCCAGCGACGAACCGTCTCCCGGCCCAAGCCGAGCTGCCTGGCCACCGCCTGCGCTACCGCTGTCTGTGACGGGTAGTCCTGTTGGTGTTCCTGCACCATCCGGAGTGCCCGAGCACGCAGCTCGGGGTTGATCTTCTTCGGCATGTCGTCATCCTTCCTAACTCAGAAAGGAACGGCATGGAACCCGTGACGCTTCACGCGGAACGAGCGTCAGTTATTGGGGGACTTACCGCTCTCCTCGAGCAGCTCGCGCTGCAAAGCACTCGCAAGCCAGTCTCGGTAAGTCTCCGATGTCCACCCACGTGCACCAACGAGTTGCTCATGCACAGCCGGGGAGCAAAGGGTCCAGATGATGTCTCGGGCCTGCTCGACCGACAAGTCGGAACGCAGAGCTCTGCTCTCGGCGAGCTGGCCGGCAAAGGCCTCCCAAGCCATGCAGCCGACGCGCCTCGAGCTCGTCCAACACCTCTCGCAGGTCAGGGTCGCCTTCGGCGGCAGCCACAAGCACTCGGTACAGCGGGCCTGATCTGCCATGGACGCCCGGCTGCGTGGCTGCATACAGCTCGAGCTTCCGACGCGGATCGGTCTCCTCTATGACAGCCCGAATTGCCGGGCGCTCCTCGGGCGGAGCTTCGGCCCTCCTTGAACCTCCAGCGAGCGCCGCCTCAATGATGGCTCTGCACAGCCCGGCCTTGCTGCCGAACGCGCGATAGACAGTCTCGACGACGACGCCGGCCTCGGCAGCGATTGCCGGCATGGATGTGCCAACGTAGCCGCGCTCGCGGAACAGCTTGTCCGCAGCGGCCTCGATGTCACGGCGCGTCTGGGCTGCCTGCTCGCGCCGTCGCCTGGAGTCGTATTGCCGACGGGGCTTGACGGTCTCGACCATTAAGTGGAATACTCCTGACATCAATTAAGTATCATTCCACTAAATCATAACAGGAGGTTCAGGGATGACCGAGGAACTCAAGGCAAAGGCGCGTCGGATCTGGGAGGAGATCTTCCCGAACGCTGATGTGGAGCGTCTCGCCGAGGTGATCGCCGAAGATTCGATCGATCATGGCGCGCGTCCTGACGAGCCGCAGGGTCTTGCCGGTGTTCAGCAGACGATGTTCTGGCTCGGACGCGTGTTCAGCGACCAGCGGTGGGACATCCGCCAGGTCATTGGCGAAGGCGAATTCGTGGTCGTGTACTGCACTTTTCACGGCCGACACACTGGCGACTTGATGGGCATCCCGCCCACCAACCGTGAGGTCGCACAGGACTACGTCCACATCCTGCGGTTCAACGACGGCAAAGCCGTCGAGCACTGGGGCGTGCGCGACGACATGGCGCTCATGCAGCAACTGGGCGTCCTGCCTGGACGACCAGCACCAGTCGCCGCGAGTTGAGCTGGCTCGTGCTCCTAAGTCTCTTAGCCCCGCTACCAGCCAAGCCGAACGCCCGCAGCCCGCACCAGTGCCGCGACCGAGTGATCAACCTCCGGCAGCTGATCATGAGCAAACCATCGGAGGTCGAGCGACTCGTCCCCGACATCGGTGCTGGTCACGTGATCCGCGAGCACCAGATACTGCACATCGAGGTGGTAGGTGGGCCGTACGGTGCCGCAGGGCACCTCGTGCTTGGAGAGCAGCAGCGGACTCGGTTCGAGCGAGAGATCGGCAAGTCCGCTCTCTTCATGCGCCTCCCGCGCCGCCGCTGCCTCCAACGTCGGGTCCATTGATTCGATATGACCGCCCGTCTGCAGCCACCGTCCCAAGCGCGCGTGCAACGTCAGGAGCACCATGCCTTCGGCAGCGGCACAAATCAGCGAGCTCGCGGTCAGATGCGCACCGATGCAGGATCGAGACCAGCCGTCACTCCGTCTCGCAAGATGATCAAGATAGTGCCGCCGCAATCGATCTTGTTCATGGTTGGGTGCCGTCCAGGCCTCCAAGGTCCTGCGACAGCTGAGATCCAGACCTCCCGTCGGCGGGTCAGTTGGTCGGATTCTCGTCGCCCTCGTTGCTCTCGCCCTTGAGCAACTCCTCAAGGGCACGGTCGATGTCCTCGTTTCCCGCGCCCTCGGAGTGGGTCTCCCCGGCGACAAAGCCGAGAGGATCGTCCAGATCGGCCGAGGTCGGCACCAGGTCTGGATGCGACCAGACGGCGTCCCGACCATCGATACCCCTGGCGTCGCGCAGCGCCGCCCACAGGTTGGCCGCATCACGCATCCGGCGTGGCCGCAACTCAAGTCCCACCAGCGTGGCGAACGTCTCCTCGGCAGGACCTCCCGTCGCGCGAGCCCGGCGCACAGCTTCAGCCAAAGCGCGCGCGGCGGGCATCCACTCGGCGGTCGCCTGAGTGACGACCTCGTCCACCCAGCCCTCGACGAGCGCCAGCATGGTTTCCAGCCGCTCCAGCGTGGCCAACTGCTCCGGGGTTTTCTGCGGCTCGAACAGACCACCTTCGACCGATGAGGTCAGCTCCTCGAAGTTGCTGGCATCGAGCCGGCCGACGGCCTCTTCCAGCGCGGAGGTGTCGATGGTGATGCCGCTCGCGTACTGCTCAACCAGAGCCAGCATCTGCGATCGCAGCCAACCTGCCGAGGCGAAAAGTCGTTGCCGTGCGCATTCCCGCAACGCCAGATAGAGGGTGACATCGGCGCTCGACTGCTCCAGACCCTCTCCGAATGCCTTGATGTTGGTCGGCAGCAGCGCGACATGTCCCGGTTCACTTAGCGGCAGGCCGATGTCGGTAGCGCCGACCACTTCCGTTGCAAGATGGCCAAGGCCCTGCCCGAGCTGAAGGCCGAACATGCTCGCCCCCGAAGTGCGCAGCATTGGTCGCAGCATCTTTTCCATGCCTGCCATGCCGGGCAGGCCGGCGGTCTCGTCGCTGCTGCCAAAGTTCAGCGCGCCTTCCATCGCGTCCGCGATGTGCATGGCCACGGGCTCCACGAGCCGCCGCCACACTGGCATAGTTTGTTCGATCCACTCCGCCCGGCTCCACGCGGCCACCGTCGCACTCATCCGCGGGAATCTGGTGGCTTGATCAAGCCAAATCTCGGCCAGCTCCGCTGCTTCGGTGACGGCACGTTGCTGGCCCGCATCAGGACTCGGGTCTGGACCGAGCGAGGCAACAGTCTTTCGCGCAGTGTCCTTGGTCACCTCCCAGTTCACGCCTGACCCCGGATCAGTCGCTCCGCCGGTGAACATGGAGCCGGCACCGCCGAGCATCGCGAAGGCGCTCTGCAGCTGGGCGGCGAGCGCATTCATGTCACCGCCGGCAAGCGATGAGAAGAACGCCTCGAACGGGTTGTCGGGTTCTTCCGCGCTGCCGGATGGGTTGTCAGGGGCCTTGCCTGACCCTCCCGAGCCGCCCAGACGGTAGGGCTCGGACGGTGGATTTTCTCTCGGCGGCGACTTATCGTCTTCGGGCTGATCGGCCGGATCTGACGTTCGATCCTCGGCCATGCTCACTCCTGACACGTTGCCTGACTGTGGTTATTCCACCGTACGCGGCCGCTTGTGTCTTCGCCCAGAAGTCGCCTGCTGATCGCTGATAGCGCAATGACCATTGCTCGCTGCGCTCGCGAGGATCGTGCGTTTTCCATCACAGCCGTCAAGACGGTCGGGTTTGTGCGTGCCGGGGCGTGCGTTTCGCATCACAGCCGTCAAGACGGTCGGCGCTGGCGAGCGGAGCGAGCAATCAAACAGCGCGCGATTGCGCGAGGAGCAAAGCCCAAAGAATCGCGTACTAAGGTCGAGACATGCCATCGAAGGTTCGTCAGGTCGGCATTAGCGAGTCGCCGCTCAGTGTCGACCAGGCGCTCCGCCTCGTCTCAGGCCCGGAGGTCGGTGGCATTGCCTTGTTCGTGGGAACGGTACGCAACTCTGACCATGGGGCTGACGTCGTCTCGCTCGACTACACCCAGCACCCCAGCGCAGCGGACGTCTTGACCAAGTGTGCGGAGGCGACCGCTGATCAGCATGACGTACTCGCGATCGCGGTGGCGCATCGCGTAGGTCACCTCGAGGTCGGCGACATCGCGGTCGTCGTGGCGGTCGGTGCGGTTCATCGCGGTGAGGCGCTCGCGGCGAGCGCACATTTGATCAACACTTTGAAGGCTGAAGTGCCGATCTGGAAAGAGCAGCACTTCGTATCAGGGGAATCCGAATGGGTTGGACTCTCCAGCGACAACGACGAGCCAGATGCCCCGCCGAATACGGGGTCCCTCGAGGCTGCTCGGTCAGGCGTCGGCTCGGGCAGGCCGTGACCCGTCAGACCTGGACCGCACTCGTCTCGGCGCTAGCGTTCATCTGCTTGGCCGTGCTGCTCGTCGTCGTTCCCGTACCGTTCGTCAGCTGGACCCCCGGCGGCACGCGGGACACGCTTGGCGACGTGGGTAGTGAGCCGATGATCAAGGTCCAGGGCGTCGACACCTATCCCACGACAGGTCGGCTGGACATGACCATTGTGGCGATCACTCCCGCTGATGCTCGGCTCAGCCTGCCGCAAGCGCTGCTCGCGTACTGGCTGCCGCATCGCGATGCACTGCCGCGCGACGCCGTGTACGCGCCCGGCAAGACAGCCGAGCAGGTGGAGAACGAAGACGCCGACATGATGGAGACAGCCCAGGACGATGCGGTGGTGGCTGCGTTGCGCGCGGACGGACGGGCGGTTACCGAGATGCCGGCTGTGTTCTCTGTGACGCTGGGAGGTCCTGCGCACAAGCTGTTGCTTCCCGGCGATCTGGTGGTATCTGTCGACGGCATTCCCACCCCCGACGATGAGGCAGTGCGAGACAGGATCCGCTCGCACAATGTGGGGGAGAAGGTCAGGTTCGTTGTCATCCGGAACAAGGTCCAGACCGACGTCACAGTGACGACGGTCGAGTCGAATGTCCAAACAGATGTCCCGGTTGTCGGCATCACCCTCGCGACCGGCTATCGCTACGACCCCGAGATTTCATTCGACCTCGGGCGGCAGATCGGCGGCCCGAGCGCAGGCCTGGTATTCGCTCTGGCCATCTATGACAAGATCACGAACGGACCGCTGCTCGCCGGCCGTCACCTCGCCGGTACGGGAATGATCACTCCTGCCGGAGATGTCCAGCCCATCGGAGGGATTCAGGAGAAGATCTCTGCAGCCCAGAAGGCCGGTGCCACCGCCTTCTTCGTCCCAGCCAGCAATTGCCGCGATCTCGATGGAGTGCGCACCACCATGACCCTCATCAAGGTCGGTACGCTCAGCGAGGCCATCAAAGCCGTTGAGGCTCTCAACAGCAGTGGCGACGCCGCCGTGCTTCCGCACTGCTGATGAGCCAGCCTGTCAACCTGGGAGACTTGGGACTTCGAGCTGGTCGCGGAACAGGCGCATACGCTGACATGAGCAGGTGCGGGACGCACCGCGGAACCGCTCGGACCAGCTGGGTCGTTCCCGAGACGATGAGTGTTGTAGGAGCGGTTGAGGAGAGATGACTTTGAGCAGTCTGCGGGTCGGCCGGCGACGGAGCGCCATTCTGCCGACATTGGTTATTGTCGCGATAATCATCGTGGCTTTTGCCGTTCTCACCAGCGTGTGGACCGACCGGCTGTGGTACGGCTCCTTCGGCTACACCTCGGTTTTCAGCAAAATGTTGCTGACCAAGATCGGGCTGTTCGTCTCTTTCGGCCTGATCATGGCGACCTGCGTCGTCGCCAACGCGGCCATCGCCTACCGGCTGCGGCCGCGGCTGGGAGCGCAGGTGCCGACCAGCCCGATGCTGGAGCGCTATCGCGAGCTGCTGGAATCCCGGTTTGTCTGGGTGCTGGTCGCCGTGGGCGTCATCGTCGGCCTGTTTGCTGGCGGCGCCGCCACCAGCCACGTACTGGAGTACCTGGCCTGGCAGAACGCAACCCCGTTCGCCATCACCGACCCACAATTCGAGCTCGACGTCGGGTTTTTCGTTTTCGATTATCCGTGGTGGCGGTTCGTGCTGTCGTTCGTCTTCTCGGCGCTGGTCTTCAGTGCGATCGTCGCCGCCATCGTCCACTACACGATGGGTGGACTGCGATTCAGCGGCGCACAACGCGGCGGGAGTAGGGCGGCCCAGGCTCATCTGTCGATCCTGGTCGGTCTGGCCGTGGTGGTGAAAGGTGTCAGCTATTGGTTTGATCAGTACGAGCTGGCGATAGATCGCTCAAACCGGCTCTTCACCGGCATCTCTTATACCGCCGACAACGCGACGGTCACGGCCAAAATGATCTTGGCCATCATCGCCGGGATATGTGCGCTGCTGTTTTTTGCCAACGCACTGCTACGCCGCTGGATGGTGCCGACCATCGGCCTTGTCTTGTTGTTGCTGTCGGCCATTGTGCTTGGGTTGGTCTACCCAGGCGCGGTCCAGTACTTCAGTGTCCGACCTGACGAGCCGGACAAGGAGCGCAGCTACATCCAGGCCAATATCGAGGCGACCCGCGTGGCCTACGGCGTGGACAAAGTGGAGATCACCGACTACTCGGCGAAGACGACGGCCACGGCGGGTCAGCTGCGGGCTGATGCCGAGGCGTTGCCTGGCATCCGGCTGATCGACCCGAACGTCGTTGGGCCGGCGTACGAGCAGCTGCAGCAGGTCCGGGGCTACTACTCATTCCCCAAGATCTTGGACGTGGACCGCTACACCATCGCCGGCAAGGAAACCGATGCGGTGGTGGCTGTCCGGGAGATGGACCTGGGCGGTATCGAGGACAACTGGAACAACCGAAAGACCGTCTACACCCACGGCTACGGCCTTGTCGCCGCGTACGGCAACCGACGGCAGTCCGGCGGCGAGCCGGATTGGATTGCCAAAGATATTCCGCCGACCGGCCAGATCGAGGAGCACGAGCCGCGTATCTACTTCGGCGAGCTGCACGGCCAGCGAGCGGACCAGTACTCCATCGTTGGCGCGCCCGCAGGTACGCCGCCCATCGAGCTGGACACGCCTGGCGGGGGTGAGGGTGGAAACCCCAAGACCTACACCTATACCGGCAATGGCGGAGTCGAGGTCGGCAACCTCTGGAATCGGCTGCTCTACGCCGCCAAGTTCGCCGACGTCAACATCTTGCTCTCGGACCGTGTCAACGCGGCTTCCAAGATCATCTACGATCGGACGCCGCGGCAGCTGGTGCAGGGTGCCGCACCTTGGCTGAAGGTCGATGGCGACGCTTACCCGGCTGTCGTGGACGGCCGGATCGTGTGGATTGTTGATGGCTACACGACGTCGAACTCCTACCCGAACAGCGAGCGCGTGAACCTGAATCAGGTGACATCCGACGCGCAGACCAGCGCGGGCGGTCCGGTCGTAGCCCAGGCGCAGGACGACGTCAACTACATGCGGAACTCAGTCAAGGCCGTGGTCGACGCATACGACGGTTCGGTCAAGCTCTATGCGTGGGACGACACCGATCCGTTGCTGAAAGCCTGGACGCAGGCCTTCCCGAATGTGGTGCAACCCAAGTCGGCGATCTCCCAAGATCTGCTGGACCACCTGCGCTACCCGCAGGACTTCTTCAAGGTGCAACGCCAGATTCTGGCCCGCTACCACATGACCAACCCGGACAACTGGTACCAGCGGTCCAGCCTGTGGGATGTACCCAACGATCCCGTGGCGGGCGCGTCCTCCCAGATCAAGGAGTCGCCGTTCTACCTGTCGGTCAAGTGGCCCGGCGATGAGAACCCGATCTTCTCCCTGACCAGCTCGTATGTGCCTGACAAGCGCTCCAACCTCGCCGCTTACATGGCGGTCAACGCCGACGCCAGCCACCCCGAGTACGGGCGGATGCGCATTCTGCAGATGTCGGACACGACCCAGATCGACGGGCCCGGACAGTCGTTCAACGCTATGACGACCAACGAGACGGTGGCGGACCGACTCCGCCCCTTCCTGAACCAGGGCGCTGCCAGCGCGACCTTCGGCAATCTGCTCACGTTGCCAATGGGCGGCGGCTTGCTTTATGTGACCCCGGTCTACACCCAACGCCAGGGCAGCACGGGCTCCTACCCCGCGCTCCGTTTCGTCGTGGTCCGGTTCGGGCAGTCGGTCGGCATCGGGGACACCTTGCAGCAAGCGCTGGATCAGGTATTCCAGGGAAGCTCCGGTGGTACGACTGGGGAAGGCAGCACTCCCGAGGGCGAGAAGCCATCGGGCAAGGCTGACAATCCGGCCGCCACAAGGGCGCTCAATGAGGCGTCTGCAGCATTCGAGGCTGCAGACAAGGCGCTGACCGAAGGCGATCTTGCGACGTACCAAAAGAAGATGCAGGAGGCCAACGCCGCAGTGAAGCGGGCGCTGCGCGCACTCGGTGGCTGAGTCCCTTTTGGGGGCCGCTCGCGCATCGCGCGTGGAATCCGCCTACTTCGTCGTCGCTCGCAGACGATGAAGCGTGTCTGCTCGATCCTCCTCAGCACGGCGGCGCGCGATTGCCGACGCTCGCAGCCCGATTAGGCCGGCGTCCTGATTTCAAGGTCGGGGAAGCCTGTTGCGCGGAGCGGTTCGGCCAGCCGATCGGCGTCCCCGACCACGACGAGGGTCAGCTCGTCCGGATGGACGACTGACCGGTAGGCCTCTGTGGCTGCTTCAGGCGTCACTGACCGCAGCAGCGCCAGGCTTCGGTCGACGTAGTCGTCGGGAAGTCTGGCGAGAAGCTGGGTGGCGGCCTGATCGGCGACGCCCTCAGCCGTCGCGTAGCGCAACGGGGAGACACCTGTGAAGAACGCGACGGCGTCGTTGACCTCCACGCTGGTGAACGGCACATCCTCGACATTGATCAGCTCGTTGGTGATGGCCAGGGCCTCGGCGACAACCTCGGTTCGGAACGAACCTTGGACGGCGAAGGAACCACCCGTTCGCAGTGGGCCGAAGTTCATCCGTACGCCGTAGGTGAAGCCCTTTTCCTCCCGAAGCACCGCATTCAGCCGTGACAGGAACGCGCCGCCCATCGCGTACGAGGCGACACTGACTGCGGACCACCTGGGATCCAGCCGGTCGATGCCGAAACCTCCGAGCCGCACGTCGGCTTGGACTGCGCCCGGCCGATCGACCAGGAGTGTGCGTCGAGGGGCTGGCACCGGCTCCTCAGCCGCGACCCGGCGCTGCTCCTCGTTCCCCCACGATCCGAGGCAACGCTCGGCCACGCCTATCGGGTCGTCGACGAAGTCACCGGCCATGATCAGCGTTGCTCCGGCCGGCCCGAAGTGATCATGATGGAAGGCGCCCACCGCTTCGGGAGTCACCTGGCGCACCGTCTCAGGCTCGCCACCGTTCATCCGCGCCGCTCGCCTGCTCTCCTCGAAGACCGCAGCCCGAAAGGCGATGCTCGCGATTTGCGCGGAATTGGCCTGCGCCTGCTCGATCTCGGCCAGCCGTAGCTGGATATGCCGATTGACGTCGCGATCGGCCAGCGATGGTTCGGTCACCGCTTCGGCGAACAGTTCGAGAGCGCGATCAAGGTGCGACGCGGGAACGTCGAGGACGGCCTGCAGCCCGGAGAGTGAGAGATCGACTCCAAAACCGGCGCCCTCGGTCTCCAGAAGCTCGGCGAACTCCTCTCCGTTGTGTCGCAGAGTTCCCTCGTCCAGCGTTCTGGCGCAGATCGTCGCCACGCCTTCGATGTCGCGACCCTCCGCGTTGAGCGGGACGTCAAGCACAAGGCAAGCCGAGACCACATGCTGGCCGGGAAGGTCGAAGATCACTAATTCGACGCCGTTACTGAGCTCGGCGCGCCTGGGGGTGGGAAACGCCCAGACAGCCGGAGGGGCGATCGCCGGGCGCGGCAGGAAGTCCCTCATGACTCGTCCTGCCGGTAGATCAGCGTTGCCCGCTGGTCCGGCCTGAGCCATTGATCCGCGGCCCCCTGCACGTCGGCAAGATCGATCGACGTGATCTCGGCAATCCGGGAGTTGATCAACGTTGGATCGCCGTGCAGCGTCGCGTACTCACCGAGCGAATCAGCGCGCGAGTCGACACGCGCGAGCTCATGTAACCAATGACGCTCGAATTGCGCTTTGGCCCGCCGCAGCTCGTCCTCGGTCGGCCCCTCGGTAATCAGCTGATCGATCAGTTCGACGGTTTCCTGCTCAAGCTGCTCGGGGCCCACGCCGTCCCGAGCGCGCGCATAGCTGAAGCCGAACGAGTTGCCGCCAATCAAGCCCATTGTCGACGCTCCAGTGCTCTCGGCGTGCTCGGTACGGCGTATCAGATTCTTGTGGAGTCGCGACGTCTGACCGTGTCCGAGGATGCTGAAGCCGAGGTCGAGTGCGTCAAAGTCCCGGCCGCCGCGCGCGGGTAGCCGCCAGGTGAGGTAGACAGCATCGGCCGGCACCTTGCCAGACGTTTCAGTGCGGGGGTTGCCAGAGAGTGGATCAAGCGGCCCAGCCTCGGGTTTGATCGGCTGGGCATCGGGCGCGAGCTGCCCAAAGTAGGTATCGGCCCGCTCAAAGGCATCATCCGGCTGGACGTCGCCCACGATCGACAAGACGGCGTTGTTCGGCAAGTAGTGGCGCCGGAAGAAGGCATGGACATCCTCTAGCGTTGCCGCATCCAGGTCCTCCATCGAGCCGATCGTGGTATGCCCGTACGGATGGTCCGCAGGGAAAGTCAGGGCATTGGCCAACTCCAGAACGTCCCCATAAGGCACGTTGTCATAGCGCTGCCGCTTCTCTTCCTTCACCACCTCGCGTTGGTTGTCGAGGTTCTCCTGAGTCAGAGCATCTAGCAGCGTGCCCATCCGGTCGGCCTCCAACCACAGAGCCAGATCAAGCCCACCGATCGGCAAGGTTTCGAAGTAGTTGGTGCGGTCGAACCAGGTGGTCGCGTTGACAACGGCTCCGGCCGCCTGCAGCACAGCGATGTGCTGGCCTGAGGCGACGTGCGCGGAGCCCTGGAACATGACGTGCTCGAAGAGATGGGCGAATCCCGTGCGGCCCTGCTCCTCGTCTCTGGACCCGACGTCGTACCAGATGTTGACTGCTACGGATGGTGCGATGTGATCCGGACTGGAGATGACGCGCAAGCCGTTGGCCAAGGTGTGCTGGACGATCGGGTAGCGAAGCTGGGGGAGCGCGCCCGAAGTCATGCCCCACATCTCAGCACATCGCTGACAACCGACTGGCCACTGGGGGCTCTGCCGGCTAGTTGATCACTCCGGCAGCTCTCGCCGGCTCGGCGTACGCCTGGGCGAGGCTAGCGATTGTCTCGTGCGCGTTGAGCCCGCTGGGATTGGGCACCACCCAGACCCTGGCGCCCGAGATGCGGTCAGCCTGCTCACCACGGCCGGCCCGGGGGTCGGCGAAGGCCGCCCGATATGCCGTGAGGCCGGCGATCGCGACGACTCGCGGCTGATACAGCGCTACGAACTCCTCTAGCCGGGTACGCCCCGCCCGCAGCTCGGCAGGGGAGAGCTCATCGGCCCGCGCGGTCGCGCGATTCACCAGGTTGGTGATTCCGATACCACGCTCCATCAGGTACGCGCGGTCTTGCTGTGTCATTGGTCCACTCCGGTCAAGATCACGATCAAGGATCCCGGCCAGGCGCAGCGCAGGATAGAAACGGTTGCCGGGGTGAGCAAAGTGCGTCTGCGTGGCGGCGGTCCACAGGCCAGGATTGATCCCGACAAAGAGCAACTTCACGCCCGGGCCGACCAGGTCGGGAACCGACACGTTCCGGAAGAACTGCAACTCCGCTTGGGTGAAGCCCACAGGGGTCACCGTAGTGGTCAATCTGAGGTGAGCCGGGGTCGCGATCAAGGGACGCTGCTTGCCGACCTGGGGATAGAGCTTTGCGGGTGTCGAACCGCAACTGAGACCTCCACGGCATGAGCCCAGTTAGCCTTTTGCCGTGACTGAAAGCCCGGGCACTGGTCCGGACGCCGCGCGCGAGGCCCGACGCCGGTTCCGGAGGGTTGTGGTGACATTGCTTCGGGCCTTAGGATCCACGGCCGCACTGGTTGCGATCTACTATCTGCTGCCGCTCGACCGCACCTCGATCAGCGTAGCCGTTTGCGATGTTGGCCGTCGGGCTGCTGGCGCTTGTCGGATTGGTCTCCTTTCAGGTCCGCTCCATCATCAGAGCGGAATATCCGGCGCTTCGCGCAGTCGGAGCCCTGGCGACGAGCGTCCCGCTGTTTTTGCTGCTGTTTGCGGGCACGTATTTCGTCATGGGCGGAATTTCTGGCGCCAATTTCAGCGAGCCGCTGACGCGTACCGACGCCTTGTACTTCACCGTCACGGTGTTCGCGACGGTCGGGTTTGGCGACATCGTCGCCACGACCCAAGGCGCTCGTGTGGTGGTCATGGGGCAGATGGTTTCGGGCATCGTGATTATCGGGTTGGGGGCTCGGATCATTGTCGACGCGGTGAAGCGCGGGCAGCGCCGGCAGCCGGCACAAGAGCGCGATGCCGCGCCCAATGCAGAGAACTCTCTGGAGTAGGGGAGGCTGACATGCCCCGGAAACCCGTACATCCACTGACAGCGGGCTGGGTCCTCGTGGACGGCCTGCCGGTGTTCCATCGGTTCAACCTCGATGCCGGCTCTGATGCTCATGCGATGGTGCACGTCCACGGTTTTGGTATCTCCGGCACCTATCTGGAGCCCACTGCGGCCCTGCTTGCACCGCGTTACCGCACGTTCGTCCCGGATCTGCCGGGGATGGGACGCAGCATTCGGCCTGAGTCAGGACTCGACCTACCCGGGCTCGCCAAGGCGCTGATGTCCTACTGCGATGCCGTTGGCGTCGAACGGCCGATACTGGTCGGGAATTCTCTGGGCTGCCCGATCATTATTGAGGTCGCGACGGCTTTTCCGGACCGCATCGAGCGTGCCGTGCTCGTCTCCCCAGCTGGTGGACCGAACAACCAGCCTCTCGGCCGAGCTATCGGCCAGATGGCCATGGATGGGTTGCGCGAGCCGCCATCCATGTTGCCGATTGCAACACGCGACTATCTCAGATTCGGGGCGCTTCGAAGCCTGTCCTTGTTCCGCGCGATGACTCGTTACCCGACTCTCGACCGGCTCCATCATCTTGTCGCTCCAACCCTGGTGATCGCCGGTGTGCGTGATCCACTTGTCCGGATCGCCAATGCACCGCGCCTCGCCGCGCTGGCTCACGTTGATGCTGTCAGCGTCCCAGGCGCACACGCCCTGAACTACAGCGATCCGCAGTTGATCGCCGAGCTCATCGAGGCTCACCTCGCCGGGGAACCGCTAGCGACGGAGACTGGTCGGAGATCTGTTGTCAAGCACGTCAGCGTTGACGGTGACTAGGCACGCTCCGAATCTCCTTTCGGGCGTGTCGGGACTGTCGTTTGCCATCTCCAGACGGCAAGCGTGGCACGTTTCACGGTCAAACACCCTCGCCATCCGTCTGAAGATGGCGAACGCAGATCCATGCGGTCAGGGATCACGGGGCCTTGCCCGGCAGACCGGGCAAGCGATCTCGAGTTCTGTACAAGGAGCGCTGGTCGTCCTGTTGGCCATTATGTTTGCTGGCAGTCGGGGATGGTGAGGCAATGACGAGCGACGCGGTGCTGCGCGGGGTGCGCGTCGTGACACTCCCGTCAGTGCTGTTCGTCAGTGGGCTCGCTGGCCACGTGGCCAGCGACGGCGCCACACCTGCCGTCTGGGTGCTGGTTGCGTTGTTCGTACTGACCATGCTCGCGGTCGCCCCGTTCACGGGGACGGCTATGAGCCCGGCCCGGGTCATGGCGTTGCTGGTCGGCGGTCAGGGAGTGTTGCACACGGCGCTGCAGCTGCTTGGCGAGACCGCCGTCACGGCCACGACAGCGTCGCGGACGGGCTCTCATTTGATGCCGACCGGCTCTCATGTGATGCCGGCCAGCTCTCATGTGATGACCCACCCGGACGCCGCGACGTCGCATGGTTCTGTGATGTCGCTGATGAGTGGCGGGCACCTGGTCATGCTCCTCGCGCACCTGGCCGCTGCGGTCGCGGTCGGGGTTTGGCTCGCGGCCGGGGAGCGGGCTCTCTGGATGTTGCTGGCACTCACCGCGCGACCGCTCGTCGACGCGTGGGGGACGGTCATTGCTGTGGCCCGCGGCCGCGTCGGCGCCGTTGTCGTCAGCTGTCCCCTGCTTCAACCTGGCTGGGGCATGCGGTGTGTGGCCGGTGCCTCGGTGTGGACCACTGGTGTCGTCACGCGGCGGGGCCCTCCCGGCGTTGCGTCGCAAGAACCTTACGCTGCCGCCGCCGTCTCGACGGTCTGACGGCCGACACACCTGTTTCTGCGAGGTTCTGCGAGCAGGCCAGCCGCGGACGGTCGGCGAATGATCATCAGACCTTTTTCGGCAGCACTTGTGCGGACAGAGCGAGCCGCTGCTGCCAACTTCCTCAGGAATCGAGGCATCATCTTGTTCCACAACAACTCATCACAGCGCGGCATCATTGCCCGCATTGGGGCCGGCATCGGCGTCACCGCCGCGGCAATCCTGACCCTGCCGGGAATCGCCCAGGCACATGTGACTGTTCAACCCAGTTCTGCCGAAGGCGGCGGCTTTTCGGTGGTCGCGTTCCGGGTGCCGAACGAGCGCGACGACGCGAGCACGACGCAGCTGCGGGTCACCCTGCCTAAGGACCAGCCGATCGGATCGGTCCAGACGGCATCGGTGCCTGGGTGGAAGATCACCACTGCGACCCGTCACCTCGACAAACCCATCGAACTGTTCGGCGAGCAGCTGGACACCGTGGTCTCCGAGGTCACCTGGACGGCCACTGACGGCGGCATCGGTCCGGGCCAGTTCCAAGACTTCGCCCTGAGCCTCGGCCAGCTGCCCGAGTCTGGAGAGCTGGTGTTCAACACTCTCCAGACGTACTCCAGCGGTGAGAAGGTGAACTGGAATCAGGTCTCGACCGACCCGTCTGTCGAGCCGGAGCACCCAGCCCCAATTCTCAGCATCACACCGGCCGCAGCCGAGGAGGGCTCCGCACCGACTGATGACGGCAGCGCGGCAGGTCAGAACCAGCAGGTCCCGTCCTCCGCCCAGAGCGACACTGCGTTCGACTCGACCCTGCCGCTGGTCGTTTCGGGCGCCGCTTTGGCGCTTTCTCTGCTCGCCCTGGTGCTGGCGTGGCGTAGCGGCCGGCGCCCCGCCCCGGCAGCGGAGGCAGGGTCTCTGCCGACCCGTGAGGACAGCAACGTCTGACCGGGCTCTGGGCTCTGGGATCCGGGAACGAACGCGGCTATTCCCGGCATCCCCCTCCGTGAGCCGAGGAGCACCTCAATGGCAGCGCTGAGCACTGCAGCGCGCCGCGTCGCCCATTCCGCGACACTTGCGGTCTTGTTCGTGCTGCTCTTCGCGTCCCCGGCCGCGGCACACGCCGAGCTGGTCAGCATCACGCCGGCGAACGGAGCGCAACTGACCAGGCCGCCGACCGAGGTCCGGATGACCTTCACCGAGTCGGTGAACCTGGTCGACGACGGCATTCGGCTGATCGACCACGTCGGCGCCGTCGTGGCCACGCCCGACCCGACGGTGGACGGGCGGACCGTCAACTGGCCGATGCCGGCCGACCTGCCGGAAGGGCCCTACGTCGTTACATGGCGGGTGGTGTCCTCCGACGGACACCCGGTCAGCGGCGCCTTGTCGTTCGGTGTCGGCACCGCTGCCGTCGCCGTGCCCGGTTCGGCCACCGGCGGCGAGACAGCTGGCACGAGCGCCGGCACCGTGGCGACCGGGTCGTCTGCGCCGTGGCCCGTGGTTGTCAGCCGTCTAGCCGGCTATATCGCGTTTGCGCTGGTCGTCGGCGTTGCTACGTTCGTGCTGTTCTGCGCACCGGGCTCCAGCAAAGACCCCAAGCTGCAGCTGCTGGTCCGCTGCGGGCTAATTGCTGGAGCGGCCGGCGCGGTCGCCGCGATCTTGGTCCAGGGCCCGTACACGGCTGGGGTCTCGATGAGCCGCGTCTTGGACATGCGGCTCCTCCAGGAGACCCTGTCCAGCCCGTTCGGCACGGTGATGATGTGGCGGCTGGCACTGTACGGCGTACTCGGCGTGATCGCCTGGCGACTCCCCAGGATCCTCAGCGAGCTCGCCGGCTGGCTGGTGCCGGCGGCCGTGGTCGGCCTCGCGGTGACCATCGCCGCGGCCGGGCACGCAGCCGCGTCCGGCCTATTGGGTCTGCTCGTGGACGCGCTCCACGCGCTCACGGCCGGAGTCTGGGTCGGCGGCTTGGTCGCCCTCGTCGCGCTCAACCGATCCGTCGAACCGCGTGCGCTGCACCGGTTCTCCACTCTCGCCATGGCCTCGGTACTCGCCATCGTCGTCACCGGCACACTGAACTCGCTCCGCCACTTGACGGCCGTCGAACAGCTGTGGCTGACCCGCTACGGGCTCACCCTGGTGATCAAGCTCACCCTGGTGGCCGGCGCTCTGACCGCCGCCGCCGTGTCACGACGGCGCGTGGCGCAGCACCGGGTGCCGCGACGGTCCGTCCGGCTCGAAGCCGCCCTGACCGTGACCGTCCTCGTCGTCACCGCGCTGCTTACGACGACCGCACCACCCCCACTGCAGGCAGCCGGGCCGACCAACCACGCCGGGCACGATGTCGGACCAGCGGCGGCCAACGACACGGTCAAGATGTCCCTCGGCGACCAAGGTGAGGCCGACTCTCGCGGTCTTGCCCGCCACCACCACCGGCAGCCATCTGCACCTAGTCCTCACCGACGCCAAGGGCAAAAAGCTACCCGCCACCCGAGTCACCCTGAAGGTCGCCAATCCTGGCCGCGACATCGCCCCGATACCCGTACCGATGAGCATGCGCGACGGTGTCTGGGTCGCGAGCTACCGTTTTCCCTTCACCGGCACCTGGAAAACAATCCTCACTGTCGACGGCATCGGCCCATCGGCCGTCGTCACCTCCGCCGAATTCACGATCCGCGACTGATCCCATCGAGACACGGCGACGCGCAGCCCCAGTCTGGAGGCTCTTCACAAACGCATGATCGTCGACTTGATCTACGGTGTGGTCTGTGGACCACGCTGTGGTGGTGGGAGCCGGAATTGGCGGGCTGACGGCCAGCTTGGTGCTGAGCCGAGTTGCGACGCGAGTGACGCTCGTGGAGCGGGCGGAGCAACCGTCTGAGGTAGGCGCCGCCTTGGCCTTGTCGCCGAACGGCATGGCGGTTTTGGACCGGCTCGGACTGCTACCCGCTGTGGAGGCTGTGAGCGTGCGGATTGACAGGATGGACATTCGAAGCGTGACGGGCCGCAGGCTGCTGACCGCCGGGTTTCCTGATCTGGGCGGCGGGATTGATCACGCGATCGCAGTCCGTCGAACCGACCTTCACCGGGTGTTACTTGAGGCTGTCGCCGGCCTGCCCTCGATCGAGCCACGTTTTGGGTGGAGCGCGGTAAGCGCCGACCCGAGCGGAGCGGTGACGATCACCTCCGCCGCGCAGAGCGAGCCGGACTTAGGCTCGACCAGCTTGGGGGCCGACGTCATCGTGGGGGCCGACGGAGTCAATTCGGCCGTACGCACGACGGGTGGCTTCGTGAGCCGGGTGTCGCCGGGGAGCAGCTATGTCCGCACGATCGTGAGAGGTCAGGCCATCCCGAGGTTGGAGGAGTACTGGACCCCACTGGGCTCGTTCGGGCAGGCACCGCTGGGTGGCGACCTGGTCTACTTCTGGGCTGCAGCCGATGTGGGCGCGGCGGCTGAGGCGATGTCTCGACGCGACCTTGCAGCCTTCCGCCAGGAGTGGCGACGGGTACTTCCAGCCGCGGCATACCTGTTGGAGAGGGTGCCGTCTTTCGACGGCCTGCTGGTCAATACCGTCCGCAGCGTCGACTGTCAGCGCTGGTTCTCCGGGCGCCTGGCCTTGCTCGGCGACGCAGCACATGCCATGCCGCCCAATCTGGGCCAGGGAGCGAACAGTGCCATGGTCGACGGCGTGGTCCTCGCCGAGGAACTTGCCAGCGCCACATCGGTGATGGACGCCCTAGTGGGGTATGACAAGCGTCGCCGTCGGCTCGCCAGGCGCGTGCAGTGGACGGCAGAGATGCTGCAACGCCTGTGTGGCATCCAGCGGGTCCCGGCCTTGCACGCAAGGGACACTCTGCTGGCCGGATTGGCGCGGTTCCCACGGCTCAGTGAGCAGGCGATCCGTCGGTCCCTCGCCGCGGACGTCCGAGCTATCAGGTCGGCGTCCGTGCTCAGCGACGCCCACTGAGCCCATCACCGGGAGAGAAAGTCATTCGGCTCGACGCCGGCCGACCATGAGAACGGGGGCACGTCAGCCGGGGCAGCCGGTCCTCGTCGGGGACCGAGTCACAAGCGGAAGGTCCATTGAAGTGCCGCGGAAGGAACCTCCGCAGAGGCCGCGAGGTACGCGCGGGTGGTGCCGATGAGCGCCGTTCTCACCGAGGATGGCCCGTGAGGATCGAAATCGATCCTCACTCCTCCAGCTCCGCGAGCATCTCGCTTGCGGTGGTGTTGCCCTGGTCGGCAAGGCGCCGGAGCTCGTCGAGGTTGCCCTGCTCGACAGCGAGCTCGATGAGTTGGTCGCTTGCGGTGGTGTTGCCTTGGTCGGCAAGGCGCCGGAGTTCGTCGAGGTTGCCCTGCTCGCCGGCGAGCTCGATGAGTTGGTCGCTTGCGGTGGTGTTGCCTTGGTCGGCAAGGCGCCGGAGCTTCGTCGAGGTTGCCCTGCTCGCCGGCAAGCTCGATGAGCTGATCAACCGCATCCTTGTCACCCCCATCGGCACGTTCCCGCAGGAGGGACAGGTCCGATTCGTCCATGACGCCTAACCTCCTCTGGTCTGGCCTGAGCCGCTTGGACCGGGCCTGTGTCCGAACGGTAAGGCCGCACGAGCCGAACGTAGCGGACATTCAAGATTCTGGACGGCTGAGAACGTCCCACTGGCCGGGGTCGCGACATCGCGCCGGACTGATGCGGTACGGGAACCCTCAGGGATGGAGCGGGGAGTCACCTCGGCGGTGACCACGCGGGCGTCGTACCCGAGCTGGCGGTGAGGAGCGGGTCCAGCGCAGGGCAGTCACTCCGGCGTTCAAGCAGGCACTCGCGAGAGGACCGCGCCGAGTACGGCGGCGGCCCGGCGACGACGGACGGCTACCGGCCGCGCAGGCCGATCGGGTTCCCGTCGGCGTCGGCAAGCACGCATACCCGCATCTCGGGCGCGACTTTACGCGGCGCGGTGCGCTCGGTCGCACCAGCCCCGAGCAGGGTTGCACGGGTTGCGTCGAGATCCTCGACGTCGGCGTAGGCCACCGGTCCGCCGGCCACGTCGCCTGGCGCCAGGCCGACCTCGAAGCCGTCGACGTTGTACCCGACGTAGTACGACTCGTCGGTGTGTGGCGCGCCGAGCAGCGCGGTGTAGATGCTTTTGGCGGCGTCCAGGTCGGACACCGGGACTACCAGGCTGCGGATCGTAGGACTCATGCTCGTCTCCTCAGGGGTACGGCGGTCACATCGGCGACCGCTCCTTCGTCGATGAGATGACGGATCAACCGAGCGGCATGTGACAGCGATGGACGACCTGACCGTGATCTTCGAGGAGCAGCGTACCCATCGCGGCGGCCCATCGGTTGCTGGGGTCAGCACACGCGAGGCCGACGACACCATGTCCAGGTGACAGGCCTGCGCCGGCGCAGAATGTCGACAAAGATCACCCGCATATCTGGGACGACCGCGGGCCCCACGGCATGAGGGGCGAGTCCACGTGACGGTGGGCGGCGGAGCACCTCGTGGCCGTCACCATTGCCCGAAACCGTCGAGCGCAACCCAGGCCGCCCGCTATCGTTGCGGGCGACATGCGTCTGTTGATCTTCTTCGTCGCCTCGCGCCGCGACGACTCCGCTCAGGCCGAGCTGCGCGGCGCAGCTTAGGAATGGACCGATGCCAAGCAATCCCAACATTCCCGACGCGTTCGACGTCTACACGGTAGTGGTTCTGCGGCGGCCGGCCGAGGCACCGGAGATGTCGGCCAAGGAGCTCGACGCGCTCCAGGCACGCCACCTCGCCTACCGCGCCGAGCTGAGACGGCAGGGCGTGGTGGTTGTGAACGGGCCGTTCGATGAGCAGACCGACCCGTCGTATCGCGGGATGTCGATCTTCGCCTGCGACACCGCCGAGGCCGCACGGCTCTCGGACGGCGACCCATCCGTCGTGGCGGGTCGGCTCGCCTACGACGTGATGGAGTGGTGGGTTAGCGCCGGCTCACTCGCCTTCCCGCTCGCCGGCCGCCCTGTCGGCGACCGCCGCTCGATGTCCGACGACTGACGCGTCACGATCAACTGGAGCGAAAGACCTCGGCGCTCCGATGACCCGGTGTCAGGTGAGGTGAGCGCCGCTCGGTGGACCGGTGAGGACGGTCGGTACGTACTCGAGGAGCTGCAGCCTGCCGTCTAAAGTCCACTCGAGGCCGCAGTAGCCGGCCAACCCACCGCTGAGTCGTAGCCGTCAAGCGAGGTGATGAAGTCCACCAACAGTTCTGCCATCGGGTTTCCTTTGCTCGTAGTCCTCACCACGATGGACACTGCGACACTCAACGGCAACTCCATGTGATCGCCGCCGAACCACGCCATCAGCGGCTGTCGCTGCCGGTTGCGCAAACTTGGCTAGGGTTCTTCCGACCGGCATCAAGAGCCGTCGCGAAGAGAACGGAGAGCCTTCATGAGCGGCAAGGTCGTCTGCGACATCTCAATCTCTGCCGATGGCTACGCCGCCGGCCCGGGCCAAACCGCGGATAAGCCCTTTGGCGACGGACCGGTTGACCTGCTACACGCGTGGATGTTCGACACTCCCGATGAGAACAAGGCCGAGGTCGACCAGATCACCAGGGCGGGTGCCTACGTGATGGGTCGGAACATGTTCGGACCTGTTCGCGGCGGATGGGACCTTGAGTGGAAGGGCTGGTGGGGTGATGACCCGCCTTACCACGCACCCGTATTCGTGCTCACCCACCATCCACGCGACCCGGTGACGATGCTGGGCGGGACGACATTCACATTCGTCACCGATGGAATACACGCTGCTCTGAACCAGGCGCGCGCCGCTGCCGGTGAGGGTGACGTAGCCATCGCAGGCGGTGCCGCCACGGTCAACCAGTACCTCGCCGCAGGTCTCATCGATGAGTTGCGCACCCACATTGCCCCGGTGACCCTCGGCGCCGGAGAACGACTCTTCGATGGTGTGGGCGCTCTGCACCTCGAGATCCTCTCAGCCAGATCGGCGTCACTCGTCACTCACGTCGGCTACCGCGTCGCCGGCTGAGCCCGGGGCAGAGGCGCTCTTGTCGGCGCCGATTGGGTCGCGCGCTTCCCTGGGCTACCGGGTGAGAAGTATGCGACCGGGCTCGAGGCAATCGAGCAGATCGAGCTGACCGCCGCTCACGTGGCCTGCCGGGTCTTCGGTGCGCCCTACGCCGGGTACGAGTGGCTTCACGTCGACTTCATGCCGGAGTTCGCTCGGTTCTACCTCGAGGCCTGCGGTTTCCGTCGGACAGACGCTGGTCTGATTCACCTCTCGGCCCGTCCGGGCGGCAAATGACGCCGGAGGATGTCGTGGCGCGCGTGGTGGAAGGCTGGCGTGTCGGGTAGATCTTGGGTATGGAATTCGGTCTTGGATACTTTCCCACCTACGACGGCATGCGGCCGGGCGAGGTCGCGCGGATGGCCGAGGAGCGCGGCTACAGCGCCATCTACTTCGCTGAGCACACTCACATCCCGGCCGCGGAGACAGACCGCGCGCCTGGGCGACCGTTGCCGGCTAAGTATTGGCGCATGTACGACCTCTTCGTCGCGCTCACCGCCGCTGCGGAGGCGACCCGCAATATTCGCGTCGTCAGTGGCATCTGCTTGATCGTTGAGCGTGACCCGATCATCACGGCGAACGCGGTCGCGAGTGTTGACCACCTCTCGGGCGGGCGTCTGGAGTTCGGGGTGGGTGCGGGCTGGAACCGGACCGAGATGCGTAATCATGGCACCGATCCGCGGATCCGGATGGCCCTCATGCGGGAGCGAGTTGAGGCTATGAAGGAGATCTGGACCCATGATGAGGCCAGCTACCACGGCAAATATGTCAACTTCGACCGGATCTGGTCGTGGCCTAAGCCGGCGCAGTGGCCACACCCACCTGTCCTCATTGGCGGCGCCGGCCCAACCGTCTTGGATCGAGTCCTCGGGTTCGGCGACGCCTGGTTCCCCAATTTCCACCCGGAGGTGTACGACCGCATCGCCGAGCTGCGCGCCCGCGCCGACCGGCCTATCCGGGTGCAGGTGATGAGCGTGCCAGCCGATCCGAAGGTGTTCGAGAAACTCCGCGAGGCTGGCGTCACGCGGGTCGCGCGGTGGTTCCCGTCCGGGCCGCGCTGGCGCCTCGAACAAGCCCTGGACCAGTGGGAGAAGGCGATCGGGGAGTACAACCCGGAATGACACCGCACGAGGCACGGCGGCGGTTCGCCGCCGCCCGTGTGGCCCGCCTGGCGACTGCTGATGCCGCCGGCCGGCCGCACATCGTGCCGGTCACGTTCGCGGTCGACGGCGACGTCGTCTACAGCGCAGTCGACGCCAAGCCCAAGCGGAGCACTGCGCTCAAGCGGCTCGCGAATGTCGCGGCCAACCCGGCCGTCGCGCTGCTCGTCGACAATTACGCGGTCGACTGGAACGAACTGTGGTGGGTACGCGCCGACGGCACCGGCCGCGTGGTCGACCCGGAGGACCCTGAGGGCGTACGCGCCTTGTCGCTGCTCGCCAACCGCTACCCGCCCTTCGCCGCGCGCGGGGCCGTGCTCGCGGTCGACGTACGCCGCTGGTCCGGCTGGGCCGCGTCGGCCGCGACCTAGGGGGCTGAGATGGCGATGCTGCCGTCGACCGAGGCTCCTCAGATTCTGGCCGCTGCTCAGGGGAGCAGGTGGACGGCGAGCGGCATCACCTGGCTCGCGCCGGCCGCGGCCAACAGGGCCGAGGCAACCGTGACCGTCCACCGCGTCCGTACCGTGTCGTCCACCAGCAGCACCGGCCCGTCGAAGCTCACCCCGTCGCGCACGCTGGTGCGGGCCAGCAGGTCGCGCGCCCGGACCGCCGAGGCCGCCTCGGCCGTCGGCGGCGGCCCGCTCACCCCCAGCGCGTCGACCAGCGGCAGCCGGCCGACCCGCGCCACGTGCTCGGCGAGGGAGGTGACCAGGAGCGGGAACCGCCGGGACGGCATGGCCACCACGGCGACCGGCCGTTCCCAGCTCGCCGACCAGCGCACCAGTACCTGAATCAGCCCGTCCAGCACCTCCGGCGGTGCCGGGGCGTCCCGCTGCCAGAGCACGCGCAAGAGGTCTCCCCAGGCCGGGTCGTCGGCGAAAGCCAGCGCGCGGCCGGGCGCCACGCCTGCGATCTTGCCCTTGCGTCCGGCTAGGCCGCTGACCCAGAGCTTCCGCGGCTCGATGACCACGTCGCGCCCGCGGAAGAACCGCCTTGCCGCCTCGACCAGCTCCGGGCTGGGATGTGCGCCCGGCGCCGGCAGGCGCCCGTCGCACACCGAGCAGTGTCCGCACGGCCCCGGATCCGGGTCGTCGAGGGCGCGCTGTAGGAACTCCATCAGGCAGCCCTCGCCATGTGCGTACCGGCGCATCAGGTCGGCCTCGGCCGCGCGGACGCGGCGCAGGTCCGACCACTTCTGCTCGTCGAAGTACCAGGTCCGGCCTGTCGCCTCCCAGCCGTCGCGGGACTTGGTCACCACCTCGTCCACGGCCAGGATCTTGAGCAGCGTTTCCAGCCGGCCGCGGCGGATGCCGGTGGCTGACTCGACACCGCCGAGCGACTGCGGGCCGTCGCCGAGCGCATCCAGAATGCGTTCCACCTGCTCGTCGGTCGGGATGCCGGACGTCGCAAAGTACTCCCAGATCCGTTCGTCGGGCGGTCCGGGAACCAGGACCGCGATGGCGTCATCCAGTGCGCGCCCGGCGCGACCGACCTGCTGGTAGTAGGCCACCGGCGAGGCCGGCGAGCCCAGGTGGATGCAGAAGGCAAGGTCAGGCTTGTCGTAGCCCATCCCGAGCGCTGAGGTCGCCACCAGCGCTTTGATCTGGTTGCGTAGCAGCCTGCCCTCGAGGGTCTCCCGGTTGTCGCTCTGACCTGAGTACGCCGCCACGTCCAGTCCCTGGTCGATGAGGAATGCCGTGAGGCGCTCGGTCTCGGCCACCGTCAGCACGTAGACGATGCCGGAGCCCGGCAGCTTTTGCAGCGCCTCCGCCACCCAGGCGTACCCCTCCAGAGCGCTGAGCCCAGGCACCACGGCCAGCCGGAGCGAGGCCCGGGCCAGCGAGCCGCGCAGCGTGACGGTCTCCGCTCCGAGCTGAGCCGCCACGTCCAGGGTGACGCGTTGGTTGGCCGTGGCGGTGGTGGCCAGCACGGGCGTGTTCGGCGCCAGTTGCAGCAGGGTACGCGTGAGCCGCTGGTAGTCGGGCCGAAAGTCGAAGCCCCAGTCGGACACGCAATGGGCCTCATCGATCACCAGCAGGCCGCACTCACTGAGCAGGGCCGGCAGCTGGGCGGCGAAGCCGGGATTGGCGAGCCGCTCCGGGGAAATGAGCAGCACGTCGAGCCGCCCGGAGCGCAGGTCGTCGAGCACGCCCGACCACTCCTTGATGTTGGTGGAGTTGATGGTGGCCGCGCGCAGCCCGGCCCGCGAGGCGGCGGCGATCTGGTCACGCATCAGCGCTAGCAACGGCGACACGACCAGCGTCGGTCCCATACCCAGCTCGCGCAGGGCCGCCGTGGCACCCCAATACACCGCCGACTTGCCCCAGCCGGTCGCCTGGACCACCAGCACCCGACTCCGATGCTCCACGAGCTCCTCCACAGCCCGCACCTGGTCCTCTCGCGGGCGTGCGTCCGGCCCGGCGCCAGCGGCGATGGTCCGGGCGAGGGCGGCGGCTGACTGCGACATGCTGTTCCCCTCCCTCGGAGCTGTCAGAACCTCAGCACACTGGAGCTGCTGAGGTTTTGACAACTTACCTAGGGCCGCGCCTGGACTTGCACCGAGTATGGAGCACGCCCCGCAGATATCGGACGGCCGCGAGACCAGCACCCGCGGCACACCAGAGGATGTTCCGCACCGGGCCACCGCGACGACGATCGTCGAGTTCGACCGCGAGGGCGAGCCGCCGCCGACTATCGGTCAGCACTCAGTCGTCTACGACGGCGCCGGCCAGCCGGTGTGCGTGATCCGCACTGAGCATTTGAGTGTGGGACCGCTGGATGAGGTATTGGATCCAGCGTTCGCCTGGGATGAGGGTGAGGGGGACCGCACGTACGAAGACTGGCTGGCGCGGCATTCGGCGTACTGGCAGCGGGCGCTGCCGAACTTGGGGGCCGAGTTCACACCGAATCTGGGCGTGGTACTGGAGCGCTTCTCGGTCGTTTGGCCGCAGCGGGACGAAGCGGGGGTTCTGGCCGCGCGCGAGGACGCGTACGTGCGGCCGGTCTGGATTGAGGATCGGGACTGGCTCGCGGACACTATGCGTGAGCGCTAGGACGGCTTGGTCATCTCCCGTGGCGAGGTTCTGGTGCCCGCGCGCCTACCTGCATTGGTCGCGTTGGACCGGGGCGGGCTCCGGATCGGCGCTCTGAGATTCGACCAAGGCCCGGTTCGGGCGACGGGGTCGAGACTGAGGTCGTCACCGTGGATGCATTGGAGTCGGGGCGGGGTGTCGGGTCCCTGCTGCTGGATGCCGCCGTCACGCTAGCGCGGCGCGCCGGTTGGCGGAGGCTCTGGCTCGTCACCACCAACGACAACACCGTCGCGGTTGCGGTTCTACCAGAGGGCCGGCTGGGATCTCGTCGCGTTCCACCGCCACGCTTTGACGCAGTCGCGGGCGCTGAAGCCATCGATCCCTCAGATGGGTCTCGACTCGATCCCGATTCGACACGAGTTCGAACTGGAGCTCCCGCTGCCACGAACGCTGCGGGACCGCTGATCGAAGCATGACCCGCTTACGCAACCCGCTGACCACAGGGCGCTGCGCCGCGGCCAACTGACGGACTGTCGTGATGCGGGTTGTGCTGTAGTGGCGTGCATGTCCGGCGGCCAGGTCGAAGGTGTGCTGGTCTCGCGAGCAAGTCGATCACCGCCTGAAGAACGACCCGACCAGTGGCCGGCATAGCGATCTTGTGGTGGCACGCGAATGGCTGACCGGGCGGGTGGGCGAGGGCATCGAAGATCGGGCTGTCACCAACGACGGTCCGATAGCGGCGGTGGCAACAGCGATTCTCGATTGGCTCTGCTGGTAGGTCCTCGCGGCCACACCGGTAGTTGAGATCCCGTAGGCCGAACCTCAAGGCGTGCAAGGGCTTCCGTTGTAGCGGGGACGGGATTTGAACCTGTGGCCTGCGCGTTCCGCCGTGAGAACAAGGGCACGCCCTCATTCGCGGGCGTGTACGAGGACCCCGATGGCACTGAGCAACGCACACCTGGCTGAAGGAAGCGGCAGTGCTGCGTCAAGAGGGTCGGAGTATGCTCACGCGAAAGTGGCCACCCACACCCCCTTGAGCGGGCGCAACCCGGAATGCGCGGTGCTCGACGGGTTACTCGACGCCGTACGCACAGGTGAAAGCCGGGTGCTCGTGGTCTCCGGCGAGCCGGGCGTCGGCAAGACCGCGCTGTTGGACTACGCGATGGGCTCGGCCTCTGACTTCCGCGTCGTGCGGGCCGCCGGTATCGAGTCCGAGATGGAACTCGCGTTCGCTGGGTTGCATCAGCTCTGTGCGCCGCTGCTCGATCGGCTCGCCCACCTGCCTGATCCACAGCAAGATGCCTTGCATCGGGCGTTCGGACTCACCAGTGGGGAAACTGAGCGTTTCGTGGTCGCCCTAGCGGCGCTCGGCCTGGTGTCGGAGGCGGCCGAGGAGCGACCGCTGCTCTGTGTGGTCGACGATGCGCAATGGTTGGACAAGGCATCGGCAATGGCGCTCGCGTTCGTTGCACGCCGGTTGGCGGCTGAGTCAGTGGCGGTCGTGTTCGCGACCCGTGAACCCAGCAGGGAACTGAGCGGGCTGCCGGAGCTTGCCATAGGAGGGCTAGCTCACGGTGATGCGCGCGCCCTGTTGGACGCGGCCATACACGAACGTCTAGATGAGCGGGTCAGGGACCGGATCGTCGCTGAGACCCGCGGCAACCCCCTGGCGCTGCTGGAACTGCCCCGCGGTTTGACGGCCGCAGAGTTGGCGGGAGGGTTCGGGATACCAGACGCTCAGCCTCTGGCGGACCGCATCGAGCAAACCTTCCTCCGGCGGTTTCATTCGCTCCCGCCTTCATCGCAGCAGCTACTGCTCACGGCGGCGGCGGAGCCGCTTGGCGATGCGACGCTCCTGTGGCGCGCGGTCGAACGGTTCGGGCTTGAAGCCGATGCGCTCGCCGCGGCCGAGGGTTCGGGGCTCATTGAGATCAGTGCCCGAGTGCGGTTCCGGCATCCGCTCGTTCGCTCGGCGATCTACTGGTCGGCATCGCCGCGGGAGCGATCGGAGGTGCATGGCGCCCTAGCGGAGATCACCGATCGTACCGTCGATCCTGATCGACGTATCTGGCACTTCGCGCAAGCGACGTCCGGGCCCGACGAGGAGGTCGCCACCGAGCTCGAACGCTCGGCACTCCGGGCCCAGAAGCGGGGAGGCTTAGCGGCGGCAGCCGCCTTCCTGGAGCGTTCGGCCACGCTGACTCCGGATCCAGCGCTGCGGGCGAAGCGCTTCTTGGCAGCCGCGGAGGCCAAGCGGGCAGCGGGCGCATTCGATGCCGCACTGCGACAGTTGGCGACGGCAAAAGCAGGACCGCTAGACGAGCTCCAGCGCGCCCGTGCCGACGTGCTGGCTGCAGATATTGCATTCGGGATGCACCACGGAAGAGACGCTCCCGCGCTGCTGCTCCAGGCGGCCAGGCGGCTCGAGCCTCTCGACATCGCACTTGCACGCGAGACATACCTTCGTGCTCTGTGGGCGGCGCAGTTCGCGGGACGTCTGGGAAGGGGCGACGGCCTGAAGGAGGCTGCCGACGCCGCACGCTCGGCGCCCGCGTCGTCCGCGCCGCGCGTCAGCGATCTGCTCCTCGACGGGTTAGCGACACGCTTGACGGAGGGGTCCGCCGCTGCGGGTCCAATCTTGAAGGCGGCGTTGGCTGAGTTCCGGAGCCCCGATCTCTCCGCTGCGGAAGGCCTGCGCTGGCTCTATCTGGCCTGGACCACCGCCGTCGACTTCTGGGACGACCAAAGCTGGGAGACGATCGCCACCCGCGGTCTTCAGCTCGCTCGTGATGCCGGGGCGCTCGCCGTGCTCCCGCTCGCCTTGACCTCGCGGGCCGTCGTGCACACATTTGAGGGCGAGCTCGCGGCCGCCGCCTCGCTGGCCGCGGAGGCGGAGACGGTTACCAAGGCGACCGGAAGCCAGCTCGCACCTTACAGCGCTTTGGGGGTCGTCGCCTGGCAAGGTCGCGAGGCCAAGGTCGAAGCACTCAGCGAGGCGATGACCGCGGAGGTCCTTGCCCGGGGTGAGGGTATCGGGCTTACGGTCGTCGAGTGGGCGCGGGCCCTGCTCTACAACGGCCTCGGCCGTTACGAAGACGCGCAGACCGCTGCCCGGCAGGCCAGCACCGACCGACGTGAGCTGGGCATGTCAGGCTGGGCGCTCGTCGAACTCATCGAAGCGGCGTCGCGGACCGGGAAGGCCGACGTTGGCGCCGGCGCCCTCGAGCGGCTGTCAGAGTCAACTGCCGCAAGCGGAACCGACTGGGGGCTCGGGATCGCGGCCCGCTCGCGTGCCCTGATGAGCGACGGCGAGGCCGCCGAGAGGCACTTCCAAGAGGCGATCGAGCGGCTTGGCCGTACCCGCATCCGCACGGAGCTTGCCCGCGCCCACCTCGTCTACGGCGAGTGGCTGCGCCGCGGCCGCCGTCGACTGGACGCACGCAGGCAGCTCCGCACCGCTTACAACCTGTTTACCGAGATGGGACTCGAGGCATTCGCCGAGCGCGCCCGGCGCGAACTGCGGGCTACCGGTGAGACCGCCCGCAAACGCACCGCCGAGACCAGCTCCCAGCTCACCGCTCAAGAGGCGCAGATCGCCCAGCTCGCCCGCGACGGGCACACCAACCCGGAGATCGGCGGACGACTGTTCATCAGCCCTCGAACGGTCGAGTACCACCTGCGCAAAGTCTTCGTAAAGCTCAAGATCGCCTCTCGTAACGAGCTGGGCCATCTTCCGGCTGCCCACTTCAACACGGCGCTACAGCCCGCCCAGCACTAGCTCAGGATCGGTTCGGCGGCAGCCTCATCGAGGCCAGCTGCTGCTTGGGCGGCGAGCGCACGGGCGACTTCCGGCGAATCCTCGACGACACCCGACACCATGGGCGCCCGGTGGCCAGTCTCGACTCGAGTCAATGGATCTGGTCCGCGCTGCGCAGCCCGACGGCGGTGCGAAGGGTCACGTTGGTGTGTCGGCTGGCTTCCTGAGGCAGCCCAGACCAGGGGATCTCGCTGGGGAGTCCCTGACGCGAACGCTCCTTCGGGCCCCACATGCTGCGGTGTGGGACGTCACGAAAGGAGCAGGTCATGAGTTACGTCACCACGAGCGATGCCCTCAGATCTTCTACATGGACTGGGGCTCGGGACGATCTACATCGGTCGCCATGGCACCGAGCGTGTCGCCGGGGTTGTCGCTCGTCTCCGCGGTCCTGCCCTTGATACGCCGGATTGTCATCTGGTCTTCAGCGCATGCAGTCGGGGCACCGCAACGCGTACGAGTGCACGCGGCGTTCTCGGCGACGGACTTCCGCGGTGACCTCGTGAGGTTCGACGTACCGACACTCGTCATCCACGGAGGACGACGATCGAGATCGTGCCGTTCGAGGTCGGCGGCAAGGCCTCCGCCGCTCTCATCCGCGGGGCGACGCTCAAGGTCTATCCCGGTGCGCCGCACGGCATCACCGATACGCGCAAGGAGCAGCTCAACGCCGACCTGCTCAGCTTCGTTCGGCAGGCGGCGCCGGTCGCGGTCAGCTAGGCCCAAGCAGCGCGCACGTCCTCGACGACAGCCACGGAGCAGCGAAGGGGTTCAAGGAGATGCCAAGCCGAAGCGATGCGCCGCATCGTGTCGTGATCGTCGGCGCCGGGTTCGCCGGGCTGTTCGCCGCTAAGGCGTTTCGGCGCGCACATGTCGAGGTGACAGTCATCGACCGCACCAACCATCACCTGTTCCAGCCGCTGCTCTATCAGATGGCGACCGGCATTCTGGCCGAGGGCGACATCGCGCCGCCGATCCGCGACATCCTGCGGGGCCAGCGGAACGCGACGGTCATTCTCGGCGAGGTCGTGGGGATCGACGTTGACGCCCGGAGCCTGGTGGTCGACACGTTCGGTCGGCGCAGCGCCGTACCCTACGACAGCCTGATTGTCGCCACCGGCGCGGAGCAGTCGTACTTCGGACACCCGGAGTTCGGACGGTACGCGCCGGGCATGAAGACGATCGACGACGCGCTGGAGCTTCGCGGGCGGATCTTCGGCGCCTTCGAGCTGGCCGAGCGCGAGGCCGATCCCGAAGTTCGCCGAGCCTGGCTGACGTTCGTCGTCGTCGGCGCAGGACCGACGGGCGTGGAGCTTGCCGGGCAGATCGCGGAGCTTGCCCACCGGTCATTGCGCGGAAATTTCCGCCGCATCGATCCCGCCGAGGCGCGGGTCGTGCTGCTGGACGCGCAACACACCGTGCTGCCGTCGTTTCCCGTGTCGCTGCAGCGCCGTGCCGCCCGCGACCTGGAACGTCTCGGCGTCGAAACCTACCTCGGAGCGATGGTCACGGGGGTCGACGAACTTGGCCTCGGCACCAGCTCCAACGATCCCCGGGCAAAGCGGATCGAGGCGATCACCAAGATCTGGGCAGCGGGCGTGCAGGGCTCGCCGCTTGGGCGCATCGTCGCGGAGGCGGCAGGTAGCCGCGTCGATCGCGCTGGCCGCGTACACGTCCGGCCCGACCTCACGCTGTCCGGCTACCCGAACGTTTTCGTGGTCGGCGATCTGATGAGCCTCGACGGTCTCCCTGGGGTCGCACAGGTGGCGATCCAGTCCGGCCGCCACGCCGCGAAGACGATCGTCGGCAGGCTTCGCGGCGATACCGGGGAGTGGCCGTTCCGCCATCGCGACAGGGGGACGCTGGCTACTATCTCGCGCTTCCGCGCGGTCGCCACCTTCGGGCGGGTCCGCGCATCGGGCTTCGCCGCCTGGCTGCTGTGGCTGGCGGTCCATCTGGTCGCGCTGATCGGCTTCAAGAACCGGGTCGCCGTGCTCTTCAACTGGACGGTCGCCTTCCTCGGCCGCGGCCGCCAGCAGCGCACGATCACCGCGCAGCAAGTCTTCGCCCGCCAGTCGCTCGAGTCCAATGCCGGCCACATCCACATCCCCGGCTCCACGGAGCCTTCTTCCCAGCCAGCCACAAACCAATCCCAACTCTCAAGGAGAACGACGTCATGACGACACGCGAAGAGAACTACCGCAAGGCCAGCGACATCGCCAGGGTGACGGTGCTCGGCACGGGAGTGTTGGGCTCTCAGATCGCCTACCAGAGCGCGTACAGCGGATTCGACGTCACCGCATACGACATCAGCGACGAGATCCTCAAGGGCGCGGAGCACCGCTTCGCGGGCCTCGCCGCCCGCTACGAGCTGGAGGTGGAGGGCGCCGCCGGCGGGCGTGCTCAAGCCGCGCTGGCGCGGATCGTCTACTCATCCGATCTCGCCGAGGCGGTTCAAGACGCGGATCTAGTAGTCGAAGCTGTCCCCGAGAGGCTCGACCTCAAGCGCGAGGTCTACACGAAGCTGGGCAAGACCGCGCCCGCCAAAACGATCTTCGCCAGCAACTCCTCCACGCTGCTGCCGAGCGCGATGGCGGACTTCACAGGCCGGCCCGAGCGCTTCCTCGCGCTGCATTTCGCCGACCCAGTTTGGAGCAGCAACATCGCGGAAGTCATGGGCCATCCCACTACCGACTCATCTGTTTACCAGGCCGTAGTCGACTTCGCGCGGAGGATCGGGATGGAGCCGATCGAGCTCACGAAGGAGCAACCAGGCTACGTGCTCAACTCGCTCCTGGTGCCCTTCTTGAGGGCCGGGCTGGATCTGCTCGTGGACGGAGTCGCCGATCCCGAGACGATTGACAAAGTCTGGCGCATTTTCGCCCGCGCCCCGGAGGGGCCCTTCCAGATGATCGATCGGATCGGGCTCAACACTGCCTCTAACGTCTCGGCTTTAGGCGACGAGAAAGCGCAAGCCATCGGCAAGTACCTCAAAGAGAACTTCATCGACCGCGGCAAGCTCGGCGTCGCCAGTGGCGAGGGCTTCTACACATACCCCGCCACGACCCTGCAAGGGCTCGACGAGGAACCGAAGCCCGTGGTTGAGCCGAGCAGCACGGAGGCCGGACGGCGGAGCGCCTCCGGCCCTGATCCGGCGCGTGCGGGATGAATCTCATTCGCTCCCTTCCCGGCTACGACTCGGAGGTCTACGGGACCGGGAAACCATCTCTTCAAGCCGAGTGGCGGAAGTACGACCTGATCACCCCGGATGAGCTCATCCCTAAGCCACTCGAGTTCGTCCTCCGCAAAGGAACGCCGGACACCATCGCAGGGTGGCAGGCGCTGGCCGAGGGTCTGCTGACCAACCAGTCATGCGTATTCCACCGCAACGTGGAAATCTCGTCACGCTACGCCTGGATCTACAAGTTCCTCCCCGCTTGCTTCAAGTGGGCCGGGATGGCGGCGTTTGCGTCGCACCACGTCCGGCTCGCCCTCTTTCCGTTCCGGCTGGACAGAGATCGCAAGGGCTACGTGGACATCCCGCACAGCCTGGATCGCCAGAAAGCGCTGCTGCTGGACGACGTGAACACGATCCGCGCGACGAACAACGCCATCTTCAACGACATCTTCTGGGTGCATCTCGCGTACAGCACCGCCGAAGACGGGATCGAACGTCTACGCGCGCTTCTGGGACCGGAGCGCCATTATGCTCCCGTCCTTTCCGGCTTCGAGGCGATCGACCGAGGACGCCGTGTGTTGGAGGACGGGACGGCGTCTGCGGAGGCTCGACGGACGGCCGATGATCTCATTTGGGAGGGCAACGTCCAGCTCCTCGAGCACGAGCAGCGCGCCTTGGTGCAACCCAACTTCGATCGCCTCTCGTGCGCGTTCGCCAGGCTCGTCTCTATGGGCTCGGCCACGAACTTCGAGGTGCGTGGGGTGCGGCAGGAGGCTTCGTACTTCACCTCGTTCTACCTCTACTCCTTCACACAAGGGATCCCGCAGGTTGTGCGTGCGCACATGTGGCCGAGGATCACCTGCTTCGACCACCGCTGGCGTTGGCTCGTTGCGAGCATCATTCCCCGCTTCCGGAGATTCGATGCCGACGTGGGCCTTGTCGACGCCAGCCTGCGCGGCATCTTCGACGAAGCGCGCGACTATGCGTCGAACCCCTGCGTCCTACCGCGTTCACCACAGACGGAAGAGTCCCTGCTCACAACGAGCGAACGCGACGACGGCCGCGATGTTGAGCTGCGAGGTCCGTTCGTCGGTGTGGATCCGATGGGTGTAGATGCGGGATCAGTTGATCTTGACCAATCCATGCGAGCACACGGAGCTGCCCAAGGTCGTGCTACGTCGCTCGACGACTTTGACGCCTGAGGAGTTTGATCAATTGATCCAGGCGATCCCCGAGCGGCATCGCATATGCGTCTTGGCTGCTCGCCGGCGGCGCGGACCTAAAGGGCGTCATGGAACGTATGGGACACGCCAGATCCAGACAACTCAGAAGTATCTCCAAACGCTGTCGGACAGCGACAAGAAAGAACCTCGACGCCTTCACCCGCGTCGCAGATCGACGCACGGGAACCGTCCAGGTGGGGTGCTAAGCGCGAGAGGCTCGTTGACGAGTCTGACGGGTGCGATCGTGTCCAGGCCAGGTCGGTTGGTCTGGCTCCCAGGCTGGCTCCCATAGCGTCCTGGTTCCGTTGACCCTGGCGAGTGTCGGTTAGTAGTAGGTGGGTTGGGGCTCGGTTGGTTGAGCTGGGACGACGTCAAGCTCAGGGGCGTTCAGGAGTGTGTCGATCGCTGCTAGCTCGGCTCCGATTCCGGCCCAGTGGGGGTCCACGTCGCGAGCAAAGCACCAACTGTGATCAGCCGGCCAGGCGAAGGCGGGTGGGAGGTCTCCGAGGCCGCCGAGGGTTTCCTCCCAGCCGCCGAGGTCGGTCAGTGATCCGTGGAGGAGCAAGTACCGCCGCATCGGGATGCGCTGAGGGGGAGACCAAGTATCTGACGCGATGGTCAGCCTCGGCCCGTCCCGCGCCGAGGGCGGTAACTGGATGTGGGAATAGCCGTCCCAGACGCAGAAATAGATGTCCTCGGGTGTGCCGGTGAAGCGTCGCAGATGCTCGAGCGCTCGTTGTGTCTGCTCGATTTCGGACGGGTGGTCCTCGGCAACGTCGACGTCTGCTGCGGTTTGGCCGGGCCTGCTGGGGTCGGGGGATGAAGCGCAGCCGGGCGTACGCGGGGAAGTCTGGTGGGCCGAAATTGACTAGTTGCTCCCATGGGATCTGAGCTTGGGCGATCCAATCCGCTGCCGATATGTCGTTGCAGTATTTGATTGTCACCTGCGACAGGCTAAGGCTGGCGTAGACCGCCGCAGCGAACGAAGCGAGCGACGACGGGGACCGCTGTCAGCGCGGCGAGGCCTCGCTTTGACCTGACAGGGCCGGATTCGGCGGTGGGGGCCGCCCGGAGTCGACTTTTGCCGCGCATGTATTTGGTGCCTCCACCCACTCGGCTTGGCGACGCGCTTCTACGGGCTGGCACGGGGTGGCGAGTTCAGGTGGATCACAGGTGGCAGGGGCAGGCGCTGTCGATCTTGGTGCCGGCGATCACATGTGGTTGGAGCGGGGCAGCGCTCTGGGATGTCAAGACGACCGATGTTGTCGTCGCTCCCGTGGGCGAGACTTCGGTCGAGGTGGTGTTGCCAGAGGGCGCCCACACAGGCTGCGGCCGACTGAGTTCTCTCAGCAGCGTGGTGGCCGAGGTGGCGCCATCGTGGCGAGCGAGGCTCTGTTGCAAGGTCTCGGTAGGCGTTGCAGATGGTCGCGTCTGCCGACACGACGCTTGGGAGGTGCTTCCGCCGGTCTCAAGGCGGCGCTGCTGACGGCGATCAGTCACCTTGAACCGTCAACAGCCTGGAGGGGCGAAACGACGACCGGCATCGCGAGAGGGGGACGGCGCCGGGTTACGGTTTGGCCATCAGGCTTCTCACGGAGCGCTCGATGACGGGTCGCACGTCGAGGCCGGGGTCAACGGTGAGTCGGTGCAGCATCAGACCGTCGCCGAGTGCCATAAGCGCGCGAGCGGCGGGTCCGGGGTCGGCGATACCTGCCGCGGTCACTAATTGCTCGGTCCATCGCTCGAACTCGAGGCGTTGCCGGCGCATAGGCTCGCCGAGCTCGGGATCGGATGCAAGCTCGAGGAACAGCGCGTACCGAGCCCGGGTGCGCACCGCCAAGGGGCCGGATTGCAGCTCGATCACGGCACACAGGCCCTCGATGAGTGCTTCGGGCGTGGGCTGCCCCGGCACCCCGACGGGGCCGAAGTCGGCGCGCTCGCGCTCGGCGATCCAGTCGACCACGCCGACGAGCAGCGCCCGCCGAGTGCGGAACCAGTTCGACGTTGAGCCTGGCGGCAGCGCGCCGCGGGCGTCGACTCGCGCGTGGCTCAGCGCCCGCACGCCCTCGGTGCCAAGGAGTTCAACCGCTGCTTGGAGTGCGCGTTCTCTTGTAGCGGCCATGGACGCCTTCCTCGGACGGGGTCTACTATAAACATAGTATTCGATGACAAGGACGAAGGAGTCGTCATGCGCGCACCCGACCTCACAATGTTTCCACTGTTGAGGCGGCGAATTGGGCGCCGCGGCTGCCCGATGCACCTGGCTTCGATCACCTCATCGTCGACACGCCGGGCCTGCGCACGCACGTCTCATCGAGCAGCGGAACGCCGAGGCTGACCTCAGGGTCGCCGGCAGGTCCGACGGAGCGAATCAAACACGGGCTGACGGTGGGCATACGGGTGCCTTTCTCTCCTCATGGACTGCCGCGTTCTTCCCCGGCAGAATGTCCACGAAGATCACCCGATATCAAGCAATTGAGTGCATCTGTCGGGATCCGCGCACCGCCCTGCTGCGGGAGGTGCGCATCTCAGGTCGCCAATTGTCCGCAAGCCGGTCGGCTTGTAGAACGCGACGTCCAGCGCGCTCCTGTCCGACAGCCGGTATCCCACTCGGCCTTCGCGAGCTGTCGTTCAGCTCTGGACGCAAGTTCATGGGCTCATTCGCCTGTTTGCTTGGACTCCTTTGGGATCGACCGCGTCCGTGGTCTTGGTAGATTCCGAATGCGCCGGAGTTGCTCCTTGACCGGACGACCTAAGTAGGTGCCCAGCGTTGCCCCGGCGGCAATACCCACTGCGACACCGACGGCCTGAAGCAGCGTGACGCCGCTGGCTGCCAGATCTGCTGGTTGGCCCAAGGTCCCGACTGCTTGCAGGAGCCCGGTGAAGAGCGATAAGCCGGGAACGAGCGGCAGGATCGCCGCTGCGATCAGGGCAAAGCCGGGGGTGCGGAATCGGCGCGCGATTATGGTTGCGACGAACGCCGCGAGGAGGGCTCCAGCAGCGTTTGCGGTGACCTCCCCGAATCCTAAAGTGACCATTCCTAGGTAACCAGCCCACCCAAGGGCACCCATCAGGCCTGACAACACCACAGTTACCAGCCCCGCGTAGGCCGACAGTGCGAATGCGGCGGAAATGACAGTGGCTCCAACGAATTGGGCCACGACCGGCCCAAGAGTGAGGGATTGGGTCGAGACGGCGATGGGATGGCCGAGAGCCACGCCTACCTGCAGGCCGGCGACGATCCCAAGGACAATGCCGCCGGTCATCATGGCTACTTCGAGGAAGCGTGCAGATGCCGTCACGTAGAACTGGTCGATGGCGTCCTGCATGGCTCCCACGGCGGTCATTCCGGCGACCAGAAGGATGATTCCACCGACGACGATCAGCGTCGGGTCCACGCTCAGCAGAATGCCTGCGCCATGGCTGCCGAGCGCGCTGACGCCCGTCGCCACCAAGGTGATGAACGCAGCAGCCGCGAGTTGGGAGAAGAACGGAGGCAGCCGACGTGCGCTGGCCCATACCAACAGTCGGTCCACGGCAAAGCCGGTGAGGAAGGTAATCACGAGGATCTGCCACGACACGGTAAACAGCAGGGTGACCCCAGGAGCGATGCAGGCGTTGCCGGCCGACGCGACCCACTCCGAATACAGGCGAGGTGCAGCACGAATCCTTTCGAGGTCGCTGATCGCCTCTTTGAGGGGCCGTCCTCCGTGAATGCCCTCCACGAGCGCCTGGACCCGTCGCACCTTGGTGAAGTCGAGGACATCGGGTTGGACGTTGCGCACAAAGGTCATGGGGACTGTGGTCGGTGCTGCGTAGTAGGTGACTGCGATGGCGTTGAACGTGAGGTCGACGTGGACTCGCTTGAGCCCATACGCCTCGGTGATACGCAACATCTCGACCACGACGTCGTTGGCCGACATACCGGCGGTTAGTAACACATCTCCTACGCGCAGCGCGAGCTCCAGCGCCTGCCGAGCCTGTGTAGCAGCGTCGTTGCTTCCGAGCATGGCCTAACCAGGAGTCGCAGCATGAGCAACATGGCTGAGCCACCGCCCAGGTATCTCCGGGACTCCGCCCTCAGTCACCGTTCTTCATCCGGAATCGTAGTTGCCGTCACCGTCGCTCATGCGGGACGCGGGCTGATGGGGCTCATGCTCGCGCATTCGTGGTGTGCCTCGGCGAGCGGTGGATGGTTCGGCGATGCCCCGTCGCGTCGTCGAGGACCAAGCGACCCGCCGCGCGCCAGCGGTCCCTCACCTGCGCCCACTCCGGCGGACCCGCGCCCTCCTCGCCGTACCGCGCGTCGTGCTCCGCCACCGGATCCATCACTGGATCAGCCATGCATGAGCAGTTGTCGTGGATGGCTGTGGAGGAGGGCGACGCCCGGGCTGTTCTCGATGTCACCAACGGGCAATCCGTTGTTCGTCCGCGAGGGCCCAGGCGATGGCCGACGCATGTGGGATCCGGACCGGCCGCCGCGCACCGTACTCGACGTCGTCCGTGCCCGGCTCGATAGTGTCTCCGCCGGCTGCCGCAACTTCGTGCAGACGGCGGCCATTGTTGGGCGTGACTTCTCGGTCGCGCTCGTCGCGACAGCGCTGGATGAACCCGCCGCCTGGTGCCTTCCGCTCACTGACGAGGCGATCGCCTACGGCCTGCTCGACCGGGTCGGTGACCACGGCGGCTACCGGTTCGCCGCGCTGACCGGGACGCGGTGGAGGGTCGCTCGACACTGCCGACCGGGGGGCCTTGCACCGCGGCGTCGCCGAGGCGATCCAGACGCAGTTCGCCGGTGACCTGTCCGAGCATCTGGGGATCTCACCCGGCCCATCGAGGCGTTGCACGCCCGGAAGGAGGCGTGTCCGGGACCGGCCAGTCGGGTCGACGTCTCGACCCGTTTCTGCTCGCCGTCGTCGAACGTTGGCGGGGCACGCACCAAACCGCCGGACAGGGGATCACACAGTGATACAGGCACGCTGCCGATTGGGGTGGCATGGATCGCCCAGAACTGACAGGGGAGTCGCGCGGTCTCGGTTGGAACGGTCGGGCTTCGCCCGGCTTCTTTCTGCTACCTGTCTGCACCCATGCCGAGTCCCTTTACAGACCCGCGCGCGGTCCTGTAAAAGATTGCGGATCGTGCCTTTCCCCTTGGTGCGCTACATCGGCGGGCGGCTTTCTAGTCGCTGAAAAGTGGCGACTGCTGCGCGTAAGGCTGACTCCGTTGAGCCCGGCGACTCGAAAACCGCGCGACGTAACGCGTTGACCGCGGCCGCGTGTCAATCGGTGGGGTCTCCCCCTGTCCTGTCTGGAATTGATCTTCCCATTGAGCGACCTACGGCCTGGTGGCACCAGTCGGCCCGCCACGCAATGGCTTATTCGCGGCCGTGCGCTGTTCGTTGTCTCGGAGACGCGGCTCGTAGTGGGAAAAGAAGATCTTGGTCACAAGATCACGTCGGGCGCGCACTCCGGTTTTGGTGAATATGCTCCTTAGGTGTCCCTGCACGGTGTGCACGGAGATCACCAGGCGATCAGCGATATCGAGGGTCGAGTAACCCTGCAACACGAGTCTGGTCAATTGCTGCTCCCGTTCGGTCAGGCCGTAGGCCGACATCAGTAGCGGGGCAATCCGGCTTGGGTGGGCAGGTTCGACGATGACGGCAACCCGCTGACTGTCGATCGCCGCGAGCGGCACGCCATGTAAGACGACCCAGCGACCCGACCGGGTCAGCACCCGAGCGACCGCGACCTCGGACGGGTCGTCTGTGCCCGTGGCCGAACGCGCTGCGCGTCCCGCCACAGCGAGCACAGCAGTCGGCAGTTGGGAGGCCGCCCAGTTTCCATCCGGCAAGTCGCGAAGCCACTCCTCCACACCTGGCGACATCGACTCCGGGCGCCAGTCCGGGCCGAGCACGATCATGCCGGGTGCCTCGGGACCTTCTGGATCGGCAGATTCTCCGATGAGCAGGGCTCGGCGCACAGCGGCGGCCATGAGCGGGCTGACAGCGGCCAGAAAGGCCTGCTCGTACGCGTCGAACAAGGGGCGGTCAAGCCGCCGGTACATGGTGATGGCACCCCATACATCGCCTCGAGAGCGTAGTGCTGCGATCATTTCTTGATCACCGCCGTCGGCCATGAGGGCATGCCAGCGAGGGCTTGAGCTGGGATCACCGCCGGTGGCCTCGTACAGCGTGGAGACCCCGCTCGGCGAGCGCGCCACATCTGTGAGCTTGTTGACGTCGTCATCCATGTACTCGTTGGCGATCCATTCCGGAGGCAACACCAGCATTTCCTCATTGAAGTGACTAGTCACCAGCCCCGATGCGGGATCCAGGGTGAAGCAGCACAGAGCCGCATCGGATGGCACCGCGTCAGCCAGCACTGGTGCACACGCGCGCCAAAACGCCACCATGTCCAATCCCTGTTTGGACAGCCGGGCGAGCTTGTCCTCCGCGCGAGCGAATCGCCAATGGCGATCCATGTCCGACATCGTACGGCGCTCAGGACAGCACGGAAATGGCAGATTTCTGCTATATCCCCGGTTCCGCAGCGGCCTTACCGTCGGAGAGAACCGCTAGGAAGGGAGCCAGGGATGACCCAGACCAACCAAGTTAACGGGAGCCCGCCACCGCTGACGATCGTCCAGCCAGGCGAGCGTGAGGTGACTGCCGATCTTGGCGGGATCGGTGTTGCTTTCAAGCTGTGGGGACGCGACACCAACGGGATGGTTTCCGTGGTTGAGCACCCATTTGCAGTCGGGGCCCTCGTAGCGCCGCACCTGCACACTCGAGAAGATGAGTACTCCATCGTCACCGAAGGAGAAATCGGCTTTCGATCCGGTAGCCGGGAAGTAGTCCTCGGTCCCGGCGGCTACATCACCAAACCTCGCGGCGAAATGCACGCCATGTGGAACGCAGGTTCGGTCCCGGCACGAATGATTGAGATCATCAGTCCTGCTGGACTCGAAAACTTCTTCTGGGAAGTATCAGAGCTCGTCCGCGCAGCCGCGCCCCCCGACATGGCTCAGCTAGCCGCACTCGCCGAAAGCTACGGGGCGCAGTTCGGTGAACCAGACTGGCTTCCAGACATCATCGACCGCTACAAGCTCAACCCAACACCCTCGTGAGGTCCAACCACAGCATGTGACAACTGAGTCCTTGCCTGTCTTCTAGGGTCGGTCATGTCCGCTGGCGCCGCATCTCCCGAAGAACTCGAAGCAATGCTGGAGGACGCCTGCCTGCTGCTCAATGACACAACGTTCCTAACCAAGCTGTTCGACGTCGATGCCGTCCTGCTGGCCCGAGGGAGGAGCCAAGTACGCGGGCGCCCCGCCATCGCCAATGTGATCATCGGCCAGCTTCGGGATGGCGGCAGCTACGTCGCCGCCCCGAACCTGGTAATGCAATCCGGCCCGCTCGCCTTGATCATCTCGGCCAATGCAACCTCGGTGGCCAGGCGAAGTCTGGACGGCTGGCATTACGTGATCAGTCGGCTTGACCTGTAAGAGCAAGCCTGCACCGTTCAACTCCCACGACGAAAGCAGGGACTAGGACTCGAGTCCCCTTGGCTCCACCCGTAGTGAGAGTGGGATCGCCCTCTAGCGATAACCGCCCGGAAGCTGGCGCCTGTGGACCACCATCGAGGCCTGCTGGCCGCAGTTGAGGTGCCGATCACCCAGAGGCATCACCAGCGTGTACCGAGGCCGCGAACACCGGGATCAAGCAATCAAACGCACAGGGCGGGGATACAAAGTCCGACCCATTAGCAAGCCCATCCTGCTCACCAGCGCCGCCCGCGCGGCGTGAACCAATTGACCAGGCAGGGCACCACGCTCAACTGCTAATAGCCCCCAAATCGCAACCCACGCGGCCGAATCCGGCACGCGATCCGGAGTTCAGAAACGACCCGCGGGCACAACCCACCCGCCAGATCATCCCGCCACGCAACCTGGGAAGCGATCCCCCGGTCGCGGCGGCGCTCATAAATAGCGCACTCGGGTCTCAACAGGCACCGCCCCGGTCTAGTGTTTGCACACCGGCCGAGGCGTTATTTGTGGTTTTGATCTTGAGATGTTAATTGATCTTTGTCTTCCTCCAATCCGCTTAGCTAAGCTATGGTTTTGACCGCCATTCCGACCGCCATCCATGGTCGTCTTGGTGTGTTCGCTCGTGTTCACTGCCGTACGGATTCCTTACGGGTAAGGATTTCCGGACAGCGGCGTACGGCAGCGGACGCGTCGCCGGTAACTGAGGGTTAGGGGTCGCGAGTTCAAGTCTCGACAGCCCGACCAACACACTCCACTCCATCCGACCTTGTCGGACTGCATTCACCGATGTTCTTTACGGCTTTAACGGCTTACCTGTACGCGCGGCGTCTACGACTTGGCGGATGCTCTCCACGACCTGTGCCGGCTGCTCGAAATGGACATAGTGGCCACTCTGGGCGATGATCAGGCGGCTGTTCGACGACAGGCCAGTCATGATCTGCTGTGCTTCCTTCCAGATTGGGTCGTGATCGACGCTCTGTCCCGACACCAAAACGATGAGAGGTGTGGCACCAAGCGACGCCGCCGTTCGCAGCAGAGTGTTGCTGTCCATTTTCGCTCGCTTCCTCAGCTAGAGCGGTTTCGATCTGCCGTGGCCGCGCCTGCAGGACGCCGATGGCGGTCCGCGCCTCTGGAGAGAGGTTCCCGCTCCCTGGCAGCACGCTCGGCAACGCCGGCGCCCACAGCAGACGCACCAGCCCAAACCTTGCCGTCCACCTGATCATGTTCTGGAACTGCCGCTGCTCGGCCTCCTCGGCGGCCAGCTGCTCGGGTGGGCGGTGATCGTCCACAAACTCGTGACGCGCGTCGACGAGCACCATCCCCGCAACTTCGTCCGGGTGCTGGCTGGCGAACAGGCGTGCCGTCTTGCCCGAGAGTGAGTGGGCGACGAGCACATAGGGACCTTCGACGCCACCCTTTGTGAGCAGCGCATGCAGCTCGCTGGCAAACTGCTGCGGGCTGCGCGGCGTCGGGCCAGGTTCGCTCCAGCCGAGGCCGGCGCGGTCGTAGGCACACACGCGCGTCGACGTCGCGATCTGGGGCTGAACCGCACCCCAGTCGAGGGAGAACCCTCCCAAGCCAGCATCGAGCACAACAGTTGGGCTGCCCTGCCCGATGCAGTGCAGATGCAAGCGATAGCCGCCGACATCCACGAGTTTCCCCGGAGGTGGATAGCGCTTACCGTCCCCGGCTGCCATGATCGCCTCATAGCTAGCGCCGCCCAATGCAAGCAGTACGATCAACGCCAGCAGTCCGAGCAGGATACGTACGATCCAAAAGACCAAGCGGTTCGGGCGGCGCCGGAGTTGCGGTGACGAGACTGTGCCAGGTGGCGAGGTCATTGTTCTCACGGTCTCCACTCCCAAAGTACTTGGTAGTGGCTAGTAAGTCATGATCGATGCGAGTTTCGCGATCAGATCATGGTGTGCGCCAAACTGGTGGTTAGCCTGGGCAGGCCTTTAACGAGATAGTCGAAGCCTGACTTACCTCCAGTGTGACCCCAACCGGTCGATCGTCTGACGATGACGCTGATTACCAAACTGCTTATCAATCAGCTCGCACAGTCGCGGTCAACCGCGGACGCGGGTAACCAATCGCCAGCGTCAGGGCTGGTCCACCACACAGGCCGACCGTCGATGGCATGGAAGAGGTCAGGGGTTCGAGTCTCCA
>CAVRQV010000021.1:0-179198 GCA_963723475.1 uncultured Actinomycetota bacterium
AGCCGACCGAGACTCTGCAAACGCTTGGTCCAGCGGCTCCTCGGACAGGGCCAGTTGATCATGCCAAGCGGCATGTGGTGCAGGCTGGCGACGATCTTTGGAATCTCGCCGAGCAGTACTACGGGGACGGTCGAGAATGGCGCAAGATCGCAGCCGCCAACCCCAGCGTGCTGACCGGTGGCCCCGACCGGCTGCAAGTCGGTTGGCGACTCAGGATCCCTGATCTTGATCAGGACCTGCCGGCTGGCGATCGCATGATCACCGTACGTAGCGGGGACACGCTCTCCTCGATTGCCGAGCGCGAGCTCGGCTCGTCGGCTCGCTGGGACGACATCTTCCAGGTCAACAGAGCACAGCTGGGCGATCCCGACGAGCTCGCTGTAGGCACGCGGCTGGTGCTGCCGGAGCCAAAGGGTAAGCCCGCGGCTAGAGCGAGGTCGAGATCCCTTGACCAGCAACACCGATCTGATCCCGCACCGACGGAGCGCCAGCGTTCCGCATCACCAGCCCAGCCATCGGTCTCATCAGCCGAGCCGTCGGCCTCGCCTGCCGAGCCGTCGGCCTCACCGGCCGAGCCGACGGCTGGCAGCACCTCCACGGAGACCACTGATCAAGACCGACTGCTTGACGTCTCCGCGGTAACGCTGGCGGGCGTCGGCGGGCTGCTGGCGGCTGGGGTGATCGGTGGGCTGGCAGTGCGGCGGCGCATTCAACTCCAGACCAGGCAGCCGGGCCGACGGATCGTACATCCGCCAGCGGCGACCCACCCTGTTGAGGTCGCGCTCGGGCGGCGGCAGCAGCCGATGAGCTTGCGTACGCTCGACCGCGCCATGCGGGCGATCGCCGCGCACTGCAGAGACTCCGCGACCGCGCCACCACCGCTGCAGCTGGCCTTGATCGGCGAGACCGAGATAGAGCTCCGCATGCATGAGGTTTGGCCGGCCGCACCAGTGGGTTTCACAGTGCATGGGCGCTCTTGGTTCCTGGCTCAGGAGGACGTGGGATACCTCAAGTCGGTGCCGGGATTGGGTGAGGCTGCGCGTCCCTGGCCGGCCCTGGTCACGCTGGGCCGCGACGACCAAGATCGGCTGGTGCTTGGCGATCTTGAGGCCTTCGGCTTGTTGGCGATTCAGAGAGACTCCGGATTCGCTGCCATCGATCTGATAGCTGCGATGGCTGTCGAACTCTCCTTTTCACCGTGGGCCGACGAGATGATCATTACCCTGGTGGGCGGCGGTGACCGGCTGCCCGCGGCGCTGGGCAAGCACAATGTCATCCGCACTGACGACGTTGATGCGCTGCTCGACCGGCTTGAGCAGCGCGCCGCGATGCAACGTCAGCATCGCCGGTACGAGATGCTGAGTCAGCACCGTATTGACCTGGACCTGGCCGATCCATGGGCTCCCGAAGTCGTTCTGGTGCAGCAGCCACTGAGCACCGCCCAGAACACCCGGCTGCGCGCCCTCACGGACGCCGAGCCCAAGGTGACCGTAGCCGCTGTCGTGGTCGGAGCGGTTGCTGCTGCGTGGTCGCTGCGCGGCGATGGCTCATCCGCCGAGCGGAGGGTCGTCCTGGAGCCAGCCGGCCTTTCACTGTCTCCACAGTGGTTGGAGCCCCCGGAGTTGACCGCGGTGGTTGATCTCATCGAGACCACCGGCAGCGAGGACACAACTCCGGCTCCATGGTGGAGCGAGGTTGAAGTGCAGCCGGATCCGCCGCCCGACAACGTGACCTACCTGGAAAGCCGATTGACGACGTGGGGCACAGCAAACACCGAAGAAAGGGCCTTGATCATGGAGGCAGCGATGGACCCGGGCCGCACGGTCCACCATCCCACCCTCCAACTGCTGGGTCCGATCGAGCTGTTTGGCGCGACCGGTCCTGTGCCTCCCCGCGCCGCCAAGCAATGCCTGGAGTACTGCGCGTGGCTGCTGGAGAACCCCCGGAGTACCGCCCAGGCCATGGTGGCGGCGCTTGCCGTGGCGGAGGGCACTCGCCGTTCCAACATGAGCCGGCTGCGCACTTGGCTCGGCACCAGCCCGGATGGAGAGGCTTACCTCCCGGACGCGTACACCGGACGGATCACACTGCATCCAGCAGTGAGCTCCGACTGGCAGCGGCTGCAGATCCTCACTTCGACCGGGGTCAACCGCGCCAGCGACGACAGCCTGCGGGCCGCGCTCGAACTGGTACGCGGTGCCCCGCTCGCCGATGCTGCGCCCGGCCAATGGCACTGGGCCGAAGAACTGCGGACCGATATGATCTCCTGCGTACGCGACATCGGTGTCGAGTTGGCCGACCGGGCGCTTCTTGCCGGAGATCTGGAGCGGGCTCGCTGGGCTGCGGCGCGGGCCTTGTTGGCTGCGCCTGGCGACGAGCTGTTGCTGGCCGCCCGGATCCGCACCGAGCACGCAGCAGGTAACGCCGCCGAGACGGAGCGGCTCACGCTCCAGCTGGCGGGGCAGGCCCGAACCATTGGGGTCGACCTTGACCCGGAGACCGTCTCGTTGTTGCAACGCGTGATGGAAGGACAGGTGCGGGCACGACTGGCGTAAGGCTTCGAGGCTGCCAGCACTGAGTGATAACCTCACGCCGCCATGCAGATCCAGCCACCATCGGGCTTCTCCGCCAGCCTTGAGCTGGACGGTCTACCGGTGCTGGTCTGCGGCGGCGGACCGGCGGCTCTGTCGGCCGTCCGGAGGCTGCTCGAATCAGGCGCAGTGGTGACCGTGGTTGCGCCAGAGATTGGGGCGACCGTCGCCGACCTGGCGACACGTGGATTGCTGACCATGCGCCGGCGCCCGCCGGCACCCGACGATTTTCGCGGCGCCGCTCTGGTTGTGCCGGCCTCGGGCGTTGCGGAGCGTGATCAGATGATCGCGGCTGCTGCTCGTGATCATGGTGTGCCGGCTGTGTCCCCCTCCCCAGCGACGATCGAGCAATCCACCGGCGCCGGATCGGTGATCTTGGTCGGCGGCGGTCCCGGAGATCCTGGCCTGTTGACCGTTGCAGGGCTGGAGGCCATCAAGGAGTGCCGATGTGATCGTCTGCGATCGGTTGGCCCCACTGTCGGCACTTCAGCACGCGAGGCCGGAGGCGTTGATCATCGAGGTCGCCAAGATCCCACGAGGCACTTCCACGCCTCAGGAGCGGATCAACGAGCTCCTGATCGAGCACGCGTCAGCGGGCAAGACAGTCGTCCGGCTCAAGGGTGGCGACCCCTTCGTCTTCGGCCGCGGTGGTGAAGAGTGGCAAGCCTGCGCTGCCGCGGGTATCCCCGTCACAGTGATCCCCGGCGTCTCCTCGGCAATCGCCGGTCCGGCCTTGGTGGGTGTGCCGCTCACCCACCGCGAGCTGACCCAGGGTTTCACGGTGATCTCCGGCCACGCCCCACCCGGAGATACTGGCTCAACTCTCAACTGGCAAGCGCTCGCCACGCCAACACAACGTTGGTGATCATGATGGGTGTCGCTACACTGCCAGCCATTACCGCCGAGTTGATCAAGCACGGGCTGGGCGCTGACACTCCGGCCATGACGGTCGCCGACGCGGCAATGCCAAGCCAGCGCTCTGTACGCGGCACACTCGTAGACATCGCCGCGCTCACCAATAAGGCGGGCATCAAGCCGCCCGCGATCACGGTCATCGGCGCGGTGGCAGGGTTTAGTCCCGGCTAGGGCTGGCAGTCAGCTGTTGCAGGCGCCAAGCATGGTCGCTGCGGGAGATCAGACCCCGGCCCAACGGACCGATGTCGATACGAAAGATCACCTCGGGCGCCGCGCCGAGCGCGTGCACCAAGAGCGCGCGGGCCACCAGCGAGGTCACGACGGCGACGGTTCGGCCATCGGGCCACTGATGATCATCAAGCACCTGACCCACTCGGGTGATCAACTCCGCGAGACTCTCTCCGCCGTGCGGCGCGGCGTAGGGGTCGCGCAGCCAGGCGTCCAGCCCGGTCGGGTCCTGGGAAGAAACCTCGACCAGGGCTCTGCCGGTCCATGCCCCGAAGTCGCATCCACGCAGGTCTGGAATCGGTTCGGCCGTTCCTCCGAGCCGAGCCGCAGTCGCCATGCATGCCTCCTCGGGTCCACTTACCCAACCCGCGATGCGACCGCTCGAACCGCCTGATCTCTCCTGGGAGCAGCTCGCCAGGCTCGCCGAACACCAATGCCCGTGTAGCCGGCGTTGCGGCGTGGGCAACCAGGAGCAGCCGCTGAGCCATCAGCGGGTTGCCGGGTCGATTGTCGCTGCTGCGGCGAACATCTGCCAAGCGACGGTCAGGCCCACCAATCGCGATACAAACAGCGCGACATAACCGAGGCCTGCAAGCTGCTCGAACATCACCACTGAGCGTGCTTGCCCCGTGATCGGGACCACATCCGACAGGCCGGTGCTGGACAAGTTGGTGAAGCTGAGGAACAGCAACTCCATCCAGGTGCGTGGCTGCTCGGGGTTCACCGCCGCAATGAAGCAACCTGGTTGGGCGATCTGCATGATCTCGAAGACATAGGCGAATCCCCACGCGACCAGGGTGAATGTGGCACCGACAGCAAACAACTCATCGGTGGTGACGGTGCGGTCCGACAACATGTAGACCATCAGGCTGCCCGCTGCCCAGAAGTAGAAGAGCGCATGGGATACCGCCGATGCCACATCCAGCGCGGGGTTGGGTTGATCGCGTCGACGATCGAAAGCCCCGACGCCGCGACCGCGAGAGTCACCGCGATCCAGGTTGGTCCCGGCTGAGTCCCGGACCGACCAGATCGCCAACGCCAGCACGAGTGCCCCGAACATCTCGAACAGAACGCTTCCCGTGCCGGTCTCGCTCCATGTACGGATAGACCAGGACGCCGAGCAGCTGGACGACGAGCAGGATCGCGGAGGGGTGGGCGAGCACCGTCCCCCACATCGCCACCGGCTCGGGCCACTTTCATGCGGGCACCATACCCAGGCTCTAGACCCTGGTTTCGCATCACTGGCGGCTTCGATCGGCGTCTCGTGGGCCTGAAAGGCGACGCTCGTGATGCAAATCCAGGGTTCCGCGCGGTTCGTCGCGCTTTGGCGATACAGTGCTGGGGTTCGCGGAGGACTTGGAAGTTCGGTGAGAATCCGGCACGGTCGCGCCACTGTGTGAGCTGGGACGAACTGCACTGCCTTGAAACAGCATTGCCACGCTCGAGTCAGACCCTGCCTCCGACGAGCTCCGGCAACACGGGTCGCAGGAACCCGGAGGAGGAACTGATGTCAGACATCACCCACACCACGCCCATCGCTGTTGCGGCTCCGCCGTTCACATTCACCCAGGTGCTCCCCTGGCTGATCTTCGCAGCCATGCTGCTGCTCGTCGCGATGTACTTCATCTCCGCCGAGCAGGGTGCGAACTCCCTGTTGTCCGGCACCGCAGTCCATGAGTGGGTGCACGATGGTCGGCACCTGCTCGGCTTCCCCTGCCACTGAGCCGGCGCCATGACTTCCGCACGCAGCTTCCTGGTTAGAGGCCTGCTCGCAGGCCTTGTCGCCGGACTCGTTGCCTTCGGCGTGGCGTACGTGGTCGGTGAGCCCTCGATCAACGCCGCCATTGAAATCGAGGAATCTGGCGGATTGGGCGATCATCATGCCCACCCCACAGCAAACGACAGCTCAGGTGCCGCCGAGGTACCGCGTTTACTCCAATCGACAGTGGGCTTATTGACAGGGACGTTGGTGGCTGGTGTCACGCTCGGCGGCCTGCTCGGCGTACTCAGCGCGCTCGCCCTCGGCCGCTTCGGTCGCCTCGGCGTACGCGGTGTCAGCCTGTCTGTGGCGGCGATCGGCTTCGTCAGCGTCAGCTTGATTCCCTTCGTGGCCTATCCGCCCAACCCGCCCGCTGTCGGCCATCCCGACACCATCGGCGTTCGCACCGCCCTCTACTTCATCCTGCTTGCCAGCTCGATCATTGCCGCTGTCGCAGCGGTGCTGGTTGGCCGCGAGCTCGCGGATCGATGGGGCGCCTGGTACGCCACCCTGAGCGCCATCGCCGGCTACCTCCTGGTGACCATCAGCGCCTTGGCGCTGCTGCCGAGCTACTCCGAAGTGCCCGCTGACTTCTCCGCCACGGTCTTGTACGAGTTCAGGGCGGCCAGTCTGCTCACCCAGCTGTCCCTCTGGGCCACCCTCGGGCTGGCGCTGGGCGAGCTGCTGTACCGGCTGCAACCTCGCACCGGCGTGGAAGCCGCTCAGCCTGACTATGCGGAGCAATTGTCCTGACGTGATCAGCCCACCCTCATCCGGCGTGTACGTCGAGGCCCGGCGCCGTCTGGACGCCCTGGCCAAACCTCTGGGCGCGCTGGGCCGGTTGGAGCATTTGGCCGCGTGGGTGTCGGCCTGCCAGGCGACGTGCCCGCCGAGACCCTTGGACCGGGTGCGGGCGGTGATCCTTGCTGGTGATCATGGCGTCTCCCACGACGGCGTCTCCGCGTATCCGCGGGAGGTCACGCCGGTGATGGTGCAGGCCTTCGTCGCCGGCGTCGCCGGCGCTAACTGTCTTGCTCGTCAGCATGGCGTGACGCTACGAGTACTCGATCTAGGTGTCGATGACGATCTTGATGACGTACCAGCCGAGGTTTCGGCGTACCACCTCGGCCCCTCCCAGCCGATCGACCGGGCCGACGCCCTGACAGCCGACGACTGCCGGGCGGCGCTGCGCGCCGGCGAGGTGATCGCTGAGGTGGAGATCGCGGCCGGCGCCGACTTGTTGATCATCGGCGACATGGGCATCGGCAATACCACACCGGCAGCCGCCCTGGTGGCCGCGAGCTTCGGACTCCCTGCTGGGGAGGTGACCGGACGCGGCACCGGTGTGGACGACGATCGGCTCCGACACAAGACCCAGGTGATTGCTGCCGCACTGGATCGGGTCGGCGAGCGCGCCAAGGATCCCTTCGATCGGCTTGCGGCGCTGGGATCGGCCGACATTGCTGCAGGTGTCGGCTTTCTCTACGCGGCGGCTCGCAGCGGCGTACCGGTGCTCCTCGATGGGATCGTCTCGGTCGCTGAGGCGGTCGTAGCCGAGGATCTCGAGCCGGGCGTCGTGGCATGGTGCGCGGCGGGCCATCGCTCGACTGAGCCGGCTCAGCAGCTGGCCCTCGACAAGCTGGGCCTGGAACCAGTTCTTGATCTTGGCCTGCGACTCGGTGAAGGCACGGGCGCTCTCACCGCGCTTCCGGTGTTACGGTCGGCCGTCCTGATGCTGCGCGAACTGGCTCTGCTTGCCGATCTCAGCCCTGTCAGCTGAGCCGATCATGCTCGAGGCGCTACGGCTCTCAGTCGGGACCCTGACCATCGTGCCGTCCGGCAAGATCGCCGAGATCGACCACCGCACCGCAGCCCGGGCCATGATCATCGCCCCGCTGGCCGTGCTCCCGCTGGCCGTGGCTGTCGCGCTCGTGGGCTGGCTGGCCCGAACCGCTGGGTTGCCCGCTCTGGCGGTCGGCCTGCTGGTGGTCGGCGGCTTGGCGCTCGGCAGCCGTGCCTTGCACCTGGACGGCTTGGCTGACACCGTGGACGGGTTCGGCGCCGGATGGACTGCGGAGCGCTCCTTGATGGTGATGCGGCGCGGCGACGTCGGACCGATGGGTGTGGTGGCGCTGATCATTGTGTTAGGCCTGCAGGCGGTGTCGGTCGGAGAGCTGATCCAGGGCGTGCCCGGTGCCCTGCTTGTCGGTGCAGCGGTCTGCTGCTCCCGGGCCGCGCTCGGGCTCGCCTGCGTACGCGGTGTGCCGGCTGCCAGAGCTGACGGCCTTGGTGCTGCGGTGGCCGGCTCGGTGCCCCCTGCGGCCGCTGCCTGGTGCTGGCTCGCGGTGCTGCTGATCATGAGCTGGACCGGCTGGTTGGCCGGACACAACCTGGCTAACGGAATGCTGGCGACAGTGGCAGCTGCCGCGGTGGTTGGGGGGCTGGTCTATCGCTCCGTACGCCGACTGGGTGGTGTTACCGGCGACGTGATGGGCGCCGCGATCGAGATCGCATTCACCGTCATGATCACCTTGATGATCATATGAAGTCACAAGCGCATGGCTCGCCCTGCAACGACCATGATCACCTCATCGCTGGCAGCGGCCATCTGCTGGTTGACCAGTCCCAGGAGCTCGGTGAACACCCGGCCAGATCGGTACGGCGACACCAGTCCCCAACCGACTTCGTTGGTCACCGCGACCGCCAGGTCGCGACGCGCCTGCCAGGCCCCAGTCAGGTCTTCCAGTTGATCATGGAAGTCGCCCTGCCAGCTCGCCAGCGGCTCCTCCCAGGTGCCGAGCCGGTCGATCATGGCAGTCAGCCAGGTCCCCAAGCAATCGATCATGATCGCACCCGACACAGTGCGCAGCGCCTTGGCAACGTCGCCGGTCTCGATGGTGCTCCAGTGCGCCGGCCGCCGCGCTCGATGATCGACGATCCGCGCCGCCCACTCAGGGTCGGTCGCGGGATCGGGCACCGGTCCGGTCGCGACGTAGGTGACCTCGGCACTGTCCGCGAGCAGCGTCTCACCGTAACGGGACTTGCCCGATCGCACGCCTCCAGTGATCAGGACGCGGTGATCAGGGCTGGTGAGGTCAGGATCGATCAGCGGGGTCATCGCCCATGACTCTATCTAGGCACTGGCCGTCTGCTGCCGGGCTTGCGGTGGGATACCTGGCCGACCGAGTTTTCGGTGACCCTCGGCGCGGCCATCCCGTCGCCGGCTTCGGCGCGGCGGCTTCCTGGCTCGAGGCTCGGTGTTATGCGGATCGACAGGCTGCCGGCGTGATGCATACCGGCGCGCTGGTCGTGGCGGCGGCGGCAGTGGGTGCCGCGCTCGAGCGGCTTCTCGCCAATCGGCCGGTGGCCACCGTCATGACGACTGCGGCCGTCACCTGGATTGTCCTCGGCGGCCGCTCGCTGAGCCGGGAGGCCGCCACCGTCGCCGGCCAGCTGGCTGACGGGAGGCTGGTTGCGGCGCGGGATCAGGTTCGCCATCTTGTGGGCCGAGATACTGCCGAACTCTCAACGGAGGGCGTAGCGCGGGCCACCGTGGAGTCAGTTGCGGAGAACGCCTCGGACGCCGTCGTCGCTCCGCTGCTGTGGGGGGCGGTAGCCGGCCTGCCAGGACTCCTCGGATATCGGGCAGCCAACACTTTGGACGCCATGATCGGGCACCGCTCGCCGCGTTATCTGAAGTTCGGATGGGCGGCCGCCCGGCTGGACGATCTGGCCAACTGGGCGCCGGCGCGACTTGCCGCGCTGGCAGCGGCAGCGTGGGCGCCGCTGGTCGGTGGCACCTGCGGAAGCGCTGTCGGGGTGGTACGCCGCGACGCCGGTCGGCATCCCAGCCCGAACGCAGGCGTCGTCGAGGCAGCGTTTGCAGGCGCGCTCGACGTCCGCCTTGGTGGACGGAACGCGTACCACGGCAGTGTCGAAGATCGAGGCGTCCTGGGCAGCGGTCGACCGGTCGCCGTCGCTGACATCGCTCGGGCTAATCGCCTCGCGGCGGCTGTGTCGATCAGTGCGCTGGTCGTGGCCGTCCTGGTTCGTGGCTGGCGACCATGACGATCCTGATTCTGGGCGGTACCGCCGAAGCAAGGCAGCTCGCAGCCGCCCTTGCTGCAGACGGCGTCGATGTGATCTCCTCACTCGCTGGCCGGGTCAGCACTCCAAACCTGCCGGCAGGCCGGGTTCGGGTGGGCGGCTTCGGCGGTCCGGACGGTTTCGCCGACTACCTACGCCGAGAGCATGTGTCCGCCGTGGTGGATGCGACCCACCCCTTCGCAGTGACGATCACTAGGAACGCTGTGCAGGCGGTGAGCCTTACCGGTGTGCGGTTGATCCGGCTGGAGCGTCCCGGCTGGCGGGACCACCCGCGCTCCCATTCGTGGACCTGGGTGACCGACGCCGCCGCGGCGCGAGCCGCGGCCGAGTCAGCCCGCCGGCCATTCCTTACGACGGGACGGCAGTCGCTGGCAGACTTTCTTACCTGGGCTGATCGAGACGTGCTGGTCCGGCTGGTCGATCCGCCCGCTACCTCATTACCGCAACGCTGGAACCTCATCCTGTCCCGCGGGCCGTACAGCTACGCCGCCGAGCGCAAGGTCTTGAGCGAGCATGACATCGATGTGATCGTCACCAAGGACTCGGGCGGTGCTCATACCGTCGCCAAGCTGGACGCGGCAGGCGACCTCGGCATCCGCGTGGTCATCATCGCGCGGCCGGAACCTCCGCCGGTTCCGATCCTCAGGACGGTCGCCGAGGTTGTGGCCTGGTGTCGCTCCCTGGACGACTTGCGAATCATGGGACTATCGATCACATGAGGTGGATTCTGAGGCTGCTGGCAAACGCGGCAGCGCTGGCGATCGCGACGTGGATCTTGAGTGGCATCACCCTCACGGGGTCGAGCACCACCAGCCAGATCCTGACCCTGTTGATCGTGGCGTTGATCTTCGGGGTTCTTAACGCGATCATCAAGCCGATCTTCGCTATCGTCACGATTCCGCTCATACTGTTGACTCTTGGCCTGTTCTTGATCGTGATCAACGCCTGCATGCTCTTGCTCACCTCATGGTTGGCCGGCTTGTTTAATCTCGGCTGGAACGTCGATGGATTCTGGACGGCAGTGCTCGGCGGCATCATCATTTCGATCGTGAGCTTCATCTTGAATGTCTTCCTGCCCGACCCGGGCGACAAGAGACGTGACTGAGGAAACGACAAACCCTCCGCTACGCGTCGTCTTCGTCTGCCTGGGTAACATCTGCCGCTCGCCCATAGCCGAGCGGGTGGCCGAGCGCGCAGCTGCCAACGCCGGCATCGCAGGCGTCGAGTTCTCCAGCGCTGGCACCATCTCCGAGGAATACGACGACCCGATGGACCGTCGAGCGGCAGCGGTACTCAAGGAGCACGGATACCGCTATTCGGACCATAGGGCACGCAGGATCAGCGCCGCCCAGATTGAGTCAGCCGACCTTGTGGTGGCGATGGAGGACGTTCACCTGCGCAGTGTTCTGGAGCTCGCGGCCGATCCGAGCAAGGTGTCCCTGCTCACCGATTTCGACCCGACGGCTGCGCCCGGTTCAGGTGTGCCGGATCCCTGGTTCGGGCCTGCTGCAGGCTTCTCCGACACACTCACCGCGATCGAAGCCGCCATGCCCGGCCTGCTCGACCGCATCCGCGAGCTCCAGAACGCCGACTTGTCAGAACCCAGCTGAGCTATAGCCCCACTGGGTTCTGACAAGTCGGCGCATTCGCTTTCACTGGTTTCTCATTCCCTCGCTGTAATGCTCGCGCTAAGGGACGACTCGGGGAGGAACTCTGACATGAAACGACTTACGCTGCCCTTAATTCTTGCGGCCACCATCGTCTGTGCAGGCTGCGCAGGCGGTGTGACGACGCCTTCCACCACTAACCCTCAAGGCGCGCCGGCGCTGGAATCCAGCCCTGCGCCAAGCGCCTCCGCACCGGACTCCACGCTGCCCACCGGCGCAGAGCCCGTCAATCTCGATCCGGCCGATTTCACCGCCGACATCACTCACCCGTACTGGCCAATGAAGCCGGGAACCCGATGGACCTACCGCGACGTGGACGAGAAGGGTGAGGTCCAGGACGTCGTCATCGTGTGCACCACGGAGACCAAGAAGCTGGCCAACGGCATCACGGCGCGGGTGGTTCGGGACACGGTCCGCAGCGAAGGACAACTGGTCGAGGACACCTTCGACTGGTACGCGCAAGACTCAGCGGGCAATGTCTGGTACATGGGAGAGGACACCGCCGAGTTCGAGAACGGCAAGATCGTGACGCGAGCAGGTTCCTTTGAGGCCGGGACTGGGGGCGCACTGCCCGGCATCTTGCTACCCGCCGAGCCGCAAGTCGGCCAGAAGTACCGTCAGGAATACCTGAAGGGCGAGGCCGAGGACAAGGGTGAGGTGCTCGGCACCAACCAGCTGGTCGAGGTGTCGACCGGACGCTACAACAATGCCCTGCTCACCAGGGACACCACCAGCCTGGAGCCGACCGTCGTGGAGTACAAGCTCTACGCCCCCGGCATCGGGCCCGTGCTCGCCCTGGACATCTCCGGCGGTGCCGCGCGCGAGGAGCTGGTCAAGATGGACAAGGCTGCTCCGAAAGATGGCACCGGGCCGCTCGGCAAGCCCAATCCGTGATCTGTCGCGGACTCAGGGCCCTCAGGGCTATGGTTCGCTGTCGATCATCGTGAAATCCTTGATGTCGTGCGAGTCCTGATTGTGGAGGACGAGCCCAAGCTCGCGAACCTATTGCGGAAAGGCTTGACCGCTCGGGGGCTGGCTGCCGACATCGCCCCCGACGGCGATGAGGCCATGTGGATGGCGACGGCTACCGCGTACGATGCGATCACCTTGGACGTCATGCTTCCGAACACTGACGGGTTCACCCTGTGCCGAGAGCTTCGTCGGCAGGGCGTCACCACGCCGGTACTCATGATCACCGCGCTCGACACGATCCACGATCGGGTCACTGGGCTCGACAGCGGCGCCGACGACTACCTCGCGAAGCCATTCTCTTTTGCCGAACTGCTTGCCAGGCTGCGAGCGCTGGCGCGTCGACCCCGTGATGTCCGGATGCCGGTGCTGGCCGTCGGCAGCCTTCGGCTGGACCCGGCGGCGCACACTGTGCACCAAGGTGACATCGCGATCGAGCTGACACGAAAGGAATTCGCACTGCTGGAGACGCTGATGCGACGGCCCGGCGAGGCGGTGTCCCGCTTCGATCTGCTGGAATCAGCCTGGGACGACAGCTACGACAATCGGTCCAATGTCGTCGACGTCTACATCGGATACCTTCGGCAGAAGGTCGACCGGCCCTTCGGCACCGACAGCATCGAGACGGTACGCGGCTTCGGCTACCGGCTCAGGACCGAGGAGATCTGATGCACCGCTTGCCCATCCGCTGGAAGCTCACCCTGGCGTTCGCGCTCGGATTGACAGTGGTGCTCACCGCCGTCGGCGTCTTTCTCCACGCCCAGCTAAGCGCGAACGTCGACGCCGGCGTTGAGCGCGACCTTCGCAGCAGGGCTGATCAGCTCCGGCAACTGGTGATCCGGTCTCCCGTTTCCGCGTTGCCAACTAACTCCGAGAATCTTGAGCCGGACGAGAAAATCGCCCACATCCTCGCTCCAGCTGGCGGGGTGGTGGCCGCCAGCTCCCACGCCGACATCCGGCTGCTGACGCCAGAGCAGCTGCGAGCCGCAGCCACTAAGGAGCTGTTCGTCGATCGGCCGGGCGATGCGATGCTCGACGAGTCGCTCAGGATCTTCGCGATGCCGATCCAGGCCCGTGGGGAAACCTTCATCGTCGTGGTCGGCGACTCCCTCGATGAGCGCGCTAAGACGCTGGCCTCGACCTTAGCTGTCGAAGTAGTCGGGCTCACTGCCGCTTTGATCGCCTCCTGTGGTATCGGCTATTGGGTTTCTGGCCTTGCTTTGCGTCCGGTCGAGGCGCTGCGGCAGCGGGCGGCAGCAATCAGCGGAGACGATTTTGCAGATGGCAAGCGGGCGCCGCTGCCGGTCTCACCGGTCGATGATGAGATCGGGCGCCTCGGCCGCACCCTGAACGACATGCTCGACCGAATCGGGCGCGCTCAAGCCGCGCAAAAGGACGCGTTGCAGCAACAGCAGCGGTTCCTGGCCGACGCCAGCCACCAGCTGCGTACCCCGCTGGCGATCATCAAAGCTGAAGTCGAGCTCGCTCAGTCCGGGACCACGAAAGATAATGATCTTCGCGCGGCCATGGCATCGATCGGTGAGGAGACGGACCGGCTCAGCGGGCTGACCGAAGAGCTGCTGCTGCTCGCAGCGGCGGACGAAGAGCGGTTGAGCCTCAGCCGGGAGTCGATGAACCTCCATGATCTGCTCACCGATGTGGCCGAGCGTGGCAGCGGTCGAGCACAGCTGGAAGGGCGAACGATCACGGTGCACTCAGATGAGAGCACGATCTTGGCTGATCGGCAGCGCCTGGAGTACGCCCTGAGCAACCTGGTCGACAACGCGCTGACGCACGGCGCGGGGGATGTCGAGCTGATCGGCAAGCGCGCCGCTGACGCGGTTGTGATACGAGTTCGTGATCATGGTGCGGGCTTCACCGACAGCTATCTGACCCATCCGTTCGTCCGCTTCGCTCCGACGGCGAGCACTGGGCGCGGCAGCGGGCTCGGGCTAGCCATTGTGCAGGCAATCGCAGTGGCCCACGGCGGAGCCGTCAGCCTCAGCAATGATCATGGCGCCGCGGTCACCTTGTCCCTCCCGACCGACCCGGCTCGACCGGTTGCCGCACCTGGTACTGACCCGAGCGCGCCAGCAACGGCCACTGCTCCAGAACGGCAGTCGTCTGCGCATTGAAGCCCCGACCGCCCGAGTATCTGATCAAGATAGTCACCGACCCACTGCGCAAGTGATCCAGCGCGAATCGTTGGAAGGCCTGATTGTCGTTACGCGGCACAAGCACTCCCGCAGCGGCCGCCATGTCATGGGAGTGGCCGCCGAAATCGGCAATGAACTGGCAGCCGCGACTCAAGTTGCGGCTCAACGTATCCGTTGCCACCAGGGCAGTCGGGTCATCGGACGTGATGCATCCCGGGCTGCCAGCCGTGAGCTCTCGGAATTGATCGGGCAGCCGGCGATTGAAAGTGACCCCTGCCCAGCCAGTCGCGTACCCGAGCAGCGCACCGGCGGCGACCAAACCGACCACAATCTGTGCCGGTCTGGCGCGGACCAGAGCGATCAAGCGACCCAGTGCCGCGCCCGCCGTGAGGGCAACCGGACCAGCGGTGAAGCCTGCGAAATGCGGGAACCACATCGGGATGATGAGCAGGTACAGCCCTTGGCCCAACATCAGAAGTACGGGAAGTCGGGCCTCGCGGTAGCTCCACGCCAGGACTGCGCAGCCGAGCAACGCAACGACCACAGCGATCGTGATGACGGACGGGTATCGCCGACTCGAAGATGCCGAGCCCCACGATCCGATCGAGCCGCTCCAGGGTGGTGACGGCGCTGACGCTGCGGGTCAGCTGATCGCGCACGATCTGGTTCCACATCGCCGTCGGTGCCGCGGCAAAGAAAGGCAAGCAGATCACTGTGGTGGCGGCCGCACTAGCGATCAGGACGCGTAATGCGACGCCGTACCGGCGGATGAGCAGCAACCAGCCGAGAACGATCAAGAGGGTGACGACTCCCCAGATCTTGATCGTCATCGTTAGCCCCAGCAGCGCCCCGGCGACGATGGCCCTGCCGTGAGACAACGAGTCGGCGCGGGCGAGGGGCTGCAGCAGGAGGATCGCGATGAGCAGCGCCGTTGTGGCCGGGCTCTCGAGCAGTGTCGACTTATCGGAGTAGACCGCCGGGTGGAACACGGCATAACCGAATCCACCGAACGCGGCCGCGACCAGACCGATCGGCCTCAGGATTTTCCAGATCAGCACGGCGTTCGCCGCCCCCAGCAGCATCCACGCCACGCGTGCGGCGGCGAACCCGAACGAGTCGCTGGTCAGCTGCGCTACGGCGGCGAATGGGGCCAGCAGCACCGGCATCGCCGGTGGATGGAGCAGCAGGAAGTCCCGGTAGGGAAGCAGGCCGTGGACCAACCCAGTAGCTGAGGCGTAGTAGACCCCATCGTCGTAGTTGCCAAAGCCGAAGAGCCCGCCGCCGCGTAGCACGGGAACCAATCTGAACAAGAACGCGGCCAAGGCCACGGCTACGGCGACGGCCCAAAGCCAGGCACGGCTGACCGGCCGATCCTGGCCAAGAGATTGGGCCAAGGGGATGCCCACGGAATCAGGATTCCCCATTCGCAGCTGCGATGAAACAGCCGGTCTCTCGACTCGGCCGCTGCGCGAGCAGCTCGTCATAGTGCCGCGTCTGGCACGCTTGTGGGATGCACATCCTGGTGGTCGACGATGATCAAGCCGTACGCGACTCCTTGAAGCGGTCTCTGGAGTACAACGGCTATGAAGTCAGCGGAGCCGAGGACGGGGTTCAGGCGCTGGCGCGGCTGGCCGCCACCCGGCCCGACGCGGTGATCATGGATGTGATGATGCCGCGGCTTGACGGCCTGGAGACGACGCGCATGCTGCGCGCCGCCGGTAACGATGTGCCGATCCTGGTACTCACCGCGCGCGACGCCGTTGGCGATCGCGTGGACGGCCTCGACGCCGGTGGCGATGACTACATGGCCAAGCCCTTCGCGCTCGACGAGCTGCTCGCGCGGCTACGTGCCCTGGTCCGGCGGGCCGGCACGGTCGCCGACTCGACCGACCCATCGGCACAAAGCCTGTCCTTCAGCGACCTCGTGCTGAACACTCAGACGCGCGAGGTGTTGCGCGGAACGCGACCAATCAACTTGACCCGGACTGAGTTCGCGTTGCTCGAGGCTTTTATGCACCATCCCCGTCGGGTGCTGGAGCGGAGCTGGTTACTGAACGAAGTGTGGGGGTTCGACTTCCCGACCACGGCAAATTCGTTGGAGGTCTACATCGGCTACCTGCGCCGCAAGACCGAGGCTGCTGAGGAGTCTCGGCTGATCCACACCGTACGCGGGGTCGGCTACGTGCTTCGCGAGACGCCACCATGATCAGCCAGCGACGGCCGGCGCCGGCGGAGCGTCCATGGTTGCCCGACTGAAGGCCTGGCTGCGAGCGCTGCCATTGCGGCGCCGTGTCGCGTACCTGACCACGGTCGCGGTGGCCCTGGCCGTGGCGGTCACGAGTGTCGCCGGCTACGTGACGCTGCGCATCTCGCTGTACAACGCACTCGACGACGAGTTGGTAGAGACTGCGAGCTCGCTGGCCGCGGTGCCGGTGGCCCAGGACATTCGAACCCTCGGTGGTCTCACCGAGCGCGCATTGCGTGTCGGCAATGTCAGCGTCGCTGCGATCCGGACCGACGGCGAGATCTTCTATGTCCCAGACGAGCGCGATCACCTGGTGGTGGGCCCTGATGAACTCGCCGTCGCTCGGCTGCAGAGCGGCTACTCGGCACGGTCCGGCGTGACGAGCGGAGGCGAGGAGTACCGCATCGTCGCAGTGCCGATCACAGATTTGGGGAACTACGCCCTGGTTCTGGGCCGGCCGTTGCAACCGACCAATGACATCCTCAGCTCCCTGTGGCTCGTCTTGATCATCTTCGGAGTGGGCGGTGTGATCATTGCCGCAGTAGTTGGCGCATACGTGGCGCGCTCGAGCTTGCGTCCGGTACGCGAACTCTCCGCAGCCGTGGAACACGTTAGCGTGACCAAGGAGCTAACGCCGATCACAATCAAAGCCTCCGGCGACATCGCGGTACTCGCAGAGTCGTTCAACCAGACGCTTCGGTCGCTAGCCTCCTCTCGGGAACGGCAGGCGCAGCTGATCGCCGACGCTGGTCATGAGTTGCGTACGCCGCTCACCAGCCTGCGCACCAACATCGAGCTTCTTGCAGCCGATGCCTCGAGTGGCATGTTGAAGCAGCAGGATCGGATCGACATCCTGGCCGACGTCAAGGCCCAGCTGGTGGAGTTCACAGAGTTGATCGGTGACCTCGTGCAGCTCGCCCGCGACGAAACCGCGTCCTCACCGGAGCCGCTGGACTTCCGCAATATCGTGAATTCGGCGTTGGATCGGATCCGGCTCAGGGCGCACGGGCTGCTCTTCGACGTCGAGCTCAACCCGTTCTACGTTGTGGGCGACTCCGACACACTGGAGCGCGCGGTGACCAACCTGCTGGACAACTCGGTGAAGTGGAGCCCGCCGGGCGGGACCATTCGGGTGCAGCTCGAGGGCGATCGCCTTCGGGTGGCCGATCAGGGTCCCGGCATATCCGAGGCCGACCTGCCCTTCATTTTCGACCGCTTCTACCGTGGCGATACCGCACGGCAAACGCCTGGGACCGGGCTCGGTCTCTCGATTGTTGCCCAGACAGTCGCCCAGCATGGCGGCTGGATCCGCCCGGGACGCTCAGCTCAGGGCGGGGCGGAGTTCACCGTTCAGCTGCCCGGAGCAACCAGCCTCGAGGAGCTCACCATGCCTGGGGAATCCAGCGGCCCGACTGCGGCAGCCGGCTCAGCTTCTCCGCCTACTGTTCCGGCTCCTGCCGCCTCTGCTGCTCCCCCACCGGTCGGCCCTCTTGCGGAAAGTGGTCGCAAACGACGTACCTGAGTGCATACAGCCATGTGTCGTGTGACCACCTTCCGGGAGGGATCAGCTCCGCCGGCAGTCGGCGCACAGGCCCAACAGAGCAGCATGATGTGGCTCGACTTGGAAGCCAACCTCGCGATCGACCCGGCTGATCAATGAGTCCAGGACATCCACGGGGACGTCAATGACGGCCTGGCAGCTAGTGCACTGCAGATGGGCGTGCGGAGCCGACCCGGACTGGTCGGTCGGTTCGGGCACGGCGAGGTGGTAGACCGTTGCCGAGCCGCCGACGTGAGTGTGGGTAACCAGCCCGAGCTCCCCAAGTGTCGATAGCGCGCGATAGACCGTCGCTCGGTGAACTCCCGGCGCCGATCCCTCGGCACGGGCGACTATTTCATCGGCTGCCAGGTGCTCCTCGGTTCCGTCGAGGACCTCGATGACGGCCTGGCGAGCTCTCGTCACACGCTCGTGTTGGTTGCGGAGCAAGCTCAATGCGGCCTGGACGCGCGGTGGAGACGCTGATCCGCCCACGCTCAATCTTCCGGCCTGCACCTCTTGATTCTCCCCCAATCCGACGCGCAACCAGCTCTGCAGCAGTTGCGACACTATCGCATCTGAACTCACATGCGATATTGTCGCATCTGGGACGGGCCAGCGGAATCGGCCTTGAGGAGGTCAGCCTTGGCAGCACCAGGTCTCGCGGCCGTCAGAAGCGTCTCCGACCGGATTGGCGGCAGGCTCACCCACCAGGAGTGGCGCTCGATCACGGCCATGGGCGGGTTCATCTTGTTGCTCCACTTGCTCGGCTGGGGTGTTCTCCTCGGGATTGTTGCGCCGCAGCACTACCAGGTCAGCTCAACCGAGGTGTTGGGCGTCGGGCTCGGTCTCACGGCGTACACACTCGGTATGCGACACGCGTTCGACGCCGATCACATTGCCGCGATCGACAACACCACTCGCAAGCTGATGGCCGAGGGGAAGCGTCCGGTATCGGTAGGGTTCTGGTTCTCGCTCGGGCACTCGACAATCGTGTTCGGGCTGGTCGCTTTGCTGGCGTTCGGCGTACGCGCCCTCGCGGGCGAGCTGGGGAACAACTCCTCACTGCTGCAGCAAATCACTGGTGTGGTCGGCACCGCGGTCTCCGGCACCTTCCTCTACGTGATCGGCATCATCAACCTGATGGTATTGGTTGGCATCGTCAAGGTGTTCCGGCGGATGCGCCACGCCGGGTACGACGAACAGGCACTTGATGATCAGCTGAACAACCGCGGCCTGCTGAACAAGATCCTTTCCGGCGCGATGAAGGCGGTGACCAAGCCGTGGCAGATGTACGTCGTTGGGCTGCTGTTCGGGCTGGGCTTCGATACTGCCACCGAGGTAGGGCTATTGGTGCTTGCCGGCGGTGCTGCGGCATTCGCCCTGCCGTGGTACGCGATCATGACCTTGCCGATCTTGTTCGCGGCGGGGATGAGCTTGCTCGACACCATCGACGGCTGCTTCATGAACTTCGCGTACGGCTGGGCCTTCGCCAGGCCGGTTCGCAAGATCTACTACAACATCACGATCACTGCGCTCTCCGTCGCGGTGGCCTTGATCATTGGGAGCATCGAGCTGATCTCGATCGTGACGCAGCAGGCTGGCATCACCACCGGGCCACTTGCCGCAATCGCCAACGTCAACCTGGACATGGTCGGCTATGCAATCGTCGCGTTGTTCGTACTCGCGTTGGTGATCGCTGCCACGGTCTGGAAGTACGGCCGGATTGAGGAGAAGTGGGAGGCCGGTTTGCGCGCCTGATCGTCAGAACTGTCGGCAGACTGCAATGGCACGTGCGGGAGATGCCAGCTTTTGGCCCCCTCGGTCCCGGGCTTTGAGTAGGCCAGAGCCGTCGGCCCGGGGACCGGGCTGGCGCTCGAGGTCAGACACAATGTCGCGATGGCCCTCTCACCGCCACTACCTCCGGAGCTTGAGACTCCGTGCCTAGTGGTCGATCGCGACGTGTTGGAAAGAAATCTGGTCGCCATGGCCGACCACGCGCATGACCACGGCCTGGCGCTGCGTCCGCACGCCAAGACCCACAAGTGCCTGGAGATCGCCCGCCGCCAGGTCGCGCTCGGCGCGGTCGGCCTCACGGTAGCGACCGTGGGTGAGGCTGAGCTCTTCGCCGACGGGGGTTTCACCGACCTGTTCATCGCCTACCCGGTATGGGCCGCCGGAACGCGCGGCCCGAGACTGCGCGCCTTAGCCGAGCGAGTCGCCCTCCGGGTCGGTGCCGACTCCGAAGCAGGAGTAGAGGTTCTGGCCCACGCGCTCGCCGGGACCGAGGCCGAGGTCGTGGTGGAAGTCGACAGCGGCCACCATCGCACCGGCGTCTTACCGCGAAACGCCGGAGAGGTCGCGGCGGCAGCGCTGCGTCGCGGGTTAGGAGTGGCCGGCGTGTTCACCTTCCCGGGGCACAGCTACCAGCCCGGCCGGCAGGAGCAGGCGGGAGCGGACGAGGTTCGCGCGCTGCTGGAGGCGGATGCCGCCGTACGTCAAGCGGGCGTGGGCGGGGGCCTGCGTAGCGGGGGATCGACGCCGACAGCGGCGCTGGCAAGGCAGGGGGCGCTCGACGAGATTCGACCTGGCGTGTACGTCTTCAACGATGCACAGCAGGTCGAACTTGGCGCAGTCGACTGGGGCGCCGTCGCCCTGACCGCGGCAGCCACCGTCGTCAGCCGCCACGGCCACGACCTGGTGCTCGACGCCGGGAGCAAAGTACTGGGCGCCGATCAGCTTGCCTGGGCTACCGGGGGTGGCCGGTTGCCTGACCATCCGGGGGCACGGATCGGCGCTCTGTCCGAACACCACGCGACGGTCAGCTTCGCCGAAGCAGCGCAGCTGCCCGAGCTCGGTTCGGTCGTTCGGGTTGCTCCCAATCACGTCTGCGCTGCCGTCAACCTCGCCGATGTACTCGTCGTTATCTCTGACGGAATGGTCGTAGACCTGTGGCAGATCGCGGCGCGCGGCAAGAATGCGTAGCTCCTGCTATCCCCCACGCCGATCGCCGACTTGTCAGCGCCCATGGCTGCGATAGCAACCACCCACTCTGACAAGTCCGCCCCCAGTAGGGTCGCGGCTATGAAGAAGCTCATCAACGACCCTCAAGATGTGGTCGCGGAGGCGCTGCACGGCATCCAAGCCGCGTTGCCGGGCGTACGCGTCGACCACGCCAACCGCATCATCTATCGCCTGGACGCACCCAAGGCGGGCAAGGTCGGTTTGGTCTCGGGCGGCGGTTCTGGTCACGAACCGCTACACGGCGGGTTCGTCGGGCTGGGCATGCTCGATGCGGCCTGCGCTGGACAGATCTTCACCTCCCCGACGCCTGATCAGATGCTCGAGGCAACTAGAGGCGTCGACTCTGGCGCTGGGGTGCTGCACATTGTGAAGAACTACACCGGCGACGTAATGAACTTCGAGATGGCAGCCGAACTTGCAGCGGCCGAGACGGGCATTACGGTCGACAGCGTCGTAGTCAATGACGATGTCGCCGTCCAGGACTCGCTCTATACCGCCGGACGGCGCGGGGTTGGTGTCACGGTGCTGCTCGAAAAGCTGGTCGGTGCGGCCGCCGAGGAAGGTCGCTCACTCCCCGACCTGGTGGCCCTGGCCCGAGCGGTGAACGAGTCGGGTCGCTCGATGGGCATGGCCCTCACCAGTTGCACCGTGCCAGCCGTTGGAAAGCCGACGTTCGAGCTTGGCGATGACGAGATGGAGCTCGGCATTGGCATCCACGGTGAACCTGGTCGGCGCCGGGTGCCGTTGGGGAGCGCCCGCGAGATCGCCGAGCAACTGACGGAGCCCATCCTCGCTGATCTTGACTTCACCGCGAGCCCGGTCATCGTCATGGTCAATGGGATGGGCGGTACGCCGCTGATCGAGCTTTATCTGATGTATGGCGAAGTCGCCAAGATCATGGATAGGGCAGGGATCATCGTGGCTCGCAATCTTGTCGGGAACTACATCACCTCATTGGAGATGGCTGGCTGCTCAGTCAGCCTGCTGAGGGCGAGCGATGAATGGATTAGGCTCTGGGATGCCCCGGTGAACACAGCTGGGCTCCGGTGGGGAACATAGGGACCGTGTCGGATGCCGCGATCACCACTGAGCAGCTGGCCGGCTGGTTGCGCCGCTTCGGTGATCTGGTGATCAAGAACAAAGATGAGCTGACGGAGTTGGACTCGGCGATCGGTGATGCTGATCATGGCATCAATATGGCCCGTGGCATGGCCGCAGTAACGGAAAAACTTGACGCGCCAGTGCCGGCACAAATCAACGAGTTGCTCAGGACAATCGCGATGACGCTTGTCACATCCGTCGGCGGTGCCAGCGGACCCCTCTACGGCACATTCTTTCTACGGTTCGGCGGCGCGGCCGGATCAGCGATCGAGCTCGACGCCGAAGCTTTGGACACGGCATTGCGCGCTGGGCTCACTGGCCTTGTGGAGCGCGGCAAGGCTGAGGTTGGTGACAAGACCATGATCGACGCGCTCTCGCCAGCTCTGGACGCGATGGAGGCAGTGATCAACAGTGGCGGTGATCTTGTCGCCGCAGTGACGGCCGCGCGCGATGCTGCGGCCGCTGGCAGAGACGCGACCGTCCCATTGGTGGCTCGCAAGGGGCGCGCGAGCTACCTGGGTGAGCGCAGCGCTGGTCACATGGATCCGGGTGCCGCCTCCATGTCGCTGCTCTTCGACGCCTTGGCCGAAGAGCTCGCAGGTTAAGCCGATGGTGGGATTGTTGTTGTCTCCCACAGCCCGGACCTGGCCCACGCGGCCGTGAGCCTGGCCCTGCAGAGGCTGTCCGCTCGGTCTTGACTAAACCCTCCGGGCGGTGAACAGCAGGTACTCCCAATCCAGCACGGTCGAATCCGTGCCGAGATCCGAGCGCCGGGCAAGCTCGACAAGGTCGCGGTCAAGGGCGGCGACCCGGTCGGGATCATCAGCGATCGCTCGATAAGTCGAGATCGTGGGCCCATAGTTGGTCTTGAAGTAATCGCGAAACTCTTCCGGAGTAGCGAAGTGGGTGACGCGAACGGCCCGGGTCTCGGTGTGCACCTGCTCTACGCGATCGCCCAATAGCTCGCGGACATGATCTTCAGATCCCCACAGCGGCGGGGGCTGCGCTCCAGGGGGTGGCGGTGGAGCGTACGGCTTCATGGTGGTGAACAGCTGGCCGATGAATCCGGTCGGAGTCCACGCGATCAGGCCGATCGTGCCACCAGGTCGGCAGACGCGTACCAGCTCGTCCGCGGCGGCCTGATGGTGGGGCGCGAACATGACGCCCACGCACGAGAGGACAGCGTCGAACACACTGTCGCCGTACGGCAAGGCCTCGGCATCCGCGGTTTCCCACGTCAGCTGGACACCGACTTCAGCTGCCCACTTCTTGCCGACCTCCATCAGTTCGGGCGTCAGATCTGAGGCGATCACCTGTGCGCCGGTTCGGGCTGCGGGGATGGCGGCATTGCCGGTACCCGCCGCGATGTCCAGCACGAGAACGCCCTGCTTGATCCCCGCCGCCTCGACCAGGATCGGGCCGAGCTCGGAGACGAGATCGTTAACCACGGCCGCGTAGTTGCCCGAAGCCCACACGGCCCGGTGCTTGGTTTTCAGCGCCTGATCGACTTCCCCAAGATCAGCCGGCTGGATGTGTGTTAGCTGCGTCATAGTGCGTTCCTCCTCTAGAAAATGCGGTCTGTCGCGCAGTTCAGGCCGTCGAACGAAGATAAGCGAGTACGGCGAGCACGCGCCGATGGTCGTCATGGGATTCCTGCAGGTTGAGCTTCTGGAAGATTTGACGCACGTGCGCCTCCAGCGTCTTCGGGCTGACCACGAGTTTTTCGGCGATGGCGCCATTCGAGCGGCCTTCAGCGACCAACGCGAGCACGTCGCGTTCTCGATCGGTAAGCGAGTCGAGCGGATTTGGGTCGCGCCGCTTGTGCATCAGTCGTGACACGATCGTCGGGTCGACCACACACTCGCCCTCGGTGAGCCGCCGGAGCGCGTCAACGAGTACGGCGATGTCGGACACGCGATCCTTGAGCAGATAGCCAACGTAGCCCGGCGCGTCCGAGATGAGACGCATAGCGTATGTGGATTCGAGGTACTGGGAGAGCACCAGCACCCCGACCTCTGGATGACCCTGCATGATCTTCTGGGCTGCCTCGATGCCTTCATCGGTGTACGTCGGAGGCATCTTGATGTCGACTACGACCGCATCCGGGCTATTCAGCTCGACCTCACGCAACAGGGCGACACCGTTATCCGCGGTTGCCACCACCTCGCAACCGGCGTCGCCGAGCAGCCGTGCAAGGCCCTCGCGAATGAGCAGCGAGTCGTCTGCGACCACGACCCTCATCGGGCCTCCAGGGTTTGTTGACTGGCGGCCGGTATCCCTGCGGCCAGCACAGTGCCGCCTCCGGACGCGTCGGCAACGCTCATCCTGCCACCCAGGGCCTCGATCCGGTCCGCCAGGCCGCGTAAACCGAGTCCATTCGGATCGGCTCCCCCGATGCCGTCGTCGATGACGGTCGCAACGACCAGGTTCCCTTCGCGGGTGACCGCCATCGACACCCGCCGTGCCTGCGCGTGCTTGACGATATTCGCCAAGGCCTCGGAGCAGAAGAAATACAGCGCAGCCTCGACAGCCGGGTCGAGCCGGTCTACATCGAGCCAAGCTCAACCGGAGTGATTGACCGCTGAGCTAGTAACGGGAGAGCCGCTGCGAGTCCGCCCAAGTCGAGCGCATGGGGCCGGATGCCCTGCGCAAACTCGCCCAGCTCAGCGCGGGCGGTGCTGAGTTCGGTCAGCAACTGCCCGGTTTCCGCGGTGGGTGGGCACTCACCGAGGATTCGGGCCACGTCTTCCAGTCGACGCTGGGCTCCGCGCGTAAGTTCGGCCTCGATTTCGCGGCGCTGTTCGTCTGTCGATTCGACGAGACGACGCCGGGATTCGGCAAGTTCGACCATGCGGGCGCGAACCTCCGCGTTCATGCGGGCGTTCGCGATCGAGATCCGGGCCGCCGACGTCACGCCTGCGATGAGTCGCGGGTCGTCGAGCGCGGCCGCGTCATGGACCAGGAAGCCCAGCGGTTCGCCGTCGTCTTCGACTTGGGTGACCACCCGATTGGCCGAAGGCTCCGGAACCTCGACCGGTCGGCCCGATTCGTCGACGTACCGCGCCTGATCGGGGATCCACAAGCCGAGTTCGAGCGACGGATCGCCCAGCGCTCGCCTCAGCTCGCCACGGAGCCGTTGGTCGTCAGTTGGTTCGCCCAGTTTGGTGACAAGGTCCGCGATCGTTGCCTCCGTCCACCGCCCTCGCAGCAGATCGACGAGAAGCAGGGTGACGAGCAGGGCGACAACGAAGTCGTAAACCAGCTGGATCGGCAGGTCGAGATCCCAGTTCAGCAAGGCGTTCGCACTGCTCAAGGCCAGCACCGCGGCGAACGACAGCGCCGCGAACAAGGCGGGCTGCGCGGCCTTCCGGGAGGGACCCGCAGACCGTACGAAGACGTCGAACGCGGCGATCGCGACCAGTAGCGCGACACCGAGTGTGAGCCAGGCACCGTCGATGAACAACTCCACGACCGCAGCTACGTAGGCCGCGATCACGGCGAGCCGGGCCAGTGGGGACCGGAGCCGCCCTGTGGGATAGGAGATGTGGAGGTGGACCAGCGGGCCGCGATGCAGAAATGCTGCCGCGCCTACCAGGTATCCGGCGAACCAGCAGGCGCTGGCGAGAATCATGATCACGCCGACCCTGCTGCTGGGCCGCCGCCGCCGCCACGCAATGACTCCGCACGCCGCGAGCGTCACACCGACAAGCAGGTCAAGAACCAGCAGCGGCAGATCGTTCGGCACGGCAGTCAGCGCACGAGTTCGTCCAGCGCCGCAGCGGACAGGTCATTCTTGGGAATGAACCCCAGCGCTGGGCTCGTAGCGAGTCGGGTCCGGTACGACGCGGCATCGCGGCTGGAGGTGAGTACCACGCTGGGCCGATCGGGATTCGCCCGGGCCAGCAGTTCGGCGACCGCGATCCCGTCCATGCCGGGCAGCGCGATATCAAGCAACACCACGTCAGGGTCCAGGCCCTGGACTGCGTCCAGGGCCGTTTCGCCATCGCTGGCCTCGCCGATCACGTGGTACCCCTCCGACTGCAGGAGGGCCCGCGCAAAAGACCTGAACCCGGCATGGTCGTCGACGATGAGCAGGGTGCGCCTCACCTCGTCAGGATTCCACTCGACGCCGCTGCCCGCATTGCGGTCACCCTGGGCGTCGGGACTCACGGCTGCCTCACCCAAGGCTTCGGAACGACGCCGAAGGCGACCGCGTCGCCGCCGAGGCGGAGGCTACCGTCTGGGTTGTAGCAGTCATCGCAATCGGGGAACGTCATGTCGGTGAGCAGGAGCTTCCCGTCCTGGTAGCTGAACCTCGCCTCTATCGTCTCGCCGCCCTCCGCGTGGATCCGGTCCCGGAAGATGCTGTAGGTGTATGTCTGGACATCGTCGGGATTTGGGTTGATCTTGGTCATGAGCCCGTTGTCGAACACGAGTGTCCACTTCCCCAGGCGGTAGGTATCGCCCTCGGGTCCTGTGATACCCAACTGGTCGATGTCGGCTTGGGTGATCGTTCGTGTGTAGGTGCCGTTGGGGATGCCGGCTGCGTGGCTTGACTGCTTCGACTTGTCACAGCTGGCCACCTCGGGTGGCGCCGCGACAGCTGCCTTAAGGCCTGCGATCTCGTCGATCCAGCGTGCGGTGTTGGGGTCGGTGCGCAGACTCTTGTGGACGGAGCTGACCGCTGCCTCCAGAGCACGAAGGTCGGCTGGCTTCGCGACGGGGAAACTGATATCGGTCTTGCAGAGCATCGTCAACGCTTCCTGGTCTTCCGCGCCCAGGTCTTCGAGGATCCCCGCTCGCAGAGTGGCCGTGGCGGTACGGAGGATCTGTTGTTCTTCAGGTGACAACTCGTCGAACCTGGCCTTGCTGATCAGCAGGACACCCGCTCGCGGCCAAAGGTTGACGTTGGCAGCAATGGAGTCGACGACAGGGGCATAGCCGAAGCCCTTCACTGAAGACAGCTGCAACTCGACAGCGTCGTAGCCCTTCAGGTCGCCTCCGGCCGGCCAAGCGCGTGCCGTGGCGCCGAGAGCTGTCAGCGTCTCCTCGGTGAGGGCTGAGTCGTTCATCGCAATTTGCTGCCCCTCAAAAGCCTTGACGTTCGTAAAGGCCCCGTTGAGCCCGACGACGCGGCGCATAGGACCGGGGAGGATTCCGAGGCCGACCAACCCTTCCTGGTTCATGCCAGCGAGCATCTGATCCGGGATTCCCTTGTCGAACACCTTCGCCTCAAGCTCATAACTGTCGATCAGGAACGGGGCGAGCAAAGCCTGGAAGCCTCGGTAACCGATCCGGTCGAACACCCGCGCCCCGACCCCCACCATGTCGACCTTGCCGGCCTGGACATCTTGGACCGTGCCGACCTCATACTGCGGCTCACCGGCACGCCAGTCGTACTTGAATTCGATCCGGATCCGGCCCTTTGAGGCCCGTTCGACCTCCTCGGCCCAGATCTTGTTCACTGCCTGTCCCCCGGAGCTGCCCTCCGCGAAGGTGAGCACCTCTGTCTCGGCCGGGTCGCTGAGCCGGTTCGGCGTCGCGCATGCCGTCAGCGCGACCATGGCAGCGAGCATCGTGGCGACGCTCATGGGTACAACTCTCATCTCGGCACCTCCTTGTCGATGCCGTTCACGCTAGGAACCTGGAGGGCCTCTGACATCAGGGCTGTCACTCGACCTTGCCTTTCCGGCATCGGGGACGGCCCTGTGGCGCGGTCAGCCTACGTCGTGATGCCGGCAGAGGTCGGCGGCAGCCAGGGTGTCCTCGACGGCCACCCAACCCACTGATGCACGTCCAGGCTGCCCGTTGGCGAACCAGCCTCATTCGCACGACACACCAACCACGGAGTCCGTGGTTGGTGTGTCATTCCACTTAACCACGGAGTCCGTGGTTGGTATGTCATTCCACTTAACGCCGCCGCCCGCATTGCGGTCACCGTGGGCGTCGGGACTCAGGGCTGCCTCACCCAGGGCTTCGGAACGGTTCCGAAGGCGACGGCGTCGCCGCCGAAGCTAAGGAGGCTACCGTCTGGGTTGTAGCAGTCATCGCAACCGGGGAACGTCATGTCGGTGAACAGGAGCTTCCCGTCCTGGTAGCTGAACGTCGCCTCCATCGTCACGCCGCCCTCCACGTGGATCCGGTCCCGGAAGATGCTGTACATGTATGTCGCGACATCCGTGGGGTCCGAGGAGCTCTTGGTAATGAGCCCGTTGTCGAACACGAGTGTCCATTCCCCCAGGGGATACACACCGCCGTCGTCAGCCTTGCCCGTGATACCCAACTGGTCGAGGTCGGCCTGCGTGATCGTCCGTGTGTAGGTCCCGTCGGGGATGCCGGCTGCTGCCTGGCTTGACTGTTTTGACGCGTCACAGCTGGCCACCTCGGGTGGCGCCGCGACCGCGACCTTCAGGCCTGCGATCTCGTCGATCCACCGTGCGGTGTCGGGGTCGGCGCGCAGCCCCTGGTGGACGGAGCTCACCGCCGCCTCGAGAGCGCGAAGGTCGGCTGGTTTCGCGACGGGGAAACGGATGTCGGTCTTGCAGAGCATCTTCAACGCTTCCTGGTCTTCCGCGCCCAGGTCTTCGAGGCTCCCGGCTCGCAGACCGTCCGTGGCGGTGCGGAGGATCTGCTGGTCTTCAGGTGACAACTCGTCGAACTTGGCCTTGTTGATCAGCAGGACCCCGGGCCGGGGCCACAGGTTGACATTGGCAGCAATGGAGTCGACGACAGGGGCGTAGCCGAAGCTCCTCACTGAAGCCAGCTGCAACTCGACTGCGTCGTACTCCTTGAGGTCGCCTCCGGCCGGGTAAGCGCGTGCCGTGGCGCCGAGAGCTGTCAGCGTCTCCTCGGTGAGGGCTGAGTCGTATATCGCGATTTGCTGCCCCTCAAAAGCCTTGACGTTCGTAAAGGCCCCGTTGAGCCCGACGACGCGGCGCATAGGACCGGGGAGGATTCCGAGGCCGACCAGCCCTTCCTGGTTCATGCCAGCGAGCATCTGATCCGGGATTCCCTTGTCGAACACCTTCGCCTCAAGCTCATAACTGTCGATCAGGAACGGGGCGAGCAAAGCCTGGAAGCCTCGGTAACCGATCCGGTCGAACACCCGCGCCCCGACCCCCACCATGTCGACCTTGCCGGCCTGGACATCTTTGACCGTGCCAGCCTCATATTGCGGCTCACCGGCACGCCAGTCGTATTTGAATTCGATCCGGATCCGGCCCTTTGAGACCCGCTCGACCTCCTCGGCCCAGGTCTTGTTCATTTCCTGTCCCCCGGCACTGCCCTCCGCGAAGGTGAGCACCTTCGTCTCGGCCGGGTCGCTGAGGCGGTTCGGCGTCGCGCATGCCGTCAGCGCGACTATGGCAGCGAGCATGGTGGCGACGCTGCGCATTCGTACAACTCTCATCTCGGCACCTCCGTGTCGATGCCGTTCACGCTAGGAACCTGGAGGGCCTCTGACATCAGGGCTGTCACTCGGTCTTGCCTTTCCGGCATCGGGGACGGCCCGGTGGCGCGGCCAGCCTACGTCGTGATGCTGGCAGAGTTCGGCGGCAGCCAGGGTGTCCTCGACGGCTCTCCCGGCCGACTGATTTCAGCGGCTCGCCAGTATCGAGAGTATTTCCGCCGCGACTTGCTCGGGGTACTCCTCATAGAGATTGTGTCCACCCTGCATCACGATCTGCCGCGCGTGAGGCGACAAATCCTTCCAATACGCCTGGTCCGACTTGCTCGAGTCGCCGTCCGCCGCAGTGACGATCAGCACCGGAAAATCCCCGACCGGCATGCGAAGCTGTGTTTGTTCGCGTTCAGCGGCCACCCAGTCGATGTGCTCAACGTTTCGCCACGCCAGAGGGCCAGGGAACTCCTTGTCGAGGTCGGCGACCGGCCGTGGCACGTCGAGGAGGACAAGGCCTACGACGTCACTGCTGTGGCGTAGCGCGTATTGCGCGACAATGTTCCCTCCGCCGGATGAACCGACAAGCGCGTACGGCTTTGGGACCGCGGCAGCGTTCAACAGCTGGTGCAACACCGAGACAGCATCGTCGATCGTCCGGCGCGGCTTCGATGGTTTATCACTTTGCCCGGTCCCAAGCCGGTCATACACACATGTCATGCTCTGCTCGGCTAGTGGCCGGACGAAAGTGGCCGGGAAATCTTCGAGTCCCGAACTGTCGGTGCCGACTTCGAGGACGATAGTGGGTTCGCCAGAGCCATAACAGCGCAGCTGCAGCTCCGCCCCGTCCTTACCGATGGCAAACCTGCGGTCGATGGTCGCCTCGGCCATCACATCACCACCGGGCGACGGTGACGACGAACTGGGCTCGGGGCTCTGCGGCGTCGGCGTGACCGATATCGAGTTGTCGGACCCGCATCCTGCCAATAGCGACATCAGCAGCAGGGCGAAGACGATCATGATACGCACACGCATTTCAATGCCTCCAGACGAAGCACGGCAAATCCTCATGCCGGCACCTCCTTGTCGATGCCGTTCACGTTAGGAACGAGGCGGGCGTCTCACATCAGGGCTGTCACTCGACCGTGCCTCTCCGGTATAAGGGACTGCCCCATGGTCCGGGCCGACAGCGCTCAAGCGATAGCTGCCTGGGTGGGCAGCAAAAGGTTGTTCGACCTCGGACGATTGCACGCCCTCGGTCGAACAACCCGGTGGAACTTCGCTCGGTCTGCGGTGGTCCGGTCAGTTGGGTTTCGCGCACAGGACAGGGCTGTTCTGGCAGAACTGTAGGAACCCGGCGGCCGGTGGCGCCTGCGTCGCAGGCGCGCTGCATAGTACTGGGCTGTTCTGGCAGAACTGGGTATACCCGCCTGAGTTGTCGACGCTGGAGGAATACCCTCCTGAGTTGTCTACGTTGGGGGCATACCCTCCTGAACCGGCGTTGGCCTGATCGGGCGCCGGCGCCGCTTGCTGCTGCGGTGCTGCGGCCGAGACGGGCGTGATCGGGCCTGGCTGGCTGGGCGAGCTGGTTGGGAGCAGCCATACCGTGAGCGCGACGACGGCGGCGACGAGGACAACAAGTCCGGCCGCAAGCAACCTCCGTCGTCGCGGAGGTGCTGGCCGCCCGGCGGGCGGAGGGCTACTCTCCGTCGGGACCGTGATGGTCTGAGTTGCAGTCATGATGACTCCTTGGGTGTGGTTGGCGGCGACGTAAAAGGGTGGCTTTGCCGGGACCTTCTTGTCGATGCAGTTCACGCTAGAAACGTGGAGGGCCTCTAACATCGGGGCTGTCACTAGGTCTTGCCTCTCCGATATGAGGGACGGCCCGCTGGTCCAGCCAGCCGATTGTCGTGACAGTGAGCGGGTGGATGGAAGAATCTGCCCATGCCGGTACGGCTCGGCGTAGCCATCGCCGCAGTCCTCGTTGGGGCGGTGCTGGGCGCGTTCTCCCTTATCGCTGCGAGGGCCGGAGCCGGCTTCTCCTTCGCCGGGGAGAGTCTGTGGGGCGCCGCGATCCTGCTGATCCCTGGTCTGGCGACGCTCAGTGTGGGCGCGATCTATTTGAGCCGTCGATCGGGCCTCTTACTTGGCCTGCTGCTGACCCTGACCGGCGCTGCCTGGTTCATCGTCGAATGGGACAACCCCGCGGTGGCCTCACCCGTTGCCTTCACCGCTGGGCTGCTGCTGTACGCCGCCTGCCCGGCCCTAGTCCTTCATGTGGTCCTGGCCTACCCAACCGGTCGGCTCCGCTCGAATCTTGACCGACTGGTCGTGGTCGCCGGATACCTGATCACGATGATCATGATCGGCCTGATTCCGACTTTGTACTTCGATCCCGTGCTTCAGGGCTGCGCTACCTGCCCGGACAACGTGGCTGCGGTCTGGAGTGACCCGAGCCGGTTCAACCAGGCGGGTGTTGTCGGGATCAGGGCCGGCCTCGTGTGGACCGTCCTCGCGATGGTGCTGGTTTGCTGGCACTTCGCTGCAGGGAGTACCACGAGGCGCCGGGTCGAGGTGCCCATCGTCGCTCCCGGCCTCCTCTTCCTCGGCTGCGCGGCCTGGAGGTTCAGCCTGAGCCTGAACCGGCCCCACCTGGGAAGCACCGAACTTGACCAGCGGCTCTGGACGGCTCAGGCTGTGGCGTTGCTGCTGCTGGCCGCCGGGGTCGGGTGGGGGTTGCTGCGGACGCGTCGTATCCACCAAGAGCTGGCCCGGCTGGTGGTGGACCTGGACCGCGCAGATGCCTCTGGCCATATGCGCCCGGCGTTGGCCAAAATGCTCGGCGACCCGCAGTTGGTGATCGCGTACCCACGAGGGGACGGCCGGTACGTCGACGGCGAGGGACAACCGGTCGATATCGGCGTCACTGGCCGAACCGTCGTGGCGACGCCTCTCCGCCGGGACAGGCGAGAGATCGCCGTATTGCTGCACCGTCGAGGCCTCCTCGACAACCCCGCTTTGGTCGAGGAGATCGTGTCAGCAACCCACCTTGGCTTGGAGAACGAACGACTTACGGCCGAAGGTCTTGCCCAGCTCGCGGACCTGCGTGCATCTCGTGTGCGCATCGTTGAAGCAGCTGACGAAGAGCGGCGGCGTCTCGAGCGCGATCTGCACGACGGCGCGCAGCAACGCCTGGTCGGGCTGGCACTTGCCCTTAGGCTCGCACGGACCGCGCCTGATGCCGACACCGCACGTCTTGCCGAGGCCGAGACCGGTCTGCGCGCGGCGATCGACGAACTGCGGGACCTCGCACGCGGCCTCTACCCGGTCGCCCTGAAGGAGGATGGGCTTGCCGCCGCGCTCACGGGCCTGGCCGAGTCGGCGCCCCTCCGGATAGTCGAACTCCCCCCAGGTCGATTCCCACCAGTGATCGAGACAACCGCGTACCTGCTAGTGGCGACGGCAGCAGCGGCCGGCGAGTGCACGGCGCGAGTGAGCACCAGGAACGATGCCATGATCGTCGAGATCGACTCGCCGTCTGGTCTTGAGCGGATCGACGGCGTCATCGAACGGGTGAGCACCCTCGACGGCCACACGGAGATTGCGCGTCGCAACGGCGGAACGACGGTGATCATTCGGATGCCACTCTCCGAGCCCAAGACGTCCTTGCGGCCCGACTTTCAGTAGGACCCGCTCTCTAGCCAGATCGATCAAGCGTGGACGCTGCGGCGGTCACCCGGCCGGTGCTGCCGTTGACGGTGACCAGCTGGCCGTCGGTAAGCGTCCTCGTGCCGGTACCGGTGCCCATCACGGCAGGTATGCCGTATTCGCGGGCGACGATCGCGGCGTGCGAGCCAATCCCTCCGGAGTCAACGACCACGGCGGCGGCGCGCTGGAAGAGGGTTGTCCAGGCGGGGTTCGTATATGGGCACACCAGTACGTCGCCGCTGGTGAGCCGGCCGAATTCGGCAGGTTCTCGGATCACTCTGACGGGCCCGGTCGCCGAGCCGCTGCTTGCAGGCGCACCCGTGATGAGCGCGTCGCCAGTCTCGCGCTGCGGGAAGACTGCGGTCGGGTCGATCAATCGAACCCCGGCCAGCTCCTCGCGGCGTGCCGACCGGGTCCGCACAGCGTCGCGGAGTTCGTGCTTCACGGATTCGGTGAGGCTGGTTGGATCGTCGATCGCCTCGAGCTCCTCGAGCCGTAGGTGGAACAGGTCGTCTGGCTCGTCAAGTACGCCGACCGCACTGAGCCGACGACCCATCTCCAGCAATGACTGGCGCAAGATCGGGAGCGGCATGAGGAAGTAGAAATGGGTGTCCTCGCGGCACGCCCAGCCGTCGCGTGCCGCCTGAACCCAACGCACGATGCGGGCGCGCCATCGAGGACGGCGCAGTAGCGGGTGCTGCAGCAGTTCGGACATCGCATGATCAGGATCTGTTTGCGGTCGTGGCGGCGCGGCGGCGAGCACCTTGATCAACGCGAGCACGATCTCAGGTGCCTCGCCCTGGGTGGGCGGCGTGACGAGAACTGGGGTAACGGTCTCCCGATGGCCGTACTCGGCCAGGTAGGCGTTGAACTGTGCCTCGAACTCGGGGAAGTCGGTCAGTGCCTTGGCGTCGAGGGTGTTGACGGCGTCGCAGAGTCGCTCGTTCTCACGGGCAAGGCCGGCGAGCGCCTCGAGGGCGCGGTTGCCGTCGGTGGTCCGAGTAGGACTGACGACCAGGTCGGCGAGCAAGGCAGAGCGTCCCAGCAGGCGAAGTGCGAGAAGAAGCCGGAGAAGCGCGAGACCTGCGCGGGGGAGATAGTCGATCCTCAGGACGCCGATTGGCTTGATCAAGTCGAACGCCTGCCGCGGCATTGTCTTGAGCACGCGCCACGACATGCTCGTCAGATCTCGTGCCGCAAGGTTGTGGACTCGATCAAGGAACTCGACGAAACGCGGGTCATCGGTCCAGTGGCGGGGATCGTAGCGGTGGGCCAGGGTTGCGATGCGCCACGGCGCGAGCAACACGCCGACGGTCGGGCGCGGTGCGACTGGGACGAACCGGTCGACCACCCCGTGCTCATCCTCCGGAAGGTATCCCTCAAGCTCGTCCCGAATCCCAAACCTCCCGCTGACAGCGACGATCATGCCCGCCGGACCATACGGCACCCAGGTGCTCATATCGATCGGGTACGGGCGCACCGGAAGGTAGTCGAGGAGGACTGAGCCGAGCCGACGTTGCATAGCGTTGAGCTTCAGCGGTGGCGGCGGGAGCGCGGTCATCGGACGCGCCTGCACTAGCCACACACGGCCCTCCGCGTACGCCCACTCAATGTCCTGCGGGCGCCCGAAGCGCTTGGCGACTTCGATACCCAACCTGGCCAGATCTGCCAGCACGTTGTCCGGCAGTCGCTCGATGTGGTCAGACTCGCCCGGCTGATGGGCGACTCCGCCACCCGGCACGCTGCTCACGATCACCTCGCGGCGGCCCGGTCGGTAGTCCTGAATCAGGCCGCGCCCGTCGAGCACGTAGTGGTCAGGTGTGACCAGGCCGGAGACCACGGCCTCGCCAAGCCCGCTCGATGCATCGACGACGATCGTTTCGCGATCGCCGCTAACCGGGTCGGCGGTGAACATCACACCGGCGACTTCGGCGTTGATCATGAGTTGCACGACAACCGCGATCCGGACGTCTGCGGAGTCGATCTTGATCCGGCTGCGATATGCGAGGGCGCGCTCGGTCCACAACGATCCCCAACAGCGCTGCACTGTATCGATCAGTGCCGCCTCGCCAACGACGTTGAGATAGGTGTCTTGCTGACCGGCAAAGGCTGCACCTGGCAGGTCCTCGGCGGTGGCGCTGGACCGCACGGCGACCGGCACTGTTCCCAACGCGGCATAGGCGTTGGTGATTTCTGTGCACAGGTCGGCGGGCATCGGAGCAGTCTCGATGTCCGCCCGAACGCCAGCCCCTTCCCCTGCGGCGATTCGCTCCGGAATGTTGAGATCGAGCGGTTGGATGGCCGTCGCGTACGCCTCTGTCGTGACAACGAAGCCGTCGGGCACCGGGAAACCAGCCCGCACCAGCTCTCCGAGGTTGGCCGCTTTGCCCCCAGCGGTGGTGAGGTCGTCCCGGCCGAGATCACTCAGCGACACCACGAATCTCATACGGCCGGCTTAGCTCTTCTCGGTCGCCAGATGTCGGCGGTGATTTCGCGCATTTGTTCGCTGAAGATCCCGCTGGGATTGGCATCATGCAGCAGTCGCCGAAGATCGGATTCGAACGCTGCGCGGCGTTCTCCAAACAGGTGGGGAGTCGAGGTGGAGAGCGAGAAGATCGCTGCCACAATCTGGTCGCTGGTGCGCTCCACGATGTCGGCTGGAACTTCGAGCCGATGACGGCCGGAGAGGCCGGCCGCTCGCCAAACCTCTTCCTCGCGGCTGGCTTTATCGGCAGACAGCAGGCCCTTTCGGTTACGCGCGATCGGCCCGAGACAACGCTCTACCAGCTCGTTGATCGCCGCATGTGGAGGCCTGGGATGGGGCATGACCGCATCGGTGTCGACACCCTCGTGAGTATTGGCATGTATGTGCACGCAAGCTCCGCCATCCTCGAGCATGCTCAGCGCGACACGGGCTACCTGGAGCTGATCCATCCAATGGAATGACTGGGCGGAACTCATGACCCGATGCCGGCCCAGACCCGCTGGCAACTCCTCGGCCCGCAGCTGGAGCCAGCTCACGTTGCCAATCCCGGCCTGTGCCGCCCGCTGCTTTGCCTCGGCCAGCATGTCCCCGTCGGCGTCAAGACCAGTCGCCTGCTCAAACCATGGCGCCAGCAGCAGGGTGAAGTTGCCGGGACCGCACCCGACATCAAGCAGGCGGCCCGAGCCATCAAGCGCCAATTCGTTCGCTAGAGCGTCCGCGAGTGCGGTCGGGTAACTCACACGCCCTATCGCGTAATATCTGGCACTCCCCGCATAGAGCGATGGATGCCATTGCAGGCCAGGCTCGACCACCTGCTCAGTATTGCCAGAACCGTGCTGTGGTTGATCAGAGGGGCCGCAGCTGGAGTGGCTCAGCGCGCGGTGTGGCAGGTTTGCCTGGTGTTGTCCGATCATGCGGCCACTATCGCCCGGGCGTACGGTCTCGGGACTCCCGTCCGGGAAATGATCATGGTGGCCCGCGGGGAGCAGGGTCGCATCTGGCGGCTTGAGACCGATACGGGTGCGTTTGCGATCAAGGAGTTGGTCATCCGTCAGCTGCCAGCCGATGCAGCCGCAGATGTCGCCTATCAGGAGGCGGTGCTCGCGATAGGCGCGGTGTCGATGCCGCGAACTATTCGCACGGTAGCCGGGCAGGTCCTTATTGATCTTGCTGGGTATCAGGTTCGGGCGTACGAGTGGGTTGACCTGTTGGCCACGGATACGGGGCTGAACCCGGCGGTGATCGGTGCGACACTGGCCGCCATCCATCAGGTGCGCTATGCGCTTACGCGCCCGCTTATTGGCTGGTACACCGAGCCGGTCGGAGCGCCGCGGTGGACGCAGCTGCTTGACGCAGCGAGGGCAGCGGACGCTCCGTTTGCCGAAGCTCTCGACGCAGAGATCCCCGAGCTGCTGCGCCTAGAAGCCCTCATCGAGCCGCCTGTGAGCCTGCAGAGCTGCCATCGCGACTTGTGGGCCGACAACATTCTGCCGACACCAACAGGCGGGGTGTGCGTGATCGATTGGGAGAACTGCGGATTGGCGGACCCGGCGCAGGAACTGCCGATGTCCATGATCGACTTCACACTCGGTGATCAGCGCCGGCTGGCCGAGCTGTATCTGTCCTACGTGGAGGCGGGCGGGCCCGGTCGGGTCACGGGCTACGGTTCATTCACGATGGTGATCGCGCAGTTCGGCCACTTCTGGGAGTTAGCGATCACCGCGTACGTTGCAACGAGCACCGCCGAGGTCAAAGCGCACAGCCTCGATCGCATCGCTGAGTTGTTGAACCTGCCTTTGCGGGTGGAGCATCTCGAGAGATGCTCGACACAATCGCAGCTATTCGATGAGCGAAGCACACTCCTGCGAGACGCCACGCTGCGCTCGATATCGTTCACGAAGAGCACTGCGTGGTTCAAGCGGGTAATGCCCATAGATCGCTCCTCGTATCGGCCTAACCAAATGAACCGCAACGACGCCGCAGTTGTTTCTCTGCAAGGCCTGGCTGGTTCCGCGTCGTTGACCGGCCGGAGCGGCTGGGGAGGGCCACGATGGCGGAGACAACAGTGCTGGGTCGCAGCGACGTACGCGTCCCACGTCTCGGGTTGGGTGTCATGATCTGGGGCGAGGCGAGCGGTTTGCAGCGCATGATGCCCGCGAAGATCACCTTCGGCGGCGCGAATCCTGCTGATGAGCAGGCGGCTTTCGAAGCCAGCCTTGCCGCAGAGGTGAACTTCTTCGATACAGCAGCTATGTATTCCGCCGGCGGCTCGGAGCGCCGGCTCGCCGAGCTGGCGGAGGGCAAAGACATCGTGGTCGCCACCAAGTTCCCACTCACCCCATTTGCGCGTGCTGAGGACATGCCCTTCGCATTGGATAGGAGCCTGGGGAATCTGCGGCGTAGCTCGATCGACCTTTATCAACATCATTTTCCGAGCCGTCGTGTGGACATCCCGACGCTCATGGGGCTGATGGCCGATGCCGTTGAGGTGGGAAAGATCAGAGCGGTCGGCGTCAGCAATTATTCGGCAGCGCAGATGCGCACCGCATACGAGGCCCTGGCTCAGCGCGGCATTCCGCTGGCGTCCAATCAGGTCCAGTACTCCCTGCTGCACCGCCAACCCGAGACCAACGGGGTGCTGGATGCCTGCCGCGAACTGGGCATCACCTTGATCGCCTATCAACCCCTCGCCAGCGGCGCACTCACCGGGAAGTACCTCGATGGCAACCGGCCGGTGGGCATCCGCCGCTTCCGAGAACCGTTCCGCGGGCCGAAGTTCCACGCCCTGGGACCTGTTGTGACATTGCTGCGGTCGATCGGTGATCATTACGGCAAAGCCCCGGGTCAGGTGGCGCTGCGATGGCTCATCGAGCAGGAGAATGTCGTGCCGATTCCCGGAGCGAAGAATGCCGACCAGGCCAGGCATAATGCGGGCGCCCTCTCGTTCACTTTGACAGCCGACGAGATCGCCTACCTCAACGAGGCGACAAAGGCGTGGCGCACCTCATAAAGGACTTGGTAGAGATCGGCTCCCCGCCTGTCAGGTGATCAGGCGCAGCAGCGCGCAGACGATGGCGCCGATGAGCATTGCGAGAACAGCGGGCACGCGAAACCACAGCGCGACGGCGCCGGCGCCGACTCCTGCGGTGCGGGCATCGATGATCAACTGTTGGCCTTGGGTGAAGGTGCCCGTCACGATGAGGGCGCTGATCAGCGCTGGTGCAACCAAAGTGATGACTCTGGTGAGCGGTGCAGGCGGTTGCCGTCCCCCGGCCAGCACCGGACCGAGTGTCTTCATCAGCACGGTACCGATGCCCAGCACGACAATCAGGAGCCACGTTCTCATGCGTCATCTCCTGCCCCTGGCTGCGTCAATGGCTGATGTGGTGGGAGAAGCCCAATCAGCGCGGCCGCTGCCGCGACCAGCACGGGCACCCCTGGCGGGGCAACCGGAGTAAGGGCAAGGGTGATAGCTGCGGCCAAGAGCGCGACGATGATTGGGCGGACGTTCTGCCGATCGGCTTGTCGACGCGCTCGGCGTCCCCCGCCCTGGACGTGCACAGGGAACAGGTCGGGCAGCAAAAGACTGAGATAGAAGATCGGAAACAAGACGTCGAGGCCCCACCGGCCGGGATCACCGATCGCCGTGGCGCCCGCAACCCCCGCGACGGTGCCGCCGACCCACGTCACGTACTGCACGGGAGCGGCCCACACGATAGCGGTGATATCGAACCGGCCACCTCCGCGATGGCCGATAACGAAGGACGCGTCGGCGAGCACCGCGCCCTTGAGCAGGCGCCGCAGCGGTCCGCCCGTCATCGAGGGAGCGATCGCGAAGCCCATCGGCAAGAAGCGCGTGTTGGCCAGCAGCCCGGCACCAGTCGCCAACGCGGTCCCGCCTCCAGAAGCCAAGATCGTGAGCGCGGCGAACTGGGCAGTGCCCGACCAGACCACAGCCGACATCACGATCGAGGGAATCGCACCGAGCACCGGAGCGGCCAGCACGCCGAAGCTCATCCCGACCGCTGCGATAGGCAACGCGAGCGCTATTGAGGCGCGCAGGCCCTCTGGCCATGCTTTAGGCGTCCACCTCATTCTTGACGAGACCTACCTCTCTTCTCAGAAACTGCGCAGTTCCGGCCCAGCTGGCAGTGTGTCTTCGGTCTGCGCAGTTAGGTGCGGCTGGCTTCCTTCCGGCGTTACGACCGACCCCGGGTCGCGTACGGCGTATGGGTCGGCAGTGTCCTGCGTGGTGCGCGGCGCGGTCGGCGACGGCCGACCATCGAGAGCAGCATCTGCACCCGGAACCGGTGTCCGCGATACGGCTCGAGGATTTCGAGGCAGGCGTCATCATCGAGTTCCTCGCCAGTGAGGGTATAGGTGATGTCTCTGCCGACGTGATAGTCGCCGATGCTCCACGCGTCCGGATCGCCATGTGCGCGTTGCCGCACCTCCGCTGACGTCCAGGCTCCAACTCCAGGGAAGCTGCGCAGCGCCCGATCAGCCTGCTCGTAGGAGCCTGTCAGGGTGCGCTCCAAAGCCGCAGCCCTGATCGCCGTACGGACCAGGGTGCGGCTCCGCCGTTGCTCAACCCCGGCAGCGAGGAACCGCCAGCTCGGCACCCGAGACCAGACCTCAGGCGTCGGCGGCAGGTGCATCCCGTACGCCGCTGAATCCGGCTCGCGCGCCGGTCCGGGCGCGGGCTCGCCGAACTCACGCACCAGCAGTCGCCACGCTCGGAATGCCTCCTTGCCCGTGACGACCTGCTCGATACAAGCCGGCGCCAGCGCCTCGTAAACCGCCTCGGTCCGACCGACCCGGTAGCGACCATAGCGTTGCCATGCTCCGACCAGCGGAGCGTGCTCGGGCCGTGGCCGGAACGCACTCGGATCGTCGGCCGCGCCAAGCAGCCGCGGCAATTGATCAAGGCTCCATTCCGCACCCTCACCCCACGCTCGGGCGGAGACCTGAGCGCCATTCGCCAGGATCTTGATCAAGGCCGGCCCGACCGGCGTACGCGTGGCGCGAAGGTGAATGTCGCCAAGCCAGCGGTGGGTCGGGTCCCCCGGGCCGCGGCGCAGCTGAGCGAAGATCGGGCCCATCATGGCTGGCTGCTCGAGCCTGATGTGGCGGGTCATGCCGTTCATTGAGTCTCCGGGCGGGTGATCACGAAGACGCCGTCGGGACGGCGCTCGAATCCGTTGCGAAGCAGCACCGCCTGCGAGGCGACATTGCCATCATCGGTCTCGGCTACGACAGTATCCGCACCGTCCCGCCACGCCTGCTGCAAGATCAACGCGCAGGCCCGGCTGGCCACCCCGCGCCCGCGCCAGGCGGGTACCACGCTGTAGCCGATCTCGACCCCCCGCTCAGGACTGGGAGGCCCGTGGAATCCGATGTCACCCACCACCACACCATCGGCGACGATCTGATGGATCCACCACGCCGGCGACTCCTTGACCGTGCCCATCATCGCTCGATGTGCAGCGAAGGCCATCGCGATCGCATCGATGCTGTCGAGCATCGGATACTCCGGATGCCAGCGACTTTCTGAGGCCTGGTGCCCTTCGGTTTGCGCATGGCGCAACCGGCCGGACAGCATCAGCCGGGCCACTCCGACGGGCAGCGGCACGAGCTGCAGATCGTAGGAGGCGTAAGCGCGCGGCGGCGGCGGCGGCGTCAATCTTCGGTAGCTTGCGGCCATGGGTTCTTCCGGCAGGCTTCGAGGCCCTTGGTCTGTTGCATCATCACCGGCGCAAGCCTCCCCGGACCCGGGCAGTCCACGTGCCGCTTGCCGAGCGCGTGTCCGAACTCGTGGTTCACCAGATAACGCCGGTAATTGGTCAGATCAGAGCCGTACGCGTCGGCGCCGAGCAGCCAACGCTTGGCGTTCAGTACCACTCGATTGCCGTTCTGACAAGACACCTCTCCGCGGGTCAGGTACGGCGCGCACAGCCGGTCGGTAGTCTCCGGCGTCACGATGTAGGCATGCAGGGTGGCTGACTCGCCAACCGGCGCCAGCTCGAATCGCCAGCGGCGGGTGCTCCGCCAGCTGCGTGGATCGTCGAGAACTTTTTGGATCTCGACAGCAGCCTGATCGGGGTCAATGGCCAACCCGTCTTCAACCCGGACGTCATACCGCATCAAAGACCCAGACGACGAAGTCGATCTCATACTCTTGCGGGCCGCCTGGTACGTCCCTGGCCCGCTGCCCAGCACCTCGACCTGGCGAATGTCCTTGGGCTTGCGCTTCGCCTGCAACTTGGCCGAGGTGACCCGGCTGCTAGCCGCTGGGGACGGCTCGGCGCTCGCGTTACGGGGCGGGGCCTTGGGCCCAGCGGTGCTCGGGAAGGGACCTGGAATGCCGGCAAGCGGGCCAGCGACCTGAGCGGCGAGGCTACTGTCCGTCAGGACTGCCGGCACCGCGCGTAAGCACAGCCCGACAAGGCCGAGGGCGATGATCCCGGCGATCAGACCGGCGGCGTGGCGGCGGTGTCGTGCTGCCCGGCCAATCCCAGCAGAGGGATCGGCCGGGATATATCCAGGGTGATTTGGGTTAGATTGTTGGCTGAGTTCGCTCCTGGATGCCTGGCGAGCCATCACCCGGTGCGGCCCGATGCCGTCCCGACTCGCCCCAGGTAGCCGACTCATGGGGACTAAGACTAGGCGGCATCGTGGCTCACTCACACTCCAGCTCAGAGCGTCTTTCAGATACCGGTCCGCAGCCGTCGGTGAACCCCGACGAGCTACGCCGCCACCAACGCGCCCTGCGGATCCTGATCGTGGTCCTGATACCGCTGGCGATCTGGACACTGGTCGGGTTGGTTGCCTTTTGGCCGGGCGACATCTCAGGCCATGTGAACGCCGACGTGGCCGGCCACAGCGTTCCGGGCGTCACCTACCCAACGGCGCGGATCACCAGCATCAAGGAGATCTCCTGCGAAGGGCTGTCGGGATCCACGCCAGGGGTGGCGGACGCCCGGTGCGCTGACTTGACGTCTCAGCTGCTGGAGGGCGACGACAAAGGGCAGGCCGTGACTGTTCCGATAACCGGCCCCATTTACTCGTCGGGGGTCAAGGTCGGCCAGGTCATCAAGTTGGTCCGGGTGCCGCCGTCGGCTGACCAACCGGCGCAGTATCAGTTCTCTGACTTTAAGCGGAGTACGCCGCTGCTGATCGTGGGGTTGATCTTCGCCGCCGTGGTGATCGTGGTCGCCCGCTGGCGTGGCTTCGCTGCCCTGGTAGGCCTGGGATTTGCGGGCTTTGTCCTGGTCACGTTCATGTTTCCGGCCCTGATCGCCGGGTCAAGCCCCATCATGGTAGGGCTGATCGGCTCGTCGGCGATCATGTTCGTCGCGTTGTACGCCGCCCACGGCTTCAGCGCTCGGACCACGACCGCATTGGTCGGGACCCTCTTTGGATTGATCTTGATAGCGCTCCTCGGCTATGTCGCGACCAAGTGGTCGCATCTGACCGGCCTCGCCGCCGAGGACGACTACGTATTAGCGGCTGCGGCGCCCGATCTGCAGCTCACATCCGTGGTGATTTGCGGGATGATCGTCGCGGGTCTCGGCATCCTCAACGATGTGACGATCACCCAGGCCTCCGCGGTCTGGGAGCTCGCGGATCAAGGTGCGACACAGCGGCATCTGTTCTCACGTGCGATGCGGATCGGCCGGGATCACATTGCCTCGACGGTCTACACGATCGCGTTTGCGACAGCCGGCGCGTCGCTTGGCGTGTTCTTGCTGATCAAGATCTATAACCTACCGCTGCTCGATGTGCTGCAGACCGAGCGTTTCGCGGCCGAAGTGCTGAGCATCCTGGTGGGCTCCATCGGGCTCGTCCTGGCGGTTCCGCTGACCACAGCGATTGGCGTAGCGGTGGTGCGTGCCAGCGGAGCCGGGGGCCGTCCGTCACGCCAGCCCGGTACGACGCGGCTTCATATCCGTCGGCCAGCAGCTGCCAAGGAACCGGCGGTGCCGCAGCAACCGGAGCGCCGCCCGGAGGAGATACCGCAGCCGCAGGAAGCGACAACTACCCAACTGCCGCGACCTAGCGGTCCGCCCCAGCCGGAACGCCCTCCGCAGCAGGCACCGCAGTCGCAGGAGGCGCCGACCACCCAACTGCTGCGCACCGTCGGGCCTCCCCAACCTGATGTGCCAAACGGAGGTGAGCCTCCCGCTCCTGAAGGCCAGGGCAAGCGCCGCCGCTCCCGCCGTCAGGCTGACGACGACTTCGGTGACTTCAGCTACCTCCGCGACAGCGACAGCGACAGCGAGAGCGAGCCGCAAGCGCCCGGAACCCACGGACGGCGCGCGCTCTGAGCGACCGGCTCACTCTGCACAGGCCTTCTGACGGACACATATCGTCACCTGTGTGAAGCGCAGAAACCTGGGTTAACCCACTTTCCTGGCGCTTCACACACGTTGCAACCTGTGTGAAGCGACTGCAACCTAGGTAAACATGTGTTTCCACAGTGAAGCCGTGGGAGCGGCGCCTTGAACTCAAGCTGGCTTTAAGTTGAACAATGGATCCATGCCTCATGCACTGATCACCGGTGCCTCGCTCGGGTTGGGGCGCGCTGTGGCCTTCGAGCTGGCGCGCCGCGGGTGGAACCTGACCATCGACGCCCGGCACGCGGAGCCGCTTGCGAGCACGGCCTGGGCCCTGTCGGAGCTGACGACGGTACGCGCCATTCCGGGCGATGTTGCCGACCCGGCACATCGTGCGCAGTTGGTGGCCGCTGCGGTGACAGCAGGCCGACTCGATCTCTTGATCAACAACGCAAGTGATCTTGGCGGATCGCCACTGCCTCGGCTGCGTGATCTTGAGCCTGCGGCGTACGAGCAGCTGCTGCGTACCAACGTCATCGCTCCGCAGCAGTTGATCCGGGACTTGCTGCCCTCGCTGCACCCCCAGTCCGTGATCATCAATATCTCCTCCGACGCGGGCGTCGATCACTATGAGGCATGGGGTGGTTACGGGTCCAGCAAGGCGGCGCTTGATCACCAGACGCTGACTTGGGCGGCTGAGGAGCCAGACTTCAGGTGGTACAGCCTCGACCCAGGCGACATGAGGACCGCCATGCACCAGGCAGCGTATCCAGGTGAGGACATCAGCGATCGGCCCGAGCCAGAGACTGCGGCCCTGATCGTGATGGCGCTGATTACCTCTCATCTGCCAAGCGGCCGCTATCGAGGTGCTGACCTGATCGCAACTCTCGCGGCGAGGGCAGCGTCGCAGTGAGCACCATGCTGGCAGCCCGGCCTGAGACGCGCTTCACCTTTCCTGATGACCGGACGGCCACAGAGCCGCCCGAGGAGCGGGGGCTGCGGCGGGACGGCGTACGGCTCATGGTCGCAACCCCGGCGGCCATCCGGCACACCTCTTTCTGCCGCCTCGGTGATCAGCTGAGGGCCGGCGATGTGCTCGTGGTGAACACCTCGGCCACGGTGCCCGGCCAGCTGGATGGCGCCCGGAACGGTTCAGCTGTCGTGGTGCACATCGCGAACCGGCTCGGCGACGGTACCCGCGTGGTCGAGTTGCGTGCAGCGCCCGACGCCTCGGCTCCGGTGCTCGATGGTGAGGTCGGTGAGCGGATTAGCCTTCCGGCGGGCGGCGTCCTTGAGTTGATTGCCCCTTACCCAGACTCGGGTTCCTCACCAACGGGCGTCGGGAATCGGCTCTGGCGTGGACGGGTCAGCGTCTCGCAGAGCCTCTCTGGCTATCTGCGGGAGCACGCGCGGCCGATCAGCTACGGCTACCTCAGCGGCTCCTTCCCGATCTCGGCGTACCAGACGATCTTCGCCCTCTGCCCAGGCAGTGCGGAAATGCCGAGCGCGGCCCGGCCCTTCAGCGCGGAACTGGTTGCGCGACTGGTGGCACGGGGCGTGATCTTTGCGCCCATCACGTTGCACACCGGGTTGTCGTCCCAGGACGCGGGGGAGGCGCCACAGCCGGAATGGTTCGAGGTCAGTGAGACGACCGCCCATCTGGTCAACTCCAGTCGGGCGCGTGGCGGTCGGGTGATCGCGGTCGGCACAACCGCCACCCGCGCCATCGAATCGGTCGCCCGCCCAGATGGGATCGTGGCGGCCAACTCGGGATGGACCGACCTGGTGATCTCTCCGCAGCGGCCGGTACGCGTTGTCGACGGGTTGATCACCGGATGGCACAACCCTGAGGCGTCTCACCTACTGCTGGTCGAGTCCGTGGTCGGCGCCGAGCTGACCCAGCGGGCGTACGACGCGGCCGTTGCGGAGCGCTATCTCTGGCACGAGTTCGGTGACTCCTGCATTTTCTTGTGAGCCTGCTCGCAGCCTGCGGAAGACTTAACGCTTAGGTAACGAGAGTATGAGTAGGCTCCGCCTTATGGCGGACGTGCTTTCCAACTACCGAACCGGTGACGCGTTCGACGAGATGATGGATGCGGAGGGGAGCGTCCGGCCTTCGTACCAAGCTGTCTACTCGACACTCAACCGATCAACCGCAGACGATCTCCGCATGATCGCGGAGTCCCTTGCCAACAACTACACCCAAGCCGGCGTGACTTTCGATGTCGGCGGAGTGGAACGGCCCTTCCCGCTCGATCTGGTGCCGCGGGTGATCGCGTCGCCGGAGTGGGAGATCATCGAGGCCGGCGTCGCGCAGCGGGTGAGAGCGCTCGAGGCGTTTCTAGCCGACATCTACTCCGACGCTCGGGTGATCTCCGACGGTGTCATTCCCAGCCAGCTGGTCACCTCCTCGACCCATTTCCATCGGGCCGTGTGGGGCATCACGCCTGTCAACGGGGTACGCATCCATGTCGCTGGGGTGGACCTGATCCGCAATCCAGCCGGCGACGTACGCGTGCTCGAGGACAACGTCCGGGTGCCGAGTGGGGTCTCGTACGTGATGACCAACCGCAACGCGATGATCACCGCGATGCCCGAGGCCTTCGCCAACCAGCGGATCCGCCCCGTGGCTGGTTATCCGACCCGCCTGCTCACGGCGCTGCGCAAGGCGGCACCGTCCGGCGTTGACGAGCCGACAGTGGTGGTACTCACCCCGGGCGTCTACAACTCGGCCTATTTTGAGCACACCCTGCTGGCTCGCACCATGGGTGTCGAACTGGTTGAGGGCCGCGATCTCGAATGCCGCCGTGGCAAGGTCTTCATGCGCACCACCGCCGGGCTGCAGCGGGTGGACGTGATCTACCGCCGGATTGATGACGATTATCTCGATCCGGTGCATTTCCGCAGTGACTCGATGCTCGGCGTACCGGGCCTGGTGAACGCGGTACGCACCGGCGGTGTGGCGTTGGCCAACGCGATAGGTAACGGTGTGGCAGACGACAAGTTGATCTATACCTACGTACCGGACTTGATCAAGTACTACCTGCGAGCAGATCCGATCATCGCCAACGTCGATACCTGGCGGCTGGAGGAGGACGAATCTCGGCAGGAGGTGCTGGACCGTCTCGAGGAACTGGTCGTCAAGCCGGTTGACGGCTCCGGCGGCAAGGGGATCGTGATCGGGCCGCGCGCCACCGAGGCTGAGCTTGATGCGTTGCGGCGTCGGGTGATCGAGGACCCGCGCGGCTGGATCGCGCAGCCGGTAGTCCAGCTTTCCACCGTGCCAACGCTGATGGAGGACGGCCTACAGCCGCGGCATGTCGATCTTCGACCATTCGCTGTCAACAATGGCGAGGACATCTGGGTGCTCCCCGGCGGGCTTACCCGCGTCGCATTGCCCGAGGGAGAGCTCGTCGTCAACAGCAGCCAGGGCGGGGGGAGCAAAGACACCTGGGTGCTCAGCCCGCCTGCTCACCGATCGTCCTCCGGTCGGGCGCCGTTCGAGCAAATCGACGAGGACGTTGCTGATGGCCGATCTCAGCCAGAAGTGCCGCTCACCGTGGCCACGATCCCCATAGCTGTGATGCCGAGTCTCGCCGAAGCCCAGCGGCAGCAGGGAGGTCAACAGCAGCAGGAAGATCAACAACAGCAGGAAGATCAACAACAGCGGGAAGATCAACAACAGCAGGCCAGTCGGCGGGGTTGGCTGTGCTGAGCCGGATCGCCGAGTCGATGTTCTGGATCGGCCGGTACGTAGAACGCGCCGAGGACACCGCGAGGCTGCTGCAGACCCATCTACGGATGCTCATCGAAGACACCCAGGCCGCCGAGGTGGATGCCTGTCGCAACCTTTTGGCGCTGATGAGTGTTGATCATGTCGAAGAGCCGATGCTGACCGACCTGCTGCGGGTGCTCGGCTACGACCCGTCCGAGCCAACGTCGATCTACTTCTGCTTCGCCGCCGCGCGGGACAATGCGCGTCGGGCCCGCGAGGTGATTCCGCTCGACTTGTGGGAGTGCGTGAACACGACCTGGCACCAGCTTCCGACCACCCCGTTCGGAACGACGGGTGCCCATGTGTTCCTGAACTGGGTACGCGAGCGCGGCGCTATGTTCGGCGGCATCGCTCGCGGCATCATGGTGCGCGACGACGGCTGGGAGTTCATGTCGATGGGCCGATCTTTGGAACAAGTTGACATGACCTCACGGCTGGTTGCCTCGGCGTCGCTGACTCACGGCAGCAGGCAGTGGCCAGCAGTGCTGCGCGGTTGCGGCGGACATGACGCCTTCCTGAGGACCTACCGTGGTCTTTATACCGAGCGCGAGGCGGCGGAGTTCTTGATCGTGGACGCCCGGTTCCCGCGTTCGATCATGCACGGGCTGATCGCCGCTACTGACAGCTTGGAGAAAGTGGCCCAGAACAACATGCTCACGGCACGCCACGCTCAGACGGCCATTCGGTCGCTCGGCCAGCTCCGTGCTCGGTTGGAGTATGCCGATCTCGACGATCTGCTCGGCAACCTCAACAGTGAGATGTCAGCCGTGCAGGATGTCATGGCGCAGGTGACCATCACCGTCGCAACCAGCTATTTCGCCGCTGCGGATCCGACCGCGTGGATCACTGAGGGGACGCGTTGAGATGCGGCTGAGCATTGATCATCAGACAGGGTTTCGGTACGCGTCGCGAGTCAAATCTTCATACAACGAGGCGCGGATGACTCCGGCGGAGACTGATCACCAGACGGTCTGGAGCAGCCGGGTCAACATCGAACCTGCGGCATGGAGCTTCAGCTACACCGACTATTGGGGCACCGCCGTCACTACCTTTGAGGTGCACGAGACACACGATCGGCTGAGCGTGCACGCACAGGGTGTGGTGGAGACCCACGGAGATGATCTTGCCTGGGACCTCGACCGGCGGGAAGCACCGAATGATCTTGGCTGGGCAGCGCTCCGGGACCGCGCCGTCGTGGACAAGATGGCTGAATTCCTGACCATCAACGAACGCACCCAGCCTCCCGAGGAGCTGTCCGACTTGGCTGCGATGACGACCGCGCAGCCGCCGCGACTGGCAGCTCTGGACGTGTGCGCCTTGATTCATGATCGTCTCAGCTACGAGCGGGGTTCAACGAAGGTCACGAGCCCGGCCAGTGAGGTCTGGGAGCTGGGTCGGGGAGTCTGCCAGGACTACAGCCACCTGGCATTGGGAGCCTTGCGTTCGATCGGCCTACCCGCACGTTACGTGTCGGGATATCTGCATCCGGGCAGCGGCGAACCGAACACCACCGTGCCAGGCGAGAGCCACTCCTGGGTGGAGTGGTGGTGCGGCAGCTGGGTGGCGTACGACCCGACGTTGTCCCGGCGGCTTACCGACGGGTACGTCCGAGTTGGCCACGGCCGTGACTATGGCGACGTCGCCCCGCTGCGCGGCACCTACTCCGGCGGCCGTTCGGAGATGTTCGTCACCGTCGAGATGACCGAGCTCGGTTAGTGTCGTGTGACCGGCTCGTTAGCGTCGCAGCGGGACAGGAACGTCGCGGCGTACCTGATCGGGTGGCTTGTCTCTGCCAGCCTCGCTCTCGCCGTTGTCCTCGTCGCTCTCGACACGCAGTCCGAGCGAGTACTCGACTCCGAGGGGCTTAGCTGGTCGCTGTCCGCGCTCTTCGGGCCGGCCGTCTTCCTTGGCCAGAGCAAGCAGGGCTGGGTTGTGGTTGGACCCGACGGGTCTCTCGCGGATCGCGAGCGGTTCGTGAGTCTGTTCAGCGGCCACATTGGGTTTGACTTTGCATTCATCGCGGCGTACGCCCTGCTCGGCTTGGTGATCGTGCTTTTTGTGAAACGACGCTGGTGGCGGCGGCTCGCCGGCATCGGCTTGGCAACCTTGATCGTGGTCGACGCTCTCGAGAATTTCACCGCGATCGCAGTCTTTGGAGGTACCGCCGGTCTCGTACCGACGCTCGTCCTGCTGACCACGATCAAGTGGTTGGTGACCGCTGCACTTTTGATCATTGTGGTGATTGGGCTGGCAGTGCAAGCTCCAAAAACGTCCAAGAAGAAGCCCCCGAACCAATCCGAGGAGGGTACGCGGAGCCCGCTTGGCAGAGCCTGGAGTGCGATCTTGGTACAGCGGTTTTCACTGCTCCCCAGCCTCGCCTTCTTCGTGCTCAGTGTGACGACGGGGTCCGCGATCTTGGAGCAGCTCCCCGACGTGGAACGGGCCTGGGTGGACAGTGGCATCGGCCGCACCCGTGCGGTTGCCGCTTTGGCCGCGACTCTCTTTGTGGCCTTCTCGGTTTTCATCACAACTCGGCTTCGTATCGGGTTCGTGCAGCAGTTCCGCAAGGCCGATCAGGCGGTCACCGGGGATTCCGCGCACGCCGACATGCCCACAACGCAGACCGACGACCCACTGTCGATCTACAATCGGACCACGCTCGGATACTGGGCGATCGGACCCGCCGTGGTCGTTGTCTTCGCCGCGCTAGCCCTGCTTGTGGGCAGGACAGGTGCAACGTGGCCGGACGTTCTTTCAGCTCAACCTGGATCCTCCGGCGAGTTGCACACCTTGCGGTTTGTGGTGTTCGTTGGTGTCCCGCTCGTGGCGATCATCGGGGTTTCGCTGCTGCTGCGCAAGATCTGGGCGAGGCGCTGGGAATGGCGTCGGATGACTGAACTTCCCGCGTTTGACGATCAGGATGCTTCGGCAATCAAGATTGTCGGGGACGTTGCCACAGCGGCCGTCTTGGTCGTGGCCGGTCTCGGTCTGCTCCGTGCGTTTGCCCCGGTGCTTATCCTGCGCAAGCAGCTCGTCGAGGTGGACTTCGTCTCGGTCCGGGTTTGCGTCGCCATGGGAGTCATCCTCATCTGCCTGCCCTGGCTGATCATGATCATCACGACCGTGCTCAGCGTCCCACCGACACTTCGGATTTCGTCCAGGAATCCGGTCTACGCCGGCCTGGCGCTGATGGCAGTTTGGGTCTTGATCTTCTTTGCCCTCGGCTGGGTCCCGACGCTCGCTGCGCGGCTGGGACTGGCGGCAACGGCCGTCCTGGGCATCGGGGCCCTGACAGGCATGGTCTCCGCTATGGGCCTGATCATGCAGCCGCACGCCCCGGCCGAAGCGTTCCGACTCCTGGGTTTCAAACGCACGCCGCTGGTCACGGTCCTGGCCGTGATCGTGGTACTGACGACGGTGCTGAGTGGCAAAGGCACCATCCATGAAATGGATCGTGGATCGGCTACTGGGCAGGTCGACGGCCGCCAGACCATGGCGGAGGCGTTCCAGGCCTGGTCGACCGACCCTGAGGGCTGCGAGCTCACGGTAGCTGGACACAGGGTCCGCCCTATGCTCCTGGTGGCGGCCGAAGGCGGCGGTATTCGGGCCGCTTACTGGACCGTCCGCGGACTGGAGGCCATGGGCGAGTACACCTGCGCGGGCCGGTCTGTCCTCTTCTCCGCTGGCGCGAGCGGCGGCTCAGTTGGTCTCACCGTTGCCCGCTTCAGCGGCACCGCAACGGATCCCGGGATCACTCGTGCCGTCGAGGCCATCCAGCAGATGGCCGGCCCTGGAACATTGTCGGAGGCCGCGGACGGCACCTTCATCCGCGACACCTTCTATGGCGCCACCGGGGTTCCGATGCCGCTGCTTCCTCCGCGTACCCGCGCTTGGGACTGGGCCGACCGGGCGCGGTTGATCGAGACAGGATGGATGGACGCCTACCAGCGGCCAGGCGCTGCCTGGGGAGACCGCTCGTTCTTGCATGATCATGATCTCTCGCCGGCGACCGGTCATCTGATCTTGAACTCCACCGACGCCAAGCATGTCTGCCGGGTCTGGGTCAGCCAGATCAAACCAGAGCCAGGTGCGTCGATCATTACGTCTCCGGGCGCTGGCTTCGACCCCGAGAACAGCTGCGACAAGGTACCAGGCCCAGCGACGCGTACGGTTGATCTCTTCACCGCATATGGCCCGTATGCACCCGAAACCAGCGGCAATGCGGGCCGGTTCTGCCTGGGCGATGTCAAGGCGGCGACGGCCGCGCTGCTGACCGCGCGCTTTCCCTTCGTCACACCCGGCGCGGTGATCGGGCCGTGCCCGGATCGCGGGAGGATTGATCAACAGACCGCGGCGTACTGGCCGCGCACCCAGCTTGTCGATGGCGGCTATATCGAGAACAGCGGGCTGGCAACGATCACTGATCTGGCACCGCAATGGCTTCCGCTGGTTCGGGATCACAACATCCAGGCCGCAGACTCGGCAGACGATCTGCCTTTCATCGTGCCCTTTGTCGTGTACCTGGCCAACGGTGATCAGAACACCACGCACCCAGAGCTCAATCAGGGCCCGACCAGCGAAGTCGCGTTGCCAGTCAGCACCTATCTCAGGGGAGGGGTCAGCTTGTCCAAGCCGTCTGCGCTGCTGGAGCGTACTCGGGACTTGGCCAGTCTGCGCGCATTCTGCCAGGCGCCGGGCGAGGTCTCCGGGCTAGCGGATGCATGTGGCGACTTGGACCTCGCGATGCCGCGCCGGGTGATCGTTATCGATCGGCTGCCGCAGCCCGAAGTCGCCGCACCATTGGGCTGGTCGCTCTCGCAGTCCAGTCGCAACGCGTTGAACGATGCCATCGATGCGCAGGTCAAGGCGCGCTGCGGTACCCCCACCTCACCGCCCAGCTGCCGAGTTGGTTACGCCCCGCTCGGCGAGCTGCGGCACTACTACGGGATCAACTGAACGCCCGTGGCCGTCTGGGCCCAGATGTCATGGGCCGATATCTTGTCGGCATGAGCAATTACGGGCAGCAGCCGCCTTACGGGCAGAATCCGCCGAATCCGTACGGGCAGCAGCAGCCCGGGCCGTACGGGCAACCGTCCGCCGGACGCCAACCTCAGCCGCCCTATCCGGGCCAGCAGCCGCCGTACGGTCAGCAACCGGGACAGTACCCGCCGCAGCAGCCGTACGGGCAGCCAGGCCAGGGACCGTACGGGCAACAGCCACCGCAGTGGACTCCGCAACCGCCCGCCACGAAGCAGCCCGCCGTCGTCCAGCGCCCGCTGCCTGTGGTGACCATGGAGGCTGTTCCGGGTCGCGAGATCTCCTCCGTGGTCGGCGACGTGGTTGGAGTCGTGGCGCGTACTCGCGAATTGCGGCCAGACCTGCGCGGGGTAAACCCGCTGGACGGCTATGTGGTGATGTTGACCGACTCGCGTCAGGAAGCGGTGGCTCGCATGGTTGAGATGGCGGTCGCCGCCGGTGCGGATGCGATCGTCGGCCTCAAGTTCGACTGCAGCGAGATCACCCAGTCGCTCAGTGAGGTCGCCGCGTACGGCACGGCGGTGAAGTTGTTCCGCGAGGAGGACGCTGCTGACGCGCGCTGGCGAGCAAAGCACCCCAGCCACCGAGAGCGGTGATCAACTCGAGGGTACCGAGGACACCGTTCGTAACTGGCCACCGCCAAGCTCGTGGCCGTCCGACGAACCCAGGCAGCAAACTGCTGGCTCCGCAGGTGATCAGCCATGAACTCCGATCAAGATCAGGAACCCGAGCAAGATCAGACACCCGAGGACGAGACCAAGCGCAAGTTCCGCGAGGCACTGGCCGCCAAGCAAGGTCGCAAGGGCGAGGATCACATCGATAGCGCCCAGCAGAACGTGCACGCGCACGGTCCGGTTGAGACCAAACGCACGTTCCGCCGTAAGACGGGCTAGTTTGCGAGCCGGCCCATCGGCTCAAGCCGCGACCGCGCCCCTTCCGAGCCGCGTGAAGCCTGCGAACGGCTCTTGGCTTGTGGGCGCCTGTTCGGAGCCGTCCATCTGCTGCATGAGCTCGAGAACCCCTGCCTGAGGCGTCCCGTAGACCTGATACCGGCTTTCCCGCTCGAGGAAGTCGGCGTACGCGGTGGTGACGTGGTCGGTGATCACCTTCATGTGATGAACCATTGACTCCGCGTCCGGGTGGACCTGGACCACGGTGACCACGTTGGCCTCGGGGTCGGCGTAGGCCTCGAACAACAGCAGTCGGGGTTCCTTGGGCTCGATGGTGGACTCGATATAGTTCGCGAACCAGGCCTGGAACTCCTCCAGCTTGCCGGGCTTTACCTGGTGCGTTCCGATGAAGATGAACGGCGCGGTCATGACGGCCTCCTTGGTGACTTTCACGCCCGACCTTCGGGGGTGACACCGCAAATATGCGGGGGAGCTGCGCATCGAGGCATCGGCATGTCAGGCCAGATTGACCTAGGTGTTATGGGTACTTCTGCCCAGTCCGTCCTCCGGGGGATGATGGGGCCGGGAAGGGACTGCCATGGCGGATGGTGCGACCCGGTCGGGCCAGGCTCGGGAGTTGCACGCGCAGTCGCGTTGGGCCGAGGCATGTGTTCAGTTCGCTGCGGCCGACCAGTCCGAGCCGCTGCCCGCTGACGATCTTGAGCGTTATGCCGAGGCTGCGCAGATCCTCGGTCGCGGTGCTGAGGCGATCCAGCTGCTTCGGCGGGCGTTCAACTTACGCATCAGTGCTGGGGAGGTAGACCCAGCGATCACATCTGCCTTCTGGCTCTTCCAGGCCCTGATCATCAACGCGGAGTTCGCGCGGGCCAGAGGCTGGGCAGCGCAGGTGCGGCGCAGCATGCCGGAGGTCGACAGCGGATGGTTTCTCTTCACCGAGGCCTACTTCTTGATTGCTGCTGGCGACTACGACCAGGCTGCCCAGCTCCTGGCCCGCGCCGCTGACCTGGGGTCTCGACATCATCAGACCGACTTGATCGCCTTCGCCACAACAGTCTGGGGACGGGCATTGATCAAGGCTGGCAGGCTCGAGGAGGGTCTCAGCCGGCTGGACGAGGCGATGCTCCCGGTGGTGGAGCGCGACACGTCACCGCGTGCCACAAGCATGATGTATTGCAGCGCGATCGCCACGTGCCACGAAGCCCGTGAGTTCGGCCGGGCCCGCGAGTGGACCGATGCTCTGGGGGCCTGGCTCGACTCGCAACCCAGGCTCGGCGGCGCCTACTTCGGCAATTGCAGGATCTATCGCGCATACCTGATGTGCCTGCGCGGGTCCTGGCAAGAGGCGTTGCAGGAAGTTGCTTTCGTCTGCGATGACCTCAGCGGGAATTACGGCCAGCTTGTCGCCGGCCACGCTCATTACCAGCTCGCCGAGATACACCGGCTGCTCGGGCACCACCCTCAGGCCGAGGTGAGCTACCGCCAGGCAGCAGAGTTGGGTGGGCAGACCCAACCAGGACTGTCCCTGTTGCGGCTGACCCAAGGCGAGGTCGACAAGGCGCTGCTCGGTATTCGGCGCGCACTCGCCGAAACACCGGGACAGCTCGAGCGCCTCGACCTGCTGCCGGCTGCGGTGACGGTCATGCTGGCGGCCGGCGAGATCGATGCGGCGCAGCAGGCGATCACCGAACTGACCACCATCGCCGCGGTCTATGCAACTCCCGGCGTGCAGGCCGAGCTCGCCGCGGCCCGCGCTGCCGTAGCCCTCAGCGACGGAGATCCTGCTACAGCCCTGCCGCTACTGCGAAGCGCGGCGCGGTGCTGGCGGGAGATCGACGCGCCCTACGCTGTGGCAACGGTTTCCGCTCTCATCGGCCTAGCGTGTCGGGCAGTGGGCGACGAAGACGCCGCACAGGTCGAGCTCGAGTTTGCACGATCAACTTTCGCCCGTCTGGGTGCCCGGCCCGATCTGCAGCGAGTGGAACAGCTGCTGCAACCCACCCCGGCGTTCGGTCCGAGCGGCTTGAGCGCACGCGAGATCGAGGTACTGAGGTTGGTCGCGGCTGGCAGGACGAACCACGCGATCGCGATCGAACTTTTCGTGAGCGAGAGAACGGTGCATCGCCACGTCAGCAACATCTTTGACAAGCTGGGCGTCCGCTCCCGTACGGCCGCCGCGTCTTATGCCATCCAGCACCACATCGTCGATGTCGGAATCCTCTGACGGACGCAGGCTGCTTGTTGATCTTGATCTGATGGGAGAGGGCGCTTACCTGAGCTGAGCCGCTCGAAGCGAATCATCGAACTCTTCCGCCAGCCTGACCCGTACGCCGTCCTGGTCCACGTCGAAGCGAACCTCCGAAAGATCCGAGACAATCGCGTCGGCGTTAAGCGCTTCACGGTGTGTCGTCGTGACAACCGCCAACGTGAAGCAACCGGCGGCCTGAGCTGCCTGCAGGCCACTCGGGGCGTCCTCGACCACAAGGCAGCGGTGCGGGTCGGCGCCCAGCCGGCGGGCGGCCTCGAGGAACGGCTCGGGGTGCGGCTTGCCATGCACCACGTCATCGGCGGTTACGACCACGGAGGGCGGCACCAGCCGCGATGCCGCGATCCGCGCTTGGGCCAGCGGCACGGTACACGAGGTTGCGATCGCGTTCTTCGCGCTCGCGAGGGATGCCAGCGCCTCAACCGCGCCAGGGAGGACCACGACGTCATGAAGATCGGCAATCTCCAGGTCCATGATGCGCTGCATGGCTGCCTCATGCAGATGTTCGGGCATCACAGAGCGCACCACCGACGCCGAGGGCGTTCCGTGATGCATGCGCAAGTCCATCGGCGGGAGCCCGTATTCGTTGGACCAGGTGTTCCAGGCCCTGACTACCGCCGGGGTGGAGTCGATGAGCGTTCCATCCATGTCGAAGATGACAGCCTCGAAGACTTCATCGGCCAGCCGGCCCAAACCCACCGCTCACTCCTCTGAATCAAAAAGTAGACTGCTGCGAGTAACTCCACTTGGACGCCGAATAATCCGGCTGGTTTGCGGACTTGCAGACCTCTTGCGGCTCTCCCCTTGATGAGTGAGCACTCACTCACTACCATGGCCTGGTGACTCGCGCTGCTCCTTTGCCCCTCGATGAGCGCCGAGCCGCGCTCATTGCGGCCACGGAGCCATTGCTGGAACGGTTCGGCCGCGAGGTGAGTACCAAGCAGATTGCGGAGGCCGGTGGTGTTGCGGAGGGGACTATTTTCCGCGCCTTTGCCACCAAGGAGGCGCTGATCGATGCCGTCATCGAGGACGCCTTTGACATCCAGCGCAGCTGCGACGAGCTTGCCCATGTCGATCTGGCCCTGGGCCTTGAGCAGCGGCTGATTGCGGCAGTGGCTATCCTCCAGGAGCGGCTGCGCAGAGTTGTCGCGTTGTTCGGATCGCTCCGGCTGCGCAAGGAGGCACATGATTACGACAGCTTTCGGGCAAAGCAGCAGGCCGATAACGAGCTTCTCAACAGTGCCATCGCCCCGTTGATCAAACCCGACCAAGATCAGCTCAGGCTGGATGCGATCGAGGCGGCCAGCGCCTTGCGCGCAATCACCTTCTCGATGACACATCACATACTCGGCGACCAGCGTCTCGCCGAACCACAGCAGATCGTTGATCTTGTCTTGCACGGCATCTGCCGGCGGCCGGCACCAGACGGAGTGCGGACAACATGCTGACCGGCCTACTCCGTACGTACCTCGCTCCCTACCGGCGCCCGATCACCGGTCTGCTGATCTTGTCGCTGGCCGGCACTATGGCGGCGTTGCTGCTGCCCAGCCTGAATGCGGCGATCATCGATGAGGGTGTGGCTAGGGGCGACATTGCCTTCATTTGGCGTACGGGCCGCCTCATGCTCGCCGTCAGCCTGGTACAGGTTGGCTGCTCGATCTGGGCGACCTACCTGGGCGCCAAAACGGCGATGAGCTTCGGCCGTGACGTACGCGACTCGATCTTCAAGCGAGTACTTTCGTTTTCTACCCGGGAGGTCAACCACTTCGGGGCGCCCTCGCTGATCACCCGCAACACCAACGATGTTCAGCAGGTGCAGATGCTCGTGCTGTTGAGCGGCACCATGTTCGTCGCAGCGCCGATCACCATGATCGGCGGCATCATCATGGCGCTCCGTACCGACGTCGGCCTGTCCTGGTTGGTTGCGGTAGCGATGCCAGTGCTCGCGATCTCGATCTTCTTGGTGATCCGGAAGATGGGGCCGCTGTTCCGGGTGATGCAGACCCGAATCGACAGTGTGAACCGGATTCTGCGTGAGCAGATCACGGGCATCCGGGTGGTTCGCGCGTTTGTTCGCGAGCCCTATGAGGCAGCGCGCTTCGAAGTCGCCAACACCGAACTCACCGATACGACCACCTCCGTCGGTCGGTTGGCCGCGGCCATCTTCCCGATTGTGATGTTTGTTCTGAACGTCTTCAGTGTGGCGGTGCTCTGGTTTGGGGCGTGGCGCGTTGATGCCGGCGACATGCAGATCGGAGCGCTGACGGCCTTTCTGACCTACCTGATTCAGATCTTGATGTCGGTCATGATGGCAACCTTCCTACTGATCATCGCGCCGCGCGCAGCAGTCTGTGCCGAGCGCATCCAAGAGGTGTTGCATACCGAGTCCTCAGTGCTGCCGCCATCGCAGCCAGTCAACGAGCTGCGGACCTCCGGGGTGGTGGCGTTCGAAAAGACAGAGTTCACCTACCCCGGAGCCGAATCGCCTGTGCTGCGGAACATCAGCTTCACCGCTGAGCCAGGGCAGACCACCGCGATCATCGGCTCTACCGGTGCCGGCAAGTCCACTCTCATCTCACTGATCCCGCGGCTGTTCGATGCCACTGGTGGGTCGGTCAGGGTGGATGGGGTTGAGGTGCGGGACTGCGATTCCGAGTTGCTCTGGAGCCGTATCGGACTGGTCCCGCAGAAGGCGTTCCTCTTCTCGGGCACTGTGGGCAGCAACCTTCGATATGGCAAGCCGGACGCAACCGACGAGGAGCTCTGGCGGGCTCTTCGGGTCGCTCAGGCTGAGGACTTCGTGCGCGAGATGCCCGGACAACTAGATGCCCTCATCTCGCAGGGCGGCAACAATGTCTCAGGCGGACAGCGCCAGCGCCTCTCCATTGCACGGGTGTTGGTGAAGCGACCGGAGATCTATGTCTTCGATGATTCCTTTTCAGCGCTTGACGTTGCCACGGACGCCCGGTTGCGCGCCGCATTGCAGCGGGAAACAGCCGAGGCCGCGGTGATCATCGTGGGACAGCGGGTGGCGACCATAGCTGACGCAGACAAGATCATTGTGCTCGAGCACGGCGAGATCGTCGGCTGCGGCACCCATGAGGAGCTACTCGTGGACTGCCCAACCTACGCCGAGATCGTCGACTCGCAGCTCAGTGCAGAGGAGGCCGCCGCGTGAGTGGCAATGGCCAAGATCGCGGATCGAGGGCTTCGACAAGCTCAGCCCGCACCTCTGGCAATGGGCAAGCAGCGCCTAAGGCTCCAGAACGGCCCAAATATGGTCCGCCGGCCGGTTCTGGCCGCATGTTTGGGCAAGCGCGGGCGGTCGAGAAGTCGCTGAACTTCCTTCCTTCGCTGAAGCGGCTGCTCGGGCACCTGGCGCCGGAGCGAATGATCTTGACTCTGGCGGTGCTGCTCGCGGTCATTGGGATTGTGATGAACGTCCTGGGTCCCAGGATCTTGGGCATGGCCACAGATGTGATCTTTACCGGGATTCTCGGCAAGGACCTGCCAGGTGGGGAATCCAAGGAAGAGGTGGTCGCCGAATTACGTGCCCAAGGCGACGATCAGTTTGCCGACATGATCGAGCGGCTGAACGTGATACCGGGGCAAGGCATCGACTTCACACTGCTGGCGCAGCTCCTGCTGCTGGCGCTGGTTCTCTACTTGGTGGCGTCGTTGTTCTTGTGGCTGCAGGGTTACCTGTTGAACGGTGCGGTGCAGCGCTCCATCTACGCGCTGCGTAACCAGGTCGAGGAGAAGATCAATCGGCTGCCACTCAGCTACTTTGACAAGCAAACTCGCGGCGAACTGCTAAGCAGGGTGACCAATGACATCGACAACATCTCGCAGGCGCTCCAGCAAACGCTGAGCCAGTTGCTCACCTCACTGCTCACGGTCATCGGTGTCACCGTGATGATGTTCGTCATTTCACCAGTGCTGGCGCTTATCGCCCTGGTGACGATTCCGCTGTCAATCTTGGTGACAGCGTTTATCGGGAAGCGCTCGCAGAAGCTCTTCATCCAACAGTGGAAGTCCACTGGAGAGCTGAACGGACACATCGAGGAGGCGTTCACCGGGCATTCACTGGTCAAGGTGTTCGGCCGGCAGCGGGAAGTCGAGGCGGTGTTCGCGGAGCGCAACAGCGTGTTGTACAGCTCCAGCTTCGGGGCCCAGTTCGTCTCCGGTTTGATCATGCCGATGATGTTCTTCATCGGGAACCTCAACTATGTGGCGATTGCGGTGGTCGGTGGGCTCCGGGTCGCCAGTGGCACGATGAATCTCGGAGACGTGCAGGCGTTCATTCAGTACACCCGAATGTTCACGCAGCCGCTGACTCAGCTGGCCTCGATGGCAAACCTGCTGCAGTCCGGTGTCGCGTCGGCCGAGCGGGTCTTCGAGCTACTCGACGAAGAAGAGCAGGTGGCGGAGGAGGCGAGCCCGCTCAACCCGACCTGCGGGCGCGTGGCATTCGAACACATCTGGTTCAGCTACGACCCGGAGCAACCACTGATCGCCGACCTGTCCTTGGTCGCAGAGCCAGGCAGTACGGTAGCGATCGTTGGCCCGACCGGGGCTGGGAAGACCACACTGGTCAACCTGATCATGAGGTTTTACGAGCTCGACAGCGGCCGCATCACGCTTGACGGGGTGGACATCGCCACGGTGCCGCGGTCGGCACTGCGGAGCAACATCGGCATGGTGCTGCAAGACACCTGGCTGTTCCATGGCACTATCCGAGACAACATTGCCTATGGCCGGCCGACCGCCAGTGAAGAAGAGATCCATGCTGCGGCCGAGGCAACCTATGTTGATCGCTTCGTGCATGGACTGCCGGACGGCTATGACACCGTCCTCGATGAGGAAGCCAGCAATATCAGCGCAGGCGAGAAGCAGCTGATCACCATCGCCCGCGCCTTCCTGGCCGACCCGGCGCTGCTGATCTTGGACGAGGCGACCAGCTCGGTCGACACTCGAACCGAGGTGCTCGTGCAGCGAGCCATGGCTGCGTTGCGGTCCGATAGGACCAGTTTCGTGATCGCTCACCGGCTTTCCACGATCCGGGATGCCGATGTCATCTTGGTGATGGAAGACGGCCAGATCGTCGAACAGGGCACCCACCAGGAGCTGCTCGAGGCCCGCGGGCCCTACTTCGATCTCTATAACTCGCAGTTCACCGCAGCAATCGAGGAGCCGGAGGAGGAACGACCCGCCACCCCAGTCGGCGCCGGGCGGCCAGCCGGTCCCAGGCCGTTCTGACCGGCCTTTAGGGTTGGCTGGCCGTGAGCGTCTCGATCGCCTCGCGCACCATCGCGATGATCTCCTCTGGGCGCTCCTCGATCATCGCCCAGGTGAATCGCAGGACGCACCAGCCGTCCAGGACAAGGAGGTTCTGCCGCCGCCGGTCAGTCTCGAAGACCTCTGGCCCAGTGTGATACAACCGGCCGTCGATCTCGATCACTAGCTTGAGTTTCCGGAAGATCACGTCGACATAGCAGGTCGAGCCTTTCAAGACGACTGGTCGGTTCGCTCGCCATCCGGTGACGCCTGCATCGCGCAGGAGGCGATGGATTAGGCGCTCGGCTTTCGACCAGGGCTCGGCTCGCGAATCAAGCAGCAACTGCCGACGGATCGGGTTGCCAATTCGACCAGCGGTGAGATCCATGGCGCGCTGCAGGTGTGCGAGGGTTGTCGCCCGGGTCCGCAACGCCTGATCGATCCCGTCGCCGCCATCGGTTGCGCAGAGATCCAGTGCCGTCAGTGCTGGAGATGTGTAGCGCAGACCGGACCGGTTGACGACAAGTTCGGATGGAATCTGCCGGCGAGTGAACTCGTAGCCGACCTGTGGCCAACGCTGGTGTTTGAGGCTACAAGCAATGCGGGAGATCCGGATTTCGGGCCAGAAGGACGCCCAGGCAGCCCCCGCCTCGAGAAGGATCGCGTCGGGATCCCAACGCATGAGCGCACGAACCCGAGTGCCGACTGAGTCGCACATCTCAGGTGCCGCATACACGCCCGGCAGGACAGCGCGGAGACCGCCATTGCGGACCAACCAGTCGATGCTGCTGGCAAGTTTGGGGTGCTCGCGGCGCGCGATGACGCCCTCAGCGGCCAGGAGTTGCTGAATGTCATGTTGCAAAGCCCTCACACTCAGTGAAGGCCTCAAAAGGGGCCCCGATGTTAACGAGCGGCGGGAAATTCCCTGAAAACTTCACTCCAGCCGAGCCCTCCTACTTGAGTTGAGCCGACGGCATCCGGATCAAGGTCCGCGAAGCCGGGGTGGTCACCATCAAGGTCGCCCACCTGGTCGTCGAGGTCGATGTCGACGGCTACAAGCATGTGTTGGGGATCTGGCTGCAAAGCGGCGGTGAGGGTGCGAAGTTCTGGCTGAACGTGTTCACCGAGCTCCGTAACCGCGGCCTCAAAGACGCCCTGATCGTGTGCTGCGACGGGCTACACGGCCTGCGCGATGCGATCACCGCGATCTGGCCTGAGGCGATCATCCAAACCTGCGTGGTGCATTTGCTGCGCGCTTCGCTGCGCTACGTCGCCTACGACCAGCGCAAACGCCTCGCCGGCGCACTGAAGCCAATCTACGGGGCGCCGACGGTGGAGGCCGCCGAAGCCGCGTTCGGGCTGTTCAAAGACAGCTACGGCGAACGCAGTCCCGGGGTGGTCGCGGTCTGGGAACGCGCCTGGCAGGAGTTCGTGCCCTTCTTGGCCTTCCCGCCCCAAATCCGCAAGGTCATGACGCGATGAGCGCCGCGATCGGCCGGCTCCCCGAGCAGCTGTGGCGGTCACTGGCCTGGGACCAGGGCAGCGAGATGGCCTGCACACCAAGATCACCGAAAAGACTGGGCTGCCGATCTACTTCTGCGATCCCCATAGCCCCTGGCAGCGCGGCAGCAACGAGAACACCAACGGGCTGCTGCGGCAGTACTTCCCCAAAGGCACCGACCTGTCGTTCTACGGGCACGGCATGCTCGACCAGGTCGCCGCCGAGCTCAACGCACGACCGCGCAAACGACTCGGCTTCGAAACCCCAGCCGAAGCCCTCCAACGGCTACTGTCAGAACCAACCGAACCTGTCGCATCGACAGCCTGAACGCTAAGACGCCGCCGAAACTGGTCGAGGCGCTGGAACGCCGCCTACGGCGCAGCTTCCCGACCGTTGGAACCGGGCCCTATGACCGGCAGGCGGCCTCCCACCGCGGGGTTCCTCCATGACCAGCCCAAATCCGCCGGCGCGCAGCCGCGGTGAACCCGCCCCACCGACCGCACCCGGACGCCCATGGCTTGACCGCGGCGAGCACCGGCACACCATCAGATCCGGAGGAACCCCGCCCCGAACCCGGCTACGAACCGCCGAGACCCAACGACTACCCTCCGAGCCAACCGAATCTGTTGCATGGACAACCTGAATGCAAGGCGTGAGTTGGGCGACGAGGCCGCGGCTGGAGTGAAGTTTTCAGGGTGCCGGGGCGGGAGCACCTCGTGAGGGATGCGTAAGCCTGCGCTCGTTGTCTGGTTACCAGCACCGGCGCAGGATGGGAGAGTGCACAGGCGCGACGAGCGGGACGTGACACGCGCCACGCGCTGGTGGGCACGGCTCGCCGGAGTTGTCGCCGGCCTGGCCGGCCTGGGTGTCGCTGGGCTGGCTGCGTGGCTCATCGCACCGGCTGGCTCTCCAGTGCCCGCCGTCGGCGAACTGATTATCGAGCTGCTGCCCGCGGCGCTGGTTAACTTCGGTAAGGAATTCCTCGGCTTTGCCGACAAGCCAGTACTCCTCGCCATCATTGTTGCCGGGGTGTTGCTCATCTGTGCTTTGGCAGGCGAGCTCGAGTTGCGGCGCCGCTTTGCAGGTGCCCCGCTATTCGCCGTCGTGGCCGTCATCGGCCTCATCGGAGTAAGCGCGCAACCAGACCCGACGATCAACGCCTACGTACCAACGATTATCGGGTTGCTGCTGGGCTACATGATCTTGAGCGGGCTGATCAGGAGCCTGCAACAGTGGCGACCCCCAGATGCTGTAGTCAGCGAGGGTGAGGCAGGATCTGCCGCTCGGCGCAGATTCCTCGCCTGGACGATCCTGGTCGGGGCTGGGTCGATAGCGGCCGCAGTTACCGGCCAGCTGCTCGCCAGCGCATCGTCAGCGGTCGACACCGCGCGCGAGAAGTTGAAGCTGCCGCCTGCAACGAAACCCACGCCCGGGCCACCGCCGGGTGCGGACCTCAACATCGAGAGCCTGACCCCGTACGTGACCTCCAATGACGACTTCTACCGGATCGACACCGCACTCCAGGTGCCGATGATCGATCCCGCGGCCTGGACCCTCAGGATCACCGGGCTGGTGCAGAACCCCATGCAGATCAACTATGCCGAGCTGACTGCCAAGCCGCTCGTGGAGCACATGACCACGCTGACCTGCGTCTCCAATGAGGTCGGCGGCGACCTGGCCGGCAATGCGTTGTGGTTGGGGTACCCCATCCGCGAGCTGCTTGCCGAGGCGAAGCCTCTCGCGGGCGCCGACATGGTCCTCTCGGAGAGCCACGACGGCTGGAGTGCCAGTACGCCGTTGTCGGCCCTCACCGACCCAAATCGGGAGGCCATCCTGGCCATCGGCATGAACGGTCAGCCCTTACCCATCGAGCACGGATTCCCGGTCCGCATGGTCGTTCCGGGCCTCTACGGCTATGTGTCGGCGACGAAATGGGTGACCTCGCTGCGGGTCACCACTTACGCCGAAGACCAGGCCTATTGGACGCCGCTCGGCTGGTCGCCGCGCGGTCCGATCAAGCTGGCCTCGCGGATCGATGTCCCACGCAAGTCGACCATCGATCGCGGCACGGCTGTCGTTGCCGGAGTCGCATGGGCCCAGCACACCGGCATATCGGCTGTCGAGGTTCAGGTTGACGAGGGCGCCTGGCAGCCGGCGCAGCTCGCCGAGACCAGCGGTCCCGACACCTGGCGGCAGTGGAAATTCGAGTGGCCGGCAACCTCGGGCACGCACACGCTCACCGTTCGAGCTACCGATGCGAACGGGATGGTCCAGACGGCCGAGGTTGCGCCGTCCGCGCCAGATGGGGCGACCGGCTACCACTCAATACGCGTCAAGGTCCGCTGACAGCTGCGAGCGACGACGGCGGCAGCCGAGCGAACATCGCAGCGAGCGGCGCGAGCCATCAAATACAGCGCGATGCGCGAGCAGCTCTCAAATAGGTGCACTAGGTTCATGATGTGCGCATCGCGGTAGCCCGGGAACTGGCTCCCGGCGAGGCGCGTGTTGCATTCGTTCCCGACCTGGTGGGCAAGCTACGGGCTGCCGGTTACGAGGTCGCCGTGCAGGCGGGCGCCGGCGCTGCGGCCTTCTTGACCGATGCTGCTTTTGAGGCGGCTGGTGCCCTGGTCACCGAGCATCCCTTCGACCAGGCGGACCTGGTGCTGAGTGTCCAGCCACTCGACTCCAAATGCTTGGCGCCTTTGCCGTCTGGAGCTGCGACGATCTCATTCTTCCCGCTTGCCGGGCGTCCCGGCGATATCGCCTTGCGCCGTGATCGAAGGATCACGACCTTCGGTATGGAGTACGTTCCGCGCATCTCCCGCGCCCAGTCGATGGATGCCCTGAGTTCACAGGCCATGGTGGCTGGTTATCGGGGAGCAATTGTGGCCGCCGAGATGCTTGGCCAGTTTTTCCCGCTGAGTATGACAGCCGCGGGTACCGTCCCGCCGGCTCAGGTCGTCGTGCTCGGCGCCGGCGTCGCGGGCCTGCAGGCGATCGCGACCTGCCGGCGCCTGGGTGCGGTCGTCAAGGGCTACGACGTACGCGCGGCGGCCGCAGAAGAGATTCGATCGATGGGCGCGCAGGCGATCGAACTGCCGTTGCCGACGCTCGAGGGGGCGGGCGGCTACGCCCGTGAGATGACCGAGGACCGCGCCGAGCGGCAACGCGAGCTGCTCGCCGTCTACATTGCTGCCGCTGACGCGTTGATCACGACAGCCGCCGTGCCCGGACGACGAGCACCGATCCTGGTGACTACGGAGATGCTCCTTCAGATGGCCCCAGGATCGGTTGTCGTCGACCTTGCCGCCGAAGCCGGAGGTAACGTCGAGGGCGTGCTGGCCGGCAGCGTGGTGCGCGTGGGCTCGGTGCAGCTTTGGGGGGGTGCCAACGTACCCAGTCAGATGCCTGCACCGGCCAGCCGGCTCTACGCCCAGAACCTGCTGAACGTGATCATGTTGATGACCAGGAATGGCCGTTTTGCACCCGATCTTGACGACGAGATCGTCTCCGCGATGTGCGTTACCCATGATGGACAGGTGTTCAGCGGAAGTCAGACCGGGGGGAACGAGTGAGCAGGGAGCGGACAGCAATTGAATACTGAACCGATCGTTTGGCTGACGATCTTCGTTCTGGCCATTTTCATCGGCGTGGAAGTGATCTCCAAGGTGTCCGCTACCCTACACACACCGCTGATGTCAGGGGCCAACGCGATCCATGGCGTGATCTTGATCGGTGCGATTCTGGTGGCCGGGACAGCTCAGTCGACACCCATTCTGGTGTTGGGTCTCGTTGCGGTGATCTTGGGATCGATCAACATGGTCGGCGGTTTCGTGGTCACCGACCGGATGTTGATCATGTTCTCCCGTCCTCGTCGGTCGCTGGAGAAATCGGTACGCCGGGAGCTCGACCAGTGACACCAGTGTGGGCGCAGTTGGGCTACCTCGCGGCTGCGGTCTGCTTCATCGTTGCCCTCAAGGGGTTGTCCTCGCCCAGGACCGCCCGCCGGGGCAACCTGATCGGCGCGGCCGGCGCAGTGTTGGCGTGCGTGATTGTCTTTCTGGTTTCCGACCTTGACCATCTGCTGCCGATCTTGGCGGCCATCGCAGCTGGAACGACAATCGGGGTCCTCGGCGCGTACCGCGTTCAGATGACCCAGATGCCGCAGTTGGTTGCGTTGTTCAACGGTGTCGGAGGTGGTGCCGCGGCCATTGTGGCGCTCATCGAGCTGACCGAACTTGGCGCCAGTGCAACACAAATCATCGACCTGATCGCGACGGCCTTCACCATCGTGGTGGGCTCGGTGAGCTTCGCTGGCTCCGTGGTCACCTTTCTCAAGCTGCAAGAGCTGATGACCACGCGACCAGTCGTGTTCCGCGGATACCCGATTCTGTACGGGCTGGGCTTGCTGGCAGCGCTTGGTCTCAGTGTCGGCCTGGTCCTCGCGCCGAGCATCCTGTTCGCACTGCTGCTGGCCGCCGTCGGCGTCGGACTGGGCGTCCTGCTGGTTTTGCCCGTTGGCGGTGCTGACGTACCGATCGTGATCTCCTTGTTGAACGCGTTCACCGGGCTCACCGTCGCCGCCAGCGGCTACCTGCTCCAGAACATCCTCTTGCTGGTTGCCGGCACCCTGGTTGGCTCCGCCGGCACCTTGCTCACCCGCTTGATGGCCAACGCCATGGGCCGGTCGTTGATCAACATCCTCTTCGGTGCGCTCAAGGGTGGGTCGACGCTCGGCGGCACGACAGTTAGCGATCGGCCGGTGAAGTCGGCAGGGCCGGCCGATGTGGCGATCCTGCTGGCCTACGCACAACGCGTGATCATTGTCCCGGGCTACGGGCTCGCCGTTGCGCAGGCGCAGCATACGCTGCGTCAGCTGGTCGATCTGTTGATCGAACGCGGCACACGCGTCGACTACGCCATCCACCCAGTCGCCGGCCGAATGCCGGGGCACATGAACGTACTGCTTGCCGAGGCCCAGGTCCCGTACGAGCAGCTCAAGGAGATGGACGAGATCGATCCGGAGTTCAAGCAGGCGGACGTGGCGCTGGTGGTTGGCGCGAATGATGTCGTCAACCCCGCGGCAGAGACCACACCTGGTGCTCCGATCTACGGCATGCCGATCCTGCATGCCAACCAGGCGGGCCAGGTCGTTTTCATGAAGCGCTCGATGCGCCCCGGCTTCGCCGGCATTGAGAACGAACTCCTCTACAAGCCGACCACCACGTTGCTCTTCGGCGATGCCAAGGACACCATGGGCAAGCTGCTCGCCGAGCTCAAGGCCCTGACCGTCTGAGCGACTGGGTCGCGTAGCTGGGGTCGGAAACCTACGTGTACGTAGGTTTCTCACGGTCCGCATACGTTGCAACCCATGCAGACCACCAGCAAGCTAGGTACACGTAGGTTTCGATCGGCGCGCTACGAGGACAGGAAATCGCGGAAGGATGAGCGCCGATCGCACTCGTGTGGCGAACGCGGAGGTCGTACTCAGGATTGACCTGCGGTTAGGGTGCTGATCAGCGTCCCGACTGGGCGGGGGCGTCGGTAGCGGGGGTCGCTGCCCGCAACTCAGCATGGAGGCTCGCATGTCCGAATCCCTGGCGGATCAGGTTAATCAAATTCCCGAGACCATGCAGGCCGTAATCTGTCACGGTCCTGAGAACTATCAGCTGGAAGAAGTCGCCGTCCCCAGCCCGGGACCTGGTGAGGCCTTGATCAAGGTCGAGGCGACGGGTATCTGCGCCAGCGACCTGAAGTGCTACCACGGCGCGGCGAAGTTCTGGGGAGACGAAAACCGTCCAGCCTGGGCCGAGACAGAAGTCATTCCCGGCCACGAGTTTGTCGGAAAAGTTGTTCAGCTTGATGACGTCGCGGCATCTCGCTGGGGAATCGCGGTAGGCGACCGCGTTGTCGCTGAGCAGATCGTGCCGTGTTGGAAGTGTCGCTACTGCCTGAACGGCGAGTACTGGATGTGCGCGCCACACGACATGTTCGGCTTCAAACGCCGCACGCCGGGTGGCATGGCCGAGTACATGGTCTACAACAAAGATGCTCTCGTCTACAAGATCTCTTCTGAGCTGCCGCCCGCCCACGCGGCATTCACCGAGCCGCTCTCCTGCGCCCTGCACGGCGTAGAGCGCGGGAACATCAAGTTCGACGATGTCGTCGTGGTAGCGGGCTGCGGCCCGATCGGCCTCGGCATGATCGCTGGATCGAAGTCCAAAAACCCCAAATCGGTCGTCGCCCTCGACATGGCTCAGGACAAGCTGGAACTTGCCAAGGAGTGCGGCGCCGACGTGATCATCAACATCGGGTCGGAGGATGCGGTGGCGAAGATCAAGGACATGACCGGCGGCTATGGAGCCGATGTCTATCTCGAAGGAACCGGACACCCCTCGGCCGTTGCTCAGGGTCTGAATCTTTTGCGCAAGCTCGGCACTTATGTCGAGTACAGCGTGTTCGGCAGCGACGTCAGCGTCGACTGGTCGATCATCAGCGATGACAAGGAACTGGACGTACGCGGCGCTCATTTGGGCCCGGGCTGTTGGCCTGCCGCCATCCGGATGCTCGAGGCAGGTCGCCTGCCGATGGAAAAGATCTGCACCCACCAGCTGCCACTGGCCGACTTCCAGAAGGGCCTGGATATGGTCGCCAGCGGTAAGGAGTCGATCAAGGTCTCGCTCATTCCGTGATCACAACGGTTGTCAGAGCCGTCGCACTGGCACATTCCCTGGAGGCTCCCCATGACGCACATCTACGACGACCCCGCCGAGTTCAAGAATGACGTGATCAAGGGCTTCGCCGCGGCCTACCCGCAACACGTGCAACGCGTCGCAGGTGCCTCCGGCTTCGTCAGGGCAGGCGGGGCGCTCGAGGGCAAGGTCAGCCTGGTGATCGGCGGCGGTTCCGGCCATTACCCGTCCTACAACGGTGTAGTGGGAACCGGGTTCGCCGACGGAGCGGTGCTCGGCGATGTGTTCGCCTCGCCGTCGGCGGAGCAGGTCTACCGGGTGGCCAAGGCGGCAGACGGTGGCGCCGGGGTGGTGCTCGGGTTCGGCAACTACGCCGGCGATCGGCTGAACTTCGGGGTTGCGGCAGAGCGCCTCATCGATGAAGGAATCGACACCCGGATCGTCTACGTGACCGACGATGTCGCCTCAGCGAGCCCGGAAGAGCAAGAAAAACGACGCGGTATCGCGGGCACCTTCACGGTGTACAAGATCGCTGCCGCAGCGGCAGAGAATGGCGCGAATCTCGATGAAGTCGAGCGCGTGATGCGCGCGGCCAATGCCGCGACGTACTCCTTCGGCGTCGCCTTCCACGGGTGCACGCTCCCAGGTGCAGACAAGCCGTTGTTTACCGTCGATGAGGGCCATATGGACTTCGGGCTGGGCATTCACGGCGAGCCTGGAATTACCTCGGCTCCCTGGATGTCGGCCAGGGAATCTTGCTGGCAAGCTCGTCGAGACTGTGCTGGCCGAGCGTCCGGAGGGAGTCAGCGGCCGCGCTGCCGTACTGATCAACGGACTTGGTGCCACCAAGTACGAGGAACTGTTCGCGCTGTACGGCCATGTCAATGAACTCCTCGGAAGCGGCGGGAGTCGTAGCAGGTGTCCCCGGAGGTGGGCGAACTGGTCACCAGCCTCGATATGGCGGGATGCTCGCTGTCGATCACCTGGCTCGACGAGGAGCTGGAAGCCTATTGGGTGGCACCTGCGGATACCCCGGCTTTCCGGCGCGGCACCGCCGTGGCAAGCGAGAAATTCACTACACGGCGCACGGGTGCGGGCCACGTTGCGGAGGTCGTGACTGCGGAGGCGAGCGAGGAGTCGATCGCGGCAGCTGCCATCGCTCGAAAGGCTGTTGATGCCCTTTATGCGGCCGTCGAGGAGAACAAGGATTACCTCGGTCGGATCGATGCCATTGCGGGCGATGGTGATCATGGAATCGGCATGTCCCGGGGCTCGAAGGCGGCTGCCGAGGCCGCGAACGAGACAGTAGGTGGGGTCGAAACGGTGCTCAGCGCGGCGGGCCACGCTTTTGGCGACAAGGCCGGCGGCACCAGCGGCATCTTGTGGGGACTGCTCCTGGAGGGGGTCGGCAAGGGACTTGGCAACACCGAAGCGCCGACAGCGAAACGCGTTGCTGACGCAGTTCAGAGCTCGGCTCAGCACTTGCAGGGTTTCAGCAAAGCCGAGCTTGGCGACAAAACCATGCTGGACGCTTTGTTCCCGTTCGTCGACACCCTGGTCGGACAGGTCGATGCCGGAGCCTCCATCTCCGAAGCCTGGCGTTCGGCTGCGGACGCCTGCCGGAGCGCCGCCGAAGCAACCGCAGCGCTGGTTCCGAAGATCGGTAGGGCGCGGCCGCTGGCAGAGCGCAGCGTTGGCACACCGGACCCGGGCGCGGTGTCGCTCGGGCTGATCGTGACCGCGATCGGCGACGTGCTCGGCGATGCCGAGGCGAGGGCTTCCGAAACGACGGAGTCAACGGACCAGGAAGGACACCCCACATGAGCGGTCCCATTCGGCTCTTGGTTGGAAGTGACAGCGCTGGCTTCGACTACAAAGACCGCATCTTCGCCGATATGCAAGCCGATCACCGGGTCGAGGTGACCGATCTTGGCGTGTTCAAGGAAGATCTCGATGGGTCGTCCTACCCGTCGGTGGCAATCGCGGCAGGAAAGAAGATCGCGGCTGGCGGAGCGGACCGCGCGATCCTGGTCTGCGGCACCGGCATCGGAGTCGCCATTGCAGCCAACAAAGTGCCTGGTATCCGCGCGACGGTTGCCCACGACTCATTCAGCGTCGAGCGGTCAATCCTGTCCAACGATTGCCAGATCCTTACTCTCGGCCAACGTGTCATCGGCCTGCAGCTCGCTCGCCGGCTGGCCCGGGAATGGCTCGACTACGTTTTCGATCCGAGCACCCCGTCCGGGGCGAAGGTTGCCGAAATCACCGACTACGAGGACTCCATTACCGGATAGTCGGACTTCGTCCGATGAAAGGCGAGCCCGACATCGTCGGACGGCTGGAACGCGTACGGCAGAATCTCAGGGTGATCGAGTATCGAACACCGACCGAGATCGAGCAGATGAGACCGGCTGGCGAGTTCGTCGCCGAGGTCTTGAGTGCGCTCATCGCACAGGTCAATGTCGGGGTGAACCTTCTGGAGCTCGACGAGCTGGCTCACCAAATGATCCGGGATCGCGGCGCGGAGTCGTGCTACATCGACTATCACCCGTCGTTCGGGGCCAGCCCGTTTGGCAAGGTGCTGTGCACGTCGGTCAACGATGCGGTTTTGCACGGGCTTCCTCACGACTACCGGATTGTTGACGGCGACCTGGTCAGCCTTGACTTTGCGGCATCGGTGAATGGTTGGGTGTCCGATTCGGCGATCAGCGTGATCGCGGGCGCGCCCCGCCAACAAGATCAGCAGTTGATTGCCACCGCCGAGGCGGCGCTTGCGGCTGGCATCGAAGCAGCCGTGCCAGGAAACAAGATCGGTGATATCTCGTTCGCGATCGCACGTGTCGGGTCGCAGGCGGGCTACAAGATCAACACCGAGTTCGGCGGCCATGGCGTCGGCCGCACGATGCACGGCGACCCCCACGTACCGAACAACGGCCGGCGTGGCCGCGGGCTGTTGTTACGGCCCGGTCTGGTGATCGCGATCGAGCCGTGGTTCTTGCAGGGCACCGACAAGATCTATACCGATCGCGATGGATGGACGTTGCGGAGCCGGGACGGCTCACGAGGCGCACACGCCGAGCACACCGTAGCCATCACCTCCGATGGCCCGTTGGTTCTGACCGCCCGCTGATCGGCGGTTGCCCGCTTGCCACGAACGCGGCGGGAGTAACTATGGCGAGCACCGCCAAAGTTCGCGCCCCCGCCGCGCCCATGGGTCTCTCCTTCGACAGCGTTGATAGGTGATCGGCCCGGACACGGGAACCTTGAGTCTGCCCGCGTCCAACTGGTACCACCAGTCTCAGCCGTCCCACCATAATCGATGGCAGGGCCCGGGGTATACCCCTGTCTTTGTGATGGATGCCTGAGTGTTACGGACCAGCTACGGCTGGGTTCGCAGGCAACACGTCTCGTAACCAGCCCGTGATGGTCACGCCCAGCAAGAATCAGCGGCCGAGTCGGCTGCTATGAAGACCAGCCGAGGCGCTCAGCGCCGAGGTCTGGCGGTCTCTTGCAGCCTGCGCAGGCCGTCTTTGATCTTTTGCTGGTTTTCCGGCTTGGACAGTTCTCGCTGAGCGACCTGAATCAGCTTGGCCGCGACTGCGGTCTTGAGGAGGCCCTTGATGAGGCTCATGATTCTCCAGAGTTGAATGTGGGACGGTGCGCTATGACGGGCGGCAATTGGCGGGCTGCCTGTCAGAGTGCAATTGAACAGTGCTTCGACGATAGCCGCCATTTCCAACTCAGCGCCGCGCTAAACCGCCCAAGTCGCGACACGTCGAGCGTTCTCTAACGAAATCTAAGGTCTGCGCTATACGCGCTGATACGGTCCGAGATATGGACCCGGTCCGCAACCCGTACGCACCTGGAGCCGGCCAGCGCCCGCCCGAGCTTGCCGGTCGCGACGCCGAACTGAGCGCGTTCGACGTCGCGCTGGAGCGCGTGGAGCGTGGCCGGCCGGAGCGCAGCCTGGTGCTGATCGGGTTGCGCGGAGTCGGCAAGACAGTGCTGCTCAATGCGTTGCGATCCAAGGCGCTGGACCGCGGATGGGGCACTGGCAAGGTCGAGGCTCGGCCTGACACCAGCCTGCGACGGCCGCTCACTGGCGCGCTGCACGCGGCCGTACGCGAGCTGTCGGTGCGGCATCGTGCGCCGGATCGAGTGAGTGACGTTTTGGCCACGCTCAAGGCGTTCGGACTGCGCACCAACCCGCGCGGGGGCAAGCTCATCGAGCGCTGGACACCAGCCATCGACGGGCCGCCGAGTGCCGGACGGGCCGACTCCGGTGACATGGAGATTGACCTGCTGGAGTTGCTCACCGATGTCGCCGGCTTGGCCACCGACGTCGGGGTGGGCGTTGCAGTGTTCATCGACGAGATGCAGGATCTGACGCCTGAGGACGTTTCGGCGCTGTGCGCGACCTGCCACGAGCTGTCCCAAACCGGCGCGCCGCTCATGGTGGTTGGCGCCGGACTGCCGCATCTGCCCAGCGTGTTGTCAGCCTCGAAGTCATACTCGGAGCGGCTGTTCCGATACGTCAGAATTGATCGCTTGGACCATGCCGGCGTCGAGCGAGCACTGCTCGCACCTGCCCAGCGCGAGGGTGCTACGTGGTCGGCAGGCGCCCTTGACGCGATGGGCGCCACGTCAGGCGGATACCCGTACTTTGTCCAGGCGTACGGAAAGGCCGCTTGGGACCACGCGCCCGGCTCGCCCATCACCGCCGCCGACGTCGCGGTTGCCGCTCCGGAAGCGGAGGCCGAACTGGCCGTGGGATTCTTCGGGTCTCGATACGAGCGAGCGACGCCGGCTGAACGGGACTATTTGCGTGCCATGGCGGGCCTGACCGCCGAGGGCGTCCCCGACGCAGCGGTCTCCACGACCGACGTTGCAGATGCTTTGGGCCGCAAGCCCTCCTCGCTCTCCCCAGCACGGGATGCTCTGCTCAAGAAGGGCCTGGTGTACTCAGCCGAGCGGGGCACGTTGGCCTTTACCGTGCCACACTTCGCACGTTGGCTGCGGACTCACCCGCCGGCCTGACCGGGGGAATCGCTCGCGCAGAGCCCGGTGGACTGCGTCCGGCTGCGGATCCGCCACCGTGATCGCCTCCTCGACCATCCGAAGGGCGGCGGCGGTGCCAGCTCCAAGGACAGGCGTTGTCGGTGTGATCGCCAGCAGGTCTCGGGCGAGCATGAGCTCGATCGCCAGCAGGTCCTCGAGCAGGTCCAGCGCGGTGTCGCTCTTGCGTACGCTCAGCGGCGCGGCAGTGTTGTGGTCCTCGACGCCGAAGTCCAGCGGCGGCGTGTCGAGAGTGGCCGGTGTGGCGAGTTGCTTGAGTTCTGGAAACAGCGCCGCGGCCGGGTACCGCAGCTGCAGCCCGTACAACTCTCCGGTCGGAAGGCCGGTCAGCTGCTGCATGCACCCGTCCCACAGATGGGCCATCCGGCGCTCGCTGAGCTGTCCGACTTGGGCGATGGCAATCCGTAGCGCGTCGCACGCAATCGCGAGCACCATCGGGTGGAAGTTGCCGTTGCTGATCATGGCTTGGTCCGGTACGGACACCAGTGGGTTGTCGTCCGCTGAGTTGAGCTCGACGGTCGCCGCGTCCCGGGCGGTCCTGACGTACTCGCGCAGAGCTCCGTGCACTTGTGGCACAACTCGGAATGACAACGCGTCCTGGACGGATTTGGCCGCGCCCGGCTGGTTCAGCCCGCTTCCTTCCAGCAGGCTCCGCAGGTGATCGGCCGCCGCCACCTGGCCTGGGATCGGCTTGGCTCGCCCGACCGCGGGATGCAGGATCGACAGGTTGGCCGCGGTCGCCTCCATGGAGAGCGCCGCGGCCATGTCTGCCGCATCGGCCGCACGCTCGGCCCGTGCGATGACAAGGGCTGCGTGGCCGACTGACACCCCGTTGGCGGAGATCAACGCCAGTCCGTCTTTGCCGGTGAGGACCAGCGGCGTGATCCCGGCTCGTCGCAGCGCCTCGCCACCGGGGAGCACCTCACCCTGATACACGGCCCGCCCCAGCCCGACGGCTACCTGAGCCATCCCTGCCATCGGCCCTATGTCGGCCGCCCCGACCGAGGAGATCTCGGGGACGACTGGGTGGACGCCGGCGTTCAGCATCGCCGCCAACATGTCCGCGACGGCTGGCGAGGCACCGGACCCCCCTCGGGCGATTCCGTTGAGCCGAACGACCAATGCAGCGCGTACGAGCGGAGTGGGCAACGGCCGCCCGATACCGCCGCCGTGTGACTTGACCAGCAGCATCTGCGCGCCGGGGATCTCGTTCTCGGTCAGCCGGGTGTCCTTGCCGTGGCCGATACGTGTGGTCAGGCCGTACACCGCGTCATTGCGGGCCAGGGCACCGTCCACGACCGCGCGGCTGGCCGCGATCACATCGCGCGTGTCGTCCGCGAGCTCCACCCGGGCGCCGTCAACGACGGCGAGCAGGTCCTCGAGGGCGAGCGGTTCCTCGGTGATCGTGACAGTGCTCATGGACTGCTCCGGGGTTGCCGCGCGTGTAGGACGATGTTGCTCTCTACTTCATCAGACATACTGACGACCCAAGAGACGGGTCTGTGTCTCGCGAAAGGTGATCCATGATCGACTTCAGGCAGCAGCGCCCCGGTCCGCTGCATCGCCTGGTCCGTAGGGCTGCAGCGATCATCCCGATGTCATTCGTGCCCCCGCGGGCACTTCCTCGCCTCGACCGCGAGGTTTTCCGGCTCAGCCACCGGCGCACTACCTTCTCTGCCTGGGTCTCCGGCCTTCCGATCGTGATGTTGACGACCACAGGCGCTCGTACCGGCCAGCCGCGTACCCTCCCGGTATTGGCGCTGCCTGACGGCGACCGTCTGGTGGTGATCGGTTCTAACTTCGGGCGGCCGCAGCACCCCGGCTGGTATTACAACTTGCGCGCACACCCTCTCGCGGTGGTTACCTGGGAAGGTTCCGAAGTCGAAATGCGCGCCCGCCAGCTGAAGGGCGATGAGAGGGAGCAGTATCTCGCCCTTAGCCACGAAAGCTATCCGTGGTGGGAGCAGTACCACCGCCGCGCTGCACCACGGCAGATCCCGGTGATCATGCTCGAGCCGCTGGAAGCTGCAGCGTGAGGGATGACGGGGCCGCAGATCTACGTGGTCGGCAAGAGGTCGGTCAGGCCTGCTCGACGACTTTCTTTAGGCCATCGAGCATCATCTGCCAGTTGGCCCCGGAGTGCTCGGCCTCCTCGGCGCTGCTGCTGTTGTCCTGGGTGAGTCGTAGCGATGTGCCGCCGTTCGCCGGCCGCAGCTCGTAACGGACCCGGTGGTAGTTCTCCGGCAGATCCTCCTGGCCGGTGAGCGGGCTGAAGTGGGTGACTTCCAATCGCTGACTCGGTTCGACGGAAATGATCTCGCCCTTGTCCTCGTAGGCGCGACCCTCGAACTCGCCTTTCCATGTGATCGGGCTGCCGGGTTTCCAATCAGTGTTGACCTCTGAGCCGAACATGTATTTCTTGATGAGCTCGGGATCGGTCAGTGCCCGCCATACCTCCTCCGGCGGCGCATCGATCTCGCACTGCGCGGTCGCAATGTGTCCTGACATCACAGTCCTCCTCGTGCCTCAGGATGCCTGGTTCGCTTGGTGACTTACCCCTCGACGCTTGCCGTAACCCGACTAAGGCATCAACGCGTCGCAGTCGCCAGGCGGACACCGAACGCGACCAGCACAGTGCCAGTCACCGCATCGAGGGCGCGACGGACCCGTGAACGCTGCAGGAATGGCCCGACCCGCTCGAGGACCACGGCGTAGATCGAGAGCCAGCCGAACGTCAGGAGACAAAACACCGAACCCAGTGGCACCAGCGCCGTGAGACTTCCAGAGGGGCCTTGTACAAACTGAGGAAGCAGGCTGAGGAAGAAAACCGCCATCTTGGGATTGGCCAGGTTGCTGATGAACCCTTGCCGCACGGCGCTCCACGCTCCGAGTTCGGTCGGTCGTGATTGGCGCTCCTCATGGCCATAGCGGTTGCGAACAGCGGACAAGATTGACTGCACACCGAGGAACGCCAAGTACGCCGCACCGACGATCTTGAGCACTACGAAGGCCGGCTGCGATGCCTGGAGTAGGCCAGCGATGCCAACGCTCGCTGCCACGGTCCACACTAGTTGCCCGGCCGCGATTCCTGCGGCGGTGAGGACGCCGCCGCGGCGCCCGCCGACGATCGAGTTGCGGACTGTGAGCGCAGTATCGGGTCCGGGCGTACAGATCACGACAGCGCACACGCTGAGAAAGGCCAGTGCTTCAGCCATCATGCGGCGAGCCTCTCACACACGGCCATGCTGTAGTCAGGCGTGACTACCGGCGGTGACGGTCCCCACGGTGAGCCGTGGCTCGCCCTCGAGAATCTCGCCAAGTCGCTCGACCTGATTCTCCAGACGCCGGCGCTGATCACGGGTGAGCCGTGTGAGCGGCTCGACGGTCACCTCAATCCGGCGGCCCGAGCGACGCTGGTGCCAGACACCAGCAACTACGCCGTCAACGAGCAGGACGGGATAGTTGCCGGCCTGGCCGGAGGGTGAGAGCGCGCGCGTCGCAGCCTTGCCAGGAAAGAGCCGGGATCGCGGGTGGCTGCCGACGGCGTAGGCGTCGAAGTAAGGCAGCAGCAAGACGCTGCCTTGAGCGCCCTCTTCAGGAGGCAGCGCAGTGTCCTCACGAGCCAGCCATGCGGGCCTGCCGTCGAAGTTGATCTTGGTCAGCTTCCGATTGTGGCGCTCGAACTGCTCAGTCGCCCAGGCCGGCGGGGCGCCGATCCACTGCGCGAAGTGCTGCGGCGTGGCTGGCCCGTACGCGTGCAAGTAGCGGGTAATCACCGTGGCAATGGCCTGGTTTTCGGAGGCCGGCTTGAGATCTGGGAGCCAGCGGCGTGGATTCGTGTACGTCACGCGACGGCCTTTGTTCGGGCCGAAGCACAACACACCGCGGTAGGACGCCGTGACCACGGCCTGCCGCCATCGCGGCCACAGGTCCTGGAACGCTGGCATGACACGATCGCCAGCCCACTCCCCGACCAAGTCGATGATGGCTTGGTCCAGCTCGTCGATCGTCAATTCGGCCTCCTGAAGCGCGTGACCGATCGCAACAACGATCTCTTCGGCCTGCTGCTGCGTCAGGCGTACGCCGTTCGGAAAGGGAGAGTGCGCCGGGACAGCAGACAGCGCGGCGAGCCAAACCGGAAGATCATCGGCAGCTAGCAGGTGCACCGTGCCTCTCGGGCCGTGAGTCTTGATCAGGCTGTGGCGATCCCACAACGCATGCTGGACAGTCGCACGATTTGCTTCCTGAATGCGCAGCGCGATCGACAACTCGGCCGCGGACAGGACCTGAGCATGGGCGCCACAGATGACTGCGGCGATCTCAGCGGGATCAGTGCTTGAGGGCGCCGGCGTAAGCAGCGCGTGCCGCTGCAAGCGTCGGACGTTGGCGGTGGACCAAGACACCTCATCTGTCATGGAACTCCCGAGCCAAGAAATCAGGGTCTGAAGAAGCTGGCGAGCACAGCAGCCAGGACCTTCGGATCAACAACGTGTCCCTGGCCTTCGATGACTTGGCGCTCCGCATAGGCAAGGCTCGCTGCAACCGCATCGGCAGCATGCTCGAAATACTCGTTCGTCCCACCGGTGGCCACGAGGGTGGGCTGCGTGATCATCGCCAGCCGATTGGCGGGCGGCGGGCCGTAGAGCGCGGCGTCGTAGGCCAACGTGTAGGCGAGATCTCTCAATCCGGGCCAATACGGCGAGTTCATGGCGTTCGCGATGTCCTTCTCCGAGGAGCCGGCGAGCCGCATGAAAAGGCCGACGGCGTCGGCACGTCGACCTTCGACGAGTGCCACACCGAGTTGTGCGCGGTACTCCCGCGCCCGCTGGAGAGCGCCGTCGGCCGTGTCGTAAGGCACCTCGTATACCGCGACCCTGCCGACCGGCAGCCCTGCCGCTGCAGCCTCCAGGGCGAACATGCCACCTGACGAGGCGCCGAACAAGTGTGCCAATCCGCCCGCTTCCGCAATGATCGCTGCGATGTCATCGATCTCTCGCTGCACCGCGTAGGGGGAGCTGTCGCCGCTGTCGCCCCGACCTCGGCGAGCGAAGTTGTACACGGTGAAGTTTTCCGCCAGTTCTCGCGCCAGCGGCTCGTTCTCCGAGCCGTCATCGAGCCCACCACCGATCAGGACCAGAGCCGGTCCACTGCCGTCCCGCTGATACGCGATCGAGGTGCCATCGGCAGAGATCACGTGTGCCATCGGTCCTCCACGGGTCTAGAACTGCATATCGGTGAAACGGGAGTAGTGCCCCTGGAAGGCGACAGTGATCATCTTGGTCGGGCCGTTGCGGTGCTTGGCCACGTCGAAATCAGCCTCGCCGGCACGATCAGAATCCCTGTCATGAAGATCAGGCCGGTTCAGCAAGATGACCACGTCGGCATCCTGCTCCAGGCTCCCACTCTCGCGAAGGTCAGAAAGCATCGGCCTCTTGTCCGTCCGCTGCTCCGGGCCGCGGTTGAGCTGGGAGAGTGCGACGACTGGCACGTCGAGCTCCTTGGCCAGCAGCTTGAGCTGCCGCGAGAACTCCGAGACTTCCAGCTGGCGGGACTCGACCCTTTTGCCTGAAGTCATCAGCTGGATGTAGTCGATGATCACCAGCTTGAGGTCGTGCCGCTGCTTGAGCCGGCGGGCTTTCGCTCGAATCTCCATCATCGTCAGATTGGGCGAGTCGTCGATGAACAGCGGGGCTTCTGAGACCTGGCCCATCTTCGCGGACACCCGATTCCAGTCCTGATCGCTCATCCGGCCGCCGCGAATATGCGACAGCGGGATGCTTGCCTCGGCAGAGAGCAGGCGCATGGTGATCTCGATCTGGCTCATCTCCAGGCTGAAGATGACCGACGTCAGCCCGTTCTTGATTGATGCGGATCGCGCAATATCCAACGCGAGCGTCGACTTCCCAACCGCAGGTCTAGCCGCCACGATGACCATCTGCCCGGGATGCAGACCATTGGTCAGCTCATCGAGGTCGGCGAAGCCCGTGGGTACACCCGACAGCCCGGCCCCTCGAGACTCGATGGCCTCCATCTCGTCGAGAGTGGGTTGCATCAACTCCGACAGCGGTTTGTAGTCCTCTGCCGCTCTCCGCTCGCTGACGGAATAGACCTCGGCTTGGGCTCGATCGACGATGACGTCGACGTCGCCTTCGGCGGCGTAGGACATCTGCCCAATCCGCACCGAGGCGTCGACGAGTCGGCGCAGGATCGCCTTCTCGTGCACGATCTGCGCGTAGTAGCCCGCATTCGCGGCAACTGGCACGCTCGCCAGCAGCGTGTGCAGGTACGGTGCTCCGCCGATTCGCAGCAGCTCGCCGCGTTTGCCCAGCTCATCGGAGACCGTGATGGCGTCGGCCGGCTCGCCGCGCCCGTAGAGGTCGATGATGGCGTTGTAGACCTGCTCATGCGCCGGACGGTAGAAATCAGCGCCGCGCAGCACCTCGACGACGTCGGCGATGGCGTCCTTGCTCATCAGCATGGCGCCGAGCACGCACTGCTCGGCCTCCATGTCCTGAGGCGGCGTACGGTCGGAGAGTCGAGGCGCCTGGTCGCTGTAGGGCGACATCACCTCGGCAACGCTCACCCTTGCTCCTTACAAATCCGCTGGACGGCCCCCGAGCCCCTCGGACACCTGCCTCAGCACCAATCGAATACGTGTTCGGAAGATTAGTGACTTGCACTGACACGTACCTTCGCGTGATGTCGAGATAGGTCAACGCGGGAAACCGTACGCCGCAAGCACGGGCCTGAACAGCCTGTTGTCCACAGGGGCTGTGGATAACAAATTCTGCCCTGTGGGGGACACGCGGTGCGGCTGTGCAGACCCTGGGTATCGGCCTGGGGACCAGTCTCCGGTCAAGGTCGGCAATTGACCGCTGACTAGCGGAAATGCTCCGATATGGGGCGTGGAAGGAACTTCTTTTCGGGTCATCTCACCACTCGGATGGGCTTCGCCGACCGTGCCGGGATTTTCCCGGTCGGAACGTATTACCCACAGGTTCATCCGCAACCTGTTGAAAACAGAATTTAACATTCGGGCGACTTTGATCGCACATCATCACATGGCCGTCGGACATGATCGACTTGACGCCCCGATATACCCTTGGGGGGTACCTGAGAGATCAAGGAAGGTTCGATGCCTGATCACGCCAGCCATCACGGCTACATCGCCAACAAGGACGACTACCTTAAACGACTGCGCCGGATCGAGGGCCAGGCACGTGGTCTGCAGAAGATGATCGAAGAGGAACAGTACTGCATCGATATCCTGACCCAGGTGTCCGCGATGACGCGCGCGCTTCAGTCCGTCGCTCTCGGACTGCTCGGGGAACACCTGAGCCACTGCGTGGTGCGTGCTGCGGCCGAAGGCGGACTCGAGGCCGATAGCAAGATCGAAGAGGCCTCGAGCGCCATTGCGCGTCTGGTTCGTTCGTAGTTCCTCTTTCTCCTACCTAGCGAAGGAAACGCCCATGTCTGTCACCAGCCAATACGTCGTCTCTGGAATGCATTGCAACCATTGTGCGAGTTCGGTGACCGAGGAAGTCTTTGCCGTCAGCGGAGTCAGCGATGTCAAGGTCGATCTCGACAGTGGCCAATTGATCGTGACCAGCGACACCGACATCCCGTTCGAGAGCATTGAGGCCGCTGTGGACGAGGCGGGCTACAGCGTCGCCTCAGCGTAGTCCGATGCCCCTGCCAACGATCACTGACTGATCATGAATCCACCCGCCAAGCTGGTCGCATTTCTAGCGCTACTGGCGGTTGTCTTCGGCGTGTCCTACTTCACGGGCACCCAGTCGCAGGCGCTGCTGGCGCCAGCGCCGATGCACAACTCCGAGATGGTTACACCAGCGAGCAGCACCGTGGAGGGCTACGCAGTGCGTGCCGTGGAGCCCACTCAGAAGCCGGGGAAGGACGTACTGGTGGAGCTCGCGGTCACCGCGCCCGGCGGTCAGGTGGTTTCGGAGCTCGATGACGACGCTGGCGAACATATGCATCTGATCGCCTTCCGTCGTGACCTCAGCGGATACCAGCACATCAACCCGCAGCAGGGTGAGGGCACGTCATGGTGGGGAATTCTCAATCTGACGCCGGGCCCATGGCATGTCATCATCCATTTCCAGTCGAAGGCTCTTGGTCGGGAGATCGCCTTGGCGACCGACTTCACCACCAGCGGTGATTACCGACCCGAGCCGCTCCCGACAGCTGGGGACCAGGATCAGGTCAAAGGCCTCACGGTGACGCGCAGCGGTGACCTGAGCACCAGCGCGGACAGCAGCAGCGCCGTCACGGTGGCAGATGACGGGCAGCCGGTGACTGATCTGCAGCCGGCGCACGGCGCTCTCGGCCACGCTGTTGTCATCCGACCGGCCGATCTTGGCTATCTGCACATGCACTCAACCGGCCAGGGCAGTGGGCCCCGGCTCGATTTCCAGGGCGCGGTTCCCGACAAGGGCGACTACCGGCTTTTCGTCGACTTTTATCGCAAGGGCGAGCCCTACCTCACTGAATTCACCGTGCGGGTGACCCGATGACCCAGATAGATGTCGGCCCCTCAGACGATAGAGCTTGACGTTCAAGGCATGACCTGCGCGTCCTGCGCCGCCCGGATTGAGAAGAAGCTCAACCGTCTCGAGGGTGTCAATGCGACCGTCAACTATGCAACGGAAAAGGCCACGGTTCACACGGGCAGCGGGACCACTGCGCAGACCTTGATCCAGACCATCGAGCAGACTGGCTACCACGCCACGCTGCCCGCCGAGAGCCCGCGCGACCCGGACCTGGAGCTGCGCCAACTGCGGCGTCGGCTGATCATCTGTGCGGTACTCAGCCTGCCGGTGATCATGATCGCCATGGTTCCGGCGTGGCAGTTCCCTTGGTGGCAGTGGGTGTCGTTCGCGCTTGCGGGCGTAGTCGTCATCTGGGGCGCCTGGCCGTTCCACCGGGCCACCTTGCTGAACTTGCGGCATGGCAACGCGACCATGGACACGTTGATCTCGATCGGCACCCTGGCGGCGTTCGGCTGGTCGGCGTACGCGCTGCTGTTCGGGGCCGCAGGCGAAATCGGCTTCACGCATCCCTTTGAGTTACGACTGGTCAGGCACGCACCTACGGCGAACCTCTATCTCGAGGCCGCGGTCGGAATCACCACATTCATCCTGTTGGGACGCTACCTGGAGGCACGAGCGAAGCGCCGATCCGGAGGCGCCCTGCGGGCACTGCTCGAGCTGGCCCCGTCGGAGGCCACGGTCCTCACCGCGAACGGCGAGACGGTCGTCGACATTTCGCGGCTGCATGTGGGCGACAGGTTCGTGGTACGACCCGGCGAGCGGGTGGCAACCGATGGTGTGGTCGTTTCTGGACATAGCGCTCTGGACGCCTCGACCGTGACGGGGGAGTCCGTACCGGTCGAGGTCGGACCGGGCGATGTTGTGGTCGGAGCCACGGTTAACACCGATGGCAGGCTCGTGGTCGAGGCGACCCGGGTCGGCGCCGACACCCAGCTCGCACAGGTCGCACGAATGGTCGAGGCCGCGCAGAGCGGCAAGGCGGCTGTGCAGCGGCTGGCTGATCGAGTCTCCGCCGTGTTCGTGCCCATCGTCATCGGGTTTGCGGTCGCCACCCTCGGTTTCTGGCTCGGCCAGGGGGCGGGCCTGTCGTTCGCGTTCACGTCCGCCGTAGCGGTGTTGATCATTGCCTGTCCCTGCGCGCTCGGGCTGGCAACACCGACCGCATTGCTGGTTGGCACCGGGCGGGGCGCCCAGCTGGGCATCGTGATCAGGGGCCCGGAAGTACTGGAGTCGGCCAGGCATATCGACACCATCGTGTTGGACAAGACTGGAACCGTCACCGAGGGCCGCATGGCCGTGGTTGCCGTCACCGCCGGCGCAGCGGCCACCACAGCGGAAGTGATCAAGGCGGCCGGCTCAGCCGAGTCCGGCTCCGAGCATCCGATCGCCAAAGCCATCGCCGACCACGCGCGTACCCAGGGCTCGCTGGCCACCGTCTCAAAGCTCCACAACCGCCCCGGCCTCGGCGTCCTCGCCGAGTTGTCAGAACCCAGTGGGCCTATAGCTCCACTGGGTTCTGACAAGTCGGTGATCGTGGGGCGAGTGGAGCTGCTGGAGGAGGAGGGGCTGCAGGTTTCAGGTGAGCTGCAGCAGGCGTACGCGGCAGAGCAAGCGCGGGGACGGACGGCCGTTATGGTCGGCTGGAGCGGCGAAGCCCGCGGGGTGATTGCGGTCGCCGACGTGGTCAAGCCGACGTCCGCGGAGGCCGTGCACAACCTGCGATGGCTGGACCTGCGCCCGGTTCTCTTGACGGGTGATCATGAGGCTGCGGCTCGACAGGTCGCCGCTGAGGTTGGCATTGACGACGTGATCGCCAACGTACTGCCCCAACAGAAGGTCGCCGAGGTGGTCCGGCTGCAGGACGCCGGGCATCGCGTGGCCATGGTCGGTGACGGGGTCAACGACGCTGCAGCGCTGGCTCAATCTGATCTTGGTATTGCGCTCGGTACTGGCACCGATGCGGCCATCCACGCGAGCGATCTGACCTTGATCAGTGGAGACCTACGAGTCGCCGCAGACGCGGTCCGGCTTTCCCGCGCGACGCTGCGAACGATCTACGGCAACCTCGGGTGGGCGTTCGCCTACAACATCGTGGCGTTGCCGCTGGCTGCTATCGGCCTTCTGAACCCCATGATTGCGGCAGCAGCGATGGCGCTGAGCTCGGTCTTCGTGGTGACCAACAGCTTGCGCCTGCTCAGGTTTCGCTAGTCTTCCGCACGGCGTAGCGCAGCATCACGAAATCCGCGCCGTACGCCTGGGCGCCGAGGAGCTGCAATGGCGGTGTCACGATCCTCCGCGGGAGCAACGGGGCACCTGAGCCAAGCATCACTGACGCCATACCGATGATCACCTCGTCCAGCAGGCCCTGATCATGGAACTGGCCGACCAGCTCCCCGCCGCCCACCAACCAGATGTGCCGGCCGTCGGCGGCCCGCTGCATCTCCTCGTGAATCGGCGCCACCTCGCCTGAGACGAACCGGATATCTGGTCCCTCGACTCGAGGCAGCTCGCGACTGCTGAACACCCACGTCGGGACGGTGTACTCCCACTTGCTCGGATCGGTGAGAAAACCGGTGTGGTTAGCGATCCACTCGTACGTCGTCGAGCCCATCGCCATCGCGCCGACGTCGGCAATGAACCGCGGAAACTCATCCTCCATCCCGCTCGGTTCGCTGAACTGGAAGAGCCAGCTCAGCGAGTTGTCCGGGTCGGCGATGAAGCCGTCAATGCTGCTGGCCGTGTAGTACTGAGTCGTCATAGCGCCCAGCCTCGCACCAGCCACCGACAGTCCGTGCCGCAACGGGTTGCAGGAGCTGCATCCTCTTCCACCAGTCTCGGCATCGGGTTTAGCATGCAAAAAGAGGGCCAAATGAGTGGAGGACATGATGGTCCGCTACACCAAGGCACACCTGTTCCACATCCGTCCCGTCACGTCCCTGGTCGAGGAGACCCACGAGAGCGGTCACGAGCTCAAGCGAGCGGTGGGGCCGCTTTCCCTCACTGCCCTGGGGGTCGGCGCCATCGTCGGCACCGGCATCTTCGTCGTCGTAGGCGAGGGGCTTGCCGCGGCCGGCCCGGCAGTGATCTTGTCATTTGCGCTGGCGGCAGTCGTCTGCCTCTTCTCCGCGCTGTCGTACGCGGAGCTGGCGTCATCGATCCCAGTGTCGGGCAGCGCGTACACCTACGCCTATGCCACGCTCGGCGAGGTTGTGGCGTGGGTCATCGGGTGGGACCTGATCCTCGAGTACGGCGTGTCCGTGGCGGCGATCGCCGTCGGTTGGGGCGCCAACTTCAACGCCTTCCTGGAAACCGCGTTCGGCGTCGCGCTGCCGGAGAGGTTCACGACCTCCCTTGACGAGGGAGGCATCAACATCCCCGCGGTCGTGATCGTGTTGCTGATCACGCTGTTGCTGATGCGCGGAGTCAAGGAGACCGCCAACTTGAACACCGTCATGGTGTTCATCAAGCTCGGCGTGCTGGCCATGTTCATCGGCCTTGCGTTCACCGCCTTCAACGCCGACAACCTGCAGCCGTTCGCGCCGCAGGGCTCTGGCGGGATACTCACTGCGGCGGCCCTGATCTTCTTCGCCTACATCGGCTTCGACGCCGTGGCCACTGGAAGCGAGGAGGCCAAGAACCCCAAGCGTGACCTGCCGATCGCGATCATCGGCTCGCTGGCGGTCTGCACCATCATCTACGTCCTGGTGTCGGTTGCGGCCGTCGGCGCTTTGCCCGCAGCCCAGCTAGCCGAGAGCGACGCGCCGCTGTCGGAGGCCCTCGAAGAGGGTGCCGGCCTTCCTTGGGCGGCAGCGCTGACCGCGTTCGGAGCGCTTATAGCCATAACCAGCGTGCTGCTCGTGATCCTCTACGGCCAGACCCGGATCTTCTTCGCGATGGCCCGCGACGGGCTGGTGCCGGAGTCGTGGGCAACCATCAGCCCGCGTAGCGGGACGCCGGCCAAGCTGACCCTCGGGTTCGGCATTTTCGCCGCTCTCGTCGCCGCGGTATTGCCATTGGGCGCGATCGTGGAGATGGTGAACATCGGCACGCTGTTCGCTTTCGTCTTGGTCAACATCGGCGTGATGGTGCTGAGGAGGACGCGACCAGACATGGAACGGCCGTTCAAGGTGCCATTCCCTTACATCTGGTGCCCGATCGGGATCGTGTTGTGCATCTACCTGGTGTCCGGGCTGCCACTGGCCACCTACATCAGGTTTGTCGGATGGCTCGTGATCGGGATCGTGATCTACCTCATCTACGGGTACTCGCACTCCAGGCTGCGGCACCACTACCCAGACGTTCCGGACCTGCCCGACGAGGAACCGGAAGCGAAGGTGCCAGAGGCGGGCTCCGGCAGGAGCGGGTGACATGGCCTGGCGAGTCGTCATCGGGTACGACGGGTCGGATGCCGGCGAAGACGCCGTCGCCTTCGGGTTGACCTGGTGCCGATCCACCGGCGATGTGCCCGTTGTCGCCACTGTCTACCCTGAGGAGCACCCGCTCGGAGCCGGTAGCGTCGACGCCGAGTGGGCGGCTTACGTACGCAAGCTCGGCCAGGAGACGCTGGACAAGGCGCAGGCCGCTGCTGGTGACGCGGCTATCTACCGCCTCGTCGCTTCGACGTCCGCGGCCCGTGGCCTCGCCGACCTTGCCGAGGACGTCGATGCCGCGGCGGTCGTGGTCGGCGGCAGTCGCAAGGACGGAGCTGGCGGCGGCCGGCTCGGCAGTGTCCCCAACCGTTTGCTGTACGGAGCCACCGTGCCGGTCTGCGTGGTCCCCGAGGCCTGGCAGGCACCTGATAGCGCTGGGATCTCCAAGATCGGCGTGGCGTTCGTCGACACAAAGGACGGCCATGAGGCGCTTCGTGCCGCGGTCCGCGCGGCCAGCCGGATCCCAGCCCGACTCGTGCTGTACAGCGTTGCGGCCCGTTCGACGGAGCACTACTCCTACATCGCGGGCCGCCGGGACGAGCAGGTGTTCTACGACGCTGCCCGTGCCTCGTACACTCAGGCGCTGGACTACGCGGCTGCCGGGGTGCCGCCGCAACTCGAGCCCGAGGTCGTCCTTCTCGAGGGTGACGTGGTCGAGCGGCTGGCAGCGCTGTCGCTCGACGATGTGGACATGCTGGTGTGCGGGTCCCGTGGCTACGGCCCGATCCGCCGGGTACTGCTGGGCGGCGTCTCAGCACGCCTGGTCCGGCGCTCACAACTCCCGGTCATGGTGGTACCACGGGCCTCGGCGGGTCCCTCAGCAACCGAGGATTGAGCCCTGGCCTATCGCGCAGCTAGGTCATGCGTGGTGGGCGGCCTCGTGTTCTTGGTGGCCAACCGGCTCGAGCTGGAAGGTGCAGTGAGAGACGTCGAAGTGCCCACCCAGGCATTCGCCGAGTCGGTCCAGCACTTCACCGGAGCGGCCCTCGTTGATGCAGGCTTGGTCCACGATGACATGCGCGGACAGCACGGGTACTCCGCTGGTGATCGTCCAGGCGTGCAGATCATGGACATCGACAACCCCGCGTACCTGCTTGATGTGCTCACGTACCTCGGCAAGGTCTACACCATGAGGCGTGGCCTCCAACAGCACGTCCACGACCTCGCGCAGCAGTAACCAGGCGCGCGGGATGATCACCACAACGATGACAAGCGAGGCGATGGCGTCGAAGGGTGTCCACGCGGTGATCAAGATCAGGACAGCGGCGGCGATGACGGCCAACGAACCAAGTAGGTCGCCGAGTACCTCCAAGTAGGCGCCACGCATGTTCAGGCTCTTGGCCTGCGCCGGATGCAGTACCAGCAGTCCGGCCAGGTTGGCCAGCACACCGACGACCGCTATGACGAGCATCAGGCGGCCGTCGATCTCGATGGGGTTGCGCAGCCGATCGACGGCCTGGATCAGCACCCAAACGGCGACCGCTACCAGCAGCAATGCATTGCCGAGGGCCGCCAGAACCTCGGCACGTTGCAGTCCAAAGGTGCGTTTCGCAGTGGCGGCCCGGGTCGCAAGGGAGGCCGCGATAAGCGCCAAGATCAGGCCGGTGGAGTCGGTCAGCATGTGGCCGGCATCGGCGAGCAGCGCGAGCGAGCCGGCAACGAGACCGCCGATGACCTCGACGATCAGTACAGTGCCGGTGATCACGAGCACGACGATGAGCCGTCTCCGGTGTTCGCCGGTGGCGGTCACCTCAATGCCGTCTTTGTTGCCCATCCGCGCCACCTCCCTCACCGCCGACTTGTCAGAATCTGAGGGCGCTATAGCCCCCTCAGATTCTGACAAGTCGGCCAAGGGCCGCCACCAACTGGTCGGTGACTTCGGGTTCGCGTACGGCAATCCGGATCCAGTCGGGTCCCAGGCCAGGGAAGGTCTCGCCGCGGCGTACGGCGAAACCGTGGTCACGTAAAGCGAGGCGAATCCAGCCAGGTTCCCGGTCCTCCCGTACGCCGCTGGTGTCGATCAACACGAACGAAGCCCGAGGCCGACCCGCCACGGCGAGGCCGATAATGCCCAGCTGCTCGATCAGGTAGGCCCGCCGGCCGGCGATCTCTTCGGCTGCCTCGGCGGCAAGGCTCCGGGCATTCGGTGTCAGGCAGGCGACCATGGCTGCCAGCGCAGGTGTGGACACTGACCAGGGCGGTTGCTGCTGGCGCATCGCCGCGACCAGCTTCGGGTCGCCGACCACATAGCCGGCGCGGAGGCCTGCCAAGCCCCAGGTCTTGGTCAGCGACCGGAGGATCACCACGCCCGTCAGGTCGTCCCTGATCATGGTTTCGGTTTCACCTGGCACCACGTCCATGAAGGCCTCGTCAACGACGAGGAGACGTTCCGGCCGGCGTAGGGCGTTGAGCAATGCCGCAGGGTGCAGCACGCTGGTCGGGTTCGTCGGATTGCCGATCACGACCAGATCCGTATTCGTCGGCAGCTGGTCCACGTCCAGCCGGAAGCCGGTCGCCGGTGGCAAGATCAGCCGTCGGGGCTGGTGTCCGGCCGCGATGAGCGCAGCCTCGGGTTCGGTGAATTGCGGGTGGACGACCAGCGGCCGCTCGGCACGAAAGGCGCGAGCCAGCAAGGTGAAGGCTTCCGCGCCTCCGGCAGTCGGCAGGACCTGATCGACAGTGACGTTGTGGGCCTCGGCAATCGCCTTGGCGGCCGCGTCGGTGTTGGGGTACGCGGCGAGGTGCCGGGTGGCGCTGTTGATCATTTGGCTGAGCCAATCCGGGGGTGCGGACAGGCGGACATTGACGGCCAGATCCACCAGGCCTTCGGCAACATCCCGGTCGCCATGGTGGTGAAGATCATGGATCGGCGCGGCGGGGGATGGACGGTCGACGGCCTGCAAGGCTGATGGGCGTTCCGGACGGCTCGCGGCGTGATCATGGACGGCGTCGGCGAATCGCTGCGCGAGCTCCGGATAGCCGGCCCAATGCAGGTGCAGATAGCTTGCGTGCAAAGTCTCCCGGCCAATCCCGGCAGGGTCCTCGGAGAAGCCGGCGTGCTCACCATTGAGCAACCAGGCAGCGGCTGCGCCATGCCGCGGCTCAACCCTGGTCCGGTGAAATTCGTGGCCGGTCACCTCGGCCCCGGCCGGTGCCAGCAGTTGATCATGATCGGCGACCATGGTCCGGTAGCGCAGCGTCAGTCGCTCGGTCATGATCGCATCAGCCTCGAGCGAGCCCACCATCGGCCGCCCGTCGACGCTGCGGCACAGATAGAGCAGTCCGGCGCACTCGGCGACCGTCGGCGTACCGGCGTCGATCGCTGCTCGGATGTCGGATCTGAGCGCCTCGTTCGCCGCCAGCTCGGCGGCGTGCACCTCGGGAAACCCGCCGCCCAGGTAGAGCCCAGCCGTCCCGCCTGGAAGCCGCTCATCTGAGGTCGGGTCAAAAACCACTGGTTCACAGCCAGCAGCGCGTAGCAACTCATCGGTCTCGGCGTAGCGGAACGTAAAGGCCCTGCCGGCCGCGATCGCCACCACCGGGCGCGCGTCAGACGGCGGCCGCACCTGGTCGGCAGGCGACCACGGTTCCGCCTCCAGCGCCGGCGCTGACTCCGCGACGGAGACGATCGAGCTGAGTGACACGTAATCGCTGATCCGCCGTGCCAGCTGGCCCACCGCCTCAGCAGCTTCCTGACGTTCTGCGGCAGGCACCAGACCGAGATGCCGCGAGGGAATCTCGATGCCGGCGTCGCGCGGCAGTACGCCGAGCACATCAAGGCCAGTGGCCTGGATCGACTCAACGATCTCCCGCGCATGTCGCTCCGATCCGGCCTTGTTGATGATCACGCCGCTCAGCCGGACTCCCGGGTCGAAAGTGCTGAGCCCGTGCACGATTGCGGCCGCCGTACGCGCGGTGTGTGAGATGTCTATGACCAAGATCACCGGGGTCTGTACCAGGCTGGCGACATGAGCGGTGGAAGCAAAACCCTCCCCGCCGATCTGGCCATCGAAGAGTCCCATGACGCCTTCGATGACCGCGATGTCGGCGGGTTCAGGTGTCTCTGAGCCGTACAGCAGCAGCGGCGCCATCTGCTGCTCGCCACAGAGGTAGGGATCGAGGTTGCGTCCCAGCCGGCCGGTGGCCAGGGCGTGGTAGCCCGGGTCGATGTAGTCCGGCCCAACCTTGAAGCCTGCGACCTTCAGACCTATGGCGGTCAGCGCACCCATCAGCCCGGTGGCAACTGTTGTCTTGCCGTGACCCGAGCCGGGCGCCGCGATCACCAGGCGCGGAAGCCTCTTGGCCTGGTCTGGTGATCTCGGATCGATCACCACTCGATTCCTCGCTGACCCTTCTGTCCATCGTCGAAGGGATGTTTGATCTTGGTCATCTCGGTGACCAGCTGGGCCACCGCAACCAGTCTGGGGTCCGCCCGGCGACCGGTGATGATCACATGTTGGTAGCCCGACCTTCTCGTGAGAGTGTCGATCACGTCGTCGATATCGACCCATCCCCAGTTGATCGGGTAGGTGAACTCGTCCAGCACGTACAGGGTGTGCTGCTCCTCGGCAAGCCGTCGCTTGATCTCCTGCCAGCCTTCTGCAGCAGCTGCCGCATGATCATCGTCGGTTCCGGCCTTGCGGCTCCACGACCATCCGGAACCCATCTTGTGCCACTCGATCGATCCGCCACGGCCTGTCGCGTCGTGCAGTTCGCCCAGCGACTCAAAGGCGGCCTGCTCGCCGATTCGCCATCGGGCCGACTTGACGAACTGGAAGATGCCCACCGACCAGCCCTGGTTCCAGCCGCGCAGGGCCAGACCGAACGCTGCGGTTGACTTGCCCTTGCCGTCGCCGGTGTGGACGATCAACAACGGCCGCTGCCGCCGTTGCCGAGTGGTCAGTCCGTCTGTCGGGAGCAGCTCCGGAATTCCTGCTGGCATCAGGCCGCGCGACCTTTGCGTACGGCGTGCAACAGCTGATCAGCGCCGACCTCACTCACTGTCAGGTATTGACCGCCGAGATGGATGCTCAATGTCTGGGCGAGACCCAACGACATCCGACCGGACTCGCAGTCGATCACCAGTGAGGCCACCTCGGCACGGCGCAGTTGGTCAGCCACCAGCCGTGACCGGGCGACCGCGTCCGGACCGTAAGTGGCCCGGCCGTCGGTGACGAGTACCAGCAGCGGGCGGCGGCGCGGGTCGCGGATTCGCTCGAGCCGCAGCGTTTCGGCGGCACGGAGCAGGCCCTCGGCCAGTGGCGTCCGCCCGCCGGTCGGCAGGTCCTGCAACCGGCGTGCTGCGGTATCGATCGAGGATGTCGGCGGTAGCGCAAGCGTTGCCTCTGCTCCCCGGAAAGTGATCAAGCCGACCTTGTCCCTGCGCTGGTATGCGTCCAGCAGGAGGGAAAGCGCAGCCGCTTTGACCGCCCACATCCGGCGCCTCGCAGCCATCGAGCCGGACGCGTCGACCACCAGCAGCACAAGGTTCGACTCGCGCCCCTCGGTAACGGCGAGGCGCAGATCCGAGGCAGCCAGCCGGAGCGGCTCAGCCGGTAGGCGGCCACGGTTTACCTGCCGTGGCGCAGCCGCGCGGATGGTAGCTGTGAGGTGCAATCGGCCGCTGTTCCGAGTTGCCGGGAGCGCGCCGACCGTACGCCCCGTCGAGGTGATGGCGCGGCTGCGGCGGCCCGCCTCGCCACTCCCGACGCCCGGTGCAATGAACAAGCGCGTGCGGTAGCTGCTGCCAGGCGGGATGATCTGTGAGGGTCGGTCAGGCCTCTGTTCCGATCCTGTCGAGGGCTCGCCCGACCAGGCTTCAACTGGTTCAGGCTGCCGGCTCTTGTCGTCTGAGGCTGGCGAAGAGCCGTTGCCGTGCTCAGTCGGCACATCCTGGTTCCTTGAGCTTGTCGAAGGGCCCTTGGGTGGACTGCCCTCCGGTGGTGTCGGATCTGGCTCATCATCAAGAAGTTGATCAAGGAGATCCTCGTCCAGGCCCGGTGCGTCAAAGGGATTACGGCGGCGCCGATGCGGCAACGCGAGCCGAGCCGCGGCGCGGATATCGGATTTGGTGATCTCGCTGCTGCCATGCCATGCGGCATGGGCAGCCGCTGCCCGCGCGGTCACGATGTCTGCCCGCATGCCATCGACCTCGAACGCGCCACACACCCTGGCGATGGTCGCCAGTTGCCGATCAGCTAGGCGCACTGACGGCAACAGCGTCCGGGCCCTGAGGACTCTGGCACGCAGCTCCCGTTCGTTTCCCGCGTACGTGGCGATGAAGGATGCCGGGTCGCGGTCGAACGCCATCCGTCTCCGGACCACCTCTGCTCTGAGCTCCGGATCCCGGGGCGCGGTGATCTGGACCGTCAACCCGAAGCGGTCCAGCAGCTGTGGTCGGAGCTCGCCTTCCTCAGGGTTCATGGTTCCGATCAAGATCAACCGGGCGGCGTGCGCAACCGAGACCCCGTCCCGCTCCACGGTCGAGCGACCCATCGCTGCGGCATCCAGCAGCAGGTCCACCAGATGATCATGAAGCAGGTTCACTTCGTCCACATAGAGAATCCCGCGGTGGGCCGCGGCGAGCAGTCCGGGCTCGTAGGTCACCTCGCCGCCACCCAGGGCTTGCCGCAGATCGAGCGAGCCGATCACGCGATCTTCCGTCGCACCCACTGGTAGCTCGACCAACCGGGCCGGGCGCGACCTCGATACGGGATGATCATGAGGACCGTCCGGACACAGAGGATCTGCGTCCAACGGGTCGCAGCTGAAGCGGCAGCCCTCAACCACAGCGATGTTTGGCAGCACCTGCGCGAGAGCACGGACCATGGTCGTCTTGGCTGTGCCTTTCTCGCCACGTACCAGAACGCCGCCCACCTCCGGGGAAACGGTGGTCAAGATCAAAGCGAGGGCCATGTCTTCAGAACCGACGACTGCAGAGAACGGAAATGTCCGCACGTCACACCCTTCCTGCGGGTGTCCACGCCCGCGGCATGTCTGGGTCAGGCCGGCGTACGCGGGACGCGACAGCGGCCGGCTACGGCAGACGTCCTGACTTCCCGGGTCAACTGCTGATGGTGCTGAGACGCCCGAGTCACAGTGGCGGGACCGCTCCGGACTCGCACCGGATTCCTCTGCCATCGCCGCCTCGATGATGTCACATCTCCTGCGGGCGGCTCGCCGTTACGGGCACCCCGGTGCACAACGCCGGGCAAGCTGCATCGATTCGCCGCAACAAGTCGACTTCACGCGGAATATCCAGACCCGATGGGTCCCTGTGTGCCAGGATGATCCCGGCTTGCGGGCAACTGTGCCCGCGTCTGAGACAAGGGGGGCTCGGATGGGAATGAAACTTGGGCGTCGATTGGCGACCATGGGGATCGGGGCGATGGCAGTTCTCGCGCTCACCGCGGGGCCGGCCAGCGCACACTTCTGCTTCAAAACGAACCTGAACGAATTGGCGGCCCAGGGGCAGGCGGGCTCCGCCAACTGGGTGTCCTTCCATGACCTGGCGTTCGAGTTCACGGGGCTATGCGACGCAGGCATCGAGGTCTTGGCGGAGGCGGGCGGCGTCACCCCGGACACCTTGATCAACAGTCACGGCACCATGGCGGGGGGCACACTCCGCAAGGGCGAGGAAGCCGGGACGCCGTCCATTTCCCACCTCGACTTCGAAGCCATCGACGCGGCCTTCCCAGCTGCAGTTGAGGCCTGCGGAGGCTAGAGTTTGGGCCGCTAACGACCCACCCGGCGCAAGTGTGAACACTCAGCTTGTCACAAACGTGCACCGACAGTCACTCGATGTAGCGCGGCGGTCGACGGATTGACATCGGCTTCGGTGGTCGACCAGTTGCAGACTGAGATCCGCATCGCCGCTTGCCATGCAAGGTCCTGCCGGTCAGCAACGCCGTGCCGTCGGCGAGCATCCTAGCTGTGTTTGATCGCCACGAGCGCGATGCTTTTGACCCCGTACTTTGCGCTTGCGTTGCGGGCTCGCTCGGAGATGAACTCGTAGGGGTTGCGGCGGATCACCTCGACGCGGAGGCCGGCCGCCTCGATCGCATGACTGTAGGAGTCCTGTTGGGCGGCGCCGCCGATGCAGGAAGCCCAGAGATCAGCGTTGCTGACGATCGCCACTTTCAAATGCCTTTCAGTGACGATGTCGGCGATGGCGAGCCGACCGCCTGGCCGTAACACCCTCGCCGCCTCGGCGAAGACGCTCGCCTTGTCTGGCGAGAGGTTGACGACGCCATTGGAGATTACGCAGTCGAAACTCTCATCCTCCGCCGGCAAGCTCTCGATTCGCCCTTCGATGAACTCGACCTGGTCGAACCCCAGTTCGGCGGCAAGCCGGCGGGACTTGACCAGCTGCTCCACCGTGAAGTCGACGCCAACCACCCGACCCGACGGTCCGACCAGCTGAGCCGCCGCGAAAGCATCCATCCCTGCGCCGCTGCCCAGGTCGATCACCCGCTCCCCCTCGACCAGGTCGGCCAGGTCGAAGAAGTAGCCGACACCAGCGAAGGACTCGACTGCCCCAGCAGGCAGCCGATCCAGCATGTCCGCGGGGTAGCCCAATCTTTCGGCAACCGGTCGTCCCACCTCGAAGTGATAGGCACCGTCGGGCTGCTCGGCCACGTGGCGATAGATCTCCCGGACTTTGACCTCTAACTCCGCAGTGTCAACGATGGCCATGGCCCGACTCCTTTCTGGCGAGCGGCACTCGATCTCTATTAGGTAGACGTCCGGCACGCTCTGCGGTATTGCGGCCGTGTCGGCATCAAGCCCGGATGATCAGCACTGGTGGCTACTCATTTGTTGAGAGGGTCATACCTCCGCGATGTTGCCGCGTCGCAGGAACGTTCCCGAGGGAACGTTTGGCGAGCTCCAACCGGCCATGGTCTCCGACTCGATGTCGACAGAACCGTCAGTGCTGATCTGTAGGTTTTCCCTTATCCAGTTGGCCTTCTCGGGAAAGGACAAGCAGTTGATCATGAACGATCATGAAGGGCCAGGGGTGGTGCCGGGACGGTATGCAGGGGAGGCGATCCGGCTGCATGACGGGCCGACACCACAGCAGGTGGCCCGTGAGCAGGAAAAGGCGCAGGCGGATGGTTTGGCGGGTCGGATCTGCGCCGCCGCAGCCGAGACAGCACGGTCGCAGTATGTGCTGTTGGAGCTGCTGGGTGAGTTCGACGCCATCGGAGGCATCAAGCATTGGAGTGATTTCAAATCCTTGGCGCATTGGCTGTCATGGGCGTGCTCGATGACACCGGGGGTGGCGCGGGAGCATGTCCGGGTCGCTCGTGCTTTGCGGCGGATGCCGACGATGGCGGGCTTGTTTCGGGAGGGTCGGTTGTCGTATTCGAAGGTGCGGGAGGTCACCCGGGTCGTCGATGTGGTCGATGAGCGTCGGCTCGCCGGTTTGGCGTTGACTGCGACCGCTTCCCAGCTGGCCCGCTTGATCATTGGGTTCCGGGCTGCTGATGGTGTGCGGATCAGGCAGCAAACGAAACGGGCGGTGTCGTGGCATGAGCGTGAGGACGGCATGATCGATTTCCGGGTCCGGCTCCCAAAGACGAAGCCGCGCTGTTGATTGGCGGCGATTGAAGCAGCGAAGGATCAGTTCGGCCCACCCCCAGCCAAACCCGACCCATGCCGCGATCCTGAGCAGGAGGCGACACCAGGTGTGAGGGTGTACAGCAATGCGGATGCACTGCTGGATGTGGCCCGAGTGTTTCTGGACACCGCACCTCAAGACCGGTCTGGTGAGGACCGCACCGTGGTGGTGGTGCAGGTCTCAGCGGAGCAGCTGGCCGGAAGCGTTCCCGCGGGAACGTCCGCAACAGCAGAGCCCCCGTCAGATGCGGTGAAGCAAGACGGAAACGTTCCCGCTGGAACGTCTGAGGCAGCTGCTGCGGTGTGTCAGATAGCAGGCGTCGGGTCGGTTGAGCCCGCGACAGCCCAAAGGCATGCCTGCGACGGTTCGTTGCTCGGCGCGGTCGTTGACAAGCACGGCAAGGTCTTGGCGTTGGGCCGTACTAGACGGCTGGTGAGCAAGGCGCAGCGCAGGGCGTTGCTGATCAGGGACAAGATGTGCCGCTACCCGGGGTGTCATTCCACTCGGCATTTGAAGGCTCATCATGTGGTGCCGTGGGCTGCCGGCGGCCGCACCGATCTCGATAAGAAAATGTAGAAGGAAACTGTATTGGGTGGGGCTGAGGAGGAGAAGGCCTGACAACGTGTTAGGCGAGTGGCGGCGGTGTAGTGAGCACGACGGGTTGGAGATAACGCAAGGAGCAGATCACAATGTCCAAGGAAACCACATTGGCGAGCGGCATGGTCACACATCAACGAACTATGGATCGAGCTACTCGAGAGCGGAGTGGCCAAAAATGATCTTGATCGCTGGCCTCGAAGGCGACGCGTACGACTGAGGCGTATGCAGAAACGCGGCGGCGAGGCGATGAGAGTGCTTGCGAATGCTAGCGTCGAGCTGGCGGCGCAGAGCTTGATCAAGCTTTAGACGCCTCGACGAAGGAATATGGCTTGGCTCGCGGCGAAGATGGAGCTACTCCGGGATGCGTCAGTACGTGGAGCTCCACGGGACTCAATTGTCGCCCTGCGTAGCGTGGGCGGCAACTGAAGTTGTATGTGTCCGGCTCAATCGGTAATCGCTTGAGCTCGGAGTACGTGGCCTCGTTTGCAAGCTGACAGCATGTACGAACTGTGCTCGTCCTGCGAACTTCGTTCACATACAGACTCGCAAGTCGGCGCGGCTGATAGCTAGTGTGCTTCAGCTTGTTCTCGGTGATTGCGCCTCGGCTTGCGCTGCCTCTGCAGCTCGCAGCGTTTGTTGCGTCCAGTGCGAATCAGGACGAGCAACGAGATGATGCTTTGAAGCGAAGCTGGGCGCCGAGACGCTACATCGACTGGATTCTCATATCTAATGCTCGCGTGTAGGCGGCGGGCGGCCGGGGTGTTGTACGCGTTTGGAGTGATGAAGATCTGCAGTACTCGGGTGCGTATACAACTAAGTCGCACATGGGAAACGACGTGGCGTATGACATACGGAAAGACAGTGATCTCTTCGTAGAGTGCTCGCGGCGGAGGAAGGCAGATTCATTGCTCGGAAAGTTCGGCACACGTCGTGGCCTCGCTCCCGGATCTCTCGAGCAACGATTGAGCGCTGCATCTTCGCGAATTGCAAGCCATCGCTGCTAGGTCGATGACGTTTTGCAGGTAACGAGATGACGTCTACTTCGCGACTGTCGCGCGCGGACGAGGTTCGCTACCCAGTTGGATTCGTGATATGCGTACGGGAGGTCGAAGTTCTTCTGGGAGGTAGCGCACGGATCATGGCATTGGATTATCCGAACTCCTGACGCTGAGGGCTGACGCACTCACTTTCGCTTTCAGAGGAGGAGTTGTCGACTGGCTCGGAATGCACGGCAGAGTATCGGTATGAGGCGATCATGGTCGACGAAGTTGGTGGTCAGATTGCGCGCGTTTGAGGTGACGTCGGATCGTCACAAGGCCTCTAGCGATGACTCGACGGAGGCGGCCAGCGCTCAGCGGTTGATTGGTGAGATGATCGGTTGGTATGGCATGGATAGCTGGGGTAGCAGCTCAATTGAAGATATCGCCAGGTCTGCGCATCACAGTTGGCTCGAACGCAGGCTGTTGCGACACGGACGGGCTCGCGCGAAGCGACAAGATCAGGGCGGTAGCGGACGAATCGCTTCAGACTGGCGTACGTCACGACTCAGAGCGACGCGCGATGGCCGGGCACGATGCTGGCGTAAGCGGTGGGGGATGTCAGCAATCTTGGAGCTGGCGATGCGGAACTGCATGCTGCTGCCGGCATACGCATAAGTCCGACACGCATGCACAATCGAGGAATCGGGAAGGGCGCTGGGGAGTAGGTTTTGCGGGCGCTGCAGGAGCTCCGATGGCGTACGCAGCAGACGTGACATTGCGTACGTCAGAGCGAAAATCAGCCTAACATCAGCCGAACCAGAGAATTCCAGCAGCGAAAGCGCGACCACGCATGAACGGCAACCAGAACTCCAGCCCTCCAGCGCGAACGGCGGGAGAGCTCCCGCCCGATCACCAGCATGACGTCAGCCAACTGCAGGGTGTAACGGATGCACTGCCGGCCAGCGCGGTAGGTGAACTGGCGATCTCCGCCCACCACTAAAAATCAGCAGAAGGACAGCGCGCCATCAGCCGCTCGCCAGCCAGAGCCCAGCCGGGCCGAGCCGGACCAGCCCAGCGCGAGCCCAGCCGATCATCAACCTGCGCAAGCCAGAAACTGAAGCGTCGTCTGCTTTCGACGTGCGTAACACCAGAGATCAAGACGCTTCGGGGTTTCCGGGTACGGGCCGCTCCATGCCAGCAGTGCCAAAGGCTACGACTGCCAGAACTCCAGCCAGAACCATGAGTCAGGCATTCTGAGGTTGCGACCAAGCAGCAATATGAAGGCAGCTATGGGCAAAGGTATTGTGAACAGGATGATGGGTGAAATCCATCGTGGGTAGGTACCTCCGATCCGCCACAACTCCGGCAATCGAATGTCGATGAGGGAATAGCGCCACTCTATGGATGATCGGTATTGGTGATCGGCGATGCTGGTCAGCCAGTGTTGCGCATCCGGAGCGGTCCACCCATTGGTGTCGGCTGTGTCGTCGTGGTCGGTGACCGCAGGGATCAGCGCCGACAGGAGAAGCTGACTGGCTTGGTCTGGGGTCATCGTGACAAGCTCGGCGGGATCGCTGGTTTCGTTGTCGTAGGCCTTGACCGCCAGGAATAGCTGCCACGGATTCGCCAGCACGACAGCAATGGCTCACCGGCGTTGAGGGTGTCCGCTACCGGTTGCCACCGGTTCGGCAAGGACTTGAGTCGCGGCTACCGAATCGACTGTGAGGTAGCCGATGATGTCTTGGGATGGCAAGGGCTGCAGGACGACATGCCGAGCATCGGTCAGAAGCACTGGCTTGCTCGTCGCCTTGCCTTCGCCAGCATCGACTGTCAAGCCGTGCTGCTCCAGCTCGGCAAGCAGCACGCCGGCGTCCGCTCTGAGTTCAATGCTCGGATCACCGCTGCTGCGCGAGGCCGTGGGGCCAGGCGAGGGTCGTCATCTGCTGGAGCGAGGTCCATCTCGTCCAGACCATCGAGGACCGGCAAGATGCGGTCACTTGAAACCAGGGTTTTCGCCTGGGCGACCGGAATCTGATAGTCCTCGACCAAGCGCCTGACGATCCATGTGTTCAGCCGCGCTGCAAGCGACTGCTGGGTCGCGCCGCCCGTGTCGCCGAGGTCGCAACCGGGCAGGCTGAGCATGATTGGCAGTCTCCACCTGACCGGCCAGTCTGTTTCTGGCATCGACAACAACCTGTCTGCTAGGTCGCAGACGAGATGGGACAGCAACATTGATTTACCGGAGCCGGGAGCGCCGAGAACCACCAGCCGTTGGTTGGTTTCGCGGTCAAAGAAGTTCGACACTTCCTCGATCGATCCGGCTCGCCCACCGTCGAGGTCTTGCCAGTTGACCAGCAACTCCTCCATCGCGGTGGGCAAGCTTCGAGAGGTTGGATTGGCAAACGTGACCCCGGCGGCAGCCGCTTCCCAGTGCACGCCCAGGGCCTGGTCGATGAACCGCTGCCGCTCCTTGAGGATTTGCGTCATCAGGCCACCGGCCACCTCCCGTGACGACGGTGGGGGCCGCAAGAGCTTTCCAGCCGAACACTGCGGCGATCAGCCCCGTTATCACGGCGACCGGCAAAGCCAGAACGTTCGCCCGCTCCGCTCCTACCTGAGAGTCCTGCAATAGCCACAGCGCGAGCACTACCAATAAGACGGCAGCCGACACGAGGGCAGCGACCGCAAAAGCACCCCGGCGTACTCCGCGACCTGGAATCACGCGGGACATGATCCCATCGCGATGTCGGTGACCCTGCCAGCGTCTCACCCGAAATGCCCATCCAAACCCAACGGGCAGCCTGGGCCGGGCGACACAAACCTGCCTGCCGTACGAAGACCCGGCCCCTCAGGCGCCTCCACCAAAGGTCTTGGCCAGCCGCCGCCGACTACGACAACGCCCTGCGGACCTGCAGACGCTGGGGTCGACATCAGCTCAGCGAGCGAAATGATCATCGTGAGAACGTCACATGTGGGTGATCTGTCTGGCGTCCTGCGCAGCGCGCAGTCAACTCGTCGTTGACCTGCTTGGCGAGTGCTGCGCGCCTGACTTTAGGCTAGCCGAAGCTCAAGACGTCTGCCTGGAGTCTCCCTGGACCGGCGTTTCGTCGGGACCCGCAGACCGACGGTGCACGAGCTTCGCTACTGCGTCTGCTGCAACACGCGGGTCCTCGTGCTCCCACACCTGGACGACAGACCAGCCAGCTGCCTCAAGTTCCCTGCGTACGGCGGCGTCGCGATCGATGTTGCGCTGCAGCTTCGCCGACCACCAGTCCGCGTTGGCCTTCGGCTTCGTCCCGTGTTCCGGGCAGGCATGCCAAAGCAGCAATGGACGAATACCGCAACCTTCGCCGAACCAAGACCAGGTCAGCTCTTCGTTTGCTGCCCGGCAACGCTGGTTCATCGAGTCGGTAGCGCCTGTCCTTCGCGTGCAGAGAGCGACCTAGGGCGAGCTCCAGTTTGTGTCGCGGCGAGATTGCCGCGATGGCCAACACAGCGGGCGGCGTAATCCTCATCGGCATTGACGAGGATCGAACAAGCCCGCACTACGAACGCCCCCCGGACCGCCTGTCGGTTGCGTGGTTGCCCGCACCACGTTCCTCTGTGGCAAGCCGCGTCCCAGTCACACGTCCTATTTGAACGGCAGCGGCTCCGAGGTGGGAAGGACCTCACGAGGGCCGTCCTCGAGAGCGTTTGACGACGGGGTCCAGTCGGGGACGTAAACCCACTGGGCGCGACGAAGTTCGTCCGACTTTCCAGGCTTCCAGAACTCGACTGGTGCTTTCCTCATGCGCTTGGCGACGAGGGCGGCGAAGTCGACCATGAAGACGATCGTGTCCACACCCCGCAAACTGGCCGTATTCGGTCGCGTGATCATGATGCGGTGAACGAAGCGGAGGTCTTCAAGCTCGACAATCTCTCGGCCCCAGCCGGTGTCCATGTGCTCCCGGCGCACAAGGAAAAAGAAGGCTCGCGGCTGCGGACGAAGCTGACGAGGTCATCGAATCGAGTTTCCAAACGCGTCGCATCGCGTCCTGCATCGTTGCGAAGATCGCTCTGCTTGCGTTCCAGCCGAAGCCCTGCCGCCGCTTGAACGTTCTCCGTGCCGATCGTAAAGGTGGCAGCATTGCGACGCTGGGCGCTCTCCCACGCCGTGTCTGCGGATGCGATGAGGAGATCAAAGTAATCCCGGGCCACTGCGCCACCCGCGATCAGCACGGCTCGCTCCCGCGCCGTCTGAGTCAGGACGTCGCGGATCTTGAACCCAGCTGGGCCAAGGACACCGGTAGCGACCTGTTCAAGAAAGACTTGCGCCGTAGCGAAGTCGGCGAGTCCGACGTCGAGCGAGAGGTGCTGCAAGTCGTGCGGCGGCTGCATCCCAAGCGGTGGATCGCCGTCTGCGTAGGACTGTGTCCTGGAGCGGACGCTGCCAATCTTCAGCCATACGTTGCTCCGCTTCGTAATGCCGTGAAGGTGATCCAGAACGAGCGGCTGCTTGTCTTTTGAGATGAAATAGAAGTCGTCAAGTACAAGCAGCAACGAGTTCCGACCACCGACGTTCGCTGCCACCTCCAGAACTCGGGCGATCGCCGGGGCCAGATCACGTAGGAAGTCTTCCTTGCGCCGCTTTTGAGTGGAGGTCTGTGAGAGGTTCGTGCGGGCGGATCCTGACGATCCGGCTGTGCCGCTCAACTTCGCGTATTGCTTCGCGATCCCGCCTTGCAAGCGCACGCCGAAGTCTGTCGTTTTCGTCTGATCGATCTCGGTGTTCTGCGTGACCTCAGCTGCCGCGTCTCGCAGAGCCGATAGCACGGCGAGGAGTTTCTTGACCTGTCGACGAAGCATCCGCTGCGACTTGGTCCACGCCCACCTGTTCGGTTGAATCTCGTTGAGTATGTCGATCATTATCTCGATAAGAACATCCGGGTACGGCCGCGACTTGTGTTGCTCGACGTCCACGAAGATCACACGCGCGCCCTCCGCTTCGGCTCGGCGTTGAAGTACGGCCAGAGTCGTGGACTTACCGACGCCTCGACGACCGGTGACGAGGTGGTTTACACCTGACTCCAAAGTGGCGACCGTACCGGGTCGGAGTTCAATGAACCGGTCGCTCAGCGCGTCGTCTGCTGTGCTCGTCGTGCGAAGTGCGGCGGAAAGCGACGCCTTGAAGTCCTCGAGGTTCTCTCGTGTGAGCAACTGCACTCCCGTGGTTGTGGTGACGACGGAATGTTATGTGATTGATCCGTTAGCCGCTGCAGCACCACGTCGACCTGCGCCCGGCGTCGAAGCCGAGGAGCGGGCCTGGCGACTTCGGGCGCGCCATCTAGCGATCCCAGCGCCGTCTCGGCGATCAGCATGCCAGCCCTCCTTCACAGCCAGGCGGCGTCGCCGTACGCGTCCGGCATCCTCGCTTCGCTCGCGGACGCCCCGGATCGCCGTCGTCACGTGGCATCTGATCGGCTCGGGAAAATCACACGCGCCGAACGGCCTGGTGTTGTTCTGGTTGCTATCGGGTCGGTGTCGAGTTCTACCCTCGATCCGTGACCGACACCTGGGACGCTTTGATCGCTGCACTGACGAGATTCCTGAGCGACGCAATCACAGCCCGAGATCAATTTCCAATCCCGGACGCGCCGGTTCGCCCGAACTATGGGGTCGACACCTTTGCTGCACATCTAAGTTCACTACCTTCTGCCAAAGCTGCGCAGCACGCGGCCGCGAAGGCAGCCAACGAAAACGGCTACCTTCTGCAGGAGCCCAGCGACGGGGTCCAACCTGCGCCGGCGGGTCGGGCGCTGTCAGCGGACACGCTCGTCGAAACGGGTGTGGCTGGACTGTTGTTGTCCGGCGACCCGGTCGCGGTCCAGGTGCTTGCGGTCGAGTTGGCTGGCTACCTCGCCGGGCCAATGATCCCCATGTGGGAGTACGCCATCATCGACGCTGATGTGGCGTTGGGTGCGCCGGTGCCGGTGGTGAATGGGTGGGAACTCATGACGCCGACGAGCGGTGAGCTTTCCGACTTGGTCGGCGTCCCGTCGGCGGCGCGGCATGTCACCCGGCGCCGGTCGTTTCGCCACGATCTTTACGGCGGGTTGGCGATGCTGCGCCGCATCGATCCGGACGATCGGCCAACCCGCGGTCTGGTCCTTTTCTTGGATGTGCGACCGGCCCACGCGTTGTGGCAGCCCTTGCTGGCGATGAGCCTCTACCAAAACCCCGTCGTTCACCTGTGGGCGCGGTACGCGGTGGAGCCTGGCCGGCGAGTGGACGTGCTCGTTGACAATGTGTACACCGAGCCCTGGATCCCGGACGGGGAGACAGAATTGGAGCGCGTGCGCAAAGGCGACTACGAAGTAGACGCCACAAACGAGCACCGCTTCCGCCGCTTTGTCGAACAACTCGCCGGGCGGATCGAGGCGGCGACAACCCAAGAACCGACCAAGAAGAGTCGGGAGCCAGCAGAGCGACTACGACGGGCCGCCGAACATTTTTTGACGGCAGGTGAGGACGCACACGGCGAGGGCGAAATACCCTTTTCCGAACTTAACGCTGACGCTGTCCTGCACTACGTGATCGCCCTCGAAGCTGTTCTCGCAGGCGGCGGCGACGACAAAACCGAGCTAACCCGCAAGATTGCACAGCGGGCCGCGGTTCTCGCCGGTGTAGACGATCAAGGCCGTCGGGCAGCTGAGAAGACAGTGCGCGCTGCATATGGCGCACGCTCGGACTATGCGCACGGCAGCGACCCGCGCGACATCGACCTACCTGGCTTGCGGCGCGTCGTCCGCGACTGCATACTCGCCCGCCTGATCCTAGGCGACCCGACCCGCGACGACTCGACGCTCGGCCAGCTCACCGACAACGCGCTCCTCGATCACGCGCTCCTCGCTGGTCAAGTGCGTGGACCGATTGACGCGTTCTGGGCGGCGGTCGCCTGAACAGACAAGCGCAGGTCGGCCACGACCAAGCCATACTTGGAAAGCTGGCACCACTTCACCGTGGCGATGGCACCACTGGCGTGGGAACATCACCAACTGGCGATTGATTGAGCGTTGGGACACGAATCCTCGACGGCTCGATCTTGATCAGGCTCCCTCATCGGTGACTGACGCCATCGCCACCAGAGCCTCCCAAGAAGGCCGGGCGTGCTCGCCCAGCCGACGATCTTGCAGCTGGGATACACGGGCTTGCTGGTCAGGCTGACCTCGAGGTTCCCCAGGGAGAGGCTGTGGAATTGGCCTCGGCTGATCGCCGCGAACGCGCTGAGCCCGAGCGGGTCAGCGTTCAGCTCGGCCAGGCAGAGCACGCCGAAGGGGATCGGAGGCAGACCGTCCACCAGCGCGAACTCGACCACCCGCCCGACGTCCATGTGGACCTCGCCGGCGCTCGTCGGTGCTTCGCCGGCAGGTGCTCGACCCGCAGCGGCCACATGTCCGCGTATTGCGGGCCCCACTCGTCGAAGTCTCGCCGGAGTTTGGGTGCGCGTCCGTCCGCTCCGCGCTCGTTGAACACCTCCACGAACCCGCATATGAGAAGCGGCACGCTCGTCACCCGCCGGCCGCCTTGAGCACGTTGGTGATCAGCCGCTCGTCCGAGCAACACAGGTCCCGCAGCTCTTGCTCCAGCATGCTCCGGGCGCGCATCCCGCTGCGTACCGCGTCGAGGTTCGCGCTGGACAGATCGCGGACCCAGTCGCCGTGCGCCAGCGTGCATTGGCGCCGGGCCTTGAGGATCGCGCCGGCGAGCTGGCCGACCCGTCGAGCCGCCTCGTCACGGTCGGCCTTCCGTCGGCTCTGGACCGCGCTGACCCGGTCGCGGTTGCGCTGCGGGTCGCGGCTGACGCCGAGGCGCTCGAGGGCCTCCGCCCACGGCATCGACCGGGAGTTGATGATCTCGGCGAGCTCCCGGCCGGCCGCCTCGCCGACCTTGGCGAGGTCGGACCAGTCCGCCGGCTTCGGGCCTGGCCGGCTTCGAGGGACGTCATGTCCGGCCTTGCGGGCTCGGTAGCGTCGGCTCCTCTCCGCTGCGGTCAGCGGAGTGAAGGTCGGGGGAGGTCCGGTCCTCGTAATGGCTCTGGTCTCGTCGGCGTTCGACCACCGCGGGGAGACCCTCCCGCCTCGGCTGGCGATCTTGGCGGCGCGCCGCGCATCGCTGGACTCGCCGGAGCAGGACTCGTGCGACTGCCGGCCGTCTATATCGACGTAGGTAGAGGGCTTGCCGCACACGATGCAGGCTGGATGATCACTGGTCATGCCGCGATTGTGTCGCGAATCGTCCGGAGATGATCACCCATCACGCGATGCCATCGCGTCTGCGCTCTCCGAGCAAAATCCCAGAGCGCGCCTCGTGGTCAACCACGTTGACGCGTGCTGACCCACCAGTGCCCCAGGTTCAGCTATACCCACGCGACCGGGGCCCGAGACGCCCACGGGTCACACAGCCTCACATTCCCGGCTGGGTCACATTCCCGGCTGGGCGACATGGCTGCATGAGATCTGCTCGTGGGTGACGATGCATGAAGCTGCCGCCGTTTGTGGTCGACATGGTCTGCACCCGTTGGCTGAATTGATCAGCGGCCGCGAGGAGAGGCCGATCTGATTGGCGAGTGGTTGGACACGCGTGCGCTGAGCGTGTCAGGGCTTAGGGGACAGCAAGGGGAGTGAGTGTGATATGTCCATTGAGGTACGGGGCGCCGAGGAGTTCGGGGCGCTCGCCAAGCACTTGAAAGAAGCTGGCGAGAAGGACCTGCAGAAGGAATTCAACAAGGGAATCCGTGACGCCCTGAACCCCGTCAAGGATGAGATCGGGCAGTGGGTGCTCGCCCTGCTGCCGCGGCCTGGCGGCCTCGCGCAGCTATCACGATCGAGGCTCCGGCGGAAGCCACACTCGAACCAATTCTCTAGGCGAAGCCGGGCAGCCAACTCAGGTCATCCTCCTGACCAGGTAGGTCGGGAGGAGGCAGGATGCGTGCCAACTCGGGCTCGACTTCCTGCGGATACTGACTCTGAATCAGCCCGAGTTGGTATCCGATCGAGGTACGGAGGTCACCCAGCGCCATGAGGAATGGCGCGGGGGCTGGATAGCCGTTGTGAGACCCGAAGTTGCGCGCGTCGGGCCCGGCCGCCTCAACGAACTTGCGAGCAGCAGCACGCATCGCACGCAGTGACGCTTCGAGTTCCTTACCGGGCTTGGCGTGGGCGATCTGTTGAGTCAAGAACTGTCGGATGTGCTGCGCAGACTTCAGGCAGTGTCGCTCGTCCCCACGATGCCGTTCGCCGAAAAGAACGCGGCGATCCTCGAAGAAAGCAAAGACCTTGCGAGCGGACTCCTTGTCACCTTCGGTCTTCTGCCACTGCACGCCGAACCACGGTGTACTGACACCCGTTATCTCGTATCTCACGGATGCACCATATCGAAGGAAGCAGGCCGAGCCACGGACCGTGTGGCCAGCTGCAAATTCAGGATCAATCGCCGCGCCAGCGCGTGCGACTGGTTACAAGCAACCAGGACGAGATCTGCCGCATTGATCAAGGTGTGGTGCGTCACTCGGGGTGGGCTCTGACCCAAACCCCCAGAAATGGCGACCCCATTGAGAAATTGCCCGTATCCCTCGAGCACACACACAAAAGGGACGGCGGGGTCAGGTGGGGGCATCAGTACCCGTGAAGATCACGATCACGGCACACTGCGCCGATCACGCTCCTCCTCAGGCAGCGCATCTAGCGCGTCGGACAGATAAGCGATCATCCGAGGTTGCATCACCTCCGGCGGGACGCTCGTCCGGAACTCACTCCACGCCATTGCTCTCCTCAAACCACTGATGCCGCGCGCTCCACGCACGCCGCCGACTCTCAGGCCACTTCGGGTCGTCGTCAAACCGCCACGGCCGAACCGGATCGGTGAACACCGGAAGGCACAGGTACTCGTCCACCGCCATCATCCCGTCACCGTCAACCTGCCCACGCTGTGCAACGTCGCCCGGACCTGTCCCAGAAGTCGCTGGTTGACCCCTGAGAGCCTCGGTCAGCGCTGCGTGCGCAGGTGCCAGGAGTCTCCCCGGTACGTATCGAGAGCGTGTACAGCATCAGGAGTTCGTCGTCCTCGAGCCTTACGCCGATCGACTTGGTCGCCATGGCTCAGTCTGGCGCTCCGGACCTCGATTGCAAGCAGTACCGGTACGCAAACCGGACCCTTGGGTCAGAAGGCCCAAGTTTGCGTCAGGGACGGCGGCGCTCCGGGGCCCCGCCCGGCGTGGTTGAAATGACCACGGTGGTCATTCTGGTTCGCAGCTGGGGTGTGTGGTCAGGTGAGAGCCTGGCCCCCTTATGGATCCCCCGGGTGTTCCCCCCTCGCCGACCGTAATAGGGCTGTCAACGGTCTGTCCAGGCTCCAGCCGGAAATCGTGCGAAAGCTACTTCCGGTGGAGGAAGCAGAGGCCGAGTAACTTGGCGTCGGGAGCGACGAGTTGGACGGAGCAGCCGTCAAATCGGCAGACGGGCACTCCGTTGATGGGCTCCCGCGTGGCGTCACGTGGCGTCACGTCCGTCACGTCAGGACACGCCTGGTCATGTACAGGCCACAATGGGGTCGTGCGCGTGACATCGCGTGACACGGCCTCGGATTGGGTGCTGTCACGCAACGTCACGCGTGAATCTTCATTGTGGGTCACAGTGTTCAACCGGACGCCGAGGTAGTACCGCTCACGCTCGTCACCGTCGCGTCGTTGGCCCTGTCGCAGGGTGGGGATCACCGCGCGGATGTCCCGACCGAACGACTGGACGCTGCCGGGCTTGTGCCCGTTGTTCTCCGCCCAGTCTTTCCAGGCCCCGAACAGGTCTTTGACGTTGACCTCGAATCCGACGCCGACCTCACATCGATCACGGCGGAACGCGGCGACCGGGGACACCAGGTCCTGCAGCGCCAGGATGGCGTCGAGTGAGGACTTGGGCTCGGTGAACTTGCCGCGGCGGGCGATGCCGGTCCAGGCCCTTGAGCGCCCAGGAAAGGATGCCGGCTGAGCTCGTTGGTCAGCTGCGTCGGTCAGCGACGTGTTCTCTCGGCCGAGGAATGACTCGGTCATGGTCAGCACGACGAAGCGGTTGGCGATGGCGCCGGACGCGTCGCCGAACCGCGGCAGCTCGTTGGACAGGATGAGGAACCGGGAGGGCAGCTTGCCGGTCCAGGGCTCGCGGTACTTCCGGTCGACCGTGAGCAGGTCCTCACCGGATACGGAGAGGAGCCGCTCCACCACTTGGTGAACGTCGCGGCCGGCCAGGCGGGCGTCACTGACCACCGCGAGTGGCTTACCGAGCAGCGGCGACAGTCCGAAGTTGGTACCCGAGCTGACGCCAGGGTGGGACCGGCGACGTTGCCCTTGCCGAGCAGCGCGGCGAGAACCCTGGCGATGGTGCCCTTGCCGGAGCGGGTCGGGCCGATCAGCAGCATTATCTTGTGGAGGTCGGTTCGGCCGGACAGGACGTAACCGAAGAATTCCTGCAGCGCCGCTATCGACTCGGGGTCATCGGGCCAAAGCTGATCAAGGAACTCCAGCCACCGGGTCGGCTCGGGCGCCGTGGCGTCGTAGTCGAATGGGACCGCGACTCGGTTGAAGAACCGCGGGGTGTGCTCGAGCAGTTCTCTGGTGGCGACGTGGAGCAGCCCGTTGGAGCAGGCGATGATTCACGCCATCGCGATCAGTGCCTCGAGCCACGACCGGGGTGTGCGACCGGTCTCAGGAGGTGTGGGCGACGGCGGCGAGCGCCGCCAGGACGTCGCCGACCTTGTGCCGGTTCGGGTTCCACGGTTTCACCTCTGGCGGCTTCTTGGCTCGTGTCGAGATAGAAGGCCTGCTCGAGTCGGGCGTACGCCCAGGAGACGATGGCCTTGTCCTCGGCTTCACTCCAGTGGGTGCCGTGCCACCGCATCCACCCGCCGCGCCAGTGACGCAGCGTGAGCTCACCGTCATCGTCTTGGTGATCTTCCATGAGGACGCGGGCGACGCCCATCGGATCGCCGGGGCCGGGCAGCAGCTGGTTTGTCGCCGAAGTCAGCGGTGTTGTGCGAGAACATCGACCCGAGGATGTCCATGTCCTTCTCGGGTGTGACGTTGATGTCGTCCGGGCCCATCATGCGGCCTCGCGCCCATCGCGGCGTTTCCGGTCCCAGGGTGTCTCGCCGGCCGGACGGCAGCGGAGGGAGCCGCAGCGAGGCGGCGCGACGACGCTTGTCCATGCGTACAGCCGCACGTACGTCTTCTGAGCAATCAGTGAGCCACCGGCTTACACTTGCGTCTGACTCTTGGTCGGGGTCGAGGTATGGGGATGGGCGCTCTTTGGGGCGCCTTTCCTGTCTCACGGTGTCACCGATCCCGCACGCAGAAGTGAAGCTAGCCGACTCGCTTGCTCAGGAGTCAATGGCGGACAGTTCTCTACGGACGTTCGGATGAGTTCGGCCAGCTTGGCGACCGCGTACTGGCGACGGAGCTGGTCGGCCTCAGCGGGGTCGTGGCCTCGCCGGCTGGCGCGTGCGATGGACGCGCGGAGGTCGATCAGGTCCTTCTCGGGCAATGCCGGACACCCCTTCCACAGGGTCTCTTACGGCACGCCCTCCCCCAGGCCGCTTATTTGTCTATGGCACCAATACTAACTGGAATGACATCGGTGTGATCCGTTCTGGAGCGTTCACTTCAAGGTAGTCCTCAACACGATCCGGTCGCAGGCCTGCACGCGTCTTGGGCCGCCCTTCGGCACTTGGGTGACCCTGAGCTCGCCCATCATCCCCGGAGTGAGGAGGATGCGGCAGACCTCGCGTTTCGCACTCATCGGCATGGCGTTCCACTGCGCTTCGACGTGGGCGCTCGGGTCGATGAACTGGCGGAGGGGGACCGGAGTGGCCAGCTCGGATTCGCGACACTCCAGCTCGGTGATCTCGGCGATGATCTTCGGCTCCATCCGCACCACCGTGGCGATGCTGATCCTGCCGGCCGCGGCCTCGTCACCGAGCTCGTCCAGTCGGGACCTGGCGGCGGCGAGCGCGTCGCGCACTGAGCGCAGCTGGTCGCTGTCGACTTCGGCCGCCCTGATCTTGGCGTGCACCTCATTGCTGGCGAGGTAGCCGACCATCAGGACCTCGGCCGCGACCTCGAGCTCGTCCTTCCGCACGCGGACGCAGCCCTGCCTGCACTGGTACGTCGCGACTGCGTGCCCGTCGGACGCGAGCCTGGCGAAGAGGGGTCCTCCGCACACGTCACACAGCGCGATGTTGGACAGCAGATGCACCGCCCTGCCAGGCCGAGTCGTGGTGCGCTTCGGATCGCTGAGCAGCCGCTGCACGGATAGCCAGACGGCCTCACTGATCAGCGGCTCCCAAGTGCCCCGGACTACCTCCACGCCCGACATCCCCGCCCGCGGGGAGTGGCCCCGACCCGGGCCACGGCCCTCGACGTCATGCGTCCTCAGACCGGCATACACCGCGGTTGTCGCCAGCACCCGGAGATGCTGCGGACTAAAGACTTTACCCGTCCTGGTGCGGACGCCTCGAGCCTCGAAGTCACGGGCGATGCCGTGGAAAGAGTGCCCGGCGGCCACGCGCTCGAACAGCTCGCGGATCACCGGCGCCTCGGCGGGCTCGGGCTCCTGAGCGATCAGCTTCTTGGTCCGCTCGTCGTACCTGCGGACGTACCCGAATGGAGTCTTCCCGTGAGGTTTCCCGGCAGCGGCGTTGGCTGCGTTGGCGCGCTTCAGCCGGGTGCTGATCTTGCCACTCTCGTACTCGCTGTCCACGGCATCCTCCAGGAGCGAGCGCCGATCACGTCCGTTGCTCGGATCGTACGTCCTGCCGTGAGTAGTGACGTGGATGCGCACGCGCTGCCGCTCGCACAGGTCTATCAAGGTGACCCATTCTCCCACCTTGCGGCTGCCGCGGCTGGACTCCCACAGCCAGAGCTCGTCGGCACCGAAACGGCCGCGCTCGAGGTCAGCGAGCAGCTGGGCGAATCCGTCGCGGGTCTTTGTGGCGTACCGGCTCGCCGAGATGCTCTTGTCCTCGTACGGCTCGCCCAGACTCACGCCGCGACCGGTCGCGGCCGCCAGATTCTCGGAGTGCTGCTCGTCGATGCTGCGCGCACGACCCGAGCGGTCGAGTGACACTCTGAGATATTCGCGGCCGACGGCGCCCAGAATCTGGGTAACGGTACGAATTTGGCCATCGGACGTGCTCGAACCTAACAATGTGCTGGTCATGATCATTCACTCCCCTCGTCGTCTTCCATCAACAACCGGTCCCAGTCGACGCTCTCGTCCGGAATCTCACCCGACTCGACTAGTCGCTGGTATTCGCCAGGCGGAAATTGATCTTCGATCGGCGGCATCTCCATGATCCGGGACCGCAGATCCGCCAGGTACTCATCCATCGCGGCGGCTGGCTCCGTGGTTCTTCGGAAGAAGGCGAGCATCATCGCCGCGATGTTCGCGAGGTCACCCGCGAACATGTCCAGATCATCACCCGTGTGTAGTTCCATGATCGAATCAGCACGCTGTGCGCTCTCCCTGGTGCTGCTTTCGCCCGCTGGAGTGTAGGTGGTCGTCTGATAGGCGATCTCGTTGATCAGATTGATCGCGTCGACCATGCGCTGTGCGCTTGCATCTAATCGCGGTTTGTCATTCATGCCAGTTCCCGCCCAGCAGGCAAGGTGCTCTCGATGGTCTCCTCGCCGTACTTGATCACTCGCCCCTCACTGTGCACGCCCTGTCGGTCGAGCGCGGTGTGGATGGCGGCCTCGAACACCTCGGCGCTCGTGGCGCCTACCAATTTGGCCGCGTCTATGTCGTCGTGGGTTATCTCTGACGCGAGGTTGACCGTTTGCCGACCCCGGTCGGCGGGGTCGGCGCCGTCGTTCCGTGTTGTCATGCGCCTATGGTACACCTAACAAAGCTTGGATAATTTGATCTTGTTGTGTCAGTGGCATCACACCGTCGTGCATGAAGGCGGCGTCGCCATCACCGCTGATACCGATGGCTGGCTGTTCACTAAACCGGATGGGCGACCCTGCGATCGGTGGGTGAGTGATGACAACCTGGCCCGCCACCTCGACTTCGCGCTTCGCCGCAATGCCGCCCAACAGGCACAGCACGCTCTGTGTGATCGGCTGGCTGGAGTGGACAGCTTGCACCATCCCGTCGCTCGAACCATCCGGCCCGCTGGGCCGGAGAGCCCTTCGACCTGCACGCCTGCGTCCAAGCCCTGTTCACTATCAAACTCGCCAAACAGCCGATGCCAGATCTTGATCAACAAGCCGCGTAGCCGGACGAGGCGCTGAGATGACAGTGATGCCGGACCTGGCCGTGGGCTTGATCAAAGTCCGCGATGCCACGGAACGCTCCGCTGAGGAAGGGATCCCGCCCTACATAGCCGAAGTGACGGCCACGATTACCAATCGCGGAGACACCCTCGCGGACGAGACAACCACGCGCTTTTGGGCGCGGGGCGCCGGCATCGACCGGGAACTGCGGATTGTCTACACCCCCGCAGTGCCGCCTGGCGAGGACGTCGAAGTTACGGCAACGTGGGATGTCCGCGACCGCCGTGGCGATTATGTGATCACGGTGACTGCCGATGCTTTCTCACAGATCGAAGAGGTGCGCACGGACAACAACTCAGCAAGCGTCCGCGTCGCCGTTGCGGATAATCGTGTCGACATCGCCGAGTCCGCGGACTGACGGGTGGGCTAGGCCTGTTTAGGTTGGAGATCACGTGCCCCGCTCCATGATCCGCCGACCCACACCACGATCGTGGCACGGAGGTGGTCGGTTTATGCTCCGGGTAACCACTGGTCGATGACATCCCAGGAGGGCACCGGACATGATCGCGAGTAACCACGTCGGCCGGTCGATCGAATCCGCCCGTCAATATCTCGCCGATCACCCAGACGAGGCCCGTTACACCGACACGGCCGCGTCGGCGGTGATCGAAGGAGCCGAACGTCACGCGCCGGTCTCCGACAGCCTTCGCCAAGTCGTGCCGATGACCGTAGAAGTCGGGTCTGCTGGAGAGTGAACTCCGCAATAACGCTGGGCTAGAGAACGTCTGAGAAGGTGTGGGACTGGTGGGTGCAGCACCGGCGGCAGTGGTGACCGACACTCGGACGAATCCGGTGTTGAGCTTTCGTGACCTGGCGCGCGACCAGCTACCCCGGCTGGTCTCGCTGGCGCGACGTCTGGTTGGCGACGATGCAGAGGATGCGGTCCAGGATTGCCTGCTCAAGGCGTACCGGAAGTTTGACCAGCTGCACGACGCAGCTGCGGCACCAGCCTGGCTAACCAGCATTCTTGTGAACTGTTGCCGCGACCGTGCGCGTACCAGGGCACGGCAACCCGTCGAGATCGACTTCGACCAGGTCGAGCGGTTCTCGCTCTACCGCAAGATTGCCGACGAAGACCCGTTCCCGTACTCAGACTCGCTGCACCTGGATTTCCTCGCTGAGTTCAGCCGCGAGGACGTTCGGGCCGTGCTGATGCGGCTACCGGAGCTGTACCGCATCCCGCTCGTCGTGGTGTACATGGACGGCTACCTGGCCAGGGAGCTGGCCGAGATGCTTGGCGTTCCACTCGGCACTGTGCTGGCGCGACTCCACCGGGGGCGCAAGCTCTTCGAGACCCAGATGTGGGAGTACGCCGAGCAGACCGGACTATTGAAGGAGACGACCCGGTGATCAGCTGTACCGAAGCGATTCGGCAATTGTGGGAGTACCTCGACGACACCGTCGACGAGGCCGAGCGCAAACTCATCGACGAGCACCTTGCTCGTTGCCGGCGTTGTTGCGGGGAGCTGGAGTTTGCACGCGAATTGCGGCAGACACTCGCCGACGCAGCACACGACGACCTCCCAGGCGATGTGTTGCAGCGGCTGAACCGGACACTCGAGGAGCTGGAACCATGAGCCGCGACTTGATGCACAGCGACGAGGTGAAGGCGCTGGTCCGGGCCGCCTACCGGCACGTGCCGCCCACGACGGCGGCAGTGGCTCGGATGCTCTACAGCGAAGACGAGCTGGCGATGTTGCCAGATTCGGCTATAGACCGTGCGTTGGGCGTCGCCAACCATCTTCGCTACGCCGACATTCAGCCCGGCGAGACCATCCTCGACCTTGGCTGTGGGGGTGGGATCGACACAATCCTGGCGGCGCAACGTACGGGGCCCACTGGGAAGGTGATCGCTCTTGACTTCCTCCCTGAGATGCTCGACCGCACCGCAAGCGCCGTGCAGGAAGCCGGCCTCTCCAACGTGGAGCTCCTCGAGGGCGAGATGGAGGCGATCCCGTACCCCGACGCAAGCGTCGACCTGATCATCTCCAACGGCGTGATCAACTTGTCTGCACGCAAGGCGAGGGTGATGGCCGAATGTGCGCGCGTGCTCCGGTCCGGCGGTCGGCTGTGCGTCTCCGACCTGACCGTTGAGCTGGACGACCTTCCCCCGGAGATTGCCACCCAGCCGGCCGCTTGGGCGGGCTGCGTCGCAGGCGCGCTGGCCGAGGACGCCTTCCTGCACAAGCTCGAACGGGCCGGATTCGAGGACGCCGAAGTCGTGGAACGGGCGCCTTTCAGCATCGACGACTGCGCGCTGTACCCGCTGTTCTCTGACGAGGTGATCCGGCTCATGCGGACACTGATCCCAGTCGAGCAGCAGGCCAGGGTCGCCGTGACAGTCGTTGTCAAAGCGCATCTGCCGGAGGCCAGGGCAATGGAATCCGAGCTCGGCAGGGTGCGATCGGAGGTCGGGGCTGTGCGATCCGAGCCTGGGGTCGCACGATCCGAGCCTGCGGTGTCGGCTTGCCAGGCGGGTGCCACCTGAAACGTCAGGCGCTTGAAGACATCGTCCGCTGATGCCGCTGCCTACTGAATGCAATAACGCCGGTCCCGTTGCCGTCCCAAGCTCTATCAAACCGATCCGCAAGGAGTGAGGACCATGACGGAGACAGTGACGATCCGCAACGGTATCGATGTCGACCAGCTGCTGGCGACGATCGAAGCGATCAAGAACGACCAAACGGTAGGGACGTTCACGTTCCGAGCGTCGAGCCGGTGGCAGGACGGGACCTACAACGTCGGCGAGATCGGGCGATTCACCCACGCTGGCCAGGAGGACGAGACCCGGGACGACGCGTACCGGCTCGAGGGCGACGAGCCGCCGGTGCTGTTGGGGCGGAACAAGGGCCCGAACGCCGTGGAGTTGCTGCTGCAGGCGTTGGCTTTCTGCTACGCCGTTGGTTACGTGGCCAATGCTGCGGCCCGAGGAATCGAGCTGACCGCGATGGAGTACGAGCTCGAGGGTGATCTCGATGTGCGCTCGTTCCTGGGTCTGGACGGCCCGCGGGCCGGCTTCACTGAGATTCGGGCGAAGGGGTGGGTGTCCAGCCCCAACGCTACGAAGGAACAGCTGGTCGAGCTGTGCCAGTACGTCCAGGACACGTCGCCGGTGAGGGACAGCCTGACCAACCCGATTCCAGTGACCACAACCCTCGAGGTCCGCTGACCAGCGGCGCCCTACGGTATGGAAGTGACATCGGACGACCTACTCGAGGCCGCCGCCGCGACAACCCATCGCGGTGGAGGGAGACGCGGGCTCCGGCGACCGCTCGGAAACCATGACCCCGGGTAGTAATGCCGTCGAGGCGCTGACCGCCTACTACTCCTCGACCGCCGAGGCGTACGAGCAGCGCTGGGCATCGGCGTTGCACCCCGCCGCAACCCAATTGCTCGACCGACTGCCCCTCCCCTCAGCACGTCGGGTACTCGATCTTGGTGCCGGTGTCGGCACCTTGTTGCCAGCGCTCCGGCGTGTCGCACCGTCAGCGCTGGTCGTCGCGGCCGACCGGGCGGAGGGCATGCTGCGGCGTGCACCGCCGGTCTACGCGCGCGTTCTCGCCGATGCGGCGCGACTGCCCTTCGCTGGCGGCTCGTATGACGTGGTCGTGATGGCGTTCATGCTGTTCCACCTGCAGCAGCCGGAGACCGCGCTCCGCGATGTCCGCCGCGTGCTCCGCGCGAACGGCGCCGTGGGCTTGACCACATGGGGGAAGGTCGCGATCACCCCGGCGTTGGAGGTCTGGAACAACGAGCTCGACAGGCATGGTGCCCCGCCGGCAAGTCCCTTCATCGCCCGGCACGAACTCATGGACACCCCCAACAAGCTGCGAACTTTGCTCGGCAACACCGGCTACCGCCAGGTCTGGGCCGGAGTCATTCCCTGGTCGCATCGGCCGAGCCCGGCGGATTTCATCCAACGGCACGCTGCCCTCGGTACGACGGGCAGGCGACTAGCCGCAATGGAGCCCGCTATGCGGACCGCCTTCCTGCACCGTGCGCGGTCCCGTCTCGAGAAACTGGCCGCCGAGGACTTCTTCGATGAGAGTGAAGTCATCGCCGCAACGGCGATCGCGTGGTGAGGGTTAGTCATGTCGAGCGCAGATAGTCGGCCAGCCGCCTGGACTGGCTCATCCCTGCGAGTTCAGTGAGTCGTCCCGCGCCGCCGGCTTTGCTAGCTGACCGTTCCTCGCCGTTGGCAGGTATCTATGGGCGAGCGGCGGACCTCCAGGCATACAGTCTGAGGCGTGATCGAGGTAGTCGGGCTCAGCGCGCGGGGGTGGAGTGAGGTTCCCGAGCGGCTGCGGACCCTGATCGAGCAGGCTGACGTCCTGCTGGGAAGTCCGCGGCACCTCGATCTGATCCCGCAGTCTGCTGCTCAGCAGCGGTTCCTGTGGCCGAGCCCGCTGCGAGAGAAGCTGCCAATGCTGCTCAACGAGGTTTCCGGCCGCCGTGTCGTAGCCCTCGCATCCGGTGATCCGTTGCTCGCGGGGATCGGCAGCACCCTCGTTGATTTGCTCGGGACCGATGCGGTTCGGATCCACCCGGCAGTGTCGTCGGCGGCGCTAGCCCGTGCTCGGATGGGCTGGCCGGAGGAGTCGACTCAGCTGGTGCGGCTCCGAGGGGACGACCTCGACCTGGTGCGGCGGTACCTCTTCCCGGGTCGGCGCTTGATCATCTTGTCGCGGGACGCCGCCAGTCCCGCCGCGGTCGCGCAGCTGCTCATCGAAGAGGGCTGCGGCGACAGCTTGATCACCGTTTTAAGCGATCTTGACACCGAAACAGAATCCCGGGTCGACGTGGCCGCCCGCGATTGGCTGGGCCTGGCGCCGGCGCTCAACGTGATCTGTGTGGCGTGTGCAGGAAGCGGTGCGGTCGCTTCGCTGGCGCCCGGTCTACCCGACGAAGTTTTTGATCATGATGGGCAGCTGACCAAACGTGATCTTCGCGCCTCCGCTCTTGCCCGTCTGATGCCGCGGCCGGGGGAGCTGCTGTGGGATGTGGGCGCTGGCGCCGGATCCATCGCGATTGAGTGGATGCACTCTGAGCCCAGCTGCCGGGCGGTAGCCGTGGAGCGCAACCTGGAGCGGGTCAAGCGGATCCGCCGGAATGCCGAGTCGCTCGGTGTACCTGGTCTCGAGGTGCGGCACGGCGAGGCCCCGGATGCGCTGGCATCATTGCCGCGGCCGCACGCGGTTTTTGTCGGCGGGGGCGGCACCGCGGAGACGCTGGATCGCTGCTGGGCGGCGTTACGCCCCGGTGGCCGACTGGTAGTTCACGCGGTGACCCAGGAAACCGAAATGATCTTGGTGGACAGCTGGAAACGCTATGGCGGTGAGCTATCCCGACTGTCGGTGGAGCACCTAGAGCCAATCGGCCGCTACCACGGCTGGCGGCCGGCCCGAGCTGTCGTTCAGTGGAGTTCGATCAAGGCCGGCGAGTGACCATCCATTTCATCGGGGCCGGTCCCGGGGCGGCGGATCTGCTGACCGTCCGAGCCGTACGACTGATTGGGTCCTCTCCCGTGTGCGTCTACGCCGGCAGCTATATCGATGATCAGATCCTCGCTCACTGTCCGCCCGGTGCGACCTTGATCGACAGCCAGCATCTTGATCTTGATCAGATCACCGATCATCTGGTTGGCGCTCATCAGCGTGGAGCGAATGTGGCGCGACTCTGCTCCGGAGATCCCTCGATCTACTCGGCATTAGCCGAGCAAACCCGGCGGCTCGACCAGGCCGGTGTGAGCTGGGACGTTACGCCCGGTGTACCGGCGTACGCCGCCGCCGCCGCGATCATCGGGCGCGAGCTCACCGTGCCCGAGCTGGCACAGACGGTGATCTTGACCCGGACCCAGGCCGCCTCTACCGCGATGCCCGAGTCAGAGTCACTCGGCTATTTGGCAGAGACACGAGCGACCATGATCATTCATCTGGCGATCAGACGGACCCGCCGGATCTGCGCCGAGCTGATGGCAGCGTACGGCCCGGACTGCCCGGTTGCGGTGGTGGCGAATGCCACGCAGCCGACCGAGCTGGTCCTCCGGGGGACGCTGGCGACGATTGCGGACCAGGTCGAGAATGCCGGCCTACGGCAGGCGGCGGTGATCATGGTTGGGGAGGCCCTGCACGCCGAGGACTTTGTGGAGTCCCATCTCTACGGGAAGCGAAATCGTCTTCGACGATCACTCGCCGGAAGGGACGATCACAGGTCTAAGACGTGACGCAAGCCTTGATCTACCTCCCGCAGGAGTTCGCCCGCCACCAGCCCTGCGCGGTTATGCAACTCCTCCCGGTTCAAGGTGTAGAGCGCTGTCACGTTGACTACCGAGTCACGTGGCAGGCCTGTCAACACCGCAGGGAGGAATGTGTTACCGGGAAATGCGGCCTGCTTCGTATTTGAAGTGATCACTGCCACGATCACCGTTGCCAGGCGAGTCTGGTTGTAGGCGTCCGCCTGAATGACAAGAACTGGACGAGTCTTGGCCGGGCGACTGCCGTTTGGCTCGCCGAGGTCGGCCCAAAAGACGTCTCCACGGGCAATTACCACTCGTCATCCAGGTCCCGAAGCCGGCGCTTACTCGCTTTAACGACGAGCTGAGAGTCCTCATCCACACCGATCAAATCGAGCGCTGCATTGATCTGCGCGGTGAGCGTCTTCGAGTCCAGTTCGTCCAGATAGGCCACTGCCGCGCGTGTGAAGAACTCCGAGCGGCTCACGCCCAGCTCGTGGGCGCTCTGTGTCACGCGCTTGAAGGTCTCGTCCGGGATTGAGATAGCTGTCTTCACATCACTAAGGTATAACTCGGTTATACCGGGATTCAAGCAGTGTAAGACCGACCCGTCCAGACCGTTGCGCGGTGGCCGAGCCGAGTTTGGCTGGAACCGATAATCAGCAGGCAGCTCATGTCGATGCTGTCGGGATCGAGTGCGCCGAGCGTGGTCACAATCAGGTTCTCACCATCGCGGCCTACCTGCCGGCCTACGACCACCGGCGTGTCCGGCGCGCGAACCTCCAGCAGCAGCTCGCGCGCTCCGACGATCTGCTCCCGCCGCGTGCGCGAGGCGGGGTTGTAAATGGCGAGCACGAGATCTGCCTCAGCGACAGCACGCAACCGCCGCTTGATCACCGACCACGGCTTGAGTCGGTCCGATAGCGACAGGACCGCGTAGTCCCCGCCAAGGGGTGCGCCGGCACGGGCTGCGACGGCCTGAGCTGCCGTCACCCCGGGGAGCACTGTGATTTTGACGCCGGCGTAACGGTCGTCCTCCGCTGCCTCGAAGACCGCTGAGGCCATGCCGAAGACTCCTGCATCTCCGCCCGAGACGAGCGCAACCCGCTCGCCAGCCAAAGCAAGATCAAGAGCGAACCGGGCGCGTTCCAGCTCGACGGTGTTGCCGGTAGCGTGCCGCTGCAGACCTGGTCGCACCGCAAGCCGGTCAAGGTACGGGCCGTAGCCGACGACATGATCTACCTCGGCGAGCACCGCCGAGACCTCCGGGGTCGTCCAGCCAGCGGGCCCCGGCCCAAGACCGACAACATAGAGCCGGGGCTTGGCAACATGATCAAGGCCGAATGTCGAGTGCAGCATCGCGGATCGACCGGCTGAATCGAGGCGTCGATCCCGACCCGGCACAACGATCATGGAGAAGTACGGCACAGTATTGGCTTCGACTTCACTCACGGGCATGACGCGCTGCTCGCCGGTGGTCGCCCGCTCCACGTAGAGTGCCTCGACCAGCCGGCCGGCCTGCCGCAGTGCCTCGCGTACGCCGGCGAAGGTCCTCCCCAACTTCATGATCGCCGCCGCATCGGTGTCGGCGAGCCGGCGCGCGAGCTCAGGCACAGGCAGTGTTCCGGGCAAGACGGTCAGGATGTCCTCGTGCCGCGCAAGCGGCATCCGCAGCGCAGTAGCCGCGGCGGTTAGCGAGGTGACGCCGGGCACGATCTCGCTCGGAAAGCGGGGTGACAGCCGGTCATGCAAGTACATGTATGAGCTATAGAACAGCGGGTCTCCCTCGGCGAGCACCACGACCGTACGTCCCGCATCCAGATGTTTGCTCAGCCGCTCGGCCGATTCGTCGTAGAAATCATCCACGGCGCCGTAGTACCCCAGCGGATGGACGGTCGGGCCGGTAGTGACGGGATAGATCAGCAATTCCTCGATCACGTGCTCACTGATCAGTGAGTCGGCGATGGTCCGCGCGATCGATCGACCGGCCGTGCCTGAGTGGTACGCGATCACGTCGGCGTTCGTGATCAGATGAGCCGCCTTGAGAGTGATCAGCTCAGGATCGCCTGGTCCAACCCCGACCCCGTAGAGGTGGCCAGTCACGCGATCTCCGATTCTCGAGCCAGGGCGTTGATCGCCGCAGCGCACAAGGCAGACCCGCCGCGGCGTCCCTGCACAACCATCCAGGGAATGTCCCAAGGGTTTTCGACCAGAGCGATCTTGGACTCAGCTGAGCCGACGAAGCCGACGGGAATCCCTACGATCGCGGCAGGACGCGGGGCCCCATCGGCGATCAGTTCCAAGAGATGGAACAGCGCAGTTGGGGCGTTGCCGATTCCCACCACGGCGCCTGCCAGGTTGTCGCTCCAGAGCGAGACCGCGGCAGCGGATCGTGTCGTTCCCCAGCGCTCCGCCAGCGCGCGCGCTTGCGGGTGGTCGACCAGGCATCGGACTTCGTTGTCTGCTGGGAGTCGCCTCCGGGTGATCCCAGCCGCGAGCATCTGGGTGTCGGTGAAGATCACCGCTCCAGCCTCGATCGCGGTCCGGGCGGCGGATACCAGCCGTGGGTGGAACGCAAGATCATTGATCAGATCGACGTCGCCACAGGCATGAATCATCCGGACCGCGACCGGACGCAGGTCCTCAGGCAGCCTGGAGAGATCCGCCTCCGATCGAATAGTCGCAAATGATCTCCGGTAGATCTCTGTAGGCACTGTGACGTAGTCGTAGCGCCGCGCCGGCGCGGATATCACTGAACATCCCCAACGAGTGTCTGCAGCTCGACCACATCGGGTGCCACCAGATCCTGATGATCACCGGTTGGTGCGCCGCAGCGTCGCCCGCAGCCACTGATGTGGGTCCGCGGCAGCGGCGATCCAGACTGAGCCAGCGCCGTCGCGTACGCCCGCGTGTTGATCAAGGAGCTCTTGCATGAAGGAGCGCCGACGCACGCCGAGATTGCCGACCATGGGGAGGCGGGATCGTCCACCAACCCCACGGCGACCAGCTCGGGTAGCCGGCTTGCTGCGCCGGGCAAGACGAGGCCTCGCGATGGTGTGATCACGACGGGCCCCGTGGCGCAGGCCTCGACCGTTGCAGCTTGTGCGGGCGTCAGGCGGGCCAGTGGCACCTGGACGGATGCGGCGCCGGCGATTGCGCCGAGAGGCGTACCGGTCATGCCGACGGGCAAGTCGAGCGAGCGTATGTCAGGGACGGTCGTCGCCCGGTTCCCAAGATCGCGCCCCTGCCAAGCGTGGTTAGCTCCCTGACGGACAGTCAGAAGGCGGTCGGCAAGGTCGAGCAACGTCTTGACAGCAGCGTCCGCCGAAACCAGCACTCCCTGCTGGGGGCTGCCGATCAGCAGCCACCCACAGTCATGATCGATGGCACGGTATCCGAGATCGAATCTGGTACCGCTCAGGTCGCCGCGCCCATCGTCTAAAGCAAAAAGGAAGCGGCTCGGGAGGTCGGCCAGCCGTGGCTGGGCGCAGAGTCCGGAGTCAAGGGTCGCAACCAACGGTCGGACATCGGTCAGGCCCCCACTGATGCCGGTCAGTGGCGACGCGACGATGTTCCGGACACGCTCGTGGGTCTCAGAGGGCAGGAACCCGGCTTCCTGTACCGCACGAATGAGGCTGTTGGGCACAGGCGCGGCCAGGCCGCGTACCTGCAGGCCGGCACGCGAGGTGAGCTGAAGGTCACCGCTGCCGAACCGCTGAGCGATTCTGCTCAGCTGGCCAAGCGCTGTCCCGGTTGTCTGCCCGCCGGGTACCCGGATACGCACCATGGCCCCATCGGCCGCTAGGTGGGGCCGCAGCACGCCTGGGCAGCGATCCGGGTCCGTCACGCCCGCCATCGTAAGTGACCTCAGCACTTGCGACGGCGTGAGCGTGAGTCTCCCTCGTCGTCATCCGTCTGGAGCCGCTCGGCTCGATGTTGCAGGTAACGCTGCTCGGCCACATTGCCGGTCAGCCTCGCCGCCTCCTGGTAGAGCGCGATTGCCGTGTGCGCGTCGCCGGTGAGCTCGACCAGGTGGGCCCGAACGGCGCGTTCCCGCGGCCGGACCAATGGGTCATCGGGCAGCTGCTCGAGTAGGACCAGACCCCGATCCGGGCCGTGAGCCATGGCGACGGCGACTACCCGGCTCAGCCGTACCGGCGGAGTAGGCATGAGACGCTCGAGCCAGGCATAGAGGGCGCTGATCTGAGTCCATTCCGTGTCCGTCCAGGACGGCGCCTCGGCGTGCAGGACGGCGATGGCTGCTTGCAGCTGATACGGGCCGACCCGGCCGTGGCGGATCGCCTCGCTGACCAATCCGGTGCCCTCCCGGATCAGTTCGGCGTTCCATTGCGTGCGGTCCTGATCTTCCAACGTGATCAGTTCACCTTCGGTGCCGGACCTGGCAGCGCGCCGGGAGTCGATCAGCAGCATGAGCGCTAACAGCCCCGCCACCTCTGGGTCCTCTGGCAGCGCTCTCCGAAGCATCCGCGTGAGGCGGATGGCTTCATCGGTCAGATCGACGCGACTGAGTCGGTCCCCGGAGGTTGCGGTATAGCCCTCGTTGAAGATCAGGTAGAGCACCTGGAGGATCGTGGTGATCCGCTGGTTGCGCTCGTCCGGGCTCGGTGGGGCGAACCGCCCGCCAGCATCGGCGATCTGCTTTTTGGCCCGGGTGATCCGCTGGCCCATGGCGGCCTCGGTCACCCCGTATCCATGGGCAATTTCGGCCGTGGTCAAGCCGCCAACCGCGCGCAGGGTGAGAGCGATTTGGGACGCGGCGCTCAGACTGGCGTGGCAGCAGAGGAAGAGCAACAGGAGACTGTCGTCTTGGTCCCCGGCAACCTCGTCACCGGGGCTCATGATCGGAGTGGGGGCCATCTCGAAGACCTCCCGTTCTCGGCGGTACCGCGACTGCTGCGCCCGGAGCAGGTCGATCATGCGCCAGTAGCCGACCCGGATCAGCCAGCTTCGCGGCTGGTCCGGGATCCCATCTCTCGGCCACTGCGTGCTGGCAGCAAGCAGTGCTTCTTGGACCGCCTCCTCGGCCTGGTCGAAGTGCCCGAACCGGCGCACCAGCGCCCCGAGCACCTGCGGCGTCTCGATGCGCAACAGGTGCTCGAGTTCGGCGCCGATGGGTGTCGGCGGAGTGCTCAGAGGTCGGCTCCAAACTCCTCGCCCATGATCGGCCGGAGCTCGACGGGCTCGCCCATTGTGCTGACGATCCGTTGGGCGATCTCGGTGGCGCGCTCGTAGCCGACACAGTCAATCACCGCGTAGCTTGCCAGCACTTCCTTGAGCTCCGCGAACGGTCCGTCGGTCACCACCACTTCCGCGGCTGAGGGGCGGACCGTACGGGCGGTGCTGGGATGGCTGAGGCCTTCGGCCGCGACGAACTCACCGCTCGCGGTCAGCTCGTCGATGAACTGTTGGTAGGCCGCGAACGCAGCCAAGGCCTCATCCGACGGTTCGTCGCCGGTGTCGTTCCAAGTGTCGATCGGGGTGTAGCTGAGCATCAGGTACTTCATGATCGAATCCTCTCCTGAGTCTGGCTGTAGTACTCGAGCGGATGGTCCGTTCAGGGCTCGACCTGCCGCAGTCGGAGGGCGAACACGGTTGTCCAGGTCAAGGCGACAAGTCCGAGGAACGCGATCTGCAGGCTCGCATGGGTGGGTGAGACGGGCAACAGGAAGACCACAGCTGCGAGTCCGTTGAGTACGGCGGGGAGTACGGCGCGGAGCCGAATGTAGCGCACCACCAACACAATGCAGGCGGCCGCGAGGGCGGTATAGGCAAGCGCCGCGGCGCCGGAATGAACCATGCTGTGCCACGACGTCGACGCAGGCGGTCCGGGTGGGGTTCCGACCGGGAAGCCGTTCTCCGGATCCATCCGGAATAGTCCTGACGCGACCAGGCCCAGCCCGAAGACGGCGACGAGCGGGGCGAGGCTGCGACGGCCGACGCCGGTGGTGATCCGACGGCGGATCGCTAGGGCAAGACACAACGCGCCGATGCCGGCCACGATGAAGTTGATCATCTGGATCACCCCGACATCTCCCGTGGCGAGCTGGCTGATCGGATGCCGGCGCAGATCGAAGCCTTCGCGAAGGCTGATCTGCATCGCTGCGGCGACCCAGAACAATGGGCCGGTCGCGGCCGCGATGGTAAGTAGGGTCCTCGTGCGGACCCTCGGGCTGCCCGCGACCTCGGTGGTGGTGGTGCCCGAAGGATTGCTGGGGACGATCATGGCCGTTCCTTTCTCGAGGGGACTGACGACGTCACGTCGTAGCCCGAACCGGCAATCCGACATCGCTCGTTATGTGATCTGGATCACATAATCATTTGTTGGCCAGTCCTGCTCAATCCACCTCAACCGTGTGCGGCTCGCGGGGCGTAGCCTGCAGACCGGACAACCGCACGCAAGCATTGAAAGGGGGATGGGAACGGGGCCTCCGGGTTCCTACGCCCCTGACGACCAATGCCACGGATCGCCCTGCTTTCCACCTCCGACACCGACCTGCTCGCCGCGCGGGGGAGCGGCGCCGACTACGTCTTGGCCAACCCAGCGAGATCAGCGCACGCTGAGCTCGGTGTGGCACTGGAGGCCTGTGACCTGATCGTCGCGCGAGTACTCGGGTCGCCGCAGCTGCTGTGCAGCGGCTTCGAGCGCTTTCGTGCGACCGGCAAGCCGATGGTGGTGCTCGGCGGCGAGCAGGCACCAGACGCAGCGCTGATGGAGTTGTCGACCGTTCCGATGGGGGTTGCGGCGGATGCCCACGTCTACCTGGCCCAGGGCGGGCCCGGAAACCTTGGGCAGCTGCACGCATTTCTCAGCGACACCGTGATGTTGACCGGTGTCGGCTTCGAGGCGCCGGTAGAGCAGCCGCTCTGGGGACTGTTACCGCGGGAATTGCCGGCCGAAGCGTCCCGCCCGCGCATCGGCATCCTTTTCTACCGTGCCCAGTACGCCGCCGGAAACACCGCGTACGTGGAGGCGCTCGCCGATGCTGTCGACGCTGCCGGCGGAATCGGCGTACCGATCTTCGCCACCTCGTTGCGCGATGCTCCTTCAGACCTGCTCGGGTATCTGGGGAGCTGCGACGCGTTGATCACCACTGTGCTCGCGGCAGGGGGCACGAAGCCGGCCACTGCTTCGGCCGGAGGTGACGACGAAGCCTGGGACGTACGCGCCCTGGCGACTCTCGACATCCCCATCCTGCAAGGGCTTTGCCTCACCTGGGACCGGGCGTCGTGGGCTGCCTCGGATGAAGGCATGACCCCCCTCGACGTGGCGACGCAGGTGGCAGTTCCGGAGTTCGACGGCCGCATCATCACCGTGCCGTTCTCCTTCAAGGAGATCGGTGGCGATGGCCTGCCGAGCTACATCGCTGATCATGAGCGGTGTCGTCGAGTCGCCGAGATAGCGCTCAACCACGCCCGATTACGGCACATCCCTCCCGCACAGCGGCGCATTGCGATCGTCCTCTCGGCCTACCCGACGAAGCATGCGCGGATCGGAAACGCCGTCGGGCTGGACACCCCGGTCTCGGTGATCAGATTGCTGCGGGCGATGCGCGAGGCCGGGTACCACCTTGGCTCCCCAGGAGAGATCCCGGGGACTGGTCTGCTCGATCCGGTCGAGGGCGAACATCCCGATACCACCGCAGGCAATGCGCTGATCCACGCATTGATCGCGGCCGGCGGACAGGATCCCGAATGGCTCACGGCCGAGCAGCTCTCCGGCCAGCCGGTCCGCATCTCGGAACGCGACCTACCGCCAGTGGCTCGCGGAGTTGCCTGCCGATCTCGTTGCGGCAGTCACTGAGGCGTGGGGAGAGGCACCCGGTGAGCTGTTCGTGGACCGGAGCAGGGACCAAGACGGTGAGATCGTCGCAGCCACGCTGCAGGCGGGCAACGTGGTGATCTTGGTGCAGCCACCGCGCGGTTTCGGGGAGAATCCGATCGCGATCTACCACGATCCCGATCTTGCTCCGTCACACCACTACTTGGCCGTGTATCGCTGGCTGGAGCGCGAGTTCGGCGCGCACGCGGTCATTCACGTGGGCAAGCACGGCAACCTGGAATGGCTGCCTGGCAAGAATCTGGGCATGTCGGCAGCTTGCGCCACTGACGCGGCGCTCGGTTCGGTTCCACTGATCTATCCGTTCCTGGTCAACGATCCGGGCGAGGGAACTCAGGCCAAGCGTCGGGCACATGCCACGATCGTTGATCATCTCGTGCCCCCGATGGCGCGTGCCGAGACGTACGGCGATATCGCGCGGCTGGAGCAACTGCTTGATGAGTACGCGCAGGTCAACGCGATGGACCCGGCCAAGGCTCCGGCGCTCCGTGGGGAGATCTGGACACTTATCCAGGCTGCACAGCTGGATCACGATCTTGGTCTAAAGGCACCGCCGGAGGATGCGGCCTTCGATGAGTTCGTGCTCCATGTCGACGGCTGGCTGTGTGAGATCAAGGACGCGCAGATCCGCGACGGGCTGCACGTGCTGGGGCAGGCACCCGAAGGCGATGAGTTGATCAACTTGGTGCTGGCGGTGCTGCGCTCGCCGCAGGTCTTCGGCGGGCAGGTCAACGGGGTTCCAGGGTTGAGGTCCGCACTCGGGCTTCCAGACGACGCCCCACTTGCGGAGGTGGATGCCGTGGAGGCGCAGGCGCGACAGCTCGTCGTCGCACTCGCGGCGTCCGCCTGGTCCGTCGACGCCGTCCCAAGAATCGCGGATCGGATCCTCGGAGCGCAGCACGAGCCTGCCGCTATCGCGTTGCGCTTCGCGTGTCGGGAGGTGGTAACGCGGCTCGCTCGCACCGGCGACGAGATCACCGCGATCCTGCACGCCCTGGATGGCGGGTATGTGCCGGCCGGGCCGTCCGGCTCACCGCTGCGCGGATTGATCAATGTGCTGCCGACGGGCCGCAATTTCTACTCCGTCGATCCAAAAGCGATCCCCTCCCGCATGGCGTATCAGACCGGCCAGGCAATGGCGGAATCCCTGCTGCGGCGGCATCTGGATGAGGAGAGCGAGTATCCGCAGTCAGTCGGCCTCTCGGTGTGGGGCACGTCTGCGATGCGGACCAGCGGTGACGACATTGCCGAAGTGCTCGCGCTGCTCGGCGTGATGCCTGTCTGGGACGACGCCTCTCGCCGTGTTGTGGGGCTGGAGGCTATTGATCTCAGCGAGCTGGGCCGGCCGCGAATCGACGTGACGGTTCGCATCTCCGGCTTCTTCCGGGACGCCTTCCCTCACGTTGTGGCGATGCTGGACGACGCCGTACGGCTGGTGGCAGACCTTGACGAGCCGAGCCACCTGAACTTCGTCCGGCAGCACGCACAAGATGATCTCGCGGCACACGGTGACCAGCGGCGAGCCACCACCCGGATCTTCGGTTCCAAACCGGGCTCGTACGGGGCGGGAATGCTGCCACTGATGGAAGCGGGAAACTGGCGTAATGATCATGATCTTGCCGAGGTCTATTCGGCATGGGGCGGTTTCGCCTACGGTCGTGATCTTGATGGAATGCCGGCTCGGGAGGATATGGAGGCCAATTACCGGCGGATCGCGGTGGCGGCCAAGAACGTCGACACCCGCGAGCATGACATTGCCGACTCTGATGACTACTTCCAGTATCACGGCGGGATGGTGGCGACCGTACGTGCGTTGACGGGCGCCGAACCGAAGGCGTACGTGGGTGACTCGACCACTCCGGACGCTGTCCGGACCCGATCGCTGACCGAGGAGACGGCACGTGTGTTCCGGGCACGGGTGATCAACCCGCGCTGGATTTCCGCGATGCAGCGGCACGGCTACAAGGGTGCGTTCGAGCTGGCAGCGACAGTTGACTATCTCTTCGGCTTTGACGCGACCGCGGGGGTGGTGACGGATTGGATGTACGCGCAGCTGGCCGAGAGCTACGTGCTGGACAAGGACAATCAGGACTTCATGAAGCACGCTAATCCCTGGGCGCTGCGCGGCATCATCGAAAAGCTCAGTGAGGCTGTTGATCGCGGTCTGTGGCAGGATCCTGATCCTGATTTGATCACTCAGCTGCACCAGGTCTACCTCGACGTGGAGGGAGATCTGGAGGATGTCCTGAGCTGAGCTGGATCTCAAGCGGCTCGCAGGCCTAAATGATCAACAATCGGCTCCCGTTTAAAGTCGAAGAGAGCCAACTAACCCAAGTTTCCGAGAGGCGCCCCGGGAAGCGCGGAAAATGCGGAGTGAACCATGACGGATGAGCGAAAGATCTTGGAGCGCGTGCTCGAGGAGGCCACTGGCTTCCTGGACGGCCTTCCGGACCGCCCGGTCGCGGCGCGTACCGATGTTGAGGGCGTGGCGGCCGCGTTACGGCGCCCGCTGCCCGAGGAGGGTGCGGAGTCGCTGGAGGTGATCGAGGAGCTGATCGCCGGCGCCGAACCGGGACTCTTGGCGACGCCATCGGGGCGGTTCTTCGGCTGGGTGATTGGCGGCACGCTGCCAGCAACGTTGGCGGCGGACTGGCTGACCTCGACCTGGGACCAGAACGCCGGCCTGCTGGCATCCTCGCCGGCCGCAGCGGGCGCGGAATGGGTGGCCAGCGAGTGGCTGCTCGACCTCCTGGGCCTGCCCGCCAACTCTGCGGTCGGCTTCGTCACCGGAGCGATGATTGCCAACTTCACCTGTCTTGGCGCCGCCCGTCATGAGGTGTTACGCCGCGCTGGCTGGAATGTGGAACGCGACGGGTTGCATGGGGCGCCCGAGGTAACCGTCATCGTTGGCGAGGAACGCCACGAGACCGTCGACGTAGCGCTGCGGTTCCTTGGGTTGGGCGAGGGACGCAGCATCGCCGTTCCGGCCGATGATCAAGGTCGGATCCGGCTGGACGCGCTGGCCGATACCTTGGCCCGCGTCGGCGACAACCCATTGATCGTGTGCCTGCAAGCAGGAAACGTTCACAGCGGGGCGTTCGACCCGATCGGGGAAGCTGTTGATCTTGCACATCGGTACGGCGCCTGGGTCCATCTCGATGGCGCGTTCGGGCTGTGGGCTGCCGCTTCGCGCCAGTATCAGCAGTTGGTCGCCGGCGTGGAGCGGGCGGATTCCTGGGCCACCGATGCCCACAAGACGCTCAATGTGCCGTACGACAGCGGGATCGCGATCGTCGCCAACGCCGAGGCCTTGTACGCCGCAATGGGTGTGCATGCCGCGTACCTGATCCAGGACGAGCGACCGGACCCGCTCTCCACGGTGCCAGAGTTTTCGCGCCGCGCGCGCGGCTTCACGGTCTGGGCTGCGCTGCGTTCGCTGGGCCGCCGCGGGGTGGCCGAGATCGTCGAGCGGTTCTGTGCGCGCGCCCGCCGGTTCGCGGACGGCCTGGGAGAGCTGGACAGCGTACGCGTGGTCAACGATGTGGTGTTCACCCAGGTGTGCGTGTCGTTCGGCACCGATGAGGTGACGCGCGAGGTTGCCGCACGGCTGCTGAAGGACGGCACCGCATGGATGACCCCGTCGACCTGGCACGGGCAGGCGGTGATACGGATCTCGGTTTCGAACTGGCGGACCACAGAGGAGGATGTCGACCGAAGCCTTGCCGCCGTACGCCGGGTGCTTGCCGAGGTTAGAGGTGAGCTCATCCCTGATGAGTCCGGTAGCAGTCTCAAAAGGCCACAGCTACGGCAGACGCTGAACTGCCAAGTGAAGCGGTACCGGATTGACCAGCGAGTCGAACACGGCTGATGCTCGTGTGATCGTCTGCCCGAGCTCAGCGAGTACCGCGTCATCGGCAGCGGAGCGCACTCTCACGGTCACGATCGCGCCCGCCAGTCCAGCCCGAACCGCGGCGAGCTCGAACACGCCCCGGAGATCGACCGTCGCTTCGATCGTGACCTCAAGCTCCTCGATATCCACCCCTCGGATGGCTGCCTTCGTGACGTAGGTCATGGCAACACAGCCTCCGAGTGCGCCCAAGATCGCCTCACCGGGTGACGGACCGCTGTCTTCGCCCCCGACCTCGAGAGGCCAGTCGGTGCGGAAGGTGAACGTCCGGGGTGTCACCGCGCCGGCCTCTTCGATCTCCTCGGTGTAGCCGTTCACGGCGAATCCGTGGTCCCACTGGTGGCGAGTGCGGATGGTCACGGTCGCGGCCTCCGGGTGGTGCCGCATTTCCTCCACAGTCCCCTGCAGCAAGTCAAGATCGAGGCCGTTGTGCCGTGTGGTCGTGGTCATGAGGCCAGCCTGACGTGTCGATTTCGCTCGTGCATCGGTGAGCTCGCCCATTCCTAGGCCGTCGGTATGCGTCCCGGCACGGCCGTCGGGTCACAATGGCCTGTGCCCGACGAAACGAAACCGCTGGTTGAGGAGGCCGAGCGGGCCCTCCGAGCTGGTGACTGGGACGTCGCGCGTGGCTCTTTCCAAGCTGCGCTTCAGCACCGCGAGACACCAGAGGCACTCAACGGTCTTGCGGAAGCACTGTGGTGGCTTGGCGCGACACAGCAGTCCATCGACTCACGCGAACGCGCGTACGCAGCTTTCCGCCGCCGCAAGGAGCCGGCTGAGGCCGCCAATGTGGCGCTCACCTTGTGTATCCACTACCGCGCCAACGTCGGCAACCTGGCAGCATCGGCCGGTTGGCTGGCTCGAGCAGCGCGCCTCATCGAGGAGTTCGATTTGGCGGACCTGCGTGGATGGCTCCTGCTGATGCAGGCCGGCGAGGCAGACCCGGTGAACTCCGAGAGGTTGGCGCGCGAGGCGAGACAGCTTGCTTCTGGGTCGGGAGATCTGGATCTGGAGCTGTGCGCCATCGCGCAGGTCGGATCGGCCTTGGTGTCGCAGGGTGGGGTGAGAGAAGGCCTCCCCCTTCTCGACGAGGCGATGGCCGGGTCTCTCGGCGGCGAAGGTAGCAGCTTCGACACTGCGGTGTTCACCAGCTGCAACATGATCGGTTCGTGTGCCCGATGCGCAGAGCTCGAGCGCGCGGTGGAGTGGATCCGCGCTGCGGATCGCTTCACCAAGCGGTACGGCTGCCCGTTCCTGTATGTCTACTGCCGAACCCTGTATGCGGGCGTGTTGATCGCTTCCGGCGATTGGATCCAGGCTGAGGAGGAACTCCAGATCGCGGTCACGGAATCCGAGCACTCGCAGGCGGCCGTGCACATCGGCGCCCTCGCCACGCTCGCCGAGCTTCGGCTCGTCCAGGGCCGCCTCGATGAGGCCGAGCGATTGATCGAGGGCATTGAAGATCAGGCGCCGGCCGTTCTCGCCGCCATCCACCTGGCCCGCGGGAGAGCGGCCGTCGCAGCGGCAACCGCCCAGCGCGCTCTCGACAGCGGAAGGACCGGTCAGCTTGATGGCGCTCTCCTGGTCGAACTCTTGGGAGAGGCGGAGATCGTCCAGGGAGACGTGCGAACGGCCGCCACACGTGGCCGCGAGTTGATTGAGGTGGGATCAGCTCTCGAATGCCTAACGATTCGTGCCCGAGGTGAACGTCTATTCGGTCATGCCGAGGGGTCACGGCAGCACATCGGCGCGGCCGTATCGCACTTCACCGAGCTCGGCATGCCGTATGAGGCGGCCCGTGCGCGTCTCATGGTGGCCGAGGCGCTACGTCGGATCGAGCCGGAGGTCGCCGAGGCCGAAGCTCGCGTTGCACTTAGTGTGTTCGATGGTCACGGAGCCGAGCGGGAGGCGGACGTAGCCGCCGCGCTGTTGCGTGAGCTAGGGGTCAAGGTCGCGCGTACCCGACCCAAGACGCTCGGCATTCTCAGCAAGCGAGAGTCAGAAGTGCTCGCCCTGCTCGGCCTGGGTCTTTCGAATCCAGAGATCGCCGAGCGCCTCTATGTGAGCCGTGAAACTGTCGAGCATCACGTTGCACACATTCTCACCAAGCTCGGCGTGCGTAATCGCACCGAAGCTGCCGCGATGGCGGTTCGCCGGGGTCCATGAGGACTTCAGTGCAGCCAAGCCTTCATCAGGATGACCAAGATTCCGAGCGCGCGCCGACGGAAGCGCTGAGCAGGCTGCCTCCGAGGCCGAGTCCACCGCGTCGCCCAGCGAAGAAGCTATAGACGGTCAACAAACGGCGCTTGCGATCACGGCAATCCAGGCCGCAGTGCGTACTTCTGCGCCAGCGAGTTGGGTGACGATCAAGATGACGCTGGGCACTGCCGCCGCCGCAAGGATGGGCCAAGTCTCTGCGAGCGCCTCTCTCAGTGCGTCCTTGGGATGTGTGCGGTGTTTGACGGCGTCACCCAGGGTCCGAGCATGGAGATGCGCAAGCCAGTATATGAACGCGGTTGCGAGAATGGCGATTACGAGCCGCGTCTCTTCCAGATGCCCGACCGCTGCTGCGATGGCGGCAGCGGACACGACAGTGCCGGTGATGATCCCTTCGCCGTTGATCATCCCAAGCGGGTCTCGTTCGGGCTTCACGTCCGGCCCGGCACGGCGGCTTTCGTTCGTGGTCATGTGGCTGCCAGTCAGTCTCCAAGGCCCAAGTAGATATCAAGCATCCCACCTCAGCCGCTGGTCACGGTATGGCCTATGGCCGACGTCGGTATCGTGACGATGTTGTCGCAGTTGATCACTGAGTCCTGATCGAGACCGTTCGATTACTCCGACAGGCACCTCGACTGTCAGCCCTCGGACCCGCGAAGTGATCGGGGCGACGGTGACGCCGTTTCTGGCCTTAGCCGACTTGTCATCCGGTTGCTGCCTGAACAGCGATTTCGCTCCTGATCATCTTGTAGTCGGGCAGGTCGATGGCGTCAGCCTTGCTGAAGATGCGCTCCATGATGGATCGCAGCGGCCAACGCTGCGACCAGCGCATGGAGGCCCGTGCCAGCGCAATGCGAAGAGCGCTCTGTGGGGCATATCCATCTGCGCCGCCGGGAGGAAGCTCTTGGCCCTGCTCGACGTAGGGGCGCATCCGGGTCTCATAGCGGTAGAAGGCGCCTTGGACGGCATCCTCCTCACCTGCACCTGTGGCGTCGTCCCTCGCGTCGGCGAGCTCACCAGCCAGGATGTACGCGCCTACCAAGGCCAGGCTGGTGCCCAGACCGGTCAGCGGAGTAGGGCAATAGCCGGCATCCCCGAGCAGCACAACTCGGCCTCGAGACCATCGGTCCAGCTTGACCTGTCCCATCGAGTCGAGGTAGAAGTCGGACGCGTTGCGGGCGGCGCGCAGCAGCCGCGGTGCCTCCCAGCCGACATCGGCGAAGTTGCGCTCCAGGAAGTCCAGTTGGGCGTTGATGTCGCCTCGGTCGAGCACGTCGGTGGATCGCACGCTGAGTGCGGCCTTCTGTTCGCCGGGCAACCGACCCGGCCGGATGGAGACCACGCGGCCTCCAGGAGCGTTGTGCATGAGATACCAGCCGTCAAGGTCAACCTCTGCGGGAATCGTGAACCACGCATTGAGCACCCCTATCGGCTGCACTGCGTTTGACTCGGCTCCAAAGGCCCGCCGGCGTACCACGGAATGCAGCCCATCGGCGCCGACGACCAGGTCGAAGCGGCGTGCGGCAGCCTTCTCGAAGGTGACGAGGACGCCGTCGGCCTCCTCCTCAAGAGCGGTGATCGTGTCGTCGAACAGATAGCTCACGCCCGGACGGCTCGCCTCGTAAAGAATTGCCCCGAGGTCGCCGCGGAGGATCTCGTCGGCTGACACGATGCCTCGTCCGCCGAAAGCGGAAACCGGCATCTCTGCTCGGTGCCGTCCGGATGAGTCAATCCAGGCGATGCCACGTTGGGTCACGGTCATCGCGTTGATCAGGTCCAACAGGCCCATCCGTTCCACAACGGTGCGGCCGGCGCCGCGAAGATCAACTGTCTGCCCGCCTGGCCGCGGCGCGGGTGCACGCTCGACAACAGTGACCGTGAAGCCGGCTTCGCGTAGCCAGTACGCTGCGGCTGTCCCAGCGATTCCAGCGCCGGAGATGAGGATTTCTCGAATAGTCATGCAGCGAGCGTACATCGTACGCATTCGCATCGCAACCCCAAGTGACAAAGAGAATCTACCGAAAGAACTAGTGCACTTGGACTCACGCCAGCTTGTGATTGCTGGTGGATCCCGGTACTGTGAGCTGAATTAGGTGCACTAGTGCAGGGGAAGGTGATGACCGATCTGAGCGGTACGGCGTCAGCCAAGATCGCGGCCGAGATTCGCGACCAGATTCGGTCCGGTGAACTTGCGGTCGGCGATCGGGTTCCCTCGACCAGGCAGATCATTCGGCGTTGGGGTGTCGCCATGGCGACCGCGTCGAAGGTGCTGGCGAACCTTAAGCAAGAAGGGCTCGTCCTCACGCGTCCGGGCGTGGGAACCGTCGTCGCGGCAGCCAGTTCATCGCAACCGAGAGTGACCGCTCGAACCCGTGGCAGCGACACGACACTGACCAGGGAGCGTATCGTCGCAGCCGGGACCGCGGTCGCCGACAGGGAGGGTCTCGATGCTCTGTCGATGCGCCGCGTGGCGGTTGAGCTTGACGTGGCCACCATGTCGCTCTACCGACACGTTCGAGACAAAGGAGACCTGGTCACCGCGATGATCGACGCGGCGTTTGCCGAATGGCGGCCGTCCCTGCGAAGGTCTGACCGTCGGCAGGAGGTTCTCGCTGCGGCCGCCCGCGAGCTCTGGCAGATCTTCCGCCGGCATCGCTGGCTTGCACCGGCGTACTCCCTGACCCGACCGTTGGTCGTGCCGAGCGGCCTGGCGTACAGCGAGCACGTACTTGCCACGCTGCTCGATCGGGGATTGAAGCCGGCAACCGCGTTCTCCATGCACTTGATCTTGTTCAACTTCGTGCGTGGTTTCGCCACAAGCCTGGAGATGGAGGCGACTGCGGAGGCCAACACCGGAATGACCGCCGATGAGTGGATGGATGTCCAGATGCCGGCGCTGCAAGCCCTGCTGGCCGATCGAGACCTCCCGGCGTTCCGAGCTGTCCTCGACTCGTTCGAGCCCGCGGGGTATGACATGGACCTCGACGAGCTATTCGGAGCCGGGCTCGACTATCTTCTGGACGGGTTCAACCGGGCGAAGTGACACGCTGAGGCGCGCAGATCTGGACCGACATCATCGCCCAGGCGCCGGGCGGTCGTGTGGTCGCGTTAACCGCACACCCTTTGCCGAGGCTTTGGGTTACCGATGAGCTGGACGGAGCAGGTACGTGTCCATCACCCAACCGCGAGCCTGCGCGGACCGCCTCTCGGCTGGTTCGGATCTCCTCGAGGACCTGGCTTAGGCGGCCTGAGACGATCACTTCATCGGGAAGACCGAGCTGGGCGCCCCAGTAGATCGTGAGATCACCGAACTGCTCGACAAGGCCACTGCATGCCAAATCACCGTCAAGCATGACGACTACATCACCAAGGGCGGGGGAGTACTCATCAAGCAGCCTCCGGCCGGTGGTGACATGAATGGACTGACCGACTCGATTCAGGATGATCTTGTGGCGCGCCGCGAGCAGCTGGATGCTGCTGATGCCGGGAATGACGGTGAGAGCAAGATCAACTCCAAGCGCCTTGATCGACTCCACGATGCGGATCGTCGAGTCGTAGAACGCCGGATCGCCCCAAACCAGAAAGCCAATCGTGGTGTTGTCGCCGACCTCGGCGCCGATGATCTCGGCATATCGCCGAGCGCGGGCTTCGTGCCAAGTCTCCACTCCAGCCCGATACTCGGCGGCGTCGCGCTCCCGATCGGGTCCTCGCTCGGGATCTGGCACTTCGACGAAGCGGTAGTGATCATGGGTGATCAGCGCTCGGCAAAGGTCCTCGCGCAGCTTGACAAGATCGCGCTTCGCCGCTCCCTTATCGGCCGCCAGGAACACGTCGACACGATTCAGGGCCGCCACGGCCTCGCGGGTCAAGTGATCAGGATCTCCACTCCCGATTCCGATCACGAGCGCCTGAATGGTCACAGCCGGGCAGCCACCCGCGTGCCCGCCAGCAGCAGACCAAGATCGGCATGTTGCTCTACAGCATCTGCCAGTGTATTGATCATGGTTTCACGTCGCTCACTGAACCCGGGTGCCTCGGGATCAGGACGCCACGGGGAGCCAGCAGCAGCGGCGATCTCGGCCAGCCAGGCCCGGCGGAAACCGTCGTTCTCCCATGCCCCATGCCACATCGTCCCCCACACTTGACCCTCGCGCCGGCCGTCGAGGAACGGCTCAGCCTCACCACCCCCGATCTCCGCAATTCCGTGGTGGATCTCGTACGCATCCACCTGGTGACCACGCCACGTGCCGGTCGGGCGCCCCAGCACCTTGTCGATGCTGAAACTGATTTTCACCTGCAGCAGGCCGAGTCCTCGGACGACCCGATGGCCTGACTCGATCGGGTCGTCGATCACCATTGCCAGCATCTGGTATCCGCCGCAGATGCCCAGCACTGGCGCACCACGTCGGGCCCGGGCTTCGATCACCTGCGACAATCCTGTTCGCCGCAACCAGTCCAGATCGCTGACCGTTGAACGAGAACCCGGCAGCACCGCAAGATCGGCTCCCGCAAGTGCTCGCGCGTCCGTCGTGACGAGCACGTCCACTCCCGGCTCAGCCGCCAGCGCCTCAACATCGGTGCCGTTTGACATCCGTGGCAGCCGCGCGACCGCAACTCGGAGGGCGCCCTCCGCTGCGCCCTGACGCCGCCAGGCGGCCACCTCAAGCGTGTCTTCGGCATCCAGCCATACATTCGAAAGCCAAGGCAGCACCCCGGCGATCGGCACGCCGGTCCGCTTGCTGAGCTCGTCCAGACCAGGCTGCAACACCCCGACATCCCCGCGAAACTTATTGATCAAGAAGGCCGTGATCAACTGCCGATCGCCATCATCGAGCAATGCCACGGTGCCATACAGCGAGGCAAACACCCCGCCACGATCGATGTCGCCGATCACAGTCACCGGCAGTTTCTTCGCTCGAGCGAGCCCGAGGTTGACGTAGTCGCCGGCGCGCAAGTTGATCTCCGCGGGCGATCCGGCACCCTCGCAGATGATCACGTCGAAGCGACTTTCGAGCTCGTCGTACGCCGCGAAGGCCGCCGTTGCCAGGTGGCCGCGACCGCTCGCGTACTCCCCTGATTCCAAGGTGCCACACGGTTGGCCCCGGAGCACGATGTGCGATCGGCGATCGGAGCCGGGTTTCAGTAGCACCGGGTTCATCGCCGACTCGGGTGTGACGCCTGCGGCCTGCGCCTGCAGGTATTGAGCACGACCGATCTCCCCGCCGTCGCTGCACACACAGGAGTTGTTCGACATGTTCTGCGCCTTGAAGGGCGCAACCGCAACGCCCCGACGCGCGAGCGCCCGACACAAGCCGGTGACAACTAGCGACTTGCCCACGTCTGAGGACGTGCCTGCCATCAGGACGCCGCTCGACGGGGGCGTTTCGCTGCTCACCGGCGCAGTGTACGGCGCGTCCACATGACGACCGGCGCTTGCTGGAACGGTGCCAGCTATGTTTGGCTTACGCGGGGCGTTATCAAATCGTGATCTGTTCGGGGGTCGTCGTGGACGACGAAGGCAATGTGACCAGCAGAGGACTACGGATCGCGTCTGCATGTGCTGCGGTGGTCGTGAGCGCAGCAGTCGCTGGTGCTGCTCTGTTTGGCGGTTCGGCCATCAGCGACTCGGGCATCCCCAGTGGCGAGGACGAACGGCTCGTGGCGGTTCCGGCCACTCACTCGCCGCCACCCACGGTGACGCCGAAGGGCGCCACCACCCGAAATCGCCAGTCCACGCATCGTTCGACTGCAACGCCGACCCGATCGAGCAGGAGCTCTCGAACACCAACGACAGCTGAAAAGCGGTCGAATGAAGAGCGGTCGAAAGCAGCCACCACAAAGACCGAAAGCTTCAAACCGACACCGACCAAGAGGCCGACCCAGTCAACAAGGTCGACACCGTCCAAGACAGCCACCAAGAGTTCCTCTGGTTACGCCAGCAACTCGGCGTGGGCGAACGCGGTGCTGGCTGAACTCAATGCAGAGCGCGCGCGCCACGGACTGCGAGCCTTGAAGATGGACAGCGAGCTCACCTCAGCGGCGCATGCGCACAACCTCGCAATGGCCAAGGCCAACACGCTGAGCCACCAGCTGAGCGGCGAGGCGTCGCTCGGTTCTCGAGTCTCAGCTGCCGGATACCGCTGGAGCGCGGTCGCCGAAAACGTGGCTTACAGCACTAACCGTTCCAAAGGCGGCGTCATCGCCATGCAGCAGTCGATGTACAACGAAAAGCCACCCAACGACGGACATCGCGAGAACATCCTGAACAAGACCTATGTCGACGTCGGCATTGACGTGATCAGTGACTCCGTCCACGGCAAGGTCTGGCTGGTCACCGATTTCGGCAAGCCCTGAGGAGCTCCTCCAGTCATTCGTCCGCAGCGTAGGCGGTCAGGGCTGCAGGCTCTGTCACATTCGTCCTTCGCGCGGGCCGTTGTACTAAGGCGATCCCCGCCAAGATCAACGCTCCTCCAAGCAGCTGCATCGGGCCGGGACGCTGCCCGAGCAGCACGAAAGCGAAGATCACTGCGAAGATCACCTCGGTCAACGCCGCGAACGATGCCAGCGAGCTGCCGAGGCGGCGCACTGCGACGATGCCGGTGGGGTAGGCAAGCACTGCGCTGACCAAGATCAATAAAAGTACCGGAAGCCACCAGCCGACGGCTTGTTCGGCCAGGATCGCCACCCCGGCAGACGCGGCCAGCGGAAGGATGCCAGCTGCGCCGGCTGCCAAGAGAACGGCCGCGCCGATGCCAGTGCCGGCCGTGGTCAGCAGCAGCGGGTGGATCGGTGCGTCGGTCCCATTGTCCTCACTGAGGAGGAAGTACCCACACAAACACAGGGCTGCGCCCAGACCCCAGGCGACGCCGATCGGGTTCAGCGTGAGTCCGTCGCGAAGGTCGAGGACGAAGGCCAGGCCGAGGATCGATAGGCCCGCACCCAACAGCACTGACCACGCGGGCCGACGGTGGTTTCTCGCCCAATGCCAGCCGATCAGCATGACCGGCGCCAGGAATTCCAAGAGCAACGCGACGCCGACCGAAAGGTACTGCACCGCACTGAAGTAACACAGTTGCGCCAGAGCGATCGCGACCACTCCGTACGCCAACATCCGCAGAGACTGTGCGCCGGTCGGCAGACCGATTCGCCGGAGCAGCAGCAGCGTCGGTATGAGGAGGATCAGGAACGCACCTCCGACACGAGTAGCGACCACGGCCGCGGGCGACCAGCCTAAATCCAAGAGCGAGCGGGCAAGGGAGCCAGAGAGCCCGAAGGATGACGCCGAGACCAGCGCCAGAACCAATCCACCGGTCTGACTCCGATCGGATGCCGTTGGGGTGGCTTCCGGAGCAATGCTGGTCATCTCTCGCCTCCTCATCTGGTCGCCCTCGGTCACCCATGTAATGACCAAAAATCAAGTACACTAATGACACTAGACCTGTAGCCGTCAGGAGTCAAGGTGCTTTTTAGTCATGACACGGAGCGCTCGCTCGCTGAGACCGCGGCGCTCGTCAACACCGTGGGGCTGGACGGTGACACGCTCGTCACGCTCGCTGATCTCGACGATTTCCTGGCCCGTTATCCCTACTCAGGTGTTATTCGCCGGACTCAAACCGAGCTTGAGTCGGTACGCGCTCTGCGGCCTCGGCTACGCAGGTTTTGGACAGCCGCGAACCGGGACGAGGCAGCGACTCTCGCCAACGAGATCCTTGCCGAAGCCGACGCCCGACCCTACCTGGCCCGGCACGACGGGTGGGACTGGCACCTGCACGTCACCCGCCCTGACGCCCCGCTCGCAGACCGGATCGCGGCCGAGGCCGCGATGGCCTTTCTTGATCTGATCAGGGCCGACTCGCTTAGCCGACTGCGTATCTGTGCCGCCGATGACTGCGAGGATGTGCTGGTCGACCTCTCCAAGAACTCCTCGAAGCGCTACTGCGATACCGGAAATTGCGGCAACCGGACCAACGTTGCCGCTTATCGCGCGCGCAAACGCCTGCAGAGCGCATGAAGCCCTCGCGCCGGGCGGCCGTCCCGCCTTTCGCAGTGATGAGCATCCTCAATCGGGTTGCCGAGCTGCGCGCCGAGGGCCGGGAGGTCATCTCCCTCTGCGCCGGCGAGCCATCGCAGGGGGCGCCGTCGGACGTGCGGCGTCGTGGCGCCGAGCTGATGATCGACCGAACGCCGTTGGGCTACACCGAGACCTTCGGCATCAGGCCGTTGCGTCGCCAGATCGCCGCGCATTACCGGCGCTGGTATTCCCTAGACATCGATGAAGATCAGATCGCGTTGACCACGGGCTCATCCGGTGCCTTCCTGCTCGGCTTTCTGGCCGCTTTTGATCAAGGTGACCGGGTGGCATTGACCCGGCCGGGCTATCCGGCCTACCGGAACATCCTGGCCTCGCTGGGATGTCAGGTGGTCGAGCTTGCATGCGGCCCAGCGGAACGCTTCCAGCCCTCGGTGGAGATGCTGGAGCGGGCACATGCAGCTGCTCCACTGGCGGGACTGGTGGTCGCATCTCCGGCCAATCCGACTGGAACCATGATCGCTCCAGAGCATCTGGCTCAGCTTGCAGCCTGGTGTCGTGATCATGAAGTACGGCTGGTCAGCGACGAGATCTATCACGGGATCACCGACCACACCATTGCGGCCAGCTGCGCCTGGGAGCATGATCGCGAGGCCATCGTGATCTCATCCTTCTCCAAGTACTGGGGAATGACTGGGTGGCGGCTCGGCTGGAGCCTGGTGCCGGCCGACCTAGTGGCGGCCTACGACTCACTGGCCGGGAACTTCACTCTTTGCCCTCCAGTGCCGGCTCAGCATGCGGCAATCGCCGCCTTCACCGAGGAGTCCTACCGAGAAGCCGATGCTGCTGTCGCATCCTTCGCGGACGCCCGGGCGATTGTGCTGGCAGCGCTGGATGATCTCGGTTGGACGGGAGTCGCCCCCGCCGATGGCGCCTTCTATGTCTACGCCGGCATTGGTGGCCAGCTCGGGCCACATCCCGACTCGGAGTCCTGGTGCGAGGCGCTGCTGGAAGAACATGGTGTGGCGCTCACTCCCGGCATGGACTTCGACCAACGAGACGGTGGCACCGCAATCCGCATCTCGCTGGCCGCCGGCCCCGATGCCGTAGCCGCAGCCCTGATCCGCATCCTGCGCTTCCAGCAGTCCCTCAAAAGGTGACGCCAGCCTCACCTCGCCTCGGCGTGTCGGGCCCGGAGCGTCCAGCTGGCGTGAGGTTTTGAGGGAGTCAGGCGCTGACCCGCGTTCAAAGGTAGGACATACGAGTGGTTTTCCCGTGTCTGAAGCGAGGGCGGTACTTTGGGTTTCGACTGGCCGGTGCCACCCACGAGGAGAAGCCGAGCCAGTCAATCCGCTCGCTACACACAGTGAGTCGGAGGCATAACCAACGCCCCGGAGGGTGGTGGTACCACCCCAGCGCGGTGATCCCGCACCGGGACCGATGAGATGCGGAAACCACCGCGTCTGGTGACGAGAGGATGCACCCGTGAGCGACGTCAGCGGTGCAAGCGGAGAGGTCGAGCTGGTCCAGCTGCTCACCCCGGAGGGGGAGCGGTTGGAACACCCCGAGTACTCCTTCAGCGGCGACGATGACCAAATCAAGAGCTTCTATCACGACATGGTGTTGACCCGTCGGGTCGATGCCGAGGCAACGGCCCTGCAGCGGCAGGGCGAGCTGGGGCTGTGGGCTTCTTGTCTGGGCCAGGAGGCAGCGCAAGTGGGCTCCGGACGCGCGCTCGGCAAGCAGGACTTCGTCTTCCCCACATATCGAGAACACGGTGTGGCCTGGTGTATGGGCGTCGACCCGTTGCACCTGCTGGCTCTGTTCCGTGGAATTGATCTTGGTGGCTGGGACTCTCAGAAGAGCCGATTCCATCTCTACACGATCGTCATTGGGGCGCAGACCCTTCATGCCACCGGCTACGCGATGGGCGTGGAACGCGACGGCCTCGTAGGCACCGGCGACCCCGAGCGCGACATGGCAGTGGTCGGATATTTCGGCGACGGCGCGACCAGTCAGGGTGATGTCAACGAGGCCTTTATCTTCGCCAGCTCCTACAACGCGCCCATCGTCTTCTTCTGCCAGAACAACCAGTGGGCGATCTCCGAGCCGATCGAACGACAGTCTCGAATTCCCTTGTATCGCAGGGCCTCTGGGTTCGGTTTCCCGGGCGTGCGCGTGGACGGCAATGACGTCCTCGCGGTGTACGCAGCCACCACCACAGCACTCGAGCGAGCGCGTACCGGCAGCGGCCCCTCCTTGATCGAGGCCTACACGTATCGCATGGGCGCCCACACCACCTCCGACGATCCAACGAAATACCGGCTCGCCGATGAGCTCGAGCACTGGCGGCTGAAGGATCCGATCGAGCGGGTCCGGGCGTACCTGACGCGGAGCGGCAGCGGCGACGAGGCCTTCTTCGCGAACGTGGAGGCCGAAGCCTCCGACTATGCCGCCGACCTGCGGGCCCGCTGCCTCGAGCTCCCCGATCCAGAGATCCTGGATTTCTTTGATTTGGTGTACGCCGAACAGACCCCCTATCTGGCTGAGCAGAAAGCCAATTACGCCGAGTACCTGGCGACGTTTGAGGACTCTGAGTCCGTCGAAGGAGATCGACAAGCAGAGCCGGCATACGGGGGAGGCGTCTGATGACCATGTTGACCATGGCGAAGGCGCTCAATGCGGGCATGCGAAGAGCGTTGGAAGCCGATCCTAAGGTCGTGATCGCTGGCGAGGACGTGGGCAAACTTGGTGGGGTCTTCCGAGTTACCGAAGGCTTGCAAAAGGACTTCGGCGAGCATCGAGTGGTCGATTCGCCACTAGCGGAGTCCGGCATCGTTGGCACCGCTGTCGGCATGGCGCTCCGCGGCTACCGGCCAGTGTGCGAGATCCAGTTCGACGGCTTCATCTACCCGGCGTTCGACCAGATCGTCACGCAGCTCGCGCGGCTGCATTACCGGTCACGAGGGCTGTTGCGGATGCCGATCGTGATCCGGGTCCCCTACGGCGGCGGAATCGGAGCCGTCGAGCACCACAGCGAATCCCCGGAGGCCTACTTCTGCCATACCCCCGGCTTGAAGGTCGTGACTTGTTCCAATCCGGTGGATGCGTACTGGATGATCCAGCAGGCCATTGCCTCAGATGACCCGATCATGTTCTTCGAACCGAAGCGGCGTTACCACGAGCGGGCTGAGGTGGACGAGTCACAGACTCCAGCGCCGTTGCATTCCGCGCGGGTGGCACGACCCGGCACCGACGTCACGCTGATCGCTTACGGACCAATGGTCAAGACCTGTCTTGACGCTGCTGAAGTCGCCACCGAGGAAGGTCATGAGCTTGAAGTGATCGACCTCCGCACACTGTCGCCACTGGATATGGGCGTGGTGCAGGAGTCGGTGCAGAAGACCGGCCGGGTGGTCACTGTGCATGAGGCCCAACTGAATCTCGGGCTGGGTGCTGAGCTTGCCGCACGTATCACCGAGCAGTGCTTCTATTCGCTGGAGGCACCGGTGCTGCGGCTGGGTGGTTTTGACATCCCATATCCGCCGAGCCGCGTCGAGGAGGAGTACCTTCCTGATCTTGATCGGGTGCTGGATATGGTCGATCGCTCGCTGGCGTACTGAGCGGAAGGACTCGCATGGCGTTGCAGACATTTCGGTTGCCAGATCCGGGGGAGGGACTGGTCGAGGCAGACATCGTCACGTGGCGGGTTGCCGTCGGTGATCAGGTCAAGATCAATGACATCTTGGTCGAGGTGGAGACCAGCAAGTCGCTGGTCGAGCTGCCGACACCGTACGCCGGCACAGTGACCGAGCTCCTGGTCAATGAAGGTGACACCGTCGATGTGGGTGCACCGATCATCTCGATCGACGATGGCCTTGATGCCGCACCACCCGCGCAGGCCAGGGGCGACGGCGGGGAGGCCCCGGTGCCCAATCTGGTCGGCTACGGGCCGCGCACCGGTACAGCCAAGCGGCGCCCACGGCGCGGCACCGGGGATGGGCCGGGAGAGGCGCATGATCAGATTGCAGACACTTTCTCCACCCATGCTCCGGTGTCGCGACGCGCCGACGACCGGGAGCCGTTGCAGGCTGAGCAGGCTGCACCAACCGGTGCCCCGTTGCCTGGGCCTGGTGAGACGGCGCCCGCGCCTACGCCTTCGGGTGGCGCGGTACTCGCCAAGCCGCCGGTGCGAAAGCTGGCGAAGGACCTGGGTGTCGATCTTGGAAGCCTTGTCGGCAGCGGGCCGGGCGGGGTGATCACCCGCGACGACGTGACTGCGGTGAATATGCATGCCCAGGAGAGCATGCGGGCTGAGCCTGTAGCAGTCCGACAAGGGGCGCGCGAGGACGTACGGATCCCGGTCAAGGGAGTGCGGAAGTCGACGGCGGATGCAATGGTGCGCTCAGCGTTCACTGCGCCTCATGTCTCGGTCTGGCTGGACTGCGACGTGAGCGCGACGATGCAGCTGGTGGAGCGGCTCAAGGCGCGCCACGAGTTTGCTGATCTTCGGGTGTCCCCACTGCTGATCGTCGCCAAGGCGGTATGCCTGGCCCTGCGGCGTACGCCAGAACTCAACTCCTTCTGGGACGGGCCTGCTCAGCAGATCGTGCTCAAGAGTTCGATCAATCTCGGGATCGCCGCCGCAACTCCGCGCGGCCTTCTCGTACCGAACATCAAAGGCGCCGAGTCGCTCAGCCTGCCGGAACTGGCCGCTGCCATCCGGGGAGTCGTGTCAACGGCTCGTGAGGCCAAGACTCAGCCTGCGGATCTGGCGGGCGGCACGTTCACGATCACCAACATCGGCGTGTTCGGTGTTGACGCGGGTACCCCGATTCTCAACCCAGAGGAGTCCGGCATCTTGTGCTTTGGCCAGATCGCTCGCCGGCCCTGGGTAGTGGGCGATGGATCTGACGAGCGAATTGAACCGCGCTGGGTGACGACCCTGTCGGTCTCCTTCGACCATCGGCTCGCCGATGGCGCCCAGGGTTCCACCTTCCTCGCCGATGTCGCTGCAATCCTCAGCGACCCGGCCCTCGCGCTTCTCTTCTAACGCCGACTTGTCAGAATCTGAGGGGCCTATAGGCCCCCCAGATTCTGACAAGTCGGCGATCAGGTGGTGACGAGCTCTTTGTCGCTGACCTGACGACCGGAGTCGACGAGCTCTTGCAGGGCGTCGCCGTCGTCCCACTGGTTCACATTCATCGCAGCTGCCACGGCGCCATCCCGGAGCCAGAACGCCGTGAACTCCCGAGACGCCAGATCCCCCCGCACCACCAGCCGGTCCGTTGCCGGGTCGGCGAACCCGCGATACTCGCAGCCGAGGTCGTACTGGTCGGAGAAGAAGAACGGCCGCAATTGGAACGGGGCTTCGGCCCCCAGCAGGTTGCCCGCCACATGCAGCCCCTGATCCTTGGCGTTGGCCCAGTGCTCCACCCGGATCCGGTGCCGATACTTCGGATGATCATGGGCCGCCACATCGCCGGCGGCGTAGATGTCGGGATCGGAGCTGCGCAAGGTCGCGTCGACTGCGATCCCGCCCTCAGCCAGCTTGAGGCCGGCTGCATCGGCGAGGGCGATGTTCGGTGCCGCGCCGACTCCGATCAATACCGTGTCGGCCGGGATGGAATGACCACTCTTGACCTGCACGGAGGACGCTACGCCGTCGCCTGCAAAACCCTTGACGGCGACACCTAGCCGCAAGATCGACGCCATGATCACGATGGAGCGTGGCGAATGTCGCGCCGATTTGCTCACCGACGACAGCGAGTGAGAGGTTGCGACCGCGGCTCGATCATGGTCACTTCGGCACCGCGTTGCCGCGCGGCTGCCGCAGCCTCACAACCAATCCATCCGGCTCCCACGATCACGATCCTGGCGCCCTCGGTGAACCGCTCACGTAGCGCAAGAGAGTCTTCGAGGGTTCGCAGTGTCAGCAGACCGTCCAACTCCGAACCATGGACATCCAGCCGCCGCGGCGCCGAGCCGGTGGCGATCAAGAGCTTGTCATAGGGATACTCGGTGCGGCTGGCAACCGCGACCTTACGATTCCGGTCGATCCGAGTGGCCATCGTCCCAAGCCGAAGGGTAATGCCCTTGTCTGCATAGGCTGCCTCATCAGCGACCCAGTCCGGCTCGTCAGCCTCTCCGATCAGCACTGCCTTGGAAAGCGGTGGTCGCTCGTACGGGAGCTGGCTCTCCTCACCGATCAGCGTCAGCTCGCCCTGGTATCCCTGATCTCGGAGCGCGATAGCGGCGCCGGCTCCGGCCAGTGAGGCCCCGATGATGACGATGCGTGACGGCTGCGAGGTGGGGGATTGAGTCATGCGCCAATCGTCTCTCGCCTTGCCGCCGACCGCTACGGCCCATCACGAAGACAGGCCGTGTCGCGCAAGCTAGTGTCGGCACGACACTCGATCAGAAGGCTTCCTCTGGGACGTCCATAACGGCGAGATCGGTGGCCTCGGCGATCGCGCGCTCCGCTGACAGCCTTGGCAGCACCGTACGCGCAAACCAGCGGCCCGAGGCGACCTTGCCCTCGTAGAAGGACTTCTCGTCAGGCGGGAGCTCGGAATTGAGCCGCTCGAGTGCCACCTCGGCGCCTCTGAGCAGCAGCCAGGCGCAGATCACATCGCCCAGTGCCATCAGGAGTCGCGTGGTGTTCAGGCCAACCTTGTAGACGTTTCGCGGATCGCTGTCCGGTATGCCCGGCACCGATTCGCGAAGATCGTTGATCATGGCAGCCACGATTGCCCCGACATCATCCATGGCCTGCTTCAAGAAGCCGCGTTCCTCTTTGAGCTGACCATTCCCGCCTTCTGCGGCTATCCATTGACTGATCTGCGCCGAAAGATCACCAAGGGCGCGGCCCTGATCCTTGACGATCTTGCGGAAGAACAGATCCTGGCCCTGGATCGCGGTAGTGCCCTCGTAGAGCGTGTCGATCTTGGCATCTCGGACGTATTGCTCGATCGGGTAGTCGGTGAGGAAGCCGGAGCCACCGAAGGTCTGTAGCGACTCCGTTCCGAGTAGCACCCAGGAGCGCTCCGAGCCGTAGCCCTTGACAATCGGCAGCAGGAAATTGTTCAGCCGCTTGGCCGCATCGTCGGTAGTCCCGCACGCCCGAGCGATGGCGTTCCGGTCCTGGATCGTCGCGGCGAAGAGCAGCAGCGCTCGCAGTCCCTCGGTGAAGGACTTCTGCGTCAGCAACGAACGCCGCACGTCGGGATGATGAGTGATGGTCACTCGCGACGCTGCCTTGTCGGCAGCCTGGGTGAGATCAGGTCCCTGGACTCGCGTCTTGGCGTACTCCAGGGCGTTGAGATAACCGGTGGACAACGTGGCAATCGCCTTTGTGCCGACCAGCATCCGCGCGTGTTCGATGACGTGGAACATCTGCGCGATGCCGTCGTGCACCTCGCCCAGCAGCCAGCCCGTGGCGGGCACACCGGCGTCGCCGAAAGTCAGCTCACAGGTGGTGGAGGCCTTGATGCCCATCTTCCTCTCGAGATTGGTGGCGAAGACTCCATTGCGCTCGCCGGTCAGCTCGCCGGACTCAAGATCAAAGTGGAACTTGGGCACGAGAAAGAGCGACAGACCCTTGGTGCCCGGTCCACCGACGCCCTCGACCCCCTGCGGCCTGGCCAATACGAGGTGAATGATGTTCTCGGTCAAGTCATGCTCACCTGCGGTGATGAAACGCTTGACGCCTTCGATGTGCCACGTACCGTCGGGCTGGGGAATTGCTCGGGTTCGCCCGGCGCCGACGTCGGAGCCCGCGTCTGGCTCGGTCAGCACCATGGTGGCGCCCCACATGCGCTCGATCATGATCTCGGCGATGCGACGATCTCGCGCGTTGCCCACAGCCCACAGCATGTAGGCGAACTTGGGGCCGGCTGAATAGAGAGCTGTCGCTGGATTGGCGCCGATATTCAGCTCGTGCATCGCCCACTGCACCGATGGTGGGGTGACCTGACCGCCGAGCTCGGCTGGCAATTCGAGCTGCCATGCCCCAGAGTCCATGAGTGCCCGGAAGGACTTCTTGAGCGACGCCGGGACTGTCACCGAGTGGGTCCTGGGATCGAAAACCGGCGGATCCCCATCGGCGAACGATTCCGCAAGCTTCGTTCTGGCGAGGCGATCGGCCTCGGCAAGGATCGCCGAGACGGTCTCCCGATCGAGGTCGGCGTACGGCATTCTGCCCAGAATCTCTTCACGGCCGAGTAGCTCGAAAAGGTTGAACTCGATATCGCGGACATTGGACTTGTAATGGGTCATCAAGCACCTCGAGGAACAAGTTACTTGTCAGTAACTTCCATTATGCTACTCGCCGGTAACCAAACCAAGCTGCGAGCAGCTGCAGAACACAGGATTGTGGCTTAACAGCTAGATTGACTGGTGAGCGCAAGCTCGGAGCAGCAGCAATGGAGGGAGCCGATGGCCAGGTTCCGTGAGTCCGACGAGGCCAGGATCGGCATATCGCAGCCCAACGACCATGCTGCTGGGATCCCCGGCATAACTGTCGCGCTGAAACGATCACTGCAGAAGATGGGGCCAAGGCGGTCCGTGCGTGCCCTGCGCAACCTGAATCAAGTCGAGGGCTTCGACTGTATGAGCTGTGCCTGGCCCAATCCGGACCCTGCTCATCGACACACGGCCGAGTTCTGTGAAAACGGCGCCAAGGCTGTGGCAGAGGAAGCTACGACCGTACGGGCGACCCCGGAGTTCTTCGCACGACACAGCATCCATGACCTCGACCGGCACAGCGAGCACTGGCTGGGGCAGCAGGGCCGGATCACCCACCCCATGATCAAGAAGCCGGGCGCGACGCACTACGAGCCGATCGAGTGGGCCGCAGCCTTCCGGCTGATGGGAGAGCAGCTCAACTCATTGACTAGTCCCGACGAGGCGATCTTCTACACCTCGGGCCGTACCTCGAATGAGGCGGCGTTTTGCTACCAGCTGTTCGTGCGGGCGTATGGCACCAACAACCTGCCCGATTGCTCCAACATGTGCCACGAGTCGACGAGCGTCGCATTGGCTGAGACGATCGGCATCGGTAAGGCGAGCGTGACCTTGGACGACGTCCACGCCGCCCAGCTGTTGATCTTGGCCGGCCAGAACCCTGGGTCCAACCACCCGCGGATGTTGTCGGCCCTCGAGATCGCCAAACGACGGGGAGCCAAGATCATTGCGGTCAACCCGCTGCGCGAGGCGGGTTTCGTCAACTTCCGCAACCCACAGAAGGCGCGCGGGCTAGTCGGTCGAGGCACCGATCTAGCCGATCTGCATCTACCGATCAAAATCAACGGCGATCTGGCGCTCTTTCAGGCGTGGGGGGCGCTGCTGGTGGAATGGAACGCTCTTGATCATGAGTTCATAGCGCAGCACACGCGCGGTTTCGAGAACTGGCGCTCCAATGTGTCGTCCCTCGACTGGGATGTCGTTGCGGCGACCACCGATCTGTCTCGCGAGCAGATCACCGAGGCTGCACAGCTACTTCGCGAGTCCGATCGAACGGTGTTCTGTTGGGCGATGGGCTTGACCCAGCATCACAACGCAGTCGCAACGATCTCAGAGATCGTCAACCTGGCGCTGGCCCAAGGCAACATCGGCAAGCCGGGTGCGGGGTTGCTTCCGGTACGCGGTCACTCCAATGTGCAGGGCGACCGCACCATGGGGATTTGTGAGAGCCCGCCAGCACACTTCTTGGACCGCCTGCAATCTGAGTTTGGCTTCCAGCCGCCCCGGGAGAACGGCTACGACACGGTGGATGCGATCCGTGCGCTGCGTGATGGACGGGCCAAGATCTTCATAGGACTCGGTGGGAACTTCGCGCAGGCCGCGCCGGACACCGATGTCACTTCTGCAGCATTACGTCGGGCGCAACTGACGGTGCACATCTCAACCAAGATCAACAGATCGCACCTCACCTGCGGGACGACGGCGTTGATCTTGCCGACACTGGGGCGCACCGAGATCGACAGGCAGGCGAGCGGTCCGCAGATCGTAACGGTGGAAGACTCGACCTGCTCGGTTCACGCCTCACGCGGACCGCTGACACCTACCAGTCCTCACCTGCGGTCCGAGGTGGCGATCGTCACCGGGCTTGCCGAGGCGACGCTTGGTGATCGTTATGGCATTGACTGGCGGGCGATGCGTGACGACTATGGCCGGATCCGCCGGCACATCGCCCGTACGGTGCCGGGATGTGGGAGTTATGAGGTCAACGTCTCCCGGCCGGGCGGCTTCGTGATGCCGCATCCGCCGCGGGACTCACGTAGGTTCACCACCGCGTCCGGGCGGGCCGAGTTCACGGTGTCGGCGATTGAGGCGCTGCAAGTGCCACCGGGCCACTTGATCTTGCAGACCGTGCGCAGTCATGATCAGTTCAATACCACGATCTACGGCTTCAGTGATCGCTACCGCGGCATCGAACGTGGTCGGCGGGTAGTGTTCGTCAATGCCCGCGACATCGAGGAGCTCGGCTTCCACGATGGCGACGTTGTCGATCTGGTGACGCATTGGGAGGGCGATGATCACGTCCGCCGGGCACACGCCTTCCGGATCGTGGCATACCAGACGCCGCGGGGTACGGCGGCGGCCTACTACCCCGAGACCAATCCGCTGGTTCCGCTCGACTCAACGGCGCTGGGGAGCAATACTCCCACGTCGAAGTCGGTGATCATCAGGCTGCAGCGACCGGGAAAACGACGGGAGGCCTGAAGGCCAGCTGCGAGCGTCGGGGCTAGCGTTCGGTGACATGAGTGATCACACGAAGCAGATTCTGGTGGACGCATTTGGCCGGGTCCGGGAGCTGGTGATTGACCTGACAGACGGCCTCACTGACGAGATCGCCAGCTACCGGCCCGATCCGGAGGCGAACACGATTGCATGGCTGATCTGGCACCTGAGCCGAGTTCAGGACGATCACGTGGCCGATCTGGCGCAGGTTGCGCAGGTGTGGCCTGAGTGGCGCGAGAGGTTTGGGTTGCCCTTCGGCAAGTGGACCACCGGATACGGCCAAGGTCCCAAGGAAGTGGCCGCTGTCCGTGTCAGTGGCGAGCTGCTCGGGCAATATCACGGCGCGGTCCACGAGCTGACTCTGCGTTATCTGGATGGCCTTACGCCTGCGGAGCTGGATCGGATAGTCGATACCAGGTGGGACCCGCCGGTGACCGCCGCAGTAAGGCTGGTGAGCGTGATCGGCGACACCATGCAGCACGCCGGTCAGGCTGCTTACGTACGCGGGCTTGCGGAGCGCCGGGAGAGCGCCTGGCATCAGTCGGATGCCGCCAATCGTTAGTCTCGCGGCGCGAGGACGCGAGGGACCATTAGGCTCGGGCAAGTGACCGACCCGGCTGACCAGGACCATGATCGCGACGCACCTCCCAGACACCGCTTCTACAGTGATCTCGCCTCGTGGTGGCCACTGATCTCTGCGCCCGAGGAATACGCCGAGGAAGCAGCGTTCGCAGCCTCGTTGCTGCGCATGTCCAGTCCACCGGCTCGTACCGTCCTCGAGCTGGGGAGCGGAGGTGGCAACAACGCCTTCCATCTCAAGCGCGAATTCGAGATGACCCTGGTGGATCTGTCAGAGGAGATGCTGGCTGTCTCACGACAGCTGAATCCTGATTGCGAGCATTTGCAGGGAGACATGCGGACGCTGCGCCTCGGGCGGAGCTTTGATGCGGTGTTCGTGCACGATGCCATCGACTACATGACGACCGAGGCCGATCTGCGACAGGCGGTCGCCACCGCGTACGAGCACTGCCGGGTGGGGGGTGTTGCGGTGCTGGTACCAGACAACATCGCCGAGAACTTTGAGGCCGACACCGACCACGGCGGCCATGACGCATCCGACGGACGGGGCGCCCGTTACCTCAGCTGGTCCAGCGATCCCGACCCGGACGACACGTGTACCCGCGCCGACTACGCCTTCTTGCTGCGGACGGCCGATGGCACGGTGAGGGTGGCGCACGACATGCATCACTTCGGCCTGTTTCCGCGGGCGTTGTGGCTGCAGGTCCTGGCCGATGTCGGATTCCGCCCCCGCTCGGTCGCCGAGGTGACCAGCCAAGACCGACCACCGCGAGAGTTTTTTGTCGGTACCCGCGTTCGTCCATGATGGAGTACCTCCATGACCTCCGCGTACGTCCTGAACGGCCCGAACCTCAACCTGCTTGGAATGCGGGAGCCCGAGATCTACGGCAAGGCGACCTTGGCCGATGTCGAGCGTTCTTGCCGGGAGGTGGCGAACGAGTTGGGTTGGGCTCTGGAATTCCGCCAGACCAACCGTGAGGGCGAACTCGTCGAATGGATCCAGGAGGCCGCTGAGGCCCAGTCGGCCGGTGAGGCAGTCGGCGTGGTGCTGAACGCCGCCGCGTATACGCACACCAGCGTCGCGCTCCATGACGCCATCGTCGGATCGGGAGCCAGAGTGATCGAGCTGCACATTTCGAACGTCTATGGCAGGGAGCCGTTCCGTCATCACTCGTACGTCTCGCCGGTCGCAGCGGGGATCATCGTCGGCTTCGGTGTTGCCGGGTATCCGCTGGCACTACGCGCGCTCGCCGCCCTCACCAACGACACCGAGTTGTCAGCATAGGCGGTTGCTATAGCGACCACCGGCGCTGACAAGTCGGTGGAGAGGAGGGTCAGCGGGCTCGGGTGGCCGCGAGATCGGCAGTCCGATCTGGTCAAGAACTCCTCCGCCGCGTCGCACTCCACGTCGGCGCATTTGTGGAAGAGTGAGAAGCAGCGCAATCGCTTGTACCTGGAGTTCACGAATGCTTGCCCCCCTGCTTGCGACCGAGGATCCATACGCCGCTGCGTCGATCTTCAGCGAGGCTGGCTGGAAGGTCGAGTATCAGTCTCTCCGGGAACGGGAGCATCCCCGTGCGTGCCTCTCGTTAGCCCGCTCGCGGATCGAGCTTGTGCCACCGAGCGATCCATACATCGTTCCGCGTGGGCTCGGTATCGAGTTTCAGATCCATGTGCCTCCTCATGAGCTGAGCGGGCTGTTTCTGTTGCACCGTGCGGCCGGCGTGGTATTCAGCGAGTTGCGTGAGCGGCGACCTGGAGAGCGCGGGTTCAGGGCGGAGATCATCGGTTACCACTTTCTCATCCTGGGTGGTGACCCCGACCCCGATCTGGCGATGGTCGCTACGGACCCAAGGATCATGGCGCTCGCGGATGGGCTGCGGGAGCGGGATGGCGAGGATTGCCTCACCGATACCGCTTTGCGTCTCGTCGAATGTTCCGGCGAAAGTGTCAAGAACCTGCGCCGAGCAATGAGTCGAGGCCTGGGCTACGGTCCGCTAGACGATGTCGGTGAGCAGCTCGCCGGTGTGTTGATCGCAGCCGCCATTCTTGCTCGGCAACTCGGAATTGATCTTGACAAGCAGGTTGAGGCCAGGCTGGGCAGTCCCAGCTGGCACGCGCAGCTCTGACACGGTAACGCGACACTAGACGCATCCAGGGACGCGTGCACTAACGTGAGCAACATCCGCACATCTCCAGCGGACGGGCGTGAACTGGGGGGCCATGAGCGAAACCGACGCTGAGCAGCCGGCACCTGAGGCGCATGAACCAAGCGAGATCTCCTACGACGAGCAGCGCTATCCAGCACGGCCCAAGCGGCTGCGACCGAAAGCCCGGCTCCGGGATCTTTTCACGATCGGACCGCGGGCCGAGATCACCGGGAAACCTCGGGGAGACAACTCTGCGTACGTCGGATGGCTTGTGGAGCGGTCGATGCTTGAGGATGCAAAGAGGTTCGCCACGCAGTTCTCTGGCCAGGGCAGCATGTGGCAAAACCCCTTTGCCAACCCGGATCCCCGGGCAGCGATCGAAAAGTCGTCCGTGTGGTTCACCGCATACCCAATTTCCATGATCACCAAGCCTGGCACGTCATTCCTGGGAACTCTCGGCGACGATGATCTGTGGGCTGCCTTCGAGGCTATCGGCATTGACGGCCTACACACCGGTCCTGTCAAGAAGGCCGGTGGCCTGGTGGGCTGGGATCAGACGCCCAGCGTGGACGGGCACTTCGACCGGATCAGTAACGCGATCGACGAGGCGTTCGGAACCGAAGAGGAATTCCGGTCGATGTGCGAGGTGGCGGCCGGGCACCTCGGGATGGTGCTCGACGACATCGTGCCCGGCCACACCGGTAAGGGCGCGGACTTTCGGCTGGCGGAGCTGAAGGTCGGTGACTATCCAGGCATCTACCACATGGTCGAGATCGACCCTAAGGACTGGCACCTGTTACCGACGGTGTCCAAAGGCGACTCGATCAACCTCGATCTTGAGGCCGAAGATCAACTGGCCAAGCATGGCTACATCATCGGCCGGATGCAGCGGGTGATCTTTTACGAGCCCGGTGTCAAGGACACCAACTGGAGCGCCACCGCGCCGGTGCTCTGCCCGGATGGCATGGAGCGACGCTGGGTCTACCTGCACTACTTCAAGGAGGGCCAGCCCTCGATCAACTGGCTCGACCCGAGCTTTGCCGGCATGCGACTGGTGATCGGAGATGCGCTGCACTCACTCGGTGATCTTGGTAGCGGCGCCCTGCGGCTGGATGCCAACGGCTTCCTTGGTGTGGAGAAGAGTCCAGAGGACTCACCTGCGTGGTCAGAAGGTCATCCTCTGTCAGAGGCCGCTAATCAGCTGATTGCCAGCATGGTCCGCAAGGTCGGTGGCTTCACCTTCCAGGAGCTCAACCTCACTATCGACGACATCCAGAGCTCCGCAGAACGAGGCGCCGATCTTTCCTACGACTTCGTCAACCGACCTGCCTATCACCACGCGCTGGCAACCGGGGACACCGAGTTCGTCCGTCTCACCCTCAATCTGTCGAAGCAGCACCGCGTGGAGCCGGCCTCGCTGGTGCACGCGCTACAGAACCACGACGAGATGACCTACGAGCTGGTGCACTTCGAGACCCTGCATGCCCGAGATCTGTTCAGGTTCCGCAGCCATGAGCTCACCGGTCATGAGCTGGCTGCCACCATCCGGCAGGATCTTCTTGATCATCTGACTGGAGACGCCGCGCCATACAACGCGACCTTTACGCAGAACGGCATCGCCTCGACCACCGCAACGATCATCGCAGCCTCGCTGGGCATCAGGAGTATCGCCAAGCTCAGCGCAGAGCAAGTGGAGCAGATCAAGCAGGCGCACCTGCTGCTGGCGATGTTCAACGCATTGCAGCCGGGGGTTTTCGCCTTGTCTGGTTGGGATCTTTGCGGGATGCTCACCCTGGACCGTAAGCAAGTCAGCCGGCTTCTCGCGGATGGCGATACCCGGTGGATCCACCGCTCAGCGTACGACCTCATGGACTACCGGCCCCATGCCCACGAGTCGCTGTCCAAGATGCCCCGTGGCATCAGCCTGTACGGCTCGCTGCCTGTCCAGTTGCAGGACAGCACATCGTTTGCCCGCCGGCTTGCCGAGATATTGGCCATTCGCAAGCGCTACGGAATCGCGAGCAGCATTCAGCTCGATGTGCCGCATGTTTCGAACAAGGCGATGCTGGTCATGGTGCACCAGCTAACTGATGCAGAGCAGGTCACAGTGCTGAACTTTTCCGCTCACGCCATCTCCGGAAGCGTCATCTCCGAGCACCTGATGCCGGGCAGTGTGTTGGTCGACATGTTCACTGATGAGGAGGTTGGCGAGGTCGACGACCTGCATACCTTTGCGATCTCCCTGGCACCTCATGAGGGTAAGTCGCTGCTCGTGCTGTGTCCCGGTGATCATCTGGTGGTGGCCCATCCACAGGCTGCCGACAGGCCCAGCGTACGAGGCGACCAGGGTTGAACTGAGCGTACGCCGCCGTCGTCCTCATCGGTGAAAGATGAGGGCGGGACAGGGTGGCAACGGCGGTACGCCTGCAGACGACGGCAGGCCCGGGGTCGGATGGAGGTTTGGTGGTCGGCGGACAGCGTGAGGCCGCGTTGCAGGAGCTGCACGACCGACACGCCAGCGAGCTGTGGCGGTTCGCGATGCGGCTGACCCACGATCGCCAGCTATCCGAAGACGTCGTCCAGGAGGTACTGCTCAAGGCGTGGAAGGACCCCAGCCTCGGGCAGCGCGATGATGCTGCCGCCCGCGCCTGGCTCTTCACGGCGTCCCGGAACCTGATTATCGACCGCTGGCGAAGTGCGGCGTCGCGGCACGAGCAACGGATGGAGGATCCGCCGGAAGAAAGCTCGGGCGACGCAACCAGCGTGGTACTCGACCGATGGTTGATCGCCGAGGCACTTGGCAGCCTGTCACTGGAGCATCGCACTGTCATCAACGCCGCCTACTACGAGGGCAGGTCGGTGGCCGACATCTCCGCCCGGCTCCGCATCCCCGAAGGCACCGTCAAGTCGCGGCTGCACTACGGACTCAGAACGCTCAGATTGGCTCTCCAGGAGAAAGGAGTGACTCGGCCATGAACACCGTCCCCGACAAGTTTGCGCAGTGGGATGCCGCGTACGTGCTGGGCGCGCTGTCTCCTGCCGAGCGACGAGAGTTCGAGGAGCACCTTGCCAGCTGTCCTTCCTGCCAGGCGGCCGTGACGGAACTGGCTGCCGTCCCGGGTCTGCTGGCTCAGCTCTCGCCAGCGGACGCAGCGATGTTGTCCATGGCAGACGACAGCGTGGCGGGATCCGCTGAAACACCGGCGCTGAGTGATGCTGATGCAGCTGTCATCGAGCAGGGGCCGCCGCCATCGCTGCTGCCGAAGATGATCAAGAAGGCACGGACGCGGCGCCGCCGCGTCGTGGCAGCAGTTGCGGGGATCGCGGCAGCGGTCATCCTGGTGATCGGCGGCCTAGCGGTCGGAGCCGGGCTGCTCCCGCTGCGGCCGGACGATCCGCAGCGGGTCGCCTTCTCGCAGGTCGTACCCTCGGCGATGATCGCAGTCGCTGACGTCATTCCCGGTCAAGGTGGCACGGAAATCAAGGTGGAGTGCCAGTACGGCGAGATCAACGAACCGACACCGGGCGGACATGAAACCTATTCAATCTTCGTGGTTGACCGGTCGGGCAACGCATCGGAGATCAAGGAATGGCCTGCCACGCCCAACAAGCTGATGCGGCCGAGCGGCACGACGCCGCTCAAGGTCTCCGAGATCGCTGAGCTGGAGATCCGTCAGACCGACACCGACGAGGTCGTGCTCCGCGCCTCCCTTCGCTAGCTCGCTCCAGGCTTAGCCTCGGGCGATCTCGCTGCTGAGTGGCAGGTCGACCACTGAACGACCGGCGTGCAGCTGGTAGGTGCCGGGCTCGACCGTCCAGACATGAGCGGAGCTGTCCCAGTGCCGGAAGTTGTGATCGGCCAGGGTAATGGCCGCATCCGCCCTCTCCCCGGCCACCGCCGCTACGACCGCCGAGCCGACGAGCCAGCGCGGAGCTCGCTCCACGGCGCTGTCGGGCCGGCTGGCGTAAAGCTGTACGACCTCACGACCCGGGCGATCGCCGGCGTTGCGTACGCTGACCGTCACCGTGTCGCCGTCCACCACCATTGATTCGTACGACCAGGTGGTGTAGCCCAACCCGTGCCCGAACGGGAAGTGGGGCGCGCGGTCCATCGCGAGATACCAGCGGTAACCGATCAGCAGGCCTTCGTCGTACGGCAACTCACCGTTGGCTGGCTGCACCGCAGGAAGGCCCTCCTCCGAGGCGGGCCAGGTCATCGGCAAGTCGCCCGCCTGGCTCGACAACTCCGGTCAGCACGTCGGCCAAAGCACTGCCGAACTCCTGCCCGGGGAACCAGGAAACCAGCGCGGCGGCCACCTTGTCGGCCCACGGCAGGAGCACCGGTGCACCTGAATTCACCACCACGACTGTCCGCGGGTTGGCGTCCGCGACTGCGCGAGCCAGTTCGTCCTGCCGTCCCGGCAGGGCCAGATTGGTCCGGTCGAAGCCCTCGCTCTCCACCTCCTCGTTGGTGCCGAGCACAACCACGGCCACGTCCGAGTCACCTGCCAAAGCCACGGCGCGATCAAACTCCGCCTGCTCGTCAAAGACCGGCGCGACGTTGAGCTGGACAGTCAGCATGGTGACCTCGGCACCACCCAGCGCGGCCCCAGAGCTTGTCGGTCGATACGTGAGCTCGACAGGCACATCACGGCCGACCTCCAGCTCGACCACCGCAAGCTGCTGGGGCGGCTTCATGATTGCCTCGACGATATCGGCGCCAGCTGGCAGACCGATCGTCTCGTCGAACACCACTTCACCATCGACCACCAGCCGAAACTCGCCGAGGCCGGACGTACCGACGCTGTATCGACCGGACTTGGGCACCCGCAACCGCGTGCCGAGCTGGACATGATCAATATCGCTGGCGGTCAGACCGTCCTGCACCGGTCCCCACCACATCATGCTGGCAGCCTGCCGCTTTTGCCGACCTAGCTCTCGGTTGGCATCGAAGAAGATCACCTCGACGCCCGGCCCGCTGCCGTCCGGCAGCTGGAGCAGCTCGTTCGAGGCGACCTCGGTGCGGTCGCTGCTACGGACACCGAGCGCGTGCACGATCTCGACCCCATCACCCAGCGCTGCCCGCAGTCCTTCAAGCGGCGAGATCACATATGACGGAAAGACGGTGGCACTGCCACCACCCAACGTTCTGGCGGTCCCTGCATTGGGCCCGATCACGGCGACTTGCTGCAGCGAGCTCGTCTCCAGTGGAAGAGTGCCGTCGTTCTTGACCAGCACCATGCCAGCCGCCGAACTCGCCCGCAGCTCAGTCCTCAGCTCCTCCTCACTCCAGCTTCGAGCCAGCGGTGTCGCCGCCGCCAGGCCATCGAGCGCGCCGACTCGGGCCGCAAGCCTCAAGATACGAAGCACATGGCCGTCGATCGCCGATTCGGACACCTGACCGGACCGGACCGCCTCGAGCAACCCTTCGGTCCACGGACTCGACGGTCCCGGCATCGCCATATCCAGCAGATCCTCGCCAGCCGCAGCGACCGATCGCGTGGCGTACCAGTCGGACATGATCACGCCGTCGAAACCCCACTCGCGCTTCAGCACCTCGCGCTGCAAGGGGTTTTCAGTCATGGTGGTTCCGTTGACCCTGTTGTACGCCGCCATGACCGCCCAGGCGCCCGCCGCGACGATCCGCTCGAACGGGGTGAGGTACAGCTCCCGTAGCACCCGCTCGTCGACCAGCGCGTCGACGCTGAACCGGTCTGTCTCAGAGTCATTTGCGACAAAGTGCTTGACCGTGGCGGCCACCCCTTCGGCCTGCAGCCCTTGCACGTACGCGATGCCGATCATGGCCGTGAGCTCCGGATCCTCGCTGAAGCATTCGAAATGCCGACCGCCGTACGGAGTCCGGTGCAGGTTCACAGTCGGCGCCAGCAAGACGTCCACGCCTTTGCGGCGAGCCTCGCTGGCGAGTAGCCGACCCATCCGCTCGACCCGGACCGGATCCCAGCTCGCCGCCAAGGACGTCGGTGAGGGCACGTTGGCAGACGGGCTGCGCTCGTCCCAGGTCTCGCCGCGGACTCCTGCTGGGCCGTCGGACGTAACGAGCCGGCGCAGGCCGATCTCAGGAATCGGATGCAACGCCCAGATGTCGGCACCGGTCATCAGCCGGACCTTCTGCTCGAGGCTCAGCTGTGCCAGCCGGCCACCGATTTCCGCTTCATGATCAACTGCTGTGGTCTGGGTCATAGCGATCATCGTCTCAGCCGCTCTTCGTCGCCACTACGGTGAGTGCGTGTCCTCACCAGAACTCGGGATTCCCACCTCGGCGCTTGAGTCCGAGTGCGAGCGACTGCTCGACTTCGGCCGCCACTTTCCCCATCCATCGGGTGGTGCCGCCTGGCTCGATGCAACTGGCCACCCTGACATGTCCCAGCCGGTCTATACCTGGATCACGGCCCGGATGGTTCACGTGTACGTTCTCGGCCATCTGCTGGGTCGATCTGGCGATCTTGATCTGGCAGCGCAGGCGCTCGCTGGCCTGACCGGCCGGCTGCGGGACGGCGCGAACGGCGGCTGGCTCACCGGTATCGACCCAACAGATGAGAGTCCGGACGAGAAGGCGTGTTATGCCCATGCCTTCGTGGTGCTCGCCGCCTCCTCGGGCACTGTTGCCGGGTTGACCGGCGCCCGCGACCTCCTTGGCGAGGCGCTCGATGTCTGGGACCTGCGGTTCTTCGACGACACTGCCGGGATGTTCGTCGATTCCTGGAACCGCGACTTCACCCAGCTCGAGGACTACCGCGGCGTTAATGCCAACATGCATGCGGTCGAAGCCCTGCTCGCTGCGGCCGACGTGACAGGGGATCATACGTTGCGCCAGCGCGCCCTTGGCATCGCGCGCCGGGTAGCGATGGAATTCGCGGAGCCGCACGCATGGCGGATTCCTGAACACTTCGATTCGCGCTGGCAGCCGCAGCTCGAACACAACCGGGATCACCCGGACGACCAGTTTCAGCCGTACGGCGCCACGGTCGGGCACGGCCTGGAATGGTCGAGATTGCTGCTGCATCTGGAGGCATCGCTGACCGATCCGCCGGACTGGCTGCTGCCGGCCGCGGAGGCGTTGTTCGATCGTGCGGTGACCGATGGCTGGGCCGTCGACGGTGCCGACGGCTTCGTTTACACCACCGATTGGGACGGCACGCCAGTGGTCCGCGACCGGATGCACTGGGTGCTTGCGGAGGCCATCGCCGCGGCCGCGGCACTGCGGACACGGACCGGCGATGATCGTTATGCCGAGCTCGCCGCCACCTGGTGGGCCTACGCCGAGAGGTACTTGTTCGATCGGACGTTCGGGTCATGGCACCATCAGCTCGACGCCGGCAACCACGTGATCGAAACGGTCTGGCCCGGAAAGCCGGACCTGTATCACGCGGTGCAGGCCACCCTCATCCCGCGACTTCCGCTCGCCCCGAGCATGGCAACGGCCCTCGCGCTATGACGGGCGCTCGTCGACTGCAGGAGTGGAACACGATCAGTCGAGCGCCTCCACGCGGTAGAGGATCGCGTGCTCGGGGTGCATGCCGGCAGCCATCACTCCGGTCGAGGCCAGCGCGGCGCCGGAAAATACCAGGCCAGCGCCGCCGTCAGCTGGGAGACCCCAGCCAAGCGCTCGGCGTTCGCCTGACGGCTCCCACTCGCGGGTAATCGCCCCCCACCACGGCGGTGGATTCAAGCCCGACGGCGGGCGCCCGACCAACACCGGGCGGATATGGTAGCGGCGGTCCGGATCCAGCCCCGGGAAGCGCAGCCGGCCTGGCAGCATCACTTCCGATTGGCCGATTGAGGCGACGGAGTAAATGGCCGACGAGCGATCCGGGGCCACTATGCCGTGCGCGATGATATTGGGGTCCGGGAAGTCGAGGCGCCTCAGGTCGCCGCCCAACAGTAGTCCTCGGTTGGCTTTATAGAAGCTGACCCACTCTCGGAGCTCGGCCAGCTCGTGGGCAGTGGCTGCTGTGAGGTCCCATTCGATCCCGAGGTGGCCGAAGAGGGCAGTGGTGGCGCGGAAGGAAAGGTCGTGCACCCTGCCGGTGGTATGGGAGCGAGTCGACGCGATGTGCGAGCCCAACAGCTCCGGCGGCACCAGCTGGGAGGTCCAGCGGTTCATCTGCTGGCGTTCCAACGGATCGATGCAGTCGCTCACCCAGATACGGTCGGTCCGTTCCAGTACACCAAGATCAACACGGGCGCCGCCGGAGGAGCAGGTCTCAATCTCCAATCCCGGATGGCCGGCCTTGATCTCGTCAACGAGCCGGTAGAAGGCCAGTGTCTGCTCATGGACCCCGGGACGGCCATCGGGCGCGCTGCCCGCATCGATCAAGTCGCGGTTGTGATCCCACTTGATGTAACTGATCTTGTACTCGGCGAGGATCTCGAAGATCGCATTCCGGATGTGTGCGTAGCACTCCGGGATTCCCAAGTTGATCACCTGTTGATGACGGGATTCGACGGGGAGCCGGTCTCCGGTGGCCATGATCCAATCCGGATGGGCACGGGCTACCGCTGAGTCGAGGTTAACCATCTCGGGCTCGAACCAGAGACCGAACTCCATGCCCAGCCCGGTCACCTTGTCCACCAAGGGATGCAGTCCGTGCGGCCACACCTCTGTTGACACGGTCCAGTCGCCGAGCCCTGCATGATCATTGCGCCGTGCCCCGAACCAGCCATCGTCCAACACATAGCGCTCCACGCCAATGGCCGCCGCAGACTCGGCAAGCTCAGCGAGGTGGTCCAGGTCATGATCGAAATAGACCGCCTCCCAGACGTTGATCGTCACGGGACGGGTGGTCGACGGATGGTGCTCCCGAGCGCGGAGGAAGCGGTGGAACCGCCGTGCCACCCCGTCGAGACCGCAGGCGTATGAGCCGTAGATCCATGGAGTGCTGTAGACCTGGCCGGGTTGTAAGATCACTTCCCCCGGCAGCAGCAGCTCTCCGCCACCGATCACCTGTGTGCCGGTGAAGAGCCGCTCCGCGTAGTGCGTATGGTTCCCGCTCCAGGCGGTGTGCACGGCCCAAATCTCTCCGTCGGCGAAGGAGAATCCTGGCTCTCCAACATGCAACAGGGTGGCTGCGTCCGGCCCCGTGCGCCCCTTTCGGCCCTCACGCAGATGCACCCCGACACCGAGCGGTCGCCGTTGCGGTACCCGTTCCTTGCCCCAATGGCCCGCGAGATCCAGGATCTCCCGGGCATGCTGGGGGATCGGGAAGGCGATCACACAGTCGTCTACCGCGTACGGGTCGTCGCCAAGGTTGATCACCTCGGCGCGTGCCCTGATGAGTCCACCGACGGTCAGCTCGATAGTGATGATGAGACGAAGCCGCGCCACAAGGTCGACTGCGTCCACCTCTACCGAGCCGGGCCCGGCGTTGATCATGGTCGCCGGACTCTCGGTGGCGGTCACGGCTTTGCCGTCGACCCGGACCTCAATTGCGGTGAACTTGGGCGACCACGCCCGTCCGGCCCGGGATCCGCTCAGCCCGGGGCGACCGACCCAGCCCGTCCAGTGCTCCGGCAGAAGCGCGAGACGAATCGGCTCGTCGACAACGTTCGGGCCGCCAGGGTCAATATTGGCAAGGATCAGCGCCTCAGCATCGGCAAGCTCGAGTGTTCCGAGGTCTGCCCCCCAGTGCACGACGGCGGGTAGCTGCCCTGCGGAGATATCGAGCACGAGGGAGACGCCCTCACACCGCAGGGCGATCACACAGTTGGCGCGTCCGACCATGGTGGTTGCTCCTTCCGTCGGAGCGCGATGCCGAACGTTTACCCTACTCAGAAAGGTCAAAACTCTTGGCGAATTCCCACGAAACCTCACTCCAGCCGGCATCACTCTGCGAAATCCACGCGTGTGTGGCAAATCTGCCGCAGCGCTGGCGTGTGGTTCTGCGGGACTCAGGCGGCGCCGAGCATCTCGAGGGCTTCGCGCACCATCGCAATGACCTCTCCGGGTCTCTCATCGATCATCGTCGAGGTGAAGCGCAACACGCACCAGCCGTCAAGGATCAAAAGATTCTGTCGCCAACGATCGGTCTCGAAGACTTCCGAGCCGCTGTGGTAGAGCCTGCCGTCGATCTCTATGGCCAGCTTGACGCCTCGGAAGGCGACATCGATGAAGAACAGGGAGCCATCGAGCACGAGGGGCAGGTTCGCCTTCCAGGCGGTAATTCCCGCGGCTCGAAGAAGCCGGTGGAACTTCCGCTCTGCAGCCCGACCACGGCTCATCCTTGGAGTCCAACAAGCAGTTGGCGCCGCTCTGCGTTTCCGACCCGGGCGTTGGTCAGTCGCAACGCGTGGTGCAGATCTTCTCAATGTGGTGGCCCGAGCTCGAAGCGCCTCGTCGATGGCGTCGCCGCCGAGGGACTCGCATAGGTCCAGTGCGGTCAGCGCCGGAGAGGTGTACGGACGCCAGCCTTACTGACGACCAGTTCGGTGGGCACCTGACGGCGGCTGAAGTGAAATCCGCGTTGCGGCTGCCGATGGTGCTTCAATGCGCACGTGACGATCGGAACTCGGATGGTGGGCCAGAAGGAGACGCGCGCTGCGGCTGCGGCCACCAGTACCGCGTTTGGGTCCCAAGCCAGCAGAGCCCGAATTCGCGTAGCAAAAGTGTCAACCTCCCTCTGCGGCGCGTAGACGCCGGGTAGGACTGCATGCAAGTCCCCACGACGGACGAGCCACCGAATAGGTCCAACGAGGTCGGGATGGTCGCGAAGGGCGATGACACCCTCTTTGGCAACCAGTGCTTGGATATCGAAATGAGAAGTCTTCACACTTAGTGAAGGCCCCAAAAAGGGGCCGGATGTTAACGCCGGGACAATACTTTCTTCCCCCGAAATCACACTCCAGGTCAACCCGGCGGTCGGATTCCCGCTCGGCTGGCGTTGATGTCGGCGGCTGACGTGAGGTTTTGCGGGAACGCAGCATGTCAGTTGTGTGGGCCTATGGTGAATCCGGTCGTAAGGCTCCTTGTGTCGGAGTAGGAGAGCGATGAAGCGGTCTGAGGCGCTGGGCAGCGGATCCATGCGCAGCAGCTCGATAGAGCCGAGGCTGAGCGAGCGATCGTCGATGCAGCTGTCTTCGACTTCGGCGTGCAAGACACCGGCCGAGACGGCGCAAGCTGGGCGCTGGCCAACCGTGGTGTCCCGGTCCGCGACGCCGCAGAGCTCGAAGCCAGCCCGGACGTGGCGTTGGCGTGGACGTTGCGGGCCGCGCCGCATTACTACCGGCGCGTCGATCTGGAGGAGGTTCTCGTCGCCACCTCGCCAATGTCGGATCGGGATGCAGCCAAACGGGTGATCGGGGCTGACAAACCACTCAAAGAGGCCGGCATTCCCACGCTGGCAGGACTCACCGAGGTTGCCACCCAGATGCGGCATGTCGTGGAACGGCCGCTGGCGAAGGGCGAAGTCTCCACCCAGCTCACCGCCCGCCTGGAACCTCCCTACCTCCGGTATTGCAGGGCCTGCAAAGCGACGCACTCGTGGGAAGTTCCGTTCCGCATCAGCGCTCTATACGCCGGACTCGAGCTCGAGCCGGGTACCTCACCGCCTGTGCTGCGGCGCATTCCCGGCTGGCCGAAACGGACCCCCGGACCTGCGCGAGACCCGATGGCCGCGCCCGAGTCGCTGCAGCCGATCCGCAATTATCTGAGGTTCCTCGGCCCGGCTACACCGAACGATGTCGCCGCGTTCCTTGACTCTCCCGTCGCCGAGATCAAGGCGCATTGGCCCGAGGACGCCGTCGAAGTTGGTGTCGATGGCCGGCAAGGTTGGATTCTGGGTGAGGTGGGCGACATCGACGCATGATCGGGAACTGCTCCGTCTGCTCGGCGGATTCGACCTCTTCCTCCAGGGCAAGGACCGAGACCTGATCGTGCCCGACACGAGCAAACACAAGGAGCTGTGGCCGATTCTCGGCCGGCCCGGCGCGGTGCTTTCCGGCTCGGAGATCGTTGGTACCTGGAGACCGAAGACGGCTGGCAAAGCGTTCACGCTACGCCTCAATCCTTGGACCACCCTCTCGAAGCCGGAACGCAAGCGGCTGGAACTGGAAGCGGAGCGGCTGGCCGCGCATCGCGGCCTGGAATTGGCCGGCATCGTCGAGGAGTGAGCGGCAGCTCTCGACACGAGTGCTCGACTGATACACTCTGACTCGATCGGTCTGCCTAAAGTCCAGGGCCTTCCCAGACCACCTCGTCGGGCGACTTGTCGGGGCGCAGGCCGCGCCAGACCGGGTGGCGCAGCCGGCCCGGCTGGGTGAGCTCGCCGTAGGTGACCTCGCCGACCAGTGACGGTGTGACCCAGTGCGCATCGCGCGCATCCTCGCGCGGCACATCGAGGAACGGTGAGGTCTTGCGGCTCAGCTTCTCGAGTTTGGCTTGGATCTCATCGAGCTGGCGGTCGTTGAACCCCGATCCCACGCGGCCGACGTAGTGCAGGCCCGCCTCAGTCGGTATCCCCATCAGCAGCGATCCCACCCCGCCACCACGTCGGCCCTGGCCCTCTCGCCAGCCACCGATCACGACCTCCTGCGCCCGGTGCAGTTTGATCTTGAGCCAGGTATGGGTGCGACGTCCCGGCTGGTAGATCGAACTGCGGCGTTTGGCGACCACACCCTCGAGTTGGAGTTGATCGCTGGTCTGCAGTGCTGCCTGCAGATCGCCGTCGAAGATCGGCGGTACCTGGATCAGGAATCCCGGCTCCGGGGGTACCAGGTTTTCCAGAATCTCGCGGCGCTCCTGGTAGGTCTTCTTGATCAATGACTGACCGTTCAGCTCGAGAATGTCGAAGAGCATCAGCTGTGCCGGATAAGCCTTGGCAGCCCGCTCGATATCAGCCGGCTTGGTGAGGTTGATTCGATGCTGCAGCAGGCCGAAATTAGGTCGTCCGGCAGCATCGGTGACCACGACCTCACCGTCCAGGATCGCCGTCTGGACCCTGATCTTGGTCAGCTCCGCGGGCCACTTCGAAATAGGCCGCGGTATCGTCCCGGCCTTTTCTGCTGAGCAGTTTCACGCGCCCACCGGCTAAGTAGGCGACGGCGCGTACGCCGTCCCACTTCATCTCGAAGGCCCAGCCAGTCTCATCGCCGAATCTCCCGGCGTCGATCGGGGTAGCCAGCATGGGATCCACCTGCTCGGGAAAGTCCGAAATCTGCCGTCGAACTCCGCTCTCGACAGGCGCGGTCCTGAGCTTGTCGAAGGGCTCAGGGCTCATGACATGTGGGCTGAGCTGTCGAAGGCCCTTCCCGTCTTCCGGATCGGTCTCCATGAGGTGCATGAGCCAGTTCTTCTCCGGTTGGGAGTCACCGCCACCGGTGTGGATCAGAGCGAACTTGCGAACCCCACCCAGCCCGCCGCCGGGCTGCCCGAAGAGTGTGACGATCACCTCCTTGCCCTCGCGCCACTTGTGGAGGCGGTACGTCCCGGTGTCCCAGACCCGCATGTTTCCGGCGCCGTACTCCCCTTGGGAATGGCGCCATGGAAGGTCAGGTACTCCAGCGGATGATCTTCGGTCCGCACCGCGAGGTGGTTGATCGTCGGATCGGTCGGCGGCGCTTTGGGGACCGCCCAGCTGGCCAACACTCCGTCACGTTCCAACCGCACGTCATAGTGCAGTCGGCGCGCATGGTGTTCCTGGATGACGAATCTGAAGCCGTCTTGATGCTGGCCTGTTGGGCCGGCGGGCACTGGCTCTGGCGTCTTGGTCGGGTCGCGCATGCTGCGGTACCTGGTGAGCCGATCCCGCTCTGCGCTGGGCGCCATGGCGGCGAGTGGGTCGCCGAGGGCAGCCAGTCTCGTGACCACCTCCTGGTACTCCAGCTGACGCAGATCGGGATCCTCCAGCTCGTCCCAGGTCCGCGGCGCGGCAACCCAGGGCCGGTCCCGGCCGCGCAGCGAGTATGGCGAAACGGTGGTTTTCGCGCCGTTGTTCTGACTCCAGTCGATGAACACTTTGCCGTCGCGCTGCGAGCGTTTCATCGTGCTGATGACCAGGTCAGGATGGTCAGATTCGAGCGCTAGCGCGAGCTCGCGGGCTACCTCTGTAGCCTGCTCCGGGGTTTGCGAGCCGTCGAGTGGGGCGTACAGATGGATGCCCTTGCTTCCGCTGGTGACCGGGACCGGATCGTGTCCGATATCGCGCAAGATGTCTCGTACCAGGATCGCTATCGAGGCACACTCAGCCAGGCTCACACCCGGACCGGGATCAAGATCAAGAACTAGACGATCAGGATTTTGCGGATGCCCGTCGGGACCGAATCGCCACTGTGGCACGTGAATCTCGAGGGCAGCCAACTGGGCCAACCAGGTGAGCGTCGCAAGATCATTGATCACTGGGTAGTCATTGTCGTGATCTTTGTGAGAGATGGTCCGACGCGGCACCCAATCCGGTGTGCCGGCGCCCAGATCCTTGTTGAAGAAGACGGTCGGCCGCTTTCCCTTGACCTCGCCGACACCGTCAGGCCAGCGTTTGCGCGTCGCCGGCCGATCACGCAGATGCGGCAGCATGGTTGGGCCAACCTGCGCGTAGTAGGACAAGACGTCAGCTTTGGTGGTCTCAGTCTGGGGATAAAGCACCTTGTCAAGGTTGCTGAGCTTGATCGTCCGACCCTCGACGGTCACCACCTGGTCGTGCGATGCCCTGCCCATGGAGCCAGTATCGACTCCTCAGTCGAGGCACCAAAACCCCGGTAGCTCGGATTCTGACGAAGCGGAGTGGGTAGTAGCGGGGTATGCGAGCGCTCTGGAAGGGAGCCATCACCTTCGGCTTGGTCAATGTGCCGATCAAGCTCTACCCGGCGACCGAGGACCACGACATAAGCCTCCATCAGGTGCATGACGCCGACGGTGGGCGCATCCGCTATCAGCGCCGATGTGAGGTGTGCGGCAAGGTGGTCGAGTACGCCCACATCGACAAGGCGTACGCAGAAGGCAAGACCACGGTCGTGCTCACCGACGAGGACCTGAAGTCGCTGCCGGAGGAGCGCAGCCACGAAATCGAGGTCGTTGAGTTCGTGCCGTCCGAGCAGATCGATGAGATCAGGTTCGACCGGAGCTACTTCCTGGAGCCGGAGAAATCTGCCACCAAGGCGTACGCGCTGCTCCGGCGAGCCTTGGAGGAGACCGATCGCACAGCGATCGTGCAATTCTCACTGCGTCAGAAAACGCGGCTCGGAGCACTGCGCTCGCGGGGCAAGGTGCTGATGCTCCAGTCGCTGCTGTGGGACGACGAGGTGCGCGAGGCTGATTTCCCGAACCTCAAGGCCGACGTGCGGGTGTCGCCCCAGGAGCTCAGGATGGCGTCGTCGCTGATCGGCAACATGTCCGCTGACTTCACCCCCGACAAGTTCAGCGACGAGTACCAAGATCAGTTACGACAGCTCATCGCCGCCAAGCTCGAGCAGGGAGACGCCTTGGATACCGCGGCCACCTTCGGTGAAGGAGGCGAAGATCTCCCCGACCGGGGCGAGGTGGTCGATCTGATGGAGGCACTGCGACGCAGCGTCGAACAGAACCGCGCTGCCAGGAAGACGGCGGAGACCAAGCCCCCCTCCAAGCAGGCAGGAGCGAAGAAGGCGTCCTCGAAGAAGGCCCCGCCCAAGAAGGCCGCGGCTAAGAAGGGAGGGACAAAGAAGGCAACGACAGCGAAGTCAGCTAAGAAGGCCAGTTGATCTGGCCTACTCGGGAGGAATAGCGGGAGGAGAATATGGGGATCGGAGTTGGCATTGTCTTGATGGTGTTAGGCGCGATCTCGCTCTTTGCGCTCAAGATCAACCTTCCGTTAGTGACTGACGACACGCTCGGGATCATCCTCATCGTGGCAGGTGCTGTGGCGTTGATTTTGGCGTAGATGAAGCAGGAGCAGCGCAGTCGGACCAGGCACGTGGAGGAGAGGCGTTACGACGGTTCTCCGCCTCGCTCGATCACCGTTCAGAGTGCGGTAACCCCGTCCCCGCTGCCTGCTCAGCCGGGGACGCAGACTTTCAGCGCGGCAGGGCATACTTCGGCCCGCAAGCTACGGCAATCGCCTACCACGTCACCATCGAGCTGATAAGGGTCGGGGTGCCTGAGACGCACTTCGACCTGAGTGGCCTGCCATTGGTCGACGCGATCGTCGGAAATCGGGCGCCTGGTGACCAACCGGAGGAATGCGCGCAGCCAGTGAGAGAGGCGATGCGGCGACGCCACATACACATCGAGGCGGCCGTCGTCAGGGCGCGCACCCGGGATCAACGTCAGATTCCCGGCCAGCGTGCCGACATTGCCAATCGCACAAATCATGGCGTGCCGTCGCTGCGTACGATGATCATCAAGGGTGATCCGCATATCGATCGGCGTACGCCCGAGCGCCTTGGCGGCCGCGATGAAGTACGCCCCGGCACCGATGGCATCCTTGAGCTTCGGGCTGGTCTCGTCCATGATCAACGCATCAACTCCCAGGCCCGCGATGACCGCGAAGTGCTCGCCGGACACACCGTCAACGGTGAGCTTGATCAAGTCGATGTCCAAGGTGTGCTCACCGAATGCGACCTCGAGCGCCTCCAGCTCCGACAGTGGGATCTCCAGGTTGCGGGCCAATAGGTTCCCAGTACCCACAGGCACCACGGCCATCGGGATGCCGGATTGCGCCAGCCGGTCCGCAACCATTCGGACCGTTCCGTCGCCACCAGCGGCGATCACCCGATCCGCCTTCGTCGACACCAGCTCGTCTGTCGTAGGCCGGGCTGGGTGGCCAGTGGTCGTCTCCAGCCAGATCAGGTCGCTCCAGCCCTGTTCTATCCCGCGCCGAGTGATCGTGTCACGGAGATCATCGGACACCTTGATCGGGTTGTAGACCACCGCACAGCGACGCCCTGAATGCTCATTCACATCGCGGCCTCCTCCCGCCAGATCTGAGCTGACGATGTACCAATCACAGTCGAAATACCCAATTGTGCTTGGGATATCGACTTGTCGGCACCACCATGTTGCGGCGGGACTGAAACCGCGTGCGAAAAGCGAGCGACACGCGGCGCGGCGTCGCACAGGGCTGACGAGCGTGCGATCTACGATGGTGCAGATCGCGCGAGGGTGGGATGGATGCGCGGGTTTTTCGACGTCCGATAAGCTTTTGCACTCAGCGGAGAGATCTTGTTCTTGGGGGAGATCCCATGTCGGTAGGGGATGTTGCGACCGTGTTCTCAGTTGAGCACGACTCCGCGGCTTCCCTTCTCCACATGCGAGCTCAGGGCGTCAGCCTCCTGGTGCAGCTGAAGCGGACCGGCTTGCCGGTGATCTTGCACTGGGGCGCTGATCTTGGTGATCTTGACGGCTTGTCGGCATCGGCACTTCTTGCTGCATTCGGCCCGACCGGTCTCGATCCGCTGCCGTCCATGATGTCCTCGTTGGTACCGGAAGCCTCTGCGGCCTGGAGCTCACGGGCGGCCTTGGCTGGATCCCACGACGGCCACTTATCCGCGGCGTCCTTTACCACGAGCCGTTCGCAGCTGATCAGCGAGACCCCAGTACTGCCAGGTCTGACCGAGGTCGGCGCCGATACCGTGATCGTCGAAGCAGAGGATCCGGTCAACGGGCTAACTCTGGACCTCGCACTCCAGCTCACAGGCAATGGGCTGGTTCGCTGTCGTGCCGGCGTCTCCAACAAGAATGTCGCTGACTACCGGCTGGAGGGTTTGGAGCTCTTCATGCCAGTGAGCGACCTGGCCACGCATCGCGTGGAGTTCGACGGACCGGCCCTGTCGACAGTCCCATTGCGCTCGGGCTCCTGGGCTGTTGATCATAGGGGATTCGATGACCGACCGGCCTACGTAGCGTTGGCGGTGGGGGGAACGGGTTTTCGCCGCGGTCAGGTCTGGCAGGTGCATGTTGCCTTCAGTGGCGCAGTCCAGCATCGCGCCGAGCGAACGGTCTATGGACGGACCTATCTCGGTGGTGGAGAGCTCTTGCAGGCCGGTGAAATTGTGCTCGGCATCGGGGAGGCGTACCACTCCCCGTGGGTGGTGTGGACCTGGGGCGACGGGCTGGATGCTGCGGCGGCCCGCCTGCACCGACACGTTCGTCCGGAGGCGCGGCATGACAAGCGGGTCATCTTCAACGCCGCCGCGCCCGCATTCGCTCACCACGACCGACAGGCGATGCTCGCTCTCGCCGAGTACGCCGCGGCGGTCGGTGTTGAGACGTTCCTGCTGGACCTCGGATGGTGCTCGCGCGCCGGCCTTGACCCGTACGCCGACAGCGCCGGCCTGACCGAGACGGGATCGTCGGCCGATCTCGATGGGCTGATTACGCGGATCCGCAGCTTGGACCTTGATGTCGGGTTGGCGATCGAACTTGAGCTGGTCGAGGCGGACCCCGCGATCGTCCGCGACCATCCAGACTGGCTGCTGACTGTCGAGCGCGATGGGGTGACCCGGCATGTGTTGGACCTATCGATGCGGCCTGCAATGGTCCACGTTTGGGAGCGGCTGACCAAGCTCCTCGACCGACACCACGTGTCACTGCTGAGCTGGTCGCCGCCCCAAGGTGCGCACCGGCCGGGGGCCACCGCAACCCAGCACAGCACCACGCTTGCGGCCTACCGGCTGCTCGATGCATTGGGTGAGCGCTACCCCCACCTCACGATCCAGACAACCAGCCTTGACTTGACGATGACGACCAGAGCGGTCGGGGCGGACCTGTCGCCGGACTCGACCATACGGCACGCCGACTTTGCCGGCCTGGTGCAGCTGCTGCCGCCGGGGCTGGTTTGGCAGCCGGCACTCGATGAGCCCGACGACGCGACCTCGTCGGCGTACCGGGCGATCTCTGCATTCTTCGGGCGGCTCGGTCTAGGAATCGATCTCAGAAAGCAGGCTCCGGGGAACCTGCGCTCCATCCACCGATGGTTGTCGCTCTACAAAAGGTTCCGACCGTTGCTGCACTCCGGCACCACCGTGCGGTCGGACGAGAGTGATCGAGGCTTCGTGGCCCATGGCGTGGTGGCCGATGATCGAGACGAGGCTTTGTTTGCTCTGGTTTGGTTGGAGCGCGCGCTGGCCAGCCGGCGAGTACGCATCGATGGACTTGACCCGGCGACGTTCTACCGGATCGAGGTCATCGCCCGCCCCGGCGAGGCTCAGACCGTCACACCCGCGTGGGCGTCCGGTACACCAGTGCTGACCGGCCAGGCACTCGGTGCGGCCGGTATCCCGCTGCCGCCGGCGCGTCGTGGCTCGGCCCTACTGCTCCACCTGCAATCGGTCGGCGGCGCGGCGTAGCTCCTGATAGTGCTTCCTCGCGGCCCGCGCCGCCTCGCGGGCCTCCCGCTCGGCGGCCTCAGCCTTGCGAAGCTGGCTGCGCAACGCCTCGACCTGGTCGGCCAGCTCATCCGCACTCCTGGTGGCTGCCTCAGCCTCTGCCTCCGCCGACTCCGCAGCCTCACGGGCTGCGGTTGCCCGCTTCCGGGCCTCCTTCGCCGCCTTTTCGGCTTCACGACGCCGCTTCGGATCTGGCGCGGTGGCCGGCTCGGCCGGCTCCGGCCTCTCCTTGGGTTGGCCGGCTTTCATCGGGAGCGACGCTCCAAGAGCAGACGCCAGATCAGTAGGTCCGAAACCGCCGTACGTGACGGCCTGAGTCAGCCGTCCAGCGATCAAAACCTCAGCGATCTCAGGGTCGCCCAGCGCTGATTGCAACGTTTGCCCGACTTCCTGCGTCGCTCCGTCAGGCGCGCTGTAGCCGTGCTCACGGCCCAGCTCGACCGCGCGTCGGGCCAGTTCGTCCACTGTCTTGCGGCGCTCCGCGGAGAGTTGGCGCAGCTCATCCCCGGCCATCCGCTGTTGGGCATCCTGAAGAGCGGCGCCGAGCTCGAAGAGCGCATGCAACGCATCCGGTTCCTGGCGAGCGAGCACGTTGATCAGCCAGGCGCTGCGGGTGGGTCGCCGGAGGCGGCCGATCTCGGTGGCGAGCTGACGGTCTTGCGCCTGTCGGGCCTCCGCGACGAGCTGTTGCCTTCGCTCGATGAAGTCGTCGGGGGAGAGGGCGTAGAGCTCGTTGGCTGCAGTGTCCAGATCCACGGCGGCCGCTAAAAGCTCAGGCCCACGGTGCGGATACGAAATGGATCGTCGCGTTGTCGATCAACCGCGTTCCGCCGACCCGAGCCGCAACGACGAAGATGCCAGGCCCGACATGATCGTCTGGCACTTCGGCGAACGTGGACGGATTGACGATCGTGGCGTAGTCGAGTTCAAAACACGGCTCCGCCTCGGCCCGATCCAAGACCTCGTACGCCGCCGCTCGGGCTGAGGGGACCGAGCCTTGGGTTGCCGCCTTCTCCAGCGCCGCCGAAAGACTTCGCGCCACGGCACGTTCGCTGGCGGAGAGGAAGATGTTGCGGCTGGACAATGCCAGCCCATCGGGCTCCCGGACAATAGGAGCGCCGACGATCTCAACTGCGAGGTTCAAGTCGATCATCATTCGCTGGATGCAGGCAAGTTGCTGCGCGTCCTTCTCGCCGAAGACGGCGACCTGCGGTCGGACGATGTTGAACAACTTCAGGACAACGGTGAGCACTCCGTTGAAGTGACCGGGCCGGGAGTTTCCCTCGAGGATGGAACCAAGGTTGCCGGCGTGCACAGTGACCTGGCGCCCCGCGGGGTAGAGGTCGCTAACGGTCGGGACGAGGACGATGTCGACCCCGTCGGCTTCGCAGATCTGGAGATCATCTTCCAGAGGCCGCGGGTACCGGGCGTAGTCCTCGCCAGGACCGAACTGCAGCGGGTTGACGAAGATGCTGACCACAAGCACCTCGCCACGTGTCTTGGCCAACTTGATGAGGGAACGATGTCCTTCGTGCAAGGCGCCCATCGTGGGCACGTAGGCGATCCGTGGGGCAGCGGGCCCTTCCACCGCGCTGTGGAGTGCGGCGTACTCGGCAGTGCTATGAGCGATCTTCATGACCTTGCCTCTGAACTAGGAATGCTCGACGCGAATGTGTGCTGCTCACTTGGGAAGGTACCGCTCCTGACATCCTCGACATACGCGGCGGCTGCGTCGCCGATGATCGTGGCCAGGTTGGCGTACTGCTTGACAAAGCGCTGCATCCTGCCGCGCCGGAGTCCGGCCATGTCCTGCCAGACGAGGACCTGCGCGTCACAGTCCGGGCCGGCACCGATGCCGACAGTGGGGATGTCGAGCTCAGCGGTCACCTGACGCGCCAGGTCACCAGGCACCATCTCCATGACCACGGCGAAGGCACCCGCCTCCGCCACAGCGTGCGCGTCGGTGAGCAGGCGTACCGCGTCATCGCCGCGGCCCTGCACTCGGTAACCGCCGAGCTGGTGCTCGCTCTGAGGGGTGAAGCCGATGTGTCCCATGACCGGGATGCCTGCATCAGCGACCTTGCGGATCTGCTCAGCCACCCGTACGCCACCCTCGAACTTCACGGCGTGGCAGCCGCCCTCCTTCATAAAGCGGATCGAGGTCTCCAATGCCTGGGAGGGCCCATCCTCGTACGAGCCGAAGGGCAGGTCGGCGATGACGAAGGCTCGCTTGGTGGACTTCACCACGGCGCGCACCAATGGCAGGAGCTCCTCCACAGTGACCGGCAGCGTGGTCTCGTAGGCGTAGACATTGTTGGCTGCGGATCTCCGACGAGCAGCGCCCAGACGCCGGCCTCGTCGAACAGCTCGGCGGTGTACTGGTCGTAGCTGGTCAGCATGGCCCAACGTTCGTGTTGACGCTTAGCGGTATAGAAGTCGGTGATGCGGATCCTGCGCACCGGGGGAGGACCGGATTCGGTCACTGCTGGAGCCTCACTCTGGAGAACTTAACGCATGACTCAGCATGGCGGGCCACGTCCCGGACAAGCTCGGCGCTTGAACGTCAGAGTCGGGAAAGAACCAGCGATGATCGGGTACGAGAGACGCCCGGATGGTTGCGGATGATCCCGAGCACCTTCTCAAAGTGACCCGCGTCGGCAGCCCGGACGCGGAGGATTCCGTCTGCATCGCCGGTGACTGTGTACGCCTCGGCAACCTCTGGGATCGTGCGCACCATCTCCCGCATGCGGTCAGGCGGGACTCGACCCTCGCAATAGACCTCGACAAAGGCCTCGATCGTCCAGCCCAGCGCTGCAGGCTCGATGTCAGCGGTGAAGCGTCGAATCGCACCACCCTGACGGAGCCGATCAACGCGTCGTTTGGTGGCCGCTGTGGACAGCCCGATGTGATGCCCGAGCATGGCAAAGCTCTCGCGACCATGGTCGGTCAGCCGCGCAAGGATCTTGTGATCTATTTCGTCAAGACGCAATACAATCTCCTGCTTTCATCGATCACACTATCTGACTTGCGCTCGCTCGGCCCCTACGCTTCAAGGGTGACAAGCACAGTGCTGAAGCGCGCCGGACACCCCGTTCGACACGCGAAGCTTCGGCATTATCTGATGTGCCCGCCGACGTACTTCGACGTGACCTATGCGATCAACCCCTGGATGGATCCGAGCGGACATGTGGACCGTGACCTGACCGGCCGGCAGTGGTCGGGGCTCGTTGACGCCTACCGCTCAACGGGCCATCGAGTGGACCTTCTGGAGCCGCGGGTCGACTTGCCCGACATGGTCTATGCCGCAAACGGGGCCACCGTGGTGGATGGCCGTACGCTGCCGGCTCGATTCGCCAATCTCGAGCGCGATGGGGAGGCCGCTGTCCACACGGCGTGGCATCAACGCAACGGCGCCTGGTACGGCGGCGGAGACGTGCAGCCGGCAATTGCGATCAACGAGGCCGAGGGCGATTTCGCCGTGCTGTCGAGGAGAATCCTGGCCGGTTGCGGCTTCCGGACAACGCTCGAGGCTCATCGCGAGCTTGCCATGCTGACGGGTCGTGAGGTGCTCAGCCTTGAGCTGGTCGACCCGCGGCTCTTTCACCTCGATCTTGCGCTGGCCGTGCTGGACGACGAGCGTGATCACATTGCGTACTACCCCGATGCGTTCAGCACGGAGAGCCGTCGGCTGCTGGGTCAAATGTTCCCGGATGCTCTCATTGCTACCGAGCTCGACGCGTACGCCTTCGGACTCAACTCGGTCAGCGACGGGCTGCATGTCTTCATCCCCCGCGGGCGTCCGCCAGCTGCGCGAATTGCTCGCCGCTGCGGGCTACTGGCCGATCTCAGTTGATCTCAG
>CAVRQV010000022.1:0-129927 GCA_963723475.1 uncultured Actinomycetota bacterium
CGGTGGCCAAGGACCGGGCGTGGCGCTACATGCCCGACTTCGCCCGGGCGTTGCGCCGCCGGTGGGCGGCCCACCGGCCCGACATCGTCCACGCCCACTTCTGGATGTCCGGGTGGGCGGCCCTCGAGGCGATGCGCACCCTCGCCGACCCTCCGCCGTGCGTTCCAGACCATTCCACACGCTCGGGGTCGTCAAGCGGCGCCACCAGGGCGAGGCCGACACGAGCCCGGGCGACCGCGCCCGGGTCGAAGCGCAGATCCTGCGCGACGCCGACCACGTCGTGGCGACGTGCAGCGACGAGGTCGACGAGCTCGAGGGGCTCGGCGGGGACACCGAGCGAATCACGATCGTGCCGTGCGGGATCGATCCGACGGCGTTCCGCCCGACCGAGGCGGCCGCGCCGGGCCGGCGGGGTGGCCACCGGATCGTGGTCGTCAGCCGGCTTCGTCGCCCGGAAGGGCATCGACGACGTCGTTGCCGCCCTTCCCCGGCTCCCCGGCACCGAGCTGCTGGTGGCAGGCGGCCCGCCGGCCGACCGGCTTCACGCTGACCCCGAGGCCCGCCGCCTGCGCGACCTCGCAGTCAGTCTGGGCGTCGGCGACCACGTCCGGCTGCTCGGTGCGGTGGCGCGTCCCGATGTCCCGGCGCTGCTGCGGTCAGCCGACGTCGTGGTCTGCGTTCCCTGGTACGAGCCGTTCGGCATCGTGCCGCTCGAGGCGATGGCGTGCGGCGTGCCCGTCGTCGGCTCGGCCGTCGGTGGCCTGCTCGACACCGTGGCGCACCGCTCGACCGGACTGCTCGTGCCGCCCCACGATCCCGACAGCGATCGCCGGCGCGATCCACCGGCTGCTCGACAGCCCGTCGCTGCGGGTGCGCATGGGCGAAGAGGCCGCCGCTCGGGTGCGCCAGCACTTCACCTGGGACCAGGTGGCCGGCTCGACGCTCGACGTCTACGAGCGCCTGCGGGCACAGCGGCCCCTGCCCACGACGGACGACGCCTGGGCGGTGACCGCGTGACCCTGCAGCCACCCGCTCCCTCGACGCCCACCTGGCCGCCTCGCAGGACGGCCTGGCGTCGCTGGAGCCGCAGCTCGATCGCATCGCCCGCTGGGGTCAGGTGCTGCGCCACCGCCTCGAGCGGGGCGGCCGCCTGCTGGTCGCCGGGAACGGCGGCAGCGCCGCCCTGGCGCATCACCTCGCCGGGGAGATGGTCGGGCGCTACGACCGCGGCGCGAGCCGTTCAGCGCGCTGGCGCTCAGCGGCGAACCCGCCAGCGTGACGGCCATCGGGAACGACTACGGCTACGACGAGGTGTTCGCCCGCCAGGTGCTGGCGCACGGCCGGCAGGGCGACGTGCTCGTCGCCCTGTCGACCTCCGGGCGCAGCGCCAACCTGCTGCGGGCGGTCGATGCCGGCCGCCGGTCGGGCCTGACGGTGTGGGCCATGACGGGACCGTCGCCCAACCCGCTGGCCGAGGCGGCCGACGACGTGGTGGCCGTGCCGTGCCCCGACACCCCGAGCGTGCAGGACGTCCACCAGGTGGCGGTCCACCTGCTGTGCCTGGCCTTCGAGAACGCCGCCGAGGCCTGGTGACGCCCCGCCGACCCCGCCACCGGCGGTCCCTCGGGACCGCCAGCCCCAGGAGCTGATGTGTCGACCATCCTCGGCGTCAACGCCGTCTTCCATGATCCCGCCGCCGCCCTGGTCGTCGACGGCGAGACCGTCGCCGCCGCCGAGGAGGAGCGGTTCAGCCGCCGCAAGCACGGCAAGGATCCCGTGCCCTTCTCGGCGTGGGAGCTGCCCGTCGAGGCGATGCGCTGGTGCCTCGCCCACGCCGGCCTCGAGCCGGGCGACGTCGACGGCATCGCCTACTCGTACGACCCCGACCTGGTGCCGCCGGCCCCGCCGCCGCCGGGTCGCCCGACGTCACGGCCGACGACTGGGAGCCGCTGCGCACGCTGTACGTCCGCCGGGTGCCCCAGTTCCTGGCCACCGCGCTCCCGGGCCTGCCCGCCGACCGGCTCACCTACGTGGCCCACCACGTCGCCCACGCCGCCTCGGCCTGCGTGGCCGCCCCGGACGCGTCGTCGGCGGTCCTCGTGCTCGACGGGCGGGGCGAGGCGGCCTCGCACCTGGGCGGGCGGTGGCGCGACGGGACGCTCGACGTGCTGGCCGCCCAGCGGCTGCCGCATTCGCTCGGCCTGCTCTACGAGGAGGTCACGGCGCACCTCGGGTTCCGGCGGTCCTCCGACGAGTACAAGGTGATGGCGCTCGCCAGCTACGGCGACCCGGACCGCTTCGGCGCCGTGTTCCACGACCGGGTGCGGGCGACCGGCGACGGCGGGTTCCACGTCGACCGGATCGACCTGCCGGCGCTCGTGCCGGCCCGCCCTGCCGGTGCGGCGTGGACCGACGTGCACGCCGACCTGGCCGCCGCCCTACAGGTGCGGCTCGAGGAGGTCGTGCTCGACCTGGCCCGCTGGCTGCACGCCCGCACGGGCGAGCCGGCGATCACCCTGGCGGGCGGGGTGGCGCTCAACTGCGTCGCCAACGGGCGGCTGGCGGCCGAGGGCCCGTTCGAGCACGTCTGGGTGCAGCCGGCGGCGGGCGACTCGGGCACGGCGCTGGGGGCGGCCCTGGCCCTCGCCACCCGGCGCGGCGAGCGCTGCGCCCCGTTCACCACGGCGGCGCTCGGCCGCGGCTGGGACGACGACGAGATCGAGGCCGTGCTCAAGGCCGCCGAGCAGCCCTATGACCGCCCGGTCGACCTGGCCGAGGAGGTGGCGGCCGCCCTCGCGGACGGCGCCGTGGTCGGGTGGTTCCAGGGTCGCAGCGAGTACGGGCCCCGGGCGCTCGGCCACCGCAGCCTGCTCTGTGACCCCCGCCGCCCGGAGCACCTGGGCCGCATGAACGCCATCAAGGGCCGCGAGGAGTTCCGCCCCGTCGCCCCGATGGTGCTGGCCGATCGGGCCGCCGAGATCTTCGACGGCGTCCACCCCAGCCCGTACATGCTGTTCGTCCACCGGGTGCGGCCCGACTGGGTCGACCGCATCCCGGCGGTCGTACACGTCGACGGAACGCGCGCATCCAGTCGGTCGACGACCGCGACGAGCCGCTGGTGGCCGCGATGCTGCGGGCGTTCGAGCGCCGCACCGGCGTGCCGGTCGTGGTCAACACCAGCTTCAACACTGCCGGCCGGCCGATGGTGGACACACCGCAGGAGGCGCTCGAGTGCTTCGGATCCGGTCCCATCGACCTGCTGGTGCTCGGGCCGTTCACCGTCCGGCGGGCCCGCCGGTGAGCACCGCCGACGACGCCACGGCGGGGCGGGCCGCCCCCGGCGATACCCACCGCATCGACGTCGTCGTCCCGACCATCGGCCGGGCGTGCCTGCCGGGGCTGGTCTGGCTGCTGAGCCGCGCCCTGCCCGCCGCCAGCCGGGTGTGGCTGGTCGACGACCGCGCCCGACCGACCGAGCCCCTCGACGCGGGGGTGGCCGACGACCGCTTCCGCGTGCTCGCCAGCGGCGGCCGGGGACCCGCGGCCGCCCGCAACGTCGGATGGCGGGCGTCCGACGCCCCCTGGGTGGCGTTCGTCGACGACGACGTCGACCCGCCCCTGGGCTGGATGCGGGCGCTCGTCGACGACGTCCGGGCGGCCGCGCCCGGCGTGGCCGCCGTCCAGGGCCGGGTCGAGGTGCCGCTGCCGGCCGGCCGCCGCCCGACCGACTGGGAGCGCAACGTGGCCGGGCTCGACGGCGCCACGTGGATCACCGCCGACATGGCCGTGCGCCGGACCGCCCTCGAGGCGATCGGTGGCTTCGACGAGCGCTTCGACCGGGCGTACCGCGAGGACACCGACCTGGCCCTGCGGCTGCTCGACGCCGGATGGGAGCTGACCGTGGGCCGCCGGCGAGTGCGCCACCCGGTGCGGCCCGCGCCGTGGTGGACGAGCGTGCGCCTCCAGCGGGGCAACGCCGACGACGTCCTGCTGGCGCGCCTCCACGGCCGGGACTGGCGCGCCCGCCTCGGCGTCGCCCCCGGCGCCTGGCGCTCGTACCCGGTCACGACCGCGCTCGGCCTGGGCGCTCTGGCGGCGCTCGCCGCGGGGCACCGCCGGGCCGCGGCTGCGGCCGGCGCCGGTTGGGCGGCCCGCACGGCCCGGTTCGCGTGGCGCCGCATTGCCCCCGGCCCCCGAACGCCGGCCGAGGTGGCGGCCATGGTGGTCACGTCGGCCGCCATCCCTCCCGTGGCCTGCGCCCACCGGCTGCGCGGCTGGCTGCGGTGGAGGTCGGCGACGTCCCGGCCGGTGGCGGCCGCGGGGCCATGACCACCGGTTCGGGGCCCGCCGTACCGGACGCGACGGCCCTGCCGGCCGTCGAGCGCATCGCCGTCGTCCGGGCCCTGCCAGGACTGGGGGACCTGCTGTGCGCCGTGCCGGCGCTGCGGGCCCTGCGGGTGCGGTGGCCGGCCGCCCACGTGACGCTCGTCGGGCTGCCGGCGGCGGCCTGGTTCGTCGACCCGGTACGCCACCCTCGTCGACGACCTGCTGGTCGCCGCCGGGGTGGCGGGGCTGCCCGAGATCGAGCCCGACGCCGCCGCCCTGGCGGACTTCCGGGCCGCGGCCGTGGCCGGGCGGTTCGACCTGGCCCTGCAGCTGCACGGCAGCGGTGGCGCCTCGAACCCGCTGACGGCCCTGCTCGGGGCGCGGCACCAGGTCTCGGCGTTCGTGCCCGGCGGCCCCCCTCCCGCCGGCACGGCCGTCCCCTATCCCGACGGCGTGCCCGAGGTCGAGCGGCTGCTGGCGGTGACCCGCGCCGCCGGGGCACCTGACGCCGGCCTCGATCTGGCCTTCCCGCTCGGCCCGACGACCGGGACGCGGCCCGGAGGCTCCTGGGCCGGCGTCCCGGCGGCGACGGGGACGACGACCCGGCCGCTCGGTACGTCTGCCTGCACCCCGGCGCCTCCCGACCGGCGAACCGGTGGGACCCGGCGGCGTTCGCCGCCGTCGGCGACCACCTGGCGGCGAGGGGCCTGCGGATCGTGCTCACCGGCACCGCGGCGGAGCGTGACGTCGTCGCCAAGGTGGCCCACCGCCGTCGCGGCCCCTCGCTCGACCTGGCCGGGAGGACCTCGGTCGGCTCGCTCGCCGCCCTCTTCGCCGGCGCGGCGCTGGTCGTCACCAACGACACCGGCGCCGCCCACCTCGCTGCCGCCGTGCGGGCCCCGAGCGTGGTCGTGTTCGCCCCCGACGGCGACCCGGTGCGCTGGGCCCCGCTCGACCGCGAGCGCCACCGCGCCGTCGTCCCGCCGGCGGCCACCACGACCGGACCGTCCAGCCCGACCCCGACCGCGCCTGGCCCTCGGTCGCCGCCGTGCTCGCCGCCGTCGACGACCGGCTGCACCCGGCTGCACGTTCCGCTGCCGCCGTCCCGGAGCTGCTCGCATGACCCGCCCGCTCCGCATCCTGACCTGGCACGTCCACGGCAACTACCTCTGGTACCTCTCGCACATGCCCCACGAGCTGGTGCTGCCGGTGCGACCGGGCCGCCCCCACGGCTACGGGGGGCGTGCCGGCACGTTCCCGTGGCCCGACTCGGTGCGGGAGGTGCCGGTCGACCGCCTCGCGGAGCTCGAGGTCGACGCCGTCGTCTACCAGGCGCACGACCATTGGCTGATCGACCGGCACGAGGTGCTGTCGCCGGCCCAGCGATCGGTGCCCCAGATCGTGGTCGAGCACGACCCGCCCCGGGCCTCGCCGACCGACACTCGCCACCCGGTCGACGACCCCGGCGCACTGATCGTCCACGTCACTGCGTTCAACGACCTGATGTGGGATTGCGGCGCCACCCCGACGACCGTCGTCGAGCACGGCGTGGTGGTCCCCGACGACGCCCGCTACTCGGGGCACCTCGAGCGGGGGATCACCGTGGTCAACGGCCTGGCCCAGCGGGGCCGGCGCCTCGGGCTCGACGTGTTCCTGCAGGTCCGGGAGCATGTGCCGCTCGACCTCGTCGGCATGCGGTCCGAGGAGATCGGCGGTCTCGGCGAGGTGCCTCCTCCCGAGCTCGCCCGGGCGATGGCCGCCTACCGCTTCTACTTCCACCCCGTGCGCTACACGAGCCTCGGCCTGTCGCTGTGCGAGGCGATGACCGTGGGGGTGCCGGTGGTCGGCCTGGCCACCACCGAGCTGCCGACCATCGTCGACGACGGCGTGAACGGCTTCGCCTCGACCGACCCGCAGCGCCTGCTCGAAGCCATGCGGGCGCTGCTCGCCGACCCCGGGCTGGCCCGGCGAGTCGGCGAGGCCGGGCGGGTCACAGCCGCATCGCGATTCTCGATCCACCGGTTCGTCCGGGACTGGGACCGGCTGCTGCGCGACGCGTGCGGGCCCGTCGGGCGGGTGGCGCCCGGCTGGGCGGGGGCGGGTGCCGCGGGTGCGGGTGGTGCGGCTGCCCGCGGACGTGGCCGTCGCCGGCCGTGCCGGCACCGGTACCGGCGAAGAAGCGGTTCTCTCCGTGCCCGAGGCGGGGTAGGCGCCGGCCATGAGCACCGACCACTCGTTCCCCGGTTCCACGGCCGCCGACCCGCTGGCCGACCTGCCCGTGATCGTGACCGGGGGCGCGTCGGGCCTGGGCGCGGCGGTGGCCGCCCGGCTGGCGTCCGCCGGCGCCGCGGTCACCTCGCTCGACCGGCGCCCACCCTCGAGTGGCATCCCCGGCGTCGAGGTCGATCTGGCCGACGGCCGGGCGACCGAGGAGGCCGTGACCCGGGTGGCCAAGGAGGCGGGTCGGCTGTGGGCCGTCGTCACGTGCGCCGGCGTGGACGTGCCCGGGCGCATCGAGGACGTGGATGCGGAGATCTGGGAGCGCACGGTCGCCGTCAACCTGCTGGGAACCGCCGCCGTCGTGCGAGCGGCCGTGCCCTGGCTGCGCCAGGTGCGGGGCCGGGTGGTCACCGTGGCGTCGACGCTCGGCCACCGGGCGGTGTCGGACGCCACCGCCTATTGCGCCAGCAAGTTCGGCGTCGTCGGGTTCACCCGGGCGCTGACCGCCGAGCTGAGGGGCGAGGTCGGCGTCACCATGCTGACGCCGGGCGGCATGGCCACCGCCTTCTTCGACGAGCGCGAGGACCGGTACAAGCCGCCGCCCGACCTCGAGCTGTGCGACCCCGTCCAGGTGGCCGAGTCCGTGCACTTCGCCCTCACCCGCCCGCCGGGCTGCGAGGTCCGCGAAATCGTGGTCACGCCCTCGAACGAGTCGTCCTGGCCCTGAGCGTGTGATCTCGGCGGCCGCGAGACTGCCGGGGGAGGTGGCCGCCACGACATCGAAGCCCCGGCCTCAGAGGCCGTACGTCAGAGGTTCGATGACAGGAAGGGCCGCAGCCGCTGGACGGCCCGGGCGAGCAGGCGGGACACCTGCATCTGGCTGACCCCCAGCCGCCGGCCGATCTGCGACTGCGTCTGCTCCTCGAAGTAGTACCAGGTCAGAAGCCGCACCTCATCGGGGTCGAGATGGGCCAACCCCCGCCGCAGGGCCACCAGGTTCTCGACCCGGGTCATGCCCGTGTCATTCGTCGACAGGTTCGAGCGGGCTCTCCCCGGGGAGCGAGGTCCGGGTGGTCGATCGAGGTCGTCGACCGGGCCCGGCGGGCGTGCTCGACGACCTCGAGCTGGGCGAGGGGTACGCCCATGAAGTCCGCCACCTCGGCCAGGCTCGGCCGCCGGCCGAGGTCCTGGCTGAGCAGCTCGACCGCGTCCTGGTGCGGCTTGGCCAGCTCGTGCACGGTCCGTGGCACCCGCAGCGCCCACCCGCTGTCGCGGAAGTGGCGGCGCAGGGTGCCGACGATCGTGGGCGTGGCGTAGGCGAGGAACGGCGTGCCCCGCGACGGGTCGAACCGTCGTAGTGCGAGCATGAGTGCCTCGTGGGACACCTGCACCAGGTCGTCGATGGGCTCGCCCCGCCGGTGGTGCCGCTTGGCCGTGGCGGTGGCGAACGCGCTGTACCGATGGACGAGGCGGTCGAGGTGCTGGGGCTCGTGCCGGTCCGCGTAGGCGACGTGCACGGCCCACAGGCCGACGTCGACGACAGGGCGGGCGGAGCGCGGAGCGATCCAGGCACGGGGGGCCGGAACCCGGGGCACAGTCAACACGGCACGCGCCCGGTCCCGAGCGGACCGCAGACGGTCCAGGGCACGCGTGGGCCGTTCACGGGAGGAACCGGCGCGCCTCCATCAACGTCACCTGTCGCTGCTTCCCCGGCGACCGGGAACCACACTTCGAATCGCGCGTCTCACCGGTGTCAGACGGGGTAGTTATGCCACACCGAAGGACCTGTCTCATTGGCGATGACCAGTTCGGAACGCTCACGCTCCTCTCGCCCCGACACCCCATCCGACGACCGCCGTACCGAGCTCGACCGCGCCGCCGCGGAGCTCGAGGCGCTCGCCGACGCCCACGATGAGTGCACCAGCGAGCTCGAGACCGTGGAGTCGACCGTCGACGTTCTGCTCGACGACGGGTCGGCCCTCGTGCTCCTCCTCGACGAGGAGCACAAGGTGACCGGCGTCAGCCGCGGAATGGCGCGCCTCCTGGGGGGCGAGCGACCGGTGCTCGGGCGCCGGCTGTCGTCGGTGGCGCTGCCGGCCTGGTCGGGCCTCGAGGCCGCGCTCGACACGCTGACCGCGGCCGAGGACTGGCGGGACCTGCCGGTCGACGATGGTGCGGGGCGGCTCTTCGTCCGCCGGGCCACCGACGATGACCACCCCGCCGTGTACATCGTGCGCTACGAGCGGCCGGACGCCTGACCGTTCCCACACGGCCGACGACGACCGTCCCCGGCGCGGGTTCGCTCCGTGCCGATGGGGTACGCACCGCTCATGCCCCTCCGAGCGACCGCAATCAACTGCACCCTCAAGCCCAGCCCCGAGACCTCCAGCACCGACATCCTGCTCGGCGAGCTCTGCGACGCTCTGCGCAAGGAAGGGGCCGACGTTGACGAGCCCGTGCGGGCGGTCGACCTCGACATCCGCCCGGGCGTGACATCCGACGAGGGCAACGGCGACGCCTGGCCCGGGCTGCGCCGGCAGATCCTCGAGGCCGACATCCTCGTGATCGGCACGCCCGTGTGGCTGGGGCAGCCGTCGTCAGTGACGAAGCGAGTGCTCGAGCGGCTCGACGCCTTCCTGGGCGAGACCGACGACGCCGGGCGGATGATCAGCTACGACAAGGTGGCCATCGTCGCGGTCGTGGGTAACGAGAACGGCGCGCACCACGTCTCGGCCGAGTTGTTCCAGGCCCTCAACGACGTCGGCTTCACCATCCCCGCGGGCGCGGTGACCTATTGGGTGGGCGAAGCCAAGGGCAGCACCGACTACAAAGACCTCGACCCCAAGCCGGAGGCCGTGACGTCGACGACCGCGACGGTGGCCCGCAACGCCGCGCACCTCGCCCGGCTGCTGGCCGATCGCGGCTATCCCGCCGACTGAGCCGCGCCGTCGCCGGTCACACCGCCTCCGCTTCGACCACCCGGCGCGGCGATCTGCCGCCTGGCGGGCGTCCGAGTCTCCCGGATCCGAGCAGCCCGCGCCGCCGGCCGCGGCCCGCCGGGGCACGTCTCGGAGGACGCGCACACCGGCGGCGTCGCCGCATGCGAGCCGCAGCAGACGACGCCCAGGGACGCGGTCGCACTCCAGAACGATCCGCTCGACCCGTGCCCGGTCACGGAGGGCGGTCACCAGGTCCTGGACCCCGTGGGGCGAGGCCAGCACGGCGTCGCGCCGGTCGACGACGACCGACGGCTAGTCCTCTCCGAGGCTGACGAGGCCGGCAGCCACGTCGCGCACCGTGCGGTCGACCACGCCGTGAACAGGTACGAGCGCTTCATCGCCGCACTGCTGCAGGTCGATCCGCAGGGACATCGCTCCCCTCCCGCCGGCGATGGCGAGCCACGTCGCGTCGCGCCCGCTCGACGGTGGACCTACCCGGTACGAACCGCTGGAACGTCACCTCATCGCCGGCGCGCCACCCCAGCCAACAACTCGACGAAGCGGGCGGCGGTGTCGTCCCAGGTCGGCAGTGTGCGGGCTCGTTCGGCGGCCGCCCCAGCCAGCAGCTCCCGGTAGCCTGCGTCGGCCGCCAGTCGGGCCAGCGCGGCGGTGAGGGCACGGCGGTCGCCGGGCTCGAGGATCAGACCTTCCCGTTCGTGGTCGGCCAGGTTGGGCAGGTTGCCGGCCCGCCAGCCGACCACGGGCAGACCGGCGGCCATCGCCTCGCCGTAGACCGTGCCGTAGGGGTCCCGGTAGCTCGGCAGCACGAACACGTCGGCCGCCCGGTAGAGCTCGCCGACCCGCTCGGGGCTGACGGGGCCGTGCACGACGACCCGGCCGGCCAGGTCGGGCCGGGCGAGGCGCGCGGAGACTCGCCGCCCGTATCGACGTTCGATGTCGGTGCGGCCGACCAGGTGAAGCGTGGCCAGGTCGTCCGGCAGCCCCGCGAACGCGTCCACCAGATCGAGGGCACCCTTGCGGGGGACCCAGTTGCCCACGCTGAGCAGCGACGCTCCCCGCCCACGGCGCAGGTCCGGCACCGGACCGTCCGGCGGTGGGGCGACATCGCGCCCAGGCGGCACCACCGCGGTCGGGACCGGCGGCAGCCAAGCACCGGCCAACGGCTCAGCGGCCAGCAGTAGCAGCGTGCACCGGCGGTACAGCGCCCGGTCCAGCACCGCCTGGACCGACCGTCGGAGGGGTCCGTGGTCGATGCCGCCCGGCGGCTGGTGCAGCATGGCCACCAGCGGTGGGCCCGCCGGCCAGGGCGCCAGGTAGGCGGCGGCGATGCTGTCGACCACCACCACGTCGCTGTCCCGGACCCGGCGCAGCAGCCGCGACCCGAACGCCGCCGGCACGGGGAACGGCAGGGCCGGCAGTGGCACCAGGTCCAGTCGTGCCCCGTGGGCGGGCGCCAGTTCGGACATGCGACGGTGATACAGGTAGCCGCCGGTCACCTGCTCCGGCGATCCCAGCGTCAGGAGGGAGGCGACAAGCATGCGTATCGTCCATGTTGCGCCGACGCCCTTCGAGTCGACGACCTGTTTGGCGGCGCCGAACACTACCCGCTCGAGCTGGCGCTGGCTCCGGCCCCGACCGCGACCGGGGCGTCATCTACTTCTGCTCGACACAGGGCGGCGGCCCTCCGGAGCCGGGCCCGTCCGACACGGTCGGCGGCTTCGGCAACGGCACCGGCCAGATCTGGGGCTACGACATCGCGTCGGGCCGGCTCAAGCTGATCTTCCAGTCGCCGGGCGCCGCGGTGCTCGACTTCCCGGACAACGTCACGGTCAGCAACAGGGGCACCCTGGTGCTCTGCGAGGACAACGTCAACGACAACTACGTCCGGGGCCTGTCGCCCGAAGGCGAGCTGTGGGACATCGCGCTGAATCGCCTGATCTCCAGCACCGGCGCCAACCGGTTCAACGACGAGTTCGCCGGGGCGACGTTCAGCCACACCGGCCACACACTGTTCGTCAACATCCAGGCGAGCCGGGGCATGACGTTCGCCATCTGGGGTCCCTGGGGGCTCGATCGGCGTGTGACCCCTGAATGAACGCCCTGCGTGGGGGTAGGGACCGGGCATGGCCGAGGCCGCATACGAGTCCCGCTCCCCCGCAGGGGGCCGCGGCCGCGAGGCCGGGCGCCCCACCGAGGTGCCCGCCCGGGGCTGGAAGGACGTCGCCGTCCGGGTGAAGCAGCAGATGAAGGTCGACGACGTGCCCCTGCTGGCCGCCGGCGTCGCCTTCTTCGCCATGCTGGCGCTCGTCCCTGCCCTGGTGGCGCTGGTGTCGGTGTACGGCCTCGTCGCGGACCCTGAGGGGATCGAGCGCGACGTCGAGGATCTACTGGCCGCCGCGCCGGCGGAGGTCCGGGACCTCGTGACGTCCCAGCTGTCGTCGATCGTCGAGAGCTCGCCCTCCGGGTTGCGGATCGGCGCCATCGTGGGTCTCGTGGTCGCTCTGTGGTCGGCGTCCAGCGGGGTGAAGCACCTGATCGGCGCCGTGAACCTCGCCTACGACGAGGACGAGACCCGCGGCTTCCTCAAGCTCCGGGGCTTGGCGCTGGCCCTGACGGTGACCGGCGTGGTGGCCCTGGGGGCGGTGGTGGCCGGGCTGATCGTGTTCCCCGAGTTGCTCAGCGACGAGGGCACGGAGGCCGTGTTCCGAGCCCTGATCCTGGCGGTGCGGTGGCCGCTGCTGGCGCTGCTCGGGATGGTGGCCCTGGCGGTGATCTACCGCTACGCCCCCGATCGGGACGCGCCCCGCTGGCGCTGGGTGTCCCCCGGCGCCGTCTTCGCCGTGGTCGTGTGGGTGATCGCCTCAGTGGGGTTCTCGCTCTACACGTCCAACTTCGGCCAGTACAACGAGACCTACGGGGCGCTCGGCGCCGTCGTGGTCGTGATGCTGTGGCTGTACATCACCGCCTACGTCGTCATCGTCGGCGCCGAGATCAACGCCGAGCTGGAGCGGCAGACCGCGGTCGATACCACCGTCGGACCGAGTAGGAAGTTGGGGCGCCGCAGGGCCTACGCGGCGGACACCTTGGGGGAGGCGCCGGCTCGCTGACCCCACCCCCGGGGGGGGTGGAGGAGCGGGTGTCATCGACGAACCAGGGACGACGGCCCCGGTGCTGATCTGGGCGCCGACGTAGATCGGTGCGGAGCGATCAGCCACGGTCGGCATCACGGCGAGCACCCGGTGCCGCCGCGGTGGACCCACGGGTCCACGGGTCGCCGTCGCGAATGGACGACGGCCGTGCATCTGCGTTGCTCGCGGGGGGTCGCTCAGCCGGGGATGGCCAGGAGCATGAGCGTCGACCAGGTGACGTGGGTGAGGGTCGGGGCGAGGATGCCCCGTGTGGCCAGGCGCTCCAGCATGAACACCGTGCCCATCGCTGCCGCCGCCACGACGAGGGCGACGTTCAGCGTCGCCACCGTGACCAGCACGTAGACGGTGGTCGCGACGACAGCCCGATGGTCGCCGACGAGGGCGACCGGGAGGGCACCCCGGAAGAAGCGCTCCTCGGCCACGGCGTTGACGACGGCGATCGCCAGCACCAGCACGGTCGGCCCGGCGTCCGCGGTTGCGAGCACGGAGTCGACGGCACCGTTCAGGCCTGGCACATGGCGGGCCACGAGCGACGCTCCAAGGAAGGCCACGAAGGCCAGGCCCCCCAGCACGACGGCCGCCAGCACACTGCGCCGGCTCTCCGTCCGGTCGGTGGATCGGCCGAGATGGAGCGGACCCGCCGCCGCGCTGCCGGCCACCCAGATGGCGGCGAGGAGGAAGCCGAGCAGGCTGAAGGCCAGCGAACCGCGCGGGGCTGCCAGCGTGGCGGCCAGCGCCACCGTCCCCGCCGCCAAGGTGGCGGCAACCACGAGCCGGCGGCGGCGCCGAGCCGGCGCCGCTTCGATGGGCTCGGGGAGGAGCTCGGGCGTCAGGAGATCACGAACTGCCTGCATCCGCCGAGCCGCGGAAGCGGCGCGCGCGGGCCGCGAGGGCTGCGGCCGCCGCCTCGGGGAAGTCCATCGGCCGGTGGTCGACAAGCTCCTCGATGCGGTGGTCGTGCACGACGACCTCGTTGGTCATCGAGTCGACCAACGCCGCCGCTGTGGTCAGGTCCACGTCGGTCACCAGCCGGAGCCAGTGCGACGAGAGCCGGGGCGTCAGCACCGGCACCGGCACGATGACCCGCCGCCGCCCGGTCATCTCGGCCACCGTGACCAGCATGTCCCGGTAGCTGAGCGCTTGGGGGCCACCGATCTCGTAGGTCTCGCCGATCGCGGCATCGATCCCAACCACGCCCACCAGGAACCGTACGGCGTCGGCAAGTGCGATCGGCTGGGTACGGGTCTGCACCCAGCGCGGCGTGACCATGGCGGGGAGCCGCTCGACGAGCTGGCGCAGGATCTCCCAGCTGATGCTGCCGTCGCCGATGACGATGCCGGCCCGCAACGCCGTCGTCGGCACGGTCTCCGACAGGATCCGCTCGACCTCTCGCCGGCTGGCCAGGTGAGGCGACAAAGCGTCGTCGTCCTCGCCGAGGCCACCGAGGTACACGATCTGCGAAACGCCGGCCGCGGCCCCAGCGCCACCGAAGGCGCGGGCGCCGACCCGGTCGCGCTCGGCGAAGTCCGCGTGGGCCAGCGAGTGGACCAGGTAGTAGGCGAGATCCTGGCCCTCGAGCGCCGACTGGAGGCTCCCAACGTCCGCGATGTCACCCCCCACCGCGGCCCCGCTGCCGCGGTACTGGTCGGGACGGCGCGTCATGGCGGTGACGTCGTGTCCGGCCGCGTCGAGCGCGGCGGCGACATGCCGGCCGACGAATCCGCTAGCACCGGTCACGAGGATCTTCACGTGTGCTCCACGGCGATCGGGTGGTCATCCTTCGCGGAGCAACTACCCGCCAACGCCCCATTGACGCAGACCCAGCCAGACGGCAGCCTCGTGCACAAGGGGCACCAACACCGTCCCAGCGACATGCGAGATGTGTCGGACCGTCGCGTGCGCCCGCGGACATCTTCGACCCGTACAGCGCCTCGAGTCGCTACCGCCCGGAGGGACGGCGGGGGGAGGGCCTGGCTGACGAGGGCGATGTCCCCTCCGACCAGCTTGAACGTCCAGACCGTTCCCTAGGCTCCGGAACCGTGTGCGACCTCGACCGTCCCACACTCGTCCCCCAGCCGTCCCACAGATCGGGGTCCGTGGCGGCGCTCCAGGGTCAGCCACGGTGAAGGACGCGCTCGGGTCGTACCGCGTTCCCAGATGTCCCGACGTTCAGCACCCTGGCGGACAGGGTCGCAGCTCTCCTCACCGCTGCGGGGGTCGAGGTGTGGCTCGTCCGACAGGATGGTGGGATCGCGCAGCCTTCGACCGACTGACGCCCTGGGATCGAAGCCGAGGAGCTGTCGCCCATCTCTGGCTAGGTGTTTCCGATGCTGCCAGGAGGTGCTGCATAAGGAGCGCCGGTCGACCCAGCGGGCGTGGGGATCGTCACGGCCTGGTCCTCGACCGGGCGCGGTCGGGCAGGGATCTAGTCCGGGACCTCGTCGTCCGGGGTTGTGCCCTGGACACCGGCAACCGCATCGAGCATCCATTGCGGCGGAGGAGGGATCGGCCACCGCTCAACGGGCTGCGCGAGCGCGGCAACGAACTCCCGCGGGACGGGATCGCCCTCCTGGACCTTGATCGCTGCCCAGATCTCGAAGGGCAGAAGGCTGGCCGCGCTTGCGGCTTTGGGTAGGTCGATCTCGTAGGGGCCGACACTCACACGGGGCCGGTGCGGGTCGTCATCGATCCAATCGAATCCGACACGGAAGCGCCGAGCCAGCTGCTCGTTCGGCTGTCGTTTCCATGCTTGGAGCTCTGGCTGCTGCAGGTGGCCGACACCCCGGCTGTAGTCCTCGAAGTGCTCCAGAACGTTGCGGGCCTCGCATACGTTCGGATAAGCGCGGTCGAAGTCCGCCAGGGCCTCTCGGAGCTGATCCTTCGCGGCGGCGTCCGTGAGGTGTTCCAGTGCCATCGCTGCGGCCCGGCGGACGTTCCGGATGGCGCACACGGCCTGATGGGCGTCGGGTACCTGCGTCATGCCGTCGATAGCGTTGATCACACGGGCGACCTGCGCTCGTGCGGTCCGTGCCGACTGCCAGGCATGCCCCATAGCCGCGTTCGGGCTGTGGTCGATCATCGCCCACTCGTCCTCGGCTGCGACTTCAGACACGTGCCCAGTTTGGTCGACAGGGAGCGCCAGGCAGCGCGGATTCCGGACATGACGGCGAGGTCGTGGCCCCGCTGGTGATCCCTCGTGGCCTATCGATGAGCTGTCCCTGATCCCCCGGAGGGAGTCAGTTCGTGTTCCACGACGGCGCAAGCGTTGTCTGGCGACGCCGACGTTGAGGAGACCGCGCATCGACCTACGCAAGGAGACCCGTGCATGCTCGGGCCTGAGTTGCCGGCACTCCGAGTCTCACCGCGTGACACGACCCGCCGGTCCCGAGACACGCAGATCGCAGCACATCTCGTTCCTGCGTTGCTGTACACGTTGCTGTCAACTTGGCCGAGGGCACCGAAGGAGCCGACGATCAAGGCCCGCTCCTGCTCGGTGCGGGGCCTTGACCTGCTCAAACTCGGTATCTGCGGCTGGCGCGCCCGGAGGGACTCGAACCCCCAACCTTCTGATCCGTAGTCATCGCCAGGACCCGCGCCGCTACCCGATGCGATGCTGTCTTACCTGGTCACCGTCCATGTCCGTCCACCTTCGTTCGAGCGGATTCAACTCTGTTGGCTGTCTGCATGGCTGTCCAGCGCCGGCTACCGTGACCGCCGGAAACAGCTGGCGGCGAGGCGGGATCGGGGTTGGAACGTGGGTCGTCGAGGCCACGGCGAAGGGTCGGTTTACCGACGGAGCAGGGACGGGAAGTGGGTCGGCTCGGTGGAGCTCGGCCGGGGACCGGGCGGTGAGCGCATCCGGCGCACCGTTGTGCGGGCGAGCAAGCGAGCGGTGCTCGATCGCCTCGACGAGTTGCGGCGCCAGGCGGCTCAAGGTGTCGCACCCGACAACGCCAGAACCGTGGCTCAGTACCTCGACTGGTGGGGCATGAACGTGCTCCCCGGCTCTGTCAAGGACTCGACCGTCGACGACTACCGCTACATCATCGCCACCTATGTGACACCCCACGTCGGGCGTCATCGACTCGCGAAGCTCACGCCAGAGCACGTGCAGGCCATGATGCGGGCACTCGAAGAGGCCGGCTACAGCTCCCGGACACGCCAGTACGCGAGGGCGGTACTGCGCCGTGCGTTGCGATGGGCCGAGCAGACAGGGCTAGTAGCTCGCAACGCGGCCGCGCTCGTCGACGGTCCGAAGAAGAGCGGCACCAAGCTCGATGACACGCTCACCGCCGCGGAGGCCCGGGCGGTCCTCGATGCCGCCGCCGGGGATCGGCTGGGGGCACTAGCGGTGCTGGTGCTCTCGCTCGGTCTACGGAAAGGCGAGGCCCTGGCGCTGCGGTGGCCCGACATCGATCTCGATGCCGGCGAGCTGATCGTGCGGGGCACGCTCAAGCGCCGGAAGGGCGCCGGGCTCTACCTCGACACGCCAAAGACGGCGGCCGGATGGCGGACGGTACCGCTGGTGGGAGGAACCGTCGAGGCCCTATGTGAGCACTACAAGCGGCAGCTGGCCGAGCAGCTCGCCTCCCCGGTCTGGGTCGGCTCAGGGCACGTATTCGCCAGCACGATCGGTGGTCCGCTCGATGCGCGGAACGTGACTCGATGGTGGCACAGCCTGCTGAGCCGGCGGACTGCGATCAGCCCAACGGCAGGTTGCCACTTCTGGAGTCGTCCGTGGACAAGCCACTCGTCGCCAGTTGCAGTCCCGGCAGGCCTTCCGCACGCTTCAATGGCGAGCAGCCACTGTCAGCCATCCTCATCTTGTCCGGCCTGTGGGATGGCCGGAGCGACGCCCTCCGTTTCATAAACCCCGACCGGCAGGCGGGCCGCGCCGGAGGCCCCGGTCGTGGCCGGCGTTCGCACCTGCGCTGAGGGCAGGTGGGGCAGGCCAGAAGAATGATCACATGAGCCAGATACGAGCCGCAATCGGCAGCCAGAGCCCTGTTATCTGCCCTCACCAAGAGCAGTTCCGCCCGTCGCAACGACGACATAGTGTGGAGTTCATCAGCTGATGAATTAAGGACTCCCATGCCCGGTCATCAGGCGAGCCGACCGGTTCGGCGAGCTGCGACTGTCTTGCCCCTGGCCGTGAGTCTTGTGGTCGGGTTGTTCGGCTGTGCTGAGCCCAATCGGATTCTGGTTTCTGGCAACGTTGACGATGATGTCGTGACGGTCGAAGCGCCGCAGATAGAGATCCCTGAACCGGACCTCAACGCCGGTTTCGACCAGCTCAGGACTGCCGCCGACCGGTGGCCAGGCGATCGCGCCGAGCTCGCCGGATGACCGCTGCTGCACCTCCAGGGAGCTGGAACCGGATCGCGACCGTCGAAGTACGGGAGGGTGATCAAGTTCAGGCGGGGCAGGTGCTGGTGCGCTTCGAGTCCGAGGCTCTACGGGCCAACATCAATGTCGCCCACGCCGACGCGAGGGTTGCCGCCAGCCAGGTGCCAGTTATTGACAGCGCGATCGACAAGAGCTATGACAAGGAACACGACGTCAATTCCGCCTTGAAGAAGATCAACAAGGCAATCCGCCAGCTGAGGAGCACCCGGGCGAACCTCGGCGAGGCAGCTTTCTCAGGCACGACGCCAGTTGCCCCAGCTCGAAGCGAAGCGTGATCAGGTGCAGAGTCAGCGAGAGCAGTTGCACCGAAAGCTCCGCCAGGTCAATCAGCAGCATGCCGAGCTCCAGACGGTCCTCGCGCAGTTGCCTCCGCAGCAGCCGACAACAAGCGCACCATCGCCGGCTCCGGGGTCGCCAAACCGTGAACAGCTCATCGCCGCAATCGCCAAGCTGCAACAAGCGCGGACCCAACTCCAGAGCGGCCTGAAACAGCTGACACGAGCCGAGGATCAGCTGACCACGGGGCTCGCGCGTCTCCGCGCGGGAATCCCCAAGCTGGAAAGGGCCATTGGGCAAATCGATACTGGGCTGGCCAAGGCTCGAACTCAACGAGCCAAGCTGCGGCGCGCCAAAACCAAGATCATCGACGTGCGGGCCGAGCTTCGTCGCACTCGCAAGCTGGCCGTAGTGGCGGCCGATGCCGCGACGGTCGGAATTGATGTCGCGGAGAACCAGAGGCTGCTGTCGACGGTGACCGCGCCGGCGTCCGGAGTCGTGGTGGATGCGGTTACGGCCGGAGAGGTCGTCGCCGCAGGCGCGACCATCGCGAAGATCCGCCAGGGCGCCGCCAAATCCCTCACGACGTGGCTTTCACCGGCTCAGGTGGCTCAGATCTGTCTGGGCTCCCCGGCCTCCATGCACGCCGACTGGATAACAGGACAGCCGTTGGGCGCCATGATCACGTTGATCGGCGATCGGGCGGACTACCCTCCGACAGCCTTCGCCACAGACGAGGTGCATCTGACCCGGGCAATACCCGTACGCCTGACGCTAACAAGATCATCGGGACAGCCACAGCCGTTGCCGCCAGGCGCACCGGTGGATATCGAGATCCTGCCGGGGGCGAACGGCCATAGCTGCTCAACCGATACCAGGAGCAGGTGAAGACATGGCACATAAGCGGAGGCGTCCACTTATCCCACTGGTGATCTTGCTGGTGCTGGCCATCGGCGCCGGCGGCTACTACTGGTGGCGGTCGGCTCAGGCCACGGAATCGACCGGAGTGTCAGCGAGCGGTGCGGTAGAGGCCCAGCAATATCAAGTCGCCTCAGTGATCGCCGGCCGGGTGACAAAAGTCGCAGTGGCAGAAGGCGATGTGGTGAAGCAAGGCCAGATTCTCGTCGTTTTGGATCAGTCAGCACTGAAGATCCAAGTCGACCAAGCGGAGCAGGGTGTGAAGGCTGCCAGGGCGGCACTCAGCAACGCCAAGGAGGACGGTACGGATGCTGATGTGACAGCAGCCAGAGCCCGGCTCAATCAGGCGGAGGCCGCAGTCGATCTGGCAAAAGTGCAGCTCGGCTACGCAGCCGTGACCGCACCACACAGCGGTGTGGTGGTCACCCTCACGACCAACGACAGGCCAGAACGCCGGTCCGGGCAAGACCCTGCTCACCCTGAGTGATCCCGCAGACCTTTTCGTCCGCGTATTCGTCCCCGAGACCCAGATCGGCAAGGTGAAGGTCGGCCAGCAGGTCACGCGTAACCACCGACTCCCGCCACCGAGCCCTATACAGGCACCGTCAGCTTCGTCGCCGTCGGAGGCGGAGTTCACGCCGAACAACGTGGAGACCAAGGACCAGCGAACCAAGCTCGTATTCGAGGTGCGGGTGCGCATCACGGACACCTCCGGCGCCCTCAAGGCCGGCATGCCGGTCGATGTGGCTTTCTCATGAGCGCCGACCACGCCCCGGCCGTCCAGGCCACTGGACTCGGCCGTTCGTTCGGGCAAAACCGAGGCCGTCGACGGGGTGGACCTGACCATTCCGACCGGAACGATCTTCGGCCTGCTCGGGCCCGACGGCGCCGGCAAGTCCACCCTGATCAGGATGCTGGCCACGGTGCTCGCCCCCGACACCGGGCGACGCGACGATCTTCGGCAACTCGGTGACGACGCTCGCCCGGCCAGGTGACCCCACGGATCGGCTACATGTCGCAGAACTTCTCGATGTACCCCGACCTCAGCGTCGCCGAGAACCTCGACTTCTTCGCCACCCTTCGTGGAATCAGCCGGGCCGAGCGCAGGCGCGCGGGCCGCCGCAGCTGCACGTCGGCGATGGGTCTGGACGAGTTCGCCGACAGGCCGGCCAAGAACCTCTCCGGCGGCATGAAGCAGAAGCTGATGCTGGCGGCGACGTTGATGCATCAGCCCGACCTGCTGCTGCTCGACGAGCCGACCACCGGCGTCGACCCGGTTTCGCGCCGAGAATTCTGGCGCATCCTGGCCGGATTGCACCGCGAGGGCAAGACCGTGCTCGTGGCCACGCCGTACATGGATGAGGCCGAGCGCTGTAGCTGATCTGGCCTTCCTCGACTAGCGGGCGGATCACCCGCAAGGGATCACCGGCCGACATCAAGGCGGTGGTACCAGGAACGCTGTTTGAGCTTGCGACACCGCTGCCCCGAGCGGCATTGGCCGCTTTAGCCGGAACACCGGGTGTTTGGTCGGCACACCTGTACGGCGATGTGGTCCGAGTGCTGTGGACGGGCGCTGACCGGGGAGCCGCGGAACTGACGTCCCGGCTGCTCGCCGCTGGCGTGCCCGTCGTGGCTGTTAAACCAGCACGCGTAGATATGGAAGCCGCGTTCGCATTCTTGACCGAGGCCGAGCGTCCGCGTGAGGTCGCCCGGCGATGAAGGCAGCGCTGACCCGGGTCGGCGCGGTCGCCGGCAAGGAGTTCAAGCATCTGCGGCGCGACCCGCGGGTGCTGGCGACGGTGCTGATCTTGCCGGTCCTGCAGCTGCTGCTGTTCGCGTACGCGATCAGCTTCGACGTAAAGAACGTCCCGACCGTCGTGCTCGACCAGGACAACACCCCGGCGAGCCGCCATTATCTGCAGAGCTACCGCTCGTCTGAATTCTTCGACGTGCTGGGTTCGGCCGAGGATCTCGCCCAGGTGGATCGACTGTTCGACCAAAACAGGGTACGGATCGCCGTGATCGTCCCGTCCGGGTTTGCCCGCAGCCTCGACCGCGGCGAGAAAGCCCAGGTCGCGGTGCTGGCAGACGGCAGCGAGCCGACCTCCGCTCAGCTCGCTCAGGCTTACGCGATCGCGCTGAACGCGACCTACAGTCAACGGGTGGTGGTCGAATGGGCCGATCGGCAGGGCCTGGATCTGGGTCAGGCTGGCTCGATCGAGCCGCGACTGCGCACCTGGTACAACCCCGAGCGGAAGTCGTCGGACTTCCTGATCCCGGGGCTGATGGTAGTGATCATCATGATCGTCACGGTCCAGCAGACGGCCGTCACCCTGGTCCGCGAGCGCGAGCAGGGCACCAGCGAGCAGATGACGGTCAGCCCGTTGCGCCGAGGTGAGCTGATGGTCGGCAAGCTGCTGCCGTGGACTCTGCTGGCCTTCGCCGACATGCTGGTGATCGCTCTGGTCGGCATCTGGGTCTTCGACCTGCCGTTGCGCGGCAGCGTCGGCTTCCTGGCCGCGTCGTCGGTGGTATTTGTCTTCGCCGCGCTCGGCCTGGGCTTGATCATCTCAGCGGTCGCGCCAAGCCTGGAGACCGCCAACATCGTCGGACTGCTGATCGCGTTCCTGCCGGCCTTCCTGCTGTCTGGCTTCGCGTTCCCGCTGGACTCCATCCCGAGCCCCGTTGCAGTGGCTCAGCTATGCATTCCCTGGCCGGTACATGGTGACCATCTCGCCGCGGGGTGTTCCTCAAGGGCGCCGGCTTCTCCGAGCTGTGGCCGGAGCTGGCCGCGCTCGCCGGGTACGCGCTGGTGGTGCTGCTGGCGTCCTCGGTGCTCTACCGCAGGAGGTCGACATGAGCCTGCACCGCATCAGGCTGATCATCTGGAAGGAGTTCCTCCAGCTGCGGCGCGACCCGCTGCTGCTGCGTTTGATCTTCATCATGCCGATCGTGCAATTGATCTTCTTCGGATACGTTGTCTCCGCCGACGTACGCAATCTCGCGACCGCCGTTGTCGATCTTGACAAGTCAGCGACTTCCCGGCAGCTGGCCGCGGCCTTCTCCGGCTCCGGCTACTTCACCATCGAGGCCCACCTGCAAAGCGAGACCGAGCTGCAGCCGCTGATGGATCGCGGCGAGGTCAGGGTCGCGATCGTCATTCCTGAAGGCACCCAGGCACGCCTTGAGAGCGGCGAGATAGCGCCAGTCGGCATCGTCGTCGACGGATCGGACAGCAGGACGGCCGCAGTGAGCAGCGGCTACGCCGCCCAGATCATCGCCCAGCTCAACGCGGATCGGATCGTCGAGCAGGGTCTCGCGCCGTCGAGTCCCGGGATCGACGCGCGAGTTCGGGTGTTGTTCAACCCCTCGTCTGCGAACGGTGAACACGATGATCCCCGGCCTGATCGCGGCGATCCTGATGCTGTCGGTGATGGCGATCATGTCCCAGGCCGTGGTCCGGGAGCGGGAGAGCGGCACTTTGGAGCAGATGTTCGTCACCCCGATCACTCGCGGGGAGTACCTGATCGGCAAGGTCACGCCGTACGTGCTGCTCGCGACGCTGCAGATGTCGCTTGTGGCGCTCGTCGGGATCTTTTGGTTCCGGGTGCCCGTTCAACGGCACGTTCTGGAGCGGTCGCAGCCGGGCTCGGACTGTTCATGCTCACCGTCATCGGCCTGGGGCTGCTGGTGTCGCTGGCATCCCACACCCGGCAGCAGGCGCAGCAGACGGTGCTGTTCATCATGCTTCCGATGATGTTGCTGTCGGGTTTCATCTTCCCGATCGAGTCGATGCCGGCGGCTCTCGTGCCGGTGACCTACGTCATGCCGCTGACCTGGGCGGTGCTGGTGCTGCGCGGGGCATTCGTCAAAGGCGTCGGCTTCAGCGCGCTCGTACCCGAGCTACTGGTGCTGGCCGTCTTCGCGGTCGTGATCTTCGGGGCTGCGGTGATGGCTACCCGCCGGCGGTTGTCGGAGTAGCGAATGACCGTCCGCCGAGCTCATCGGCGCGGAGCCGGATCCCGCGGCAGCCATCTCGGTGCGCGGCCTGACCAAACGCTTCGGAGACTTCACCGCGGTCGACGGAATCGACTTCGACGTCCCCCGTGGGCAGGTCTTCGGATTCCTGGGCCCGAACGGGAGCGGCAAATCGACCACGATCCGAATGCTCACCGGCTCGCTCGCGGCGACCGCGGCCAGGCGTACGTGCTGGGTGAGGACGTGCTCGCGCATCCGGCCCGGGTGCAGCGCCGGATCGGCTACATGTCGCAGAAGTTCACGCTCTTCGAGGATCTGACTGTCGAGGAGAACCTCCGCTTCTACGCCGGGGTCTACGGCCTGTCGCCGCGAGCAGTACGCGGACCAGCGAGCGTACGTGCTGCAGATGGCCGACCTGGTGGGGCGGGAGAACGAGCTGACCGCCAACCTCTCGGTCGGCTGGCAGCGGCGGCTCGCTCTCGGCACGGCGACCATCCACTCGCCCGAATTGCTGTTCCTCGACGAGCCGACCAGCGGAGTGGACCCGGTGGCGCGGCGGCAGTTCTGGGATCTGCTGTACGAGCTGGCGAACCGCGGCGTCACGCTGTTCGTGACCACTCACTACATGGAGGAGGCCAGCCACTGCAACCAGCTGGCGTTCATCTACCGAGGCCGGCTGGTCGCCGAGGGCAGCCCCGCAGAGATCCGCGGGCGGGCCAGCAGGCAACAGATCCTCGAGGTACGGCCGTTGCCAACCCCGACGCGGCTCTTGAGGTGATCGAGAAGGTGCCCGAGGTGATCGACGCCTACCTGTCCGGGGCGACGGTGCACGCAGTGTTCTTGGCCGACGGCGGTGAGCGGGCATTCGCCGAGTCGTTGATTAATGCGCTGCGATCTCGCGGGTTCGCAGACGTGTCAGTGGTCCGGGTGGAACCGACCATCGACGACGTCTTCGTCAGCCTGGTTCCTTCGCAGCGCGCAACGCCCACTCCCGAATACAGAGTTCGTGGCAGGCGCCGTCGGCCCAGCCACGCAGGAAAGCCGAATAGTCATGACTTGTGGAACCTGGGCCTGACTATCGCCCGACCATGCCCCGGGCCGGTCATCGGAAACTCCATCGGGCGAAGCAGCCGGCGGCGAGTGCATCGGTGACCAGCACCGCCACGTTCGCCATTAGCGGCCATAAAGCACGGCGAAAGCCGGTCGTCTGCGGTATCTCCCGGGCAGGCTACGCAGTCTGGAATCGCGCCCGTACGCACCTTGACGCGACTTTCCAGCTGGTCAAGCGAGCTCGATTCAATCCCGGTAGGGGTTACTGCAAATCCGCGCACCGTGCAGGCCAGGTGCAGAATTGCTGGCGACCAGGGATTGATGGTGGGCACCTGCGATGTAGTGGTGGGAGACTTGGGCCGTTCGAATAGCTGGGGGTGCTCGTGAGCGCACTCGCAAGAGGGGTAGAGCTCGACAGCCGCACGGTTGGTGAGCTCGCGACGTCGTTTGGTGGGGCCCTGATCCGCCCCGACGACATAAGGTATGAGGAGCAGAGGCGGATCTGGAACGGCTCGATCGACCGTCGCCCGGCACTGATCGCCCGATGCGCCGGCGTCGCCGACGTGATCTCCGCGGTCCGTTTCGCCCGACATCATGAGCAGCTCGTCGCGGTGCGCAGCGGCCGCCACAGCTACCCGGGCCTTGGCGTCTGCGACGGCGGGATGGTCATTGACCTGGGGCAGATGAAGGGAATTCGCGTGGACCCCCAGGCGCGAATCGCGAGGGCCCAGGCCGGGGTCCTGCTGGGCGAGTTGGACCGCGAGGCGCAGGCGTTCGGCTGCGCCGTCCCCGCGGGGATCGTGACCCATACCGGGCTCGCAGGCTTGACCCTCGGCGGGGGAATCGGCTGGCTCGAGCGCAAGTACGGCCTGACGATCGATCAGCTCCTCAGCGTCGACGTGGTTACCGCCGACGGCGAGTTTGTTCAGGCTAGCCACGAGGAGAACACCGACCTCTTCTGGGGGGTGCGGGGCGGAGGCGGGAACTTCGGGATCGTCACCGAATTCGAATTCCGGCTCAACCCGGTCGGCCCGACGGTCCTCGCCGGGCCGGTGATGTGGGCGATGGAGGACTCCCCGAAGGTCCTTCGCTTCTACCGGGAGTGGATCAAGGAGGTGCCGGACGAGCTGACGACGATCGTGACGCATCGCCGTGTCCCGGCCGTCGCCGCGATGCCGGAGCAGTTCCACGGCAGGCATGTCGTGGTGGTCGGTACCTGCTACGCGGGGCCGATGGAGGAGGGGGAAAGGGTTTTGAAGCCGCTGCGGCAATTCGGCTCACCGCTGCTTGACCGGTGCGCGCCGATGCCGTTCACCAACCACCAGGCGATGCTCGATCCGAGTTTCCCCCATCACTGGTGGTATTACATCCGCTCCTGCAACCTGGCGGAGCTGACCGATGACGTGATCGATATCCTCATCGATCACGGCCTCAGGATCGCCTCGCCGGCAACGGTCTTCTCGATGTATCACCTTGGCGGCGCTGTGGCTCGGGTGAGTGAGGACGAGACCGCATTCGGAGGCCGCGACGCGGGCCATACCGTGAACGTGATCGGGATAACGACCACGGGTGAGGGATTCGAAGCGGAGCGGGAGTGGGCGCGCGGACTATGGACCGCGCTGCAGCCACACCACCAGCATGTCTACATCAACTTCCTCATGGAGGAAGGGGAGGATCGGATCCGCGAGGCCTACGGCGCGGCCAAGTACGACCGCCTGAAACGGCTCAAGCGCAAGTACGACCCGAACAACTTCTTCCGGCTCAACCAGAACATTCCGCCGGACTAACTCGCCGACTGCCCGTCGCGCACGAACGAGCGCTCGCGCGGGCCACCATCGCTTTCTCGGAGCGCACCCGCACTATCACACCCCTGCGCTCAGCGATCGCACGAATGGCGTGCGGCCACGTGCTGCTGCCATAGACCAATCGCGGAACACCGCGAGGACGGCTGGCGCCGAGCCCTTGAGGCCTCGTGTCGGGCACGAAGGTTGAACTGACCCATCCGCACCGGTCGCCCGGGAGACTGCGGGGCCCGACTGGGTTGATTGGGTCAGCGCCGCCGGCGGGCGCGACCTGTTGGCCGGTGAGGAAGAGGAATGGTTGCATCTCACTGGGAGCGAACGACTAACGCACGCATCTGCCGCTAAGCAGCCCCATCAGAAGGCCGCGTGCCCGGGCTGATGTGGCCGACGACCCGGGGCGACCCGGTCGCCCTCACCGGAGACGGCTATTGATCATGATCGTGGGCACAAAATGCCGGCCACCATGAGACTGTGGACGGAAAGGACACCGATCTTCATGATCACTCGCAGTGAAGCGTTGAGAGCACGGAACAGTTCTGGCCGCCGGTGATCACTGTCGAGGTGGACGACTCCACCCAGGCCGAGGCGCGCGGCCGACTTGGCGGTCCGAGGAGCCGAGCGTTGGAGCGATGACGTGCTCCTCGTCCCCTACGAGGTGCCGATTCTGCCGCAGGGGTGTAGCAGCCGGGCTACGTGACGAGGTGGCGGGCAAGGAATCGAAACAATGACTTGCCGCGTGCCCAATTCGTGCCCAATACCCCGCGCAACTGCGGCCACTCACGGCTATTCGGGGTCAGTCTTTTCCTTTGTATGTAAGGAAATCGCCTAGCCAAAGCCTCATGGGTTTCGTCTTCCAAGCTGGTCATGCGAGTTCGATTCTCGTCACCCGCTCTAAGCGCGTCCCTAGTCAGGGCAGCTTTCGCCATGCCGCCATGCGCCTTCAAAAGAGCGCACTGGGCCCGGGCCACAACGTGGGCCATTAGTTTCTGGGCCATCGACCGGCCCTCTGAGCCCCAGCTTTCCAGCTGGTCATGCGAGCTCGATTCTGGTCACACGCTCCACGGGGCAGCATTCCTGGTGGTTGCATTGAGCGGTCTCGCCGCTTCCTCTGCCTGACCGGCCCCCGTTTGTCGGTCCGGCCGCTATGAGAGTCGGGCCGGTTTCTCCGACTTGTTCGTGGTCAGGCTGGCGGCATTGGCCGCGGCAGTCTCCAGCCGAGACTGCTGTGTGGCCGCCGGTGGTTGTAGATGGTTCTCCAGTCAGTGATGACCGTTGCGCCTCGAGCACGGAGTCGAATGCCTCGACCGAGAGCACCTCGTCGCGGACGCGGGAGCCGAACGCTCCACGAACGGGTCTCTGACGGCGAGCCGGGCTCGATGAAGCTGCGGCCGGCCGCGCTTTGAACGGGTCGCACGCGGGCTGTATCGATCCTTGTGATCGGGGACAGCTCGTTGGGCCTCCCGGGTTCCGCGCCCATCATTCTCGTCTTCTTCGACAAGACTCCTCGTTACATGCCACTCGACGACTCAGAGAGCGCCGGCGTGATGCCTCAGACGGTGCGGGGTCGCCATGGCTCGTGCTCGTGCGCGAGCCAGACCAGCTCGGGGTCGAGCGCACGCACCCGCAGCTGGCCTTCGGTGTGCGGCTCGTCGAGCTCGCCGAACCAAACCGCCACGTCGCCGCCGACGACGACCGGACGCCCGCCAGTCTCGACGACGACCACCTGCGTGCCGCGTGTATGGCCCGGCGCCGGGACGAGTCGGAGCCCGGGAAGCAGCTCGAGCTCGCCGTCGACCGGCACGTACCGCACGCCGGGTGCCTCGACCCACTCGCGAATGGTGTAGTCGTCCTCGTTGCGCGCGTCGTCGAGCTCCCGACGCTGGACGTAGATCGGCCTGCCGGCGAAGAGGTGGTTGCCGCCGCAGTGGTCGCCGTGCAGGTGTGTGTTGACGACGATGTCGATGCCGGCGAGATCGAAGTCCTGCTTGCTTAGTGGCCGGAGGCGGGGATCCATGTCGGCCAACGCCGGGTGCAGCTCCGTCATGCCGGTGTCGACCAGCACGCGCGCATCCGGATGGTCGATGACGTGCACATAGATTGGCATCCGCTCGCCCTCGACGTGCAGATCGGCAACGAAGACTGGCGTGACGGTGATTGAGGCGGGGGCGTTCATTGTGTACACATCGCCGCGGTGGTGGTTGATATGTGAGTCATGATGACTCCTTTGCCGGTTACTGGCTGACGTTCGCTCGTCTCCACAATGTCTCCTACAGTCGCAGGGCGGTCTCCCAATGTCGACGGCCGAGCCCGCGAGAACTAATCGGTCGTGAAGCGCTCGGCCAGCGATGATGTTGCGCCGGCCGCACTGCCTCGAGCGCTGGCCGAGCAGCTCCTTCTCGCTTGGCGGGCACGGTGGACTCGCCGAGCCGTTGCCGCTTGCGTTTCCGCTGCCGCACCGGTCCGCCCTGGGCGTACAACTCTGCCGCACGTGAACTTCAACGGCGGGACGGTGACGGCGGCCGCGTCGTGGCCGCGGCGTGCATCAGTAGACCGGAGCAAGAACACAGCAAATCGAACAGCAGTCGCGCGCCGGGCCCTTCGCGGGCCCTAAGCCAGAGTCGATGATGGTGCCTTGCGGTGCGAGGAGGTCAGGCCAAAGGCGCATCCGAGTCGGCTCGAGCAGGCGCGCAGATTCTTTCCAAGTTGGTCATGCGAGTTCGATTCTCGTCACCCGCTCCATCGCGTAAGCCATAGTCCGAGCCTCCTTCATCGACACTGATTTGACTCCACCAGCGCTCTGTTAGGGACGTCAGGCCACCGAGATCACCAAGAGCATGTCGAAGGCATCTCTGGATCGATGGGACCTTGCACCGTCGCGGTCGAGTGCACCTTGGAGGTTTCTCGTCACTCCAAGGTCAAGTCGGTTGAGCCGCGACCTCGATCACAGGATTGGGAAGGGGTCGGAGAATCCCCCAGATCGTCCCGGCCTAGCTCGGCTTGGCCGGGACGAAGCGCTTGACGAAATCGAGCGCGGTCTGCGCCACCTCCTGCCAGCCGTGGTCGAGGGTGAGCGCGTGGCCGCGGTTCGGGATCTTCACGATCTCCGTCACCCCTGGGTTGCGCCTCTGCCGCTTGTAGGCGGCGTTCGCGATCGCCCACGGCACCGTGTGATCCTTCTCGCCCTCGATGATCAGCAGAGGACCGCGGTCGGGGTTCTTCGTGTTCACCTTCGCCTCCGTCCACGGGTTGATGTTCGCGAAGCCCATCTGCATGAGAGAGATCCCCGAGCCGGCGACGTGGAACGTGTCGTAGAGCTCCTTCGCCTCCTTCTCATCCAGCGCGTTCGCCCAGCCGTACTTGAACTGGTCGAACGTCAGCGTGATCGCGCGGCCCCGCGTGAGCGGGTTGACCAGGAACGGGCCCGCCGCCCTGAGCGCGGAGGCCGGTAGCGGCAGAACGCCGCGGAAGACCCCAGGGTCGATCGCCACCGTGGCCGCCGAGAGGCCCCGGCCCGCGAGCATCTGCGCCAGCAAGCCGCCGGTCGAGTGCCCCATTACCGCTGGTTTCTTGTCCAAGGCATTGATGATCTCGGTGGTGTGGTCGGCGATCTGCTTCAGCGTCTTCTTGGCGAGGACGTTCGGGTTCGCGCGGGCCTGCCCGACGGTCTCAGGATCGTCCGGCCAGTCCGGGGTGAGCGGCGCATAGCCAGCCTCGCTGAAGAGCTGCCCCCAGCGGTCCCAGCTGCTCGGCAACAGCCAGAGGCCGTGGATGAAGACGACGGGCGTGTTGCCGGAGGCGTTGGCCGCCTCGATCTCCCGGTTCTCCCGCTCCGAAATTGATGCCATGCCGAACTCCTCTCGGACGCGGTGATCTCGATTCCCGATCCCATTCACTGGCTATTCCATCTTGCGGCCAGCCTCTGCTGCTCTTACATCCCTTCATCCTTGATCCCATCTCATACGTCGATCAAGGCTGCGCTGAAGTCCATGCAGCATCGGCTAGGGAGGTCGCGACTTCTGCAGGGGATTCGCTGTCCAACCCCTCGGCTCGGATCAACCGGGCATCCGCGACCGCACTCCGGAGCGACCGCCACAGGTTCCGAGCGGTCTTGGCATGGTTGTGGGCATACCTTGCATGGCGAACACAGATACCAAGATCAATAAGGTGTACATGAATGTGATCACCACACTGGCCGCGTGCTGTGGTTAACCATTGGGGAACCCCAGACTGGTCCCGCGCTCCGGTGGATCTCCGCGGCCAAAAAGACGTCAGTGGGTCCGGTTACCTCAGGCGTACACCTCCTCGACCGGCAGTTCCGCGACGCACACAGTGTTCGCATGGCCCCGCGGATGATCTTGAGCTGTCCGACATCCCTGTGGCCTAGAGATTCCGACAGACACTCCACCGCCCGGAATCAGCGCAATGCTCAGCGCGCCGCGCTGGGTTTCCGGCGCGATATCCGGCCGGCCGTAGGCAAGGCCAAGGAGGCGTATCTCAGTAGTGAGCCAGCGGCTGCCCGTGATCCCTACCGGATGTCGATATCCCTTTCGACTGCCGCCGCGAGCAGGAATGCCAGGCGCAGCGCCCCCTCTGGGGTCAGGTACAGGTTTCGCCGGCCAGCGTCGTAGCTGAGCTCAACGCCGTCGTAGGGGTCGCCCTTGAAGCGGCCGACGACGATGACGCTATCTCCCTCACTGTCCTCGGGACGCCGGTCTGTCAGCACGGTGCCTAGCTGCGTGTAGCCGTCTTCCATGTGCCGTACCTTCGCGCGAACCCGGGCATGCATGCAAGGTGATCGCGCCGGAGGCCCCGGCGGTCCGATCAGCCCAGATGGTCCGGAGGACTCGCTCGCGACCACGCCCGTTCCGGCGACGGGCGCACGCCCGAGACGCCATCAGCCGACTGCCCTTCCAAGTGGAGCGAGGCGGCGTGCCCACCGTGGGTGAGCAGGGAGTTGACTAGCTGTGGCTCTCCAGCGCCGCGCCCGGGCCGCAACTGAATACGCCAAAATCGGGGGGACTGGACACATGACGGCCGACGTCAGCCGCCGGGTCGTCGGGTTGCCACCGCTAAGGGGGCCGACCGTCAACCCAGTCCCAGTACGAGGGCCAGGACGGCGGTGACGGCGATACGACCGCAGCGAGGGTCACAAGCGGCCCGTTGTCCTCCCAGTCTCGAACGTCCTAGGGTGAAGGGGTCGACGAGGGAAGGGTGGGCGGCGATGGCAGAGGCCCCGGTAGAGACGAAGCCCGACACGATTGTCCTGATCCACGGCTTCTGGGTGACGCCGAGGAGTTGGGAGCACTGGAAGAAGTATTACGAGGCGAAGGGCTATACGGTCCTCACCCCTGCGTACCCGGGGTTCGAGGTCGAGGTCGAGGCTCTCCGTGCTGATCCCACGCCGATCGAGCAGCTCCAGGTGCCGGAGATCATCGACATGCTCGAGAACTTGATCGGGAAATTGGATCGTCCGCCGATCATCATCGGGCATTCGGCTGGCGGCGTGTTCACCCAGATCTTGCTCGATCACGGCTTCGGTGCGGTTGGGGTGGCGATCGACTCCGCGCCGACCGAGGGCGTGAAGGTCCTTCCGCTCTCCGAGATCAAGTCCGGGTTCCCCATCCTGAAGAACCCCGCGAACCGGCATCGAGCGGTCGGCTTCACGCCGAAACAGTGGCACTACGTGTTCGCGAACACATTCAGCGAAGAGAAGTCACTTGAGCTCTACGAGCGCTACCACATCCCAGCCTCAGGCAGAGTCTTTTGGGGAAGCGCACTCGCGAACATCCACCCTGGGAAGGACGACACCTACGTCGACTACCACAACGACGCGCGACCGCCGTTGCTGTTCATCTCTGGGAAGCAGGATCATCTCTTCCCCCCGAAGGTGGGGCACTCGAATGCGAAGCACTACAAGTCCAAGACGGTGACGGAGATCGTGGAGTTCGATGGCCCGCATCTGCTGCCCGCCATCGATGGATGGGAGGAAGTCGCCGACTTCGCGCTCGATTGGGCAGCTCAAGCACGCGGGATGACGGTGGCCGACCACGCCGGAGCGGACGATCCTGACTCGGCGAACTGGGGGTCGACGCTTCGCGGGTGGCGTGTGTGAGGACTCCGTCTGGGAGGCGGGCCAGCCATAAGCGCGCACGCGAGGCGATGTTGTTGTTGCCCGCGCCGGCGGGCCTCGGTCGGCCCGATAGGCTCCCACGTACACCGAGACTGAAGATGTCGCCTAGGACTCATTGATCATCTCCGAGTTGGCGATCACGAAACCTCAGGCGCAGCACGAGTGAGGCATCCCCCGACAAGCAGCAAGAGAAAGGGATGCCTCACGGCGTATTCATCTGATCATTTTGGTGACGTTGACGCATAACCTGATCCGCGAGAAGCAACAGGTTTGACGATGCTGCTAAGCGCCTGGGGTGAATCGGCACCTGCACGCCCAGCACAGTGACGGGTCGCCCAAACTCACCCGAGGCGTAGCTGGGACCTGTTCCACGCTCAGCATGCGCCGCCAATAGCCTCCGGATGTCTTGCCAAGAGGATTGCTCGCGGATGTGAAAGCACCTTGGTGGGCCATCAACACCAAGCATGGGCGGAGGCGGCACTCAGCCCGCGGCCGGGTCGGCATGCCACATCCCGATCCCGAGGTCGATCCACCGCAGCTGCACGCTGCCCTCGCGGCTGATGCTGCCGTCCCGACGCTTCCCGGCCGACTCATACTGCGCGGGCGACAGACCAGAGGCGCGATAAGCTGGCTGGCTCCTGGCCAGCGGTCAAGATCACCAACAGCAGCGCCGTTGTTGGCGGCACGGCCCGTTCCCCAGCCAGGCACCGTGGTCAGCGGCGCGAACGGGGGTATCTGGCAGCAGCTGAGCCAGCTTCGCCTCCGCGCCGACAATCTGGGCATCCAAGCAGACCAGCAGCACCAGATCATCAGCTAACACCTCGCGAGCGACCTTAGGGCACAGCAAGGCGGCGCGGCCTGCCCTCCCCAGCCACTCCGCCGCCGACCGCCGAACCCCGCAGCTCACGATTGGCGGCGAACCTGACCAACCGACGGCGACACCCTCTGCGTGGTGCCACGCCCGGCGCGGGACCTCGACGACGTTGAGCAGGTCGAGTTCGGTGAACTGATGTGAAGGAGATGCCGCGGTCGTTTGTGCTCTGCGAGCAGCGCTCGGCCTCAGTTGAACTTGCGACGGTAGATTGCGAGGGCGACGGCGTAGGCGATGACGAGGAGGCCGACGAGCCAGGCGAGGGCGATCCAGATGTCACTCCCGACGGGTTCCTGGGCGAACAGGGCCCGAATGGTGTCCACGATCGAGGTCACGGGCTGGTTCTCGGCGAACCAGGCGACCGGGGCTGGCATCGAGTCGGTGGGCACGAACGCCGAGCTGATGAACGGCAGGAAGATCAGGGGGTAGCTGAACGCGCTCGCGCCGTCGACGGTCTTCGCCGAGAGCCCGGCGATCACGGCGAGCCAGGTCAGCGCGAGGGTGAACAGGATCAGGATGCCGGCGACGGCGAGCCACCCGGCCACGGAGGCTCCGGTGCGGAATCCCATGATCAGTGCGACGCCGATGACGATCGCGACCGCGGCCATGTTCGCGACCAGGGACGTCAGCACGTGCGCCCAGAGCACGCTCGACCTCGCGATCGGCATGGACTGGAAGCGGTCGAAGATGCCGCCCTGCAGGTCGAGGAACAGCCGGTACGCGGTGTACGCGACGCCGGACGCGATCGTGATGAGCAGGATGCCGGGGAGCATGTAGTTGACATACGACTCGTCGGATCCGGTGTTGATCGCGCCGCCGAGCACGTACACGAACAGCAGCATCAGTGCGATCGGGGTGACCGCGGTGGTGATGATTGTGTCGGGACTGCGGAGGATGTGGCGCAGTGACCGGCTGGTGAGGACGCTGGTGTCGCCGAGGACGTGGGTGGTCATCGGGGTTCCTTTCCTGCCGGGATGGTGCCGGTGCTGCGGTCGCCGTCGGCGGTGTCGGTGTCGCCGGTGTCGCCGACGAGGGTGAGGAAGACCTCCTCGAGGGAGGGCTGCTTCTCGACGTACTCGACCTTGGCGGGGGGGAGGAGTTGCTTGAGTTCGGCGAGGGTGCCGTTCTGGATGATCGTGCCCTGGTGCAGGATCGCGATGCGGTCGGCAAGCTGCTCGGCCTCATCGAGGTACTGGGTGGTCAGCAGCACGGTCGTGCCGCCCTTGGCGAGTTGCTTGACTGTCTGCCACACTTCGATCCGCGCCTGTGGGTCCAGGCCGGTGGTCGGTTCGTCGAGGAAGATGATCGGCGGGTTGCCGATCAGGCTCATCGCGATGTCCAACCTGCGGCGCATGCCGCCCGAGTACGTCGACGCCTTGCGGTTCCCGGCGTCGGTGAGCGCGAAACGGGCGAGCAGGTCGTCGGCGATCGCACCCGGGTTCTTCAGGTGACGAAGCTTCGCGACTAGGACGAGGTTCTCGCGCCCGGTGAGAACTTCATCGACAGCAGCGAACTGGCCGGTCAGGCTGATCGACTGGCGCACGTCGCCGGGCTTGCCGGCGATGTCGTAGCTGTGGACCGTGGCGGTGCCCGCGTCGGCCTTCAGCAGCGTCGACAAGATGCGCACGAGCGTGGTCTTGCCTGCGCCGTTCGAGCCGAGGAGCGCGAAGATGCTCCCCGCGCTCACGTCGAAGTCGACGCCGCGCAGCACGTGTAGGTCCTTGAAGGACTTCTCGATGCCCTGTACCCGGATCGCGGGTGCCTCGGCCTGGTGGGTGGTCACTTCTGCTCCTCTCGCTCGGCGTCCTCGATCGCCTTGGTCAGGCGGGCGCGCTCCTTGTCGATCCACCGCTTGCCGGAGTAGGCCTGCGCGAAGGTCTCGGCGAACTCGACCGGGTCGTCGCCGACGATCTCGCGCAGCGGCATCCCATCAGCTGCGGCGCGCTCCCAGAGGTCGGCGAAGTCGCCGAACATCGTCAGGAGGGTGTCGCCATCGGTAATGCCCCCGTAGTACATGAAGTACCGGTTGAACGCCTGCGCGGCGGCGCCGTACGGTTCGGGGAGGGCCTCGATGCGGGCCCGGTACTGCTTGTACTGCTTCTTCTGCTCGAGCGACCCGGTGAGGGTCTCGATCCACTTGGTGGCCATAGCTACTTCTCTCCTTCTTCCCGCTGGTGCTCGATGTGGTAGAGCTGTTCGATCCGTTCCGCGAGGAAGCTCCAGGCCCTCCAGAACTGCTCGAGGTCCGCTCGCCCGTTGGCGTTGAGCGTGTACACCTTGCGAGGCGGCCCCTTCTCGGACGGAACCTTCGCCACGTCGACGAGGCCGCGCTGCTCGACCCTGACGAGTAGCGCGTAGACGGTGCCCTCGACGATGTCGGTGAAGCCCTGCTTCCGAAGCTGCGCGGTGATCTCGTACCCGTAGGCCGGCTGCACCGCGAGGTGGGCAAGAACGATGCCTTCCAGCGTGCCCTTGAGCATCTCCGTCATCTGCTTTCCCATGACCACCGCCCTCCTTTCGCTATTCGGTGTCACTGAGTACTACTAGATAGTAGGACGGAGTACCGGTAGATAGCAAGACTGAATACCAGATTCTTTCGGCGCTACGGATGGCGAGTCTTTGGGGGCGCGCGCTATGGCCAGGGGGCGGCGCCCGTGACCGGCGGTGGGCGAAGCCCCAGTGGCTCGGCCTAAGCTTTCTTCGTCGAAGGGAGGACCAGGCGCGCGACGTTTATCGGATGCGTCCGGCCGGGATGTCCTCGGTGATCCACGGGCGCCTGCCTTCGCTCGGGTCCATAACGCCGTCCTCGAGCCAGGTGTAGGCGTCGTCCATCACGCGCCGTGGCACGCGACTCGGACTCGATGCGCGCACTGATCATTACGATGAGGGCGGATCTCGGCAGCTTCGACTAGGGCACCGGCCAGCAGACCAAGATCAACACGGTGGTGATGTGCAGGCAGCATGAGAGACGCCGATCCACGGGTCTTGACTGTTCCTGGAGATCAGAAGTGGCTTGCCAACTAGGCCGAGGTGGTTTCAGCATCTGGCGTCGGGCGCGACGGGGACACCTTCACCGCTGGCTGCCAGCTCGGCTCGGCGCTGATCGGCGACTGGCTGGTCGAGCCTGCAGAGGAGCTCGATGATGTGTCCGTCAGGGTCGGCGAGGTAAATCTGCTCGACGTTGTCAGCGCGGATCCTAGGACCGCCCACGGGAGCGATACGGCTGCCGGCGAAGATGTCGCGGTAGGTGTCCAGCGACGGGACCTCGAACGCAAAATGGACGCAGTAGCCAGTTCGTAGTTCGTCTGCAGACCAGGGTGTGCGCAGCTCGGCGGTGCGGCCGGGAGTGGTTTCCACAACGACGTGCACCTCTGCGGTACCGCGCTTGAAGTAGGCCCCCGGAAAGATGAAATCAGCGGGCCTGCTGATCTCGTGCATGCCCAGCACGTCGCAGTAGAAGGTGCGAGTCCTGTCGAGGTCGGATACGTAGAGGGCTACGTGATGCAGGGTGACCGGGTCGGCGGGGTCTGGTTGCGCCTGGGTTGTCGACATCAGACCCTCCGTCGATCCAAGAGGACGCCGGCCACCGACATAGGCGTCGCGGACGAGCTGGCCGCCGAACTGAACATGGCCGATTTGAGGCCGTGCATCACAGTACGCGCGACCAACGGGTCGGCGCCTTGTGTCGTAGTTGAGCCGCAGGGCCGCGTTTTGTTGCCGCCAGCAGCGGCCACTGGACTAGGACTGACATTTCCGGATCGGGCGAGCCCTCCAAATGCGGCTCCCACTGATCACACGCACGGGTCCGACAGCATCCCCCCGGGAGATCGGGCGGGGTATGAGCAGCGGTGCCGTCGTCCCCGCCTGCACTGCGCCCAACAGAGGCGATGGCGCAGCGCTCTATGGGCCATTAGCGGGCCATTAACCCCGGCGAAACCCGGCCATTCACGGCATCTCTCGGGCACACCTCCCCGCCTCCAGTCGCGGATGTACACACACGCAGACCGCGACCTTCCAAGCTGGTCATGCGAGTTCGATTCTGCTGTAGTTGATCACGTCAAATCCGTGCCCAATTCGTGCCCAATACTCATGAGTTTCGGTTGCAAAGAGCCGTCCCCTTCAGGGCTGCAGGGGTCTCGACTCGAATGGACCATGGCGCCGGCTGTCGTAGGTTTGCCACCGAGGAGATGAGGCTGAATCAGCGAAACCATAAGGCCAACGGCAGGTTGCCACTTCTGGAGTCGTCCGTGGACAAGCCACTCCTCAGCGGTTGCAGTCTCGGCAGTCTTTCGCAAGTCTCAATGAGGGGACGCCAGAGCGGGTGGACGTCGTCGGGCACCACGATGTAGACCCGGTCACGTGCCCGAACGAGTGCGACCCGGACCGCTGTGGCACAGGTCATCGACGCAGAGGTTCGCCGGTGGCGAGGAGTCGCATGGCCGTCCGGGTGCGGCGCGAGTGATGATTTCAGCGATGGTCTGGATGCGGCCACCGCCGAGCACCTCGCCGCCGTGCTTACGGCACAAGCGGGACAGGTATGGCTGTCAACGCGGCGGCCCGAAGTAATGCGCGTTCGCTCGCGGGGGCATCAGGACGGCGAATCGGCGACGATCACGGCGAGGTCCTGTCGCGCCCACACAACTTCGGCGTCTGAGCCGGCGGCCGCAAGCCAGCGGACCTGTCGTCTGCGGTGCTCGGCTGGTCGTACACGCTGTCGATTGGTGTGACAACGTCGGCCGGATCCTCGGGTATCACGAAGTCGCCGAGCACGAACCGTCCAGCCTGTCGGCGACGCGGGCGAACAGGTCGGCCTAATCTGCACCGTCGAGGTGCTGCAGGGCGAGCGCCGATACGACGAGGTCGAAGTTGCCCTCGGGCAGTGGGTCCTCGAGACGGCTCAGCGCAGGTCGGCGGCGACGTCGTCTGCGGACGCGGCAGCGAGCATGTCCGCACTCTCGTCGATGCCGACCAGCTCCGCCTCTGGGTGGAGGTCGAGCACCCGGCGGGACGTCTCCCCGGTGCCGACGCCGAGCTCGAGCACCCGCTCGGCGTGGGTACCGACAGTCGCCTCAGCGACGGCGTCTTGCAGCTCCTCGTACGCTGGCACCTCCTCACGGATCCTCTCGAGGTAGCTGGCCGGGTCAAGTGGAATTGGTCACCATCAGGTCGGCTGACCATGGATGCAGTCTCGCAGGGACTCAGCAGCCGTCCGGAAGGCGTTCGCGAAGCCGGATCGTCCAGGGGGTGATGCGGGGCTTCTGATCGAGGGACACCCTTGATCTTGTCTCTTTGGTTGCCGTGACTGATGCGGGGAGCGCATGGTGCTTGGGAGTCGGTGTCAGTCACCCGCGGGTGGCACGAGGTGGACGTAGGTCTTGATCTCCTGGAAGTCTGCGAGACCGCGGGCGCCGCGCAGGCGGCCTAGGCCGCTTTGCTTGTAGCCGCCCTCTTCGAAGCCGTTGTTGATCGCAAACCACGTGTTGGTCCAAACCGTTCCGGCGTTGATCTGGCGGCTCACGCGGCGGGCACGGTCGACATCGCGGGTGAACACGCCTGCGGCCAAGCCGAACTCGGTCGCGTTAGCCCTGTGGATGGCGTCGTTCTCGTCGTCGAAGACCTCGAATGTGGCGACCGGCCCGAAGACTTCTTGCTGGATGATCGGTGCGCTGAGGTCCTCGACTTCGATCAGGCTGGGCCGGTAGAAGGCGCCTGAGCCTAGCGGTCCGTCGGTGACGGGTCCGCCGCGCACGATCACCTTGGCGTAGCTAGCCGAGTCCTCGACGATCCGATCCACCCGCGCCACGGCAGCGGAGTCGATCAGGGATCCCATCTCGGTGTTCTTCTGTTCGCCGGGACCGACCACAACGTGTGTGAGCCGTTGCTCTAAGTGCTCGCGCACCTGATCGGCGATGCCGCGCTGGACGAGGATCCGAGAGCCCGCCATGCAGTTCTGGCCGGCGAAGGTCGTGACGGCGGCGGCCAAAAGCGGAAGGGTGGAGGCGAGGGACGCGTCGTCGAACACGATCATCGGAGTCTTGCCTCCGAGCTCCAGGTTTATCCGTTTCAGCGTCTTGGCACCAGCGGCGGCGATCAGCCGGCCGACCTCAACACTGCCGGTGAAGCTGACCATGTCGACATCAGCGGATTCGATGAGGAACGGCGCGCCGGTGTTGCCCGACTCGGTGAACATGTTGACGACGCCGGCAGGCAGCGACGGCGCCGTGGACACAACATCGGCGATAAGCGCATTGGTGAGCGCGGTCTGCCCGGGCAGCTTTGCCGCGACCGTGTTCCCGGCGGCGAGCGCAGGGCCGAGGGAACGGATGAACAGCGCCACCGGCGCGTTCCACGGCACGATGATCGCGACCACGCCGACCGGCTCGGCCATGCTGCTGAAGTACTGACCTGGCGCCACCTCGGCAGCGGTGCCGACCTCGGTCAAAGCCTGAGCGGCATTGTGACGCAACGTCGCGGCCGGCGCAGCGACCTCGGCGGTCGCTTCGGCCAGGGTTTTACCGTTCTCTCGCGTCAACATCAGAGCCAGTTCCGAGGCGCGTGCTTCGAATCGCTCGGCCAATTCCAGCAGTACCCGCGAACGCAGCGCACGATCGCGCCCCCACGCGGTGCCCGCGAAGGCACGACGGGCCGCGTCGACCGCCGCCCGGGCCTCGACTTCACCACCGTCGGCGAACCGGCCAAGCAACTCCCCGGTAGCCGGGTTGTACGAGTCGGTGACCAGCTCGGATTCCAGCCAAGTGCCGTCGATCCACTGACGGGCGATGTCAGTCAATACGAGTTCTCCGTTCGCCATCGCATGTAACCCGGTACGACACGAGGATCACTACAGTTAAGCTGTGTTAATACAGTGACACTGTATTATATAGGTGTGAACCCAGTCAAGGACAAGGGCCGAACTCGTACCCGTCGCGCCGACAAAGCCGAACGGACCCGGCAAGCGATCTTGCAGGCGGCGTCGGAGCTGTTTGCCGCGCAAGGCTTCGCCGCCACGACCATAAGCGCGATCGCGGCCGAGGCAGACGTCGCGGCTGAAACCGTCTACTCCCGATTCGGCAACAAGCTCACCCTGATATCGGAGATTCTCGAGACGGCCATCGTCGGAAACGCCCCGCGAGTCGACGTCCTCGACCTTCCCGAGATCGCGGCAATCCGCGCCATCACCGACCAGCCCACCCAATTGGCCCGGCTGGCTCATCTCTCACGAGGCATCCTGGAGCGCACCGCCCTCGCACATCGCATCCTGCGAAACTCCGGCACCGCCGACCCATCCCTGGCCGAATTCGTCGCCGCCGACCGCCAACGTCGCCACCGGCACCAGGCCGCCTACATTGCCATGCTGCTCCACAACGGAACCCTCCGCGAAGGAATGAGCGCCGCAGACGCAGCGGCCACCTACGGTGCCCTCGCCAATCCCGACACATATGCCGAACTCGCCAGCCGAGGATGGAGCCCCGACCACTACGAGAACTGGCTGAGCGACACCCTGACCCTGCTCTTACTGCCTCGCCCGCCACGAACCACAGGGCCCTCCAAGTAACCCAACCCGCCACAACGCGTCGGCGAGTCGCCGTAGCCAGAAGCAGCGATTGAGGTGAGGACGGCGCCGCCTCCCAGCACCGGCATGCCAGCAGTGATCGCGTGTTGCGACGGCGAAGCGGACGATCATGTGCTCTGCCAGGGAGCACGGGACTTCCATCACGAGCTCGGCATCTGTTTCTAGGTCCTACGTTGGCAGGATCACCTCACGCGCGGCCAACGCCGGTCCGGCGTAGGTGACAACGCCCAGTGGAGCCCGTCGGCCCGACGAGATGGGCAGCCACGAAGTCCTCCGGTGGCTCCGTCAGGTAGATCGCGGCGCCGCCGACCTCCTCTGGTGCGCTTTCCATGTGCGATTGACGTCAACCTGCCCGTCGTGAGCGAGCCCCCGAGCAACCAGCCGCAACCGCGCATGGCTCAGGTAGCAAGCCTGCTAACTGACCAGCCTCTCGTAAACCCAAGGACGCAATCGCGTGGTTGCAAGAGCTGACAACCGCCCTTTCGATCCCTGGACTGGCAAGCTACGGGCTCAACCAGGAGTAGATCGCGGGTCGCGGCCGCCCAGAGAGCGAGCAGCAAAAATCCCATCCAGCTGAGTGATGAACAAGTCGGAGAAATCGTGGCACGCTCGCTGTGAGATCGGCGCAAGGCACGTCGGGAGCAGTTCACAAGTCGAGACGACTGATCACGTAATGCCAACCGTCCAGGCTTCGCCTGGCCACTGAGGTTGCCGCGTCGGAGATGATCAAGGCCAGCGGGCGCGACTGCAGCACAGGTTCGGGGCGGCAACGTAGATGCTGCCATCCCGAAGCTGGTCGATGATCACATTAGCTATGGCGGAGCGCCCGCGCACCTGGCTTGTCCCCCGGGCCAGCAATACGGCGTCGATGTCGAAGAGGTCGGATAGAAACGATGTGTCATTGAGCAGGCAGGCGTCCTCCAGCAATCCTTCGAGTTCCTCGGGAGATGCGGCGCCGGCGGGCATGAGCGACCCTAGACCGGAGGCACGGAGTCAGTTCTCACGTGTCGTGGTTAGACCTCACGAGGGTGCGTTGAGCTCGTAGCGGTCGATGATGTCTGGAAGCCAGTCAGGTTCACCGAACCGCACCCCGTAGCCTTCGGCGAGGGCGACTATCCGAGTGAGGTCGGGGGGCGCTGCTGCGAGGATGAGCTCTGACAACTCCCAGAAGAAGTTCTCAAGTCCAGCAGGGCTGATGATCTCAATCATTCGGGCCGGGACCGAACCTGCGTTCCACATGGCGTGCATTTCGCCGCGCGGTTTAGTGATGTAGCCGCCGGGACCGAGGACCACTTCCCGGCTACCGGATCGAAAGCCGATTTCTCCTTCGGTGACAATGGAGTACTCATCTTCTCGAGTGTGCAGGTGCGGCTCCACGAGTGCCCCGACTGCAAATGGGTGTTCAACCACGGAAACCATCCCGTTGGTGTCGCGTCCCCACAGCTTGAAAGCAACACCGATCCCGCCAAGATCACCAGTCACCTCACGCTCGCCTGGCTGGACGATCGTCAGCGGTGGCGGGCTCCCGTTAACGTGGTTGGTCTGGGTCATCGCTGACTCCCTTCCTAGCGGTTGTCCTCCGACACTAAGACCGCCGCGAAACCGGGGATATAGCAGAAATCTGCCATCTTCGTTCTGTCCTGAGGGCCGTAAGCTGTCGGACACGGATCGCCACCGGCGATTCGCGCGCGCGGAAGACAAGATCGCCCGGCTGTCCAACAGGCCAGTGATTCCTTCAATATCGCAAAACAGCCCGGCGTACGCGCGGTACTTGCTTGGACATGGTTGCGTTTTGGCGCGCGTCCGCCCCGGTGCTAGCTGATGCAGTGCCCCCAAGCTGTGGGCTCCGTGCTGCTACAAAATTGACCCAGTATCGCGACTGCTGACGAGTCAAGCTGGAAGGTAGTCCTAGGAGGACGCAATGGGAAGATCGGGTCGATCCAGAGCCGCTGGAGAGCCAACCGATCGACACACGGCCGGGGTAGAGGCATTGCGTCGCGCGGTCTTCGAGTCGTCGGGCTCGACCGAACCGTCTGTTCGCGCGGCGGCCGGCAGCGGCGCGGAGCTGCCTGAGCCACTCGGTTCGTACGCCGCCACAGTTCGCGACCGGTCCTATCGCATCACCGACACCGACCTGGCCGGACTTACCGCGGCGGGCCTAAGCGATGACGACATCTTCGAGATCACAGTCGCGGCGGCCGTCGGCGCCGCGCTGCAGCGACTCGACGCAGGAATGCGCGCGATCCGCGTAAGTGGCTGACGATGCGCCCCGCGGTTCTGGAGGATGGGCATCGGCTGCGAGCCCGGATGTTCTTCCGTCTCGTCCGAGCACTTTCCCACCAGCGCGTAGATGCCGTTGTCCAGATGGCGATGTACCGGCCGCAGTTTTTCGGCGACGCCTTCTTCAGACTGGGCCCTGAAGTGCTCCGGGGTCCCTCATATTGGACTCCGGCAGAGCGCGAATACCTCGCAGTGTTCACCTCCCGACTGAACGAGTGCCCGTTCTGTGTGCGGATCCACACCGAGACGACTCGGGTGGAGTCCGACGGCATGATTGACGTGAACGATTCCGGATCGATGCGCCCCGAGGTTGCAGCCATTCTTCCGCTGCTTGAGAAGGTCACGCGGACCCCCGACCAGGTAGCGAGCGCCGACGTCGACGCGGTGCGGGCCGCTGGGGTGCCGGATGAGGGCATCGTTGACGCGCTCCACGTCAATTTGATCTTTAACATCATGAACCGGCTCGCCAACGCCTTCGACTTCAGCTGGGACTCAGAGGAGCACGTCCGAGTCGGTGCCAAAGTGATCCACCGGATCAGCTACCGGCTACCCCGGGTCCTCACGGCCAGCCGTACATAGCCTCGAGCCGCTTTCATCTGTTCCAACTTCGTCGGTCCCAGCTAACCCTGGTCTTTCAGTAAGGATTCCGGCGAGTCCACTTTCATGATCATCTGTGGCGTTGATGGCTGGTCTCGGCCTCGGGCATGGTGAATCGGCCGGCTTGGTGTCGGGGTCTCCGAGGTTCCTTGGGTGGTGGGTTGTCAGGTTGGCCTAACTATTCAGGTGAGCAGTGGCGGGCAGATCTGGGCAAGCCGGTTGAAGGCGTCGGCGAGCTGATGCGCCCAGGGCCAACGATGGTCGATTCTGATTCTGGTTCGGCGTTGCCCGCGTATGAGGCGTGCGGCGACGTGCAACAGCCGGTAGCGCAGCATCTTGGGCTCGGCCTTGGCCAGGTCGTTGGTCAGCAGGGTGGTCTGGGTCCAAGCGATCAGGTCGGCCGCGGTCAACGCGAGCTGCAGCCAGGTCTGGTTGATCGGCAAGTCGCGGGAGGGGAAGCGACCGATGCCGGTTTGCTTAAGGTTTCTAATCTTGTCCTCTACCCGGGCGTGGCCCCGGTGCCGGGCCTCCAGCCAGGCGAGCTGTCCGACGGGCGTGTCGGTCGCTACGGCTTGGTAGCGCCAGCCGTCGTGTGCTTCCAGCAGCGTGATCTGCGCGCCGGGGTGCGGGCGTTCCCGCCGCACCAAGACCCGCATCCCTGCCGGCCACCCGTTGCCTACGGGATCGCCAAGCAGGCCGGTGAGTTCGGCGACCTGAGCGACCGGCAACCCGGTGTCGTCGATCGGCCGTGGTGTCCCGTCGGCGTCGATCGCAACCGTCCAGGCCGTCTCCGGCAGCAGCCGGATCGCATCGGAGACGGTGTTGGTGAGGCGGAAACCGATCGAGAACGACACGTCCAGACCGCGCTCCTCACCCAAGCTGCGGAGATAGCCGAGGAACCCTCGGGTGCCGCCGGCACTGTCGGCGCGGACCAAGATCGGCGTCCCGTGCCGGTGGCCGTCGGGGATCTGCGCCAGTGCGTCCTCGATCACCGTGGCGTGGTCGGCGGCATCGTTCGCGGTGGCGTTCCCGGGCCGCAGCATCCCGGCCAGCGCCTCGCCGGTGTTGTCCAGCCAGGCCAGCATCGGGTGATAGCCGAACCCGTGCTTGTAGGTCGCCGCCGTACCTTCCTTCTCCGAGTGGCAGGTGACCAGTGTGGCGTCGATGTCGATCACCAGTCCCGGCTGGGCCCGGCCACCGCAGATGACACTCGGCAGCTCCCGGCCGGCCTCGCCGCGGAGCAACCACGCCCGCTCTCGGGCCGCCGCCCGGGCCTGCTTCAACCCGGCCAGCATGTCCGCGTCGACCGCGTCGAGCACCCGCCAGCACGTCGCTGGCGAGGCGACCAGCCCGAACAAGCCGGGCTGGTTCCGCAGCACCGCCAGGTCAGCGATCGCCTCCCCACCGTCGGCGATCATCACCGCCACCTCAGCCAGCACCTGACCCGGCACGTGCGCCGAACGACGGACTCGCCGGGTCCTGGCAACCTCGTCGAACCCAGCCACCAGACCGGTCGCCTGGGCGACATCAGCCAGTAGCCGGGCCCCGACATGCGAGACGACGCCCCGCCCGTCCGCCGACACCACGACCTTCGGGAAACCCGCGATACCCTGCACCTCAGAAGTGCCTTCCCAATAGACCGAGCCTGGACCCTCAACAAGCCCAGAATCGCCTAACGGCAAGGCACTTCACCGCATCCAAAGCTCGTGTCGCGCCACAAGATCAACTTCTTACTGAATGAACTGCTATGAGAAGGTTCGCAGTTCTTCCGCGTAGCGGTCGGATCAGTGAGCCGGGGCACGCGCTTAGCACCGACAGCGGTCATCGAACGTCAGTTGGAGCGGCGCAGCCTGGATCCGGCACCGGAGCCAGCAGCTCAGTGTAGCCATTCAGCGCGGCTCGTCTACGCTAAGCGAGCTCACCGACGCTGACCGAGTCCCGTTCGGTTAGTTTGCAAGCAAAGAGTCTCTATTCAGTTATGGCTAAATCGAACAGTGACTTGCCGCGTGCCCAATTCGTGCCCAATACTGCGCGCATCTGCGGTCACTCACGGCTAATCACGGTCAGCATTTTCCTTTGCAGATAAGTAAACCGCCTGGCCAGAGCCTCTTCGGTTTCGTCTTCCAAGCTGGTCATGCGAGTTCGATTCTCGTCACCCGCTCAGCAGCATCGCTCCTAGTAAACTCAGTTTCGCTATGCCCAAGTTATTCGAACACTCAGATGACAGAATAGCCACGCTGATTATCTGTATTCCGTGATCATCGGGGTGCCAGCTACCAAAGTTGCTTGTCAGGAAGGACTTCAAAGGCATCGAAACGGGCGCGGCCGAAGTTGATCAGACGGGTTCCGTGCCCAATTCGTGCCCAATATTCGCCAGCTTTGGTTCCGAACTCGGCGCTCCCCGGCTCCGTGTTGTGGCTCCATGGCCCGGGTCCCGCCGGCACAGGTTGTTTTTGAGGCTGTATGCGCTGCCACTCTCCGTCGTCATTCCACCCCGCATTCCAGCTCCTCAGCAGCACGGCGGATTTCCTGAACTGCGTGTGGCGGTCTGCCTGCACGACCAGCATCTTTATATGTCAAGAGTTGGGTCGAAGAAGTTGACCATTAGCATGCGGCCGGTGCGGCGGCAAAAGGAACTATTGCCACCAGCCGCAGGCTACGGAACGTCAAAAGTTCAAAAGTTCGCCAAGTTGATCTTGAGAGTAGACCCGGATGCGATGCGCATGCGCCGGTCGCGGGAACCGCGTCTCAATCCTTCAGCGCTTCGAGCGATTCCGGAAGGATCTGCCCGCCGTCCACGACAATCGTCTGACCAGTGATATAGCCCGCTTCATTCGAGGCGAGGAACAGCGCGGCGTAACCGATGTCCTCGACGGTGCCGAGCCGCTTCAGCGGGATCGAGGCGGCCATGGTCTTGTGGTATTCCGGCCCGAGCGACTCCAACCCCTCGGTGATGATGTTGCCGGGCATGACCGCGTTGACGGTGATCCCGTATTTCGCGAGCTCGATCGCGGCGGTGCGCAGAAAGCCGAGCTGGCCGGATTTCGACGCTCCGTAATGCGTCCAGCCGGGAAAGCCGGTGATCGGACCCGTGATCGAGGAGGTGACAACGATCCGGCCAGCGGCGGATTTCTTGAGGTAGGGCACGCAGGCTTTCACGGCGAGGAACGTGCCCTTCAAATTGGTGGCGAGCACTGCGTCCCATTGCTCGGGCGACATGTCCTCGATCCTCGCCTGCGGAAAGATCCCGGCATTGGCGCAGAGCACGTCGATGCCGCCATTCCGTCGCGCCGCGCTCTTCGCCATCTTCTCCAACTCTGCGAGGTTGGTCACGTCGGCTATGGCGGCGCTCGCATCACCGCCGAGTTCCTTCACCGCGGCTTTCGCCTCGGCGCGGTGCCGCGCGACGATCGTGACCTTCGCGCCGTTCCTGGCGAAGACCCGCGCGACGCCCTTGCCGATGCCCTTGCTCGCACCGGTGACGACGACGGATTTTCCCGCAATCGATGTCAGCATGCGCCCCCTCCCTCGAACGTTCTGGCTCAACAATGCTCCAACCCCAATACGTGCGTGCGCGCAAGCGCCCTCGTTGGCGAGCGTGGCGACTTCGGATGCCACTGCCCACTCGGTCTATCAAAAGGATGTGCGGAGCCAACGGCGAAGCGTGCTCTGGCTCGGGCTCGCGTGCGGGGTCCTATTCGGCCTCTTGGGCAGGCTCGAGTTCGGGGTCTTGTCTGGGCTCGTGAAGGGGCTCATGTTCGCGCTCGCGCTCGTGGGTTTTTGGCCTGGCGCCGCCTCATCGTTGCTGCTCACAGAAATCGCGCCGATCCAGGCAAGCTTGGACGCGTCCATCCGTTCGCCGTCGAATCTACGCGGCTGGGTGAATGGGAAGGGTGGTGGACGCAGTCGTAAATGCGATCAGGACGCCACCACTGCGCGGGCAAATCCGAGCGCTAGTCGAGCGTGATGCTTTCGTGCACACCGGGCTTCAGGCGAACGACACGGCCAGAAGAAAAGACGCGAATGCAGCGACAGCGAGCGCGGTGCGGACGAGATGGAATCGTCGCCAGACTCGGCGAAGGCGCTCCGCGTCCGGCGGAACATCGCCCTCCGGGCGTCGGCGGAACCGGCTGTTGATCGGCTCTGCGACAAGGACCGAGCTGATCAGTATCAGTCCTAGAAGACCGGTGCCGGCGAATGCCAGCGTTCGCGCAGCGCCCTCGGTGACGGCGGCGAAGCCGCCGGCGGCCGCTCCGCAGATGACGAGGAGGATCGGCATGGCCGGATCCGCCCTGCGGACCGAGCGGCGAAAGTCGACCGCGTACTCGCGCAGGTCTAGTCGCCGCCAGATCCATACCCGCTCCCACGCGTACCAGACCAATCCACCGGTGAAGAGCCCGCCCGCGCCGAGCATCACGATCATGGAAACTCGAGCCGACTCACTCATCAGGCCTCCACCTTGGATTGTGGGCTTTCTGCTCGGTCGTTCACGAGACGGCGGCGACAATGGCCAAAGACAGCGCAATCAGCGCAACAACGGTTCGGATCCAATGGCCGCGAAGCCACTGACTTCTCAGACGCTCCAGCCGCCGCGATGGATGTTCAGTCCCCGACACAACCAGCCGCCGTTGGACGGGAACCAGCCAGGCAACCGAGCCGACCAGGACGATCAGGAAGCAGGCCGCAGCAAGCAGCGCCGAGGCTCGCGCTGTGCCGTCGGCGCCGAGGGCGAAGCCGATCGTCGAGACGAGGGACACCACGAGCAGCGCCGGTTGGACTCGGTCGACCCGCCGCAGGGTGTACGCGAATCCCGTTTGGAATTCGGAGAGTTCGGTCGCCCGCCAGGCTGGGACGCGCTCCAAAGCGATCGAGGTGACTGCGCCGGCGAATAGCCCGCCGGCAAACAGCATGGGGATTGCGAACCACTCGCTCATCTGTGTGCTCCTTGTCAGGTTCCTAGTCGTCGCCGGCCTCTAGCCGGCGGCAGAGTTCGTCGAGGACTCGTGCGGTCGTCTCCAGCCGGGCCCGACCAATCCCGCCCGCGAGCCGGTTCACCCACCCGGCCTGGCGTGCGTCGATCGCTGCGTACTTCACGGTGCCGTCCTCGGTCAGCCGGACGAGCGGGGAGCGGCGGTGGTCGGCGTTCGGCGCCCGCTCGAGCAGGCCCTCATCGACGAGGCGGTTGACGGTGACGTGCACACTCTGGCGCGTCAGGCCCATCCGCCGCGCGATCTGCGGAACGCTGAGCGGCCTGTCCGCGAGCGTGATCGCACCAAGCACCTGCCAACGCGCCGAGGTCAACCCCTGCGTGCCGGCGAGTTCGTCTCCGGCGGCGAGCAGCAGGCCGTTGGCGCGGAAGGTCGCGAGCACAACCTCGGTGGCCGTTTCTCCTTCGGATGTTCTCCGCTCTCCCTGCATAATGTCAGTATCCTGACATAATGTCAGTATTCTGTCAAATACTGTCGAGCCCCGGCCCTCGACGATCAACGTCGGTACTATGCCGTCTGCTGGGCGGCGAGTCTGTGGGTGCTGCGCGTTGTGATCACCGAGAGCCTTGTTGTGCTCACGGTCGGCCTCGGGCTCGCCGCCGCGTCCATCGGTGCGCCAACTACGGGCTGAGCCCGATATCAGGGGCCGTGATGGGAACAACCGCGCTCCCCCGGCCGACGCCGAATTGTTCGCTGCGTTGGAGGTCGCGGGGCAAGTCCAGTGCTTTCCCGCGTGGAGTGAGTGGACGGCGCCGCCGGACGCGATGTCCACGCACGTGTCAGTGATGGGCTATTAGCGGGCCACTAAGCACAGCGAAAAACGGTCATCCGCGGTACACCTCACCACCATTCGGCAAACCGTTCTGGCGCTCTTCTACAGCTCGCGACGCGCGATCTGCGGATCGCACGGTCGCCTCAGGAAAGCAAACCCAGCATTGACCGGTGGAGCCTTTGTGGTGATCGACGAGTTGTTGTCACGATCGCCTCGGCCGCTCGATCCGCCAGCGGACGCCTGCGGGTCGCCCAGCCATGGTGTCTTAGGTTGCCCCGGACCGCAGTCGACGCCTCGCCGGCGCGGCAGCGTCAGGCGACCAGGGATTTGATCTTGTCGAGCTCAGCACGGTGCGCCTCCAACTGGACGTCAAGGTCGTAGCGATTCTGCAGATTCATCCAGAAGCGGTCGGAGGTGCCGAGTGCCCGGGACAACCGCAGAGCTGTATCCGGGCTGATCGCCCGCTTTCCATGCACGATCTCGTTGATCCGCCGCGGCGGTACGTCGATCGCCTGCGCCAGCCGGTACTGGCTGATGCCGAGCGGGGCGAAGAACTCTTCCAGCAGCCCGCGTACCGTCCACGCCCACCTGCGTACGATCTACCGAAAGCTTGGCGTCACCTTGCGCACCGCCGCCATACGCGCGGCCGCAGGAATCGCCATGCCACGCGGATCCTAGTGGCACGCCTGCGGCGCACGCCCAGCGCCAACACCCGCTCGACGCTCTACTAGGAGATCCTGCGGCGGTAAATAACCATGGAGAAGATGTCCGCGACGATGAGGATGCCGACACACCAGGCAAGGGCGATCCAGATGTCGGTGCTGACCGGCTGCTGGGTGAGCAGGTCGCGGATCGCGTTGACGATGGATGTGACCGGCTGGTACTCGGCGAAGGCGCGCACCGGGCCGGGCATGGTGGCGGTGGGGACGAATGCCGAGCTGATGAACGGCAGGAAGATGAGCGGGTAGGAGAACGCGACTGCGCCGTCCACGGACTTCGCGGAGAGACCGGGGATTACAGCGATCCAGGTCAACGCCAGGGTGAACAGGATCAGGATGCCGGCGACCGCGAGCCACGCCAGCACTCCCGCCCCCGAGCGGAAGCCCATGAGGAGGGCGACGAGCACGACGACGACGAGTGAGGCCAGATTGGCGACCAGCGAGGTCCCCACGTGCGTCCACAGCACGGACGACCGTGCGATCGGCATCGACTGGAATCGCTCGAAGATGCCACTCTTCAGATCCAGGAAGAGCCGGAATGCGGTGTAGGAGACGCCCGAAGCAATCGTGATGAGCAGAATGCCGGGCAGCAGATAGTTCACATACGAATCCGACCCTGAGTTGATCGCGCCGCCGAACACGAAGACGAACAGCAGCAGGAAGGCGATCGGCATGATCGTGGTCGTGATGATGGTGTCCGGGCTGCGGGTGATGTGGCGGAGGGATCGTCCCTGCAGGACGGCGGTGTCGGCGAAGAAGTGGTTGGTCATCGTTGTTCCTTACTCGGCCGTGCCTGACGCTGCGGTTATTGCTGTCGGGTCGCCGTCCTTGCCGTCGTCACCGACGATGGCGAAGAAGACATCCTCTTCTCCGACGGGACCTTCTCCACGTCGACCAGGCGGCGCTGCTCGATCCTGACGAGCAGCGCATAGACGGTACTTTGCACCGCGCGATCCGACACGCGTGACGCGTCGGCTGTTCTTGGTCGCCGGCTCCGCGGGGTCCGGCAAGTCCACCTTGGCCAAGTCCTTGGCGTGCGAGCTCGATGCGGGCTGGTTGCAGCTGGACTCGATCTGGCTGGCGATGAAGGTCGCCGCTAGTGAGAGCACGCGGGCGCGGGACGTCCTCGACATCGACCGCCGGATGCGCCGGGAGGACGAGGCGGACGACGACGTGCTAGCTGCCCATGTCGCGGCGTCGGGCGCGGTGTGTCGCGCGTTGCCGACGGTGCTGGAGCTCGAGCTCCAGGCGCACCAGCGGCTGGTTGCGGACGGGGGGTGGCTCCTGCCGTCGTTCGTGACGGAGCTCGAGCTGCCAGCCACGGAGGTACGCGCGGTGTACGTCGTCCAGCGCACCGAGGCTGACGTCGAGGCCGCGCTCATCCCGCGTCGGGGTGGGCCTCCAGCTCGAGGACCGCCATCGGCTGATGAACCGGCGGATCTTCCAGTACGGCGCGTGGCTGGCCGACGAGGCGCGCGCGCACGACCTGCCCGTCGTCGAGGCGCTGCCGTTCGAGTCCCTGCTGGATCGCGCTCGGGCTGCGCTGCTCCCGCAATGAAGGTCCGACATTCAGGCGGTCATAGCCGCCTCACAGTCGGCGGATCCATCCGGGTCTCTCTCGTTGCGGATATGCCACCTGAGTCGTTGCGGGTGCTGCTGGTGCCCAGCCCGGGTCACCGAGCCTTAGCCTGAACACATGACGAGGCTCCAGTCGAAGCGATTCGACGAGCCGGATGAGCTCGTCACGCTTCCTCTCGTGACCGTGCAGGTCGTCCTTCTCGGCGAGGCGCACGTCGCCCGCCTCATCCACCAACCAGGGTGGAGCTGGGCCGAGCATGTGAAACCGGTCGCCGGGACGCCCAGCTGCCAGCACCATCACCATGGCGTTGTCCTCGAAGGCGAAGTTGAGATCGAAACCGACACTGGCGCGCGGCGGATTCTTCGCGCCGGCGAGGCGTTCGAGATCCCGCCTGGGCACAACGCACGGGTGATCGGCGAGGAACCGTTTGTGACGATCGAGTACGGCGGCGTGCACGGCTGGGCCAAGCCGGCCGAGGCTGGCGAGCGCTTCGTCACGACCCTGCTCGTCACCGACATCGTCGACTCCACGAAAGTGGCCGTTCGGCTGGGAGACGCGGCCTGGAAGGAGTTGCTGGCCAGACACAATGAGGGAGTGCGGATCCAGCTCGACCGGTTCCGCGGCGTAGAGGTCTATACGACGGGCGACGGCTTCCTAGCCTTCTTCGATGGCGCGGCACGAGCCGTGCGGTGTGCGGCAGCGGTCCGCGATGGCGCGCTGCAGGATGGTCTCCAGATCCGCGCGGGCGTCCATTCGGGTGAAGTCGAGCGCGATGCCGAAAACCTCCGCGGCGTCGCGGTACACGCTGTCACTCGTATCGCAGCCTTGGCCCATCCCGGTGATGTACTCGTTTCGGCGCCGACGGCGAGCTTGCTTGAAGGTGCCGGCCTCCGGTTGGAAGACGCTGGCGAGCACGAGCTCAAGGGGCTGGCCGGCGCCCGCCGCGTCTACCGGCTGATGGGGCTCGCCACCGACTAGCTCGTTCACAAACTGGTCGCTCGCCCAACCCGTCCGGTGGGGCATCAGGACGGCGAATCGGCGACGATCACGACGAGGTCCCGTCGGACCCAGACCACTTCGGTGTCCAATCCGGCGGCAGCCAGCCACCGGAGCTGGTCGTCTATGGTGCTCGGCTGGTCGTACACGCCGTCGATTGGGGTGACCACGTCAGCCGGATCCTCGGGTACCACGACGTCGCCGAGCACGAACCGCCCGCGCGGCCGGAGCCTGTCGGCGACGCGTGCGAAAAGGTCCGCCTTACCTGCGCCATCGAGGTGGTGCACAGCCAGCGCCGATACGACGAGGTCGAAGTTGCCCTCGGGCAGTGGCTCCTGGAGACGGCTCACGCGCAGATCGGCGGCCACGTTTCTGGACGCGGCAGCGACCATCTCCGCACTCTCGTCGATGCCGACCAGCTCCGCCTCTGGGTGGAGTTCGAGGACGCGTTTTGACGTCTCCCCGGTGCCGACGCCGAGCTCGAGCACCCGCTCGGCGTGGACACCGGCGGTCGCCTTGGCGACAGCGTCTTGCAGCTCGTCGTACGCCGGCACCTCCGTACGGATCCTCTCGACGTAGCTGGCCGGGTCGAAGTGGAATTGGTCACCATCGGGTCTGTTGACCATCGACGCAGTCTCGCAGAGAGTCAGCAGGCGCACCTGATCGGCAATGCCGCGCTGGACGAGGATCGGAGAGCCTGCTCTTGCACCCATGCAGTGAGCACACGAGGATTAGCCGCCTAGGCATCTTCGAGGAGAAGGGCCTCGACCCGGTCGGAGAACAGCATGGCGCACCTCCCGCTGACTCGCGAACAGGTCCTCGAGGAACTGAGGTTCCTGACCACTGTCGAGCATGCGGTCATCGTTGAAGACCTATCTCTGTACTGCGCGCTGGGTCATGATCTGTCGGCCGAGGAAGGTGGCGCAACCACCCAGCAGGGGGGTGATGCGCGTGATCAAGGCTTCCTGCTTGCCCAGGGTGCGATGTTCCGCTATAAGGCTCTCCAATTGGCTCTCGTTGAAGCGGGCGGCTCTCCCGAGTTGGCCCGCGCGACGAGCATTTCCGAGCGACTCGGTGGCCGAAATACCCCTGGGACCACCCAGCCCCGCCCAACTCGAGCGATTTCTGGCACGCGCGCGGGCCATCGCCTCCGCCGTCGAGGAGCGCTACATCAAACTGCTACCGGCAGTTACCTCAGACCCGGTCTTCGAGGGTCCGCTCCTTGAGCATCTGCGAGCCATTGTCGTCGAGGATGCTCCCACCCACACCGCAGCGCTGGGGACCTTGCGCACGCTACTGCCCGATGATGTGCCGGCTGGGCTGCTCCGCGCCACTCGTCGCCAGGCGACTGACGCCTTCGAGCAGCGCCTCCTCGACGCTGAGTGACCGGATCTACCACCTTGTCCTGTCGACCCTTCGTGAGCAGTTCGAGCACACGGATTTCTTCATCTCAGGGGCATTTCGATCCCTGGCTGAGAAACAGATGACCAGCCTGGATGACATCGTCCGTCTGCTGGTGCAGAGGGGCTTGTTACCCGCCTTCACACTCCCCTGAGTGGTTGATCGGACCTCGCCGACTGGCTCGCCGCTCGACCCAGGTGGAACCAGTCGAGGTCGTCGTTGTCTCCGTAGTGCTACGAGCCGGCGTTTCAGCGCTTGGTGGAGGGCTTCCATCGGCGCCCGGCGGCGATGTCGACAAGATCTCGCGGCCGGTCGCCGAATCGCCACACCGCCCGTCCGCCGGTCGGTGACATGACGACCGCGATTGTGCCCAGTGGCTTGCCGGTGTCGTCTTTCGCGCCCGTGTAGTGGATGCCGAGCTGATGGTCGGCCTTCCGCTTGACCTTGCCCGAACTGGCGGCCTGCAGCGCCTCCCGCAGGGCGTCCTGCGACACGGTATGCGGGAAGTTGTACTTCCCGCCGCCCGCCACCGACGACACCAAGCTCAATGCCGGGGAGACCTGCTCCACGAGCTCCAGGTTGAGGCCGTGCTTCGACATATGGTGCGGCACCTTGAACACCTGTGCTTTGAGCGGGTCGGTGCCCAGTGCGACGCGAAGTGCTTTGGCCGCCGCGGACCGTTCGGTGTGCAGTTCGGGGAAGTCCGTGAGCGCGTGCGCCCACGACACAGTCTGCGCATCCGCCCCAAGCAGGATCCGCTGCGTCCTCGTCCTGACAAAGTCGCGGCTGCCGGGCTGTTGCACGACCCGGCTAGCCGGGAATTCCAGCCGCATCGCGATCGAGGAGTTGTTGATCTCGATGCCGAAGGTGTCGAAGCGGTTTCGTAGCGAGATGGCCGGAGTGAGCGCCATCACCTGCACCTGGCCGATGTAGCGGGTGTAGCCGCTCGTCGGCTGCGAGAGGCGCACGCCGTGCCCGTTGCTCTCCAAGTCCTCGAGGACCCGCATCACCTCCATGTACGAGGAGGTGGTGTGGAAGTAACCCGGCTCCCAGAACTCGCCGACGTGGTCGCCGAACGTGTCCAGAAACTCAGGCATCCCGCCGACATGATCCTCATGCGGGTGCGTCCCGACGACGAGCTCAAACAACGGCTTGCCGGTCGGCGGTTGCGTCAGCAGCCCGGCGTCGCCCAGCTCTGCGACCAGCGCGGGCAGCTTTTTCGACGTCGCGCAGTCGACCACGATCGCGCGGCGGCCTGTGGGTGAGTCCGGCAGCAGTATCAGCTGCGTATCGCCGTCGCCGACATTCAGCAGGAAGTACACCAGGTCGCGCTCGCCGATGGACGACACGAACGGCTTCGACGTGTCGAACGCCGTCGCAGCCAGCGTCTCGATCGGCGCCACCGTCATCGCGTCCGCCCCATCACGTACGCCCGCCAGTCCTCAGGTTCGGGCACAGGAACGATCCGATCCTCCTCCGCCTCCTTGTCTTCAACACCAGTCGCCACCGACGCGTCCAGCGGAGACGCAACGGCGCCGTAGAACGCGGCCCGCGCCGCATCCCGCGCGTCCGCCGTGACGTCCACCACCGGACCGATCGGGGCAAGCAGGTGTCGAGCGACGCGGCGTTCGAGCATCACCCCGAACGCGTCGCCGATCCGCGGCGGCCGGTCGCGTAACACCTCTGGGACGCGGCGTTCGGCAAGCATTACCTGCCAGTCTCTCGCCGGGACCGCAACCTCCACCAACCGATCGTGCTGATGGCGCACCCGCCCCAACTCGTCCAGACGCGGCCAGTCCGACAGCACAAAAGATAGTCGGCCGTCGGGCTGGTCGCGCTCGTCTATGACGGCGTACGTCAGTGCGGACACTAGAGCGGGACTGACGCGAGCAAGCACGTTTGGCAACCACGGCTCAGTGCCCGGCGGCAGCGCCACTGTAAGACCGTTCTTCGACTCGACGCGCTTGCGCAACCAACTCATCGACCACACTCTCCTTCTCGGCGCTCGGTTGTACCCTCCCCCCAAGAGCAGTTCGGCGTTGCCGTTGCCGTTCTCAAGATAGGGCTATCAAACTTGGCACGGAATGGCCGGGTCAATTAGCAGGATGACCGGCCGGATCCGGCGCTCAGGCGAAGCTGAACACGAGCGGGAAGACGAGGACGACTGTCCAGGCCCAGAGGGCGTACACGATCAAGTAACGGGTCTGCCAGTGTTCCAGTCGGGCGAAGGGCATGCGGCCACGGAGGAAGCCGAGGAACAGCCACGCCGACCACGCCAGGTTGGTGAGCAGAATGACGTTCTCGCCCAATGCCGCGGTCTTGTTCGGGCTGAAGCCCCATTCGGTGATCCGGCCGGTGATCGCCACCAGCACCATGACGTCGATGATCAAAGCGCTGACGACGAGCGCTAGCTGCAACCTGTCAAAAAGACCGGGCTGGGCCGCAAAATCACGGGCGGAGATGGCATACAACAGCAGGCCCAGCACGACGACGAGCAGCAGGTCGAAGAGGATGAGCACATCGCGCTGGACGTCGATACCGTTGTTGGTCCAGGTCATGGCGACCAGGAAGGCCAGCAGGGTCACGGCGAAAAGCGGGGTAAACACGCGGGTCAGCACCGGGGCCATGTTCTCGATGACGCTCTGCTTGGCCTCCACCAGCCATGCCGACACGATGACCGCGGCCATGGCGCCGCACGGCAGCAGCCACGAATTGATGAATTCCTCGGCGTCAAGGCCGATGGCATCAAAGGTGCCTACCGTGAAGAGCACGAGCACGCCGCCGCCCAGTCCAATGAGGACGAAGTAGATCAGCCACTCCCCGGTGAACCGGATGAAATCCATGCGCCGCCGGTCTGAACGCCAATCACCGCCCGTATAGGCGACACCGACAACCAGCCACAATGCGATCGGCAGGTGGATCGCCGTGAGCACAATGGATTGCGAGTCATCGGCCAGCGGATACGCGTTCGCGGCGACCGCGCCGACAAGGAACAGCAACGCGAGCACACCAATGACGCGCAAACCGATGCGGCGTTGCCAAGCGAAATATGCGGCGAGCGCTGGCAGCGCGAAGAGGCTCACGTTTCGCACGTAGAAGCCGGCATCGTCCCCTGAGATGTCAAGCCCGAACAAGGCAGGCACCTTGATCGCGAGCGCCGCGGCGGCCGCACAAAGCACCATGACAGGCAGCTCGCGCCGGGCACGGGCGGCGGCGGCCGCGTCCGGCTCCCCGGGCAGCACAAGCTGCTTCCACAGCCGCTCGGAATGCTCGCGAGCGAACTCCCGTGACAGCTCATCGACGCTGCCCATGCGTTTGACAGCGATGAGGAACGCCTCGTCGGCTCGCAGGCCCGCCTCGGTCAGTTCGGCGATCCGGCTGCGAAGATGGTCTTCCAGCTCCTCGGTATCGGTGTGGAGCAGCTCCCGGCGGCGGTGCATGTAGGCCCGCCATTCTGCGATCTGGCCCTCCAGATCGTTGTCGCTGTCGACGATCATCGTCCCGCCTCCCATGCCGGTGCCGTGATCGGCTTGATGGGCTGCGTGGTGTTCCAGACCCCCCGCAGTGCGTCGACGACAGTGACCCACTGGCGGCGCTGCTCGACGAGCTCGGCCCAGCCCTGGTCGGTGATGCGGTAGTACTTGCGGCGGCGTCCCCCGGGCGGCGTCTCCCAGGCCGACTCGACGTGGCCAAGCCGCTCCAAGCGGTGCAGCAGAGGGTAAAGCAGGCCGTCGGTCCACTCCAGCTGTCCGCCCGACAGTTCGTTGACCTGCTTCAGGATCGCGTAACCGTAGCTGTCACCCTCGGCGAGTATCCCCAGCACGAGCGGCGTCGCCGAGGCCGCCACGAGGTCTTTGGTGATGCGCATCTGACCGCCTAACCCTAGGACTGCAATGCATGATACTTCTAGGTATCGTGATCGCGCTATCAAACCGTGGTATAGGCCCTTAATGTCGCCTCTCGCGATCTGTGCCGGGTCGAGGGCGGTGTCACCCCACCGGCAGCAGCAACTCGCCGAACAGGAAAGCGGCGAGGTCCAGGGCTTGGGTCTGGGTGAGGATGGGCCCGGTCAGGTCGAGTGCCTGCAGGTAGCCGTGGGCGTTCGCTGCCGAGGTGTGGAAGTTGATGTACGGGCAGCGGCAGCAGTGGCTGAACGGTTCGCAGCTGGGGCTGGTGCCGAGGACCATGACGGTGTTGGCGGGCTCCCAGCTGGCGTGACGTTCGGTCACGACGACCCGAATCGGTTCGCCGCTTTGCGGGTCGCGGGAGGCGACGATCACGTCGCGGCCGAGCATGCTGGAGATGCCGAGGGCGTCAACGGCGCAGTAGGCCTGCACGGTCGGGCCGCCGCCGATCTGCACGGTGTGACCGCGGGCGATGGCGCTGAACGGGTACGCGCCGAGCAGCCGCGCCGGCACGCTGGGGTCGATCTCGACGAGGTCGGCGGCCACGAGCTGACCGAGTGCAGTGTCGAGGTTGACGCCGAGGTCGCGAGCCCACTCACCGAGCAGCAGGGGCGCGGGTGCCGTTGCCTGGTCGGCGAAGTGCCGCAGGATGCGCCGGTGCAGACTGCGCAGCGGGAGTGACAGCGTCCGCTGGCGGGCGGGCGGAATGACGATGCCGGAGTTCGTGACAGCACGGTGCAGGGTTTCATCCATCGGACTTCTGCCTTTCAGGAAGCGCAGCAGGAGAGCAGCGTGACATCACGGGTGAAGGTCTGGGCGGCCAGCCGCAGGCCCTCGCCGACGGTGAGGTAGGGGGCCCAGGTGTCCGCCATTTCGTCGACGGTCATCTGGTGTTTGATCGCGTAGACCGCGGCCAGGATGGCGTCCCCGGCGTTGGCGGCGACCAGGGTCACGCCCATGACCCGGCCGGTCGTGCGCTCGGCGACGATCTTCACCAGGCCGCGGATGTCCCGGTTGACCAGGGCGCGCGGCAGGTGGTCCAGGGTCATGACGCGGCAGCTGCAGTCCACCCCCTGCTCGATGGCCTGCTGCTCGGTGAGCCCGACCGCGGCCAGCTGCGGGTCGGTGAAGCCGACCCGAGGGAGGTGCCTGTAGTCCAACGTGCGACCGGCGTGGTCGAACGCGTTGTCGCCGATCAGCGCGCCGTGCGCGCCAGCCACGTACACAAACTGCGAATGACCGATGACGTCGCCGGCAGCCCAGATTCGCGGGTTGTGGGTGCGCAGCTCGGCGTCGACGATCACCTCGCCGCGGTTGCCGGTCTTGACCCCGACCGCGGCCAGATCCAGCGCATCGGTGACCGGGCTGCGCCCGGCAGCAACTAGCAGCCGCTGCCCGATTAGTTGATCTGTCCGGCCGTCCGGGTGGCGAAGGGTGGCCATGACGGCGTGGTCCTGGCGGGCCACGTTGGTGACGATCACACCGGTACGCACCTCAATGTTCTCCGTCGGCGAAGACCTCCTGGATGAGGAGGCTGGCTTCCGGCTCCTCGGATGGGGCCAGCCGGTCCAAGATCTCCACAACGGTGACCCGAGTGCCCAACCGGGCGAACAGCTGCGCCAGCTCCAGACCCACGTAACTGCCGCCAAGCACGATCAGCGAATCGGGCAGTTCATCCAGCTCCATCGCCGTGGTCGAGGTCAGATACCCGGACTCTGCCAGGCCCGGGATCGGCGGGACGAAGGGTGCCGAGCCGGTGGCGATCACATAGTGCTCGGCCTCCACCCACCGTGATCCGCCATTGGCCAGGGCGACCTCGAGCACCGGTCCGTCGACGAATCCGGCAATCCCGCGGATGATCTGCCAACCGTAATGGGCGGCGAGGTCGATGTATTTGTCGGCGCGCATGCGCTCGACCAGCGCACGCTTGCCGTGGATCAAGCGCCGCGAAGTCCACCGCTCCGGCCTCGGTTCGGATACCTGGGAAGGGCTGCGTGGCGGCGAAATCCCGTGCCTGCGCGGCGGCCAGGAGGGCCTTGCTCGGCACGCATCCAGTGTTCACGCACGTGCCGCCAATGGTCTCCCGCTCGATCATGATCACGCTCTTGTTCCGCCGCCGTGCCGCGATCGCCGCAGAGAACGCCGCGGCGCCCGAGCCGATCACCGCCAGGTCATGCCGTGACACCCGAGGATGGTAAACCTTCGATCCAGATCGAAGGTCAAGGACTTATCCTGGCGACCATGCGCATTGGTGAGCTGACAGAACGAAGCGGTGTGCCTTCGACCGCGCTGCGCTACTACGAGCAGGTCGGTCTGCTGCCGGCGCCGAGCCGCACAGCCTCCGGCTACCGGAGCTACGACGCTGATGTGCTCCCTCGCCTCAAGTTCCTCCGAGCCGCGCAGGCGGTCGGGCTATCCCTGGCCGACATTCGCGAGATTCTGCGGATTCGCGACAGCGGCAATGCGCCATGTCGACACGTAGTCAGCTTGCTGGAGCAGCGGCGAGCGGAGGTCGCCGCCCGCATTCGTGAACTCAGGCAGTTGGAGCGCGACCTTGCCGAGCTCGGCACCGCCGGCAAAGACCTGGACCCGGCACAGTGCGACCCGTCCGGCATCTGCGGCGTCATCTCCCTCGAACATCACGCCCGCTCCGTCCGCCGGGCATCCAACCGGAGCGGCTACGCCGGTTCAATCGCCGAGGAACCAGACCCGTGACCAGTGAACAGTTCACCGCCACGCTCGCCGACGCGGGCCGCGGCCGGGTCCTCATCCCGGTCCCGTTCAACCCCCACACCGTCTGGGGCACCAAGCCGCGTCACCACATCGCCGGCACCGTCAACTTCATGGGCGTACGCGGCGTAGTCGAACCGGCTGGGGACGGATTCGGGTTCACCCTCGGCCCGGCTTGGCTGCGCGGCTGCGGCCTCAGCGTCGGCGACACCGTCGCGGTTGTCATCGAACCCGAAGGTCCACAGCGGGACGACCTCGCCGAAGACATCGCCGCCGCACTCGCCGCGCATCCCCAAGCGGCCGCGTTCTTCGACTCCCTGGCCCAGTTCTACCGACGCGCCTACCTTCGCTGGATCGATGCCACGAAACGGCGCCCGGAGAAACGCGCTCAGCGCATCGCCGAGATGATCCAACTGCTAGAAGCCGGGCAGAAGCAACGCCCACAGCAGTAGGACGTGCCGTCATCTGGCAGCGGTTTGGATTTAGTGACGCGTCTTGCGGATGTCGCCCTTCGATCTCTCGATTCCTGCCCCAAACTGTGCTGCGTGCCCGAGCTGAACCCTAGCGGTGTGCCGACCCGCGACCCAGATCGTTTGATCATGTGGTTCATCGGGGTCGTGGTGATTGGAGTGGGAGTCAATCTGCTCAGCGGTTTCGTTGTGGCACAGAACTGGAACTGGCTTCCGCCGGCTGTCTTTGTTGCGGCGCTGTTGGTCGCGGTGCCGAGTACTGGTCTTCTGCGGCGGGAGCGTTATAACACAACGCGGGCTCGGGGCATGGCTCTGCTCGCACTGACCGGCTACCTGGCAGTCGTGGTGTGGGGATCGGTGACTGGGTGGCCCCTGGCCGTGATGATCTTGTCCGTGGCGTACCTCTGGGAGGCCGGGGTGATGCTCACGTGGCCGACCCTCCGAAATCGCGCAGACGTCGACCGTGTCGCCGTGGGGACAGCTTGCTTGCTTGTAGGTTCGGCGTTCTTGCTGCTCGGGGTCGCGAATCCGCTGGATGCATCGACGCCTGGCACAATCGCAAGTTTGCTGGTTAGGGTCGCACTCCTGCTGTTCGGCGTCGCGGCGCTGCTGCTCGGGGTCGCGGTCCTGCTGGACACATGGACACTGGTTCGGGTCCCTTTCCTGCTCTTCGGACTAGCGGCCCTGCTGGCCGGTGTTGCGGCCTTCCTGGCCGGATGGACCCTGGTGGGGGTCGCGCTTCTGCTGGGTCCGCTCACGGCACTGCTGCTCGGGGTCGCGTTCCTGCTGGACAAATGGACGCTGTTGGGGATCCCGTTCCTGCTGGGCGCAGTCGCGGCCCCGCTGGGTGGTGTCGCGGCCTTGCTCGCCGGATTGACGCTTGTTGGGGTCACGGCCCTGCTGCTCGGGGTCGCGTTCTTGCTTGGTGGTGTCGCGTCCTTCCTGAACGGGTGGACACTGCTGGGGGTCCCGTTCCTGCTGTTCGGAGTCGCCGGGCTGCTGGGGGGTGTCGCGGCCTTCCTGGACGGATGGACATTGGTCGGAGTCGCGTTCCTGCTGCTCGGGATCGCGGCGCCGCTGAGCGGCGTCGCGCTCCTGTACCGTCCTGACTTGCCGCGAGGACTGGTGGCGTGGCTGACCAAACGAGTCGATCTGATACTCACAGCGGACGGTGACGACCAGAATTAGCTTCACCTGCTCAGAAGCTGGAGCGCCTGCGGCTGTAGCGATGGTGGTGCCCCGAATGATCAAATTGCGAGAGGCGGCAACCAAGACGCGGCGACTCCTTCGCCGCCTTCGCGGCCCGGTGCGCCAAGCCGATTCCGGAGGTGGCGCAGCCAGCGAGAACTCGGCGGACACGACCGACGCCCACTTCCGCCTCGTCGGCCAGCCGCTCAGAAGTACTCGACGCGCTAGTGCTTCGAGCGCGCTAATCGCGCATCGTCCTGGCGGGCGACATTACGCTCGGTCCTGGAGAGCGCTTGATTCCCCTCGATGCAAGGGCCCCACGCACGTAGCACCAAAGCAAGATTCAGCTGAGGAGACAACCATGACTCAGGCCGATACCGCAGCCACGACACATAGCCTGACCAAGCTGCCGGCGGGTTCCAAACTGCGTGCCGTCACCGCCGTCCCGGCCGAGGTTGGCGGCCGCAGGGCGCTGCGCGTCGAGCTGACCGATGCCGTCACGCTTGAGGGCAGGCCCGGCGTCGACTACGTCGACATGCCCACCTTCGTGATCGTTCCTGCCAGCTTCACCAACGGCACCATCGAGGTCGACATCTTGAGCCGTCTCAACGGCAAGGGACCCGCCGACGCCCGGGCCTTCGCCGGCATCGCCTACCGCGTCACCGCTGATGGCGACCGCTTCGAAGCGGTCTACCTGCGCCCCCTGAACGGACAGCAAGGCAAACCCGCCCAGGCCACGTGACCAGCGCGCCATCCAGTACTTCGCCTACCCCGACTGGAAGTTCGACCGGTTGCGCGAGCAGTACCCGGACGGGGACTACGAAGCGGGCGCGGACATCGGCCCCGACGAATGGATCACGCTCAAGCTCGACATCGACGACACCCGCCTGACCGCGACCGTCAATGGAACCGAATCCCTGGCATTGAGCGAAACCAAGGCGACACCCGTCGCCGGCGCCGTCGGCCTGTTCGTCGACATCGGCAGCGAATCCTTCTTCTCCAACCTCAAGATCACGCCGCGCTGAGTGTCATTCGCACCATCGACACCGTCCGCGACCAGCTCGCGCAGCAGTGAGAACCTCCGCCCACCAACGACGAGGAGTTCCTGATGACAGAGCACCCAGCAGACTTCGACCGGTTCGACCACGACGACGCGTGGCGGATTGGGAGCGCGCTGGTTGCGCGCTGTCGCTCGGACAACCTTCCGGTGACGATCAGTATCTGGCTGGGCCAGCAGAAGGTCTTCCATGCCGCTCTGCCGGGTACCAGCGCAGACAACGACGACTGGGTGGAGAAGAAGGCGCGGGTCGTGCGCCGTTTCGCGCGGTCCTCACTGGAGGTGTACGACCACTACGTCGCGGACAACCCCGACTTCTTCGAGATCTTCGGCCTGTCCCGAGCCGAGTACGCTCCCGGCGAGGGTGCGGTTCCGATCCGCGTACGCGGTGCACTTGTCGGGGTGATCGCCGTGTCAGGCCTGGAGTCGGGCGGTGACCATGATCTCGCAGTCTCGGCCCTCCGCTCAGCAGTCGGCTAGACCGGCCGACCTCTCGGAGCGTTACCATCATGGACGACCGTGGCGCGACGCCGGCTAAAAGGTCGGTCGTTCGCGGAGACGCGCAGTGCCGTCCTCGATCTGATCTGTTCCAGCGATTGATGTCTCCGGGTCGAACTCGCCCGCCGCCCAGGATTGGCCGAGCGACGATCTCGAAGATCGTCCAGGGGCGCCGGCTTGATCTGGCTCGCATGGTGAAGGCGTTCAGGGCCGGCTTCGACCGTGTGGCCCAACGTGTTCGTCCTTGGCCGCCGCTACCTGGGGTAAGGGATGACCGTCAGCGGAACGCTGGTTTTGCGCCGAACACGATGCGGAAGGTCCCAGGCGAGCCAGCGGGAGATAGCCGGCGGCAGCGTTGAGAGGATGATCTCGTCGAATTGCCGTTGGGCCAGGGTGGTTTCGATCGCTTTCATCGGGTCCGGGTCGCCCACGGCGCCGTCAGCTGTGGCGCCGATCTCGCGAAGTCGTTGCAACTCGGCGTCGAGGTTGGACTGCGCCTCGGCAATGCCTTGGTCGCGGGTCTGGACGTCGGCCGCGCCGGGCAGCAGGTCGGGGTCGACAGGGAAAGCGCCGCTGAGCGCGTTGAAGTCGTTGACCAGATGGATTGTTGGCGTGGCTGGCGCGAGAACCCAGAACTCGGCCGGACCGCGTGACATCCGCTCGCGGATCGCGTCGATCAACTGCGGGCCGCCGAGAGTGTGGTTCGCCACTACTAGGTATCGATGCACAACTGGGACTCCTCAGTCGGTCGGCGAAAGCTCGACCGCTGCGGTCAGCCGCTGGCCGGGCAATGACGAGGTAAGCGAAAAGCGAGCCGACGACGCCGACGATCATGACCCAGATCATGGGGACAGCGGTGACGCCGCCGCCGGAGCTGGCGAGAGGGGCGGAGATGGCCATCGCCACTGCTTGGGTGACGCCGAGGACGGCGGAGGCGGCACCGGCGACATGCCGAGCCTGGCCGGCGGCCAGTGCGCTCGCGTTACCGAAGATGAACGCCTGGACCGCCATCAAGACGAGGAACCCGGCGCAGGTGAGCAGCAGCGGGGTGTCGAGAGCGAATACGCCCACGGTCAGGGCCGCGACGGCGACGGTGGCGAGGGTGAGCCCGAACCCGATCAGGGTGCGCGGCCGGAAGCGCCCGACGATCTTGGCGTTGACGACCGACAGCAGAACCTGGGCCAGAGCGGTGGAGGCGAAGAACAGCGCGAACGGCAAGGGCGGCAGGCCCTTCTGCTCCTGCAGCACGTAGGAGGAGTTTGCGATGTACGCCATCATCGTGAAGCCGGACAACGCCGCGGTCAGCATGTAGCCGACGTACAACCGGATCCGCAGCACCTGGCTCAGACCTGATGCGAACTGACGCAGTCCGCCGCCGTGACGACGTTCCCGTGGCAGCGACTCAGGTACGAACACGATGGCAGTGATCATCATTAGCAACCCGAACCCGACCAGGAACCAAAAGACGGTTCGCCAGGTTCCGCCAAAGGTGAGCACCGTCCCGCCGAGGACCGGGGCGACCATCGGCGCCAGCCCACCGAGGGCCATCATGATCGACATCACCTTGGCCAGCAGGTCGCCCTTCGCGACGTCGACCACGACCGCCCGGGCGACCACCGCCGCAAAGCCGCCGCCGAAGCCCTGCACCACTCGGAAAACGATGAGCAACCCGATCGACGGCGCCAACGCACAGCCGACAGCGCCGAGGGTGCAGATCAGCCCACCGACGATGATCGGTATCCGCCGGCCGCGCTGGTCCGACAGCGGTCCACCGAGCAGCTGCCCCAACGCCATGCCGAGGAAGAACGTGGTCAAGGTCAGACCGACCAGCGACGCCGAGGTGGCCAGGTCGGCCGTCACCTGCGGGAAGGCCGGGGTGTACATGTCAGTCGCGAACGGCGGCACCGCGCTCTGCAAGGCGAGCGTCAACACCAAAGAGGTGGACACCGCCGCACCTGCGGCCCCCGCCCGGCCGGCAGACGCAACCGTCGAGACCGGAGACGACGAGTCGCCGCGAGCAGTCATCGCAGCTCCCTAACGATCGGCGGAGCTGCCACTACGACCATGTCGACCGCCTTCATGGTGGCCATCAACGCCGCGCCGCCGCATGGACCGGAGCCGGCGTCAGCAGGTGCTGCCGCAACCGACGCAGGGTGACAGACAGCTGGGTGAGTTCGTCTCCCGGTGCCGCCGCGCCGACGAGGTCGGCGAGGGCGGCCACGTACGTGACATCCGCAGCTTTCAGCAGGCCGACGCCAGGCTCGGTCAGCTGGATCCGGTTCGATCGACCATCCGTCGGGTTAGGTTGCCGTCGGCACAAACCTGCAGCCTCGACCCTGTCCACTACCTTGCTCGCCCCGCCGACCGTGATCGACAACGCCCTGGCGATGTCCAGCACCCGGCAACCCTCGGTGACATCTACCACCTGCATGATCTCCAACCAGGCCAGCGGCACACCGTGCGCCTTATGAACTCTGGCCTCCAGCCGGTTCCACAGCTCCGTCTCCAGACGGACCAGGTCGCGAAACAGCCCGACCAGACCGACGTCCATGGCCGCACCATACCTCCAGAATAGATTCCGTGGAATCTATTCCCGCTGGTTCTCCAAGCTTCCAGCGCTTCTTCGAACGCGGCCTTGCGGCCGGTGCGCTGAAGTAGCCGAAGATGGCGAGAGGAACCCCCACCGATGCCGAAGGACGCAGCGGCGAGGCGATGCTCGCCCGACAAACAGCAAGGAGAGAGATATTCGACAGCCCTGATTGGCCGCATGGGAAATGGCCGTAAGCTGCGACAGAGCCAGCGGGCGGAGGTGTGGATCGCCGATGTGGCCGATCAGTCGGCTCGGCTCGTGTACACCAGCGAAAGCGTGCTGCTCGAGGCACCGAACTGGGCGCCCGACGGTCAGGGTTTGCTGCTGAACGGTGACGGTCTGCTGTGGCGGCTCGACCTCAGGCCGAGCGGTGGACCTTAAGCAGGTGATCATCGACGGTCTGCCACCGATCAACAACGATCACGTCCTCGACGCCCTTCGCGACCTGATCTATCTGTCCGCCAACGATGGACACATCTACGTCGCGCCGATCGGAGGGGGAACCGCGACGCGGGTCACGCAGGACTCGAGCCGATACCACTTCCTTCATGGGGTCAGCCCCGATGGCAAGATCTTGGCGTTCGTGGATCTGCCGGCGAGCGACTTGTCCGCCTTGGTCGGCTCGCCCTCATCCCCTCCAGCGGCGGCGACACCATGTACCCCAAAGCCGGTAGCAAGCCTCTCGACGGGCCCGAGTACTCCCCCGACGGCGCCTGGCTCTACGTCAACACCGAGGACTTCGGCAACCAGCCCGGCCACGCACAACTCGCCCGGATCCCGGCCGAGGGCGGACCCATGGAGCACCTGGTCACCTCCGAGACCGTCGACTGGTTCCCCCACCTCTCGCCGAACGGCGAGTACGCCAGCTACATCAGCTTCCCAACCGGGACCCTGGGCCACCCCGCCGACCTCGACGTCGAGGTGCGACTGGTCCACACCTCCGACTGGGGCAAGCCCGTGGCGCGTTTCCCACTCTTCGGTGGCCAGGGAACGATCAACGTCAACAGCTGGTCCCCCGACAGCCGCCAGTTCGCCTTCGTGGCCTACCCGATCGAGCAGGCAGGTTCGGACCAGTGATCCGAAGCGGTGAGAGCCCGACAGCCGCTCGGTGGCTGCCACGGAGGCCCTGGCATTAATGTGGAACCATGGCGTCGACAAAGCGGTGGAGCGACCTAACCCGCACGCAGCAACGGCTGATCATCGCCTCGGCCGCCGTGGAGTTGGCTCTCACCACGGCTGCGCTCGTCGACCTCGCCCGGCGGACCGCCGACCAGGTACGCGGACCTAAGGCACTCTGGGTCCTCGCCTGCATTGTCCAGCCCTTCGGGCCACTCGCGTACCTTGCGCTCGGTAGACGGCCAAGTTGACTTAGCCAACAGCCAGGTCCCGGAGCTGATCCCGCGGTGGCCACGTGGACGCCCGATGGGATAGATGAGATTTGCCTTTCACGCCTTGCGTGGACCCGCCGCGGATCCGCGGGTAACCCATAACAACGCGTTGCGCAGCCGGTCGCGCCAATTCTCCCAAGTGTGACCGTCCCGGGCCTCGACGTAACGCACGCGCATACCGGCGGATTCGAAGATCGGCACGATGGATCGGTTCGGAATGATCAACGGCTCATATAACCCGCAACTGACGAAAACCCGTTCTGCAACGCGGCGGGGCCGGTCACGGTAACGGTTGACGAACTGCACAACCGGGTCGAACACAGGCCCACCGCCGTGGTCCGTCCCGGCGTCTGCTGAGACAAACGACCCTGACATGAGTACCAGTGATCCGTAGGTACGGGGTGAGGAGTATGCGGTGGAGAGTGCGGCGATCGCACCAAAGCTAGCGCCAAGGAGCGTGCGGCCGGTTCTGTTACGTGCCAATGGGAACTCCGTCTGCAAATGCGGTAAGAGTTCGTTGGTGAGGAAGCGGGCGTGCTCCGCGGAATTGGCGTACTCGACAAGCCGATCTTTTGGGTGCAGGAAGGCTGCGACAGTTGCCGCGATCTCGCCGCGGTGGATGAGGTTGTCGAGTACCACCTTCGCCGCGGCGTACTGCAAGAAGTCGCCGCCGTCATGTACGACCAGTAACGGGTATTCCGCGTCGCGTCGGAACCGAGCCGGCAGATACAGGGTCACTTGACAATCGCGCTGCAGGGCGTGGCTTTGGACGAGAATCTCAGTTAGCTCACCAGGAGGTGCATCGGGGTCCGGAGCGGTCCACTCCGGTGTCATGTAGCCGAACGTGAAGCATACCGAGATGGCCCCAAATGGGCTGTGCGAGAGCTTTGGATTCAACGGATCATTGAAGCGCTCGACGTGCTCTCCGCGTCTGACCTCGACCTGGTAGTTGATCCGCGATCTCTGAGGCACCTTGAGGACGACGTACCACAACGTTGTCGCGGCAACTCTCCGCATCGGCAGTCGGCTCGGTAGGCCGAGAATCCGTTGGGCCAGATATACCTCGTCGGCCTCACCCCGGAAGAGGAATGTGCAGTGGCGGCCTTCGACGATGGGGACTTCGCGATCTGCCAGGAAACGGTCGATCGCAGCATCGTCGACGAAGCCCTGCTGGAGTTGATTGATCGCGAGGCGACTCGTGCCGCTTCCAGCCGACCAATGATGGCTGCGCCATAAAGGCGATGGCGGCCCAGGGGCGTTACTCACCGGGTCTTACTCACTGGGCGTACGCGTGAATGGTGCGGCCGGCGTCGTCGAGCATGCCGCGCAACACGTCATAGTCCGGGTGACGCATGCGGACGTAGGCGTTGGCCATGTACCCCGCCTCCACGGGCTGGGTCGGGGTACCTGGCGAAGGCAGGTGTGCGTCGATGACCCACTCGCCGGACCGAGCCTGCATCTCCTCCACACCGGAATAACCAGTGATGTTGCCGTCATGATCCGGTCGTAATGCCACGATGCCGGCGGCATAACGTCGGGATGGACGAGCGGCGATATGGTCGTGCACGATCGCGTTCGCCCATTCCCGATACAGGTCCAAATCATTGCCGACCGAGTACAGGTCCCAGGCGCCCACTCCGGGCGGGCGGCAGCCTATCTCGGAAAACCGCAGGCCCTTCGGGCCGAAGAACCACTCCATATGCGTCGCACTCGTCCCGATGCCGAGGGCCTCGTTGACCCGGGCGCCCATCTCACGGAGCTCTGCGTAATCCGACACCGAATCGACCCGATTCGTGGCGATGAACTGTGGGGAGATCCAGCGAGCGCGCATCGCTTCCAGCACGTTCGGGAAGTAATGCGAGACGAAATCCAGCGATACATTCCCGTTGACGCAAACCGTGTCGTAGAAGCCTTCGTGGCCTTCCACGAACTCCTCGACGGCGATAGATGCGGTGCCTTGCCCGCCGAATCGACCCAGCGCGTAGTCGAGCTCGCGCCGATTGTCCACGCGTGTCGTGTCGAGGGCGCCTGCACCGGTACGGGGTTTGAGGATGAGTGGATACCCAACCGCATCGGCGAACTCGTACACCTCAGCAGCGCTGTGCGCGGCCATCGATGCCGCCGTGGGTACTCCTGCCGCGCGCAGCGCCTCCTTCATCGATGGCTTGTCCCGGCACAGCCAGGCCGTACGCACTGACGTACCCGGGATCGTGCAGTTCTCCCGTACTTGGGCGGCCGCGAGCGCGTGCGCCTCGATCGTCGCCTCCAGCCGGTCAACCCAAAGCTTGTCCTGAATCCAACGCACGGCGTCGGTCATGGCGCCCACATCGACGACCGATGGCACATGGTGGTAGTGCGTCATCCAGCTTTTGAGTTGTTCGTCTAGCGCATCGGTGTGAGATTCACCGATCCCGATGACCGTTGCGCCAACCTCGGCAAGGCCTCGCACAAAATTGCGTTGCGTTGGGGGAAAAGATGGTTCGACGAACACGACGTTCACGCTCGGCATGTTACCGAGTAGCGTCCTGCCTATGGTGGTCGCCGCCTTCGTCGCACCCTTCCTCCTTCCCGCAACCGCGCGTTTCGTCCTCACCGCGGCCAAACTCCCCGGCGTAAGCCTGGGCGTCATCACCACAGAGCCGGCTGAGCGACTGTCGCCGGACTTGAAGGAGCACCTGGAGGGGCATTGGCGGGTGGATGACGCACTGGATCCTCAGCAGCTGGTCGATGCCGTACGCGGGCTCAGCCAACAGATGGGCTCAGTGGAGCGCCTCGTTGGAGCACTCGAGCAGTTGCAGGTGCCTATGGCGTACGCACGTGAGCTGCTTGGCCTTGACGGCATGGATCTGCAGACCGCCCTCAACGTACGCGACAAGTCGAGGATGAAAACGGTGCTTCGCGCGGCCGGGGTGCCTTGCGCCCGCCACCAGCTCGTCACCGACCCTTCCGAAGCGTTCTCCTTCGCCGAGACGGTCGGCTTCCCGCTGGTGGCCAAACCTCCCGCAGGTGCTGGAGCGCAGGCGACCTACCGGCTCGATGACGTGACGGCGCTGCGAGGCTGGCTCGAGGCGATTCCGCCGCGGGCGGATGCACCGGGATTGCTCGAAGAGTTCCTGGTGGGCGACGAGCACACTTTCGACAGTGTGACGGTCGGCGATCAGACCGTGTTTTCCTCGATCGCCGACTACCAGCCGACGCCGCTGGAGGTCCTTCGTCAACCCTGGATTCAGTGGACCGTATTACTCCCGCGGGAACTGGATGACCCGCGCTACAACGGCATCTGGGAGATCGGCCCGGCCGCTTTGCGGGCGCTCGGCGTGCGCGATGCAGTAACCCACATGGAGTGGTTCCGCCGCCCAGACGGTTCGGTTGCCGTATCGGAGGTCGCGGCGCGGCCGCCGGGTGCGCAGATCAGCTCGATGCTCGGCTACGTGCATGATGTCGACTTCTACCGGGTTTGGGCGGAGCTGGTCATCCTCGGCACGTTCGACGTACCCGAACGCCGGTACGCCGCCGGCACGGCCTATCTACGAGGACAGGGTCGCGGCCGGGTCGGAGCGGTCCATGGAGTCGACGAGCTGCAGCGTGAGATCGGGCACCTCATCGTGGAAGCCCGCTTGCCGGATGTGGGTCAACCCGCCTCGTCAGGATATGAAGGCGAGGGGTACGTCATCGTCAGGGATCCCGACACCGAGGTCGTCCGAGATGCCCTGCACCGCATCGTCAGGCGAATCCGCGTAGAGCTTGTGGAGGCGCAGTGAACATTGTGATGATCTCGCCTGGTTACCCGGTGGAGATGGCGTATTTCACCCGAGCTTTGGCGGCCGTGGGTGCCACGGTAATCGGCGTCGGTGATCAGCCGCCGTCGGCGCTGCCGGAAGCGGCCCGGGACGCGCTCGCTCATTACGAGCACGTGACACTCACCGATGAGAGCGCCGTGCTCGGCGCCCTCCATGGTCTCGCCCGCCATGCCCCCATCGACCAGGTCGAGTGCCTGTGGGAGCCGTACATGATCCTCGCAGCGCGGATTCGCGAGTCGTTCGGCGTGCCCGGTATGACGGTGGAGCAGACCGTGCCGTTCCGCGACAAGGAACGGATGAAACAGGCGATCGACGCCGCTGGGATCCGTACTCCATGGCATGTCAGCGCGACGACTGTGGCGGGCGTGTGGGAGGCCGCGGAACGGGTTGGCTATCCACTGATCGTCAAGCCGATCGACGGGGCTGGCTCGGCCGACACCTACCGGGTGGATTCCGCCCAGGAGCTGGGCGAGGTGCTGCCGCTGCTGCGGCACGTACCCGAGGTCAGCGTTGAGGAATTCATCGACGGGGAGGAGTTCACCTACGACACGGTGTGCGCGGACGGATCGATCTTGTACGAGAACATCATGTGGTACCGGCCGCGGCCGTTGCAGATGAAGATGCACGAATGGATCAGCCCGGTGTCGATCGTGCTACGTGAGCTCTCCGTCCCAGACCTACAGCCCGGCCGGCAGATGGGCGCCGAGGTGCTCGCCGCGTTGGGATTCCGCAGCGGGTTCACCCACATGGAGTGGTACCGCAAGTCCGACGGCGTAGCCGTTTTCGGCGAGATCGGAGGTCGGCCACCGGGTGCGCGAGTGGTTGATCTGATGAATTACGCAACTGACGGGGACGTGTACATCGCATGGGCGGAGGCTGTCGTCCACGGCCGATTGTCACAACAACTCGAGCGGCGGTACAACTCCGGTTGTGTGTTCAAACGCGCCAATGGGGTTGGCCGGATCACCCATGTGGAGGGGCTGGAGGCGTTGCTGGCTGAGTATGGCGAGCACGTGGTCCTTGTTGACCTGCTCCCAGTCGGTGCCCCTCGTCGTGATTGGCGCGCGGTGCTGATCAGCGATGGAATGATCATCGTGCGGCATCCGGAGCTACAACCGGTGATCGAGATGACGGAGCGATTCGCCAGCGATCTCCAGATGTACGCCGGCTAAGGCTCTCCACGCCGACTCGCATCATCGACGATCAGCCCACTTCTGCTCTAGGGCTCAAGAAGAGAGCACCACTCTTGTGAGAAGCGTGGGGCCGGGCCGCGGTAGCCACGAGAGCGGAGAGCGGCATCAACCCGGCACACCACCTCGCGCGCTCGTCGCATGGCGGCACCGGTCACCCGAATGACGAGGTACCCGTCGGCGGCAAATTCCTCGTACCGGCCGATGTCGACGTTCCAGTGCGAGCGGTCGGTGCGGTGCTGGTCACCCTCGTACTCGATCAAGACGCCGAACTCCTTGAAGACCAGGTCGACCCTGCCGATCGGGTGATCGTGCGTCCCCATGACGAGATTGCAGTCCGGCGTTGGCGGCCCCGCAAGCACCAGGCAGAGCCGCAGCATGGGCTCTCGCGGCGAGTCGACCCGGGCGCGGACGAGTCCGGCGGCACGACGCGCCGCCACGGCTCCGCGACCGGTGAAACTCGATGCGTATGCCTGCAGGGAGGGCAGATGGCACCGGTCGCGGCGTAGCAGCCAGTCACCCGCAGTGACCAGGTCGAGCAGATTGAGCTGGGTCGCCGCCGAGGCGAACGCATGCTCGGCCACCGCTACTGATCCGCAATGCGGCGGCAAAGCCTTGACCCGGGCGACGTTCAGGCTCGCTCTCCGCACTGGGTGGGGATTGGTGGTGACCAGATACAGCGGTGCCGGCGGGCCGATGTCGACCCCGTGCAAGTGCAAAGCCGTCACCCCACGACCACAGCCTGCGGCACCACTTTGAGCGCGGCGGCCACAAGCATCCGTTCTGAGCTTTCCACCTCAGCCGACACGTTGACACCGGCGAGGAGCCGTCGTACGGACGGCCCGCGGAGTATGCCGCTGGTCAACCCGGCGGCATAAGCCTCAGCGGTGGTGAAAGGACCGGAGAACGGAATCGAGCGGCGCATCGATCCACCATGGAGCACGGGATTCTCGTCCGCGAGGTCGTGAAGGTCGATCTGTGGAAAAGTCAGGCCAGCTCAGCAGAACCGTGGCAAGTGGTGGGCAAACTGCCGCCGCCACCAGGGCCAGTCGTGCGCTACGTCGTACCCCCACAGGTCCAGCTCATGTGGGATGCCCTTGTCGGCGAGCACGCCGCCAAAAGCCTTGGTGCTTACGAGGGCGCCGGTGGTGTCTTCCCACATGCCTTGTCCGCACACCAAAACCAGGAACACCCGTGACCGCAGCCAGTCCAGGTGGTCGCCGTCCATGTTGGGCACATAGTCCAGCGGAGTGTTGAAGTACATTGCGTCGCCGCGTTCGCCCCAGCCATGCAATGCGCTGAGGTCGTAGATTCCTGACATGCACAGCGCCTGCGGAAAAAGATCGGCGCGTTTCAGCGCGAAATTCGCGGCGTGATAGGCACCCAGACTGGTGCCAGTCGTGAGGATGTCTGCCGGTCCCCCGCAGTCGTCGAAAATCCACGGGACCACTTGATCGAGGATCCACGACTCGTACGCAGCGTGTCGACGAGCGCGTTCCTCCAGCGGGATTTGCTTATTCGACCAGGTTTCGGTGTCGTAGCTCGCCACGGAGTAAAGCTTGACGCGACCGCCCTCGATGAGATCGGCCACCACGTCGACCATGCCAAAAGATTCGAAGTCGTCCGCGCGGCCCATCTCGTGCGGGAAGACGAGGACCGGACGACCCCAATGCCCGTATGCAACAACTGAGCCAGCCGCTCCGATCGCGGGTGACCAAAGATCGAGGGTGCGACGCCTCATAAGAAATCCTCAAAACGAACGAACCGACACGCGGATTGTGACAACGGTAACGGCCTCTACCGCCTATACGATTTTTGCCACTGCTAAGTCGGACGGGGGGCGTTGAAGTGGAGCTGATGCTCGTTGTGCTGCAGCTCAGCTCTGACGCGGCTCTGGTCATAGCTATCGTGATCATCGGCGCTGCCATTTATGCGATATTCGGCTGACGGTTCAGGTCCAGATCAGTCCACTCACCCCCCGCGGGCGTCACAGCAGGTTGACCAGGCTGACAAAGGCAACGGTCCCGAGAGTGACACTGAGCAGGGCGCGCCGGCCGCAGAGCAGGTGTACGGCGATCGTCACGGCGAGCGCGAGAACTGCGTAAATCGCGGTTCCCGGAAGGCCGACAACACTGCCACGTAAAGCGGTCACGGCCAGGATGCCCAGAACACCAACAGGCATCCATCGGGAGAGGTCGTCGACCAGTGTCGACTGCTGCAGTGTGCCAAGGACAGCGAAAGGCGCGGCGCGCAGAGCGAACGTGATAGTGAACGTGATCAAGAGGACAACCAGAATGTAGGTGGTCTCAGGCACTGTCGCTCCTTCCGATGCGGCGACGGTCAATGGCGTAGCGGACGAGAAGCAAGGCGACAAAGATCAGCATGGCGACGAACAGGGCGACGCCGGGCGCGACAACCAGGGCGATCCCGATGCTGGCGCCGGCAAGCAGGACCGAGGGGATCTGGCGGCGGGACCTGAACGCGTCCAGAGTGAGCACGGTGAACAGGGCGCAGAGCGCGAACTCAAGGCCCTTGATCGGACCAGGCAGCATGCTGGCCAGGACGACGCCGACGAGTCCGCCGCCGACCCAATAGATCTCACAGGCGACCTGCATCGCGAGAATCCGCGCGGCCGACCGATGCGACTTGGGCAACGCGGCGTTAACGGCGTAGACCTCGTCGATCATCGCGTACGTGGCATACAGGCGAGCGAAGCGGTTCCGGACCAGGTGCCGAGGAAAGGAGAACGCGTAAAAGACGTGCCGGAAGTTCACCACGAATACGGTGACCGCGACGGCCGCCAACGGCTCAACAGTGGCGATCATCCCTACCAGCAGCAGTTCAAGAGAGCCGGCGAACGCTGACAACGACAGCGCGGGGGCAACCCACCACGGCAGACCGAGCTGCATCACCAGCACGCCGAGGGCGATCCCGAACGGAAAGATGCCTAGCCCGGCTGAGAACGAGTGGAAATCTTCGGGCCCGTCGCTCCCATCGTCGCATTCAAGGACATCGACGAGGCGGCACGATTCGCCGCTCAAACCGATAGCGGTCTCTCACTCGCCATCCTGACAACTGACATCATGAAGGGTCTCGCTTTGGCCGAACGCGTACCCGTTGGCATGGTGCACATCAACGATCAGACCTCCACGGACGAATCGATAGCACCATTTGGCGGCCTGGGTCACTCCGGGAACGGGTACCGCATCGGCGGCCAGCAAGCGAACCTGGAAGCGTTCACCGAAATGCAATGGGTAACAGTCAACCAGGAGCCCGGCAGCTACCCGTTCTGACCGGCATCAATCGGCGGGCCTGACCCTGCTCACCGAGGGAAGATGCGATCGGCAACACTCGAGCGATGACCGCCATGCCGCCGCCTACCCGCTACCACCGATTGCTGGGCTGGCACGCCTCGGCGATGGTCCGGACCGCCATCGTTGGGTGCAGCGGGCTGATCGTCGCTGTGGTGCTTCTTTGGTTCGTGCCGTTGCGGATGGCGGTCGTGGCAGGCTGGGACGCGGCTGCGCTCGCCTTTCTGGCGACCGTTTGGCCAATCATCGTCAGGGCCGACAGTTCGCAAGCAGCACAGATCGCTGGGAGCGTAGACGAGTCCCGCCGGTCAGCGACCGTGCTGTTGGCCGGAGCAAGTGTGGCCAGCCTGCTGGGTGTGGGCTTCGCCATCACCCTCGCCGGGGCGAAGAGCGGCCCCCTTCAGGCGCTGCTCATCGGCGTCGCGGTGTTCACCGTCGTGGTGTCGTGGACGGTGGTCAACACAGTCTTCACCCTGCGCTATGCCGACCTGCACTTCGGAGCGGCGGAACCGGGCATCGACTTTCCCGACTCGGACGGACGCGACGGGCCGACGTACCGAGACTTTGCTTATGTCGCCTTCACAATCGGCATGTGTTACCAGGTGTCCGACACGACTGTCCGTGATCGCCGCATCCGGCGTACGGTGCTCTCCCACGCCATGCTGTCGTATCTGTTCGGCGTGGCGATCGTGGGCGGGTCGGTCAACCTCATCGCCGGCCTGATTAATTGATCCCGACCGATTGGCTTGATATGTGCCCGGCCCGTACACGCTGCCGACCACACCGGATGCGAGGCTGGTCTCAACATCGGTCTTAGCAAACTGTGAGACAGGAGACACCGTGGCCGAGCCCTACCAAGATCCGTCGAACACCACGGATAACCGGGTGGAGGACCTGCTCGCCCGGCTCACCGTCGAGGACAAAGCCGGACTGATGTTTCACGACATCATCACGATGGGGCCGGGCGGGCAGTTCATCAGCTCCGACAACCCCTTCGGCCGGCCCGCCACCGAGGCGGCCATCCGTGACATGCGGCTCAACCACTTCAACCTCGCGGGACAGGTGGACGACGTGCGCGAGCTGGTTGCCTGGCACAACCGCGTCCAGGAGCTGGCGCTGGCCACCGGGCCCGGCATTCCGGTGACCCTGTCAACCGATCCCCGGCACGCGTTCAGTAACAACCCGGGCACCGAGGCTCTGGCGGGCGTGTTCTCACAATGGCCGCAGTCACTCGGTTTCGCGGCTTTGGGTGACGCTGAGCTCGTGCAGCGTTACGCCGACATCGCTCGCCAGGAGTACCTCGCCGCCGGTATCCGGGTGGCACTGCACCCGCAGATCGACCTGGCCACCGAACCCCGTTGGGCACGCATCGGGATGACCTTCGGTGAGGACGCCGACCTGACCTCGCGTCTGGTTGCCGCCTACATCCGCGGCTTCCAGGGCACCGAGCTCGGCCAGGGCTCGGTGGCCACCATGACCAAGCACTTCCCCGGGGGTGGACCGCAGATGGACGGTGAAGACCCGCACTTCGCGTACGGTCGGGAGCAGGTCTACCCCGGCGGGCAGATGGAGTACCACCTCAAGCCGTTCCGGGCCGCAATCGCCGCTGGAACCTCACAGATGATGCCCTACTACGGGATGCCGGTCGGCACCAACTGGGAGGAGGTGGGCTTCGCTTTCAGCCATGGAGTGATCACCGAGCTGCTGCGCAGCGACCTGGGCTTCGAGGGCATTGTGTGCACCGACTGGGGATTGATCAGCGACAGTGTGATCATGGGCCAGCCGATGCCGGCCCGCGCTTGGGGAGCGGAACACCTCAGCGAACTCGACCGGGTCCAGAAGATCATCGACGCCGGGTGTGATCAGTTCGGTGGGGAGTCCCGGCCAGAGCTGGTCGTCGAACTCGTCCGCTCCGGGCTTGTCACCGAGGAGCGGATCGACGAGTCCGTGCGGCGGATCCTGCGGGAGAAGTTCGTGCTCGGGCTGTTCGAGCAACCGTTCCTCGACGTCGACCGCGCGGTGACCACCATCGGTCGCCCAGACTTCGTGGCTGAGGGCGAGGCCGCACAGCGGGCCGCGATCGTGCGGCTCACTGCCGCGGACTCCGGCCCAGCGGCACTTCCAGTTGGCACCGACCAAGCGGTCTACATCGAGAACATCGGCTCGGCGGCCGCAGCCCGGCTGGGCCGGGTGGTCGACGACCCGGCTGACGCCGATCTGGCGGTGCTGCGGCTCAATGCGCCCTACGAACCTCGTCCCGGCGGGTTCGAGTCGTTCTTCCATGCCGGATCGCTGGAGTTCCCGGCGGCGGAGCGCGACCGAATCGTCGCTATCTGCGAGCAGCTGCCGACGATCATCGTGCTCTTCCTCGACCGCCCGGCGATCGTGCCGGAGCTTGCTGCCGCAGCGGCCGCCTTGCTGGTCGAGTTCGGCGCCCAGGACGAGGCTGTCGTCGACGTCTTGCTCGGCAAGGCGCAGGCGCGGGGGCGGCTGCCGTTCGACCTTCCGTCGTCCACAAAAGCCGTTACGGAGAGCCGCAGCGACGTTCCGTACGACACAGCCGACCCAGTGTTTCGATTCGGCGACGGCATCGTTGCGGGAACGGAGGGAAAGAAGTATCAGGCGAAGGCTCCTTCCACCCAAACCTTTGGCGAAGAAGCGTTTGAAGCCTCGGGCGGAACGACCCTTCGATGGCTGGGTATGGCCGGATTTCTGATCAATAGCCGCGGCACAACACTCATGGTCGACCCCCTACTAGGAGGGTTTGACATGCCGATAATGATCGAGTTGCCAATCGCGGCTGAGGATGTTCCTCGTTTGGATGCCATATTGGTTACTCACAGCGATAACGACCACTACAGCATCCCAACGTGTCGGGATCTCGCTGGGGTGACTCGTGCCTATCACTCGACCAAGTACGTAGCTTCTCTTATGAAGAATGAGGGACTTCCAGCGCATGGTCACGATATTGGTGACGATTTCAATGTCGGAGGCGTACGCGTTGAAATAACACCGGCTGATCACGCCTGGCAGAATGCCACTCCCGGCGCCAGTACGCGCACTTTCCAACCGGAAGACGCCTGCGGCTTCTGGATTGAAACAGCTGACGGCACCATTTGGGCGCCCGGCGATTCGCGCTTGATCCCGGAGCATCATCTGCAGATGCCCGCCGCCGATGCGATGCTCTTCGACTTCTCCGATAGCGAATGGCACTTCGGACTAGCTGGTGCGGTGAGGATGGCGAATGCCTATCCGAGTACACCGCTCTTGCTTTATCACTGGGGATCGGTGGACGCTCCCGACTTTGCGCCTTTCAACGGTGACCCGGAGTCCTTGTACGATCTGGTGAAGAATCCGGAACGAATTCATGTCATTGCCCCGGGTGAGCCGTTCACACTGAACCGTTTGAAGCGCTAACGCCGCGCCTCGTGGTCCAGCGGCTTATCGATGCCCTCGGCGGCCGCAACCTCGGCCTCGGCCTCGTTGACCGCGGCTTGGGCCAACTCGGTGACCCGATCAACGGCTGCGATCGCGTCCAAGCTCGGCTGACCGCCCGAGGTCAGCTCGCGGCTGCCCTCTTGGTCTTCGATCTCGGGCGGCGGGCTATCGGCCCTGCCTTTCTCGGTCGCGGGCGCCCCCATCCGGGAGTAGTCGCCGAAGGCCTCAGTGATGGTGCGCACCGCCTGGGTGAGCTCACCTGGGATGACCCAGAAGGTGTTACCGCTCTTTGCCAGGTGAGGCAGCGTCTCCAGGTACTTGTAGGCCAGCACCTTGGGATCCGCGTTGTTGCGGTGGACGGCCTGGAAAACCAGGTCGACGGCCTTGGCCTCACCGTCGGCGCGGAGGATCGCAGCCTGCTGGTCGCCCTGCGCCACCAGGATCTCCTGCTGGCGGGTCCCTTCGGCGGTAAGGATCTTGGACTGCCGTTCCCCTTCCGCATGCAGAATCGTTGCGCGCTTGTCGCGCTCGGCCCGCATCTGCTTCTCCATCGCCTCCTTGATGCTGAGCGGCGGATCGATCGCCTTGATCTCGACCCGGTTCACACGTATTCCCCACTTGCCGGTCGCCTCGTCCAACACAATGCGTAGCCGAGTGTTGATTTCCTCACGCGAGGTAAGCGTCTGCTCCAGATCCATGCTGCCGATGACGTTGCGCAACGTGGTGACGGTGAGCTGGTCGATGGCTTGTAGATAGTTCGCGATCTCGTAGGCGGCGGCCCGAGGGTCCGTGATCTGGTAATACAAGACCGTGTCGATGTTGACCACCAGGTTGTCCTCGGTGATCACTGGCTTGGGCTGAGATGAGTACACCTGCTCCCGCACGTCGAGCTTGGTGTTGATGCGATCCGCCAACGGGATGATGAAGTTCAGGCCCGGCTCCAGCGTCGCCCGGTAGCGGCCAAACCGCTCGACGTTGTAGCGGCGCGCCTGTGGGACGATGCGAACGGCTGACACCGCCACGAATATCACCAGGGCCGCCACAATGATGATCGGTACTAAAAGGTTCAAGTTCAGGTCCATATCTCCTCCACCGTTGTCTCAACAGCCCGCGTGGTCAGGGCAGAAGCTCCCGGGGATACACGATCGCCGTCGCGCCCTCGATCTCCATCACATCCACCGTCGTCCCCGCCGGGATGACGTGGTCCTCATCAAGCGCACGCGCCGACCACACCTCCCCGGCGAGCTTGATGAGTCCCTGCGTACCGGTAACCTCCTCGATCACCACCGCCTTCTTTCCGATCAGCGCGTAGCTGCCCTCGCGCACCGGTGAGGGATGGGTCATCTGCCGTCTCGCGATTGGCCGGACGACCAGTAGCCCCAGTGCACCCGCGATCGCGAAGGCGAGGACTTGCGCCAGCAGGGAGCCGCCGATCCCGGCGACGATCGCGGCGACAAGCGCTGCCGCAGCGAGCAACCCAAACGCCAGAGTGAGCGTGAAGTACTCTGCAACGGCCAAGGCGGCAGCCGCGATCAACCACGCGATCCACGGCATGAAAGCGGCCTCCCGTCCAATGCGGTTTCCTCGAAGGTACCTCGCCGTAATGCCGGAAGCGCACAACCCGTGCGCGCCCCGTGGTTCACGTCACCACCAGTACGGCGCTTGGGGCGTGTAGGGCTCCTCGAGCGCCCCGATTTCGTCGTCGGTCAGCCTGAGGTCGAGGGCCGCGACGGCGTCGGCGAGGTGATGGGGTTTCGTTGCGCCGACGATCGGGGCTGACACGACCGGTTTCGTGAACAGCCAGGCCAGCGCGACGTGAGACATCGGGACTCCCCGCGCTTCCGCAACCTTTTGGACCGCCTCCACAACCGGTTGGTCGATATCCAGATCGAAGCTCTTGGCCACCACGTCGGTGTCGGAACGTTGGGTCTGCGCTCCCCAGGGCCGGGTCAGACGGCCTTTTCCCTGCGGTGAATACGGAACGCAGCCCACGCCCATGTCTGCGCACATCGGCAGCATCTCCCGCTCCTCCTCGCGCTTGATCAGGTTGTACTGGTCCTGCATCGCCACGAACCGGGTCCAGCCCCCGAGGTCCGCGGCACGCTGCAGCTTGGCGAACTGCCAAGCGAACATCGACGAGGCGCCGAGGTAGCGGACCTTACCGGCCTTGACCACGTCGTGGAGGGCCTCCATGGTCTCCTCCACCGGAGTCTCCGGGTCAAAGCGGTGGATCAGGTACAGGTCCACATAGTCGGTCCCGAGCCGGGCCAGCGAGGCGTCGATCTGCTCCAAGATGGCCTTGCGGGACAGACCCGACCCGCCCGGGCCTTCGTGCACCTTGCCGGAGACTTTGGTGGCCAAGACCATGTCCTCACGCTGGGAGTACTTCTTCACTGCGCGCCCGACAAACTCCTCCGAGGTTCCCGATTGGTAGACGTTCGCGGTGTCCCAGAAGGTGATGCCGAGCTCGACAGCCTGTCGGAAGAACGGCTGGGAGGAGTCCTCATCCAGCGTCCATTGGTGCAGGCCTGTGGACGCCTCGCCGTAGCTCATACAGCCCAGCGCGATCCGGCTGACCTTCAGACCCGTCTGTCCCAAGCGTGCGTATTCCATCCCACTAGGAAACCGCGAATCGAGACCGCTAGGGAGTCCGTCCGTCATGAAAGGAGCACCCAGTTGCGTCAGGGGCGCGCGGGTGTGAGAGGTACTGGGAGGGACTCCCACTGGGGTGCTCCGCCGACTAGCGTCTCCGGTATGGAGGACGCGAACAGCCAGCGGGCTGGCGCCTCCCTTCGACGATGACAGGAGCACGAATCATGGACAAGCGCAGGCTGGGCACGAGCGGCCTCGAGGTTTCCGCGATAGGGCTGGGCTGCATGAGCATGACCGGCGGCTACAGCGACAAGCCTGACCGGCAGGAGATGATCTCCCTGATCGGCACCGCGGTGGATCGCGGTGTGACCTTCTTCGACACCGCCGAGATCTACGGCCCGTACGCCAACGAGGAGCTCGTCGGCGAGGCGCTCGGTCCATACAAAGACCAGGTCGTGATCGCCACCAAGTTCGGTTGGGACATCGATCCCGTCGAACGCAAGCCGCGGGGACGGGTCACCAGCCGTCCCGACGTGATCAAGCATGTCGTCAATGGCTCACTGCAGCGGTTGGGCGTGGACGCCATCGACCTCTACTACCAGCACCGCGTCGACCCGGACGTGCCCATCGAGGACGTCGCCGGCGCGGTCAAGGAGCTCATCGAGGCCGGCAAGGTCAAGCACTTCGGCATGTCCGAGGCAGCCGCACCAACGATCCGCCGGGCGCACGCGGTCCAGCCCGTGACCGCGGTGCAGAGCGAATACTCGTTGTGGTGGCGGCGTCCCGAGGAGGAAGTGCTGGCCGACCTGTGAGGAGCTCGGGATCGGCTTCGTACCGTTTAGCCCGCTCGGCAAGGGCTTCCTCACCGGCACCGTCACCGCGTCGACCAACTTCGATGCCAGCAACGACATCCGCAGCACCATCCCTCGCTTCACGCCGGAGGCGCTTCAGCACAACCAGGCCATGGTCGACCTGCTCGCGAGCGTCGCCCAACAGAAGGGGGCCGCCCCCGGCCAGATCGCCCTGGCCTGGCTACTGGCCCAGAAGCCCTGGATCGTCCCGATCCCTGGCACGCGCAAGCTGCACCGGCTGGAGGAGAACATGGGCGCCGCCGACCTCGAGCTGTCGGCCGACGAACTCAGCGAGATCGAGGATGCTGCGTCCAAGATCCAGGTACAGGGAGGCCGCTACAACGAGGCGGGGGAACGGATGACCAACCTCTAGCCCGCACTTCGGCGCACAGGTGTTGTCCGGATTGGTCGCGTGTTGTCCGTTGGCGGCGACGCGTCGAATGAGGGGTGGAGTGTAGGCGCCTCACCTTATATTGAATGTGTGTCCTGCATATCCGCTTGAGTGCAGTTGACCCTAGTCGTTTGTGAGTTCGTCCCAGTCGTTGCCGGTGCCGCCGGTGAGCTCGCTGAGGGGGTGCGGGTCGGTGCCGGCGGCCTGCTGGAGCAGTCGGTAGAACAGCAGCCCTCGGGCTCGGGAGGTTCGCCGGTTGAACCGGAAGGTGAACTCGTCGAGGTAGTAGGGCAGGTGTTGGCGGCTGATCCGGTGGTGCAGGGTGCCGGCTGTCCATCGTTTGAGCAGCGAGGAGACCAGGTGCGGTCCGGGCATGACCGCGTCGAGGTCACTGGCGAGGTAGCCCGCGGTGGGGCGATGGGTGAAGCCGTGGTCGGTGAGTCGGGTGAGTACGAGGGCGCCATCGGTGTGGATCTGGCTGCCGGGGGCGATGACCTCACGGGCGAACTCGACCTGATCCAGGCCGCCGGGCATGTCGGCTAGCTGCAGCCGCGCTCGGCCCAGACGGCCACTGGCGAGCCGCTCCACGGCGATGGTGATCGGCGCCTTCTGGGTTGCCCCGCCCGCCTTGCCGTGGCTGCGGCCGCCCAGGAAGCTCTGGTCGAGTTCGACGACGCCGCTGAGCTGCTCGCGTTCGGGTCGGACCATGGCACGGCGCAACTTGTGCAGCCACGCCCACGCGGTCTCATAGGAACCGAACCCGAGGGCGTCCTGCAAACCCCGCGCCGACACCCCGTTCTTCTGCGAAGTGACGAACCAGATCGCGGCGAACCAGGTCGACAACGGCGTATGTGAGCGATGAAAGATCGTGCCGGCGGTGGCCGAGGTCTTCAGCCCACACTGAGCGCACATCCACAACCCTGTGCCAGTCCGCCAGCAGCCACCGCTGCCGCAGCTTGGACACGAGAACCCGTGCGGCCAACGCAGTCCAGCCAGATACTCCCGACACGTCCACTCGTCGGGGAACCAAGACCGGAACTCCTGATAGGTCCGCGGATAGTCACGCCCGCCGACCGGACGCCGACCGTACCACGATCCCACGGTACTGCACTCAAGCAGATATGCAGGATGCGTGTTCGAAAATGATCTGGTCGAGTTGGATGCGGCTGGCACCCTCGCTGCTGCGGAGGCCAACGAACACGCCTTGATCATCGCTGAGGCCCGGCGGCTGCAGATCGCGGCGCATTGGGCCGACCTGCACCCCGGGGAGGGTGTCGCCGAGAGCCGGCTGCCCGGCACCGAACACCCGATTCGGCTGGGCGGGGCCGGCACCCCAACGGTCGGGGACTTCGCCGCTGCTGAACTCGGCTGTGCGCTGCGCATGTCCGACGGCTCAGCGGCGCGGCTGATCGGGGATGCGTTGGATCTGCGGCACCGGCTGCCGTCGGTGTGGGCGGCCGCGCAAGCCGGGCAGGCGCCGGCCTACCAGGCCCGTGCGATCGCCAAAGCCACCCGCCACCTCAGCCTCGAACAGGCAGCCTTGGTGGACCAACAGATTGCAGCATCGCTGGGGGCGGTGTCGTGGGGCCGGCTGCAAACCCTGCTGGAGGCCGCCATCTACCAAGCCGACCCCGAAGGCGCCGAACAACAAGCCGCCGCCGCTGCCCGGGAACGGTTCGTGCGGCTCGGCCGCACGTCTGAGCACGGTTTGAAGTTGATCATTGCCCGCGCCACCGCCGGTGATGCCATCTGGTTCAAAGCCACCGTGGATCGGATCGCCGAGATTCTCGCCCGGCAAGGCGACACCGACACTGTAGACATTCGGCGGTCCAAAGCCATCGGGATCCTCGCCCAACCCGCCCAGCCCTGCAGCTGCTGTGCCAACACCAAGACGACGACTGGGACAGATCCGCCGAACCCTCCGATGATGTGGAACCGGACGATGCCGAACCCGCCGATGATGTGGAACCGGACGACGCCGAACCCGCCGACTCCTCGGCTGAGGATGGTGCCGGGAACGCATGCCGGCCCGCTTGTCCGACGGCGCGCCATCGGTCGCTGCAGATCCTGCCGTCGCCGTTCGGGCCAGAGCGGGCCCGGCCCCGTGCCGTGGTGTATGTCCACCTCAGCGCCGAAGCGCTCACCGCCGGCACCGGCATCGCCCGCGTCGAAGACGTCGGCCCGGTCTTGCTGAGCCGGCTGCGCCTGCTGCTCGGCGACCTGTGCACCATCAACCTGAAACCGGTCATCGACCTGCCAGCCGGACACACCCCCATCGATGCCTACGAAATCCCCGCCAGCCTCCGCGAACAGCTGCTGCTGCGCAACCCCGCCGACGTGTTCCCCTACGCCGCCGCAGTCAGCCGATCCATCGACATCGACCACACCATCCCCTACCTTCACCCGGACAAGGGTGGGCCGCCGGGCCAAACCCGGATCGGCAACCTCGGACCCCACGTACGCCGGCATCACCGGCTGAAAACCCATGGCGGCTGGCAGGTCCGGCAGCCCGAACCCGGCATTTGGCTATGGCGATCACCCCACAAACGCATCTACCTGGTCAACGCCACCGGCACCCACCCCCTCGGCGACACCCAGTTCGCAGAAGCCATCTGGCAGGTAGAGGCCAGCCAGGTGCCAACAATCGCGAGCTGAGCCGACCCGCCACCCGCGTGTGGGACTTAGCTCGGGGTCGATGCGGCGGGGTGTGGTAGGGGGCGGACATGCCAGTCGTAGATCACAGACGTACGCAGTACGAGATCCTGCAGCGACCGGTTTTGGCCACTGATCAACACCCAGAGCATCCCGATCGGAAAGATCACGTAGAAGGCCGCACGGACTAAGGCGACGAGCGGATGTAGCCGTAGGCCCTTACGGTTGACGACGCGCAACCCCATGACGTGGTTGCCATAGGTACGGCCATTAGCCCTCCAGCTCAGCGCGAGATAGAGAGTGAGCAGCAAGCTGGCCGCGGCGTACACCAACCAGGGTGACAGCGTCGGCACGGTGAAGGTACGGGGGTTGAGCAGGAAGAGGAATGCGAGTACGGCGAGGTAGCCCACACCCAGCGCAACAATGACGATCCCGACATCGATGGCCGCCGCGGCGACGCGTGTCACGAGACCCGCGCGGTGGCCCTGGAAGGGCCTTGCCTCACGGGGTATCGGGTCGACGTGCGTGCTCATGTCTGTGACTCAGGCTCGCCCGGTGCGTCCGTACGCCGCGCGCGGCGCCGTCTGATGACGCGGTCCACGATCCGAGCGATCGCCACATCGGCATCGATGCTCTGTATCCGGACGTCACGGACAACCTCGGAGGCCATCGACCCCGTCGACTCGCGAATGATTTCGGGCAAGTCGATGCCGTTGACGACCTCCTCGGCCAGGGCCACCAGGTCGAGGCGCTGCACGATCGCGTCGATGTCCACGCGGCTGACGATGGCATCGATATCGATCCTCTCGACAATTGCGTCCACGTCGATGCGCCTTGCGATCGCGTCGATGTCGACCTGCGACACGATGGCGTCCACGTCAACCTGGCGCGCTATCGCGTTGATGTCCACCTGGCGCACGATCCCGTCGATGTCCACCTTGCTCACGATCGCGTCGATATCCACCTGGCGGATGATCCCGTCGATGTCCACCTTGCTCACGATCTCGTCGAGGTCTAGGCGGTCGATGATCGCGGGGATGTCGACGGTCGAGACCAGTACCTCGATGTCGACGCGTTGCTGCACAAGCGCTGTGAGGTCCAGGTTGTCGAGTACCTCGTCCACCACGGGCGGGACGACAGCCGCGATGATCCGGCTGAGGTCGTCATTCGCGGATGTCCGCGCGAGCTGGCCCCGGTCGGCGAAGGCTTCGACGACACGAGCCGGATGAAGGCGTTCGTTCAAGATGGGAGGGTGCATGATCATCCGCCCGACCGGCGCGGCCGCCCGCGCGAAGAGACGCGTCACCGACACAGCCGCGTTCGTCGCCATTGCAGCCATACCCACTGCCGCGTCGACGGCAGCGGGCACCGTGCGCCCTGACGAGGTTCCGCGGTCCTGCTCTGCCATGCACCCATAATCCTCCCAGCAGGCGTAAGTGGCCTCACCTGCTTGGAGTGAGATGCCAGGCGCGTGGCGATCAGTTGCGGTCGCGGTCCGGGGTCTCGACGAGTGGCTGTGCGCCGGATCGTGCGAGACCGACTGCAACAGCGGGGAACACCATGACCGAGAGCACACCCGCGCCGACGAGTGCAGCCGCGTTCTCGGGCAGCATCGTTCCCGACTCGAGACCAATTTCGGCCAGAGCGACGAGCAGCGGAAGGGCTGTTGCTGTAAGCAACATCAACTGGACCCGCCCGCGGATCGGCAGTTCGCGGCGATAGAACAGCAGAGCGGGGAGGCCCCGAACGGCGAGGAACAGGACGAAGAAAACGACCAAGCGCGCCGGTGACTCGATGATCGACTTAAGGTCGAGGCTCATCCCCGACGTCACGAAGAAGACGGGGATGAAGAAGCCGTAGCCCACCGCATCGAGCTTGGCCTCCAATGAATGCACATCGCCCGGCGCCCAGCGACGCAGCACCACACCGGCAAGGAAGGCACCGAGCACCACATCGAGCCCGAAATCCGCAGCGATCACCAGGAGTGCGAAGAGCAGGACCATGGTCCAGCGAAGGGTCGTCTGCGATGTCGCGTGCTCACCCTCGGAGAGGATCCCCCTGATCTTTTCGTTGCGTACGAACCGCGGAACGAAGGTGAATAGCAGCGCGACCCCCGCGATGACGACCAGGGAGAGCAAGCCGAGGAACGCGCCGCTGGCGCTGAGGAAGACCGCGATGGCCACGATGGGAAGAAACTCACCAACCGCTCCGGCAGCCATGATGAATCCACCGAAGCGGCCATCCAGCATCCTGTTGTCTCGCAAGATGGGCAGTAGGGTGCCCAGCGCGGTTGTGGTCAGGCCGATCGCGATCGGCACGAACGCATGGACGAATCCGACCGCTGCTAAGGCGCCGGTCACAGCGACCGCGACCACCGCTGTCACCAGCCAGGATGTCAATGCGAGCCGTCCGGCCCGCTCCCGAAACAGCCCGAGCTCAAGTTCGTAGCCAGCCAGCAGGAAGAGGAAGCCGAGGCCCACGTTGGATATCAGCTCAATGCCCGCAGGCTCGGCCCACCCCAAGACCTGCGGGCCTACCAGGATCCCGCCCACAATGAGGATCACCACTTGAGGCACGCGCAGCCGGGAGAGGAGCCCAGCCAGGATGGGGGTTAGCGCAGCAATCAGGCTGACGATGAAGAGATCGACCAGGCTCTGCTGTAGATCCACGGGGACCACCTTCCTCAACCGACCTCGATGGCCTCACGCTAGCGGCCTATTCGTCAGCGCACGGTTCGAAGCTCGGCGTCAATCGCGGCGGCGCAGTCTCGGAGTTTGGGGAGGAAGGACCTCTGGAGCGTCGTCAGCGGCACCCTGGTCGCGTGGGCGCTGGTGTTCACCGCAGCCACGACCCGGCCGGCGGCATCGTGGATCGGAACCGCTATGGATCGCACGCCGTCTTCGAGTTCCTGGTCGACCAAGCACCATCCGCGGGCGCGAGTCCGCTCCACTTCCACACGCAGGCGGTCGCGATCGACAATCGTGCGCTCGGTCAACGACACCAGCGTCGCCTTCTCGAGGTAGGCATCCAGCCAATCGTCCCGAAGCGCGGCGAGTAGCACACGACCCATGGACGTCGCGTGGGCGGGCAGCCGGGTGCCCACTGACAACGAAATGGTCATGATGCGTTTGGTTGCAGCGCGCGCCACGTAGACGATGTCGAAGCCATCCAGCACCGAGGCCGAGCAGGACTCGTGCACCTCGTTGGCAAGGTCGGTGAGATGGCTTTGTGCCACGTCGGCGACGGACAGGGACGAAAGGTACGCATAGCCGAGTGTCAACACGCGCGGAGTGAGGTAGAACTGCCGCTCATCGCTGCCGACGTAACCCAGAGTCTGCAGCGTGATAAGCGAACGTCGCGCTGCGGCTCGGGAGAGCCCGGTCTGACGTGCCACGTCCGACAAGGTGAGTCGTGGCCGTTCGGCCGAGAAACAGCGGATCACCGCAAGGCCGCGCTCCAGGGAGTGTACGAAGCCGGCTGGGCGCTGAACGGATTCGACGATTGACAGTGTTCCTTTCCGGCGAGACGCTTGGAGTGGTTTGCGCACGACTGTTCGCTATGCGAACACAAGGCAGCGTACCGCACCAGCGCCCCACATCACCTGAGGAGGACGGTTAGTCATGAGTTGGAACGCCATGACCTACGACGGCAAGGACACGGTTATTCGCGTCGTACGAGATCAGGCCGAAGGCTTCTTCGCGTTAGCGGAGGTGCCGGAGACATGGACGGCCAAAACGGCATGCCCGGAGTGGGACGTGCGCGACATCGTCGGGCACATCGTCGATACCACAGAGACATACTTTCCGGCATTTGATGCCGCCCGCAGCGACACCGAGGTCGCGCCTGCCTACGGGTTGCTCGGCATGGCAAAACGTGCCGAGGAGCAAGGCAAGTCGTTCCGGGACCTACCGCAAAAGGAGATGGTCGACAGACTGCGTACCGACTTCGACAAGATGATGGGCATTTTCGAAGCCCTGACGCCGGAGGACTGGACGGGGCTGATCGTGCCGCACTTCTACATGGGCCCGTTGCCGGCGTTCTTCTACCCGGCGTTCCAGTTGATGGACTACGGGATCCACTCCTGGGACATTCGCGAAGGCACCGGACGTGAACACGGTCTGCACAGCGATGTGGCGGACCTGCTCGTGCCATTCATGTTGGCAGGGGTTTGGGCTTCGACGATCCATGCGACATCGGACACTGAGCCGTTCCAGATCGGCGTACGCATCACCACCGGTCCCAACGCTGGTGACAACCGAATCAGCGTGTCGTCAGAGGGCATGACCTACGAACAGGGCGACGTAAGCGATCTCCCTGCCGTGATCGAGTTCGATCCCGGCAGCTTCGTCCTCACCGCATTCGGGCGGTTCAACGGCGGAACGGTGCGTGGGGACAAGGCTCTTGCCGACCGATTCCTCGGCATGTTCTTCCGCATCTAGACGCGGACGTGACAGCCGCCTACCTCTACGACGCCGTACGGACCCCGTTCGGCCGGCTCAACGGCGCTTTTGCCGGAGTCCGGCCGGACGACTTGGCCTCGTACGTGATCGCCGCCCTGCTCGAACGCAACCCCCAACTCCAGGGCGCCGCAGTTGATGAGGTGATCTTCGGCAACGCCAATGGTGCCGGGGAGGACAACCGGAATATCGGTCGGATGGCGAGCCTACTCGCCGGGCTCCCCGTCACCGTGCCAGGGACTACAGTCAACCGGCTCTGCGGCTCCAGTCTGGACGCGGCCATGATCGCCTCACGGAGTATCGAGACCGGGGACGCGGAAATCGTCATCGCCGGCGGCGCGGAGTCGATGACCCGCTCGCCCTGGGTATTGATGAAGCCGGACCGACCGTTCCCCTCCGGCGACCTGACTGCGGTCTCGACCACCCTCGGCTGGCGGCTGGTCAACACGCGCATGCCGACCGAGTGGACGGTATCGCTCGGTGAGTCCAACGAGCAGCTTCGGGAGAAGTTCGGCACCTCCCGCGAGCAGCAGGACGCGTTCGCCCACCGCTCGCATCAGCTTGCCTTGCAGGCCTGGGAGGACGGCTTCTACGACGACCTCATCACGGCAGTTCCCAACACCGAGCTGGCCCGCGACGAGAGCATCCGCGCCGACACCACCCTCGGCAGACTCGCCAAGCTCAAGCCGTCATTTCGGCCCGACGGAACCATTACTGCCGGCAACTCCTCGCCACTCAACGACGGGGCATCGGCGCTGCTGATGGGCTCGGAAAAGGCGGCAAACCCGATTGGCAGCACTCCGATCGCCCGGATCTCGGGCCGCGGGGCGGCGGCCCTGGAACCCCAGATGTTCGGCTACGCGCCGGTGGAGGCGGCTGAAATCGCACTGCGGCGCGCCGGAATCGCGTGGAGTCAGGTGGGAGCAGTGGAGCTCAACGAGGCGTTCGCAGTGCAGTGCCTGACGTGCATCGAGATCTGGGGTGTCGATCCGGACATTGTGAACGTCCATGGTGGCGCAATCGCCATCGGGCATCCGCTGGGCGCCTCCGGAGGACGGATCCTGGGGACTCTCGCGAAGGTCCTCCGGGAAGGCAGCCATCGGTGGGGGGTCGCCGCCATCTGCATCGGTGTTGGGCAAGGCCTCGCGGTCGTGCTGGAGAACCTCAACACCGACGCAAAGGCAGCATAAATGGCCTCCGTCGTTGCCGACGCCGACGCGGCCGTCTCTGCGATCGAGGACGGGTCGACCGTGCTGATAGGCGGCTTCGGCACGGCCGGGCAGCCGGTCGAGCTGATCGACGCGCTGATTCGCCGCGGCGTCAGGGATCTCACGGTGGTCAACAACAATGCCGGCAACGGCAGGGTCGGGCTGGCCGCCCTGCTCGCGAACGGCCAGGTCCGCAAGATCATCTGCTCGTTTCCCCGGCAGGCCGACTCCTACGTCTTCGATGAGCTCTACCGCGCCGGAAGGGTGCAGCTGGAGGTGGTGCCTCAGGGCAATCTGGCCGAGCGGATGCGCGCCGCTGGGGCGGGGATCGGGGCGTTCTTCTGCCCCACCGGTGTCGGGACACCGCTCACCGAGGGCAAAGAACGGCGCACCATAAACGGTCGGGATTACGTCTTGGAGTATCCGCTCGGCGGTGATGTTGCCTTGATCAAGGCGTTCAGGGCCGACACTCTTGGCAATCTTGTCTATCGGAAGACAGCGCGCAACTTCGGCCCGGTGATGGCCACGGCGGCGCAGACCACAGTCGTGCAGGTAGCAGAGATCGTCCAACCTGGCGGGATCGACCCGGAGGTGGTGGTCACTCCCGGAATCTTCGTGGACCGCATCGTGCAGATCGCCGGGGTGAGTCCGCTGGCCGAGGCAGGGGCAGCCGGGTGAGTACCCAGCTGCCTTTCGACATCACCCGCCCGCTCGGCCGAGATGATCTTGCTCGGCTGGTCGCGTCCGACATCCCGCCGGGCTGCTATGTGAACCTCGGCATCGGCCAGCCCACCCGGGTCGCGGACTTTCTCCCCCCGGAGAACGGGGTGATCTTGCACACCGAGAACGGAATGCTCGGAGTGGGTCCGCGGGCGTACGGCGACGGCATCGATCCGGAGTTGATCAACGCGGGCAAGATCCCTGTCACCGAGATTCCCGGCGCTGCCTACTTCGACCAGCGCCGCCTCCTTCGCCATGATGCGTGGCGGGCACCTCGATATCTGCGTGCTCGGTGCTTTCCAGGTCTCGTTTCACGGAGATTTGGCGAACTGGCACACCGGCGCTCCCGACGCGATCCCGGCGGTGGGCGGCGCGATGGACCTCGCGATCGGCGCGAAGGATGTCTTCGTGCTGATGACCCTGTTCAGCAAGGACGGTTCGCCCAAGCTGGTCGCGAAGTGCACCTATCCACTGACGGGACTGGCCTGCGTCAGCCGCGTCTACACCGATTACGCCGTCTTCGTGCTGACCGATCACGGCGTCGTGGTCCGGGAGACCTACGGGATTGGGCGTGATGATCTTGCCGAACGGCTCGGGGTCCCCTTCCTCTGACAGCTAGCGGGCCGCCGCCCACGAGGTTGGTATGTCGGCGCCGCCTTCCTGCGAGAGTCGCTGCCCGAACCGTATGTACGTGGGGTGCGGTACGAACTTGCCGGCTACCAGGCTTTCGCCCTGCCGGAAGGTTGTGGCCCGTTGAATCAAGCCTTCCGGCACGAACGAGAAGGCGTCGCGCAGCAAGCCCAGGTCGGCCTCGGAGTTCATTCGCATCAACAGCAGGTTGTCGCATTGGGACAACACTTCTTCGTGCACCTTTTGTGGGCGCTGTGTCGAGGTAAGCAGGTAGAGCCCGAACTTACGGCCTTCTGCGGCGATGAGTGTCGCGTAGTTCGTGGCGAGCGCGGTCACTGCGTCGGCAGGTTGGCTAGGGCAGACGTTGTGAGCCTCGTCAATGACGATCAGGCATGGCTGGCGCTGCGATCGGTTACGCCACAGCGTCGACAGCACGGTTTCGGAGATGAGTCGCTGCTCGGTGATGGTGTCGAGTGAACCCAAGTCGACGACCAGGCAACGCGAGGTCGGCTCAAGCAACTCGTCGACCAGTGACCTTCCGATGCCGCGACTCCAGACAGACCAACTGAGAACACCAAGATTGGCCGCACGCAAGCCGAGCCGACGCGTGTCGGGATTGTCCGATGACAGCAAAGCATCGGGACCGCTGATCACAGCGCGGCCCTTTTCGCTGGCAGCAAGGATCCCGGAAAGCGTGGCGTACTCCTCCCGGTCGTGGATGGGATCGAGGCCCAAGAGGGCAGCCTGGGCGGCTGGATCAATATCGAGGAGCTGCACCTGCAGCGGATGCGCCGCTCCAGGATCGTTCTGCCAGACCGAGACCCCCCTGGCCGCTGCGGCGTACTCCGCGGCGACTGCAGGGTCAGCAGACTCTCGAACCTCCGCCAGGCGGACGTAGTCAGAGTTGGGATCGAGAATGACCATACGCAGGCTCGTTCCGACCAGGAGCTGCTCGAGAACCAGCCCGAGCGAGTAGGTCTTGCCAGACCCTGACTGACCGCACATAAACGTATGCCGGTTGAAGCCGCCGGCGTCGAGAGCAGCGGTCATCCCTGGCGCAAGCAGCAACTCTCCGATGGCCAAGGCTGAGCGGTTCGGCCGAATCGCCTCGAACCATGCATCGACCTCGCGGGACTCCGCCGGCCGAACGTTGGCGTCGTGGAAAGCCCGCAGCTCCCCATCCAAGATCACGCCGTCACCGCGGGCAAAGCGGATCTGCATGCTGGACTTTATGGCGTCCAGCCCGAGGTCGTGCGCTGCTTCGGAGTGGGTGCGCATTGTCAGGACCTGGCCCAGCCGTCGGCCACCTTCGCCCTCGAGAACGACATACCCGCCCGTCTGAAGCTGCAGGTCGTGCAAGGACGCTTGAAACGTGAACTGGCGCCCATCCACCGATGTGGCCAGTGGCAGAACACCGCGTTCCAGCACACCGCGGACCTTCCGGTACTCATCGACAGCATCCGCCAACGATCCTGCAGGCGTCACTTGCTCGGCCGCCGAGCTTGCAGATCCATCCGACATTGCCTTCCACTCCTTCACGTCTCGGGCCGCGGTCAGGGTTGCAGCAGGACCTTGATGGCCCGGCGCTCGTCCATGGCAGCGTAGCCTTCGGCGACCTGCTCCAGAGGCAGCACCATGTCGAATACTTTGCCGGGCTCGATCTTCCGGGTCCAGACTCGATCCAGCAGGTCGGGCAGGTAGCTCCGCACCGGGGCGGCGCCGCCGAGGATCCCCACATTCCGCCAGAACAGGTCCTGCATCCGAAGTTCTACGCCGTGCGGTGCGCCGACCCAGCCGACCATGCCTCCTGGTCGAGTGGATTGCAGCGCCTGCACCACCGATTCGCCCGTGCCCACACACTCCAAAACGGCGTCCGCGCCCACTCCATCGGTGAGCTCCTTGATGCGGGCGACGCCTTCCTCCCCGCGCTCGCTCACAATGTCTGTGGCGCCGAACTCTTTCGCCAGTTGCTGACGCGGTTGGTGCCGGCTCATCGCGATCACTCGCGTAGCGCCGAGTTGGGAGGCGGCGAGTACGGCGCACAAGCCCACCGCGCCGTCGCCTACCACCGCAACTGTCATGCCCGGCTTGACCCCGGCCGAGACTGCGGCATGCCAGCCGGTGGCCATCACGTCTGAAAGTGCCAACAGGCTCGGGATGAGGTCTTTCTCAGGCTGCTCAGGGGTGGCCACCAGAGTGCCGTCAGCAAGCGGAATGCGGATCAGCTCCGACTGGCAACCGGCAAAGCCGCTGCGCCGATCGCAGAGGAAGTGCATACCGTTGCGGCAGTGGGGGCATGTGTTGTCCGAAGCGTAGAACCCGCCCACCACGAACTGGCCCGGTTCAATTGAGCCGACCGCATCGCCAACCTGCTCCACGATGCCGCAGTACTCATGACCTATCGCTCTGGCTTGGGTGACCTGGTCGATGCCGCGGTAGGGCCACAGATCCGACCCGCAGACGCAGGTCGCCACAGTGCGCACGATGGCGTCTGTGGGCTCCAGAATCACCGGGTCGAGACGCTCTTCACAGCGCACCTCGCCGGGGCCGTACAGAATCGCTCCCCGCATGCCGTAACTCCTTATTCGCTGCCGTATTCGGCGTCGGTGACGTGGTCGCCCCACTCAGTTTCCGGCCCTTGCTCGCCCTCGCTGAGGCCCTCGGTGATGGAAAGGTGGGACATGAAGTGATCAGGGGCGGCGCCGTGCCAGTGCCACTCCCCCGGCGGGGTGTAAATCGTGTCGCCGGGCCGGATCTCCATGACCTCTGCGGTGCGGGCTTGGACCAGACCGCGACCCTCGGTCACGTACAGGGTCTGACCGTTCGCATGCCGGTGCCATGCATTGCGTGCCCCGGGCGCGAAGCGCACGATGGCGACCCGTACGCGGGACGGCAGGTCGCCCTTCGCGATCATGTCCAGCCAGACGTCGCCGATGAACATCTCAGACGCGCCTTTGGTGGTCGGCGGCTTTGGCTGAATCTCCAAACTTCTCTCCTATGTGTCCTGCTTCTCAAAGCGCAGTGGCTCCGGCGCCTTCGTGGAGTTGGCGATTTCGGTCTGGTAACGCCGCAACTGATAGCCCGTGATCGGCCGGGAGGTCCATTGCCTCGAACGACAGATGAAGGTCACCGAAAGCGGGCAAGCCGGCCTGTTCAGGCGCGATCCTGGCCCGCCTGGAGACCAAGAAGTCGCGAACTTCGCTCCGGTTGTCCACGATCACGACGCTACGGCCTCCGCAGCCGGCGTGGGAGGGCTTGGCATTACCTGGATCGATTGGGATTCGTCGGTGTCATTGCCAGCCGCCTCTGTCTGATATCCCCCATAAAGGGTGATGCCCCGATCACCGGGGTGGTGCTTCACTCAGCCCATGTGCAGATGGATGGCCTATTCAGGAACCCCGATCCTCGCCGACGTACTCCTGTTCCGCCCGGCCCATTCGATCATCGACCAAAGCCTCCATTCCCGCATGGGCGCGACAACGACCAACGGTGACGGCTTCGGGATCGGCTGGTACGGCGAGGGCGCCGAGCCGGCTGTGTTCAAGAGCATCGAGCCGGCGTGGAACGACGACAACCTGCGGGAGCTTGCAGGGCAGGTGCGCACGCCGCTGCTGTTCGCTCATATCCGAGCGTCGACAGGAACGCCGGTGCAGCGCTCGAACTGCCACCCGTTCCGCCATGACCGCTGGTTGTGGATGCACAACGGCGCACTCCGCGGCTTCCACGACAACAAGCGCGACCTGCTGATGGCGGTCGATCCGTCGCTGTATTCGGACATCGAAGGATCGACTGACTCAGAGGCGCTGTTCTTCTTGGCATTGACCTTCGGCCTGACTGACGATCCGTTCGGCGCGGTCGCGCGGGCTATCGGCTTCGTGGAGAAAGTTGGCCGCGAGCACGGCGTCGACTATCCCTTCCAAGGGACCATCGCCACCAGCGACGGCGAGTCAATCTGGGCCTTCCGCTACTCGAGTGAAGGCAAGAGTCGCTCGCTGTTCTTCTCCACCAATGTGGCAACGCTGCGTCAGCTACACCCTGAGGTGGAGATCCTCCACGGCTTGGGTGAGGAGACTCGGTTGGTTGTCTCCGAACCGCTCGGCGACCTCCCCGGTGCCTGGAACGAAGTGCCCGAATCCGCGGCCGGCGTGGTCCGACCCGGCACCGATGAGATGCGCTCCTTCCAGCCCATAGCTCCCTGAGATCGTCAGTCCGCTCTGGAGCTCGTCGCTTGGAACTCGGCCCGGTTCTCTCAGAATCTGACGCCAGTTCCTCCGACACGCTGTCCAGACCAGCTGCGCGCGGAACGAGGGTCAGTTTTTGAGGGAGCGAGAGTCTCGTCGAGGCACCGTGGGTAACGTGGCTGCATGCGGGTGCGTCTGGCGCAGACCGTCGTTGTCGCGCTGGTCGCCGTCTTAGCCGTCGGCTGCAGTGGACAACAAAACCCGTCGGCGCCGCAGACGTCGGACCACTCCTGCCCATCATCGGGTGCCGCGCCGGTGGAGGGCTGCTGGCAAGCTATCTTGCCGTCGGGGAGCGGGGGGTTTCCGGCTGATCCCGGTTCTCAGAACACACCCTTATGGGAACCGGGACTGTTTCCTCTCACGCTGACCCCGCACATCGCGTACGACGGGTCCCTCTGGATGACGGCCCAAGCGCGCGCCTACTCCTCCCCCGACGGTCTGACGTGGACCGAGCACATCAAGACTGATTGGGGCGAGCGGATCTATGAGTCGATCGTCTATTTCAAGGGCCGCCTGTGGATGTTTGGCGGCCTCGACTACCAGGCTCGCACCTTCCTCAACGACATCTGGTCCTCTTCGGATGGCGTCACCTGGTCGAAGAAAGGCACCGCGAGCTGGTCGCCACGCGGAGGCCAAACCGTCGTCGTTTACCGCGACCGGCTATGGCTGTTTGGAGGAGCGAACCACATTGCCGACGACCGTTCGACTGACGGCTTTCTGAACGACGTCTGGGTTTCTGACGACGGCATCACCTGGACGCCCGTGACCCATGCCGCTCCCTGGTCGCCCCGCGACGAAGCCGGCGTCGTTGTCTTCAATGATGAGCTTTACCTCCTCGGCGGCCAGGGCACGGCTGACGTGTGGCACAGCTCGGACGGCCACGACTGGACGCAGCTGCTTGCCGAGGCGGAGTGGAGTCCGCGCCACGACTTTGCTCGGATCGCGCACGACGGCCGGCTCTGGGTGTTCGGCGGCTGGACGGATCGGTCTACCAATGCCCTCAATGACGTCTGGTACTCCACCGATGGGAGGAGTTGGACCCGGCAAACTGATCATGCCCCATGGGCACCACGATCACCGATCGCCATCGCTTTCCAAGACAAGATCTGGATCTACAGCGGCAAACACACCGGGGCCGACGACAACTGGGGCGGCGATCTGTGGCAGATGACAACCTAGACGACCAGAGTTCTCGTCTCCCAAGTCCCATCGCCCAGCAGCGTGAGCTCGTTGCTGTGAAGCCTCTCGAGCGTGCTGCGATGCCCGACGCTGACAATCGTGCATTCGGGCAGCCGCTCACGGACCAGTTGGTAGATCGCGTGCTCCATGCCCTCGTCGAGCGCGGAGGTTGTCTCGTCGAGGAAAACCAGTGACGGCCGTGACAACAGGATGCGGCCGAACGCGAGTCGCTGCTGCTCCCCGGGTGACAGCGTCTTGGACCAGTCGCTCTCAACATCCAGCCGATCGGCCAGGTGCCCGAGCTGGACCGCACGCAGCACATCTTGCGCATCGTCGTCGCTGAGGCCCTCGGCGGGAGCGGGGTAGGCAAGGGCCGTTCTCAAAGTGCCGAGCGGCAGGTACGGCTGCTGCGCACAGAACATGATGTCGTCTGGCTCGGGCTTCTCGATCGATCCTTCGACATACGGCCACAGCCCTGCCAGGCTGCGCAACAAGGTGGTCTTGCCGCTGCCTGATTGACCCTTCACGAGCAGAGACTCTCCGCCTGACACGTCAAGATCAAGATCTTCCAGGAGCGCTTTGCCATCCGGGAGGCGTACGTCAAGGTCGTTTACACCCAGCCCAGCTGGTCGCTCCGCAACCGTTGCCTTTGGCAAGGCGCGGGCTTCTTCGTTGGCGTCCAGCAGCCCTGTGAGCCGGTTGAGCGACGCCTTGTAGCTGGCGAAGTCATCGTAGGCGAGCCGGAAGAACGACAGGGCTCCCTGAACTTGGGCGAATGCGTTGGCGGTCTGGGTGACATCGCCGAGGGTGATCTGCTGGCTGAAGAACCGCTGAGCCTGGATGACGTACGGGAAAACCACCGCGATCTGGCTGATCACCAGGTTGAATCCCTGAAACTTCATGCTGCGGAACACGATCTGCCAGGTGTTGGCGATGACGGCCGCGAAGCGTGCCAACAGGCCGCCGTTTTCCACCTGCTCGCCACGGTAGAAGGCAATGCTCTCGGAGTTGTCGCGGACCCGCACCAGGGCATAGCGGTAGGAGGCGGTCAGAAGCTCGTTCAAGAAATTCAGGCGGATCAGCGGCCTCCCGATCCGGAAGGCGAAAACCGTCGCGATGATCACGTAGATGTAGGCGAGGAAGACCATCCCTCGGGGGATCTGGAGTCCGAAGACCGCGAGCGGGCCCGACAGCTGCCAGAGAATGATGGTGAAGGAAACCAGCGAAACGGCAGATGACACCGCTCCCAAAGCCAACGATTGCGAGTCTCCTACGAAAGACGTGACGTCTTGCTGGATGCGTTGATCAGGGTTGTCTACCGGTGTGCTGACGAACCTGCCACGGTGATACGCGGAATCGTTCAGCCAGTCACCGAGCATCCGTTGGTTGAGCCACAGCCGCCAGTGAATGATCTGTGCTTGGCCGATAAAGAACGTCACAAGCACGAGCACGACGTTGATTGTCGCCAAGATTCCGAAGATGAAGATGGACCTCCAGAACGCGGCAGCATTGAGCTCCTGCATGGCAGTGAACAGATCGTTGCCCTGGAAGGACAGGATGACATCGAGCCGGACGGACACCACTGTAAGCAGTAGCAGCAGTGCAACGGTCAGGATCGGGCGCCAGCTGAGCCACGTGCGCTGACGCGGGATGAAGTACATGCCCGAGAGCCGCCAGAACTGTCGACCCCAGCGCATACGCCGGATCAGAAACCAGCCCACCGCGGCGAAGCCGACAACCGTAAAAAGAAAGACCCTTGCAACCCACAGCAGGCTCGTCAACCACTCGGTTGACCAGTTGATCGACTCCATACATCCTCCAAGCTTTGCCCCCTACGGAGGGGTGACGCTGACGTTACGCAGTCAGCATCCCACCAGATATTCGGTGATGTCGGAAGCGTTCGCCGATCATGAAGGAATCGGGTGGTTGCAAAGCTGGCAACCCCTGCAGCTGCTACGTGAGCTTAAGGATGCCCGAGATAGTGGCTACTCCGATGTCCTCAGGAGTGACGGTTCCGTTGTTAAAGCCATGACCGCTGAGGCCGGTGTAGTCACCCGTCCCACCCTTGAGGGTGATCGGTCCGGTGTTCGTGTCCGATCCGTCTTCGTTGAAGGTCAGGAAGACGTGCTTCTGGGCGAAGAAGGTGCCACTCCCATCGTCACAGGTGTAGACGGTCTCAATCAATAAATTCACCTTCGGAAGCTCCGGAACACGCAGGCCACCGATTACCGTCACTTCATCTGTGAATGTGCCAGTAGGACACAACGGGCCGTCGAGCGGCGTCGTGAAGGTGAACACCTCATTCACGAAATCGAGGCTCTCGTTGATCGTGAATGGCTCCGGCGGCGCAGCGTGAGCTGCCGGTGCAGTGAAGGCGAGAAGTGCACCTGCCGCGACGAATGTGCCGGCTAGTTTCTTGATCATGGATGCCCCCGAAGTCAGTAATTGATCATGAAAGATTCACGCGCATGCACCAGCAGCTAGCTGAGCTTGAGTTCACCCGAGATTTCGCCGACTGCGGTGCCTTCTGCGCTGGCCTCTCCGTTGTTAACGCCATGACCGCTGAGCCCGGTGAATGCACCGGTGCCACCCTTGAGGGTGATCGGTCCAGTGCTCGTCGACGACCCGTCTTCGTTGGCCGCTATAAACACATGCTTTTGGGCGAAGAAGGTGTCGCCGTTGTCACAGGTGTAGACGGTCAGGATCCGGAGGTTGACTTTAGGGATCGGAGCGTTTCCTGCGCCGACTGCAACGACTTCGTCTTCGAAAGTGCCCGACGGACACAGACCACCGGTGGCAGTAAAGGTGAATTCCTCGGCTTCGAAGTCGAGGTTCTCGGTGATGGTGAACGGGTCCGGCGGCGCAGCTTGGGCTGCAGGCGCCCCAAAGGTAAGTAGCACACCTGCGGCAACCAAAGTGCCAGCCAGTTTCTTGATCATGGATGCCCCCGAAGTCACGACCCGATAGTGGTGGCTAACCTAGCCCATTCAGGGCCCGTGTAAGGGCTAGACCGTAGAAATCCGCGCGTCGTCCCCATGACGCGAGCACCACTGTAATTGATCACGGAACTGCGCCCGCTCCATCCGCTGTCTGCGCATCGCGTAACCGCCGCCGTTCGCTGCGTCGCTCGACAAGGGAGTAGAGCACTGGCACGAGAAGCAGGGTGAGCACCGTCGAGGAGACCAAGCCGCCAATCACGACAATCGCCAGCGGCCCGGAGATGAAGGCGCCGCCGCCGGTCAGTCCGAGAGCCATAGGCATCAACGCGAAGATCGTCGCGGAGGCCGTCATGATGATTGGCCGCAGGCGCAATCGAGCCCCGTCGATGATCGCGGAGCGCAGATCCTGGCCGCGCCGACGGTACTGATTGATCAGATCGATCAATACGATCGCATTGGTCACGACGATTCCGATCAACATCAGCAGACCCACCATGGCCGGCACCCCCAGAGGAGTGTCGGTGATCAGCAATCCGGCAACCGCCCCAGTCGCCGCGAACGGGATGGACACCATCAAGATCAGCGGCTGTACCAGGCTGCGGAACGTCCCGACCATGATCATAAAGACCAGTGCGATAGCGACGAGCATGGCCAGACCTAGCTGGGTGAACGCCTCCTGCTGATTCTCCGCGGCGCCGCCCAACGTGGCAGTCACACCCGGCGGCAAAGTCCGTGATCGCGTCTAGCCTGCTTTGGATGGTCGCGGTGAGCGCGCCCAAGTCGTCGGCCTCTGGCGTTGCGATGATCGTGACCGACGGCGTGCCTTCGATCTGCGTGACCGTGGTGGGGGCCAGCACGGCCTGCACTTTGGCGACATTCTTGACCTTGACAGGCTTGGCGCGTACGTCGGCCAGCGCCTCCTGCTCGTCCTGCAGCTCCTGCTGCTTTGCTCGCTGCTCGGCGGTCTGCTGTGCCTGCTCATCGGCCGCGTCCATCTGCTTGTCGAGCTGCTCGATGCTTTCGTCGGTCTGGTCGATGCTCGCCTCGATCTGTTCGATACCCTCCTCTGTTTGAGCCACGGCCGCAGTCAACTGGGCGACCTGCTGCGTCCACTGCTGTAGCTGCAGCTGCGGGCGAGCTGGTCGCCCGTCACGGGACCGGCGTAACCGACGGGTTGGGCGGAGACGGCTGCGGTGGGTTCGCCTTGAGCTCTGCGAGCTGTGCCTGGGTGCCCTCCAACTGGCGTCTCGTCTTCCGCAGCTGATCGAGGTGTCAGAGCGGCTCTGCTCGAGCTTCGCTCGCTGCTTGAGCAGCTCGTCATTCTGATCACGCGTAGCGTCGTCGGCTATACGCTGCTGCTCGTCGGTGAAAGCCTGTTGCTCGTCGGCCAGCTTGTCAGACGCCTTCTTTTGCGCATTCTGTTGCTGCAGCTGACTTACGGGAAGCTCGATATTGCCAATATCGGAGGGGCTCGGCTCGTCGGCTTCTTCGCCGCGAACGACGATGTCGCGCTGCTCGCCTTCGATGGTTACGGAACCCACCGGGGTCCCGCGTAGAGCGCTTGAGACCGCCTGGCCGACATCGGCCTGAGTGAAGCCGAGCGAAGCGGCCTTCTTCTTGTCGACATTCACCCTGAGCAGCTTCCGCTGCTCCTCCAGATTGCTGCTGACGTCGCTCAGGCCGGGGATGGTCTCCAGCTCCTGCTCGATTCTCTTGGCCCCGGTCTGCAGATCTGTGGTGTTCTCGCTGGAGACAGTGACCGTCAGGTCGTTGCTGGTTCCCTCGCTATTGGTCATGGTCACGGTGATCTCACCAGCAGATTCACCGAGCTCGGCCATCTGCGCTTGGAGCTGGGGGCGCAGCGCATCTGCCCGGGCGCCCTCGACGAGCAAGACCGTGAACTCAGCGGTGTTGGTGTCACGGGGGACGCCGGGGACGAGGCTGCCGCCGATCGTTGTGAGATAGTTCTTCACCTGCGGGTCGGCCTCCAAGATGTTCTCGACCTGCTCGGCGGCCGCGCTCGTCGTCGACAGTCTGGTGCCTGGCGGCAGCTCCTGCTGGATGGCTAGCGTGGTTTGGTCGGTAACCGAACCAAGGAAATCGGTCTTCAAGAACGTCGCAGCCCCCAGCGTTGCGACAAAGACCAACAGGGCTATGCCAAGGGTGATGAACGGACGCCCAAGTCCGAACCGGAGTATGGGCAGGTAGCCCTGCTGGAGCCGGGTCACCTTTGTCTCCTCGGCTGTATGGCTCTCCGCCACAGCCGTCGTACCGTCGTCTCCCCTCGCAGTTTGCGCGGTGGGCTGCTGGTTGCGGTCTCCAGCCCCGCCCCGCAGGAACCAGTACGCCAGCACCGGGACGATGGTCAACGACACCAGCAACGAGGCACCAAGCGCCACGGCGATCGTGATGGCAAACGGGCGGAAAAGTTCACCGACGACCCCGGAGACGATGGCCACCGGAGCAAACACGGTGACCGTGGTCAAAGTCGACGCAGTGACGGCACCGGCTACCTCCTTCACCGAGGCAAGGATGTCGCCCGTCGTGAGAGTCCGATGCCCGGCGGCGCGACGCTTGATGTTCTCCACGACGACGATCGAATCGTCTACAACCCGCCCGACCGCCACCGTCAGCGCAGCCAGCGTGAAGATGTTGAGCGAGTACTCACCGAGCTGCAGACCGATCATCGCGATCAGGAGAGACAGGGGAATCGAGATGGCGGTGATCAAGGTCGCGCGAACCGAGAACAAGAAGCCCAAGATCACGAGCACCGCGAAAGCCAACCCGAGCAGGCCCTCTACCGTGAGGTCTTCGATCGACTGCTCGATCAGCGGTGCCTGGTCGAAGATGATGGTGATGGTGGTGTTATTGCCGAGCTTTTGCTCGAGATTCGGGATTTGGGCGCGGACGCTGTGCGAGATCTCGACCGCATCGGCGTCGGGGTCCTTGAGAACGGCAACGCTGAGGGCTGGGCGGCCGTCTGCTCGGGCGATCGATGTCGACTCGATCGAGTCCACTTTCACATCGGCGACCGCGGACAGTGCGACCGGACCGTCCGGAGTCGGCACCTGCAAAGCTTGGAACTGCTTGACGGTGTTGGTGGAGGTCCCCACCTCGACGGCAAGCTCGAGGTCCTTGTCGAAACTGCTGCCTGCGGGTGTGATGGTCGCCTGCCCCTGCACAGCCTGAGTGACTGCCTGGGCTGTGACATCGTGTTTACGAAGGTCAGGGGGTCGCAGCGTCACCAGAAGCTGAGTAGTCTCCAGACCGGTGACGGTGACACTGCGTACGCCGTCGATCCCGGACAACTCCGGGACCGCCACGTTCTCGACCTGCTGGCCGGCTTCCTCCAGAGGCGCATCAGATGCGACGGCCAGCAATAGGACCGGGATGTCGTCGGTGCTGCCGGTAATGACCTCCGTTTCGACCTGATCCGGCAGCGTCGGCGCGATCCCGTCGACGGCGTTGCGGATGTCGCCCACGACTGTGTCAGCGTCGAGGCCGTACTCCCATTCGACGGTGATCGTGGCGATCCCGTTAGAAGAGGTCGACTGAACCTTCGTAACGCCCGACACGCCGGTCAGCGCGCTTTCCAGAGGGGTTGACACGTCGTCCGCGACGATCTGCGGAGATACGCCCGGATAGCTCGCCGTGACGATCGCGGTCGGTACCTGGATCGACGGCAGCAGCTCCTGTTTGAGGTTGATTGTTGCCAGTACCCCGAAGACGATGATGGCCAGCGTGGCCAGGCCGGCGATCATGCGGTTGGCCAGACTGAGCCGCGTCAGGGAGGTCAAGTGGTGACTCCCTTCCACGTCCGGTGCGGCCTCAGGGCGCCATCCGTCGACTCATGATGACAACCAGGGCGATCTTTCGTGTTGAGCTTACAGTTAGCACGACCGCGATAATCAAGCCGTTACGATCAATTCACAGCAACACGCCGATGGACCCAAACGACAGGCGACCAATGACCGGGACCGCTCGCGACGACGCGGCAGCCGCCAGCGAACAGGATGAGTTAATCAGTTGTCTGGAGCGAATTCAGGAAAGTTTCGAACGTCGCGCTCTGTCCTCGATGGCGGAGCCACTTATTTCGACGCCCGTCACCATGCAGCAACTCAAGGTGCTCACCATGATCGCGATCGATCCTGACAGGGCAACCGGTCACGAGCTTGCCGCCCAACTGAAGGTTTCAGTGGCCACCATGTCGGGCCTGGTTGATCGGCTCGTGGAACACGGGATGGTGACTCGTGGCGAGGATCCAACTGATCGAAGGGTTCGCCCGCTCAGCGTGACTCCCGAAGGCAGTGCGACAATCCGTGGTCTGCTGAGCTCCGCCGGCACTATGCCGACTCCGATCCTCCGCCGACTGGCCATCGAGGATCTCCGCGCCCTCGTCCAAGGCGTTCTTGCCTTTGACCGTGCCGTCCGTGAATTAGCCGAAGGCAACTCACTGTGAGGATGTGTCAGCCTTCTGGGGCCTGCTTCAGGGTAACCGCGTCACCGGCCTCGGCACTGGCGTCTCCATAGGCAGCGGTGAGCTCATCAACGCTGTCTGTACCGACCGTCTCAGGCTGACTGTTGGCCGCTGAGCTCGTCGAAGCCCGCCGTTCGACAGGCTCAGGGCGCAGATCGGCGCCGGCGTTGGCTGAGGTATCTGGGGCGGCCGTTTCGCCCGATTCGATCTGCTCCGGCGCTTGCTGAGCCTTCAGCGCCTCCTCGGCGGCGGTCAGCCGAGCCATCAGGGTACGTGCAACGATCTGCTGTCTTGTCGTGGTTCGTTGCGAGCGGCCCCGGAAGATGAAGCTCACCGCCCAGTGCAGCATCGTGGTGAACCGATTCTTGAAGCCGACGAGGTACATGACGTGCACGGCGAGCCACATCACCCAGGCAAAGAATCCAGCGAGCCGCATCTTGCCCACGCTGGCCACAGCATGGAACCGGGTGATGGTTGCCATGCTGCCTTTGTCGAAGTACTTGAAGGGTTCTCCAGGCGGCTCTCCACGCAGCCGGCGGATGATCTGGCGGGCAGCATACTTGCCGCCCTGCATCGCGCTTCCATTGCCAGGCGCTCGGCCCTGAACACGGGCCAGAAGAGCGGCTTTTCGTCCGGCTCGTCCACCGCGTCGCGGGGCAGCACCTGGGCCCGCCCGAGCTGCTCTAGCTGGATGCTCCGATCCGCCCCGTCGCGCAGGTAGCGCCGGTGCCGCAGATTACGCAGGATGAGCCCGTAGACTCTCGTGGCGCGAAACACGAATCGAACCTGCTCCCCGGCCAACTCGCGTAGCGGATCGGCACCCAGCAGCGCATCGCGGTGGTCGAGCAGAAACCGGTACATTCGCCTGAAACCCTCCACCACCTGCGGGCTGTGCTCCTGCAAACTCAGCGGTACATCATCGAGCATGGGGACGTTCCCCCGAGCCTGAAGCCTGGCGGAGGCGAACTCCAGCGCCATGCGGTCAGTGTTTACCCGTACCCACCTCGGCGCGCGAACCGGCAACTCTTGCTCGTCGGCTTCGCTCAGCCCGCTTATGTGGTATGCCGTCTGCCTGTCCGCACTCAACTCCCAGCGGGGCAGCAGTCCCGAGCGCAACACGGAGTGGCCCAGCCGTTCGAAGGCCTCCGTCTGCGCATTTTCGGCTTCGGGCACCGCCGCACGGGCGCGGTGGTGCATCAACGTCTCCGTATCGATGAGCGCGGGGTACTCTCCGCTGGCGATGATGTTCTCGTAGTGGCAGTCCGTGCCCTCGAGTACGTAGAACAGGCAAAGCAGCATGCCTGCCCGCTCGTAGTAGCGCCTGGCCTCGTCCTGGTCCCGGCACGGCAGATGCTCCACGAACTCCACCCAGCCATGTGTGGAGCGGTCGAGCACTTTCAAGACCTCGAACGGCAGCGGCGCGCCCAGTTCGTTGAGCCACGCCAGCAGCCGATGGTAGGCCGCCTCCGTGCCCATGTCCTTCGGCTTGTACACCAGCTTCCTGCCGGAAGCGAACGTAAGCGCCAGTACACTGCGCCCGCCGCGGTGCGGATCCGATAACGACGGTTTGAGCTCGACGACGTTGCCAAACTCCTCGTCGTCGCCGAACAGACGCTCGAGCTCGGGCATGTCGGCTTCGAGTCGCCCGAGGAACTCTGCGCTCGCCTCGACCCAGAGCTGCGAGATCGTGCCCAGGTGGCGTGCCAGCACGGGGTATTGCCTCAACAGCCGGGCCATCCGCCCCTCACCCATTCGACGGACGAACTGCCGGTACAGGGAGCGGCCCTCGGGGTCTTGTGCCAACGCGAACAACCGATCCCATGACGACTGTTCCCGGCCACGCATGGTCTCGAACTCGGTTAGTAGTAGTTCGCCGGAAACGTATGACAGGTTACGCAGCAGAGAGCGTTCCAGGGCAGCCCGCGCCGCCGCAGACAGCAGGTTCGCGAAGGCAACCGTGCGTCCGGCGAGCCTCTCGCGGGCCACCAGCACGAACGGCGCCAGGATCTCCTCGAAAGGCAGGGCATCGTCGGCATCCAGAAAGTCCATCCCGGCGGGCCACGGCTCGTCCGCCCCCTCCTGCCACTCTGGTGGAGCCAGGCGGAGGGCCTCCGCGAGCAGCCCCGACCAATCCGGAAGGGTCACGCCCTTGCGCAGACGCACGGGGCCGAGAGCGGTGCGCACCTTCTCCGGGTCCAGGCCGTCCCAGACCAACCGCCGCCGAAGTCGGTCCCGGTCCCCGCTGCCCAAAGCCTGGGACCAGGCCTCTAGCCGCTCGTCAACCAGGGCAGCATCCCCACCCTCGGCGGGAACAAAGTCGTCGCCCAGGCGCTCGTCGATCGTGCTGGCCCGCTCGACGATCTCCACCAGATACTGCTCCGATATAGGTTCGATCTGCTTCAACGACTCCACCCTTCTAGGCTGCCTGGGGCCAGGCAGCCTTATCGTGGATACCTGTGATCATCGATTCCGTACGGGCCACGGGGCGAAGCTATACCCGAAGAGATCCGCCCACGTACGGTGGGAGGGCGAAACTTTGCACGTATTCCGTGTGATCCCGGCACCTGTATCGTGGTTGGGTCTCTCCGGCCCGCTCTTTCAGGATAGCGGGATCTCTTTCGACGGGCGAGCATTTCGCGAGCAGGGCGAGCGCGGCCGCCGCCGTCGATACCGCCTCGTGGCCATGGAGGCGCAAATCACGATTCTGTGGTGGCCCACGTCTACCTCCGCGGCTAGTGGCCCCCGCGGAGTAGAAAGGTGTTCCCGCGGGAAAAGCTCCATCCGGCTTCATGAAATCGAGCAGGCGAAGTTGGGCTATGCGAATGGTTCTGTCCTCTACCCCGAGTGCGGCCAGGCTCAAGATCGCGAACGCGCTGGAGATGGGCACGTCGAAGCGTCCGAACGAGTAGTCGTCGTTCATGCTGGCCAGGATCTCCGCCGCCAGTCGATCTCGTAGCTCCCTCGCAGCCTCGTCTTTCCCCAAAGCAGAGGCGAGCGCCCAATCGACCAGGTACGGATTGGCGAAGCACAAACCGCTCCTGCTCTCGAAACGGGACGCCAGATACCCGACGCCCGTCTTCGTCTCCAGCCCAACGTCGTTTCTCAGGGCCCGTATCAGACAGGTGGTCGCGAAGTCGGCCTGGCGGCGCCCGGTCATCCCGCCGGACGCCGAGTCATCTGATCCTTTTTCATCCGTCGAGGACCAGGGGTAGTATCCTCCTTCGCCGTCGGCGAACGCTTCGAGCACCTCTACAGCTTCGGGATCACGGAACCCCTGGAGCACGAGCGCCGTCGCGGTCGAGGATACCCGGCCTCCAACCCGGTACGGCCAGAGCAACCCCTGCCGCCTGCTTTGCAGGAGGGACGTCAATCCCTTGCGGACCTCGACGTCACTGAAGATCGAGGCCGTAGAGGTATGGTGGTTCAGCACCTGGAGCAAGAACCCCAGGGGAACCACGTCTCCGGAATCGGACGTCCCTGCGGGCGGCAGCCGGGTCGGCGTCGAGTCTTCGTCGGTCCCCGCCTGGCTCGCGAGTCGCACGACCGCCTTTCGGGCCTGTCCGGCCGCCCAGGATACCCTGCCCGTGGAGGCTGAGATCAGGCCGTGTTCCAACCTCTGGTCTATGGAGCCGTGCCGGAAGAAGAACAGGTTGCAATGGCTCGTCCGGGCGAAGCCCGCCAGTATTCCGGAATGTATGTGGGTCGGCAGGTGGTTGCGGAAGCGGGCTACGTAATACGGGCCCTCACGACTCCCCCCGAAGTACTCGATCCCAACCGCCTTGAGTAGCTCGTAATGTTGCCCTGAAGGTTCCTCGGCGAAGATGGCCCTCGCTTCGCCGTGGTCCGCCTCGGCCCGCAGCTGGAGCAGGACCGGGGGGAAGGGCGGCATTTCCCCGACCGCCAGGCAGTCGGCTTCGTCCACGGGGACCAGGTCGAAGCGTCCGGAGAACCGCCGGTACAGGCACGCTTCCGTCTCCCCCGCACAAAAGACCGCTCCGCTTGCGGGATCGATCAACGTCGACTCCTCCCTATCCGCGGTCACGGTCCCCCGGCTCGTAAGTACGACGTGGCTGTGGAGATCGAGATCCGTGCTCTGCGGCAAGAAGAACATGCCCCTGATCGTCTCGTCGGCGGCCATCCGGCGCAGCGTAGACAGGTCGAAGAGCACCATCCAGTCCAGCGACTCGGGTAGGCTACGTATTATCTGGGAAGCCAGCACGACCGAGCACCCCTGTCCTTGTTCTCCCCGGTGGGGCACGCCCCACCAGGAACGATGTGTTCCGGCTGTGGGATCACACCTTCACCGTCCACCTGCACGCCACAGGGCCGTCATCTTGAAAGGATCCCTCTCGCTCGAGACGTCGCGTTCTTGCACCCCGGCCACCTCCTATACACTTGCGTATCGTGCTGTCGCTCAACTTAGCCTGGTCAGCGATTATCGCACGGCCCGTCTCGTCGCCCACGTACCGCCATCGCTTGACCGTTGTCAGCTGTCTCTTTGGCCTTCCCGAAACGGTCCGCGGAGAACATCCTGATCGGGAGTCGGGTGGCGCCGCAGGTGGCGAGGTCGGCGAGAATCTCGGCGACCACGGTGGCGAACTTGTAGCCATACCCCGAGCACGGCGAGGCGAACGAAACCTGCGGATGGTCCGGGTGCAGGTCTATGACGAAGTGCTCGTCCGGCGCGTTCGTGTACATGCAGACGTCGGTGGCGAGGCACCTGCCCGCCAGCGCTGGAACGTACGCGCCCAGGTACTCGCGGGCGAACTCGATCTCATCGTCCCGCACCTGCCGGTCCAGAGCGTCCGGATCGCACGGCACCCCATCGGCGCGGAAGAAGACGGTCTTCACGCCGCACTCGCCCGCCGCGATCGGGAAGCAGGTAAACGTGTTGCCGTCCTCGGGCTCCCAGATAAAGACCGGAAAGCGGCCAGGGAGGAAAGGCTCCGGGTCACCTTCGGGCTCGAACCAGCAGATCACCCGCCGCTCGGGCTCCAAAGGAAGGCCCATCTCCGCGAGCATCGAGGGTGCCCAGGCACCGGGCACGAGCACCCTCTTGCCCCGCCCGGCAAGCTCGCAGGCCGCGGCGCTTCCCATACCGCCGAGGCCGGCCACGATCACATCGTACATAAGCCCTGGCTCCTTCCCCGGCTTACGAACCTGACCACACCACCCACGAGAATACCTTGCACCTGGAGATTACATCCGCTGCGGGGTTTGTGTCAGATCGTCTTTCGTCACCATTCGCTCCTTGATGTTGATCGTCGGGACGGCTACCCACCGGGTCCGGCCCCGCGTAGGCGGGCGGTTACTTCATCGTCCACTACGACGTTCCCGCGACGGTCCCGCCTCAAGGCCACGTTGTAGACCTCGCGGGCACGCTCCACCGAGACGAGGCCGTCTTCGGCGTCGCGGCGGACGAGGTCAGGGTCCCTCTCCAGCGGGTCCCCGTAGCCTCCGCCGCCGGGAAGCTTCAGGATGACACGCTCCCCGGCCGGGATGCGCTGCTGGCGTTTGGGATGGAGCGCCCCGCCCGAGGCCGTACCGACCGAGCCTGCCTCGCCATCGCGGCCGCCGAGCATCCCCGGGGCGGGGAACCGGGTCCGGTCGTACATGGCGGAGAGGGTATAGGGTGAACCGTCCTCGTCGCCGCCGTCTTTGCCTCCACGCACCCCGATCTCCATCTCCTGGCCGAAGCCACCGCGGTGGCGCCCGGCGCCCTCCGAGTCCGGACGCAGCTCCCGCTTGTGCATGACGACGGGGGAGATGCTCTCGATAACCTCCGCCGGAACGCCCCGGATACCGCTGGGGAAGGCGGTCGCCGAGAGGCCGTCGCTCTCAGGACGCGCGCCCATCCCGCCGCCGGAGAAGTAGACGTAGGTGAACGGCTCTCCGTCGGCCCTCTGGCCGGTGATCTGGGTGTTCCACAGGCTGTCGGCGCCCTGGGCGAGCACCATATCGGGGACGACCTGCGCCAGGGCGCCGTGGACCAGGCCAGGCAGGAAGTGTCCGATGATGTGCCGCCCACCCACCGGCGCCGGGTGCAAGGCGTTGAGGATGCTCCCCTCCGGTGCCGTTACTTTGATGGGCCGGAAGCTGCCGTCGTTGTTGGGCACGTCAGGGCTGATGGCGCACTTCACGCCGAAAGTGGTGTAGGCGGCGGTATAGTTGAGGACTACGTTGATGCCGCGCTCGCTCTGGGGCGAGGAGCCCTCGTAGTCCACGGTCAACCCGTCCCCCTCGACGCGCACGGCGACGGCCAGCTCTATCGGCTCGTCGAAGCCGTCGGTCGAGGTCCGGTGCTCGTAGACGCCGTCAGGCAGCCCGGTGATGGCGTCACGCATCGCCTTCTCCGAGCGGGAGCAGACCTCGTCGGAGAGGGATTCTATGTCCGAAAGGTCGAACTCCTCCATCATCTCCAGCAGCCGCACCCCGCCGACCTCGTTGCTGCCGGCCTGCGCGTACAGGTCCCCGACGACCTCGAAGGGCGCCCGCACGTTGGCCCTGACGATGCGCAAGAGCTCCTCGTTGGGCTCCCCGCCGACGAACAGGCGGGAGATAGGCACGAAGAGTCCCTCCTCGTAGACCTGCCGCCCGTCAGCCCCGAAGCCCCGACCCCCGAGGTCGAGGGCGTGGCAGCAGTTGCCGAAGAAGGCGACGAGGTCTCCGTCGCGGAAGATGGGCGACATCACGGTGAAGTCGTTGAGGTGACCCGAGGTTTGCCACGGGTGGTTGGTAACGAGGGCGTCGCCCGGCCCAAGCGCATCTATCGGGAAGGCTTCGAGGAAGTGGTGGGCGCTCGTCGCCATGGCGTTTACGTGTCCGGGGGTGCCGGTGACGGCCTGGGCGACCATCCTGCCGCGGCGGTCGAAGAGGCCGGCCGAGAGGTCGCCCGCCTCACGCACCACGCTCGTAAACGAGGTCCGCATCAGGGCGCGGGCCTGCTCTTCGACGACCGAGACCAGGCGGTTCCACAGCACCTCCAGCAGGATCGGGTCCAGACGCTCCCGGCTCACTTGTCCCACCTCACGATCAGGTTCCGTGCGTTGTCGATCTCGGCCCCAGACTCCGGGCCTATGACCACGGTAGACTCCCGCTCCTCCACGACGGCCGGTCCTTCGAAGGTAGCTTCAGGGTCGAGCTTGTAGCGGTCGTAGACCGAAACCGCCGCGAAGCCGTCGTTCTCGGGGAGGTAGATCTCCCGCTCTCCCTTTAGCGCCTCGTCGAGAGACCGGGGCTCTACCTCCTCCGCTTCCTGCGGGATCTCGGGCCGCGGGGCGGAGACCTCGACGCGCCAGGTTATGGTCTCCAGCGGCACGTCGGGACCCTCCCGCCCGTAGAGCCTCCGGTACTCATCGCGGTAGCGGTCCGAGATCTCGCCCACGTCGCTGGGGACCCAGCTTCCCGCCCGGCAGCTTCACCCCGACCTCGTGCCCCTGCCCGATGTAGCGCATCTCGCCCAGCCGGCGCACCCGAACGTCCTCCTCGGCCACGCCTGACGCTTGCAAGAGCTCCCGCCCTTCTTCCTCCATCTCCTCGAGCGCCGCGTTGGCCGCTTCCCAGTCGAGGCGATCGAGGCGCCCGTAGAGGCTGCGAGCCAGGTCGAAGGAGAGCGGGGCGCAAAGAAAGCCGAAGGCCGAGGCGGTCCCCGCGCCCAGAGGGGCGACGAAGCCGGGGACGCCGAGGGCGCGGGCGACGCGGTGGGCGTGCACCGGGCCGGCCCCGCCGAAAGCCAGGAGGAGGTATTTGCGTGGGTCCTTGCCGCGCTCGACGGCGTGCACGCGGGCCGCGTTCGCCATGTTCTCGTCCACGACCTGATGTACGCCCCACGCCGCCTCCAGCGGCTCGACGCCGAGGGGGTCGGAGACCTTCTTCATCGCCTTCTCGGCCGCCCCATAGTCCAGGCTCATCCTGCCGCCCAGGAAGAAGCCAGGGTCAAGGTATCCGAGGAGGAGGTCGGCGTCGGTGACGGTCGGTTCCTCGCCGCCGCGGCCGTAGCAGGCCGGGCCAGGATCAGCGCCCGCGCTCTCGGGCCCGATCTTGGGCAACCCCAGCGGTCCGACGCGGGCGATGGAGCCGCCGCCGGCCCCGATCTCGATCATCTCGATGACCGAGGTCTTGATCGGGAGCCCCGACCCCTTCTTGAACCGGTACACCCGCGCGACCTCGAAGTCCGTGCTCGTCAGCGGCTCCCCGCCCTCGATGAGGCAAGCCTTCGCGGTCGTCCCGCCCATGTCGAACGAGAGCACGTCCGAGAACCCGGCGGCTTTCCCGTGGAATGCCGCCGCCAGCGAGCCCGCCGCAGGACCCGACTCCAACAACCGCACCGGGAACCGGCAAGCTGTCTCCACGCTCGCGGTGCCGCCGTTGGAGAGCATGACGTAGAACGAGCCCCCGAATCCGAGGTTCCGCAGCCGTTCTTCGAGCCTTTGCAGGTACCGCTCGACCAGCGGGCGCACGTAGACGTTGGCTATCGTGGTCGAGGTGCGCTCGTACTCCCTTATCTCCGGCGAGACCTCGCTGGAGAGGGAAACGACTATCCCCGGCGCCTCCTCGGCCAGGATCTCCGCGACCCGCCGTTCGTGGTCCGGGTTGCGAAACCCGTGCAGAAAACTCACCGCCACGGCCTCGATCCCCAGGTCGACGATCTCCGCCGACACGGACCTCACCTGCTCCTCGTCCAGCGCGCGCACGACTGAGCCGTCGTCGAGGGTACGCTCGCGGATGCCGTAGCGCAGACCCCTCCGAACGAGCGGTTCCGGCTTCTCGAGAAAGATGTCGTACATGTCGTAGCGGTGCTCGGTCCCGATGGCGACCGCGTCCCTGAAGCCCTCCGTGGTGAGCAGGGCGGTCTCGGCACCCCGGCGTTCGATCAGGGCGTTCGTCACCAGGGTCGTCCCGTGAATGATAGTCTTCAGTTGGGACGCACCAACCTCCTCGCGTTCCAGCAACCCGCGGAGTCCTTCCTCGACGGCCTCGGACGGATCGTCCGGCGTGGTGAGAACCTTTCCGATCGCCCGTTCGCCCGAGGCGTCGTCGATCAGGACGAGGTCCGTGAAAGTACCCCCGATGTCGATGCCGACGCGGTAACCCTTATCCGGGTTCAACATCAATCGATCAGCTCGAAATCCGTGCGGTAGCGGTCAGCGTTGAAGACGCCGGCGGCCTTCGCACCGTCCACGGCCAGGCCCACGCCGTTGACGTAGGACGAGTGCGGCGAGACGAGAAACAGGGCCGCGTGCGCCACCTCTTCCGGGGAAGCCATCCGCGGGGTCGGGCTGTTGGCAAGGACGCGACGTAGGCCCTCCTCGCCCTCAGAGCCGATGATGCCCTGGATCATGGGCGTGTCGATCGCCCCGGGGCAGAGCGCGTTAGTCCGGATCCTCCTGTCCGCGTAGGTAACGGCGAGCGACTTGGTCAGGCCCATCACGCCGTGCTTGATCGCCGAGTAGAGCGGATCGCCCGGCCGCCCGACCAACCCGCCGTTTGAGGACATGTTCAGGATGACCCCGCCCTCCGGGTTCTTCAGCAGGTGCGGGATCGCGTACTTACACCCGAAAAACACGCCCTTGAAGTTGATGGCGACGATACGGTCGAAGTCCTCCTCGGTGGTGTCGGGGATCGGCTTCGTCATGGAGATGCCGGCGTTGTTGAAGACGATGTCCAGCTTGCCGTACCGCCCGGCCGCTCCGTCGATCAGCCGCTCGACGTCGTCGCCTGAGGTGACGTCCGTGGGCACGAACTCCACCTCGCCGCCGTACGCTTCGACCTCCTCCACCGCCCGCCGTCCGGCCTCCTCGTTCACGTCTCCCAGAGAGAGCCGAGCTCCCTCCTGCGCGAAAAGCCGCGCGGTCGCCAGCCCGATGCCGGAGGCCGCACCCGTTATCATCGCCACCTTGCCCTCTAGCAGCATGTGCCCCTCCCACCTTCCTGATCGAAGTCCGAGCGACTAGACTTCGCGTCCAGACCTATTATGCCTGTACCATCCGCTTCATGATCACCTCGAAGAAATCCTCCTCTACGCCATGGCGAGGGGCCGCTGCGTCGAGGTGGACATGGTGGAGACGTAAGGCGTCTCCTCCATCCTGGGCATGACGCTCGAGATGCACGAGCGATACGAGGACACCGAGGCAGTCATGCAAGCCTACCTCAGGCGTACGCTCGGGGATCTGGGCCGCCCTATCGAGGCCGGGATCCCGGTTCGGCTGGTCAAGGGAGTGTACGTCGAGCCGATGCCGACCAGCAAATCCGGTTTGGTGTCTTCACCTACGATCATGTTCTTCCGGCCACGCAGGATAGTGCCGCCTACGCATTGGAAGAGTCGCTCTCGTGACGCGTTGGTGTACGTTTGCAAAGTTCGACCGCTATATGGAGTGGGGCGAGGGGATTCGAACCCCTGACCTCCGCCGTGCGTGGTCAAATCCACAACGTCGTGGCTGTTAGCTGGTGTTCAGAAATACCTGCAAATTAACGGATTCCTTGGGGGCACACTTCGTGCTTGTTCGCCGTTGTTCGTGTGGGTTGGTGTACTACTGGTGTATTTGGTAGCCTGCGTATCCGCTCTTCTTTCCTTCCGCTTTTCCTCTCATTCCAGTCATCTCCCACAGTTTTCTTGCGACCTACCCCCGTCGTCTTCTGAACGTCGGCGCATCGACCTTTATCTGAAGCCTTCAGGGTAAGTCCTCGCACGCCACGCCGTCACCTCGAGGTAGGAGCGAGAGGAAGGGGCGAGGTTCTCTAAGTTCTTCCCACTGAAGCCCTACACAGTTCCGTGCTGAGTCATACCTTCAACGGTCACTCCTACCGCCCAGTGCTCGGCGCAGCATCAAGGCTCCAATGACGAGCATGACTAAGCCCCAGAAGGCTTCCGACACGATTTCGAGTCCTAGAGCATCGAGAACCAACACGGCCCCACCGATGAACAAGAGTGTGCCCCACACGAGCCCCGATTGGAGATATTCCATCAGGGCGGCCACTTGCCCTCCCTCCCCTCTACTGCTCCGGGTGGCCATTTCCAGCCTAAGCACCCGGAAGAGCACCAAGGCTCCGGCGACGAGCAGGAGTATGCCAAAGAAGGGACTCAATCCGATGTCGAGTCCTAGAGCATTGAGAACCACCAGAACCCCAGCGACGAGCAAGACTGTGCCCCACACAACCCCGGATTCGAGATGTGGCATTGCGGCAACTCCCCTCTCCCGCTTCCCGGGAAGGCTAACAGCTTCCGGCGCAAACATGATGCCAGCCGCACGCACTCCGTGCCAACTTACGAGACGTCGTCAACTAGGCACTTCGGTGAATATCGTCTACCGGTGTTAAGCACTCGCTCTGCTCTTCGTCAGGTTGCAGAGCCAAGGAGATTGGGTGAGCTTCGACAAGATTCTATAGTCTTCCATCGCGGCCTCGCGGATACCCTCCCCGGTGGCGCCGCTAGCGCTGAAGGCGGCTACGAAGCAACCATCCCGGCGGCGTAGTATGACGATATCAGGGTCCGACTCGTCCAAGGATGTAGTTGGAAGCGGAAGCCTTCATCATCTTCTCTCCATCCTCGCCCCATCCTCGCCGACGAGCTGCACCGCCGCCCCGATGATCTGCTCGACGTGCGCCCTCTTGGCGAGCACCTCGTCCGCCCCCACCTCCAACGCCCGGGCATGCCTTGCCAGGCTTCGGTCAGCGGTAAAGGCCACTATCGGAACGTCGGGTTCGGTTTGGTGCAGCCGTTCGATCAGCTCGCTCCCGTCCCCGTCCGGCAGGTCGAGTTCAATGATGGCAAGGTCCACCATCCCCTTCGCGGCGCCCAGGACTCGGTGTCCCTCGGCCAGCGACCCGGCATCGATACTCTCCAAGCCCAATTTCCAGTTGAGCAGTAGCGCGAGGCCTTGACGGAACAAGGCGTGCTCTTCGATGAGTAGGACCCGCTTCACCCGTGACCACCCCATCGGAATCCCGTAGGCGCCTTCTGGAGAATTGCTGTAGCTCATTTTTCACTCCTTCATTGTTGTAGTGCCCGACGGCTTATGCTGGGCCCAAGCTCGGTGCGAGGTATCCCTTACAGTGGGGGTTGGGGCTTCTCGCAGTTGGTCCTGCTATGGTCCTGCGCTACGGCTTACTGACCGACTGGGGATTCGCCACTCGGTGCTTCTTTGGGTTATGGGCGGACCTTGGGCCTCCTGCCGAACTCGGCCCAGAAGCGCCGCACCAGGAACAGCGGCCGAGCTATCACCGCGAACATCGAGATAGAAAACACTATCGCGACCCCGGCGGTAGCCATGATCAGCGGGGCCAGCTGAGGCTTCGCGATCCACAGGGCTGCCCCTATGAGTCCCAGTAGTAGCGAGAGGCCCAACGCCGACCAGCCGAGGCCGATGACCTGGCTGGCTCCTTCGGCCTCGAATGCTGCGCCGAGGCCCCCGACCATGAGGGCGAGGACGGCGCTCACCAGACCGGCCAGGCCAGCGATGATCCCGAGTACTAGCGCGCCGGTTCTCATCCCTCCTCTGGCTTCGCCTCGCTCCGCTGACTTCACTTCCTTCGTCGCCATGATTCAGACTCCTTTTCTTCAGCTTGCTTGGACAAGTTGCTTTTGATCAACTCCATTGAAGTCGTCCAGCGCTTGCTCGTGGTAGCCCTCCTATCACTGAACAGCCGGTTGCAAGGAACTCCGCAGCCTCGCCCTTGGTCAACCTCTACGAGAAGGCCGACGCTGACCAGAGCGAACCAGGGTACCGCGCGACCGGAAACCACTGATCGCCTTCACCGTGACCCCCATCGGATCCCGTAGGACGCCTTCCGAATGCGTAGCTCATCTTTCATCTCTTCCTTCACTTCGGTTGCGTACCCCGAAATCGTTCCCATCGATCACGTAGACGGTGGACAAGAGCGCGTACTCGTCGAGCGCTGAACAAGTGCATCGCCACTGGCCGTCTTCCTGGACGAAGTAGGTGTGCCGCACATCGCCGGTCGAGAGCGTCACGTCCACCCCGTAGACTCCAGGCTCTCTTCCGTTATGGCCGCCGAGGGTGTATGTGATGCTGGAGGTCGACGAGCGCGTAGCTGGCCGCCCACTCGTCGTAGATGTAGGTGTACTTCGTCGTCCTGCGCCAAGATGATCGTATGTGTAGTCCACAGGCGGCTTCCTGACCATGGCGTAGGAACTCGCCGATTACATCCTTACTTGTCCTTCATTGCCGTCGAGCTGCTCCGGCGCGCGGAGACGGCGCTGGTCTGCGATCTGCTCCGTCGATACGGAGCTGGCCGAGGCGCTGGCACTGGCTGAGCCTTCCAGAGGCGCTGGGAGCTACGCTGCTGGAGCCACCCTTCAGCGGCGGGCTCGATCTGAGCGCGACAGCCGGCGAGGTCGAACATCGCGCCTCTTCTCGTCGGCGGGACAGTCGCCAGTATCTCGCCGGTGAAGACGCAACCCTGGCGTCGAGGGCCATCTGGACATATCGACGGTGCCTTCCTGCGTAGCTCCGGGGTCGACCGGGGTGAGGAACGAGGTCCCTGTACGCTCGCGATGTACTCGGAGGCCCCATCGAGGCTTCCGAACTCGCGGCGCTGGTCGTCCTTGAGGCTCATGTGCATGATCGGATCAAGTGATTCACTATCTATCGTTGCCCGAGGTTGTCGAAGTGTAGAAGCTCGACGACACACGAAATCACCCTGCTTGTGCGTGTCGACAGCCTGCTGTATCAGTTGCGATGTCGTAGTAGGCGTTATCGACCGTCCAGCGCGCGTCCCCAACCGTAACGGTGTCGCCGATGTTGGCGAGCTTCGAGCGCGGCTGGGGCCGGCGTGCTGCCACCCTTGGACTTCTCATCCTTCTCCTGCTGCGTGCTGCCAGTTCGTCGATCTGCCTGCTGGAGGTCGTCCTGGTCCCGCTCGTCCTGCTCGTCCTCCAGTTCTTCGATCTGCTTCTGGAGGTCTGAGTTCTCCTGCCGCTGCTGGGCGAGCTCGTCGGCGGAGGGGTCCTGCGCGGTCGCTTGGTTGCACCCGGCGAGGAGGAGCACCCCGAAGAGCGCTGCCGCCCCCAGGACGACCCACCGTACGGCACCCCCGCGTCCGATACGCGTAGGCTTCACTTCCTTGGTCACCATATTTGCTTTCGACCTCCTTCATTTCCCTTGAGTGTCCCCTACGCTCGGGGCTTCCTTTTTACGTACACAGGCTAGCGTCTATTTTATGACTTTGTCAAGACTTGATTGTGAAAGAATCAAGATATAAAGTTGACGATACCAAGACTAGGTAGTAAGATGATCAGACGTTGAAAGCTGATAGCAACACTGAAAGGAGGGATTGTAATGGACGGCGGAGAACGTATCGACGGCAGGCGTGTCAAAGAGCTACGCCGGGCCCTCCTCCTCAGCCAGCGCGAACTTGCCCAGCTTGCGGGCGTCGTCACCGAGACCGTCAACCGCATAGAAAGACAACCCGAGCGAACCTTCCGCCCTGACACGGTTCGTCGCCTGGCGAAGGTGTTGGGCGTCGATCCGCACGAGCTGATGGTGGTGCAGGAGCCAGAGGGCGTCGATCCGCAAGAGTTGATGGTGGTGCCCGAGCCGGAAGATGCGGCGAAGAACCTGGCCCAGCTAGCCACCGTTGGGCGGGAGGATGGCTACACCCACTATAGCCGTGAAGAGGGCATCCCCACCACGGGAAACGAAGCAGAGATATATCGTCTCTCTTACCGGCTTGGAGAGTTGGACCGACGGCGAGAGCAGGGCGATTTCACCGGGGAGGAGGAGAACGAGCTGGCGCAGCTGTCGCTGCGCCGTCAGGTGCTCCTGGGCCAGGCGCTCCTCGGGGGGATGTAGCATGGCCCTAAAGAGAACGCATGCTCGAAGTCGACCCGGTTGAGATGTTCTCGCTGTGGCTCGAAAGCGAGAAATCGTGAACCAGACCGCAACCCCACCCAATCAAGAAACTGCGCTGGTAATTATGACGACGGCGACATTTCTATAGTGGAGCCGAGGGGATTCGAACCCCTGACCTCCGCCGTGCAAATGCGACCCGAGACATTCGTGACCGTTCGTTTACGTCCGGAATATCCTGCAAATACGCACATTTTAACGACCGGAGCAGCGTCGTCGGTTGGCCCAGTCCCGTTGGCTACCGTCTGGGTTAGTGTCAGGTTGGAGTCAAGACTGGTACTATCGGGCAGCTCTCCGCCGCGATGCGGAGGCTGAGCGGGTGCTCTGCGGCAGTACGCGAGGGTCATTTTCTGGCACGCTGGATTGGGACAGGTTCGATGAGCTACAAAGTCTCCCCGCTCTGATCAGCCTTGGTCTAGAATTGGGAAAGTACGGTGGTGAACAGCAGTGGCTGACAAAGAGCGCATAGCCAAGGGAGCAGTCGAGGGCGGGATGCGCAAGAGAGGTGGTGCGTCCGATAACGGCACTGTCTATCGCAGCGCAGCCACGGGTCGATACGTAACCCTTTCCGCCGACAGGGATCCCAGCGCCCGTGCCCGCGAGATCCGGGGTCGGTTCCGCGCGACAGGCCGCCGCTTCTCGAACTCCGCAGAAATCGTGCGCGAAGACCGAGACGACACCCACTGGAGGCCTCCGGGACCTCGCCTCGGTACTGTGACACACATACTGCGCTAGCGCACATAATCTTTCCTCGGACAGGTGTATAATGCAAGCATCTGAGCTTCTGCTTGGTAGACAAGTAGCCGTATCTTCCTCTGAACAAGGAGCTGTTTTTGCAAGGCCACAACAATGGCGGTACGCCCCCTATGCTAGTTGCGCGAGCGGTCGCAGGCGAGAAAGGCTGCTGCCTACGCCTCGTTGACGAGGTTCTGATCTCCCTAGTGGGAGCAGTGTGAGCGGGCGACGCCTTCGCCTTCAGCGCCCTCTTCGACCGCCACTCCCGCGCCACCTACTCGCTCGCCCACGGAGAGTGACTGGCAACTCGCACGACGCCGAGGATCTCGTACAGGATGCCTTCCTGAAGACTTGGCGCCCGGTGGGCAGCTACCGGGCAGAGAGTGGCAGCGTGCGCACTTCGATGCTCACTGCGGTCCGCATTCAGGGCATAGACTGGCTTCGCTCGCAGGAGCCCCATCGGAGGACGCAGGAGAAGGCCGAGGCTCCAATGGGCCAAGCGAGCGAAGCCTTCGCCGAGACCTGGGGCAGATACCGACGGGCGCGGGTGCAAGAAGCCCTCCTGGTTCTCCCGCACGCGCAGTACAAGGTCCTTGCACTCGTCCACTTCTCTGACGATGCGCCAGTGGAGAATCGCCGAGTGCCTCAGCCTACCGCTCGGCACCGTGAAGGGTCGCATACAACTCGGACTGGAGAAGCTGCGCAATCGCCCCTAGGTTCGGGAGATGGCGTTCGGGTAGCCACCCTCGTGACGGGGGGGCTTCCGGCTTCCAGAGAAGCACGAAGACATCCAACCTAAACCTAGGGCGTCATTCCAGGCGCTTATCATCGCCACCTGACCAAAACTTTTCCTAAATCTAGCGGAGGGTACCTTACTTCATGCATCCAAACAGATTACCTTCGACCGAGGCGCCGGGTGAGAACCTGGCTCCCCATGTCCAGGGATCCGCGTCCCACTCACGGACTAATCAATATGCCCAGTTGAAGCGCCTGATCAAACAGAACGGGCTTCTGGACCGGCAGCCCGCCTACTACGTGGCCAAGATGGTCTTCACCCTCAGCCTTCTGGCGGTGGGCCTGGCCTTACTGTTCGTCCTCGGCGATACCTGGTTCCAGCTCCTGAACGCCGCTTACCTCGCCTTCGTCTTCGTCCAGATCAGCCTCCTCGCCCACGATTTCGGGCACCGGCAGTTCTCCTTCCGCGCCCCCTGGAAGAACGACTGGCTCACCCTCGTCTTCGGTAACCTGCTGCTCGGCTTGAGCCGCCAGTGGTGGATCGACAAGCACAACGAACACCACGGTCACCCCAACCAGATGGACATCGACCCCGACGTGGACATCCCGCTGCTCGCCTTCGAAGAAGAGCAGGCCCTCGACAAGCAAGGGCTCGCCCGGTTCGTTGTAAAATACCAGGCTGCACTGATCTTCCCGCTTTCGCTGCTGCAGGCGATCAGTATGCTCCGCTGCAGCATAGAGTTCCTCGTCGCGAAGAAAGCTAAGAGCACGCTGGTCGAGGCGCTGACGATCTGCGCGCACTTCGCGCTGTACTTTGGTCTGCTATTCTCAGTGCTGGAACCGTTGCAGGCGCTGCTCTTCATTGCCATCCATCGCGGCCTCTTTGGCATCTACATGGTCTCGATCTTCGCACCAAACCACAAAGCCATGCCCCTGCTGGAACGCGACAGCGAGGTGGACTTCCTGCGCCGGCAGGTACTAACGAGTCGCAACGTCGTAGCCCACCCTATCACCGACTTCTGGTACGGGGGCCTCAACTACCAGATCGAACACCACCTGTTCCCGAGGTTGCCCCGCAACAAGCTGCGAGAGGCGCAGCCGATCATCAGAGGCTTCTGCCGGGATCACTCCATCACATACCACGAGACCAGTGTGCTCCAGTCCTACAAAGAGATCCTGAGTCATCTTCACGAGGTCGGCGCTCCGCTTCGAAAAACAAGAAAGGCGAGGTAACGATGCTACAGATCAGACGCACATCAAATATAGAGAATGGGTACGCGACCTGGCCACACTCCACCAGGAGCGCGGATCCATTTTAGTAATGTGTGATACAATCCTATTCACGTCGTTGCACCTCTAGCAGGAGGTAAGGAAGCGATGAAGAGGAAGGTCTACAACTAGCCGCAGACACCGTCGTTGTGGCACGACCGGGGTTTGTTGCACGGGCTGGTGATCGCCGCTCTTAACGGGAGGGGCTTCGCCGGTCCGTATATTTTTGTCACTCGGTACCCAAGGGTACGAAGAACCCCCGTCGTCCGGGCTTTCCTGGGATCAGCAACAAGCCTATGACGCTGCGCTTACTATCCCTCCAGCTGCTTCAGCGCCCGCCGGATGAAGAAGTAGATTGCGTAGTCGGGAGCGCCCTACGGATCATTTGACAGAGAGGGGCGGCGCTCCAGGGGGGCCCCCCCGGGTGCTCTTCTCGATAAAGGGCCCGAAGAGGTCTAGCGGAACGGGCAGCACGATCGTCGAGTTCTGCTCGGTAGCGATCTTGGCCATGGTTTGAAAGAGCCTGAGCTGGACGGCCGTCGGGCTATCCAACCTGTCGGCGGCCTGACGCTACGAAGCCTTCCAGAAGGGGCTAGAGCTCGAAGCTCTAGCCCCTTCTGGACGCGCTATAGTTCGATAGCCCGGGAGGCTAGACCCTAGAGACGTTGTCCGCCTGCATGCCCTTCTGGCCCTGGGTAGCCTCGTAGGAGACCTTGGCGCCCTCCTCGAGGCTCTTGAAGCCATCGCCCGCTATACCCGAATGGTGCACGAAGAGGTCCTCGCCTCCCTCGTCCGGGGTGATGAAGCCGTAGCCTTTATCGTCGGAGAACCACTTTACCGTTCCTTGGGCCATATCTGGAGCCCACCTTTCTCTTCTGGGGCTCCACCGCAATAAAAAACCGCTCCTCTAGTCGGGGGCGGCGCTTCGGTCACCATAAAACCCACATCTTCAACTGCGTTCTTACTGTACCACGAATGGACCAGAATCCCGTAGAGTCCCGGCTCGATAGCCCGGCGCCCGCGTAGAGTGCTCCGTACCAGAATGGGAGGTGAAGGTGGAACGGGAAGATGCCGAGTTCAGGGGAGCGAACGAGCGGATAACGACGATGGCTGAGGATCTCGCAAGGCGGAGCTGGTGCGCGACAGGCTGGAGGGGTTGGACGAGCTCATGGGCTTCTACCCAGAAGGCCACGACATTCGGGCGCGCCTGGACGAAGTGCCCATCGGGCGGGCGCTCGAAGGGGTCGAGGAAGATATCCGAAAGCTCATGGACGCTCTCCGGCACCCCCGCGGCAACTGGGATCTCACCGAGGCCGTGGGGTCCCTCCAGCGTTGCACGAAAAGGCCGGGGCTCCGTCTGGGGATACCCCGGCCATCCGTTTGGGTGCGACTACTTCAGCAGGTCCTTGGCAGCGCCCGTCTTCTTCTTGAGCGTCCCCTTGTCCTGGTCCGCGCGGCCTTCGGCCTTCCTGTCCTTGCTGCCCGTCAGCGTGCCGCCGGCCTCCTTGGCACGGCCCTTGACCTTGTCCATCGCTCCCTCGGTCTTGTTCTGGCTGCTCCTCTTGGACATTCGTTCCTTTCCTTCCTCAGCGGGTCTTCTACGAGGTGGCGTTTGTCCTGTCATGTCGTAAGTCACGTGAAAGTGTGGAGCGGTTACGCCCCGGTCAGTTGGCTATCGCGTTAGCGCCCGCGCCTGGGACATTGCGTTTTCACGCCGGAGGAGTTGTACCGGCAACCTTCCTTGAGTAGGCTCGGGTCTTGGTCTGGGTCCGACGGGAGGCATGCTGTCTCCCCCGCGGCGCCAGATCGTTTCCACGGGCCACCATACACCCCTCGTCGGGAGATTGGGGCGTCTGGTCAAACCCTTCAGCTGGCGTGGTGGCCGGACTCCGACGTTGCTACATTTGCGCCGTACGGCATTGGACGGGGTCACCGGCTAGTCGTCTTCGTTCTCGTTCGTATGCGGCGGATTGCCCGCATACAGCCTGAAGAAGTCGTTCATGGTGTGCTGGTACTGCTCCAAGGACTTCGCCCAGAAGCCCAGATGGGCCTCGCCGGCGTCGGTGATGGTGTACATCCGGCGCGCGGGACCACCCCTTGAGGTCTCCCAGCTCGACTACGCCGTCCTTCTCAATCCGCCTGAGCGTCCGGTACAAGGTCCCTGGGTTCATGGCCTCGAACCCGAACGCCGAAGCCCGCCCATGAGCTCGTAGCCGTAAGAGTTCCACTCCCGCAGCGACAACAAGACCACCGGCACCAACCAGTTCCTGGGTCGGCCCCCGATCTCGGAGGTGTTGCCTGGCGTGTTTCTTCGCCGCAGCCGCGTGAGATCTGGAGCCATTGATCCGACACTCGCGCGGCAAGATCTCCGACTCCGCCGCTCTCACGGTGGAGCATGCGCCTAACGTCGCCTGGCGAAGGCTCACAGATGACGCTGCCCGATGTTTCAGAGGATGCACTACGGGTATATGTGTGATAAGAATATAGCAGAGACAAACTACTACCACGGAGGTATGAAGTTGCAGACCACCAGGAACGTCGAACAGACAACGCGCACCGCCCGCGAGATGGCTGAGGTCCAGCGCGACTCCTACGAGGCCCTAGCCAAGAACTTCGCCGCGGCCCAGCGCCGCACCATCGGGCTCGCTGAAGGCGGTCTCGAGTTCATGAGGATGCAGGAGCAGAACGCCAGGGCGGCCCAGGAGTGGTTCGCCAGCAGCGTGAGGTTGCTGCAGCTCCAGCAGCGCAACGCCGAGTTCGTGCAGGGCTGGACGGGCGACGCCGTGGCAGCCGTGCGTGAGCAGACCGAGCACAACGCGCGCACCGCCGAGGCCTTCACGCGGACCATATACAAGCAGCAGGAGAGCTTTCGGTCGCTCACCCAGACCTGGGCGGGGGCCTACAAGGACTTCTTCAGCCCCTTCGCATACGTCCGTGAGGGTGTGAGGACGACCCAGCGGGCCTCCCAGCAGGGGCTGCAGGCCACCGAGCAGATGACCCGGCAAGGGGTCAGGGTAGCCGAGGAAGCCACCGAGAAGACCGAGGAAATTCTCAGGCAGACTGAGAAGGCCACCAAAGAGGTGGAGCTAAGGACTGCTGTCTTCGGTGCCCTCAAGACCGCCAACTACGACGAGCTGACCGTCGAAGACATCTCGAAGAGGCTGGAAGGTCTCTCCACAGATGAGCTCAAGAAGGTCCGCGAGTACGAGAAGCAGAACAAGAACCGCGAGACCCTCATCGAGCAGATCGACCGCAAGATAAGGACCAAGAGTTCGTAACAAGAACCCTTCCAAGAGAAGCGCTGTGAGGGCCGGGACCTGCGTCTCGGCCCTTTTTGTCCTAGTCCTGCCTCAGTCGTCACATGTGCTACGATAAGCACTACCACTAAAAGTGGGTGCCTTACTGGGGCCGAAGCTGCTGCAAGCTTGAGCGTGCTTCCCCCGTCGACTCGGGCCTTCGGGTGCGTTCCGTTAACTGGCGAGGTGGACAAGCCGAGACGGAAGGAGCGTGCTCCTGTGGTCCAAGAAGTAGATACCAACGTGCAGTCCGCCGACCAGCAACACCGGTGTGAAATCGACTGGATCCGCATAGCAGAAGGAGAGTGCCTGAGGCCAGGCGAGGTCCAGTTGGATGGGAGTGTGCTGTGCGCGGCGCCACGCCAAGTTGCTCAGGTTGGAGGACCACTCCGAGACTATGCTCGGCGAAAAGTTCAAGATGGACCAGTGGCTGGAAAGTGTCGATGGTCAGGCCGACGAGTTGGGTGTTCGGCGTGCAGAGCACCATCGAGACGATCTCGTAGAGCAGATCAGGTTCAACCGTACGGCACATTGAACTCATCCATGATGTGTTGCGTAGGGACCACGATGGAACGACGTAGGGGCAAGCCTTCCGCGTGCGTCTCTTACCCTCCTCAACCTGCGAAGGCGTAGAGGCCGCGCGAATAGGGAGGTGCCGGGAAGCACCATCCGAGGGCCAGCAGCTCTCCAGCTGAGCCAACTGCCTTCGTAGCACCCTTTGATACCTATGCTACTCGCCTATGGGCGCAAGCTCATACTCGGGTGCTCCTTGTGGAGTGTGGTCGAGGGTCATGCACGCCTCCCGCTCGACCTCCTCCCTGGTGGTCGGTAGCAAGCTCGGGTGTCCGAGCGTCACGCGCGACACCCCCAACTCGGCTTGCGTCTTCCAGATCCACGCTCCGTATCCGGGCTCGGAGTCGGCCTTGGTGTTCGACCAGTAGGCGAGCTGCTGGAACAGCAGCCCCGCGTTGATGCTACCGAGCAAACTGGCAACCTGGGCCCCAGATCGCCTGGCTCGCAGCGTTGCTGTAGCAACCAGGCGATCACGTCGGTACGCTCGATGATCCTGTTTCGGCTATTTTACCTGCAAATTGGCGTATTTTCGAGGTGGAGCCGAGGGGATACAAACCCTGGCCTCCGCCGTGCAAATGCGACTCGACGAATCCGCGTCCGTCCGGATACGGCCGGAAAGTGCTGCAAATGCGCACATTCTGACGATCGGAGTCGGTCGGTCGATTCGGCCGGTGTCGTCTACTACCGCCTGGGTTGGTGTCAGGTTGGTGTAAAGGCCAGACCACTCACCGAAGGTAGGGTGGGCCATCGACGCTGGTGTGGCATTCGATCGCGGCGAGCGTGCTAATCTCGAGCAATTGGGTCCTTGCAGAACGGTCATTTCCTGACGAAGCTCGTTCGGGGCGGGGTTGATAAGTGATAGAAATAGAAAAGGGGGAACTCCAATGTTCGTGGCAGTGTTGGGCAGCGTTACCCTGCTAGCGAGAAAACCACGCAGTGACAGCCATCCGCTCTTCAGGCAACCTCTTCGGGGATCTGGTAGCAGCCGCTCCATTAGGGGCGGCTGCTACCAGTATGGTTCCGTACTCACTTAAGCATTCGCTTCAGGATCAAGTCGTGGGCTGCGTGCGCCTTATCCGCTCCTCTGAACTCGAGCTCATAAGACCCCGCGCTGGTACTGAGTACGAGCTTGCTGCCGGCGAAAATCCCGCGCCCACCCAGCATCCCCGTCTCCTCCGAAGTCGCAAGGGCATGAATGCGGTCGTACGGTATAGAGACGATCGCGCTCTCTTTCTTGATGAACGCGCTGTCTTGGAGCATCACGCGCTTGTCCGTGATGCCGATAAAACCGGTGCCGCCACCTTTCATATCGAAGACGGCGTAGACCGTCTCCTCCGGCAACAACCCCTCTTGTATCTTCTTTAGCTGCTCTCGCGTGTCGAACATCACTTCTTGGTCCATGCATCCCCTTTCCGGCCGGAGTTCATCTTCTTCGGGTCACAGGGTAGCATCGAAGTCTGAGCGCTCTCAATGAGCAAGCCCATGAGTGTCTTGGCGACCTTAGACAACGCCAGACACCCTTCTACGAGGTTGGCGGAATAGGGTGCCGCGGCATCGCCGTCGGCAGGAACTCATCGCCGGTTCATCATCGTCCAGCAGTATGAGAACATGAGGCGCGCCAAGCCGTGTGTGGTGGGTAGCACTGAGAGGCATCGATCTGCGCCTCTGGGGAACGCCCGGCGATGGGGCGAACGCGCATTCGAGGCGTAGGGATAGTCGGGCCGTCGAGCAAGGAAGGCCATGACCTCCGAAAGATTAAGGAGAGGGCGAGGCGAGAGATGACGAAGGTTCGGGCGTCGGTTTGGGTACTGGCGGTGCTGGTGATCGCGGGATTGGCGGCGGGATGCGGGCAGGTTTCCGACCGGGCCCGGCAGGAGGCCGAAAAGAAGGTAGAGGCCGAAGGTCAGCAAGCCCGGGAAGAGGCCAAGGAAAAGCTAAATGCCAAGAAGCAAGAGGCGAAGGAGAAGGTCGAGTCCGGCCAGGAGGACCTTGAGAAGAGGGTGGACGACCTGAAGAAGGAGGTGAATGGTCTCCGGGCGGACGTAACCGAGCTGCAAAAGAAGATAAACGCCCAGGAGCAGAAGGAACAGGATCAGCAGATAAACGGCCTGAAGAAGGCGCTCAAGGACCTGAAGGAGAAGGTCAAAGCCCACCAGCGGCAGGGCCACTAGGAGAATAACTAAACGCACGACTCGTTCGGGAGCGCACCCTAGGAAGTAGAGAAAGCGAAGTTGGCAGAATAATGGCTCACCGAATACCTTCCGAGGACGCCGCTTCTAGGCAAGGTTCGTAGGACCCCTTCCGGACGCTCGGGTTAACAACAAGGGTGAGAGGTTGAGCCGTCGGGGCTATACTGGCCGCGATGACGGCTCCGTGCACATAATGGGGACTACTCAGCGTAGGCGAGCAGGAGGTGGATGGTGAGTAGTTACGCCGGCGGAAGTGGTGAGGCCCTACCCTGGTGGCTGGTCTTGGTGGAAGGGATCGTTGTCGCACTGTTGGGGTTGGTCCTGTTGGTGGCCCCGGGAGCCTCTCTGGTCTTCCTAGTGTGGCTGCTGG
>CAVRQV010000023.1:0-145301 GCA_963723475.1 uncultured Actinomycetota bacterium
AGATCAAACTCCTCCAGCGGCACGGCAGCGCCCGACCCCTGACCGAAGTCGTAATCGAACGAGTCGTACCCAACCATCGAGTACGCCTTCGCCTTGGCCTCCGGCGTCGGCTCCACCCGGATGTTCCGGTACCGCTCCAGGCCGGTACCGGCCGGGATCAGCTTGCCCAAGATCACGTTCTCCTTCAGACCCACCAGCGAGTCCGACTTGGCGTGGATCGCCGCGTCTGTGAGCACCTTGGTGGTTTCCTGGAAAGACGCCGCCGAGAGCCACGACTCGGTCGCCAGCGACGCCTTCGTGATACCCATCAGCACGGCACGGCCTGACGCTGGGTTGCCGCCTTGCAGCCACGACCTGCCGGTTCGCCGCCTCGTAGGAGAGCCGATCGACCAGATCACCTGCGAGCAGGTCAGAGTCGCCAGACTCGATGACGGTCACCCGACGCAACATTTGCCGAATGATGATCTCGATGTGCTTGTCGTGGATCGGCGCGCCTTGGGTTCGGTAAACCGACTGCACCTCGTCAACCAGGTGCTCCTGCACCCGGCGTACGCCGAGCACCCGCAACACGTCGTGCGGATCGGGTGTACCTGCGGTCAGCTGCTGACCGACGTCGACTTGATCGCCGTCCTCGACCAGCAGGCGAGCCCGACGGGACACCGCGAACTCGGCCACCTCCGAGCCGTCATCGGGGGTGATGATGATCTTCTTGAGCCGGTCGCTGTCCTCGATCTGCACCCGACCGCTGGCCTCAGAGATCGGCGCCTTGCCCTTGGGTTGACGCGCCTCGAAGAGCTCGACCACGCGCGGTAGGCCCTGCGTGATGTCGTCACCAGCAACACCACCAGTGTGGAAGGTCCGCATCGTCAGCTGGGTACCCGGCTCACCGATGGACTGCGCCGCGACGATGCCAACGGCCTCGCCGACATCGACCAGCTTGCCGCTGGCCAGCGATCGGCCATAACACATGGCACAGGTGCCGCTCGCCGCCTCGCAGGTAAGCACGCTGCGTACCTTGACCGTGGTGATGCCGCTGTCGATAAGCAGCCGGATGTTGACATCGCCAAGATCAACCCCAGCCTTCAGCAACACCTCACCGTCCGGCGCGAGCACATCGGTGGCAAGCGTCCGCGCGTACACGGCAGTTTCCACGTGCTCGTCGAGCACCAGGTCGCCATTGCCGTCGTCGCCCGCACCGGACGTGCCCTCGGCACGTGCGATCGTCCCCTCGCCGGAGGGGTGCGCAATAACCTTGGTCAGGCCGCGCTCAGTGCCGCAGTCCTCCTCGCGGATGATCACATCTTGGCTGACGTCGACCAACCGCCGCGTCAGGTAGCCCGAGTCGGCCGTACGCAGCGCCGTGTCTGCCTGGCCCTTGCGCCCACCATGCGTAGAGATGAAGTACTCCAGCACGGACAGTCCTTCACGGAAGTTGGACTTGATCGGCCTCGCGATGATCTCACCCTTCGGGTTGACCACCAGACCACGCATCCCAGCGATCTGGCGCATTTGCACCATGTTTCCGCGAGCACCGGAGTGCACCATCATGTAGATCGGATTGGTCTTTTCGAAGTTGTTCTCCATCGCGGTACCGAGGCGAGAGGTCGCATCGGTCCAGATCTCGATCAGCTCCTGACGACGCTCGTCGTCGGTGATCAGGCCGCGCTCGTACTGCTTGTCGATCTTGCTCGCGCGGTCCTCGTAGACCGACAGGATCTCAGCCTTGTTAGCCGGAGTGCTGACGTCTCCAATGGAGACGGTGACTCCAGAACGCGTCGCCCAGTGGAAGCCGAGGTCCTTCAGCTGGTCGAGGCAGTGGGCTACCTGCACCTTCGGATAGCGCTCGGCAAGATCGTTGACGATCTGGCCTAGCTGCTTCTTGCCCACCTCGTAGTCGGCGTACGCGTAGTCGTCGGGCAACGCCTCGTTGAACAGGGCGCGGCCAAGCGTGGTCTCCAGCAAGATCGAGCCGTTGGGCGCCAAGGTCTTGCCCATTGGCGGAACGATGTCGGTGAGCCGCAGTTTGATCTTGGCCTGTACTGAGAGCTGGCCTCGGTCGAAGGCCATCAATGCCTCGGCCACCGAGCCGAAGGCTCGCCCCTCCCCCGCTACACCATCACGTTGCATGGTGAGGAAGTAGGTGCCGATGATCATGTCTTGAGTAGGCATGGTCACCGGACGACCGTCGGCCGGCTTCAAGATGTTGTTGGTCGACAACATCAAGATCCGCGCCTCGGCCTGGGCTTCTGCGCTCAGTGGCAGGTGCACGGCCATCTGGTCGCCGTCGAAGTCGGCGTTGAATGCCGTACACACCAACGGGTGAATCTGGATGGCCTTGCCCTCAATGAGCTGCGGCTCGAACGCCTGGATGCCAAGCCGGTGCAGCGTAGGCGCCCGGTTCAGCAGTACGGGATGTTCAGAGATGACCTCCTCGAGCACGTCCCAGACAACCGGGCGTTGGCGCTCCACCATCCGCTTCGCGGACTTGATATTTTGCGCGTGGTTGAGATCGTCCAGCCGCTTCATGACGAACGGCTTGAACAGCTCAAGCGCCATCGCCTTCGGCAGGCCACACTGGTGCAGCTTGAGCTGCGGACCGACCACGATGACCGAACGGCCGGAGTAGTCGACGCGCTTACCGAGCAGGTTCTGCCGGAACCGACCCTGCTTGCCCTTCAACATGTCGGAGATCGACTTGAGCGGGCGGTTGCCCGGACCGGTGACCGGACGGCCCCGGCGGCCGTTGTCGAACAGCGAGTCCACGGCCTCCTGCAGCATCCGCTTCTCATTGTTGACAATGATTTCCGGCGCACCGAGATCAAGAAGCCGCTTCAGACGGTTGTTGCGGTTGATGACTCGCCGGTACAAGTCGTTCAGGTCAGAGGTCGCGAACCGGCCGCCGTCGAGTTGCACCATCGGACGCAGGTCCGGTGGGATGACCGGAACACAGTCCAGCACCATGCCGGTGGGGCTGTTCTTCGTGGTGAGGAACGCCGACACGACCTTGAGCCGCTTCAAAGCGCGGGTCTTGCGCTGGCCCTTACCGACCTGAATGGTTTCGCGCAAATCGGCAGCCTCGGCCTCGAGGTCGAAGGTCTCCAGGCGCTTCTGAATGGCGTCTGCACCCATGGAGCCGGAGAAGTACTTGCCGAACCGGTTCTTCATCTCCCGATACAGCACTTCGTCACCCTCGAGGTCTTGCACCTTGAGGTTCTTGAAGCGGTTCCAGACTGCATCGAGCCGATCGAGTTCACGCTGGGCCCGGTCACGCAGCTGCTTGACCTCGCGCTCGGCGCCTTCACGGACCTTGCGCTTGGCGTCGGCCTTCGCACCCTCTGCCTCTAGGGCGGCGGTGTCCTCCTCAAGCTTCTTCATCCGGTTCTCGATGTCGGAGTCCCGGCGACCTTCAATCTGCTTACGCTCGACGTCGATCCTGGCCTCCAGCGAGGACAGGTCCCGATGCCGGCTCTCCTCGTCGACCTCCGTGATCATGTACGCCGCAAAGTAGATGACCTTCTCCAGGTCCTTAGGGGCGATGTCGAGCAGGTAGCCCAGGCGCGAGGGGACGCCCTTGAAATACCAGATATGTGTCACCGGAGCAGCGAGTTCGATGTGGCCCATCCGCTCCCGGCGTACCTTGGAGCGGGTCACTTCGACGCCACACCGCTCACAGATGATGCCCTTGAAGCGCACGCGCTTGTACTTGCCGCAGTAGCACTCCCAGTCGCGGGTGGGGCCGAAGATCTTCTCGCAGAACAGGCCATCACGCTCCGGCTTGAGCGTCCGGTAGTTGATGGTCTCCGGCTTTTTGACTTCGCCATGCGACCACTTGCGGATCTCGTCGGCGGTGGCCAGGCCGATGCGGATCTCGTCGAAGAAGTTCACGTCAAGCATTCTTTTGCTTTCCTCTTTTGCTTCTCAGTTCGTGAGTTTCACGGGGGTCTCGGGGCGGAGCCCCAGCGGGGGTACACGGGGGCAGAGCCCCCGTGCGTCTCAGACTTCTTCGACTCCGCCTAGGGAGTCACCGGGGCGACGCGACAGGTCGATACCGAAGTCCTCAGACGATCGGTAATCGTCCTCGGAGTCTCGCAACTCCACTTCGGTACCGTCGCTTGACAACACCTCAACGTTGAGGCACAGCGATTTCATTTCCTTGACCAGAACCTTGAACGACTCCGGAATGCCGGGCTCCGGAATGTTCTCGCCCTTGACGATGGCCTCGTAGACCTTCACCCGACCCGGTACATCGTCGGACTTGATGGTAAGCAGCTCCTGCAAAGCCCAAGCCGCACCGTAGGCCTCGAGCGCCCAGACCTCCATCTCCCCGAACCGCTGTCCGCCGAACTGCGCCTTACCGCCCAACGGCTGCTGGGTGATCATCGAGTACGGTCCCGTCGAGCGGGCATGGATCTTGTCATCGACCAGGTGGTGCAGCTTCAGCATGTAGATGTAGCCAACACCGACCGGCTCTGGGAACGGCTCGCCGGAGCGGCCATCGAAGAGCTGTGCTTTGCCATCCCCATTCACCAGGCGCTTGCCGTCCCGAGACGGCAAGGTCTGGCCGAGCAGGCCGGTGATCTCCTCCTCGGTGGCACCGTCGAAGACTGGGGTTGCCAGCCTGGCCGGGCCCTCGACATGGCCGAACCCAACCCCCCGCAGCCGGTCGGCCCAGTCGGCCTTCTTCATGTCGCCCAGATCCCAGCCCTGCTTGGCAACCCAGCCCAGGTGAGTCTCCAGGACCTGGCCGACGTTCATCCGGCTCGGTACACCCAGCGGGTTGAGCACAATGTCGACCGCTGTGCCGTCCTCAAGGAACGGCATATCCTCGATCGGCAAGATCTTGGAAATGACGCCCTTATTGCCATGCCGCCCGGCGAGCTTGTCACCGTCTTGGATCTTGCGCTTCTGGGCCACATAGACACGGACCAATTGGTTGACGCCAGGCGACAGCTCGTCATCAGCGTCGCGATCAAAGACGCGTACGCCAATGACCGTGCCCGACTCGCCGTGCGGCACCTTGAGCGACGTGTCACGAACCTCGCGGGCCTTCTCGCCGAAGATCGCACGCAGCAGCCGTTCTTCTGGGGTCAGTTCGGTTTCGCCCTTCGGGGTCACCTTACCGACCAGAATGTCGCCGGTGGACACCTCGGCGCCGATCCGGATGATGCCGCGCTCATCCAAGTCGGCGAGCATCTCCTCGCTGACATTGGGGATGTCGCGGGTGATCTCCTCTGCGCCCAGCTTGGTGTCGCGAGCGTCGACTTCGTGCTCCTCGATATGGATTGAGGTGAGCACGTCATCCTGCACGAGCCGCTGGCTGAGGATGATGGCGTCCTCGTAGTTGTGACCCTCCCACGGCATGAACGCGACCAGCAGGTTGCGACCAAGGGCCATCTCGGCGTGATCAGTACAGGGACCGTCCGCAAGCGGCGTTCCCTTCTCGATCCGCTGGCCAGTGGTCACCAGCGGGCGCTGGTTGATGCAGGTGCCCTGGTTGGAGCGCCGGAACTTGCTGAGCCGGTAGGTCTTGAACGTGCCGTCGTCGTGCGCCACATCGATCAGGTCCGCGCTCACCGACGTAACTACGCCGGCCGCGGTCGCTATCGTCACATCGCCCGCGTCCACCGCGCCGCGGTACTCCATGCCGGTGCCCACGAACGGTGCCTCCGACCGGATCAGCGGCACAGCCTGGCGCTGCATGTTCGAACCCATCAGAGCGCGTGAAGCGTCGTCGTGCTCGAGGAACGGGATCATCGCGGTCGCGACCGACACCATCTGGCGAGGTGACACGTCCATGTAGTGCACCTCGTTGGGCGGCACCGTGTCGACCTCGCCGTGGCGCTTGCGAACCAGCACCCGGGCTTCGGTGAAGCGACCCTTGTCGTCCAGCTTGGCGTTGGCTTGCGCAGTGACGTATCGGTCCTCCTCATCCGCAGTCAGGTAGTCGATCTGATCTGTGACGTGGCCCTTCTGCACCTTTCGGTACGGGGTCTCGACGAAACCAAAGGCGTTCACCCGTGCGAATGACGCGAGGGAACCGATCAGGCCGATGTTCGGACCCTCAGGGGTTTCGATCGGACACATCCGGCCGTAGTGGGACGGATGCACGTCGCGGACCTCCATGCCAGCACGATCCCGGGACAAACCGCCAGGGCCGAGCGCTGAGAGCCGCCTCTTGTGCGTCAGCCCCGCCACCGGGTTGGTCTGGTCCATGAACTGGGAGAGCTGCGAGGTACCGAAGAACTCCTTGAGCGCTGCAACAACCGGCCGGATGTTGATCAGAGTCTGCGGGGTGATCGCCTCGACGTCCTGAGTGGTCATGCGGTCCCGAACCACCCGCTCCATGCGGCCCAGGCCGGTGCGCAACTGGTTCTGGATCAGCTCACCTACGGTGCGCAGCCGCCGATTGCCGAAGTGGTCGATATCGTCCTCTTCAACAAGCAGCTCGCCACGTGGCGAGTCGAGAGTTTGTTTACCCTCGTGCAGGGCAGCCACAAAGTGGATGGCGGCGACGATGTCGTCAATGGTCAGCACCTGACGATCGAACGGCAGCTCCAGACCCAGCTTCTTGTTGATCTTGTAACGGCCAACCTTGGCCAAGTCGTAGCGCTTCGGGTTGAAGTAGTAGTTCTCCAACAGCGCTTGGGCAGCCTCGCGGGTCGGCGGCTCTCCCGGACGCAGCTTGCGGTAGATGTCCAGCAGGGCCTCATCCTGGGTGGTGGTGTGGTCCTTCTCCAAGGTGAGCCGCATCGACTCGTACTTGCCGAACTGATCAAGGATCTGCGCATCCGTCCAGCCGAGCGCCTTGAGCAGCACGGTCACGTTCTGCTTGCGCTTGCGGTCCAGGCGGACCCCGACCATATCCCGCTTGTCGATTTCAAACTCAAGCCACGCACCTCGCGACGGGATCATCTTGCAGGTAAAGATGTCCTTGTCGGAGGTCTTGTCGGTGGTCTGCTCGAAGTAGACGCCGGGTGAGCGCACCAGCTGGGAAACAACGACCCGCTCCGTGCCGTTGATCACGAAGGTGCCCTTGTCGGTCATCAGCGGGAAATCGCCCATGAAGACCGTCTGGCTCTTGATCTCGCCGGTCTCGTTGTTCATGAACTCGGCGGTGACGAAAAGCGGCGCGGCATAAGTGACGTCGCGTTCCTTGCATTCGTCGACACTGTTCTTCGGCGGCTCGAACCGGTGATCCCGAAAAGAGAGCGACATGGTCCCGGAGAAGTCCTCGATTGGAGAAATCTCCTCAAAGATCTCCTCGAGTCCGGACTTGGTGTTGATGTCGGTACGGCCCTGGTCCAGCGCGGTCTCGACGCGACGGCGCCAAGCCTCGCTGCCGATAAGCCAGTCAAATGAATCGATCTGCAGATCGAGCAGATCGGGGACTTCCATGGGTTCGGCGATCTTCGCGAACGAGATTCGGCCGGTAGGGGATACAACTTTGGTCTTCAAGGCTGTGCGCGAGGCGGCCAACTCTTGTGTCCTTCCGAAGGCTCTCAGTGGAGGAGCAAAAATGCTTCTACGCATGCTGAACGACCCGTGTCCAAGTGAAACGGGTCGGCAGATGGCGAGGGCAAACCCCAAGAATAGCCGCTAAAACGCCTCAAGTCAAGGACCGGGCGCAGGACAAAACAGAGCAGTCAAATTGGTGACTACCTTGGGAGAGATCATACTCTTCGTTGGCTGCGCGACAAGGGGCAATATCCAACGCGCTGGTCGCGCAGCAGGGGGCGTGAGCGAGTCAGAACCCGGCCCTAAGGATCCTCCCGGCGGCCAAGCGACTGAGGATTGCTAGGACCTAAGACCCTCCCGCCATCGCATCGGGGCGCATTCACTTGAGAGTGCATCGACCCACCAGGAGGAAGCGAATGGTAGACCGCACGCGGGTGCTCGTAACCTACGCGAGCAAGATGGGCTCAACGCAGGAAATCGCCGAGGCCATTGGGCGGGAGCTCGAGGTCTTTGGCATCCAGGTCACCGTCGCTCCTTGTGCTGACAAGGTGAGCCCGGAGGATTTCGACGGGGTGATCATCGGCAGCGCCATCTACACCCGGCGCTGGCTCAAGGCGGCGACCAAATACCTGAAACGGAACGCACCCAGACTCGAGCGCCACAGGACATGGCTTTTTCATAGCGGTCCGTGCGGCGAAGGAGCGCGCGACGAGCAGGTCCCGGCTCCAAAGGCCGCGGAGCGCGTGATCGGTCGCTTCGCACTGTCTGCTCCGGTCACCTTCGGCGGCCGCCTTGACGTGGAGCATGCCGTCGGTCCACTGAGCCGGTGGATGGGTGCTGAGGGACCACTCTCCGGCGACTTTCGGGACTGGGACCGCATTCGCGCGTGGGCCACAGACATTGCCCGCCAGCTCGATCCCGCGACCGCCGCACGCAACAATGATGCCGGGTGAGACGTCAAGCGATGAGCACTCGACCCTTGAGTTCAAGCCAGTGAGTCCGAGACGCTGCCAGGAGCTTCTGGAGAGCCAAAGCATTGGGCGGGTCGCCTGGCAAGCCGCCGACGGCCCCCAGATCCTTCCGGTGACCTACGCCTACCACGACGGAACGATCATCTTCCGGACTTCGCCGTCCGGGGTGCTTTCAGAGCTGGTTCGCCCGACCGCGGTGCTGGAGATCGATGAATTGGATCAAGAGAGCCGCCAGGGATGGAGCGTGATGGTACAAGGCCGCGCGCAGGGGATCGCCGAGCCGGACCAGCTGGTACGCATGAGGACCGTCGGCGGTGTCGTGCCGTGGGCCTCGGGTGTCAGGAACGTGTTCATCCAGATCATCCCCCGTCGGATAACCGGGCGAATAGCGGCAGCACGCCTACTTGAGAGCCGTGGTGCTGCCATCATCGCCGCGGCGTTCCTGGGACCTACGGCCCTCGCATGATGATCTTGGATCTCGAGTGAGAGGACGGATGGCGCCCCGCGGCCGACCGCTTTAACTGACAACTCATTGCGTCGCAACTCGTTGCGGCGCAATTTCCTGGTGCGGAAAGGACCTTAGTCCTAATACTTTGGGACTCGACCCCCTTTCGCGACGCTGCTGATCAGGCGCACAATGAGATCCTGAGGGGTGGGCGAAACCGAGGAGTTGATCATGCCAACCTTTGGGGGTCGCGTTTCGCCAGGCGAGCGGACGCGCAAGCTCTCGCCTCCCGAGTGCAAAGCCTGGCTATGCAGCCATCATGAGGGCCGGCTGGGATACCAATCAGGTAAGGGTCCTCGCTCGGTCGTGGTCTCCTACGCGGTCGCCGGAGATCAGATCTTGGTCCGGCTGCCTGACTATAACGACATCGTTCATTACGCGCCTGGCTCTGAGGTCAGCCTCGACGTCGACGGCGGCACTCCCGCCGCCCATCGCGAGACCGTAGTGGTGACCGGTAAAGCTGCCTTGGCCGAACACGGTCATAAGCCGCTGATCGATCAGACAGGATTCCGGGAGGAGTGGCCTCCCGACGTACCGACCTCGGTGATTTGCGTACCGCTCACCGCCATCGAAGGCTTCGAGCTCAGGGATCCCTGATCTGGCCGCATCAAGCTTGAGTCCCTCCCCCCGAAAGTGGTCACGGAAAACACGGATCTCACACAAGATCAGGTCGTACGTGGCCACTTTTGTCTCTGGTGATCGCTAGTGTCGTGATCATGGCCCGAACTGGATGGACTTCGGCTGACCTGCCACCACAGCGAGGACGCATCGTCGTCGTCACCGGCGCCAATAGCGGGATTGGGCTCACGACCGCACGGGCGCTCGCCCAAGCGGGTGCCCGTGTCGTGCTCGCCGTACGCGATCTTGCCAAGGGCACAGCGGCAGCCGAGTCCATTCCCGGCGACACTGAGGTTCGGGAGCTGGATCTTGCCGACCTCGCCTCCATACGCGCCTTCGCGGAGAGTTGGCAGGGTGAGCTCAGCGTGTTGATCAACAACGCCGGGGTGATGAGAACACCGGAGAGGCGTACTCCGGACGGCTTTGAGTTGCAGATCGGTACCAACCACCTCGGCCACTTCGCGCTCACCAATCTGCTACTGCCGCAGGTGACCGATCGAGTGGTGACTGTTGCTTCCGGGGCGCACCGTGGTGGCTCGATTTCGCTGGACGACCTCAACTGGGAAAGTCGGGAGTATCGGCCCTGGTCCGCGTACCAACAATCGAAGCTGGCCAACCTGCTGTTCACCCTCGAGCTCCAGCGTCGACTGACCGCAGCCGGCTCAGCGGTCCGAGCTGTCGCGGCCCATCCCGGTTATGTGGCCACAAATCTCCAGTTCCGCAGCGAAAGCCGCTTGGCGGACCGGATGATGAAAATCGGCAACCGGCTCTTCGCACAGACCGACGAAGCCGGAGCGCGACCCACCTTGTTCGTTGCGAGCCAGGATTTCCCCGGAGCTAGTTATGCCGGCCCGGGCGGTCGGTTGGAGCAGCGCGGATCTCCGGCGCTCGCGGGTCGCACCGCCGCCGCGTCCGATGTGGAGATGGCGAAACGGCTCTGGATACTGTCCGAAGATCTCACTGGCGTTAAGTTCCCGCTGGATGCCGCGCGCTGATCCAGTGGCGGCAGTCAGCTGTCGGTCATTCCCGGTCGTCGAGCAGCGCAACAGCACTACTCGACGACCACCAGCGACGGACTACTTGTACGAGACCGTGGCCCCAGCGGCCTCAAGGGCGTCGCGAGCCTTGTCGGCAGCCTCCTTGTTGACCTTCTCGAGCACGGCTTTGGGTGCAGCCTCGACGAGATCCTTGGCCTCCTTGAGCCCAAGGCTGGTGAGTGAGCGCACCTCTTTGATCACCTGGATCTTCTTCTCGCCGGCCGCCTCGAGGATGACATCGACCTCGTCGCTGCCCTCCTCCTCCACTGCGCCTGCATCTCCGCCGGCAGCGGCCGGGGCGGCGGCAGCAGCAACCGGAGCAGCTGCGGTCACGCCGAAGGTGGTCTCGAATTCCTTGATGAACTCGCTGAGCTCGATCAGGGTCAGCTCCTTGAAGGCGTCGAGGAGCTCGGTAGTGCTGAGCTTCGCCATGATTGGGCGTCCTTTCCTATTTGTCGTCCGCAGCGGGTGCTGCCAGTGGGTCTGCCACGGGCGGGGTGCCCGCGTCAGCTGCAGCTGACGCTGCGTGTTGTGCCGCCTCGGCGGCGAGTTCTTCGTTCGTCGGCTCCCGAGTCGGCTCGCTACCAAGTTCCTCGTCGGTCGGCTGCGCGGTCGGCTCAGCGGCCAGCTCATCGTTCGACGGCTCCGCAGGTGCCTCAGGCTGGGCTGTGAGCAGTGACGAGTTCTCACGGGCCGCCTGCTCCAAGGCGGCGAACAACCGAGCAGCTTGCGAGAGCGGAGCAGACACCAGTGAGACAGCCTGCTGCAGAACACCCTGCAGGGCGCCGGCGACCTTGGCGAGCAGAACCTCACGCGACTCAAGATCGGCCAGTTTCTTGACGTCGTCCGGACTAAGGAACTTCCCGTCGAGCACGCCGCCCTTGATCACAAGCTCCGGGTTCGTACGTGCGAAGTCACGCAGGCCTTTGGCCACCACGACCGGGTCGCCGCTGATGAAGGCGATCGCTGTCGGGCCAACGAGCTGTGCCTCGATCGAATCGAGACCAGCCTCCCGGGCAGCAATCGTGGTCAACGTGTTCTTCGAAACGGCGTAGCTGGCATCATCACCGAGCGAGCGGCGCAGTTGCATAAGCGCCTTCACCGAGAGTCCGCGGTACTCGGTCAATACCACGCCGGCCGAGCTCGAGAACCTGTTGGTCAGCTCGGCGACGGCGGCAACCTTGTGCGACCTCGCCATCGTTCCTCCACTTCGTCACGCGCTACTTCTGAAGCGCTTCCGAAGGGCTGGCCAGCCGTCGAGACGAGAAAGCCCTTTGCGCGCACGGCGGCAAAGGGCAACCGGAAGACTGACGCCTTCCACCACACTCTCACTCACCTGCGCGGGCCGTCCGTTGATCTCGTACGGACACTTCGGGTTTGCACCCCTGAGGGCTCAACCAACCAGCGGTCTTCGGCAGCCAACACTGTACCGGCGGCCCAAAGTGCCAGCCAAATCGTGTGCTCGGCCCTGGAATCCGCCGCTGCACTCCGTGTCATTTGTGACCACTTGCTGTGAAGATGGGTCGGTGCATCCTTGCGTACGCGAGGCTCGGGAATCTGATCTTGACCGGATCCGGCAGCTGATCGTCGATCTGGCCAGCTACGAACGGGCTGCCCACGAGGTCAAGACAACGACCGAACAGCTCCAGGTCGCGCTGTTTGGCCCGCACCCCGCGGCGTACGCCTTGGTCGCCGAGAGCGACAACCAGGTGGTCGGGTTCGCCCTCTACTTTCGGAACTTCTCCACCTGGGAAGGAGTTCACGGGATCTATCTCGAGGACCTCTACGTCATGCCTGAGTACCGAGGCTCTCGGCTCGGCCGGGCGTTGCTGAGGTCGCTTGCTGGGCTGGCCGTCGAGCGCGGTTACGCGCGGTTGGAGTGGGCTGTGCTGGACTGGAACCAGCCCGCGATTGACTTTTACCGCAGCCTCGGAGCGGTCGCAATGGACGAGTGGACCGGCTACCGACTGAGTGGCGAGGCGCTCGCTGCTGCGGCCACCGCAGATTGACTGTCTCGACCTGATGCCGACTCACTCGGCGAAGCGGCTGAGTGACACCGTCCCGCCGATCGCAAGCACGAATCCCGCTATTGCGAGGGGCATATGGCCAGGTGCGATGGCATCGCCAAACAGCGCGATGCCGATCACCGACGGCACCACGACCTCAAACACGAACGTGATTGCTGTGACGAGCGTGACAGCGTCTCGCTGTAGGGCAACGGTGAAGAATGCAATGCCGATCGCACCGTGCACGATGATCGCCCAGAGCAGTGGATTGAGCAGCAAGGGCCATGAAATCCCGTCCGCGCCGATGCCGCGGGAGGCCAGAGCTACCCCGGCGAACCCCAGACCTGCGGCGCAAGACAACACGACGGTGGAGGGCCGACCCTTCATCCGGAAGCCGATGAGTCCAATGACTGCCGGCGCGAGCGCGGTCAGCAGGATGACCCAGTCGTCGACCAGCGGAAGCCGCGCTGCCGCGGTGGGCACCGCGGTGATGCTGAGGAAGACCAAACCCAGACCAAGCACAGCCAGTGAAGTCCAGTCCTTCCAGGACAGGTGTGCGCCGCGCAGACTCGCGATCACGGCGGTTATTCCCACACTGCCGGCCACGATCGACTGGACCAGGAACAACGGAAGCCGCTGCAAAGCCAGTACATTGCCGGCGAAGGCTACCGCGTCGACGGCCAGACCCAGCAGGTAGGGCACCTGCTTGATGATCAGGACTATTCCGGTCAGCCCCACCACCTCGGCGGTGCGCTTGGCGGCGACCGACTGGAGAACCGAAGACACCCCGTAGCCCAAACAGGCGACGATGGCCCCCAACCAGCTCAGCGCCAGCATGCGCTGAGGTCACCCAGTTTCGGGACGGGTCTTGTTGGTGTCGACTGGGATTCCGGGCCCCATTGTCGTCGACAATGTGATCTTGCGGAGGTAGCGGCCCTTGGCTGCGCTGGGCTTCAATCGGATGATTTCGTCCATCGCCGCGAAGTAGTTCTGTGACAGGTGTTCAGTGCTGAAGGACGCCTTGCCGATGATGAAGTGCAGGTTGGCGTGCCGGTCGACTCGAAATTCGATCTTGCCGCCCTTGATATCGCCCACCGCCTTCGCCACGTCCATCGTGACCGTTCCGGTTTTCGGGTTCGGCATCAGCCCGCGAGGCCCGAGGATGCGGCCGAGGCGGCCAACCTTGCCCATCATGTCCGGGGTTGCGACCACGGCATCGAAGTCCAAGTAGCCCTTCGACACCTTGTCAATGAGCTCGTCGGAACCCACTTCGTCGGCGCCCGCGGCCGTTGCGGCTTCGGCCCGCTCACCGGTAGCGAAGACCAGTACCCGCGCCGTTTTCCCGGTGCCGTTGGGCAGATTGACCGTGCCGCGGACCATTTGATCGGCCTTCCGAGGATCGACGCCGAGCCGCACGGCAACGTCAACGGTCTCGTCGAACTTGGCCTTTGTGTTGGACTTTGCGAAGCCCATCGCCTCGGAGGGTGCGTACAGCTTCCCCGGATCGAGCCTTTCCGAGACCGCCGCGTACGTCTTGCTGCGCTTCATGGTGCTGGTCCTTTCTATGACATTTCTTGGGGCCAGTTGTGGTCAGAGCCGCGCCGGCTCCCCCACGGGATTCTTTGTTTTAGTCGGATACGGTGACGCCCATACTGCGGGCGGTGCCTTCGACGATCTTCATTGCTGCCTCGACGTCATTGGCGTTGAGATCGGGCAGCTTAGTGGTGGCGATGTCACGTACCTGGTCGCGGCTGATCTTGCCAACCTTCTCGCGATGAGGCACACCCGAGCCCTTCGGGACGCCAGCAGCTTTCTTGATCAGCTCAGCTGCAGGCGGGGTCTTGGTGATGAAGGTGAAGCTACGGTCCTCGTAGATCGTGATTTCCACCGGAATGATCGTGCCGCGCATGGATTCTGTTGCTGCGTTGTACGCCTTGCAGAACTCCATGATGTTGACGCCGTGCGGCCCGAGAGCGGTACCGACGGGCGGCGCTGGTGTCGCGGCGCCCGCGTTCAAGGCAATCTTGACGAGCGCAGCGATCTTCTTTTTCTTGGGAGGCATTTCTCTTTCTGGATCCTTCGTGTGATCGTGTCGTGGTCAATCCGACATTGATGGCTAGTGCTGTGGGCTCGGTACTGTCGTGACGCTCAGACCTTCTGGATCTGTGGGAAGGTCAGGTCGACCGGGGTCTCGCGACCCAGGATCTCAACCAGCGCCTTGAGCCGCTGGTTGTTCACGTTGATCTCAGTGATGGTTGCATGGACACCTGCGAAGGGCCCGTCGACCACCATGACTGAGTCGCCCACAGCGAAGTCCGTCACCTCGAGCTTCTTCTTGCGACGGGCCGGTCCCTCGCTGGACGCGGTCGCCGCAGCGATCACAGCTGGTGCCAGCATCTTCTCCACCTCGTCGAGACTGAGTGCCACAGGTGAGTTGGAGTGTCCGACAAAACCGGTGACCGAGGGAGTATGGCGAACGGTCGACCAGGACTCGTCGGTCAAATCCATGCGCACCAGGACATAGCCGGGCAGCACCGTACGCCGAACCTGCTTGCGCTGACCGTTACGGATCTCGGTGACCTCCTCGGTCGGCACGACGATCTCGTAGATGTAGTCCTCCATGTTGAGGGAGGACACCCGGTTCTCCAGGTTTTGCAGCACCCGGTTCTCCATACCCGAGTAGGTGTGCACCACGTACCAGTCACCTGGCTTCGCCCGCAGATCTGACCGGAACGCCTCGAGTGCCTCCTGACCTGCGTCAGACTCATCCTCGGGCTCCGGCTCGGCGGCTTCTGGCTCCTCGGTCGTCGCGAGGCTGCCAAAGTCGAGCTCGAAGTCATCCTCCGGTCTCAAGTCAGTGGTAGGGCCGCCAAAGTCGAGGTTGATGTCGACGTCGTCCTCGCGGCTCGACGGGTAGCTGCCCAGATCGATGTCGAAGTCTTCCACTGTGGTCTCAGCCGATGCTGGCGATTCGGGGCTTTCCAGCGGCTCCGCACTCTCTTGCGGTTCCTCGGCTGAAAAGTTCTCGGGCACGTTGCTGTCTCCGTTGCTTGGTTCGGTGGCGGTCATCAGCTAAAGATCTTGAAAATTGCCCAGCCGAAGCCGAGGTCGAGCAGGCTCACGTAACCGATCACAAACAGCACGAAAACCAGCACTACGATGAAATAGTTGATCAGTTGCTGCCCAGTGGGGTAAACGACCTTCCGCAGCTCGCCGATCGATTGTCGGACAAACTTGACCGGGCTCGTACGCTCCGGCTTGACCTGCTGATCGCGCTTTGTCGTGGGAGCGCCCTTCGGAGCACGCCCTGACCGACCGGCTCGCGCGGTCTTGGCGCCCGAAGCCGCCGCCACGACACCCGCTGGTTCCAAGACCTTCTCCGACTCAGAGTCGCGGCTCGCGTCATCCTTCGCCGCCGTCGCGCCGTTCGGCCCACTCTGCTGGGGCTTCGGGTCCGCACTGGTCTCGCTGGCGTCGGACAACTGGGCAGAGCTCGGCTCCGCAGTCGGCTCCACCTCTTCCTTGTCTGCCACGCTACGACCTTCCCTGCCGTAATTTTGCTTCCCTCAGCCTGCAGGGCAAGAGGGACTTGAACCCCCAACCTTCGGTTTTGGAGACCGATGCTCTGCCAATTGAGCTATTGCCCTCCGGAGCCTCTCACCGGCTGCTCTCGTGTGCCGGCCGTCCATTACGAGGGCACACAAAAACAATGGTGATTCGACACCAAGACAAGAGAGTTTAACTGAGTATTGCGACGAGAGTCGAACTGCTCTTCAGCGCTCGACATTGGATCCCCTGCGTCCCGCATTTCCGCACCCCAGTCAGCCGCCCACACGGTGTGCCCGCAGCCAGCGGGCGAACCTGGGGTGAGGTTTTGCGGGTCTTGGCGTGACGCAGCCGGTCAAATCGGTTGTCCGTGAGCAGTGGCGGTGAGAGGGTGCGGGTCATGACCGCCGCTGCCCGGGCACTCCGGCCATGATCAGCTACTTCTTCTCCGGCGCTGTGACCGGCTTGGCTGTCGCGATGCCTATTGGAGCTGTCGGCAGCTACCTGGTCGGTCTTGCCGCGCGCGAGCGCACTGCGACCGCCGTGGCTGCCGCTCTTGGGATTGCCTCGGTCGATGGCGCGTACGCCATGCTGGCTGCGGTCGGCGGAAACGGCCTGCAGACGATGCTCAACGAGGTGTCTGGCTGGCTGACCTATGCGGCGGCCATCACGCTGGTGGTGGTTGCGATTCACACCATCCGGATGGCCCTTCGTCGCTCTCGCGATATCCGAGCCGGCGCCCAGCTGGGCAGGCTGACTCCCGCCCGCGCCTACCTCAGCCTGGCCGGGATCACCGCCATCAATCCGGCCACGGTGGTCACGTTCGCTGCGGTCATTGTCGGCCGATCCGCGAGCGACAGCGGATCAGCCTGGCCGGCCGTGGCTCTCTTCGCGCTCGGTGCATTCGTGGCATCTGCTGCCTGGCAACTGCTGCTTACCGGGGGCGGCGGTGTGCTCGGCCGACTGCTTCGCACCCGCCGAGGGCAGCTCCGAATCTCCCTCTGCTCAGCCTTCGTCATGCTTGGCCTGGCTGTCGGTGTGCTGTTGAGCTGAACGGCAGAACTCAGACGCAAACCTCAGGACTCTGCGAGTAGCTTCTCGGTGGCTGCGAGCAGGACACAGGTAGCGAGGCCGTCGATGGCGAGTGCCACCTCTTCCGGAGAGGGAAAAGAGGGCGCGATCCTGATGTTCCGGTCGCGTGGGTCCCGCCCGTAGGGGAAGGCGGCACCAGCTCCCGTCATCGCGATCCCTGCCTGCTTGGCCAGCGCTACCACGCGGCTGGCCGTACCGTCGGCGACGTCGAGGCTCACGAAGTAGCCACCGTCGGGATCAGTCCAGGTGGCCGCCTCGCAGTCTCCGAGCCGCTTGCTCAGGATGGATGTCACCTGGTCGAACTTAGGAGCCAGAATCTCGCGATGCCGACGCATCAGCGCGGCCACCCCGTCTGCACCCTTCAGATACAAGGCGTGCCGCAGATGGTTGATCTTGTCGGGCCCGATGCTCCGCTTGCTCAGGTTTTGCAAATACCAATCCACATTCGAGGATGAGCTCGCAAAGAACGAGACTCCAGCACCGGCGAAGGTGATCTTCGATGTCGAAGCGAAGAGGAACACCCGATTCGGATGGCCGGCCTCGGCTGCCATGGTGAGCACGTCCAAGGCCGGAGTCTCCACGTCGGTCAAGTGATGCACGGCGTACGCGTTGTCCCAGAACATCCGGAAGTCTCCAGCAGCCGGCATCTCGAGCAACGACTGCGCGACTTCAGCGGTGTAGATCGCGCCGTTGGGGTTGGAGTACATCGGCACGATCCACATGCCCTTGATCGACAGGTCATTGGCGACCAGCTGCCGTACCCGGTCGAGATCCGGGCCATTCTGGCTGAGCGGGACCGAGATCATCTCGATGCCGAACTGCTCGCACAGCGCAAAGTGTCGATCGTAACCAGGAACCGGGCAGATGAATTTGATCGGTGTTTGTGACCACGGCTCAGCCGAGTCAACCGTTCCCTTGAGGAGGGCGTACACGAGAGTGTCGTGCATGATCGACAAGCTCGAATTGTCGCCGGCGACGAGTTGATCGACGGGGACGTTGAGCAGCGGCGCGAAGATCGTCCGGATCGCGGGGAGCCCTTGAGTGCCGCCGTAGTTTCGACAATCGGTGCCGCTTGAGTCCAAGTAGTTGCCCTCCCCCGGCAGGGTGAGCAGCTCGTTGGACAAGTCCAGCTGCGCAGGCGACGGCTTGCCCCGTGTCAAATCCAGCTTCAGCCCTTTGGCTAGCAGCGCGTTGTACGCCGAGGCTTGCTCCTCATGCAGCGCAGTCAGCTCGGCGTGACTGAGGTCGGACAGTGGCATAGTCATTTCTGCTCCGGGATCAAAGATTGGGGAGGTGCGTGAGTCTAGTGCTGTGCTAGCAGAGCGCGCACGACACTAGCTGCTTCGGAGCACTGCAGCTGCATGCCGGGGAGCGGAGAAGAGTCGCTGCTGGGTTGCATCGGCCGCGAGCGCGCTGTGCGGTCCCAGCCGAACCACTTCGCCAGCCACCTCGATCTCCCCGATGATGATCACCGGATCCACCTCATGCCCCACATTCACCTCGGTCGGATGGTCGTGGAAATTGACAACCATGATCATGTCGCCACGCTCGAGCAGGAGCCAGCCGGCATCATCGTTCGATAGCGCCCGTCCCTCCTCGAAACGCGGGTCGGTGAAGTCTGGGTAGATGCGACGGATGTTGATCAACCGCCTGGTCAGATCCAGCAACTCGGCGTGGCGGGGCTGGTCGGGCTCCGACCAGTCCAGCCTCGATACCTCGAAGGTCCGCGGGTCCTGGGGATCGGGCACGTTGCTGGTGTCCCACTCCATCTGTGCGAACTCCTCGAGCCGGCCGGCCCGCACCATCTCCGCGAGTTCAGGTTCAGGGTGAGAGGTAAAGAAGCGCCAAGGCGTCGAGGCTCCCCATTCCTCGCCCATGAAGATCATCGGTGTAAAAGGACTGAGCAGAGTCAGCATTGTGGCAATGGCCTGTTGTGCCGGACTGATCTTGGTCGAGAGCCGCTCGCCCCTCGCACGATTGCCTATCTGATCGTGGTTGTCCGAGCAGACCACCAGTCGCCAGGTCGGCGTGCGCCAGGTGTCAATCGGATGTCCGTGGGTTCGGCCTCGGAAGCTGGACCGGGTGCCGGTATGGAAGAAGCCGCTTTCGAAGACCTTGCCGAGGGCAGCAAGTGAGTCGAAATCGGCATAGTAGCCGCTGGTATCGCCGGTCAGGCTCACGTAGAGGGCATGGTGAAAGTCGTCGCTCCACTGTGCCGTCAAGGCGTAGCCGCCGCCTTCTCGCGCTGTGATCAGCCGGGGGTCGTTCAAGTCAGATTCGGCGATGAGCGGCATCGGCCGGCGTAGGAAGGTGCTGCGCGCGGAGACCGCGATGTTCAACTCCTCCAGCAGATGAGTCGCTCGTGTGTCGTGCAGCGCGTGCACGGCGTCGAGGCGCAGGCCGTCGACGTGATAGTCAGTGAGGAACATCAAGGCGTTGTCGATGATGTAGCGGCGTACCTCGTCGGACTCCTCGCCATCCAGGTTCGGTTCATCCCCCCAGACGGTGGGACCGGCGTCGCTCCGCAGGTAGGGCGCAAATTGTGACAAGTAGTTGCCACTCGGACCGAGATGGTTGTAGACGACGTCCTGGATCACTCCAAGACCTGCCCGGTGGCACGCATCGACGAACTGCACATAGCCCAGCGGACCTCCATAACCCTCGTTCACGGCGTACCAAAGCACGCCGTCGTAGCCCCAGTTATGCGGACCGTTGAACGCATTGACCGGCATCAGCTCGACGAAATCGACCCCAAGCCGCACCAGATGGTCGATCCGGTCGATCGCCGCCGTCAGTGTGCCTTCGGGCGTGAACGTGCCGACATGCAGTTCGTAGATGATGCAGCCCGCAAGCTGGCGGCCGGTCCACTTCTGATCGGACCAGGCGAACTCGTCTGCATCGAAGGTTCGCGACCACCCGTGCACGCCATCTGGCTGGCGCCTCGAGCGTGGATCTGGGAGCACGGTGCCCGAGTCGTCGAGGATGAAGCCGTAGTCGAACTCGCCGATGCCATCGTCCGGCAACGGCTCAGCGGGGAACCACCATCCGTCGTCCTCTCGTGTCATCCCCACCTTGACTGGAGTGGTCTCACCGATCTTCTTGATCATCAACGTGACGGACGACCGTCGTGGGGCCCACACAACAAACCGAGCCAGGCTCACAACTCACACTCTACGAGGACCGGCTCAGGCACCAATTCGATGCCGAACCGGGCCTGCACACCGGTGCGGATTTCACGCGCCAAGCTCAGCAGCTCCGCCGCGCTGGCTCCGCCTCGATTGGTCAGTGCCAGAGTGTGCTTTCCCGATAGCCGGGCGGCCCCGCGCCCGTACCCTTTGCCAAAGCCAGCCTGCTCGATCAGCCAGGCAGCACTGGTCTTGACCATGCCACCGGGTTGGCTGAAGCGTGGCGCGTCCGGGGGTAGCGCGAGAGCCGCTGCCTGACTGACGATTGGGTTGGTGAAGAAGGATCCGACACTCCAAGTGTCATGATCATCTTCCACCAGCACCATCCCTTTAGCGCTACGCAGCGCCAGCACGGCCTGGCGCACTTCCGCTGCCGGAGCACGCTGCCCCACCGCAACGCCCAGCATCTTGGCCAGCTCGGGGTAGCGGATCGGTTGCGACATCGAACCAAGGCGGAGTTGGAAGGTCACCGACAGCACCACAAAGCGTCCCGGGTCGGACTTGAAACGCGACGTTCGGTAGCCGAAGCCGCACTCGATCGGAAAGAAGGTCTTGCGCTGGCCGGTGGACCGGTCGAGGGTACGCACCATCGAGATCAGCTCGCTCACCTCGGCCCCGTAGGCACCAACGTTCTGGATCGGGGTCGCACCCACCAGGCCGGGGATGCCGGACATGGCTTCGATTCCGCTCCAGCCCCGCTCGATGGCATGGCTCACCAGCGGATCCCAGGGTTCCCCGGCTGCCGCAGTGATCACTGCGCCCGAACACGCCGCCGTGTCCTCATCAATGCCACACGTGGCGATCTTGACCACCGTGCCTTCGAAGCCGGCGTCGCCGACCAGCAGGTTCGAGCCGCCACCCAGCACGAGCAGCGGTTCGCCGGCGGCATCCAGGTCCGCTACCGCCTGGACGAGCTCCGCCTCCGTCTCGACAGTGATCATCCGACGCGCTGGCCCACCCACCCGCAGCGTGGTGTGGTCGGCCAGCAGGACACCGGTCGCGTGTTCTGTCAGACTCGGTTCAGCCTTCATGATCACGATGCGGGACCCGCACACCAAGATCAACTTCCGCCCGGGCAGCACCCAGCACCTTTTGCCCAGCGCTGATCGCCTCGATGCTGATGGTCACCAGCGATCCCTCGATTCCGGAGACGCTGCCACTGAACTCCACCTCGACGCCGTCCACATCATCGGGCACGACGACTGGCCTTGTGAACCTGACGAAGTAGGAGGTGACCCTGGCTGGATCTCCGACCCAGTTGGTGACCACCCGAAGCGCTGTTCCCATGGTGAGCATGCCCTGTGCGATGACACCGGGGAGCCCGGCCTGCGCGGCGAAGTAATCGGAGAAGTGGATCGGATTGAAGTCGGTGGACGCTCCGGCATAGCGCACCAGCCGTTCCCTGGTGAAACCGACGGTGAGCGACGGCAGTCGGGTACCAACCTCCACACCTTCTGCCACGGTGGCTTTCATGCCGCCTCCTCCCGGGCGTGGTAAAAGGTGGCCTGCGAGGAACAGATCTGCTCGCCGTCGCGGGATGACAGGTCGACAGTGGCCGAAATCAGCTCCGACCCCGCGCGTACCCGCACTCTGTCGATGGTCACCGTCGCGATCACTACGTCACCTGCGCGGATCGGCCGGAGGAACGTGAAACGCTGGTCGCCGTGCACAATTCGCCCAAGCGACAGTTCTAGCTCCGGATCATTGAAGAGCTGGCTCCACGCCGGCGCGGAGATGGCAACGGCAAAAGTGGGCGGAGCGATCGGCGACTCACCGCGATATCGGGGGTTCTGGTCGCCCAACGCTGTCGCAAACTCGGCGATCTTCGCCGCAGAGACCTGGTACGGATCGTTGGGTGGATAGCGGCGGCCGGCGTGCGCCTCCGTGATGGCCATGCAAGCAACCTAACGGACTTGGGTTCGCGCACGTGCTGTCTCGGAACGCTGGCGTACCAGGTGAGCAGCCCGTTCACCCAGCGGCTCCGCGATGCGCCAGCCGCGCTGAGACGCGAGTTCACGGATGGGCGAGAGCAGCAGGCCCTCAGCCAAGAACAGCGGCACAATCGCGATCGGCTCAGGCAACCCGTCGAGTACATCAGCGACGCCAGGGGCGCAGGTCCCGAAACACGCGCGTACCGGGCGTCGACGGCCCTGGGCGAGCCGAGCGGCGAGATCAAGAACGGCCTCGTTGGACTCCGATTTGGACGACCCGACAGCGAAGAGCAGCACTGAACTTTGATCATCGATGCCGGCTTCACCCATGCTCTGGTAAAGCAGCTGAGCGACGTCGTCCCCGGTACCCAAGATGTCGGCAACGACTAGCTCGATGGGCATTGACTCGCCGACATCGCGTACCGTCTCGGGAACGTCGATGGTGGCGTGATAAGCCTGGGTGAAGAGCAGAGGCACCACGACTGCCATTGCGTGGCCGGCGTCGGCAAGCTGCCGGGCTGCTGCGCTGAGGTCAGGCTGTGCCAGGTCAAGATACGCCGGCACCGCGGGGATCCCTTCCTGCTCGGCGACGGCAGCCATCAGCCGCTCGATACCGAGACCGCCCTCTGGGTGTCTGCTGCCGTGAGCCAGCCCGATCAGCGGAGGGCCAGGATGGCTCAGCTTGGTCAGCGGGTCTCGCGGTGTGCGGTGTGGGTCTTGCAGCGGGGGCAGAACTTCTTCAGCTCGAGACGATCCGGATCATTACGCCGGTTCTTCTTGGTGATGTAGTTCCGCTCCTTGCATTGCGTGCACGCCAGTGTGATCTTGGGCCGTACATCGACGGTCTTGGCCATGGTCGTCCTCTAATCCTGTCAGTGCTCATGATGCCGGTAGCGGGAGCGGGACTCGAACCCGCGACACAGCGATTATGAGCCGCTTGCTCTACCGCCTGAGCTATCCCGCTGTGGCTCCCCTACCGGTTTCCCGGTCAGGCAACGGTCTGGATGGACCGCATATTCCGCCGATGCGCGGTGGCATCGGAGACGGAGGCCGAGCCCCCATGCGGAATCGAACCGCAGACCTTCTCCTTACCATGGAGACGCTCTGCCTGCTGAGCTATAGGGGCGCGCGAATGCCACGCGACGGGCGGCACCAACGGACCAAGATACACACTGGGCGGCGCACAGTGCGAATCCAGTAAGGCTGCCACATCGCCGAGCCGTCCAGCGTGTTTCGGGATGAACGAACGGCTCACTCTGCCATCTACTCAGGCCTGCGGGCGCACCAGCGGGAACAAGATCGTGTCGCGGATTCCGAGGCCGGTCAGGTTCATCACCAGCCGGTCGATACCCAATCCCATACCGCCAGTTGGCGGCATCCCGTACTCGAGGGCCTCCAGGAAGTCCTCGTCGACCTGCATCGCCTCGGGGTCGCCGGCGGCAGCCCGGAGGGACTGCGCTACCAGACGCTCCCGCTGCTCCAGCGGGTCGGTTAGCTCGGAGTACGCGGTGGCTTGTTCGGCACCGAAGATCACCAGATCCCACTTCTCCGCCAATCGCGGGTGGTCGCGATGCTCGCGGGCGAGTGGGGAATTCTCCTTGGGGAAGTCGATGTAGAACACCGGAGTCGTGGTTTGGCCTTCGCACAGCTCGCCGTAGATCTCCTCCAATAAGTATCCCCAGCCGGCGCCGGGCTCGAGCTCCAACCCAATGGCCAGGGCGTGCTGGCGCAGCACCGAAGTCGGAGTATCCACGGTGATCTCCTCGCCCAGAGCCTCAGAGACCGCTTCGCAGATCGTCTTGACCGGCCAGTCGCCCGAGAAGTCATACTCGGTGATCTTGTCATCGGCGTCCGTCCTGCGGGCGATCGGTGAGCCGTACACCGCCGTCGCAGCCTCCTGGATGATCTCCTGGGTCAGCACCCGCATGGTGTTGTAATCACCATAGGTCTCGTACACCTCCAACGAGGTGAATTCCGGGTTGTGCTTGAAGTCAACCCCTTCATTGCGAAACTGACGGCCGACCTCGAACACTTTCTCCATGCCACCGACGATCAGCCGCTTGAGGTGTAGCTCGGTGGCAATGCGCAGGTAAAGATCGAGGTCGTAGGCGTTGATGTGGGTCTCGAAGGGTCGCGCGTTCGCGCCACCGTGGATCAGTTGCAGGATCGGAGTCTCAACCTCGGTGAAGCCCCGATCTTGGAGAGAGTCGCGAACGCTGCGGACCACAGTCGAGCGCCTGTACGCAACCTCGCGGGCTTCTGGTCTGACGATCAAGTCGACGTAGCGTGCGCGGACCCTCGCCTCGGGGTCGGTGAGGCCCTTGTGCTTGTCCGGCAGCGGGCGGATCGATTTGCTGGTGATCACGAACGACTCGGCACGCAGGGTCAGCTCACCGCGCTTGGTGGTGATCACTTCTCCGATCACGCCCACCTGATCACCGAGGTCGACGTCATGTCGCCAGTGCTGGAGCACATCGGGCCCAACACCGTCGAGAGCGATCATGATCTGCAAATCGCCGGTGCCGTCACGCAGAGTTGCGAAGCAGAGCTTGCCGCCATCTCGACTGAGGATGACCCGTCCGGCAATCGACGCCCTGCGACCCGTACGCGTATTGGGCGGGAGCTCACCGGCCTCCGCTCGAACCTGCGCCAGCGTGTGGGTCCGCGGGAAGGTCACTGGATATGGGTTGATGCCCTGCTCCCGCAGTCTTTCCAGCTTCTCGCGGCGTACCCGGACCTGTTCCGGCAGTCCTTCGATTGACATGGCCTCAGCCAGTGCATCAGGCGCTGTCGGAATATGCGCCGTCACCTCAGCTGCATACTCCTCGCCGGCCCGTTCCAGTGCACCCGCCGCTGGTTCCTTGCCGTGCCGGTGCAACGTCGCCAGCGACGGCCGGGTAAGGAAACCTTCAGCGCTGCCGGCAGCGGTCCCCACTCGGGGCAGGTCTGAGGTGTATTCGAAGCAGATGTATCGCGGCTGCCACTCCGGCTGGTACTTGGCGTTCGACCGGTAGAGGGATTCCAGCTGCCAGTTCCGGCTTGCGACCAGCAGCGCCTGTCGCCATATCCGCGCAATCGGGCCCGCGCCGATTTCTGCGCCGCGCTCGAACGCCTCGCGGAACATTGCAAAGTTCAGCGACACCCGACCGACACCGAAGACCGCAGCCCGTTCAGCCAGCGAGGCCACCATCAGCTCGACCAGACCGTTGTCAGCGCTGGGATCTCGGCGCATCAGGTCGAGCGACAGGCCATTGCGGCCCCACGGCACAAAGCTGAGGAAGGCCCGGAGGATTCCGTCGGCATCGCGTGCCTCCACCAGCACGCATTGAGAGTCCAGCCGATCCCCGAGACGGCCGAGTGCCATCGAGAAGCCACGTTCATCACCGCCGTCGCCGCGCCACTGCGCTGCGGAGGTAGACAGGCGTCCGAAATGTGCAGAGTCCAGATCGCCGTGACGGATCACGTTCGTGGTGTACCCGCGGCGCTGCAGGCGGCTGACGGACTGCCGGACCGACTTCATGCCCGGCCCGTTGAGCGAAAAGGTTCGCATGTCGAGGATCGCCTCGTCGCCGATCTCGAACGCCGTCAAGCCGGCCTCGGTGTACGCAGCCGCGCCCAGCTCGCCGGTACCCATCACGGCAAGGGACCAACCGTTAGCGCGGGCCTTGGCGCGCCACTGGTCGATCGCCGATCCCCAGTGCACCGGATCGCCCACCGGGTTTCCACTCGCTAGGCTCACTGAGCCGATCACGCGGTAGGAAACGCCCGCTTGTGCAGTCGCGGGCTCGCCGGTATTCCAGAGGATGGACTTGTCTCGCCGCGTGGCGAAGTAGCCCAGTGAGTCCCAATCGCCGAACGTGCGCAGCAATGTCCGCACGCGAGCCTCATCCACGGCGCTGAGGGTTTTGGTCTCGGGTGGCGACCTGAAGAGCAAGTACGTGGAGGTGAGGATGGTGGCCGCACCCATGATGTCCAACAAGAACGTGACCCACAGCGGAGACCGGACCTCGTCGCTTCTGGTTAGGCCCACCTCGCCGAGCAGCTTGTCCACCACATGAAGTGCTGCAGTCGACAGATCAGGTGTGGTGCCAAAGGTCGTCACCAGCCAGGTACCTAAGACCAAGATCACCACACCGCCGAGCAGAAAACAGATGATCGCCGCAAGGAGGTTGCGTAATACGCCGCGTGCCAGGAACTGCGACTTGGCGCGCCAAGTGATCACCAGCACCGCGCTCATGATCACCAGGCCCGCAATCTGGAGCAGCGGCCCACCGGTGATGATCGAATAGATCCGCGCCAGCTGAGGGATGATGATCCACCAGATAACGAAAACCCACCAGGCGGCCCGAAGCCGGCGGCGCAATGCGACGCCGACCGCGATCAGCAGCGCTGCATAGACCAGATTCGGCACGATCGGGATGGTCAACATCGAGACGACGTCGTGCCACTGCGCGAAGTACCGTCTCAGCGGCGGAATGAATGCACTGATCACAACAAGCGCCGCGAACGCGAACATGGCCGTCGCAAGCCGGTCCGGCCAGCGATCATCCCGCAGATGTGTGTGGGCAGGCTTTTCTGCAGTTGCCTCCGGCCTGTCGGCGGGCGTCCGCTCCGCAGAGGCATTCAGGTCAACGGCCATATATATGTGCTCGCTAGTTTCGGGAAAAGTGGTGGGAGGTCGTGCGACGCTCGATATCTGGCAAATTCTCTCACGGAGGGCACAAGATGCCCTGGGAGAAGACGCCGACCGCGGTTTCGAGTGGCTTGGTCTTCTGCGGCTTTTGTGGCGGCCGTCCGTGCGGTATTGATTCGGTTCCGGTGCTCGGCAGAATTTGGGCCTGGGTGCCGGGGGCAGGTCGCGGGAGTCAGATGATCACTAAGTGACAATGATCGCAATCAGCACCGCGACAACGACCGTGTTGAGCAGCAGGCCAAGCACGCTGTGCACGCTAACGAGCTTGCGCATAGTACTGCTGACGATGGTCGTGTCGGTGGTGCCGAAGGTCGCCGAACACCCGATCGCCAGATAGACGTAGTCCGAGAACACGGGCTCTTCCGAGCCTGGAAACTTCAGTCCGCCCTGCTCAATGTCACGACGCGCGTACTGCAACGCGAAGCTGAAGGTGATGACCATCCAGCAGGTCACCACCGTGCCCGCTGCAAGCGCCAAGATGAGGTCAGTGGCGTCGTCACGACTGAGCACTGCAGTGACAATCGTCACGAACGCAACCACTGCGATGACAACCGGCCAGCCCGGACCACCTCCCCCAGCAAGCAACCACCTTTTGATACGGGATGTCGGGAGCGGCTTCGCCAGCACCCGTCGTACCAGCTCGGCTCGATCGCAGCGAGAGAAGGCACGCAGCCCTAGCACCAGATAGGAAATCGCGAACCCATTCCAGGCAGTCAGCCTTGCGCCGAACAGGAACTCCAGCTCGAACTGTGCCTCAGTCGGCGTTGGCCGGGTCCCCGTAACCTGCAGCGCGATCACAATGATCTCGAACACGAGTCCGACGAACAGGCCCACCCCAACCGATACCCAAAGCCGGAATACATCTGAGCATGAGTGCGGCACCTTCGCCGGGCCACTTGGCTTAGTTCGCCTCGGCCCTGCATTGTCGCCCGCCTGTGTCTTGGCAGCTCGCCCGGGTCACCTTCACCTCTGCCATGGTTGCGTTGGGATCGGTATCGGGTCAAGCGTGATAGGAAGTCGCACGTGCCCGTAATTCTCTACGCCGAATTCACCGCCAAACATGGCTCCGAGTCCGAGGTTCAGATGCTCATCTCCGGCCTGGCCGAGAAAGTTCGCCAAGAGCCAGGCAACACTGAGTTCACCGTGTACCGGGAACGCGACAACCCGCGAAAGTTCTTCGTCTTCGAGGAGTACCTCGATGAGGGCAGCTTCGAGGCGCACAGGGGTGCTGAGTACGGAGCCGTCTTCAACCGGCAACTCAGCAGTCTCATCGAAGAGAGCGCGTCCCAGCTGACTTTTCTCACCAGGTCCGATCCGCCCTGAGCGGTTAGCTGAATCCTCCGAACGGGAGATCATCGACCAAGGCGCTTGACTCCGTGGAGTCTTCTGGATGGCCGGGACAGATGCCCGATGAAACGAGAGGCGGCCCGTGAGCGAAATCAAGTCGGCACTCCGCTACATCCGGTGGCAACACCTGGCCAACCTCGCGTGGCCAGGGAGGCCAACGCGATGGCGAGACGTCCCCCGCAGGCTAGGCCCCACTGCCGTCAACGTGATCCGGCTGACGACTGCGGCCGTGCTCTCCTACCTGATCACCCTCGCCCTGACGAGCGGCGCCATCGATCTGACCGGACCTCTCACCGCATTGCTCGTCATGCAAGCCTCGGCGTTCTCGACGCTCAAGATGGGCGCGGTCCGAGTCGGCGCGGTCCTGGCGGGTGTCTTGATCGCGACGCTGGTGTCGATCTGGATCGGCCTCACCTGGTGGAGCCTCGGCGCTGTTATCGCCGCCTCGCTGGTGGCGGCCAAGGTCCTGCGGCTCGGCGAGCAGGCCATGGAAGCCCCGATCAGCGCCATGTTGATCCTCGGCGTCACCAGTCCCAATGTTGCAGCAGAGATCAGAGTGCTGAACACCTTGATCGGTGCCGGAGTCGGCGTCGCGTTCAATCTCCTCTATCCACCGGCGCTGCCGACCAGACGGGCAGGTCGAGCCATCATCGAAGTCGCCGAGGCGACGGCCGCTCCGCTCGACGCCGCAAGCACGGACCTGGCAAAAGGGCCGATCAATCGCGAGCAGGTACAGAACTGGCTTGACCGGGTACAGGCCGGCGGCCTGCTCCTGACGTCGGCCAGCAAAACCGTCGCATCCCTGAAGGACAGCCGCCGCTTGAATCCTCGGGCGATCGGCACCACCGATATCGAGCCGGTATTGGCAAGCGGACTGCGCACGTTGGAGAGCTGCCTGCTGGCGATCCGCGCGCTCTTCACGGTGCTGCTTGCCGAACTTCCTACCGAGGACCGGCCCGACGACCCGTACGGCGAGGAACTGCGGGCCGCGTTTGCGATCGTCCTGCAGGATGCCGGCGACTGCATTCGCGCGTTCGGCAGCCTGGTCCTAGCTGAAGTGGAGGAGCACGAGGAGGAGGCTGAGCGGTCGCTTGATGAGAGCCTCGACATTCTTCGCGAAACGCAGGCGGTCCTCAGCGAACTGATGACAGTCGACCCTCAAGAGAACAAGTCCTCGTGGCTGCTGCGAGGGTCAATCCTGGCGTCGGTCGAGCACGTGCTTGACGAACTCAATCTCGAAGATCACGCCCACGTCCGCCAACAGTGGAAGGATGAGCAGCGCGCCAAGCCACTAGCCCAGCTGCCACCGATAGTCCACGCGGCTCTGCCCCACCCGGACCGACCGTTGCTGCGCGGACTCCCACCCGGCACCACCTGGCGCAACGCGTTCGCCAAGCAGGCCGAAGAGCAAGATCACCCCGACGATCTCGATCGCACTGACGACTGATGCCGATGCAGGGTTGCGATCAGCAGTACAAAAGCGACGACCTGGGTGGCTGCCACTGCTGCAATGAGTAGCGGGAGTGATCGCTCGTACAGTGCGCCGGCCATGACGCCACCGCCGATGGCGGCTGCGCCCTGCACGGCGGCGAACACCCCGTAGGCGGTGGCGAGCCGAGAGACCTGGACGAGGTCGGCCACCAGTGCCTTGATACTGGAGTCCAGCACTCCGCCAGCCGCCCCCCAGAGCAGCACACCGGTAATGGCGATCAGCGGGGACCCGGCGAAGGCGAGAGCCGGTACGGCCGCGACGAGTAGTGGCAGACCCAGCAGCACGCGGCCCCCGGTGCGGTCGAAGAGCCAGCCAGATCCAAGGGCAGCGAGCGCTGCAGCGGCCATGGCAGCTGCGTAGATCAACGGGACGGCTGCGATGGTTACGACCTGATCTTGCGCGAGGTGGTAGGCGATGATGGCGAAGGTGACGAGCCCTCCAGTCGTCGCCGCAGCGGCAGCTGCGAACAGCCAGAACACGCGGGGCAATCGGGCGTCAGGCACTCTCGAGGGCGGTGACTCTCGGCCCTTGGGATCGGCGGTCGCCGCAATTTGGGCTGTTTCATCTCGGCTCTCGACGGGGTCGCCCATCGTGCGCCGAATCCGGACCAGCACGACCAATGACACAGCTCCCGGAACGACCAGTACCGCCATGGCCGGCCAGATCGCTCCCGCTGAGGCGATGACCGCCGCCACCAGAAGTGGGCCGGCGACGGCGCCGACCTGGTCGAGGGCCTTGTGTACGCCGAAGCCGCGTCCCAGTCCGACGGCGGCCGCGGCGTGGGCCAGCAGGGCGGTCTTAGCCGGGCTACGCACCGCCTTCCCAACCCGCTCACCCAGAATGAGAACGCAGGCCACCGCCAACCCGGCGCCAGCGAGGAACGGCGTGATTGCCAGCGCCGGTACGCAGATCGCAGTCATGGCGTAGCCGGCGAAAGTGAGCGTCCAGTAGCGCCCGCTGCGATCTGCCCATGATCCGGAAACGACGCGCAGCAGCAACGCCATGGCCTCGCCTGCGCCGCTGACCAGGCCCACCAAGACGGCGGAGGCGCCGAGTGATGCCAGCAATGGTCCGGTGACCGATCGTGCGCCCTCGTATACCATGTCCGCGGCAAGGCTCACCACGCCGAATCCGACGACCGTCCGCCAGGGCGACCAGGACCGCCCAGCACGTCCAGAGGTGATTGGTGGGGCGACGTCGCCGGTGACGACCTGCCGACCTGTCAGAGGTTTCCTCACTGGTCCGCGACCTGCGTCGAACTGGCTCGCGTGGCGCCGGAAGCGCGATCCTTCGGGATCTGTCGCTGACGCCGGTATTCCAGCCACGTCAGCGTGACGATCAACACATCAAACGCGGTAAGCACCACCAGGGCTGCACTGGGCTGCAGCGCAATCCGATACAGCTGGTAGCCGATGAAGATCAACAAGACAGTGATCATGCACGGATACGCCCAGAGCTTGTTCAGCAGCAGCGCGATGACGAGCACGATCTTGACGGCGCCATGCACCAACAGATAGACGGCGCCAAAGATCAGGGCACTCCCTGTGAGTCCGTTCGCGGTATGCAGCAGGTAGCGAGCGACAAGATCGTTCGGATCTTCCGACAGTTCACCTCGAGTCACTACCGCTACCAGACGATGAATGCTGTCGGGCGTCACGAAGAGCAGGAGCAGGCCACCGATCAGCTCGGCAAGACCGTTGAGGCCTTTGCCGATGATGCCGATCACAAAGAGGCGGTCGAGCCAATCCCTGGGTCTGAACACGATCACGTTCTTCCGCGATGATCGAACCCCGCGCTTGCCATTGCTCGCTACTCGCCAGGGGCGCTGAGGGCGGCGTACACGTGTTCGGCGTAAGTTTCGAATCGTTCCTCGCAGCGCTTCAGGGCCGTGGCCGAATCGGTTGTTGCCGGAATCGCAAGCAGATCGCGGCTCCGTAGCTCTCGATACCAGCGGCGAAGCCGGTCGAGGCTCTGCTCCTCTTCCTCGAGCTCGGCGAGTGTGTACTTGCTGAGCTGCTCCTCCTTGTCCAGCTCAGCCAGGTACTTGCCACAGTCGGCGTCGAACTCGGCCCATTCCTCTTCGCGGACGGCCGCGTACGACTGCTCAAGCCGGGCGATGTCACCATCCGCGAAGCCCTTAGCGGCGAGCAGCAACAAAGTCCCGCGCGCCGCCTCAACCAGGTCTGCCAGACGCTTCAGCAGGGGCCGCACCGCAGGCAGGTCCGGCACCGCCCACACTGCCTGCCCCAGCGCGATGGCGCCGGAGCGCCGCAGCTCGCGCCACAGTGCCATCCGGTGACGCGCTGGCTGAGCTGGCAGCCGAGCTATTACGACTATCCATGAGCGCGCTTGAGTCTTCGCAGCACCTGTCACAACCGCCAAGTTACATCTGTAACTAAGGCATTGATTACGGTCTCTTCAGTCGGGATTCCTCACGATTTCGGGCTGCCTGCACCACCGCCTGGATGGTCCTCGCGACGATCCGGGCGTGCCCGCGCTCGGAGATCAATGACTCGTGGCTGGCGCCCTGCACGACCTCGAAGCTCGCGTTCTCGGTCAGTTCCGCGTGCTCGCGCTGCAGGGCGGTCAGCAGCTCGCCCCCGACCGGTTGCTCACTGACCGTGAGCACGGCTACCGGCAGCTCGCCGAGCGGTCGGGCGGGGTTCAACTGCTCGCGGCTGACCGACCACGAGCGCATCTGTGTCGCTTCGGTGGCGGCGAATCCAGGCAATGCCGCACCGGCTCGTAGCTCGGCTACCTGCCGTGCCGGCAACCCGGCAGAGATGCCACGCGAAAGGTTGAGCGCCCGAAGGACCCCCAACCAGCCCAGCCATCCGAAAATCCGCTGCGAGACCTCAAGGATCTTGTCTGCGTGCGGCGTCGGCCAGCGCACCCACTGGTCGGGATGGGATGCGTCCACCAGGACCAGCCCAGCGGTCAGTTCAGGATAGAGATCTGCGAAAGCGCGGACCGGCAGCCCGCCGAAGGAATGACCGGCGAGCACGTACGGCGGCTCAATCCCGGCCTCGCGCAGCCCGGCTCGGAGCTCCATCGCAATGGTCTGGGCATCGCGGGGCCGGCGACTGCGCCCGCTCCAACCAAGCCCGGCACGGTCGTAACTGACGCTTGCAACCGTCGGGGCGAGTTCTTCTTGAACCCAGTACCAGTTGGGTGAGAACGAGCCCATTCCCGCCTCGAGCACGACCGCGGGTCCAGCGGAGTCAGCAGCGCGAACCTGCAGGTGCATCTGGCGGCCATCGACAGACACCAGCGACCCCGGTGCCGGGTACCGCCGACGATCACGAACCGTAAGCGCCTGCTGGACCACCGCCGCCGAACCCATTGCAGTGCCGACAACCAGCGCGGCCCTGCCCCACCGCACTGGCTATGCCTCATCTGGCAACGTTATTTCCTCATCGGATCAATGCGGAACATGTGCCAGTTCCGGCCTTCGAGCTCCACGAAGAATCCGTCGACCAGGTCGTCGCCAGACCGTGCGAAAGCAATCTTCTGGGTCGGGTGGGTCGGGTCAACGAGATTCCACATGCGTCCCCGCAGGTCCTCCCAGGGTGCTCGGACCAGGCCAGCTGCCGTGCCGTCGCTGAGATTGACCACAATGAGCCATCGGGTGTCGCCTTCCCAGCACCAGGCGACAAGGTTCTGATATCGATCGTCTCCAGGCCATCCGGACCGTTCGCACAGTTGCCAGTCTCCGTGCCGGAACGTCGGGTCGGCCACAGCTGGCAGGAAGGTGCGATAGAAGGCGAGGAGGCCTTCGTCGGTTGGCTCTTTTGGATATCGGCCGAGGAACACCGGCAGGTGGACCGTCGCTCCCTCGAGTTGGCCATTGTGGATCAGCCGGGCGCCAGTCTGAGTCAGTGCGGTTACGGCAGCGATCTGCGATCGCGTGGAACCAAACGCCAACGCGGCCCGCGGTTCATCATGGTTCTCCACGAAGCGCACGAGGCCGCGCTGGTATTCGTCGTCGGCCAGCAGGTGCAGCCGTACCTGCTCGGCCGGTCCGTGCAGAATGCGGTCGTAGAGGCGCTTGTCGTAGCAGTAGTTGAAACCCTGCTGCTGCAACGCCCACTCCAAATCCCAATAAGCCTCCGCCAGGAACAAGAATCCGGGATGTGCTCCTCGGACCGCAGAGATCACCTCCTGCCAGTAGTCGATGCTCGGGGCCGCTCCGACGCGATCACCCCAGGTCCGCACGAAGACGTCATTCATGACCAGCATGGCCATATCGCAACGCACTCCGTCGCACTGCTCGGCAATCTCGTGCAACGCCTCGATCACCGCGGCCCGCAGTGCCGGGGCAAAGGCATTGAGCTGAACCACATCCGGCCATGCGGGAAAGTAGGGGTCGCGGCCGTTGGCGAGGACTCGACCGCCAATGTCGACAAACGACGCCGGGTCCCTCTGCAGGTCCGCGGTGGTGCCAGAGACGAACACTTCCGGCTGGAGCGTTGCCCATGGATGATCGGGAGCCACATGATTGGGCACGAAGTCCAAGATCAGGCCCATGCCACGCGCCGCCAATGCCTCACGGGCGCTGGAGAGGCCGCCCGGGCCACCGAAGTGATCATCGACAACATAACCACGGACGCAGTAAGGAGATCCGACAACATCTGTTGTTTGCCAGTCAGGAAGAGCCTCTTCGAAGCTCGCCCGCAGGCCGGCATTCGACAAGGCGATGGCGACGCCCGCGGGACTGCGTTGCCAGACGCCCATCAGCCACACTGCGTCGAATCCAAGATCGCCTAATTCGTCCCAGTAGCGATCGGGGACCGATCCAAGATCGATAGCTGCTGCCTCGCGCCGGCTGATTGCCTCAAGCCACGGCCAGGTGTTGATCTCGTAGAGAGAAGGGTGGGTGATCTTGCTCAAATCTGGTGGCATGGGCGCCGCTCCCGGATTCTTGGTTCCTAGCCGGCTGGGCCTGCGGCGATGGTGGACACATCAGGAGTCGTCGTCGTTTCGTCGTAGAAGATCCTCCGGCGCACCCGGCGGGGTGGGTCGAGCAGCAGATCAGCAACCAGGGCGGTCCAGCCGGTTTGATGTGTGGCACCGAGGCCCGCGCCGTTGTCGCCGTGGAAGTACTCGTTGAACACGAGGTTGTCTTTCCAGGCTGGGTCGGTCTGCATGAGTTCGACGCCTCCGTACAGGGGCCGCCGACCGTCGGGGCCTGGCAGCCAAATGCTGATAAGGCGGTCAGCGAGATCGCCGGAGACGTCGCGCAAGGCCAAATACTGGCCGGACGCGGTCGGATATTCGATCGTGAATTCTGGTCCAAAGAATTCGTCGTATTGCAGCAGGGCGCGAATGACCAGATAATTGATCGGGAACCACACCGGGCCTCGCCAGTTGGAATTTCCGCCATACATTGCGGTGCTGGATTCGGCAGGCTCGTATTTAATGGTCGCGCCTGCCATGCCGGGGACCTGATAGGGCTGGGAGTGACGTTTCGAAATTGCGCGCAAACCATGCGGCGACAAGAATGCATCTTCGTCGAACAATGTCGCGAAAATCCGTTTGAGCTGATCCCGTGAGACAATGGACACCAGCGCGCGGCGGCTATTTCCGCTCCCCCGGACCCGCCAATCCAGAATCGTACGATTCTGCACTTCCATCCTGCGAGCAAACCGTTTGCGCAAGCGTTGCACCCGTTCGGTATTTCGCGTGGGCAACGTCATGGCCGGCAGAGCAGGAATCACCCCTACCAAGGTCTGTACCTTGACCGGAGCGGTGTTCCCGAAGGCGTCGGTGAGCAGGTCGTAGAAGAACCCATCGTCTGGGTCATAGCAGCCGGAGTCTTCCAGTGCATCCATGACCAGGACCAGCTGCTCCAGGAACTTCACGACCATGTCGTCGTAGACGCTGTCGCGCTGGGCGAGTGCTACCGCCAATGTGAGCATCGCGACGGAGTAGTAAGCCACCCATGCCGTTCCGTCCGCCTGGTCAAGCTTGACACCCGGAGGCAGGTGCGAACGGTCAATTGGACTGATGTTGTCGAGTCCCAGGAACCCGCCACCGAAAAGGTTGTTGCCCTCGGGGTCCTCACGGTTGAGCCACCAGGTGAAGTTGAGCAGCAATTTTTGGAAAACACGCTCAAGAAAATCGAGATCGCTGGCACCGTCAATGACAAACACCCGGATCGCCGCCAAGGCATGCACCGGAGGGTTGACGTCATCAAAACTCCACTCGTACGCCGGGAGCGCTCCATTGGGATGCTGGAACCATTCCCGCAACAAGACCAGCAATTGATACTTGGCGAAGGCCGGATCCAAGTGCGCCCACGGGATGGTATGAAAGGCCAGATCCCAGGCGGCAAACCAGGGATACTCCCAGGGATCCGGCATTGCCAGGATGTCGAAGGAATCAAGGTGGCGCCAACCGGAATTGCGGCCGGTTCGGTGTCCGGGTGGTGGAGGCGGTTGGCCCGGATCGCCGTCCAGCCAGCGGGCCACCCGGTAGGGGTACATCTGCTTGCTCCAGATCAAGCCGGCGCACGACTGGCGCAGCACCCGCATTTCTTCTTCGCCGATGTCGTCGGGCGCTATGGCGGCATAGAACTCGTCGGCGTCTCGTTCGCGGCTGGCCGTGACATCGTCGAAGTAGCTGCCATGCCATTGGCCATTCGGCGAGGGCACAGCCTGATCAGGTCGGTGCAGCCGGAGGCGTATTTCGGCTTTTCCTCCGGCTGGAACGGTGATCTGGTACCACCAGGACGCCTTGGTACCACGCTGGTCTGGATTCACCGTGCTCGCGCCCGTCACGACGTGGTCGTTGATCCCATCTTTGGGGTAGGCCGTGATGGCAGGAGCGCCAAACAGCAGCGGCAAGTTGGTCTCGTTGTCGCAGAACAAGGCCTGTGGACGCACCCCATCCGCTGTCGAAGCGGCGTCCAGCCGATACCCAGACAGGCGCGGATGATCAACGACGATGCCGTCTCCATCCAGGAACAACCCCGGGGCCTCCTTGCCGGAGATCCGCCAGCTGTTCTGGAACCAGAGGGTGGGAAGCACAGAAATGGTCGCCTCAGCAGGGCCGTGGTTTTCGAGCGTGATCTTGGCGAGAGTCTCGGTCGGTGACGACTTCGCGTACGCCACGTCGACCACCCAGTAACGTCCATGATCGAAAACACCGGTATCCATGAGCTCGAACTCTGGTTCGTCGCGAGAACGTCGGGCGTTCTCATCGATGAGCTGCTGGTAGGGGAAGGGGGCCTGCGGGTAGTGGTACCGCCAGCGCAACCAAGCGTGGCTCGGCAGACCGTCGAGATACCACCAGTACTCCTTGACGTCCTCGCCGTGGTTTCCCTGCGGACCGGTGAGGCCGAACATGCGTTCCTTGAGGATCGGGTCGACGCCGTTCCAGAGGGCCAAGGCCAGGCATAGCTCATGGCGAATGTCCGACAGACCGGCCATACCGTCTTCGTTCCACCGGTACGCGCGAGACCGTGCATGATCATGTGGAAAGAAACTCCAGGCATCACCGCTATCGCTGTAGTCCTCGCGTACGGTGCCCCAGGCGCGCTCCGACAGGTAAGGGCCCCACTCGTACCAGGGGTTTGCTTCGAAGAGTGTGTCCTCGGCCCGCCCGGTGGCCTGAGCGAGCCGGGCGTGCTCAGCAGTGGTGTCTGGGGATGGCGCAGTCGTAGTCATGATTTCTCCTGATAGCGAAGTTGGCCCCAACCCCGAGGGTCAACATTGTTCCGCAGCGTCACACTGCTCGGCTAGACGCCACTGAGCGCGAGGCGGGGTTGTTCTGGGCCGCGAGGCTGGCCGCCAGGTCGAGGAGGATGTCGGTGAGCTCGGGCAACGGTGTTGTGGTCACCTCGGCGACCGTCTGCTCGCCCAGTCGCTGCCAGACCGTTCTAAGTCTCGGCATCAAGGATCGGCCTCGCTCGCTCAGATCGACGATGGTGGCTCGACCGTCGTTCGGGGAGGGTCGCCGTACGACGAGACCGGCGGCTTCGAGCCGGCGAACGCTGTTGGTGATGGTGGGCGGCTCGCATCCGCAGGCGACGGCAAGCTGACCCTGCGTCCGCGGTCCCTGCGCATCGAGTTCCAGTAGGAGTACCTCCTGACCGGGATGCAGTCCCAACGGGGCGAGCAGGGCGCCGGCGAGCGCGCGATGCCGCATGCCGATCGCACGGATTGCCGCGTTGATTGCGGATGCCTGCTGGTAGTCCACGGCCCGCTCCCATTGTGTTCCATTACTTATGCAGCTAATCTTTAGCTGCATAAGTAAATGTTAGACCCAGGGAGAGTGGACAGAAGCCATCACCGTCCCTGGAGGGAAGTCGATGGCCCCCAAAGGAGCGTCATGTACGCGATAGCCCGAATCAACTCTTTTGACGAGAGCAGGCTTGCAGCAGCAGCCCCGCGCGTGAGGTCGTTCGAGAAGCTTCACGCTGCCCAGCCCGGCTACCGAGGCAGCTTGGTTATCGACCTGAACGATGGCCGCCGCCTTTTGGTCAACCTCTGGGAAAGCGAGCAGCACGCCTTCGCAGCCCTGTCCGTCGTCGGCGACGACGTGGAGCAGGTCCTCATGCCGCTGATGTCCAGCCCGTCGCAACTCCTCGGCGCCGGGCCGGTCGTCTCAACGGACCTGATCCACCCGGCACCATGACGTCTGGCGGGTCGCGTTCATGGGGAACGACCAGCTCATTCGCTGCGGCGATGCTCCGCGGTCCTCTCTAACTGGCGTGAACCAACCGCTCGAGGCCGACAATGTGCCACGACGGCCCGCGATGCCGATAGCTGACTGACAGACCCTGTGCTTCGGCGGTTGCGATCATCGCTGCGGGCGGGTGGGCGAACGCGCGGAAGCCGGTACCCCGAAGCCGATGCAGGAAGTTCTCGCAGCAGAGAAGTGCCCTCCTGAACGGGTCTCTTGGTGGGTAGGAAAAAACGAGGAGCCGCCTCGCGTGGCTGGCAGCCGCTGAGAGCAGCCGCTGATAGTCCGGGTAGCAGCACACCACACGATGTAGGACCACGACGTCGGCCGGCTCGACCTCGTCGGGCGAAGCGGCAATGTCCACGAACCGACGCGTCACCCGATCCGCCATCCCGGACCGCTCCAGCAGGGCCGCCGCCTCCGTCTCGTAATTCCGAGAGATCTCTAAGTTCGCTGCCTCGCGTGCGCCGCGAGACAGCAGCTCAACCTGAAGGTCACCCACTCCACCGCCGATCTCCAATACCGAGGCGCCCTGAACGCCGCGCTCTGTCAGGAAGGACACCATCCGGCGTTGGGTGCCGTTGAGCCCGCGCTTGCGATACGCGCGTGCGCTCCGCCTGGCGAACCGGTCGTCGAAGACGGTCTGGTAGCCAGGCCGGTCGCAACAGTCATTCATGGACTCAGTGTGGCCCACTACTCTCGCAGCTCACCCACCGCAAGGTGCAGGTCGCCCTAGCAAGGCCGGGAACATCGCGGATTGAGTCCGCCTTGTGTCGTACATGGACATAGCCGGAGCACTCAAGTTCGCGAGGAAGAACCCACGCGCGGTGCTGGCAACCATGAAGCGCGATGGAAGCCCGCAGCTATCGCCTGTTCTCGTGGGCGTCGACAGCAACGACCGCCTCGTGGTGAGCACCCGCGAGACCGCGATAAAGACAGCCAACCTCCGCCGCGACCCGAGAGCCTGGCTGTGCCTGCTCAACGACGGATTCTTCGGCCGCTGGGCGCAGATCAGCGGCGAGGTCGAGATCGTCAGCCTCCCTGAGGCTATCGAGCCGTTGATCGAGTACTACCGCTCCATCTCCGGCGAGCATCCGGATTGGAACGACTACCGGGCCGCCATGAAGAAACAGCGGCGCTGCCTGATCCGGATTAAGCCGACGGCAGCCGGTCCGAAGGTGTCTGGCTGAGGTGCCATAACCTGGCACGAGGAGTTCGCAAGCGGTATCGGCCCAAGTGCTGGAGCGGGTCGCTGAGAGGAGTTCCCAATGCGATCGCGTGTTGCTTTGGCTGTGTGTATCGCAGTGCTGTTGCTGGCGGCGTGCTCAGTGACCAGGGGATCTGGACAGCTCGCCACGACGCAGCGCGACGTGACCGGCTTCACGAAGGTGGAGCTCGCCGGACAGGGAAACGTCATCATCGAGCAAACAGGGTCAGAATCGCTCACCATCTCGGCTGAGGACAACTTATTGCCGCTCCTCACCAGCGATATCTCCGGCGACACACTCGTTCTCGGGACAAAGCCCAACACCACGATTGCCACCACCAAGCCGATCACCTACTCCTTGACCGTCAAGGAACTCGACGGCCTCGCCGTCTCTGGATCTGGCACCATCAGCGCTCCAAAACTCGCGACGACCACACTCAGTACTGACATCAGCGGGTCGGGAACGATCACCGTGAAGGGTGCCGCCAATGATCAAGACCTGGAGATCTCCGGCTCCGGCCGATACCAGGGCGAGGAATTGACAAGTAAGACCGTCAGGGCACGCATCTCCGGAAGCGGGAAAGCGAGCGTTATGGCCACCGACATGCTCGATGTCCAGATCAGCGGCAGCGGATCCGTGACATACAGCGGGGATCCGCAGGTCAAGCAAGAGATCAGCGGCTCGGGACAGTTGATCAAGAATTAGGCAAGAGCCGCAGCAGTAGCCCTGAATTCTCATCACCAATGGAGGCTGGCCGCCGAAAACGCCATCGTTCTGGCTTACTGGCGATGCGAAATCAGGGCTCTGCCGGATGAGTTATACGTCCCTGGCCTGGAGTGGTGCTTCGCTATCACGCGCTGGCTTTCGCGAGGATTTCAACCCGAGCGCGAAGACCGCGACGACGAGGGCCGCGGCGCCGTACACGATGCTCAATAGCCAGTACCGGCTCGCTCCGTCGATGCCGCCGAGGAAGAGACCCTGGGAGAGGTTGATAGCGCCGTGGAACAAGGTGGCGATGAGCACGCTGCCCTTCGTCTGGAGGTAGACCCACGTCATCAAGATCGAATATTCGACGGTCAGCGGCACGAACGCTGACCGCACTCCGACCCGCCAGCGTATGGGGAGCAATCCCCGCGCTTCTTATCTATAAGTCTGGCCTCGAACGCCTGGCGACGATAGGCGGTGCGCCAGTACCAGTCGGGGCGGTTTTCTGGTATGTCCGCCTAGAGCGGACCCGGGCACGCGAGAGGGAAGCTGATCATGCGCTTGGCGGCCGGGCTGCCCTAGCATCAAGTCATGGGGCGGCGCGTACTCATCCTGGCAGCCGGGATCGGCTCCGGCCACAACATCGCAGCCAGCGTCCTCGAATCATGTTTTCAGGCAGCCCCCGACGTCGATGAAGTGCAGAAGCTGGACATCCTCGAGTCGACAAACGAGGTCTACCGCACTCTGTACGACGACGGGTACTTTGCTCTGGTCGAAGCCGTGCCCTGGCTGGTCGGCTGGGGCTACGACGCGAACGATCCACCTTTCAAGCTGGCGAAGTGGATCGCGTTGTGGGATCGCATCAACACAACGGCAACTGCTAAGGCAATCAAGGCCTTCCGCCCAGACATCGTCGTCTGCACCCACTTTCTGCCGACCCGATTGGTCTCGCTGATGATGACCCGCGGAGTGCTGGAGGCAAAACTGGCGGTCGTCACGACTGACTACGACTTCCAGGGACTGTGGCTGAGCAGTGCGTTCAATCACTTCTTTGTGGCGAGACACGAGACCAAGGCCCATATGGTCGCGATCGGCGTGCCTGCCGATCGCATCACTGTCTCAGGGATACCGGTCCGAACCGGTCTCGGTGATCCGGTCGACCGCGAAGCGGTCCTCCAGCGCTATGACTTGCGAACGGATCGGCCAGTTCTGCTGATCTCGGCCGGGGCCGCCGGCGGCGCGTACACGCAGACGATCGTGCAGCAAACGTTGCGGATGAGAAACGACTTCCAAGCCGTGGTGGTGTGCGGCCGTAACGACCACTTGAAGAGGCAGATCGAGGGCCTAGTCGCCTTCGAGCGCAATCGATACCGGATTTTGGGCTACACGAACGACATGCCGGACCTGATTCGGACGGCCACGCTCTTTGTTGGGAAGCCGGGCGGACTTTCATCCTCGGAGTGCATGGCCGCCGGTCTACCCATGGTCTTGATCCACCCGATTCCCGGGCAGGAAGTGCGGAACAGCGACTTTCTGCTGGAGAAGGGTGCTGCGGTGCGCTGCAATTACCCGACAACGGTGGGCTACAAGATCGATCAGCTGCTAGCCGAGCCAGATCGCATCACCCGTATGGCCGCGTCTGCGAGGTGGATCGGAAGACCTGAGGCCGGCCCAGAGATCACCTCAGCCGTTCTTGCCGATGAGTCCCCACCGCTGTGGATCAGCCACGCTGCCCAGAAGTCAGTGCTCGCTTCCGGTGAGCGCGGGATTGCGGCCGCGAACCTATATGCCGGTCGTCGAGTCCGTACCTTGATCAGTGCTCAGACTGGCCTGTCAGCCGGAGTGATCACGACAGCAGAGCTGGACTCAATCCTGCCGACCACGGCGGGAAGCGCCTCGTCCGGGACTCATAACCTTTCGCTCTCGGCAGATCAGATTTCAGACCTCCGACGCCGTACGGAGCCCGGGCTCATGTTCACCCTGCGCCGCATCCTTGGCAAGGCCAGCGACCTGAAGCTGGCGCTGAGCCCCTGACGGGTCCTACATTTGGCCGATCCTGTCAATGAGGCGGTCAGACCCCCGATTGTGAGTCGACTCCCCCCTCGGCGACAGCGGCCACCAGCGCAGCATGGTCCCGCCGAGACCTAGACGGTGGCGTCGACCGTTCGCCGACTGCTGATCGCGACGAGTGGGGCCGCGATCATGAGCAGCGCTGCGAGCAGAAGCATCAGAGGTGTGAAACCGATCGGAAGCTGGGCTACGAGTGGACCGCACGAGGCTCCGGCGAACACTGCTACCCCGTTGACCGCGATCGCCCCGGCGCGAGATGAGCCGCCGCGACTGCCGACGAGCCCGATGACCGACGGCACAATCGTGGCGATACCCAGGACGAAGACCACGCTGGAAATGATGAGCGCCCACGGCGCAAAGACGGAGAGACCCTCAGCTGCGAGCCCTGCCGCGGCGATTACATAGCCTGCGACGGCGACCCGGGTGGCCCCGTAACGTCCGACGAGCCAACCGGCCAGTGGTGCGAGCAACATGGCCGGGAGCCCGGCGAGACGCACCAACAGCACGCCGCCTTGGTCGAGTCCGAACTGGGTCTGCAAAAGCGGACCGAGGGCGGCGTACATGGCAACGAAGCTCAACAGAATGGGGAAAGCGGCGACGTTGATCAACGTAAGTTCTCGCCGGACCGCTATTGCGCCGAGCTCTTTGTACTTCTGACCCAGGCTCACAGGGCTCCCGCTGCGGGGCGGTTCGCGCAAGATCATCGCCATGGCGATTGCAGCGATCACGAACGCTGGCGCTGCCAGGCCGAACACCCAGCGCCAGCCGAAAGCTTGCGCGACCGCCTGCGCATAGACCTGGCCGAGAATGCCAGCCGACAGAAAGGCGGTCGACATCGCACCGATCCCGGTGGAGCGCCAGCGCGGCGGCAGGGCCTCGCCGACGTAGGCCAAAGCCACGGTGGGGAAGCTCGCCGCCAGGAGACCCTGGATGCTTCGCAGCACCGCCACCATTGGAAGCGAGGACGCCACCGCCAACCCCGCAGTAGCGACCGCCAGGACCACCATCCCCGGGACCAGGATGGGCTTGCGCCCATAGCGATCCGACAGCGGCCCAAAGAGCAGAAACCCCAGCCCGTAGGCCAGGGCGTACGTAGTTCCCACAGCCGCAGCTGCGGCCCGCCCACTACCTCCATACACCTCGGCGAGAACCGGTGCGAGTGTGATTGCCAAGTAGAGCTGAGCCAGCACCAGCAACGCTGCACCGACGAGTACGGTGAGCGGGGCGAGAACCGGCGCTTGCTCGCTGCCGGCCTCCGCGCGCACTCGTGGTGTCATGAACCCCCGTTCACGATCATCGCAGCCAGACCCGGAGCGTGAACAGAGTTGGGCACTAGCTCCTCTCCGCACAGTCGGCGCCGCGACCGGCCAGACTGTGGGCTGTGGATGGTGAAACGAATGTCTTCGGTACCGACCTGCAGGCCTGCGGTACGGACCCAGTCACAGGCTACTATCGCGACGGCTGCTGCAGTTCTGGGCCGGACCAGGCCCGCCATCTGGTGTGCGCCGTGGTGACAGCGGAATTCCTCGCGCAGCAGCGCAGCCTCGGCAATGACCTGGTCACACCCGTGCCGGAGTACGGCTTTCCTGGACTCCAACCCGGCGATCGCTGGTGTGTGGTTGCTGAACGCTGGGCTCAGGCTTATGAGGCCGGGGTGGCTCCACCCCTGGTGCTCTCCTCGACCAACGCCCGAGCGCTCGAGGTGATCGATCTGGCCGTGTTGCAGCAGTACGCAGTTGATGTTCCCGAGGACCTCAGCTCCTTGGAATGAGGGAATCGCCGGTTCTCAGGCCTGAGACGGCCTCGGTGGCAGATCGAAGTCGGCATTGTTCATGCGCAGCAGAGCCCAGCCGGCCGCCGCAAATCCAAGTGCCGTGCCGCCCCACCCGACCAGATCCAGAGGCCGGTTGCCGAGCATCACCGAAGCCAGATGAATCGGCTGGGAGACGGCTAGCAGCAGCGCTGCCCAAGAGGGGACCGCATGTGACCGCCACAAGGCCAGACCGAGGATGGTCGTACCGATGAGATGCCCAAAGACGAACAAGGTGCCTGTCAGGTTGGACACCGGCCCTAGTTCCAATCCAGAACCCAGGGCAAAGGCGGTCGCCCGATCAACTTCAGGATGGCTGGCTACCAATGCGGTGCTGAGCTCGCCGAAGGAATTGCCGACAGCCAGACAGGTGTAGCCGACGACAGCCAGAATCAAGCCAATCGTGGTCATGATCGGCACGCGCCGACGGCTTAACCAGCTGACCGCGACCACGCCGGCGATACAGGTGGGCGCTAAGACGAGGCCGATCCAGATGGTGGCCATGACGTAGCCCGGCTGGGCCACCAGCTTCCCGAAGATCATCTCGGGCGAGTCCGACATGTCGTACGGCAGTAGGAAGCGGCTGATCGCGACGAAGAGGGCGAGCGGGGGGCCGGCTATCGCGAGCAGGGTGCGCCAGACCGTACGGGCGTCCGGTCCAGATGCGCCGACAATGTCGGCCGCAAGTTGCTGTCCGTCGGGTGCCAGGTCGAAGTCGCCATTCGCCGACCGAAGAAGGCCAATCGACGCGCCGATGCTGCCGATTCCCGTGGCGAGCCACGCCGCGGCCGCCCCCGCGGTTCCGGCGGGAAGGAGGTGCGCCGCGCCTGACAGAGTGAGCAGAGCCGCAAGCCAACGAGGCCCCGTCCTGGCCCGCCATTGCGCGACGCCGAGGAGAATCAGCCCCGCTGAGCTGGCGACCAGGAAAATCACAGAGGCCACCCCGACCACGGTTGTCGCGGACACTAGCTCGTTGATTACAGAGACCCTTGTGGCGTCCAGGCCTTGCTCGGCTGCCACCAGCGCCGCGGCGCTCGAGTCGGGTACCGCGAAGCCGAAACTGAAACCGATCACACCCAGCACACCTGCGGCCAGAGCGAACCAGGGCGCTCTCCGGCGAGAGGCCCAGGCGGCGGCCAGTACGGCAGGGAGCACGGTGAGTGAAAACGCCAAGCCCAGCCAAAGTGCCAACTGTTCGCGCGCCGGATCGCCGGACACGCCCGCCAGCACGGCTGCAAAGTCTTCGCGGATCCCGAACGGGGAGACCATGATCTTGGCTGCCATGAGAAGCCCGGGTAGCGGCGCAAGCAACGCCAGGGTGGTTCGCCACAAGCCGCGCAGATCTCGAGAGCGAGAAGGCTTGGCGCTCCGCTGTTTGTGGCCGCGCTGTCCAGTTGTCAGGGCGGTGTGGGTGTCGGCCGGCGTCCTTGTACTGCTCATGTTCATTCCATCCTGCTATGGCGGATTTGTTGTCACCAGCCTCGACGGCAATCGCCACCGACCAGGAGGCGCAAGATCACTACAGGGGCAGGAGATTTGGCTGACCCAGCTAGTGGCCCGCCACCATGCAGCTAGTGACGAAGGGGTGGATGATCGAAACATGCGCGAGCGCAGCGGTCGTGCGGTCCTGGCACCGATCCTGTTCGCCGTCGCCCTGGCAGAGGTCCTCATCGCAATCGTTGCGGGCATCGCATCGGACCGTGGCTGGAGTTTCCTGCTCAACTACTTCGTCGTCACCAACGCCGTGATCGGCGGCTCGCTCGCGATTGCGGGCTGGCCGATCGCCTGGCAGCGTCCACGCAATCCCATCGGCTGGCTGCTGTCGGCCGGTGGGGTGTGTTATGCAGGCTCGGCTGCGGCGTTCTCCCTGCTTGCCTGGGGGTCCTACGCCGGAGATGAGAGGCCCTTTTGGCGGCTCATAGCTACCTGGGCGAATGTGTCTTGGCCCTGGGCGGTCACCTACTGCGTCCCGATGATCTTGCTGCTCTTTCCCACCGGACGGTTCCTGTCACGGCGCTGGCGCTGGACGGTTCCGATCGTGGCGCTCAATGCGATCTTGTTTGCGGCCACCAGCCTGTTTCCTCGCGACAATCTGGCCGCGGGCCTCGGCGTCCGGGCGTACCTGGTGTGGCCGCGGTTCGAAGCCTTTGTCTGGTTGGGACCTGTTACCGAGGTGCTGGGCAACGTGGTCTACGGCGCAGCCGTGCTGTCGCTGATCTTGCGCTACGCACGGGGAGATGACCGCGTCCGGCGCCAGATGCTGTGGCTCATGCTTGCGGTAGCAATCTTGCTACTTATATGGACCGTGGCCGACTTGCTGGGCATCCAGAGTCCCGTGTCGCTGTTCGCGATTGCCCTGATTCCGATCGCGATCATGATCGCGGTCTTGCGGTACCAACTGCTGGACATCCGACTGGTGGTCTCTCGCTTCGCACTCTATCTACTGTTGTCGGCACTGGTGATCGCCTGCTACCTGGGATTGATCACGCTGCTTGATCGTGCACTCGCCGGTAGCCGGACTGCCGAGCAGTCCGCGTTAGTCGTGCTGCTGCTGGCCGTGGTCTTCAATCCGATACGGGTCTGGATGCAGCGCCGCATCGACCGGCTGTTCTACGGCTCGCGGCAAGATCCGGCACGCGCGGTAGCCGAAGTCGGCAGCCGTCTCGGAGAGCATGATTCTGGCAGCACCGGCCTGGAAGGCGCGTTAGCCGCCCTTTGCCAAACGCTGCGCGTTCCCGCTGCGGCGATCCGGGTGAACGGCACGGTGCTGTCACAAATCGGAGAGCTGTCCGGCGAGCCGTACGTAGCACCGCTGCGGCGCGGAACAACGGAGGTCGGGGAGCTCGTGATCAATCCGCGGGTTGGGGAACGGGAGCTGCCGAAGGCTGACCAGCGCATCGTCGCTCTGCTAGCTGATCTGCTCGCGGTCGCGGTACAGGCCACCCAGCTGGCAGAGGAGCTCGCCGCGTCACAAGCCGATCTGATCACTGCTCGAGAGGACGAGCGCCAGCGATTGCGACAAGACCTGCACGACGGGCTCGGACCGGCGCTCACCGGCGTGATGTTGAAGGCTGCGGCGGCCAGGCGGCTTGCCACCGAGCCCGCCAAGTCCGCCGAGTTGCTTCGGGAGTTGGAGCGCAACATCGCCGCTGCCATCGCGGACGTTCGTGGATTGGTGGATCAATTGCGTCCACCGGTGCTGGACGGCCGCGGGCTGGTCGGTGCCTTGCAGGCCTACGTGGACTCGGTTCAGACCCCCAGCAGCCCACGGCTGCAGTTGAGCACCGACGGAGTTGCTGATCTTGGACAGCTACCGGAATCGGTGGAGGTGGCGGCCTATCGGATAGCTACCGAGTCGTTGACCAACGTGCTGCGACACGCCCATGCCGAGTCGGCATCAATCGCCCTGTGGGTCGAGGACGATCATTTGCAGATCAAGATCGCCGACGACGGCATGGTCCGGACCCCGTGGACGGAAGGAGTCGGATTGTCGTCGATGCGAGAGCGTACGGCCGCCCTCGGCGGCTGGATCAGCGCTGGTCCCGGCGCGAGCGGCGGCGAGGTCCGAGTGGTACTGCCGTTGGCGGTTTCATGATCACCGTTCTGGTTGCTGATGATCATGCTATGGTCCGCGAGGGTCTGCGCGCCCTGCTCTCCTCCATGATGGGATACCAGCTCGTGGGCACCGCAAGCACCGGTGCAGATGCGGTCCGCGAGGCAGTTCTGCTGAAACCTGATTTGCTCGTCCTGGACATCGGATTCCCTGATCTCAATGGGATCGAGGTGGTGCGCAGACTCGCCAAGGCGGCGCCCTCGGTCAAGATCTTGATGCTCACCATGTACGACGATGATGAGTCGATCTTGGGAGCGGTGCGTGCGGGCGCTCTGGGTTATGTGCTGAAGGGCGCCGATGCGGACGACCTGCTGCGGGCGATTGAGGCCGTGGCTGCTGGCGAGGCGATCTTCGGACCCGGCCTCGCCCGGCGCGCGCTTCAGGTTTTGAGTTCGCCACCTGAGCCTTCCTTTGCCCAGCTGACTCGCCGCGAGCGCGAGGTGCTCGAATTGATTGCCTCGGGGCTGTCCAATCAAGCCATCGCAGCCAAGCTCGGGTTGTCCACCAACACCGTCAGCAACCACATCTCAAGCATTTTCGGCAAGCTCCAGGTCGGCAGCCGGGCTGAAGCGATCGTACGAGCGCGGTCAGCCGGCCTCGGCAACTACGGGGACCCATCCGCGACACGATAGGAGGACAGGCGATGGCAGGAGTCAAGGTCGCTGCGGTGCAGGCGGCGTACACCCTGATGAATCAAGAGGCCTGCGTCGACACGGCGGTCAAGCTGTTGCATCAGGCGGCCGCCGAAGGGGCCGGGATCGTGGTGTTTCCCGAGGTCTTCATCCCGGGCACCCCGATCTGGATCGACACTGTGCCGATCTGGGAGGGCGACGGCGATTGGTACGCGCTCCTGGTCGAGCAGGCCGTCGTCGTACCTGGCCCAGTGACCGACACTCTGGCCGCCGCCGCCCGCGACGCCGGCACCTACCTGGTGATCGGGGTTGACGAACGGGAACTGCACGGCACCACGATCTACAACGCCACGCTCTATTTCGGACCCGACGGCACCCTGCTCGGCAAGCACCGCAAGCTGATGCCCACCGGCTCAGAGCGCACTGTGTGGGGCATGGGCGACGGTTCCACGCTACCGGTCATCGACACTCCGTACGGGCGGCTGTCCGGGCTGACCTGCTGGGAGAACTACATGCCGCTGACCCGGTTCTACGTCTACAGCCAGGGAGTGGACATCTGGACCGCACCCACCCTCGCCGGCGGCGACGCGTGGATCGCCACCATGCGGCACATCGCTCGTGAGGGCCGCTGCTACGTCGTAGGCGTCAATCCCTGCGTGCACCTCGACCAGATCCCGGCCGACTTCCCGCATCGCGACCGAATCAGGCGCCCCGACCAGGACGACTGGGTTGAGCCCGGCAACAGCGTCATCGTCAACCCCGACGGCGTCATCCTGGCAGGACCGGCCCGGCAGGAGGAGACCATCCTGTACGCCGACATCGACGTCGCTGCAGTGCGGGCCGCACGCCGGTACTTCGACCCTGTCGGTCACTACCACCGGCCCGACATATTCCAACTCCACGTCGACACAAGCTCTCGCCCCGCGGTCGTCCTCCGGGACTTGTCGTCGGGATCAGGTTGAGCTGCCCGTTCCGCCCATACCGGCATCACGGGCTCGGATGATCGCCCCCGACCGGTCGGCCACGTGCAGCTTGGCGATGATGTTGGAGACGTGGTTGCGTACGGTCTTGCTGCTCACCCCGAGGCGGCGGGCGACCGCCGCGTTGTCGCGGCCTGCGGCCAGCAATCCCAGCACCTCGTGCTCCCGCTCAGTGAGCTGCGGGAACGGCGACGTCGCAGCCGTCCGGCTGAAGTGGCTGAGCATCTGGGCGGCGATCCCGGCGCCGAAGAGCGCTTCGCCGCGAGCGACCGCGCGGACCGCCGCAACGATCTCGTCCGGCCCTGATCCCTTGAGTGTGTAGCCGTACGCCCCGGCCCGCAGTGCAGCGAGTACGTTCTCGTCGTCGTCGTACATGGTGAGAATGAGCGCGCGGGTCGCCAATCCGGCCGCCCGAAGCTGGCCGCACACCCACAACCCGTCGCCGTCGGGCATGTTGAGGTCGAGGACGGCCACATCAGGCCTGTGTTCAGTCGCGGCCCGTACGGCCGCCCGACCAGTGGTGGCGACCGACACCACGGTCAGGTCCTCCTCTGCGTCAAAGACCGCCCGCAGCCCGCCGACGAACACCGGATGATCATCAGCGAGGATCAGCTTGATCAACTGGCCCTCCCAGATTCAGGGGCAATCTCGCGGTGATCACCGTTCCACGTTCAGCAGGCGACTGTACGGTCAGGGTGCCGCCCACCTCGGCGGCTCGCTCCCCCATCGATCGCAGCCCGACCCCAGGCGCGCGGTCCGGCTTCAGGCCATGACCATCATCGCGTACCGACAGCTCGACAGCGGCGTCATCGACCAAGATCGACACGGTGCAGCGCGTCCCATCGCTGTGGCGTACCGCGTTCGTCATGGCCTCGACTGCGATCCGGTAGGCGGCGGTCTCGATCGCGGCCGGCAGCGGGCCTCGCGTATCCGACCCGTCGACATCGATCTCCATCTCACCGGTCAGAGCCGCAGCCCGCGAGCGCACTGCTCCGAGCAGGCCGAGTTCGTCCAGCGCCGGCGGTCGCAGCGCCTCGACGAGACGCCGTACGTCGGCGAGGCTAGTTGTGACCTCAGTGTCAATTTCGCCCAGCAGCCCGCGAGCCGCCGATTCCGGCGGTACCTCGCGCGCCGCGAGCCCCGCCTTGAGACGGATGGCCGCCAGCGTCGGTCCCAGTCCGTCGTGGAGATCACGCCGCAACCGACGCCGCTCGTCCTCCCGTAAGGCAACCACCTCGGCGCGTGACCGGAGCAGATCCTCGTGCAACCGCACGGCCTGGACCGCGGGACCCACCTCGCTGGCAAGTGAGCGAATGAGTTCGAGATCGGCCGGCTCAAGCGGATCGTCACGTCCACGTTCGGACACCCGCAGCCGACCGACTGTTTCTCCGTGATGGGTGAGGGTCTCCGAATGCACAGCTCCCACCGGCACACCGTGTTCGGCAGCCAGCCGAAACTCCCCAGCCCGGTCGGCGAGGTCGATCGCGACGTACGGCAGCCGCAGCGACTGGGCCACGGTCTCCACCACAACCGGCAGCACTTCGCTCGGCAGCATGACGGCCTGCATCCGTGTCCCGAGACGCGCCAGCACTCCGGCCGGATCGTCCCGGTCGCCGTACATCAGCCGGTTCACGGTGCGTTGTGCCACGTTACGCAGAGGGGCGAGCACGAGGGCGGCGGCAGCCGCGGCGATCGCGGCAGCGACCGTGCCTGAGATGCGAAGCACGCTGACGAGCACCGCGACGAGGGCCGCATACCCGGCGACGAGGATGGCGACCAGGGAGATGTAGACCAGCGACCGGTTGGCCAGCCGCTCGATGTCGAACAGCCGGTGGCGGCGCAACGCAATGGCGATGCCCACCACGAATGGCAGCGCGGACAGGCCGATCGCGCCCGAGGGCAGCAGCGGGTGGCCCACGATGAGCTCGGGCAAATGCCACCCGGCAATACCGAACAGACCGGCCACGATGCTGCCGCCGGCCACCCATCGCAGCCGGCTTCGGGTCAGCCGATCGCGGCTGCGACGGTACGCCAAGATCCCCAGCACCCCGACTGTCACCAGTGTTGCCGCCACCACAACCGTCGTGCCGGCATACACCAGATCGAACCATCGCAGCGCATTGGGCGCGGACACCGCAACGGCTGCCATCCAGAGCAGCATCAGCGCAAGTGGGGCGGCGTAGGCCACTGCGAGCACGGCTCGCCTGGGTCGGAGCCCTCGATCGTCGTGGGGCAGCTGCAGTGTGAAGGCGAGCGCCCCGCCCCAGGCGAGGGAGTAGACGCCGATCACGCACAGGTTGTAAAGCCACAGCACGGGTCCGCCGGTCGCCAACGCGAGCGCGGGAATTCCCGCAGCAAAGGCGAGAGTGCTGCCGAGCAAGCCGGCCGCCGCGATCAGCAGGGGGGTTGTCGACGGCTCCTCCGGCCGCCGCAGGTAGAGCGCCGTCGTCAACGCAGCCAGCGCCAAGACGAAGACGAGGTTCCCCCAACCAGCCACGATCAGTGGGTATGGGGCTTGCCGGTCGATGCGAACCGTCACGCGTGCTGTGCCATCCCGCGCGACATCGTAGGCAATCTCCTCTCCCAGCAGCGGGCGCGCCAGGCCGCCCAGCCCGTCGGCGAGCCGGTGTCCGGCGATCTCGATCACGACATCGCCGTTCTGGAGTCCGGGGCCCTCGACGGAACTCGGTACGTCGACGACCACGCCGTCAACTTGATAAAACGAGACGACCGTTCCGTCAGAAGGAGCGTCGAGCCGCACCGCGACAGCGATGACACCGAGCAGCACGAGTACGACTGCAACAAGCGCCGGCACCCGGCGGGTGAAGCTCGAACGCCAGGCGCGCCGCTGGGCCGCCTTCACCGACGCCGACGCGCTCACGACCCAATTCTCATGGCGCTCGGGTCACCCCCACAGATGAGTACCAAGAATGAGTGGTTCCACTGATTCGTTCGGGGTCGAGCGTTTCTACGGTGCTGTTATGTCAGCCCGAAGAATCCCGGTCGGAACGGGACATGGTCCCGTGACAGTGGGACACCTCCCCCGTGAGCCTGGCGACATGCTGACTGAGACCTATCCTGAGCGGCAGCGGACCGGCGGTCCGATGCTGTGGGCATTGACCTCCGGTATTTCCGGGCTGGTCGCCAACGTGCTGCTCGTGCTGTTCTTCTTGCTGGCCCAGCCGTTCGGCGTGAGTGGTCCACTGGCAGAGGCGGGCCAGGACTTCATGTGGCTGGGGAGCGCCAACGATGTAGTCATCGCCGTGCAGTTCCTGACGTTCATTCCGGTGGCGCTGGCTTTGCGGAGGTGGCTGCCGCCCACGCGGCTGATACGGATAGCGACGGCTGCGGCCGTCGGGGGGATGATCGTGGTCGCCATCCTGCAGCTGCTGCTCGTTGCCGGTGTCCTGGAGTTCGACGTCCAGGTCGTGCTCGTCGTGGCGACGTTCTTGGTGATCTACGCCTGGGTGATCGCCGTCAGCTCGGCCGGCCACCGCCACGGCACTCTGCCGCGGTCGGTCACCCGTTTCGGTCTGCTGCTCGGCGTGTCCCTTCCGGTGGGTCTGGTCGTTGCCGCAGCCGGTCTGCTCTTCCCATCGGGCTCTGCTGCCTGGCTCGCCTTCGTCATACCTGGCGCGGCTCTGGCGGCCATTGGCTGGTTGGGCCTTCCGGTGTGGCCACTGGTCTTGGCCCGTCGTGTATTTAACAGGCCCTCATCGCACTCCGCTGCTCAAGGGAAAGGAATGGAATGAGAACTGCGTACAAGGTGCTCGCATACCTCGTGGCTGCTGAGGTTGCCATCCAAGCGACGGTCATGGTCTGGGCGATTGCCGGGCTCGGAGTGTGGGTCGACGGCGGCGGTGTGTTGGACAAGTCGATCATGGAGAGTCAGGCAACGCCCTTCACCGAAGTGTTCGGCTTCATCGTGCACGGCATTAACGGGACCTTTGTGATCCCCGCGATTGCGCTGCTGCTGCTGATCGTGTCGTTCTTCACGAAGGTGCGCGGCGCGATCAAATGGGCCGTCATCGTGTTCGTGCTCGTGGTCGCGCAGGGCCAGATCGGCTTCCTCGGCCATGAGTTCGCCTTGGCCGGTGCGCTGCACGGCCTGAACGCCCTGGCACTGTTCGCCGTGGCCCTCCACACCGGCCGTCGGATACGCACCGCGGCACCCAAGGGTGTCGCTGCTCCTGAAGAGCTGGTCACAACATCGGTGTGACGACTGGCGAGGATGGAAAGGATCGGCAGATGAAGGCAGCACACGCCGCCGCGGTCCTGACCTGGGTCTATGCAGCATGTTTCGGGATTCCTGCTATTCCGGTGGCCTCTTACCTGTTGACAAACGGCAATCTGCCGACATTCTTTGGCCTCTTCGCGGTGTACGGCGGCCCCTGGTCGTCGCGGCTCGAGGCGGGCACCTTCGTCGCACTGCTGGTTGCCTTCCTCTTGGTGATTGTGGTGGCGGCCTGGTCAGCCTGGTGGGTGTGGCAGGGCAGGAAGGTCGGCATGCTGATCAACCTCGCAATCCTTCCGCTTGAGGCGGTCTTCTGGCTGGGTTTCGCGTTGCCGTTCCCCTGGCTGATCGGCATTGCACGGGCTGGATTGCTGGCGATCGCGTGGCGGTCTCTCGATGATCCTCAGAGCTCCCGCCCGAAACAAACGGCGGAGGCGAGCGGCCAGGCGCACCGGCCTGATCTGCGATGAGCTCCGCGCGTGCTCGGCGGGGGCTGCGATTCGCCTTACCAGTCCTGGCAACCGTGGCGATCGTGGCTCCGTTGGCCTGGATGTGGCAGGCGAGCCGGATGCCGGGGGCCTACTCGGTGATGGACATGGGCGACCTCGACTACGGCGGCGGCGCCCAGCCAGATCCCAGCGTGGGTGGGCACGGCGGCCATGGGGAGGGCAATGGGCACGACCATCATTCGCGGCCAGCGCGCTCGATCACCGACCTGGTTGCCGACCCGACGCGACCGGCGGACGTACGGGTCGACCTGGTGACCCGACAGGAGGTGCTGACCATCGGTGGCCGCTCCATCGCCGGATTCACCGTGAACGGCACATCACCCGGCCCGGAGATCCGGGCCAGACAGGGTCAGTTGATCGAGGTGCACCTGCGCAATGAGTCGGTCGCCGCCGGCGTCGCACTGCACTGGCACGGAGTCGATGTGCCCAACGCGATGGACGGTGTCGCCGGTGTGACGCAGGACGCGGTGCCGGTCGGACGTGAGTTCACGTACCGATTCGTCGCCGATCGGGCTGGCTCGTTCTGGTATCACTCCCACCAGGTATCCAACCCCCAGGTTGCGGGAGGGCTGCTCGGGTCGCTGGTGGTGACGCCGACCTCAGGCATCGGCCAACAGGTAGACGTGCCAGCGATCGCGCACACCTACGGGGGTCTTCGGACCATCAATGGCAAGGCCGCGGACCTTCGCGTACCTGCGCGACCCGGCCAGCGGGTCCGAGTCCGGGTCACCAACACCGACAACGGACCGATGAAGGTGTGGACCAGCGGCTCCTACCGGCTGCTCGCCATAGACGCTACCGACGTGAACCGACCTAGCGACGTCTCCGGCCGCGAGGTGACGCTCACCGCAGGAGCCCGAGCCGACATCGAGACCCAAGCTCCCGGCGACGGCACTGCGGTCAGACTGCAGCTGTCCAAAGCCACCGCGGTGGTCATAGGACCAGAAGGCGCCGACGTACCCGTGCCACCGCAACCCCGCGAGGCGTTGGACCCGCTGTCATACGGCGCACCGGCCCCTCTCGGCTTCGACCCAGCGCAGGCCAACCGTCGGTTCGACTATTTGATCGGTCGTCGGCCCGGCTTCGTCAAAGGCCGTCCGGGGATGTGGTGGTCGATCAACGGCCACCTCTATCCGAACGTCCCCATGTTCGTGGTCCGCGATGGAGACGTGGCGCTGGTGCACATCAAGAACCGCAGTTCCGAGGTGCATCCGATGCACCTCCACGGCCACCGCATGGTGGTGCTGGCTCGCAACGGCGTGGCAGCCACCGGAAGCCCCTGGTGGGTCGACTCGCTCAACGTCGCAGCCAACGAGAGCTATGACGTCGCATTCGTGGCCGACAACCCCGGCATCTGGATGGACCACTGCCACAACCTGAAACACGCTGCCGACGGCATGGTTGCGCACCTGATGTACGAGGGATTCGACACCCCCTACCGGATCGCTGGACCGGCGGACAACCGGCCAGAATGAGACTCTTCGTCAGGATTCCCTGGAAAGTTCACTCCAGTCGATCCCTCGCCCGGCGTGTCGTGCCGTTTCGCTCATCTCGGGTGAACTTTTCAGGGATTCAGCTGCTCGGGTACGGGGTGAGCAGCTGGTCGACGGGCGCATAGTCGTCGGTCAGCACCGCGGCATCGCCGGTCCACGTGGTGAGTTCGGCACCGGTGATCACCGCCCAATCGGCGCCGCGTTCTGAAATCTTGCCGGCGATCGATGCGACGTTGAAGGGTGCGTTGGACGCGATCACGACCAGGTTGCCGCCGGCTTTCTCCCCATGAGTCAAAGTGTCGGTCTCGGTGGCCAGCGCGACATGATCAAATGTGCCAGCCAGCGTCGCGACTTCGGCACGTGCGAACGAAAGCGGGCCGTAGTCGAGGAGATTGATCACATAGATGCCATCGCGGGTCAGCACCCGCGACACCTCGCCAACCGCCTCGCGCGTCGTGAGGTGCCACGGCACGCTGACGCCGCCGAAGGCATCGCCCAGCACCAGGTCCCGACTGTCATCGGCAAGCCGGCCCAAGCCAAGCCGAGCGTCCTCGACACGCACCTCAACGCCTTTGCCGGCCTCGAGTCCGAACTGCTCGGTGTCGATCTTGACAACGCCGGGATCGATCTCGGACACCAAGCTGGAGGTCCCAGGGCGCACGTGCTCCAGGTAGCGCGGCAAAGTCAGCCCGCCACCGCCGATGTGATACACCCGCAGCGGCTGCCGACCCGGGTAGGCGGTGTCGATCACCGACGCGACGGCCTTGGCATAGTCCCAATCGAGATAGGTCGGCTCGTCGAGGTCGACGTAGGAATGCGGTGCGCCATCGAGCATGAGCACCCGCCCCGAGGCTCGGTCGGGGTCGGTCACGACCGCAGCGCAGTGGTAGATCGTCTCCGCATCGCAGCCGCCGGGTGCGACCGCGACGGCACCGCCGCCTATGAGCACCAGAACCGCCGGAGCTGCGGCCGATCGCCAGCCGCGTACTCGGAACTCGACCACCGCCGCAGCGATGACGAGTACTGCTCCGAGACCGATCATGATTGCGCTGACCGGCAGCCGTGAGATGAGTACGAAGCCAGTGACGACGGTGCCGACGATGGCCCCCGCGGTGCCGATCGCAGAGAGCCTTCCGACGACGGTACCGGTCTCGTTGAGGCTGGTCAGCCGCAGTTTCGTGACCATGGGCGTCACGGCCGCCAGGAACGTGCCGGGCACGATGATCGCGAACGTGGAGACCAACATCAACACCGCGCCACGATCGAACGCGCCAGCCGCGCGTACCGCGAAAGGGGTTGCCGCAACCGCCACCCCGGACACCGCAAGCAGCGGGCCCAGCGCGCGGCGCGGCGGCATCAGGTCAGCGACCCGGCCGCCAACCCAGGAACCCATGGCAATCGCCGCTAGCGCAACGCCGATGACCAGCGTGCTCGTCTCCAGAGTGAGCCCGAGGTACGGGGCCAGCAGACGCAGCGCCACCACCTCGACGACAAGCACGCTGGCCGAGGCGCCGAAGACCAATGCCGCAGCGGCGTACCGACCCAGCTCAGGCGACTCAGGACGTACGACCATGATCTCGCCCGATGTGCTGCTGCTCATCGCTGGATCATGACATGCGTGATGTAAGGGCCGCTAAATTGCTTGCCAGCAATATTGCCCATAGGGCATACTAGGGCATATGGCGGCGAGCTTGTTCGAGGTGGTGGTGGAGCCGAACCGTCGACGGATCCTCGACCTGCTTCGTGACGGCGACCGATCGGTCAACGATCTCGTCGATGTACTCGACATCGCACAGCCCACCGTCTCGAAGCATCTCAAGGCGCTACGCGAGGCCGGCCTCGTCGTCGTTCGGCCCGACGCGCAAAGGCGGTGGTACCAGCTCCGAGCGGAGCCGCTGCGCGAGCTCGACGCGTGGCTCACGCCCTACCGAGCAACGTGGTCCGCTCGCTTCGACGCGCTGGCGCACCACTTGGACCAGAAGGAGGAGCTATGACAAGCCTGACAAACGATGAGACCCCGATGGGTGGGGTACTGCGTGACGGCGAGCGGGTTGGACTCCGGTTCGTCCGGCGGTTCGCCCATCCTGTCGAACGCGTCTGGTCAGCGATCACCGAGTCCGACCAGCTGCAATTCTGGATGCCCTGCGACATTGTCGGCGAGCGTCGTGCCGGCGCCGATATCACGCTTCCGTTCTGGCCCGCGCAGGTTGAGAAGTACCGGCTGGAAGAGACAAGCATCACCGGCCGCATCGACGTGTGGGAACCGCCGGCGGTCTTCCAATGGACCTGGGGCGGCGACATCCTCCGGTTCGAGCTGGAGCGTACCGGCGGTGGCACGACGATGACCTTCACCACCTGGCTAGAGTCGGCCGACCTGGACGGCGCATCGGACGCAGCCGGCGGCTACCACGTGTGCCTGGACTATCTGCGGGTTCTCCTCAACACCGGCTCAGCACCTCCACTCGTCGAGGGCGAGGAAGCTGCCCGACGCCTGCAACCGGAATACGCGCAGCGACTCGCCCAAAGTTGAGGTCGGCAAACTGGCTGGCTCATGTCGCGGATTCTCCCTAGCCACAACCTCGCCATAGTGCCACATTAGGTTGGTATCAAGCTGATTGTCATGGAGGGTGCGATGGGCATTTTGAGCAGGGGCTTCCGTGGACGCCGGCAGGACAGTAGCCAGAAGCTGCCGCCGGGCCAGTACCTCACCAACGACTTCCCGGTCCTTTCCGCCGGACCAACCCCGCGTATCCCGCTGGACGCTTGGGAGTTCACGGTGACTACGGAGCTGGGCGAGACCCATCGCTGGAGTTGGCCAGAACTAATGGCTTTACCTGCGGACTCGGTGACGGTCGACATTCACTGTGTGACGCGTTGGTCCAAGCTCGGCACAGGCTGGCGCGGGGTCTCCATCGACACCCTGCTCGGCGACATCGAGACCGAGGCAGACTTCGCCCTGGCCCACAGCTACGGCGGTTACACCACCAACGTCCCGCTGGAGGATCTGCTCGAGGGTAAGGCCTGGGTTGCCTATGAGTACGACGGCGAGGAGCTAGCCCCCGAGCACGGTGGACCAGCCAGACTGTTGGTCCCCCATCTGTACTTCTGGAAGTCGGCTAAGTGGGTTCGCGGTATTGAGCTCATGCCGCAGGACTCCCCCGGCTTCTGGGAGCAACTTGGCTACCACGACTACGGCGACCCATGGCGCGAGCAGCGGTACCAGGGGGACTGAAGGTCCGCCGCGCCTGGCGGCCCGCCCTTCTCGTGGAACGGCGGCAAGAGACCGAGAGCGCTTGCACTCTGGTACTCGAGGTGCCCGGGTGGCCGGGACACCTGGCGGGGCAGCACATCGACGCACGCCTGACCGCCGACGACGGCTACCAGGCCGCCCGGAGCTACTCACTCGCCGCCCCCGCCGCCAGCGACCGCATCGAGATCACCGTGCAGGTGGTGCCCGATGGCGAAGTTTCGACCTACCTGTGCGAGGACGCTAGCTCCGGTGACACCGTCGAGGTGCGGGGACCCGTCGGCGGTTGGTTTGTGTGGAAGCCGGAGGACAGCCGGCCGGTTCTTCTGGTCGGGGGCGGGTCGGGCGTGGTACCGCTGATGGCGATGATTCGGTCTCGCGACGGAGCCAGCCCGACACCCTTCCGGCTCATCTACTCCGTGCGCACCCCCGAAGATCGGATCTACGATCCTGAGCTGCAACGTCGTGGGACTCAAGACAGTGGGCTCGACATCACCTTTCTTTACACGCGTACGGCGCCGGCGGGCGAAACGCGCCCGGCCGGGCGGATCACCGCGAATGACCTCGTCATGTACGGCTGGCCCGCTGACTTGGAAGCGAACTGCTACGTCTGTGGGCCTACGCCCTTCGTCGAGACGGTGGCGGATCTGTTGATCGACCTAGGGCACAACCCGGCGCGGATCCGGACAGAACGGTTCGGGCCGACTGGCCCATGATCATGAGGTGGCTTAGAGATGAATGAGCAAGCGGCGGTTTACGACGGCAACACCCTGGCCGGTCCGCTGTCGGAGGTTTTCGCCGTTGAGCTGACAACGGCGGCTGGCCGATGCGGGAGCTGCGGTACGACCTCACAGATGGCCACGCTCCGGGTTTACGGCCCCGCCCCCGGGTTTGTCGGGCGCTGTCCGCATTGCGAGGGCGTGCTGTTGCGACTGGTGCGTACGCCCGATGCACTCTGGCTGGACCTCAGCGGCGTGTCCGCTTTACGGATTCCCATGCCGATCGACTCTGCCGCGGAGACCGACGCCGATTAGCCGAATTGCCGGGCCGCTCGGGGGCCGGCTCCGATGATTTCGTTCGCCTGATGTTCAGGCTCCTCTGCCATCCTCTCCAGCATCGACACGACTCACCCCGCAATCATCCGAGGAGGAGCACACCATGATCCGCGAAAACTTCCGTGAATACCTACAAGAGCTCATTCGTGACGGCTACACAGTTCGTCACGACGAACATGGCTCGGACCCTGATCTGATCGATCCGGGCGGCAATCCTATCGAAACGTGGCGTGCGGACTATCCGTACGAGGAGCGGATGGACCGCGACGATTACGAGCAAGAGAAATACGCCCTCCAAATCGAGCTGTTGAAGTTTCAGGACTGGTCACAGGAGACCGGCGCAAAACATGTGGTCGTGTTCGAGGGTCGCGACGCAGCCGGCAAGGGTGGCACGATCAAGCGGTTCATGGAGCATCTCAATCCGCGTGCGGCCCGCGTCGTCGCCTTGACCAAGCCGACTGAGACTGAGCAAGGCCAGTGGTATTTCCATCGCTACGTCGCCCATTTACCAACCGCAGGAGAGATCGTGCTCTTCGACCGCTCCTGGTACAACCGGGCTGGGGTCGAGAAAGTGATGGGGTTCTGCTCCGAGGAGGAGTACAGCCAATTCCTGCGCCATGCACCCCTCTTTGAGGAGATGCTCGTCGAAAGCGGCTTTTCGCTGACGAAGCTCTGGTTTTCGGTCACCCAACAGGAACAACGCACCCGGTTCGCCATCCGTCAGATCGACCCGGTGCGACGCTGGAAGCTCTCGCCGATGGACCTCGAATCGCTCGACCGCTGGGACGACTACACCAAAGCCAAAGAAGCGATGCTGCTGACGACCGACACCGACTATGCGCGCTGGACTGCCATCAAGAGCAACGACAAGAAGCGTGCCCGGATCAACGCGATGCGCTGCTTCCTTCACCAGTTCGACTATGACGACAAGAATCCAGACGTCGTCTACGCTGCTGATGCCCAACTGGTCCAGCGAGGACGCGAGGCCGTCGACTAGCCAAGCGGCCCTGTGCGCAGATTCGCGCCTCAGCTAGCTCATGTCGCGAAACTCGCCTGACAACTTGTCCATCAGCGCATCAAGATCGGGATCCACCCGTTGCCGCGATGGATCCTCGTCGTGCCAGGCGATGATCTCCGGCGCGGCCTGCTCGAGAGTGATCGTCGCGACATAGTCCGGCACCACACTGCGCAGCTTGGAGTTGTCGAAGATCATCGAGTGGGCGCTGTCTCCGAGCAGCGCGGCACCCCAGTACGGGTCAGCCGCAGCGATCACGTCGGACGGCACGTGAACGATCCTTGGCTCGGCACGGGCGGCTCTGGCCAAGATCGTGGTGATCTGATTCCACGTCAGCACGTCGTCGGAAGTGATCTGGAAGGCCTCCCCGATGGTCCGGGTGTTGCCGAGCAGCGGAACGAAACCTCTGGCGAAGTCATCGCTGTGCGTCAGGGTCCATAGCGACGTGCCGTCGCCCTGCACGATGACGTCCTTGCCCTGCCGCATCCGCTCCACCACGGTCCAGCCGCCGTAGTAGGGCACGGCGGTGCGGTCGTAGGTCTGCGACGGCCGGACGATCGTCGCCGGGAAGCCCTCCTCCCGGTAGGCGCGTACCAGCCGGTCCTCGCAGGCGATCTTGTCCCGCGAGTAGTGCCAGTACGGGTTGCTGAGCGGGGTGGACTCTGTCACCGGTACCCGAGACGGCGGAGTCTGATAAGCCGAAGCCGAGCTGATGAAGACGTACTGGCCAATCCGCCCTCGGAATCGCTCGAGGTCCGCCTCGATGCTGTCCGTTGTGAAAGCCACCCAGTTGACCACGACGTCGAACTCACGCCCACCCAGCGCATCCTGTACTGAAGACGGATCGCGTACGTCGCCCCGCAGGATGGTCACTTCGGCGGGCAGCGGTCGGAGCTTAGTGGCGCCGCGATTCAGCGCGAAGATGTCCATGCCGCGCTGGACCGCCAACCGGCAGCACGCGGAGCTGATGATCCCGCTGCCACCAATGAACAGAACCCGGAGCGCGCTCACCGCGGGAGCCTAACCAAGCCTGCGCGACGAGCCGATCCTGGAGACCCTCGAGAGGCCATCGATTGCGGCCACTTCGTCAGCCGTCAGCTCGATTCGCGCGCCGGCGGCGTTCGCCACGATGCGTTCAAGGTGAGACGACTTGGGGATCACGACAAAACCGTGCGCTATATGCCAGGCGACGATCACTTGCGCGGGTGTTGCGTCGTGATCTGAGGCGATCGAGACCAGCTTCGGGTCGCTCAAGTTGCTTACCTTGAACGGGCTGTACCCCTCCAGCACAACTCCCCGTTGCTGCAGCCCTGACATCACAGCCAGGTCGTAGATCGACGGCCCCCAGCGGATCTGGTTGACCTCAGGTGTCACTCCTGTTACACCGGTCAATTCGTCGATCTGGCTCAATGAATAGTTGCTCACGCCGACCGCCCTTGCCAGACCGTCCTGTCGCGCCCTGACGAACTGCTCCCAGACTCGCGGCGCGGCCCGACCGTTGGGCGGCCAGTGCACCAGCCAGAGATCGACGTAGTCGACGCGCAGCTTCGAGAGGCTTTCCTCGAGGGTCCGGCGCTCCCGGCCGGCATGATCAGGCGGCAGCTTCGTGGTCACGAACACCGATTCCCGGGCAAGTGTGGACGAAGCCAGAGCCTTCCCGATGCCTGACTCGTTGTGGTACGCCGTCGCAGTATCGATATGCCGGTATCCGGCCTCCAGTGCCTGTGCGGTCACCTGCTGCACGGCAGAGTTACTGATCTGCCAGGTGCCGAATCCGAGCAGCGGCATGAAACCGTTGCTCAACGCGGTGGCCGGTTGTGCGTAGTCCTCTGTGGTCATGGTCGCAAGTTAACCGGACGGCCTCGCCTCTAGCCTCGCTGGATGGATGGTGAAGAGCGCCCCGCCCTGGTTTTGCATCACTAGGCGCCCTACTTGCCGACGAGCTTGAAAGCGTGATGCGTCTTTCCGGTGCGGTGTGAGTAGACGACCCAGGCCAGGCTCAGGGCTTCCAGCCAGCGGGCGCTCTCAATGCCACCCATGTCGACCACCGGCCAGCCGAACTCGCCCAGCAGGGTCGTCACAGTCTGCTTCGCCTCGTCGCTGTCGCCAGCGATGAACATGTCCGGCGCGTCGCCGGTCAAGCTTGGGTTGATCATGACGTCCGCGAGCACGATGTTGAGGCCCTTGACGACGTACGCGTTGGGGATCAGCCGCTGGATACGCTCCCCCAGGGAGTCGGTGGTGCCGACGAACAATCCTGGCCGCCCGGAGGAGAAATCAAGCGGGTCGCTGGCGTCCAGAACGATCTTGCCCGTGAGGTTCTCGATTCCGGCAAGTCGTACGACATCCTCGGCGGCTCTGCCGTTGACCGACAAGACGACCAGTTCGCCGAACTGTGCTGTCTCCGCGAAGGTTCCTACCTGTGCCTGGCGACCCGCCTCGCGAAGCCATCCGTGCAACTTCGGTGGGGTGCGAGAGCCGATCATGACCGCGTGGCCTTTTGCCAGGAATCCCGTGGCAAGAGTCCTGCCTGCGGGGCCCGATCCGAGGATGCCGATCTTCAAGGGCTGAGTCATGATCTTCTGCTACCACTGGTAAGGCTGTGGGCGAAAGTCGGCGAAGCTGTCGTCAAGGTAATACGGGACGGTGACCCCGCCGGGCGGCACGATCTCGTCGATGTGCTTCGAGAGCTCGTTATCGATGGTGATGTCGAGCGCGGCCAACTGGCCGGTGAGCTGGTCGAGGTTCCGGGGGCCGAGGACAATGCTGGTGATCCCCTGCCGCTGCAGCGTCCAGCCAAGGCTGAGCGCCGTCAAGGTGACTCCGGCCTCCTTGGCGCAGTCAGCGAGCGCCGTCACGGCGGCCTGGGCCTGCGGCGTGAAGTGCTTCGCGCCCCACGCATTGTCTGGTGAAAGCCGGGCGTTGGACGAGGCCGGCTGCCCGAGATATTTCCCCGTCAGCAAGCCACCGGCCAGCGGCGACCACACCGTCAGTGCGGTGTCATGGGTGAGAGCCGCAGGAATCATGTCGCGCTCCGCGCGACGATCCAGAAGGTGATAGGCACTCTGCTCCACGACGAGCCGGTTGATCCCCAAGTCGTGGGAGCACCACAACATCTCGACGAGCTGCCAACCGGATGCCCCTGACGAACCCATGTAGCGGATCTTGCCGACGCGGACCAGGTCATCGAGCGCACGCAACGTCTCATCGATCGCGGTCTGGGTTGACGGGCGGTGAATGTAGTAGACGTCGATGTAGTCGGTCCTGAGCCGACGCAAACTGGCCTCACACGCGGCGATTACTGTTCGGCGCGAGGTGCCGCCGGAATTCGGGTCGTGGCTGTCGGTGGGGACCGAGAACTTGGTGGCCAGGATCAAGCGGTCGCGCTGGGCGCCGATAAGGTTGCCGAGAATCTCTTCGCTCCGGCCCGACGCGTACACGTTGGCCGTGTCGACCCAATTGATACCGGCATCGAGGGCGCGGTTCAGGAGTTTTGACGCTTCGGTCTCGTCGACCTTGCTGCCGAACTCCATCGTTCCCAGGGTGAATGGGCTGACCATCAGCCCGGTACGACCGAACGGCCGAAGGTCCATGCTCATGCCAGCCTCCCGTGCGTCGCTGCACCGTCACGTCCTATTACAGCCTCGCCTGGACCCGAAAGCGCTCCTGCGGCGCGCGTACCGTATTGCACACATGCCAATCGAATGAGGCGAAAGGAGCTGTCCTGGTGAGCCCCACATCCGGGCAGCCGTTTGTCCGCCTAGAAGCAGTCTCGAAGTCGTACGGCAGCGGATCATCCAAGCTTGCTGTGCTGGACGAAGTCGAATTGGACCTTCCCCTAGGTGAGACTACGAGCCTCGTCGGCCGATCCGGAAGCGGAAAGTCGACACTGCTCTCATTGATTGCTGGGCTGATGCGTCCCGATGCTGGGCACATCTCCATCGGCGGGCAGCAGTTGGATCAGCTGGATGACGACGACCGGGCGAGCCTTCGCGCCGAGCGGATCGGCTTTGTCCTGCAGTCCGACAACTTGATCCCGTTTCTGACCGCTGTCGAGAATGTGGAACTTGCCATGGGCTTTGTCGCGGGTCGCCGCTCCACCGCGCGGGCTCGAGAGCTGTTGTCCGAGCTTGGACTAGTGCACCGGATGGATCATCTTCCACGGCAACTCTCCGGCGGCGAGTCGCAGCGGGTAGCGGTAGCCGTCGCCTTGGCGAACGAACCGGATCTGCTCCTTGCCGACGAGGTCGTCGGTCAACTGGACTCCACGACTGCCGCCGGCGTCATGGAAATGATCTTCACGGCCTCCCGAGAGCGCAATGTCACTGCTTTATACGTCACTCACGATGAGCAGCTCGCCCGCCAGGCGCACCACGCGCTGCGCCTCACCGATCACAAGGTCGTCCCGGCATGAGCATCGACGCCTCCATCACCGTGGACTCGGTGATCGTCGAGCACCAGACTTCGAGCGGTCCGGTACGGGCACTCGATGAGGTCTCCTTCACAGTTGACAGCGGGTCGAGCGTGGCGATCACCGGGCCGAGCGGTGGGGGCAAGTCGACACTGCTTGGAGTGATCGGGGGCCTCGCAAGGCCCACCTCCGGAACCGTGCGGATCGGCGATTCGCACATCTCGGAGCTGTCCGAGGGTGCTCGCTCCGACTTTCGACGTAGCCACATCGGCTTCGTCTACCAGGCAGACAACCTGCTCCCCTTCCTCACCCTGCTGGAGAACGTGGGGCTTCAGCTCGCGCTCAACGGAACGACCTCGGGAGCCGGGAAATCACTGGCGATGCTCGCCAACCTCGGCCTAGCCGGTCTGGCCTACCGGCTACCCGACCACCTTTCGGGCGGGCAACGACAGCGAGCTGCTGTGGCCCGGGCGATCGTGCACCAGCCGGAGATCATTCTCGCCGACGAGCCGACGGGCGCGTTGGATAGCGCCAACGCTGTTGGGGTCATCGATCTACTGCTGGACATGCACCGCGAGATCGGCGCGACGTTGATCATGGTGACCCACGACCGCGAAGCCGCCGGCCGGTTGGAGCGGCAGATCCACCTCCGCGACGGACGTGTCTCATGATCGGCAGCTACGTCTGGCGTGACCTTCGCCGCAACCCCAGACGCAGCCTCACCGCCCTCGCCGGGATGACACTCGGGATCGGTCTGTTCTCGGCCGTGTTGTTTTTCATCGACGGTTCCTCCGCGACCATGACCGCGCGCGCGATCGCTCCCATCCCGGTCGACATGCAGCGGGTCTTGTCAGACCCGCTAGGCAATCAGGTGCGCCTCACCGAGCAGATCACTCCGTCGCGGCTGCAACCGGGCGAGCGCGGACACGTCACGCTCGTCGTGGTGAACAACAGTTCCCATCCGGCCAACGAGGTCGTCATCAGAGACGAACCCACGCCGCCGTTGAGTTACGTCCCGAACTCGATGATCATCGACGGCGCTCGGATACCGGATTCCGGGGGAGACTTCCCGCTCGCTCAGGGAGAGGCCAAGCTGGGCCTGAACCTGGGCACGGTGCCGCCCAAATCCAAGATCACGCTGGCCTACGACGTGGTGGCCGACTCGGCCGTGGAGTCTGTACCCTCCCTGGGCCCGAGCGCGAGCTTCTCCAGCCGCGAGATTGGTGTCCCGGTCAAGGCCAACACCTCTGAACCACTCAGCCTTGCCGAGCTGACCCGACAGATCAGCCAGATACCTGGCGTTGCGCGCGCCGAGCCGCTGTCGTTTGTGGATCTCGATCCCGGCTCCCTCTCGGTGGGCTTGCAGCGGCCCCCCGAAGCGGTCCGCGTCTTTGGCTTGGACAACACTTATCTGGAGCAAGACCCATCCATCCGGATCGTCGACGGGTCTTATGAATCGGGCTCCGGTTTGCTGAGCGCGGAGGCGGCTCGGGCCTTGTCCATCAGCCCCGGCGGTGTGGTGCAGCTACGGGTGCCCGGCATGAGCCAGCCCCTCAGCGTACGCATCAGCGGCATCACCGATGTATCGCAGGCGAAGTCCCTGTTCTACAGCCGTGAGGGAAAACAACTCGAGCAGTTCGTCTACGTACGCAACTCGGTGATCGTCGGGCCGGAAGTGTTCTCAGAAACGATCATCCCGGCTTTCCGGAACGTGACGACGGCACCGGGCACGATCCTGCGTAGCCGACCGATCCTCGAGGTCGACGTATTCGCAGCGCGCGATCCGCTGGACGCCGATCCCGCAACGGCGCTAACCCAGACCAAGGTTGTCGCCAACGCCATCAATGCCGTCGCGCCCGGTCAGGACGTCTTGATCGACAACATCTCCAATGCGCTCGAGGTGGCCAGCGAGGACGCCCGAACGGCCAAGCGCATGTTCGCCTTCCTCGGACTCCCCGGTGCCCTACTGGCGGCGATCCTCACCTCCTACGCGGGCGGCGTGCTGGCCAGCGCGCTGCGTAGGGAACAGGCGATCTTGCGGATCCGCGGTGCCAACCGGGATCACCTGCTCCGCATGCATGCGCTGCGCACACTTGCGCTCGCTGCCGTCGGGTCATTGCTCGGTGTCGTGCTTGGTCTCGTTTCGGCCGCCTTGGTGCTATCGCCCGATGCCCTGGCGAGTGCCTCTCCGGTCAGCCTGCTGGTGTCCGCTCTGCTCGGTGCAGGCGTCGGATTCCTCGCCACCGGCGTCGCGCTGTACGCGGCGGGCCGGCGCGCGATCACCCATCAGATCAGTGACGAGCGAGCGCAGCTGGCGTCGCGACCGCCGCTGTGGCGCCTTCTCGGGATCGATTTTCTGATCTTGGGTGCCGCAGCAGCTGTCGCCTGGTACCAGCGCCGCCACGGCGGCTTCGAGGGGGTGCGCGGATCGGTGTACTTCGGCCGATCAGTGGTGCTGCGCCAGTATTTGGTGATCATCCCGATCGGGATCTGGCTCGGCGGGGTCCTGGTGCTGGGCAGGGTCGTCGAGCGGCTGTTCGCGCATCTGCCGCTGCCACGCCGACACCGCTTCGGCCGGCCCCTCAGGGGTCTCCTCACTCGTAGCATCCGCCGCCGCTCCTGGGCCGGGGCCTCGGCGGTGATCATGGTCGGCTTGATCGTCGCCCTCGGCACCAGCGTGGCGAGCTTCAGCGCGTCATATGACCAGGCGAAGGCTCGTGACGCGAGGTTCGTGGTGGGTTCGGACGTGCGCGTCACGCCTGCCCCGATCAGCGCTCTTGATCATCCACCGCAGTACGCCGACAGTCTCCAGGTCCCCGGCATCCAAACGGCAACGCCTGTGGTGTACGGACTGCTGAACGCACTCGTGGAAAGCGAACTGAATGAAGACGCCGGAAACATGGCTGCTGTCGATCCCGCCGCTTTCGGACAGGTTGCTCCGCTCGTCGATTCCCATTTCGTCGGGACGACAGCCGTCAACGCAATGGACAGCTTGCAGCGCCAACCTGACGGCGTGTTCCTCAGCGTCGAGCTCGCCGATCGCCTCGATGTGGAGCCTGGCGACGACGTACAGGTGCTCTTCGCACGGGCCACCCAAGATCAACAGCTCGCCGAGATGAAAGTCATCGGACTCTTCGAGCGCGTTCCCGGCTTCCCGGAAGGCGTGGACCTTCTGGTGAACATCCAACGTCAGCTGCAGCTCATCCCCTCGACCAACGCCACGTTCTTCCTCGCGCGAACGACCGACCCGAGCGATGCCACCCTGGATCGAGCCGTCGCAGGAGTGCAAGCGGGGCCCGGCTCGACCGATGCACTGCAGATCGACACCCGAGCAACCTCACTCGACAAGGATCAATCAAGCCTCGCGGCGCTGAACATCCGCGGCCTGCTCACCCTCGAATCTGCTTATGGCTTGGCGATGGCGGCGACGGCGATCACGATCTTCGTCTTCGGGCTGCTGCTGCAGCGGAGGCGTGAATACGTCACTCTGCGCGCCCAGGGCATGCGGATCGGAAAGATCCGTACGCTCCTGGTCACCGAGTCCGTTGGGGTTGCGGTAGTCGGAGCCGCGATCGGGGCGCTCGTCGGCGCCGGTATGGCGTACTTCCTGGTGACCGTGCTGAGGCCGCTGTTCGTGCTTCGCCCGGAAGTCGTCCTGCCACGGGCCGACATTGTCGTGCTGGCTGCGCTCGTGCTAGCTGTAGCTGTGATCGCGTCCTTGGCGGCCACCACCCTCATTCGTCGCCTACCGCCTGGGGAGCTGTTGCGTGATGAGTAAATCCTCGGTGTTATCGTCTGCGCAATGCGTGCGCCTGTCCGCTTTCGCCTTAGGGCCCTTGCCATCGCCGGGGCTTTCGTCGTTGCAACCGCGACGGCAGCTTGTAGTGCAGGGTCGCCGCCGGGGTCGGCGCCATCGCCGTCGGAGAGTCCCCCGCCAACGCAGGTAGCCGCGTCGACGCCGTCGCAGACCCCGTCTCCGACGCCGAGTAGCACGGCAGTGCAGAGGGTCAATGCGGACTACAAGAAGTTCGACGCGAAGAACTTCGCCGAGCCAACGGGTGACCTGAACAGGTGGTTTCCATTGGTACCCGGAACTCAGACGCTGCGAGATGGTTCGATCACGCGTGGGAGCCGGAAGCTTACGCACCAGCTACGTGTCACAGTCACGGATGTGACCAAGGACGTGAACGGTGTCCGTACAGTCCTGGTTTTGGACCAGGACATTGACGCCGGCCAGGTCGGCGAGGCCTCAGTGGACTACCTCGCCCAAGACAAGTTCGGCAACATCTGGTATCTCGGGTCCTACACCGAGCTCTACGAGGGGGGCGAATTCGTCAACGCCGTCGATGCCTGGCTTGCCGGCAAGAAGGGGGCCACGCCGGGAGTCTGGATGTTGACAGACCCGAAAGAGGGCATGAAGTACGTCCAGGCTCACAACTCGCGGGAGACCATTCGCGCCGAAGTTGCCAAAGTCAACGACCGGAAATGCGTCCCCTTTGACTGCTTCAAGTCGCTCGCCATCCTCGAGGATGGCAGCGAGTTCAAGTACTTCGGTCCGGGCGTCGGCCATATCGCCACAGAGCCCAACTACTCCGGTGGTGAGCAGGAGACGGAAGAGCTGGTCAACGTCGTCAGGCTGAAGGCCAAGGGCCTGGCCGAGATCAGTGCCGAGGCACTGAAGCTCGACCAGCGCGCAAGTAAAGAGGCCACGAGCGTCTTTGGAAGCTCTGAGCCGGCGGAGCGCCCCTAGCTGCATCTCCAATCCCGGCGGTAGCCCGACCACATGTTGACTTCAAGGCCCAAGATGTGTTTAGATCGATCTAATCAGATTTAGATCGATCTAATTCGATCGGAAAGTGCACCCGCCATGGCACGTGTGACGCTCATAGACGTGGCACAGCACTGCGGTGTCTCCCGGGCCACGGTGAGCCTGGTGTTGAATGACAGCCCACTGGTCGCCACAAAGACGCGTGACCGCGTCCGCCAGGGGATGGCGGAGCTCGGATACGTCTACAACCGCGCCGCGGCGTCCCTACGCACCCAGCACAGCGACGCCATTGGTGTGGTGCTGACAAACATCACGAACCCCTACTTCGCCGAGTTCGCCGCCGGCCTCCAGGACACCCTGACCAGCAGCGGCACCGTCCCACTTCTGGCAGTCAGCGGGGAGGACCGCGACCTGCAGAATCGCCTGGTCAGGTCGCTCGTCGAACGCAACGTGGATGGCATTGTGCTGGTACCTGCTCATGGCACCACGCCGGAAGACCTTCCGGATCTGCTCGGCACGCCTCTGGTGCTGCTGGCTCGGCGCCTAGACGGCATCAATGTCGATTACGTGGGTGCCCAAAACCGCGACGGCGGGTACGCGGCCGCGGAGCATCTGTACAGCCACGGCTGCCGCCGAATCGCCTTCGTCGGCGGCTTCACCGACTCCTCGGCCCGCCGGGAGCGCGCGAGCGGCGTAGCGGAGTTCCTGAACGAGCACGGCCTGACTCTCAACCCGGACTATTCGGTGGTATGTGAGCCAGCGCGACCACAGGCACGCGAAGCAGCGATGCGGCTGCTCACCAACGATCCCGATGCTGACGGCGGCCATGTCGACGGAATTGTCTGCTTCAGCGACGTGGTCGCCTTCGGTGTTCTCGACGCGATTGCCGACACGGGCCGAAGCATCGGATCGGACGTCCGGGTCATCGGCTTCGACGACGTCCACGACGCGGGCCTCAACCGGCCCTCCTTGAGCAGCGTCGCTGTGCCGGCCCGCGAGACCGGCCGGCGCGCCGGCCAGCTCGTACTGGACCGCGCGGCGGGATCGACGGAGCCGACCGTACGCGAAGAGTTCCCGACCAAGCTGGAGCCGCGGGAGACCTGCGGCTGTCCCCGGCCCATCAACTAGCCTGAATCGACTTCGGAGAATCCACACAGCTATGCGAACCGTACCCGTGCTGACCGGCAGTGAAGCCGCCCAGCTGATCGCGGACTCCGCGGTTATCACCATCTCGTCCTCGTCCGGACTTGGCTGTCCCGACGCCGTCCTTGAGGCGATCGGGCGGCGATACGCCGAGACCGGTTCCCCGGCAAACCTCACGACTCTGCATCCGATCGCCGCCGGCGACATGTACGGCATCAAAGGCATCGACCACCTGTGCCGGCCCGGGCAATTGCGCCGCGTGCTCGCCGGCTCCTACCCTTCCGGCGGTTCGAAGCTCGACCCGCCGCTGATCCGTCGATTGATTCACAACGATCAAATCCAGGCCCTCAACATCCCATCCGGAGTGCTGTTCCAGATGCATCGGGCCGCCTCGACCGGGCAGCCGGGCGTGTTGACGGAGGTCGGGCTGGGCACGTACGCCGACCCGCGGCACGAGGGCGCCAAAATGAACGCCGTCACCGACGACTTTGTCCGACTGATGCAGGTCGATGGCAGCGACTACCTGTTCTACCCCGCGGTCCACGTCGATGTCGCGATCATCCGAGCCACCACAGCCGACCCCCACGGAAACCTCTCGTACGAGGAGGAGTGCAGCACCCTTGGGGCACTCGACCAGGCTTACGCCGCCCACAACAAGGGCGGCATTGTGATCGCCCAGGTCAAGAAGTTGTCCGAGGCCCAGCTGCCTACTCAGGCCGTCCACATACCTGGCATTCTCATCGACGCGATCGTGGTCGACCCCGATCAGATGCAGACCACCCAGACCTTCTACGACCCGGCCTTGTCCGGCGAAATACACCGGGACCTCGACGACATCGAGCCGGTGGAGTTCGGCCTCGAGAAGGTGATCGCGAGACGGGCCGCGGCCGAGCTGCAGGTCAACGCCATCGTCAATCTCGGCTTTGGGATCTCCGCCGCCATTCCCCGGGTCCTGCTCGAGGAGGGACACGCCGACGACGTCACCTGGGTGATCGAGCAAGGCGCGGTGGGCGGATTTCCAGCCACCGGGTTCGCGTTCGGGTGCGCACTGAACCCGGAGGCGCTGTTGCAAAGCATCGACCAGTTCACGCTGTTGCAAGGCGGTGGCTTCGACGTTGCCATGTTGTCGTTCCTGGAGGTATCGGGCGCCGGCGATGTCAACGCGTCCTACCTTCCGGCGCGGCCGCACGTCACTGCGGGCGTAGGCGGTTTCAACGACATCATCACCCGCGCGCCCAAGATCGTTTACTCCGGCTACTTCACCGCCGGGAAGAAGGACATCAAGATCACCGACGGCAAGCTCAAGATCATCTCCGACGGCGCCGTCGCCAAGTTCGTCCCCGAGGTGGCACAGGTCTCCTTCTCCGGTGAGATGGGCCGCAAGCGCCGCCAAGAGGTCCTCTATGTCACCGAACGCTGCGTCATAGAGCTGAGCGAGGATGGGCTGACAGTGATCGAAATCGCCCCCGGGGTCGATCTTGAAACCGACATCCTCGGCAAGGCCGGCGTCCCGCTGCTCGTCAGCCCCGACCTCCGGCTGATGTCTGCTGCCTTGTTCCAGCCCGAACCCATGGGATTGATCTTGTCCCGAAAGCCGTCTCGGATCGCCAACCAGCTCACCCCCCACCGATGAGGAACCGACCGCCATGCCCGCCACCCACTACGACTACGTGATCGTCGGCGCCGGCGCCGCCGGCTGCGCCGTGGCCAACCGGCTCTCCGCCGACCCCAACACCACCGTGCTGCTGCTCGAAGCCGGCGGCAAGGACTGGTCCCCGCTGGTCCACATGCCCGTCGGGTTCACCAAGCTGAGCGGGCCGCGCTACAACTGGGAGTTCTCCACTCTCCCGCAGCCGGAGCTGAACAACCGAGAGATGTGGTACCCGCAGGGCCGCACCCTGGGCGGCAGCACCTCGATCAACGCGATGATCTACATCCGCGGCCAGAAGGAGGACTACGAGGCCTGGGCGGAGCTCGGCAACAAGCACTGGGGCTATGAGCAGGTGCTGCCGTTCTTCCGGCGGGCCGAGGCAAACGAGCGTCTCAACGACCGTTACCACAGCAGCTTGGGCGCGGTGAACGTCACTGAGCAGGTCCAGCACAACCCGTTGAGCAAGGCGTTCGTCCGTGCCGCCCAGGAGCTCGGAGTCCCCTTCATTGCCGACTTCAACGGCGCCATCCAGGAAGGCGTCAGCTGGTACGACGTCACGCAGAAGAATGCCCGCCGCGAGAGCACCGCCACTGCCTACCTCAAACCGATTCGGTCGCGAAGGAATCTGACAGTCCTCACCCACGCGCTCGGTCGCAAGATCATCGTGCGAAATGGCCGCATCACCGGTCTGGATATGTTGATCAAGGACACGTCAGAACATGTCCAGATCGATCGTGAGTTGATCTTGAGTGGCGGCGCGGTCAACTCGCCCCGGTTGCTACTGCTGTCAGGGATCGGGCCTGCCGATGAGTTGCGCCAGCTTGGCATTCCCGTCGTGCACGACCTGCCTGGCGTGGGCAAGAACCTCCAAGATCACATGGACGTCTACCTCACGGCCGCAACCACTCCGGTGAGCTACAACTCCTCAGACCGGCCCGACAAGGCAGCGCTGGCCGGCTTGCAGTACCTCACGACCAGGACCGGGCCGATCACCGCCTCAGTCTGTGAGGCCGGGATGTTCGTACGCAGCACCCCGGACGTGGCCACGCCTGACATCCAAATGCATGCCTTGCCCGCGTACGTGATCGATCACGGCCGGATGCGGGTCAAGGGCCATGGCATGACGATCAACACCTGCCATCTGCGGCCCCGCAGTATCGGCTCGGTCACCCTGCGTACCGCCAGCCCGGACGACCCGCCTGCCATCGATCCCGCGTTCCTCACCGATCCGTACGACTGGGAGAAGTCGCTGGAAGGGTTCCGCTGGGGCAGGGAGATGATGCGCAGTAAGGCGTACCAGCCGTTCGTGATCAAGGAGTACCTGCCGAGCGCGGATGTCAAGACCGACAAGGAGATCCGCGAGTACGTCAAGCAGTGGGCCAAGACCGACTACCACCCGGTCGGTTCCTGCAAGCTGGGCGACGACGATCTTGCGGTCGTTGATCAGGAGCTCAAGGTTCGCGGTATGGATGGCCTTCGGGTGATCGACGCGTCGATCATGCCCAAGTTGATCAGCGGCAACACGATGGCGACCTCGACCATGATCGGCGAGAAGGGCGCCCACCACGTGCTGCGCGGCCTTACGCCGCCCGATCCGAGCGACGGTCCGGTATGAGTGAATTCGCTCCCCCGGCGGATGTCGGCCTGATCAGCGTCGAGGTGGACACGGTCGCAACTATCTGCCTGGACCGGCCGGCCAAGCACAACGCGCTGACCCCGGAGATGCTGGAGCAGCTCGAGCAGATCTTGATCGGGCTCGACGCCGACCGGGATGTGCGGGTCGTCCTCATCACCGCGGCTGGGAACCGCTCCTTCTGCGCCGGTGCCGACATCAAACGCTTCAAGGTTCTACCGCCGCTGGACATGTGGGCACGCTGGACCCGCCTTGGGCACCGGGTGTTCGACCACCTCGCAGGGTTACGGCAGCCCACGATCGCAGCCGTTTCCGGCAATGCGTACGGCGGCGGCTTCGAGCTGGCCCTCGCCTGTGATCTGCGGATCCTGGCTGACGATGCGACGTTGGGCCTGACCGAGGTCGGAATTGGCACCCTCCCCGGCTGGGGCGGCACCGGCCGACTCCGCGATCTGGTAGGCGCCGGCCGGGCCAAGGAGTTGATCTTCACCGGCGAGCCGCTGCCCGCCGAGCGCGCTCTGGCCTGGGGGGTCGTCAATCAGCTTGCCCCCAAGGCAGAGGTGATCAGCATTGCCCGCGCCCTGGCCGTCAAGATCGCCGACCGGGCGCCGATCGCGGTACAGATGGCTAAGCAGGCCATTGATGCCGCCGATGCCTTCCGATCGATGGAGCAAGTCAGCTCAGCCGCCACCGCCTTTACCGAGGACGCTGCCGAAGGGTTCGCGTCCTTCACCGAGAAACGCGACCCGCACTACCGCGGTACCTGAATCCATCAGTCCAGCACCTATCAGCACCGACCGAAAGCATTCTCATGACGACGATCATCAGCACCGCCCCGGCCACCATCACCGCCAACATCTGGCCAAACATCATCGACGGCCGCGAGGTCGGCGGCGGAGGCGAGGTAGTGCTGCGCGACAGCCCGGCCCACGACATCCGCGTCGCCAGCTACCGCAGCGCCAGCGAGACCGATGTCGATGCTGCCGTTACCGCAGCCCACAAGGCCTTTGGCGGCGGTGACTGGCCGCGAACCTCCGGCGCGGAACGGGCCGCGCTGCTACGCCGGGTCGCCGCACGAATTGAAGCCGAACTTGACGAGCTCGCCTTGATCGAGACTCTGGAGTCAGGCAAGCCCATCTCGCAGGCCAAAGACGAAGTGTCCAGCGCGGCGGGTATCTGGTACTACGCCGCCAGCCTCGCTCAGCACGCGTACGGTGACGCCCACAGCGGCCTGGGCCCCAACTACCTGGCGGTGACAGTCAAGGAACCCGTCGGTGTCGTCGGGGTGATCACACCGTGGAACTTCCCGCTCTTGATCGTTTCCCAGAAGCTGCCATTCGCGCTGGCGGTGGGCTGCACCGCTGTCGTCAAGCCCAGCGATCTCACACCGGGCACGACTACCCGTCTCGTTCAGATCTTGCACCACGAAGGGCTGCCCAATGGCGTTGTCAACCTCGTCCATGGCGGTGGCGACGTCGGCGGCTGGCTGTCGAGCCACCCCGGCACCCACATGACGACGTTCACCGGATCCACCGGCGTCGGGCGCATGGTTGCCCAGGCCGCCGCCAAGGACCTGAAGAAAGTGAGCCTTGAGCTGGGCGGCAAGAACCCGCAGGTGGTCTTTCCCGACGCCGACCTCGATGCGGCGCTGGAAAAGGTGGTCTTCGGCGCGTACTTCAATCAAGGCGAGTGCTGCAACGCCGGATCGCGACTCCTGGTGCACGCCGATGTCGCCGACGAGTTCACCGAACGGGTCGTGGAGCGCGCGCAAGATGTTGTCGTCGGCGATCCGCTTGACGTGGCCACCAAGGTGGGAGCGCTGATCTCTGAGAAGCACCTCGGCGTGGTCAGCGGCTATGTCGATCTTGGCCAGCAGGAAGGTGCTTCAGTCGCGTTAGGCGGCACTCAGCTCGACTCGGACCGCGGCCGTTATTACTCCCCCACCGTGCTCGCCGGCGTACCCAAAACCGCCCGGGTCGCTCGGGAGGAGATCTTCGGGCCCGTGCTGTCGGTCGTCAGGTTTGCTGATCTTGCCGAGGCCGTGGAGATCACCAATGCCACCGGGTACGGGCTCAGCGCCGGCGTTTGGAGCCGCGACATCGACACCGCCCTCGGCTACGCAAAGGCCACCAAGGCCGGCACGGTCTGGGTCAACTGCTACATGGACGGCTTCCCGGAGATTTCCTTTGGCGGCTACGGCGCCTCCGGCATCGGCCGCGAGCTCGGCCGGACCGCGATCGATGAGTACATCGAGCACAAGAGCACCATCATCCGCACCGGTGCCCAGGCTCCTTCCTGGGTCGGCGGTGTCGGCGAAAAGTGAGGTAGCGACCGATGTACTGGACCTCCCGCCGAGTCACCGAACGCCGCAGCCTGCCCTTCAGTGAGGCGACGAAAGCGGCTGCCAACACCGCTCTCGAGGTTTCCGCCGACAAGGTGTCGCGGCTGGCCAAGGACTACCCTGACTATTTCCCGCTCTATACCGACCATGGCCGCTGGAAGCATGGCAAAGCAGCCTGGACCAACTGGTGCGAGGGTTTTCTGGGCGGCCAGATGTGGCTGTTCCACGAGCTTGGACTCGGCGATGACTGGAAGGCCCGCGCCGAGCATTACAGCAAGCTCGTCGAGGAGCGTCAATACGACGATCAGGTTCACGATCTTGGTTTCGTGCTGTGCCCGACTTGGAAGAAGTGGTGGGAGCTGACCGGCGACGACACCTGCCGTCAGGTGGTCATTCAGGGTGGCAAGACCATGGCCACTCGATTCAACACCAAGGGCAAGTATCTACGCTCGTTCCTGGCGCCGGATTCGATCTTCATTGACATCATGATGAACGTCGGCATCATTGCCGTCGCAGGGCTGGAGACCGATGATCAACAGCTGGTCGACCTTGCCGAGCAGCACTGCGAGACGACCCGCAAGTATCTGGTGCGCGGCGACGGATCGACCAGCCATGAAGGCATCTTCGATCTTGATACCGGCGAGTTTCTGCGCCAGACGACCCAGCAGGGCTGGCGCAACGACTCTTCATGGGCGCGCGGGCTTGCCTGGTCCCTGTACGGATTCACGTCCATGTACGCCCTGACCGGCAACCCTCACTGGCTAGCCACTGCACAGCTGAACGCGGACTATTGGCTGGAGCACACCGCTGGTGCTGATCCGGTGCCGCCGAATGACTTCGAGGAGCCCAATCCCGTACGCCGCTGGGAATCTTCGGCCGCCGCCTGCGCCGCGGGCGGATTGATCATGCTCGCCTCTTTCGTTGCAGACGACGACTTGGCACAGCGGTACCACAGCCACGGCGAGGCCACAATCGCCCGCTTGTGCGAGCCGGAGTTCGTGGCCCACGAGGACGCCTGGGAGGGCGCACTCAAGCACGGCTCGTACCACGAGACCAAGCAGCTTGGGGTCGACGAGAGCGTCATGTGGGGGGAGTACTTCTTCGTCGAAACCCTTGCCCGAGTGGTGCAGGCACCATGACGGCGACGATCAGCCGACCGCCGCTCAGCGAGCGGCTCACCGGCAGCAAGGTGATCGCCGTCCTCCGTGCTTCCCACGTCTCCGCCCTTGGCCCGGTCTCCGACGTTCTCGTGGACGAAGGCATCCTCAGCCTGGAATTGACCCTCACCACTCCCCGCCTGCTCGATGCGCTCGCCGACCTCGTCAGCCGCTACGAGGGCACGGCTGATGTCGGTGTCGGCACCATCCTCACCGAGGCGGAGGCCGAACGTGCCATCGAATGCGGCGCGCGATTCCTGGTCACTCCTACCATGAACCTGCCCGTGGTCAGGCTCGCAGTCCAGCGCCAGGTTGCGGTGTTTCCTGGCGGCCTGACTCCCACCGAGCTCGCCGCCGGCTGGCACGCCGGCGCGACTGCGGTCAAGATCTTTCCCGCGCAGACGGTCGGCGCGGGGTATCTCAAGCATCTGCGAGGCCCATTCCCTGATCTTGAGGCCATACCCTCCGGCGGTGTTGATCTCGACGCCACACGGAAATGGTTGGACGCCGGTGCAGTCGCAGTCAGCATTGGCGGGCCGCTGCTGGGCGACTCACTCACAGGTGGTGATCTTGGCGCGCTGCGAGGCCGCTGTCGAGCTGTGCGTGCGGTGATCAACGAGACGGTGACGTCATGACTTCGCCGCAGGCGGTACTGACCTTCGGCGAGGCTCTCGTCGGGTACGCCAGTGTCGAAGACAACCTGCGGGCCGCCACCCAGTTCACCAGATTTCCAGGTGGTGCAGACCTCAATGTCGCCGTTGGCCTTACGCGGCTTGGGGTCCGAACTACGTGGGCGAGTGTGCTGGGTGATGACGCGCACGCGGACTATCTGGTCGACGCCATCGGTCGGTTAGGGATCATCCCGCTCGTGCGAAGAGCCAGCGGCCCAACTGCTCTCATGTTCAAGGCCGGCGGGGTCACTGGTGATCCCGAGGTGCTGCAGATTCGCCACCAGACCGCGTTCGCGCTGCACGCTGACGCGCTACTGACTGGCGACGTCCTCGCCCTCGATAGCGTCGACCACCTACACCTGACCGGGATCACGCTCGGAATATCACCGGTCGTTCGCGCCGCATCGTTGACCCTGCTCGAGGCAGCTGTCGCTGCGGGAGTGAGCGTCTCGTTCGACCCGAACCTGCGACTGAACCTCTGGCCCGATCGCGAAGAGATGCGTGCCCTTGTCAACACCGTCGCCGCCCGTGCCACGGTCGTCATGCCTGGCCTTGCCGAAGGGCGGCTACTGACCGGAGCAAGCGAACCCGACGACATCGCCCAGTTCTACCTGCGGCGGGGCGTGCAGCAAGTGGTGATCAAGTTAGGCGCAGCGGGTGCTCGCGGCTGGGCCGCCGATGGAGAGACGGTTCACTCCCGATCGTTCCGTGTTGCACCGATCGACACGGTGGGTGCTGGCGACGGTTTCGCAGCAGGCTACCTCGCAGCTTTCCTCTCCGGCGGAAGCCTGCAGGAACGAGTTGATCAAGGTGCTGCTGTCGGCGCGCTGGTCACTACTCGGCGCGGCGATCTGGCCGCGATGCCACATCGTCAAGAGGTCGACGCCTTGATCAGCTCCAGACCACCGCAACAGGTCGTACCCGCCCACCATGGTTGAGCAATCACCGCAGCCGCCGCTACGCACCGGCGCGCTCGTCACACTCGATCAAGAGACGCTGAATGCCGATATCGTGATCATCGGCTCCGGCATGGGTGGCGGCACGCTCGCCTGGGCACTGAAGGACACCGGCTTGGACGTACTGATCATCGAACGCGGCCGCTTCCTGCCAAGGGAGCCGGAGAACAGCCAGCCCGACCACGTGTTCATCAAGAAGCGCTACGTCACGTCTGCGCCCTGGTTTGACGCCAAGACCGGGCAGCCGTTCCAGCCGGGCGCATATTACTGGGTGGGCGGGAACACCAAGATGTACGGCGCATGCCTGCCCCGCTTCCGCCGCAGCGACTTCGAAGAGACGGCCCACCACGACGGCGTCTCTCCCGCATGGCCGTTCAGATATGGCGACCTCGAGCCGTGTTATACCAAGGTCGAAGAGCTGTACCAAGTGCACGGCGCCATCGGGGAGGACCCGACCGAACCCGAGCACTCCACTCCCTACCCCTATCCCCCGCTTAGCCACGAACCAGAGATCGAGCGGTTGGCGGTACGTCTCCGCCAGCAGGGCCTGCATCCGTTCCACATGGCCAACGGCATGCACCTGCCGTCGATGGTCGAACGGCGCGCTGACGCCACGGCCGATGGATCTCCCTCTTCGACCGGTAACAAGAGCGATGCCGAGAATCGGGCAGTCAGGCCCGCCCTGGAGTCACCGTCGGTGCGGCTGCTGCTGGGCGCGTACGTACGCCGGTTGCGTACCAACAGCACTGGTGATGCTGTCACCGCTGCCGAAGCGGACGTAGCTGGGCGCACGGTCAGGATCGAGGCCAAGACCTTTGTCGTGTCCGGCGGAGCGGCCAACTCAGCTGCCTTGTTGCTGCGCTCGGCCAGCGACCAGCACTCCGCCGGGCTGGGAAATTCTTCGGGCCTGCTCGGCCGCAACTACATGGTTCACAACAGCACCTTCTTCCTGGCAGTAAACCCGGCACGCCGCAACGACACCGCCTGGCAGAAGACTCTCGGGCTCAATGACTGGTACGAACCCGGGCCGGGCACCCCGTACCCACTCGGCAACCTCCAGATGCTGGGCAAGCTGCGGGCGCCGATGGTCAAGGCGGCACGCTCCTGGGCGCCGATGTGGGCACTGAAGATGGTCACCGACCGGAGCCTCGACATCTACCTCACCACCGAGGACCTGCCCCGGCGGGACAACCGGATCACGGTCGACGGCGACAAGATCATGATCAGCTGGACCGCGAACAACCTGACCCCGCATCAGGAGCTGGTCAAACGGGTCAGCCGCGCGGTCCGTAAGGCCGGCTATCCGATCGTCCTCACCGAACGTATGGGCATCGCGACCAACTCCCACATGTGCGGCACCGGAGTGGCCGGCACCGATCCATCCACCAGCGTCCTCGACCCCAACTGCCGTAGCCACGACGTCAGCAACCTGTTCGTGGTCGATAGCAGCTTCTTTCCGTCCTCGGCGGCCCTCAACCCAGCCCTGACCATCGCCGCCAACGCGCTGCGCGTCGCGCCCACCATCGCCGCCAGCACTCGGTGATGGAGCCGGCTGGGCTCAGACGACGGCGATCTCGATAAGTCCCTCGAGCCGGCGGAGATCACGCGAGTTACGAGCAACGTGGCGTCGCTACCTTAGGCTGCGTCAGGACCGACTTTGACGACGCCGGCACGCTCCGGTGGGCGGACCACGAGAATCACGACGCTCACCAGCAGAACCCACGCGGGAAACACGAGTTGTGTCCACCGCTGGCTCGCTGCCGCTACCAGTAGGACAAGGGCAATCAGGTATCCCAGGAATGAAACCCAGCGCGGCAGGCCGGCGGTCCGGAGCCCGACGGTACTCACCGAGATCGTGAACACCGCAGCCATTCGCATGGCATAGACGGAGATGAGTCCCTGGGCAGTGGTCTGGCCGTACACGAGGACGGAGGTGTCGACATCCGATCCGCCGACCATCGCCAAGATGCTGGTCGAGGTGGCAGCGCCCGTAAACAGCATCGCCAAAAAGAGCAGCCCGCTGCCCATGAAAACGGTGGAGAACAACCGATCCTCGATCTCGCCGAGCTGCTCGCGTACGACGCCGATGAACCACAGGAAGGCGATGCCGGCAAACGGCACCAGGTGGAGACTGAGCCGGATCAGGCTGCGCTGCTGGGCATTTGCCTCAAGCGTGTCAAGGCCGCCTTCGGAGAGCGCGATACGTAGCATGATCATCGCCGCCAAGAGCAGCACCCCGAAGAGAATTCCCGCGACTGCCGCAGAGCGCCGACTCCGGAAGCGAGCCACCAGACGAGGAGGCGTGTCAGTGGTCACTTTGCTCAACCTCCTGGGATCTGGCACAAACGTGCCACGCAGGGTCGCGGCTACGCCTCACCCGAACCGGGTGAGATCTGGTCGGGTGAGGGGGTCGGTACGGCGACCACGGGACACCGAGCGTGACTGAGGCAGTGGTGACTCGTCGAACCGAGGAGGATCTTGCCGAGGCCGACGTGCTCACCTGTCCCGACGACGAGTAGTCGAGCATGCTCTGAAGCGCGCACAAGGACGTGCCCTGCCCGACCGACCTCGAACTCCAACACCCAATCCGACGGCGGATCGATCTCGGAGAAGAGCGCGCTGATCATTGCTCGATAGTCGTGCCCGACCTCGTCGTATTGCCCAGTGCCCGCGGCTCGAAGCACCGGGCGCCCGTCCGCATGCACACCAAGAGGCCAGTCCACGACACTCACCGCGCGCAGGCGAGCGCCCGTGAGCCGCGCCTGTTCGGCAGCCCACCGCAGCGCGGCCTTGGCTGGAGGGGAGTCGTCCAGGCCGACCACGATCTCAGAGTTGTTCATGTTCGGTCAGATATCTATCAGCCGGCGCGACGGGGCAGGCCAGAGGGGTCGGCGCGGGGACCGAAGCCCTGCGCCGATTTGCATCCGTCACTCAGTCGCGGATCGCTGGCGCGAGCCCGTCCAGCGGCAGCCGCGCACGCACTTCCCATCCGTCGCCTGTCGGCCCGGCGGCGGCGAGTTCCGCCCAGTTCCTCGGCCCGCTCCAAGATCGACCGGAGGCCGACCCCTGGAGTCCACGAGGTCGGTGGCCTGCCGTCGTCCCGGACAGTGACCGCTAGTGTTCCGTTCGCAGTGATCATGACCAGGCAGCGACGGCCTGCTGAGTGTGTCAGTGCATTGTTGATTGCCTCACTGGCGATCCGGTACGCCGCCAGCTCGACGGCCGGTGACAACGCGGGCAACTGCTCGGGAAGCTCCATCTCGACCTTGATCTGCCCCTGCTCACCGGCGGGCAAGCCTGCCAGTCGCTGCTTAATGGCGCCGACCAAGCCGGCGTTGTCGAGCTCGATCGGGCGCAATCCGTACACCACCCGCCGTACGTCGTCGATCGCGCTGCGGAGTTCGGTTCGGATCTCGTCGAGCAGCCGCTCCGCGGCGGCCGGGTCGGTGTGGACGAGGTTGGAGGCCGCGTCCGCCTGAAAAGCGGCGCTGGTCAGGATCGGACCGACGCCGTCGTGAAGCTCCCGCTGCAACCTGACCCGCTCAGCGGCTGCAGCCTCGACCGTGGCCGTTCGGGCCTGCTGGACCTGCTCGCTCAGGGCTGTGGCGTGGAGTGCGACGGCGAGCGGAGTCGCGATGAGCTCGAGCGTACGACGGTCTGTGGCGTGTAGCTCGCGCTCGCCCCGCCGCAAACCGATAATCATGGTCCCGACCTGCTCGTCTCGGTACGTGAGGGGCAACTCCGCCGTCGGAGACTCCTGGGACGTCCCGGCCGCAGCGATCTCGTTGCCGGTCGGGCGCACGCCGCAACGAGATCCACGGCAACCGCAAGGCATCGCGGGTCTGCTTGAGCACGCCGGGTAGGTCGTCATCGTGCCGCAGCCCTTGGCCGATCTGCCACGCCGTCAGCGCGGGGTCTGACCGGGTGCCGTAAAAGGCGCGGTTGATCATCCGCTGCACAAGCGACCGCACTGGTGCAAACAGGAACGCAACGATGATCGCTGCGGCGACGGAGACGCTTCGCTGGGCATTCGACGGCACCAGGCAGCGTGAGACCGGCGACGATTCCGACGTACGCCGCGATGATCACCGCAATAGTCAGTCCGTACAGCAGGGTCCTGGAGAGTACGACGCGGATGTCGAACAGTTGATACCGCACGATGGCGATCGCGAGCGCGATCGGGATGAGCACCACCGAGAGCAGCAGCAGGATCGGACCGTCCCCGGTCAGGAAGCGCTCGACGTTGAGCGCGAAGATGATCAACAGCGCCAGGATCAACCACATCAACTGGCGCTTGGTTCGCTCGTCGCCTCGGATGAAGCGCCACACCAGCGAGAAGATGACGAGCAGGTACGCGGCATCGCTGGCAATCCCTGCGATAAGGACGACCGGCTCCGGCATCTCGAGCCCGATCGAGATGATCGAGTTGGCCCCTCCGGAGAGTCGCTGAACGATGAGCCGTCGGAGAGTACCCGGTCACCGCCTGGAATGCGCCGCTCAACACGATCAGCCAGGCCACCCACACCCATCTTCGGCTCGGCAGGTGTCCGTCGGGGAATAGCAGCAGTGCGAGCGGGAACATCAGACCAATGCCGAGTTGCCACGGCCCCGTTGGAGAATGTCGACAGGAGCCGGATCGCGGAGGTCGGCCAGTCGGCGTTGAGGCCGAAGACCGCAATCATCGTCGCGGCCGCAGATATCAGGTGACACAGACCAGCGGCCATGAGCAGCGGCCCGACGACATTGCGCGTCAGCCAAGCGACCGGTAGCCCCGACGCCAGGAATGCCAGCCCAATGACCAGGTTGGTCAGCGTGTAGCTCTCGACGAGCCTCTGCCAATCGATGCCACTTGCCAGGCCGAACCCGAGGGTCACACCGGTCAGCAGGGTCCCCGTTGCCACGGCGACGACAACCGGCCAACGGCTCCAGGCGTGCTCAGTCACGGCGGCCCAATCCGGCGTCCTTGGCGATCACGACGGCCTCGGCGCGAGTAGCAACACCCAGCTTCAAGAAGATCGCCGAGATGTGATTGCCCACGGTCTTCGGTGAGAGCCCGAGGCGATGGGCGATCGCCGAGTTCGTCGCCCCGGTGGCGACGATGTCGAGCACCTCACGCTCCCGCGGCGACAGCGGAGCCAGCGCCGGCGCTTCGCGGTCGACGGTGATGGCGCCCAGCACGCGGCCGGCGACTTCACTGCTGAAGATCGCATCACCGGCCGCGACCGCGCGGATGGCGCGTTCGATCTCCGCCTGTTCGGCGCGCTTCAGCAGGTATCCACGGGCGCCGGCCCGCAAGGCGTCAGCGACCAGCGCGTCCTCGTCGAACATGGTGAGCACGAGAACCGCGGTTTCGGATAGCCCTTCACGATCCGCCGCGTGGCCTCAACGCCGTCCACGCCAGGCATGCGCAGGTCCATGACGACCACATCTGGTCGGTTGAGGCCGACCTCGCGTACCGCCTCTTCGCCGGTTCCGGCCTGGGCGACGACCTCGATGCCGTCGAGCGTGGCGAGCAGTGCCGCAAGCCCGCGCCGTACGACCGGGTGGTCGTCGGCCAGCAGGACCCGAATGGGCGTCGCGTCTGGCGCCTCGGCAGGCGTCATGTCTCGATTATGAAGCGGATGAGGCGGAGCGTCTGGGGGCCGAGGCCCTACCGGCGCCGGGACATTTCCCGGCTCCGAGTGCCAGCGATTCGGGGCACGGCCTCAGGCGCTGAGCGGGCCGCAGGTCGGAGCGTAAGCGGGGACAGCATCCGTACACCGAACTGGAGGACCACATGACTGCAACTGTCAGCTCCCCGAGCACACGCTCAACCCGCCCACGCAAGGTCCGCGACGTCAGACGGTTCCAGCGCATCGTCGCGGCCGTCGTCTTGCTGGTCCCAGGCCACGACAGTTGCGATCGGCCGACTGTTGTCACAGACGACAGCGACACCCGAAAGGCGCTGGATCTGATCGCGGCGGACCCGGGCCGCCAGTTCACGTTCGCTCTGCTCGGCTTCCTCGCGATGCTGACCATCGTTCCCGCGTTCTTGGCGGCTGCGCGGCTGGCCAGACGTCGCCGGCCTGTGCTCACCATGATCGCCCTCGGCGGTCAACCTGGTTGCTTACCTCGGCGGATGGGCGCTGGCCGCCATGGACAGCATGTACATCGCGGGAGCCACGCTTCCTGTTGAGCTACGGGACGGCGGCGCTGCCCTCATCGACGCGATGTGGTCCGATGGGCTCGCTGGGATCAGCACACTGCTCGTGGTCATCGGCCACGTTCTCGGCGCGATCTTGATGGGTCTCGCGCTCAGAGGCAGCATTCCCGCCGTCGGATGGGTCGCGATGATCTTGTCCCAGCCCGGTCACGTCTTCGCGTTCATCGTCCTCCCGTCACCGGTGACGGATGCCCTAGCCTGGGGACTGATGGCCCTGGCATTCGCCATCTGTGCTGTGACCGTGCTGCGTACGCCCGACGACGAGTGGGATCTGCCACCGCGAAGCTGATCAAGAAAGATCGTGCGCGTTTGACCCGTGACTTCAAGGCCAACGCGCACGATCTTTCCCTAGGTGGTGACCGACCTTCATTCACCTTGGGGTCCACCCACGGTCTTGAGACGCTCCAGCAAGACCGCGATGGCACGCTCGAGATCAGGCAGGTCATGATCAACAGTGGCTTGCAGAATCGCGTGGGAAGTATCGAAGTAGCGGTGCGCAAGATGATCACGCATCCGCGCGATCTCCGACCACGGTATCGACGGCTGGGTGGCAAGCAACTCGGCTGGCAGGGATTTGACTGCCTCCCCGATCTCCAGCAACCGGATACGAACTGCGTCAAAGACCAGCCCATCGGACAGACCACCGCGACCCAGATGCGCATGGATCGCCTCGATCGCCGCCTGAATGTCTAGCAGCCTTTGGTCGTCGCTCTCCGTCACAGCGCGATCAACTCGTCAGCGACCCGCGCCCTGACGTCTGGCTTGAGGTCAGATGCGGGGATCACATCGACCGGCGCGTCGATGATGGCTTCTAGGTCGGCCCGAAGCCGACCTAGCCCGAACAGGCCCATCGCGGGCGGAAGGTCGGCAAGCAGATCGATGTCGCTGCTGGGCCCCTCTTCGCCACGGGCGACGCTGCCGAAGACCCGAAGATTGGACACGCCATGGGAGTGCGCGGTCGCAACGAGCGCATCGCGACGGCGACGCACTCTCCGTCCAAGCGGCCCTGTCAGTTGGCGCCTTCGGACCGGTGATTCTCGCAGGCCGATGGTGAGGTCGAACCCGGCAGCTTCGACAAGTGACTCCAACGTAGGAAGGGTGGGCTGGCGGCGGCCGGATTCGTAGGCGCTGATGACGCTTTGGGTAATCCCTGCCCTCATCGCGAGCTCAACCTGAGTTAGCCCCGCTTTGCGGCGCGCCAGCCGTACGATCGCTGCCGCGGACCTCGGCGTCATAGACACATTCGTAACTATAGCGCATCGTACATATGTTCGAGGTCACGAGGATCGTCTGGACGGCCTGTGATCAAAGACGTACCGAGCCGATCCAGGCACCCAGCTTGCCCGGGTCCGCCAGGCCCGACCAACCGTTCGGCGCGGGTCAGCCACCCATTCGCGGCGGTGAAGTTGGCGAAGTTGGCCTTGTACACAAGGGCTGCCTCACCCAGCTCCAGATCGCCGCCCTCGCCGCCGTCGGCCATATCTCATCCTCGACTATTAGCCGCGGGGCCACCGACGCACACCAGCGCACTCATAGGCGGCTTTGGTGAAAGCGTCGAAACGGAACGCCGTATTGAACCAGCCTGAGAGCTCTGCCCACACGTTGGGCGTGTAGCCGAAGGCGAGTCGGTGTTCGGGGTCGGCAAACGCCAATGAGCCACTTGCGCCGGAATGGCCAAAGATGCCCGGAACTCCGACGTCCGGCCACATCGGTCCGCCAGGGAGTGCGAAGCCAAGGCCCCAGTCGGTCCGGACCCGGAGGACAACATCACGGCCGCTGGCCCGTTGCTGCCTCGCCGCATTCATCAGGTCAGCGCTGATCAGCCGCCGACCGTCAACCTCACCGATCAGGGCGGCGAACATCCGCGCCAGTGAGGGCCCGTTGCCCAGAGCGCCCGCGGACGCATCCTCCACGTCGTACCGGACCAGCTCTTCAGCGTCGTCGAAGCTGACCGACGTCCCGCCGAAGGTCGCCTTGTAAGAGGCCGAGCGCCGGTTGGCGACACCCAGGGCGTACCGGAACCAGACCGGATTGATCATCGAGCGGATCCCCTGTTGCTGGGATGGGCCGATCATGGGCGCCACCGTGTCGTACAGCTCTCGCGGCAGCCCGATGTACAGGTCGAGTTCCAGTGGTCTGGCCACCTCGTCAGCGAAGAACTCACCGACCGTATGTCCGGTGACCGCGCGCACCAAGCCGCTCAGGATGAAGCCGTACGTCATCGCGTGGTAGCCATGCTTCGCGCCCGGCTGCCACCACGGCCGTTGTTGCTCGATGAGCCTCAGCACCGGATCGAGCGCAGCGGACTGGTCGTTGCTGATCGGTTCGTCCAGGGCGGCCACCCCGGATCGGTGCGAGAGCACCAGATGAACCGGGATGTCGTCCTTTCCGTTCTGGCCGAACGCCGGCCAGTAGCGCGCCATTGGTTCGTCGAGGTCGATCAGCCCGCGATCGACCAAGATCAACACAGCCGTCGATGCGAGCGCCTTGCCTGTAGACCCGATCGGAGTGATGGTGTGCTCAGCCCAGGGGACGCTACGACCGGAGTCGGCCAACCCGCCCCAGATCTCGACCACAGGTTTCCCGTCGAGATAGATCCCGACAGAGCCACCGACATCCCGTCCGCTCGCCAGCTGTGCTGCGAGCACGTCAGCAACCCGCCCGTACCTGCTCTCGCAGTGGCCGTGCACTTCCGCAACGTTAATGATCATCCCTCGCCAGCCGGGAATCAGCTCCAATAGGCTGATTGGCCACCACTATTCCTCAAGAAGGAGGATCACCGTGCCGAAGGTGTTTGGACTGCACGAAGTTGAGCTGAGCCCAGGTGTGACGCCAGAGGAGTACGAGCAATCTTTCGCCAAAGAGCTCGCATCCGTGCCGGAATTGCCCGGCTGGAAAACCTATCTCCTCAAAGCTGATCGGGGCGAGCGGGCCGGAAAGCTTCTATTGCTTTTCGAAGTCGAGAGCGTGGGCGTGGTGGTTGGCGACTAGAGGAGACCTGGTTTTACGGGGAGGCCGACTGTCATCCTCGAAGCCCATCACCTTGCCAGCGGCTGTCCCGTACGCGCCGCCTCGATGACTTGCTGGATCGCATCAATGGTCACCTGGGCATGTTCGCTCTTCCACACCAGCCCCGAATGGGTTGCTCCTTGCATGACGCGGTGAACGCTGTTCGTCGAGAGCTCGGCAAGCTCTCCATTCATCTCGGTCCAAACTCGCCTCGTCTCATCGTCTGGCGTGGTCGCGCTTACCACGATCAGCGGGATTGATCCCAGGCTCGTTACCGCTCGTTCTTGCTGATACGTCTGGGACATGGCTCGATATTGATCAAGAATGACTTGAAAGTATTTCGTCGTGACCCCGAAAGTGTCCATGGCCGCTCCCTGCTGCGGCGGCAGGTCATCGTAGTCGCCCTCCGGCAGCAGCAGTCTTACCGCGCCAAATGGCGCGAGCCAGCGAGCAAGAGCAATCGTGCGTTCCTCGGCGGCAAGTTCGGCATGCCTCTCCTGTGGAAAACGCGGATCGTCATCCAAGGTCCCTGGATCGATCAGCACCATGCCGACCACCTCGCGCGCATACTCCTTGGCGTAGACCCGGGCGATTCGGCCACCGTATGAGTGACCGACCAGTACATATGGTCCGTCGATCCCAGCCAGCAACGCGTGCAGTTCGCGCACATGCTGGTTCATATCGCGCGGCGCAGGTCCGCGTTCGCTCCAACCCATGCCCGCTCGATCGTAGGCGCAGACACGGGTCGATTTCGCTATTTCGGGCTGTACCAGACCCCAACTGGACGACGAGTTGCCACCCGACGCGTCCAGAATCACAGTTGGGCTTCCCTCGCCGGTGCAATTGATATGCAGCTGGAAACCGTCAACGGCGACCAATTGGCCGGGAGGCGGGAATTCCTGTTTGTCGTTTTGGGTCGCAACAGCTTGGTATATCAGGCCCGTGACAGCCAGCGTGGCAAGCAAAATGAGCAACCCCAAGCCAATACGACTGACCCAGCGAGTAACCCCGGTCTTAGGCCGTTTTTCGTTCGGCTGGGCGACATCTTCACGCGACGCCATGATGTGTGACGCCTCCTCCACATCTGTTGCGGGTGTTGAGGCCAGGGTGCTACCCGCCATCCTTCACGAAATTGACCACCTCGCCCCTCGCATAGTCATCAAGGCCGATCATGCTCGTCGCCTATCAACGACCTAGCAGCGCGTCCTCCTGCTTCACCAGCAGGTGAAGCCGCCGTCCACCAGCAGGTCTACCCCGGTGCAGAAGCTGGCTGCCTCGCTGAGCAGGAAGATGGCCGGCCCCACCAGTTCGTCGACGGTCGCCATCCTGCCCAGCGGCGTGTCGGCCTCGAACTTGGTGACCTGATCGGCGACCTCGGGGCGCAGGTTCATGGGGGTCGCTGTGTAGCCAGGGCTGATCGAGTTCACTCGGATGCCGCGGTGGGCCCATTCCATCGCGAGGCTTCGGCTGAGGTGAATCACCGCCGCCTTCGAGGCGTTGTAGTGGGCCTGGAGCAGCCCGCGGTTGACGATAGATCCGGACATCGAGGCGATGTTCACGATGGCGCCTCGGCCGTGCTCGAGCATCGCCCGGCTCTCTGCCTGACAGGACAAGAACACTCCAGTCACGTTGATGTCGATCACTCGCTGCCACTGGCTGAGGGACATGTCCTCGGCTGGTGCCGCGTTAGCGATTCCTGCGCAGTTGACCGCGAGACTGAGCGGCCCCAGTTCAGCCTCCGCATCCCGGACCGCGTAGGCGAGCATGTTGGCATCCACGACATCGCCCGGTACGGCGACAGCTTCCCGTCCGGCGGCCCGGATTTCGGCGCAGACCTCGTCCAAAGCCGACTCCGGCAGGTCGAAGCAAGCAACATTGGCGCCGGCGGCTGCAACTCCAAGAGCGATGCCGCGGCCGATACCGCTGGCGGCGCCGGTCACGAGCGCGGTCTGTTGGTCGAGGCGGAAGCTGGGCATGGTCATGGACTGTCTCTTACGCCTTGGCGATCGCCAGGGCATCGCCCGGTTCGATGCGTGTCGCCAGCGTCTCAGCCTTGATCCAGTCCTCGTGGCGTATCAGGTCATCGCCGTCAGGGAGCGTAAGCACGATCCGGTCGGTCAGCTCGAGCCCGGCCGCTTTCCGCATCGTGTTGATTGTGTGGATGAGCTCGTAGACCCGGCCTCTGAGTTCGAGCTCTGGGTCGATCTCGGTATCGAGGGCGACTGACAGCGTTACGTCGTTCGCGATCGCCCATCCTGCGATCTCCACCCGCTCCCCGCGGATCACGTCGTCGGCGTCGAGCTCCTCGCCCGCGACGCGAAGGCGCCCGCCACCAATCTCCTCCACGTCGCCGCGTTCCAGTGCAGCCTTGACCTCGCGTACCTTCGGCCCCAACCGCGGACCGAGCACCCGCAGGTTCGGCAGCAGCCGGACGCTGGCCACGGGCCCTTGATCGAATCCAACCTCATCCACCCGCAGCTCCTCGGCGATCTCGTCCGCATGCTCACGGGCGAGCCGCGCGCCGCGCACGTACACGCGGCGGAGCGGCTGGCGCAACTTCACCCCTGCGGTGCCACGCGCCTCGCGACCGAGCTCGACGATGTGGCGCACCTCCGCGATCTCGGCCAGGAGGCGCTCATCAGGCTGCCGGACCTCCGGCCAGCCCGCGAGGAAGACACTGGCCGGGGCGCCTTCGCAGGCGTCGGCGACGAGGTTCCGCCATAGGTGATCGGTAAGGAATGGCATGACCGGCGAGATCACCCGCAAGCCTGTTACGAGCGCGTACCAGAGCGTCCGGAACGCCGCCTCGTCGTACATATAGAAGCGCCGCCGCGACCGGCGGATGTACCAATTCGAGAGATCGTCGACGAAGGACTCGAAGACAGCGATCAGCCGGTAGGTGAGCTGCTCCTCCAACGCGGCGGTCACATCGGCGACAAGCTTCTCGGTACGCGCCACGAGCCAGCGGTCGAGTGGGCGCAGCTCGATCCCTACCGGCCCGGCCGAAAGATCCTCCAGCGTGGGCCGAAAGCCCTCGATGTTCCCGTACCTCACAAGGAATCCGACCGAGTTCCAGAGTGTCAGCAGCTTGCGCTTGATCTCGTGCGCCGGCCCGTAGCCGAAGTGCAGGTCCCGGTCAGGCGGCTGGTCGCAGTACTGCCAGCGCATGACGTCGGCGCCCATGCGCTCGAACGCCTCCTCGGCCGGGATCAGATTCCCCCAGGAGCCGTGCATCTGACGCCCGTGCTCGTCGAGCATCTTCTCGTAGCCGAGGACCGACCGGAACGGCGCCTTGTCGACAAGACAGACCGACATGAACAGCTGCGAATAGAACCAGAGGCGGATCTGCTCACGCATTTCGGAGACCCAGTGGGCAGGAAACCAGGTCTCCCAGAAGTTGTGATCGGGGAGATCGGCGCCCGTGAGCCCCTTGGCGGCACCGGTTCCGTAGCCGCCCTCGATCCACTCCGGGTTTTGCCAGCCCAGTGTGGAGAACGGCACGATTCCCGCGTCGAGCCAAACGTCGCCAATCTCAGGGATCCGCCGGACGCCCTCCGTTCCACAAGCCGGGCAGCGGATCTCGACGGCGTCGATCCACGGACGGTGGAGCTCGGAAAGCTGGTCGATCCCGGCCGTCGCGAGCTCTTCGAGCTCAGCGCGGGAGCCGACCACGGTGACGTGGCCGCACGTGCACGGATAGATGGGGAGCGGGAGCCCGAAGTAGCGCCGACGGGAGATATTCCAGTCGCCCATATTGCGGAGCCAGTCATCCATCCGCTTGCCGAAGTAGGCCGGCGTCCATTCGACCGTAGCGTTGGCCTCGAGGAGCCTCGGCCTCACGTCATCCACCCCGATGAACCAGTCGTCGGCGATGCGGAAGATGAGCGGCGTGTTGCAGCGCCAGCAGAACGGATAGCGGTGCGCGTACTCGCCCGCCGCGACCAAGCGGCCGCGCTCGGCGAGATCCGCCACGATCTGCTCGGCCGATTCCGACGTCGAGAGCCCGTGCAACCAGCCGAAGCCGTCGTAGAAGTGTCCTGCCTCGTCCACCGGCATGAGCACGGGGAGGTCGTGTGCGCGCGATAGATCGAAGTCCTCCGAGCCGCACCCGGGCGCGATGTGGACGATGCCGGTTCCCTCCTCCATCGTGACCTCGTCCCAAGGGATGACTCGATGTTCAATCCCCTGGGCTGCGGGCAGGTGGTCGAAGGGCCCTTCGTAGCGCCAGCCGACAAGTTCGGATCCGCGGCGGCGCTCCACGTAGGTTTCCTCCGAGTAGCGCTTGACCGCGACCCACTCCCCGTTCTCCTGGAGGCCGTACTCCTCGTCGGGATGAACCGCAGCGGCAACGTTCGCGGGCAGCGTCCAGGGCGTCGTCGTCCAAACCGCAAGGGACTGACCGTGCCGGTCGAGGAGCGGAAAGCGGACGAAGAGCGAGGGATCTATCCGCTCCTCGTAGCTCCCGACCAATTCATGCGCCGAGATGGAGGTACCGCAGCGGGGGCACCACTCAGTAGAACGGTGTCCACGGTAGAGCCACCCGCGCTCGTTGACGAGCTTGAGGAAGCGCCAGATGTATTCGATGTTCGTGTCCGAGAAGGTGTAGTAGTCGTTCCCCCAATCCATCCACTGGCCAAGTCGCTTCGATCCTCGGATGAGGTCCTGCGCGGACCGCGCGACTTTCTCCCGGCACCTTTGTGCGAACTCGGCAAGCCCGTACTCCTCGATCTCGCGCTTGGAGTTGAGGCCGAGTTCCCGCTCGACGCCCACCTCGATCCACAGGCCCTGGCAGTCGAAGCCGTTCTGATAGCGCTCGTCGAAGCCGCGGAGCGCCTTGTAGCGCTGGAAAACATCCTTGAGGGTGCGGCCCCAAGCCGTGTGTACGCCGAGGGTCTTGTTGGCGGTGACTGGGCCATCGATGAAGCTCCAGACCGGGCCGCCGCGATTGCGCTCGCGGAGCCGATCGAAGATGCCGCGTTCCTCCCACCACGCGAGGATCTCCTCCTCGAGCGCAGGATGGTCGGGAACGGGCGGAAGCAACCTGAACATGCGGGAAGTCAGTGTAGTGCGAGGTTCGAGTTCGGCCCCAGGGGATCCTCCCAGCACACGCCTAGAGCGAGCCGAATGATCGACTTCAATCACGGAGCCGTAAATTGAGCACCCCGACCACGGCCTCAAGAAAGGCGCCGACATGACGTCTCAGGTCGGATACGACTTCTCTCTCGCCGACAAGGTTGCTGTGGTGACCGGCGGCGGCTCCGGGATCGGCTCGGCGATCGTCGATGCGTACGCCGCCAAAGGCGCCACCGTCGTGGTGCTCGACAAGGCAGTGGAGCCCGCTCAGCGCAAAGTCGGCCAAGGCAGCGCGGCCGCGGCCATCGGGTGTGACGTGACCGTCGAGCAGTCCGTCATTGAGGCGATCAGCGCGGTGAGCGCACAGTTCGGCCGTATCGACATACTCGTCAACAGCGCCGGCCTCGCGCTGGTGGGCCCCGCGGAGGAGCTAACGGTCGAGAGCTGGGATCTCACGATGGCCGTCAACCTACGAGGCGCATTTCTGGTCAGCCAGCAGGTAGGTCGCATCATGCTCGCCCAGGGCAGCGGCACCGTGATCAGTCTTGCCTCCCAGGCCGCGACAATCGCATTGCCCGGCCACCTTGCCTACTGCGCATCGAAGTTCGGCCTAGTCGGCCTGACGAAGGTGCTCGCTCTGGAGTGGGCCGGGCGCGGAGTCACAGCCAACACCATCAGCCCCACGGTGGTGATGACGCCGCTCGCTATGGAGCTTTGGGATAGCCCGGAGGGTGAGGCACTGAAGGCGCAGATTCCCACCCAGAGATTCGCTCTACCCGAAGAGATCGCTGCTGCCGCAGTGTTCCTGGCCAGCGACGCTGCGAAAATGATCAACGGCGTGGATCTGCTGGTCGACGGTGGCTACACCATCCGTTGATCAGCGAGAGAGGGACCTGCCATGACCCAGACCGCCGCCACCCCAACCACGATCCCCGAGCGGATGCGCGCGAGCGTGCTCACCGCGCCGCTGACACTCAGCATTAACCAAGTGCCGACACCTCCGATGGCCGGCGACGAGGTGCTGATTGAAGTGGCCGCCGTGGGGGTCTGTGGTTCCGACACGCACTATTACCGGCACGGGCGGATCGGCGACTTCGTCGTCGAAAGTCCGCTGATCCTCGGCCACGAGCTGTCAGGCCGAATCGTCGCTGTAGGCGAGGCGGTGCCGGAGACCAGAATCGGTGAGCGGGTGGCCGTCGAGCCACAGAAGAACTGCCGACGGTGCCGAGAGTGCCGAGCCGGCCACTACAACCTCTGCCCCAACATGGAGTTCTACGCCACGCCACCCATCGATGGCGCGTTCGCGCAGTACTGCGTCATCCGGACCGAATTCGCCCACCGGGTGCCCGACTCGATGTCGAACGAGGCCGCCGCGCTGCTCGAGCCCTTGTCGGTGGCGGTCACGACAGTGCGCAAGGCAGGGGTCACCCCCGGATCGAGCATCCTGATCGCCGGCGCGGGACCGATCGGGATCATCTGTGCTCAAACCGCACGGGCATTCGGCGCCGCGGAAATCATCGTGACCGACCTGGTGGCCGAGCGCCGGGAGCGGGCATTGCGCTACGGCGCTACCCGAGTCATCGATCCTCGCGAGACCGACGTTGCTACTGCTGGACTGGACGTCAATGCCTTCGTCGACGCCAGCGGGGCACCGCCGGCGGTGATCTCCGGCATCAAGGCGGTACGTCCCGCCGGCACAGCTGTGCTGGTGGGTCTCGGTTCGTCGGAGATGACCTTGCCGGTTGAACACATCCAGAACCTCGAGATCACCGTGACCGGCATCTTCCGCTACACCGACACCTGGCCGGCTGCGATACACCTGGTGGCCAGCGGTGCGGTGGAGCTCGACTCCCTGGTCACGGGCAGATTCAGCCTGGAGCGCGCGGACCAGGCGTTGGAAAGCGGTCGCGATCCGTCGAGTCTCAAGTCTGTGGTCTACCCCAATGCATACCAGGGAGATGGAAGCTCGTGACCTCACCGTTGTGACGCAACCTGGACTGGCACGACGGCTCGGCACCTTCGACGCGGTGATCATCGGGCTGGGCTCGATGCTGGGCGCCGGTGTATTCGCCGCCTTCTCCCCCGCTGCGGGCGTAGCCGGGGCGGGGTTGCTGATCGGACTTGCGGTAGCCGCACTCGTGGCGTACTGCAACGCCACGGCATCGGCCCAGCTTGCGGCCCAATATCCAACCTCGGGCGGAACCTACATCTACGGCCGGGAGCGGCTAGGGCCGTGGTGGGGCTTTCTCGCCGGTTGGGGATTCGTCATCGGGAAGATCGCGAGTTGCGCGGCCATGGCACTGACGTTCGCCGCGTACGTTGCGCCAGGTCCGTGGCAGCGGCTGGTCGCGATCGCGGCGGTGATCATCTTGGCAGCGGTCAATTACCACGGCATCACCCGGACCGCAGCACTGACCAAGATCATCGTTGCGCTCGTGCTTGCTACGCTGGCGCTGGTCGTCGCTGCCTCGCTCAGCGGGCCGAGCACGACAGCGGTTCAGTCCTCAGATCTCTTGGTCGGCGGCTGGTACGGCATCTTGCAATCGGCAGGTCTGTTGTTCTTCGCATTCGCCGGTTACGCCCGGATCGCCACCATGGGCGAAGAGGTCCGCGACCCGGAACGCACTATTCCCCGCGCGATCTTGACCGCTCTCACCATCACCGTATTGATCTATCTCGTGGTGGCTGCTTCGATCCTGGCTGTCCTCGGCTCAGCCGGCGTGGCCGCCAGCCCAGCACCGCTCGCCGCGGCGGTGGATGCGGCGGGTTGGGCATGGGCGGACCTGCCCGTCCGCATAGGCGCGGCGGCCGCAGCGCTCGGCGCCTTGCTCGCGTTGATCGCGGGCGTGGGCAGAACCACCCTGGCGATGGCGCGCCACGATGATCTTCCGCGCTGGTTGGCCGCTGTGCATGAACGTCATCGGGTGCCGCATCATGCGGAAATCCTCGTGGCTGGACTGGTATGTGTGCTGATCTTGCTGGCGGACCTGCGGAGCGCCATTGGCTTCTCATCATTCGGGGTCTTGCTGTACTACCTGATCGCCAATGTGGCTGCGTACACGCAAGCATCTGATCGGCGCCGATTTCCACGCGTCCTGCAGATTGTCGGAGTGGCCGGCTGCGGGATTTTGGTGCTGACGCTGCCATTGAGCGCGGTGCTTGTTGGAACTGCGGTGTTCGCCGTAGGCATCGTCTATCGAGCCATTCGGGTCCGCATTGAACAATCACGGCCGAGCTGAAACCACCAGAACGGAGCCACCGAGGTGCACACCGACGACACAGAGGTGACCACGAGCCCGACCGGGTCTTACCGCGAGGGCCAACTCTCCGATCTACTCGTGATCGACCTCTCACGCGCCGTCGCCGGCCCGCACGCGGCCATGATGCTCGGCGACCTCGGAGCGAGAGTCATCAAGGTCGAACAGCCCGGTCAAGGTGACGATGCGCGGAGCTGGGGTCCACCTTTCGTGGAGGGAACGGACCGCATCCCAGTCTCGACCTACTTCCTGGCCGCGAATCGCAACAAAGAGTCGATCACGCTGGACCTCAAAGACCCTGACGACATGGCGCAGCTGCGGCAACTCTTGGCCACGGCGGACGTGCTCATCGAGAACTTCAGGCCGGGCACGCTCGCCAGGCTCGGTCTCACGGATCAGGCGTTGATGGCTTTGAACGCGCGCCTTGTGGTGCTGGCGATCAGTGGATTCGGACACGACGGCCCGGAAGGCGGCCGGGCCGGCTACGACCAGATCGCGCAAGGCGAAGCCGGCCTGATGTCGGTGACGGGATCGAATCCGGACGATCCGCAACGGGTTGGGGTACCTATCGCTGACATCCTGGCCGGAGTCTATGGAGCGTACGGTGTGCTCGCAGCGCTGCACGAACGAACCCGCACCGGCCGCGGCCAGATCGTGCGGACGTCACTTCTCGCTGCCGTTGTTGCCTCACACGGTTACCAGGGCACCGCCTGGACCGTCGCGGGCGTGCGCGGCCAGGCGCGAGGCAACCACCATCCCTCCATTGCCCCGTACGGGCTGTTCCGTTGCGGAAAGGGCGCCGTCCAGATCGCCTGCGGGAACGACTCCCAGTGGCAGAGGCTCTGTACCGAATTCGGGTTGGACGTCGACGCCGGCCTGGCGACCAACCGGCAACGGGTCGAGCGTCGCACCGAGGTCATCGGAATCCTCGAAGATGCCTTCTCCTCACTCGCCGTGACTGAGGTCATCGCCCGTCTCGAAGCTGTAGGTGTCCCAGCCGGGCGCGTGCGTACCATCGACGAGGTTTACGCATGGGACCAGACCAGGTCTCAAGGACTCCTCATCGACGTCCAGCACGACTCACTCGGGCCAATCCAACTGCCAGGCCCACCGCTCCGCTTCTTCGAGGTCAGCGACGAGACCGAAGTCGAAACCACCTTGCAGCACCATCACCCGCCGCCTCTGTTGGGCGCGAGCAACACGAGCCTTGGCTAGAACTCGACAGCCTCGTCCAGAAAGAGAATCACTATGTGAGCACACGAGATGGCACCCGGCTTGGCCATTCGCTGGGTTGTGGAAAGAACGCAGAAGCGGCCAGCAGGTAGCGCGGTTAGGGATCTCGATCCGACGGAACGATGACGGTGATCGACGCCAGCAGATGGAGTGAGTGCCTCAATCCCAGTCAGGCCAAGTCTGGAAGGCAAGCGACGAGCCGCTTCCAGCGAAGCCGGGGACGACCCCGCCGACAGGCGAGGGTCGTCCCCGGACTTCATACCTTAGGGGTCGATGACGATCGTGCAGGTGATCGTCCTCGGCGACGGATCGATTGAGATGTCCTCGTGAGTTACTGAGTCGTCCCAACCCGAGGCCGCCGTGGTGTCCGGCGTCGTACCAGTGTTGTCGCATGTGATCGAAGTAGCACGCTAGTCTCACCAGAGCCGCCGTCACGGAAATTGACCTGGATATCCGCGACCGGAGGGTTGGTGAACGTCACGACACCGGTTCCGGTCGGCTCGTTGTCAGTGCAGTTGGTTCCGGTGACAACTGTCGCCGTCAGGTCCGATTGCGAGGCGTCGCCATATCCAGGCGGCGGTGTCGTCTCGTTCACGGTGTAGTCGCCGATCGCCAGACCGGAGACGCAGACCTCGCCGACGGTGGGATCCTCATCGCCAGTCCCGTTGTCAGTGACGCTCGAGCTGTCCTCACCCATGGCATAAGAGAACACCGCGCCTGGCTGAGAGACGGCACCGCCCTTGGTGCTGTTCTTGAGGATCTTGAGCGCCCCAACCTGGAGTTCGTTGAAGTAGGTGCAGTCGAGCACGTCGGTATCGGCGTCGATGTCGAAGGTAATCGTGGCCCCTGAAATCGACGGCGTCACTCCGATGCTGCTGGCGCTGCAGTCGATATGGTGCAGTGCCCAGTTCGTCGGGATCACGTCCTCAACGACGGTGTAGCCGCTACCGAAGAGAACATTGGTGAACATCTTGTCGCCGTCGTCCTGCAACGTGAAGGTGTTCGCGGTGACGGGATCTGTGCCGAAGGACTTGGTGTAGCCAAAGTCGGTCGTGTTCGGATCCTCCTCCGGAATGGTTTCCTTGCGGATGATGACCTTTCCGCAGTTCGTGAGGTCGATGCCAACGGGTGAGATGAAATCCTTGAGCTGTGAGTTGAAGGCGTCCGAGGAGCGGCTCTTCAACATCGCGCTGCCGAACGAGGCGCACTCGTCCGCCCCGAAGATGAGGCGAAGGTCGAGTTGCGCCTCACCGAAGGTGCGGGCCGCCAAGGAGCCGCTAGAGATGATCCCGTCCGACTCGGCGGCGGGGATCGGTGAGGTATTGATCGTGCCAGCCGCACACGGGTTCCCACCGCAGGTCGCCGATGGCACGTCCAGGTCCTGCGGGGCGCCCCACGCGCTGCCGTTCCAAGTCCGTCCGGTGATGTCTGCGCGTGCGCCGCCCTGATCGATGAGGTACTCAAGGAGCAGGTCACCAGCGGTGCGGACCTTGTTAGGTCCAGTCGAGCAGTTGGTCGACGACTGGTTGAACTCGAAGTCCATCAACGTCGTCCCCGTCGGGTTGGTGACTCGGCTCCAGCCCAGGTTCAGGAAGCCCGGGTGCCCGCCGGTGCCGGCTTCCCGGTAGACGTGGAACGTCCGCAGGTCGCTCTTGTTGTTGGGGATGCTGCCCGTCGTTTCCCCCGGACAGGTGGTGTCTTCTTTGACACCGCCCTGGTAGGAGTCATCGTTGCCGCCCGTGGGCTCGTCCGTGGCGCGGATCTCGGTGACGCCGGCCCAGTCCTGTGATGGCGCCGGGTCGTCGATCTTGAGGTTGGCGTCGACGTCGATCTCAAAGTTGCTGCCCGGCAAGCTTGCCTCTGGGTGGTTTGCGGAGGCCGTCGCCGGGATTAAGGTGCCGATAAGTGCCAGAGCGGCCACCAGCGGCCACATTCGTAAGCGCCGCGGTGTTGATCGCGGCCCTGCCTGCTTTGTCATGTTTCTCCCTTCCGAGGAGATGGTCATCTTCTGAATGTTTGGTGCGGGAAGCCGCCAGGTATTTGAAATCCGCTCTAAACCCAGGCGGGCGCCCGGTAGAAAACTCCGATAGGTGCGCTACAGCGAAAGCAGTGGTCAGTGCCTGATCACTTAAGGCGCGAGCGCAAAAGCCAAGACCAAAATGGCAATGCGGAACTTGGCGTCTCGGCCATCGCTTAGCGAAGGAAAGACTGCGGCAGGGCATTAGAAGTCTGTGGGCGCAGCTGGCGAAATTGACGCGTCGCGAACAGCATTTGTCCACAGCTGGAACTACGTTGACCGCGCGAACGAGAGTCGCGAGGGCATGTGGTGACGTGCGAGCGGCGGTGCGCGAGGCTTCCTGCCAGAGTGATCACAGGCGTTGCAGTCGCGGCCAATGCAAGCACCAGCTAGAACGTGCGCGAATGCCGAGACTCGGGTTCCAGGCCGAACCTGGTCGCTTTCGCCTAGTCCGCGCGGGTGTAGGAAGACACCGTCCAGCCGCAACGAAGTCCTCAGCGCACCACTCATCAGTCTTCGGCCGTGCAGTTCCGACATAGCGGCCCCCCCGAGCTCGCCGAAATCCGGTCGCCGCACCCAAAGGACTCCGCAACAGGGCGCTGGCGAACTCATTCTGCATAGAGGACCGACGCTGCTGCACAGGAAATCCGACTTGTATCCAAGTCGCAACAATCAGTGGCAAACCGTGCAGCCTAAGGTCTCGAGATGACACATATTTCGAGATTTATCAAAATTTTCCTTCTGATGTCTTGCGAACCGGAAGGACAGAGATGTTTCCCGCTGGGAAAGCGGGCTGCAGCGGGTGCAGCCCAGAAAGGAGAAGTGCCGTGAAGCGCAGAATCCTCGTGGCGATCGCGGCTGCAGTGCTAAGTCTCGGGTGGCTGCTCCAGCGGCTTACGCCATTCCGGACTTTGGGCCAGGCAACAGTTCCAAGGGCCCGCACGACGGGGGGGCGAAGTGTCATCCTCCGGGCCAGACAGAGACTGAGCCTGGCTGCAAGTAGGAGCGGGAGCACTGAAGCACTGTGTGGCCTCGGGACGCAGTCCCGAGGCCACACTCTGCTCGAAGCGAATCACGTCGCCGCGCCGCTCGGTGGTGAGCGCGAGCACTGGTAGGTGTTGCGCAGCCTGGTCAGCTCCGAGCTGGCCAGCTTTACCCCATGGCCGTCTCAACCCCGGTCGGCGCATGACATCTGGGCCTCAAGCCGCTCCCCCGCCGCCACCCGCAGAGCGCGGTTGCACGGGCGCCGTCACTCGCGTCAACGGGACGCGCGCGCTGCTACCGCACCTCAGCTCCCGGCAAGCGAGCAAATCCGGCGTGGAAGTCGTGCACGCGCACAGTCCCGCTGTCGAGCATCTCCGCCTTCTGCCGCAGTGTCTCCACCAGCCCGCCATCCGGTCGGCCGTACACGTCAATAGAGAGCATCTTGATGAACTGGCCGATCGGTGGGAACCTCGGCCCGGCCACCTTCATGTGGAGCTCAAGCGAGGCAGAGTCCGGATTGATGTGTAAGACGGTCATTCGGGTCCCGTCATCATTGAAGTACACGTTATAGGCGAGCAGCTGCGGCTCGTTGGCCTGCACGAATCGAGCCAAGTCATCCATGGCGGCCTTAAGCTCATCAAGCCGCCCCGGCCGAACCTCGGACGTGTCTACATACACGATGGGCTGCGCCATGGTTCCTCCTGCGATCGATATCACCATGGCACCAGGTCGCAGCGCCGTACCAGCGGCGCGAGCAAGCTGTTGATCAGATTGCGCGTCTGAGATTGGAGAAGCCCCCGAATTGGGATGGGGCACGAGACAGTGGCAGTCAACGATAAGACATGGGTAAGACCTGCTCCGAAAGGAACAACCGGGAGGGGTCCGACACAATCTGGATACCGGGGGTGTGTTCCGCGGCAGGGGGTAGATGGACATCTTGGATAGGACGCCCCGATCGTGCCGTCATGTGCGGACGGGTGGGTTCGGTTCGCTCGCTCTAGCGGATGTATCGGCGCGGCGGACGTTGGCTGCAAGGACGAGCAGCCAGGTCAACATCACAGCAATGAGGACTCTTTGTGCGACTCCGACAGCCCCGAACGCCGGCGCAACCCACACCAGCGAGAAGGTGGCTGTTAGCAAGACGGCGAACCACAACTGGCTTCGGGCAAGATAGGCGTAGCCGTTGTCACGGGCGAAGACTCCCCGCAAAATCCACGAGGCGATCAACAGGCTAAGGAACTGGACCAAGCTTGCAAGGTCGTGGACAGCTCCGCTGATCGTAGCCAAACCTGCCTCGTATGCACCTGTGGGGTCGGTGACGAACACATCAGCTACAAGGAACCCCAATCCTGCGACCATGATCAGAACCCACGATGCCGTGACACGCTTGCCCGATGCCAATGTCGCTCTGAGTCCAAGTGCGATGGCGATCGTGCCCAACCCAGCTGCGAATTCCCCTAATCGCAATAGCCAGCCGTAGTCACCAAGCGCATAGACGCTCATGTATTCGTCCACGATGCTGAGATCAGGATCGAGGAAAGGAAGAGCGACGAGTGTGACCACCAAGAGGGCGACACCCACGAATCCGATTGCCCCGTACTGTCGGCCCGTCAACACCTTTCCTACTCCATATCGGCCATAGCCGAAGCGGCTTCGATCACCAACCAGCCGTGCGATCCAAAAATGACTATGTCAGATCGGTCATCTTGGCGCAGCAAGAGATCAACGGGGCCCACCCTCCGCTGTGATTCGCCGAGACGGAAGTGACGCGGTGCGACAGAGCTATTACCCTCACCTCGTGCGCATCGCCGTCACTGGTTCCATAGCCATGGATCACCTGATGAGGTTCTCCGGCCGGTTCGCAGACTCGCTGGTCACTGAACACCTCGATCGGGTTTCACTCTCCTTTCTGGTCGAGGATCTGCAGATCCGCCGCGGTGGAATCGCGCCGAACATCTGCTTCGGGCTGGCTGCGCTTGGACTGGACCCACTTCTGGTGGGGTCGGTCGGCGAGGATTTCGGCGACTATCGCGCATGGCTGGAGCGACACGGGGTGCAAACCTGGCCGGTACGGGTCTCAGAGACCCAACACACCGCTCGGTTCATCTGCACGACCGACTCAGTCAACGCGCAGATCGGCTCCTTCTACACCGGTGCCATGGCCGAGGCGCGCCAAATCGAGCTGCAGCCGATTGCCGAACGAGCGGGCGGCTTTGATCTCGTCGTGATCGCTCCGAACGATCCGGAGGCAATGGTGCGACACACCGAGGAGTGCCGCAGCCGTGGATTCAACTTCGTGGCCGACCCTTCGCAGCAAATGGCATGGCTGGACGGTGTGCAGATCAAACAGCTGATCGACGGGGCGGCGTACCTTGTCACCAACGACTACGAGGACGGCCTGATCACCCAGAAGACCGGCTGGTCGCACAAGGAAATCGTGGAGCGGGTCGGCGTCCGGGTGATCACCCAGGGCACCAAGGGGTCCAGTGTCGAGATCGCAGGCGAGCCTCAACTGGACATCCCCATTGCACGAGAGGTCGCGCGGGTCGACCCGACCGGGGTGGGCGATGCCTACCGCGCGGGATTCCTTGCTGGGCTTGCCTGGGACCTGTCGTTAGAGCGCTGCGCGCAGCTCGGCTCACTTATGGCGAGCTATGCGATTGAGGTGGTCGGGACCCAGGAGTATCGCTTCGGCGACACATTCCTGACTCGCTTCGAGGCGGCATACGGCGCCGCAGCTACTGACGAAGTCGCTCCGCACCTGAGCCATCTCAGGTTATGAGCCTCGGCTCAGGCTGCATGGCAAACGGATCGAACAGCTCAGTACCGCAACCCCCGCACACGCCGTTGGTCGCAGGCGTCACGCCGTCGCACTGTTGGCAAAAGATGACGCGTTCATGTGGCGTTGTCATCTCCCAGAGCGCGGCGAAGTGGCTGTACTGCCAGCGGTCGCGATAGAGCTCGCGCATTGCCGCCTGGTGCTCGTCGCTTGAGAAGAACGCGTGGGCGTCGGCCGTGGTACGCCAGAACGCGATCAAATAGCCATGCGGGCCATCAAAGAAGCTGAAGCGGCGGATGAATCCGGGGGCCACAGCCAACCGCTCAAAAAGCTCGGCCGCCTTCAGCCAGAAGCCGGCGGCCCTTTGCTTGTTGGTGAATGTCGCTTGCAGAATAAGCACCGCACCCGCCGCTTCGGGCCCGAGGTGGCGGTCGGGTCCTTGTTGCGTAGTGAGCGCGGTCGGGACGACGCGGACACCTTCAATGGCGGTCATCTTCGCGATTGCCTCCGCCGGCGGCGGCTCTGTGAGTAGCTCGAGCATTGCGTACGCTCCTAAGTCATCCGACACTTAGTCGGATTAATACATGTACTGTAGGATGAACTGATGGTCGAGGTCAAGGACAAGCGCAAGTACTCGTCTGCCGTGCGCGAGGAGCAGGCGGCCCGCACTCGCACCCGCATCCTTGACGCTGCATCAGAGCTCTTCCTCGACCGCGGTTACGCCCGGACCACTATGAAGGACATCGCCGCGCAGGCCGACGTCGCACGCGACACTGTTCATGCGATCTTCGGCAGCAAGGCGCGGGTGCTGACCGCGCTTATCGACCTTCGCTTGGTGCCCGACGGGACGGTTACTAATGTCACGCAACGACCCGATGCACAAGCCATCAAAGACGAGGTCGACCAACGCGAACAGATCGAGTTGTTCGCAAGATTCATCGCCGGCATCTCAACGGAGCTCCGACCGGTCTTCGAGATCCTGCGCACCGCGTCGGCGGTGGAGCCCGAGATGGCGAAGGTATTCGAGGAAATGGATCGCTACCGCATGGACAACATGCGGACGTACGCGAGGTGGATCGCGGCGCGGGGCCCACTTCGGGTCAGCACACGACGGGCGGGTGAGATCATCTGGGCCCTCGCCAGCCCGGATGTTGGCCGCCTGCTCTGCGACGAGATCGGCTGGACTGAGTCGCAGCACGCCCGTTGGATCTCCGACACGCTCATCCGGACATTGCTCCCGGACGGCTAGTGGGACGGTCGAATAGGGTCGGCTCGTGCCCAACAGCCTGCTTATCGTTCATGTCGACGTTTCGGTCGTACCGGAGGCGCTTGATGCCTTCCTAGCCGCGACTCAGGAGAACGCCGTTGCCAGTCGCGACGAGCCGGGAATCGTACGATTCGACGTGCTGAGCGATCGCGCCGATCCCAGTCGCGTCGTTCTCGTCGAGATCTATCGCGACGAGGCGGCTGCCGCAGCGCATAAGGACACAGCACACTATCAGCGCTGGCGCGACACGGTTGCGCCGATGATGGCCAGACCTCGTGACGCCGCCCGGTATGTCAACACCTCCCCTGACGACTCAGCCTGGTAGCCACCGTGGTTCGCTTCGATCTCGCAGTCCCAGCCGACGTACGGTTCGGGGCTGGCAGGGTGAGCGAGGTGCCGGAGGCACTCGCCGGGCTCGGGGCCAGCCGGGTCCTGGTGGTGACGGGCCGGACAACAGCCCGAGCGGATGCAATCCGGTCAGTACTGAGCGAGGCGGGCCTCTCCAGCATCGCGTTCGGAGTCGCGAACGAGCCATCGATCGAGCGGGCGCGCGCCGCAATGGAGATGATCTCCGAGGCAGGCTGTGATGCCGTCCTGGGATTCGGTGGCGGTAGTGCGATCGATGTCGCCAAAGTCGCCGCACTGCTGGCCACGTCCGGAACCGACCCTCTGGAGCACATGGAGGTCATCGGTGCCGGCCGCCCGATTCTGAAGCCCGGCCTGCCCTGCGTCGCCGTGCCGACCACGGCCGGAACAGGGTCTGAGGTGACTCGAAACTCAGTGCTTTCCGGGGGCGGGGTCAAGGCGAGCCTCAGGAGCCCGCTGATGCTGCCGAAGGTGGCGGTGGTCGATCCCGACCTGCTGGTCGGCCTGCCTAGTGCCACGATCGCCGCCAGCGGCATGGATGCGCTATCCCAGCTCATCGAGCCACTTCTGTCCCAGCGCGCTAACCCGTTAAGTGATGCCTTGGCCCGGGACGGGATCCGTCGTTCTGCTCGATCACTGCGCCGGGCGTACCAGGAGGGAATGGAGGACGCGGAGGTTCGCGAGGACCTTGCGCTGGCCAGTCTGTTCGGCGGGATGTGCCTGGCCAATTCCGGGCTGGGCGCGGTGCATGGCCTTGCGGCCGCGGCCGGTGCCCGGCTGGCGGCGCCGCACGGTGCGGTCTGCGCCGCTGTGCTCGCCGCGGCTATGGAGGTCAACCTGCGGGCACTGCGAGACCGAGCCCCCGAGCATCCCGCGCTACTGCGGATGGCCGAGGTGGCGACAGTGTTCACCGGCCAGCCTGACGCAGCCTCTGAGGACGGAATCGCCTGGTTGCAAGAACTGACGGCCGCGCTGTCGATCCCCGGATTGGCCGCCTACAAGCTCAGCGAGGAAGAGATTTCAGGGATAGTAACCGCCGCTCAAAAGGCCAGCAGTATGCGGGGAAATCCGATCGAGTTGAGCGACGCCGAAGTCACCGAAATCGTGACTCGTTCCCTGTGATGGGTTCTCAAGCCGCCCGCCAAGGTTTCCATTGCTCGGCAAGCTCGCGACAGATTTCGGCTGCAGCTTCGATAAAGGGCATGAGGGCCGGCGTCGGCCTACGCTCGGGATGCCAGGCGATCCCAAGCCGGCGCGGCGGGGGCGCGGGCCTTATGGGAAGGATGGCCACGTTGGGATCGTTCTCGTCGAGGGTGAGCAGCGGCAGCACGGCGAAGGCCAGCCGGGAGCCGATCAGGCCCTGAATGGTCGGGGTGTCGTCGGAGCGGAAGACATACTTCGGCGGCGCTGGTGCCTGCCGGAAAGCGTTGTCGATGATCTGGCGGCATCCGATGTTGCGGGTGCCGATCATCGGGAGATGGGCGATGTCCGCGATGCTTACCGCTCGCCGTTTCGTCTCGGGTGCGTTGGCGGGTGCCACGAACACCATGGGGTCATCAAGCAACAAACGAACCTGCAGCGGCCCGGTGTCGTATGGGCCGATATCGATGAACGTGACGTCGACGTCGCCAGTTTCGACGGCATGTATCAGATCGGCGCTATCCCGGGACTCGCGCAGCAGGATCTCGATGCCTGGCCAGTCGGCACGGAAGGTGCCCAGCAGTTGGGGAAGGATCTTGGTGCCGACACTCGGTAGTGTTCCCACGCGCAGCTCCCCTTGTTCGCCGGAAGCTAGCGCCCGCAGGTCCGTTGCAGCGGAATTGACGCGAGCCAGGACGGCCCGGGCGTGAGTCAGTAGCAGCTGCCCGGCGGTCGTCAGGCGCACTGGGCGGGGGCCACCCGGACGCTCGAACAGTGGCGTGCCCACGATGCGCTCCAGGGTGCCTACCTGCTGGCTGACGGCTGATTGGGTGTAGCCGAGCTGCTCGGCGGCGCCGCTGAAGGTGCCGGTTTGCACGACCGCGTTCAGGGCCAGGAGGTGGCGCATCTCAAGGCCAGCCCAAGCGGCCGGGTAGGTGGAACCATTAGCATCCATGATGGAAATCCATTCTAACTTCGTTTGTGCTTATGAATCCAACTCATCAGAATGAGAAGCATCTACAGGGATTCCGCACAGTCCCCTCCGGGACACGTGAGGAGGGGAGAGCTGTGACACAGGTGCTCGAGTCAGCTCTAGATGACTTCCGCGAAACGTTCACTGGACAGGTGATCACGCCGGCGGACAGTACGTACGGCGCTGCGCGGGTGGTGTGGAACGCCGAGATCGACCGCCACCCGGCCATGATCACCCGCTGCTTGAACGCAAACGATGTCAGCGCAGCAGTCAGCTTTGCCCGGCAGCACGGGCTGGAGATCTCCGTACGTGGTGGAGCACACAACATGTCGGGGTCCGCGGTCGACGACGCCGGGCTCATGATCGACTTAAGTCAGCTTCGTGGGGTCACGGTCGATCCGGCGGGCCGACGCGCCCGAGTCGGCGGAGGTGCACTGCTGGCCGACATGGACGCCGCCACCCAAGCTCACGGGCTGGCAACACCTGCCGGTCTGGTCAGCCACACCGGTGTGGGTGGGCTGACCCTGGGTGGCGGCATGGGTTGGCTTACCCGCAAGTTTGGAATGGCTATCGACAACCTCATTGCGGCGGAGATTGTCGTCGCTGACAGCCGGGTCCTGCGAGCCGCGGCGGACGAGAATCCCGAGCTGTTTTGGGCCATCCGGGGCGGCGGCGGCAACTTCGGCGTCGTCACTAGCTTCGAGTTCCAGCTGCACGAGGTTGGCCCGCTGATCGAGTTCGGGCTGTTCTTCTGGGCACTCGACCGAGGAACGGAGGTGCTACGCATGGCTCGGGAGGTGATCTCCACGCTGCCCCGTGACGTCAACGTGGTGATCGCCGGCCTGAATGCGCCGCCGGCCCCGTTCGTCCCAGAGCAGCATCACTTCCGCCCCGGGTATGCGCTGCTGGTCACTGGGTTCGGCTCGGCCGAGGAGCACGCGGCGGTTGCCGCCAGAATCCGGGAAGCCGTCCCACCGCTGTTCGAGTTTGTCACGCCAATGCCTTATGTCGAGCTTCAGCAACTGCTCGATGAGGCCAATGCGTGGGGCCTCTTCGGTTACGAGAAAAGCTGCTATGTGGACGGGCTGTCCGACGATGCGATCGCGGTGATAACCGACCAGCTGCCGCGCAAGAGTTCACCCCAGTCGGTTCTGCTGTTCTACCGGTTGGATGGCGCCTACTCCCAAGTAGGCGATGACGACACCGCATTCAGCGGTGGACGATCGCCCCGGTACGCGATCTTCATCAGCGGGCTCGCCGCTACGCCGGAACTCCTGCCGGCGGATCGGGCCTGGGTGCGGTCCTTCTGGGACGCGCTGCGCCCGTACGCGATAGGGATCGGGAGCTACGTCAATGGCATGGCCGAGTTCGAGGACGACCGGGTTCGGGCATCCTATGGCGCGGCCAAGTATCAGCGGCTGGCAAAGATCAAGGCGGAATACGACCCGGACAACGTCTTCCACCGCAACGCCAACATCAAGCCGTCGCTTACTCATTCGTCCACCCCAAGAGCGACCATGACCTAGCGCTGGTCGGGGCGTAACGTCGCCGAAGAAATCTGACGAAGGGCATCCGCTGACTAACGGCACGAGGAGCAACAGCCGTTCCGGCTTGCGCATTCTGGTCGTCGGCGCCGGGATCGCCGGTCTCGGTGCCGCTCGAGCACTCAGACAGAGCGGGTTCGCTCCGGACGTGGTGGAGCGGGAGTCCGCCTGGGCGCCGACCGGAGCTGGAATCTACCTCCCAGGCAACACCGCGCGGGCGTTGCGTGGTCTTGGCCTTGAATCCGCCGTGATCGAACGCGCCGCACTGATCCCAGACCAACGCATGTGCGACCAGCGCGGCAACCTGCTCACCAGCATCGACGTAGCCACCATGTGGCGCGACGTAGGCCCGTGCCTCGCCTTGCACCGTGCCGACTTGCACGAAGTCCTGGCATTCCACGGTGATCCCGTGCGAGTCCGGTTCGGTGTATCGCCACAGACGTTCAGGCAAGATGCCGGGAGCGTGACTGTCGAGTTCGACGACGGCAGCACCAGCGATTACGACCTGGTGGTCGGCGCCGATGGTATCCATTCCCAAGTCCGGCAGCTCATCGTCGGAGCCGGCGTGGTCCGGCCGGTCGGACAACTCGCTTGGCGCTTCGTCACCGAATGCCCGCCTGCAGTGACGACATGGACGGTGTTGTTCGGACGTCGTGTCAGCTTCCTGGCAGTACCGATCGGACAGGGCAAGGTCTACTGCTACTGCGACGCGCTCCCCACTAGTGCCCCACGGCAAGAGGGGGACGATGTGACCGGGCAGCTTGCCCGGCTCCTGGCCGAGCTCGCCGGCCCGGTGCCGGTCATCCTCGACATGCTCCGCCGCAACGACGCCGTGTACGTCGCTCCCATCGAAGAGGTGATTCTCGACGACTGGTCACGCGGATCGGTGCTGCTCATTGGAGATGCGGCGCACGCAACATCGCCCAACATGGCGCAGGGCGCCGCGATGGCCCTCGAAGACGCTCTGGTACTTGCCGAATGCCTCGCCTCCGGGCGCGGGATCGCGGACGCTCTGGCGACATTCGAGGCTCGCCGGCGCCCTCGTACGCAATGGGTCCTCGCTCAGACACACCGCCGAGATCGCACCCGCAACCTGCCATCAGCCCTCCGGAGCCCGGTGCTGCGCAGATGGGGGCGAAACATCTTCCACGCCAACTACCGCCCGCTTCTCGACCTCCCCTGACGGCGTGGGGACCCCATGAATACCTCGACTCCGTTCCGTCGGGGGCTCGGCATTACTGCCGGTCTCGACCCAGGGCTTGCTCGCGACGTCGCCGTTCGCTGTTCGGATCTCGGGTACAACTCGCTGTGGTCGAACGACGAGCCAGCCTTCCCCGGCCTGGAGATGCTCGCACACTTCTCAGCTGGCGCCCCGCAGCTCGACCTAGGCATCGGAGTCCTTCCTGTCGACCGGCATAAGCCGGCCGACATCGTGGCAGAGATCAGCCGACTTGGGCTCGACCCCGCAAAACTCTGGATCGGAGTCGGATCCGGCCAGCTCCCTGCACCATTGGACGACATGCGACGGGCCGTCGCCGAGCTGCGGGACCTTCTCCCGAACGGGACCCGCATCGTCCTAGCGGCAATGCGACCCCGCATGTGCGCCCTCGGCGGCGGGATCGCCGACGCCGTGTTGCTCAACTGGATGCTGCCCGCCCAAGCGGCCGAAGCACGCCGCTGGGTGCAGGAAGGAGCCACGGAGGCCGGACGCACCGCCCCGATCGTCGCCGCGTACGTCCGCGTCGCCCTTGGGCCCGACTCGCATCAGCGGCTCCAGACCGCGGAAAGCAAGTACCGCAGCATCAATGAGGCACATCGACAGCACTTCAATGTTATGGACGTACCACTCGGCAGCGTCGGTGTCGCGGCAGCGACCCGAACAGAGGCAGTTGACAAACTCGCGCCGTACGACGCCGCGCTCGACCTACCGATCGCACGACTGGTCGCGGACCCCGACCTAACCTCGCTTTACGCGGCAGCAGCCGCTGCTGCACCCTGAGACAAGCTCACGCCGGTCGGCCGCAACGAGGACGAGTCGCTTGCCAACCACGTGGGACGGGAGGAAGATCCGCTCCATGGTCAAGGCTTTGAGGTGCCGCCTGCGATTGCACGACTGGGAAGATCGCGAGAACCCTGAGACGCATGAGCGCTATCAAGTCTGTCTGCGTTGTAACGCGTATCGGGATAGAGGTACTGCGGCCCCGGGCGCAGGAGCGGCCGGTATTACTGGTTCGGGAATGGGCTGACCGTCGGCTCGACGCCGTACACCGGCTAGGGCGCGCGGCTCGAATAGCTGTGGCCTGTTGGGGTGGTGATCTTGATCGTGTGGGTTTGGCCGTCCAACCCGCTGGAGTCGGCTTCGACGTTCCAGCCGGGCATCTCGCGGGCATAGTTGCCGCGTTCGCATTCCCCGCGGCCGTTGGGGAAAATGGTGAGGCCGCCGTTGGTGTAGCGCTGAATGTGGTCGATGTGGCGGATCGGCGCATCACAGAACGGGTCCCGGCACCACCGATCCCGCCACATGATCAACTTTTTGAGGTGGCCGTCGAAGCGGCGGCGGTGCGGATCGCCGCCCACCAGCGGCCCGCCGAAGGGTGCGGCGTACAGCCGGCGCCACCACAGCCGGCCCTTGCTGGACGCCAGCAGGTCGCGGGCCAGCTCGGCCGGCAGCGGCCCGTAGCCGTTCAGCTCAGCCGACCTGTGGTTGTTGGCATCCAGCAACGCATCGATCGGCATCACGATCTGCACCTCAGCGTTCACATCGGCTGCGGTGGCTTGTCCGGTGAGGCGTTCCACCAGTGTGTCGGCCATGATCTGATCACGACACCGCGGATCACCGGCAGCCTTCACCGCATCGGTCTGCTCACGCAGCGACTTCAGACAGGCGACACCTTGCTCCGCCGGCAGATATCCCGACAACACACTCATCGTGTCCGGCGCCGGCCGCAGCGTGACCCGACGGTTCTTCCGTTCCGTCCGGCCGCGCTGCACATAGGCCTCCGGGTCCGCCTCGTAGGCGTGCCTGCGGGCACACGCCGCGGCGCTCCGCGGCCCCATCTCCGCAAACCCCGCGGCGGTGATCTTCGCATCCACCTCACGTCTAGTCTGGGCGTCCAAATGCCGAGTCTCCGTCACCACCAGTGAGGCCACATGTTCGCTGATCTCCCCGGCCACCAGCAGCCGGTAGGTTCTGGGCAGATCGAACCACAACCCGCGAGCCACCCCCAACCGGCGGGCCGCCTCGAACCCCGAGACATGGCACGCCAGGCCCAACTGGTCGGCGATCCCCCGGCCAATCCTGTCCGGATGCACCTCGGCGGCCAACTGCGCCTCCGCCTGCGACTGAGCAAACCTGACCGATTCAGCCATCTGCAACGCCCCAGCAGCCGCCTTGATCTTCTCCAACCGGGCAATCCGATCAACCCGCACCGCATCCGACACCCCGCCTGCATCCCCCGGGCGGGCGCACTCGGCAACACCCGCAGCCAGACCGGCCAGCACCTCATCGAACCAACCAGTCCGCGCATCGACGACCAGCTCCGCAGCCGGTACAGGAATTACAGTGACTGCCACGCCTCAAACGCTACGGACCGCCACTGACACTTTTCGCCCACACATTCGAAACAGTCGGCCGTGTCACTCAGGCGTGCGAGGCCTTGCTGCGGCGGCGATACCACTGCCATCCCGCAGTGACCAGCAGCGCACCGGCCAGCGACCCGATGATGCCGCTCGCTCGGAACTGCAGCCCGTCTCCAGACAGCAGGCTGATCAGCAGCCCGCCGAGGAAGGACCCGACCAGTCCGGCCAGCAACGCCAGGGTCCAGTCGACACCCTTCGCTGACTTGCCCAAGATCAGTTGCGCACCAGCACCGACCAGCATGCCGAACAGAATGAGCCCGAGGATAAGCATGATCGGCAGCATAGACGAGCGAGGATCCGTTAGCGCCCGATCGTCAGGTTCGCTGCTGGCTACGAGTGCGGCGGGCAAGCTGACGAGCATGACGGAGCGGCTCAGGTGTACGACGCCTGCTGGTGAGCAAAGTGATCACCTCAACCGCAGTGGCCAGATCGATCCGCCAGCCCGGATGCACCACCAGCGGCCGGACGCCTGGTCGGGTACGCAGCCAGCAACCGACCACGGAGTTGCCGATCCGAAGTGGGCTCGAGGCACCCCGCCGGTCACTCGGCCATTCGCCAGAAGCAACCAGCGGCCGGTGCGTCACCCCGATCGTGGGGATGTCCAGCTCGGCGCCCAGATGCAGCGCCAGCCCGGCCCTTCGCGGATGATCACGCGCCGTGGCATCCAGTAGCAAGACGTCTGGACGAGCCGACAGGGCGCGTACGGCCTGCTCCAACAGGGGGCCAAGCCTCAAGGCCATGAGACCGGGCACGTATGGCGCACCCGTAGTCCCGCTGATCATCTGCTGCTCGAGCACGCGGCCACCAAACATGATCACTGCGGCACACCATGCTGGATCATGATCAGTACCAGAGCCGGCAAGCCCGCGCGGAAAGCACACCCAGCAGCCGCCGATGCTCGCCGTACCCGGATCCAAGGTGCACTGCTCAGGTCCCGCGATGGCCAGCTGCTGCTGGTAGGCGATCAGCGCGTCAGCATCAGCGGGCCACACCCAAACATCTTCCTACCGCAGATCTAGGAGGACGGTTTGCCCGGTCCCATGCGGAACAACCTCCGGCCAAACCGAAGCTGTTGCCCGGTGCCGTCGCACTTGGGGCAAACGTGGTGTGCGTAGCCGAACACCCAGGCACGGGGCCTTGCCTTGCCGTGACACTTCGAGCACTTCACCCATGGATTGAAAATCAGCGACACGACGTAGAAGCCGACCACGAGCAGAACAAGAGCAAGTCCTCCCAACATGGCGTCCTCCGTCCATCTCCGTGAACGAACACCAATGCTGCCGCAAGGATCGCGGTGTTTCCGGCAGGCGTGCCGATAGCGCTATCTGGCCCTTGTTATCTGCAGCTGACCGATCCAGCCTTGAACATGTGAGCCGACAAGCCCGGAGCGGTGGGCTAACCCCGGATGGCCGCACACGCTTGGGCAAGCAGATAAGCCGTCTCGGTGGTGTAATTCTTGACAGACTCAGCCGGCCTCGTGACTTCGACCGAGAAGCCGAGGAGCTGTCAAGGGTTCTCCGCCGACAACAGCTGTGTGCAGACCTCCGGCGAGTCGAGCACCTCATTGCGACGGACACCTGGATGTCAGCGACTCGTCAGCGCGGCAACCGGCTCGCGTACGAGCAGCTACTCGACGACCTGAGGCATACACCCGATGTCTTGCCAGCGATCTCTGGAATGAGCGAGATCACCAGCTGGACCGCCTCCGCTTCAACGGTTCAGCCAGGGATGCCTGTGACCGGCTACGGCTCCCGGAGTGCTCCGAAGATCGAGATACTCGAGATCGGCTGGCGGCGCTAACGCAACGTCTGGCATCCGAACCGTCGGCCCAGCTGATGATCGAGCGATTGGCCCATCCCGCGGCGCACCCGCTGTGTATCGCTCGATTATGGTCTCTCGAATGGACATGTTCGATCTGAGCGGCCGGGTCGGCTTGGTCACGGGCTCCAGCCGAGGGATCGGTTACGCCCTTGCCAAGGGCCTGCTCCAGGCCGGTGCCCGGGTAGTGATCCACGGCCGCGACGTCGAGCGGGCCACCCTCTCGGCAACCACATTGGCCGAGGAAACCGGCGGTCAGGCCGGGGTCAGCACGTTCGACGTCACCGACCTGGCCGCCGTCGACCGCGGTATCGCCGCCATCGAAGGCGACTGGGGCACCCCGGACATCCTCGTCAACAACGCCGGCCTCCAGCGTAGGAGAACCTTCGTCGAGTTCAGCCTCGAAGACTGGAACGACCTGGTGGCCACCAACCTGACGAGCGCATTCCTTGTCAGCCAGCGGGTCGCCCGTGGCATGGTGGCGCGGGGCAGCGGCAAGATCATCAATATCGGATCGGTGCAGAGCCAGCTAGCCCGGCCCGGTATCGCCCCGTACAGCGCAACCAAAGGCGGCATCGTCATGCTGACAAAGGGCCTGTGCGCCGACCTGGGTCCCTCCGGTGTGCAGGCCAACGCGCTCGCGCCCGGGTACTTCGAGACCGAGCTGACCAGTGCTCTGGTCGAGGACGACGAGTTCTCCGCTTGGGTGAAAGGTCGGACGCCGGCCGGCCGCTGGGGCCAGGTTGAGGACCTGATCGGTGCTTTGGTGTTCCTCGCCTCACCGGCCTCGGACTTCGTCAACGGACAGGTTCTTTTCGTCGACGGGGGCATGACGGCGGTGGTCTGATCATGCGGACCGCCCGCCTGCACACCCTGCCCATTGAATCCCTCGGCATCGTCGTGTGCGCAGCGAAATCTCCGGGTCGAGCCCATGGGTGGCGGGACTGCTCAAGACTTCTTGCCGGACCCCTTACAGGTGACGCACACCTTCTTACCGCCGCAGAGCGGGCATTTTTCGAACCAGACCGAACCGGATCCGCCGCATCGCGGGCAACTGCCTTTTCCCCTGCAGGTCGGGCACTCCGCCATGGGCCATTCTCCCTAAGACGCTGCGGGCAAACAAGCTATTTATTTCGTCCCTTGTCTTGGGCACCGCACTGAATCCCCATTTCGTAAGGGAATCCTGCTAGTTGGCAGGTGCTGGATTCGAACTCTCCGGAGGGCTTCCCACTAGTACGCAGCCGTAGATCGTGATCTTGCTCCTTGATGCCGGGGATTCCGTGTATCGCGGGCGTATCAAAAATCGCGTACGCCACCGCAACAGTCTTCCGTCTTCCGTGGAGGCATGAACCACAGCGCATCACTGTCAGCGCCAGCCCGTCGTACGCGCAGGATCGTGCTCGTCAGTCTGGCGATCCTCGGTGTAGCGATCTCTGCGTTCGTCGTGCAGCGGCCGTCGCTCGTGGCGTTCGCTCCGTCGAGTTCGTCGGCCGAAGTTGGCCAGTCGACCAGTACGCAGATCGCGCTGGACGAAGCTGACGGTGTCATTCCCGACGGTGTGGCGGTATCGGTGTTCGACGACGAGATACCGGCGGTCGGCAGGCTCGACCCGGATCTCCTCGATGCCTTGCGTCGGGCGGCGACGGACGCAGAAGCCGACAGCGTCGGGCTTCGGGTCAACAGTGGTTGGCGGTCGCCCCAGTATCAGCAGCAGTTGTTGCAGGACGCTGTCGTCGAGTATGGCTCGCAGGAAGAGGCCGCGCGGTGGGTGTCCACTACGGAGACGTCTGCTCATGTGTCGGGTGAGGCGGTCGACATCGGCCCGTTCGATGCCGCCGCTTGGCTGTCTGAGCACGGTGCCGCGTACGGGCTGTGTCAGATCTACAGCAATGAGTTTTGGCATTACGAACTGCGTCCCGATGCTGTCGACGACGGTTGCCCGCCGATGTATGCGGATCCGACTGAGGACCCGAGGATGCAGCCGTGAACCGGGTCCCCGTCGCGCTTCAGCGTTCGGATACGTCGGCGATATGCCGTCCTGCTTAGGGTTCAGGTATGCGCGTGCTGATCGTGGAGGACGAGCCCTACCTGGCAGAAGCCGTCCGTGATGGTCTCCGGCTGGCAGCGATCGCCGCCGACATCGCCGGCGACGGCAACACAGCCCTGGAACTGCTCAGCATCAACCCCTACGACCTCGCGGTGCTCGATCGCGACATCCCTGGCCCCTCTGGCGACGAGATCGCCCGACGAATCGTCGCCTCTGGCAGCGGCACCCCGATCCTCATGCTCACCGCCGCCGACCGGATCGACGATAAGGCTTCCGGGTTCGAGCTCGGCGCCGACGACTACCTCACCAAGCCCTTCGAGCTTCGGGAGCTCGTCATGCGGCTGCGGGCGCTCGACCGCAGACGCGCGTACGCCCGCCCCCCGGTCCGCGAGATCGCGGGCCTCCGGCTGGACCCCTTCCGTCGGGAGGTCTTCCGCGACGGACGCTACGTCGCGCTCACCCGGAAGCAGTTCGCCGTGCTCGAAGTCCTCGTCGCCGCCGAAGGCGGTGTCGTCAGCGCCGAAGAGCTACTGGAGCGGGCCTGGGACGAGAACGCCGACCCCTTCACCAACGCCGTCCGCATCACCGTCTCCGCATTGCGCAAACGACTCGGCGAACCATGGCTCATCGCCACGGTGCCCGGCGTCGGCTACCGAATCGACACCGGCGCGGACCCCGCCCACCCTGGCAGTACTCATGAATAGACGCCCAGGGCTCAGCGCCCGACTGAAACTCACCTTGAGCTACGCCGGATTCCTCCTCATTGCCGGTGCTCTCCTGCTGGCCGTGGTATGGGTGTTCCTGCTGCGCTACGTACCCGACCGCGCCGGCGTCCCCGGGGCCAATCGCTCCGACCTGCTGCGCGCATTCGCCCCCGCCGCGGCCACAGCACTGGCCTTCCTACTCGTGTTCGGCCTCCTGGGAGGATGGATGCTCGCCGGCCGGATGCTCGCACCACTCACACGGATCACCGACGCGGCGCGGATGGCAGCGAACGGATCGCTGTCCCACCGGATCCACATGGAAGGCCCCAAAGACGAATTCCGCGAACTAGCCGACGTGTTCGACACGATGCTCGAACAACTCGAATCCCACGTCATTGAACAGCAACGATTCGCCGCGAACGCCTCCCACGAACTGCGCACCCCGCTGGCGATCTCGCAGACCCTCCTCGACGTCGCCCGCACCGACCCCACGCGGGACCAGGGCGAACTCATCGAACGCCTCCACACCGTCAACACGCGGGCGATCGACCTTACCGAGGCGCTCCTGCTGCTCAGCCGCGGCGACCGCAGGACCCTCACGCGTGAGCCCGTCGACCTCTCCCTCATCGCCGAAGAAGCCACCGAAGCGCTGCTTCCCCTCGCTGAACAACGCAGGATAACGCTCGACGTCACTGGCGAGACAACACAGACCGTCGGCTCCGCGGCGCTCCTGCTGCGGATGGTGACGAACCTCGTTCAGAACGCCATTGTCCACAATCTCCCCGCCGGCGGCACCGTAACGGTCCACACCGAATCGCAGCACGACGCGAGCGTGCTGCGGGTCGAGAACACGGGCCATGCGCTCGCGTCGGAGCTGGTACCGACCCTCACCGAACCGTTCCAACGCGGAACAGAACGCATCCGCACCGACGAGCATGCCGGCGTCGGCCTCGGGCTGGCCATCGTGCACAGCATCGTCCGGGCACACGACGGGACCCTCGATCTCGCACCCCGCCCCACCGGCGGTCTCCTCGTCACGATTCGACTTCCCGGCACGCCGCAGGCATCGCCCCCGACCCATGAACGTTACGATCTCCGGCTGGAGTACTAGCGGCAGTCGCGCGCTCACTTCCCCGTCCGCCGCTTGTTGGCCCGGGGCGGCGGTTCCGCCCAGTTCCTCGGCCCGCTCCAGGATCGATCTGAGCCCATCCAAACGCTGGGCTACGGCTCCCGGAATGCTCCGGAAGATCGAGATCTCCGAGATCGGGTGGCGGCGCTAGCGGCTTAGTTCACGATGGCTTTGGACGCCAGGCGATCGTCGGTGAAGCAGAGCTCATAGGCGGGCGTGGCAGCGAATTGCCGGACACGGTAGTACACGCAGCCTGGTCTCTTCATATCCCTCGGTCCGACCTCGTAGCTGATCGGGGGCACCCTGGTTTGCACCTCGGTCGCACTATCACCAAGGCGAATTGCCTGGTACGCCGCGCTCCCCAGCACCGAGTGCGTCTCCGTATATGTCCAGAGGCCGACCATGAGGAAGGCGAGAACCGCACCAGCGGCCAGCGGTGCCAGGATCGCTTGTCTCTGGCCACGCCGCACCTGGCGGTTGGCCTGTTCGAACTCGCGCTGCGAGATCGACGGTGTGGGCGCCAGTGCCGCGGCGGGTGCCCACATCAGCGGCAGCCGCGCGTGCACGACGAATCCCCCATCCGCGGACGGGCCGTACGAGAGGGTCCCGCCAGCAAGCCGCACACGCTCGTCCAATCCCACCAGGCCTGCGCGGCCCGAAGCCAGGCCCGGACTCGATCCTGTCGGACGAGCGTTCCAGACCGTCGTCATGAGGGCGTCCTCATCCTGAACGACGCTTACCTCGACTGCCGCCCCAGGTGCGTGCTTCGCCGCGTTCGTTAGAGATTCCTGTACGACGCGGTGGATCGCCCGATCCGTCATCACCGGCACCTTCGGCCCGTCCCCAGCCTCGATCAGCGTCACTGCCATGCCGGAGCCACGCGCCCGCTCGACCGCCTCCTCCACTGTCTCGTTCACCGGCGTTGTCTGGGCCGCACCTCGCTCGTCACGCAATATGCCGATGACCTCCCGCAGCCGAGCCGTGGCCAATCCTGCCGCCTCTCGTAACTCGCGGGCGGCCACTTGCTGCTGTAGGCCCAGCCCGGTGTGTACCTCCAGGGCAGCGGCTCGCACTGCGATCAGGGAAAGTTCGTGGCCAAGCGAGTCGTGCATATCGCTGGCGATGCGGGAACGCTCCCTCAGCCGGGCCTGGTCGGCGACCGCCTGCTGCTCGCGCTCCATCCGGTCGGCAAGCTCCCAACCGGTACTGACTAGCGCGGCGTACTGTCGTACGCACCGGCCCACCAGCCAGGGCAGGACAGCCCCGCCGGTCAGACCCAGCAGCAGCGTGAGCCAGTTCCACAGCCAAACTGAGCCGCCGAGCACTGGCGCCGCTACGGCACCGAGTATCGCCGTGCCCGCGAAGACGGCCAGCGCGGGACGGGCATGCTCCATCCGCCGGCCGGTCAAATAGCCGAACGCGGCCAGCGCGAGACTGAACGCCGGTGTGAAGAAATGCGGCGGGACAGCGAGGCTGAGCACGAGCACGATGGCGAGGGAGAGTAACGGCCGGCGGCGTGCGACGGCCGTGCACATGGCGAGTGCCACCCCGGCGAGCGCAACGGCCCACCAGCCCCCAGCCCAGGGCCAGTCAGCCCTCAGCAACAGCAGGGGCACGCTGATCGACAGCCACAGGGCCAGATCGGCAATCTGTGCGCGACGCATGCCACCACTGTGCCCGATCCAGCCGGGCGATGAACCCTGACGAAAGTCAGGGTCGGGTGGTTCCGATCGTCCATGGCGCGCGGCCGGTTCCACTTCTAGGTTGGCGTCATGATCACGCTCACCGGCTTGACCAAGCGGTACGGCGACAAGACTGCGGTCGACGGCCTCACCGTCGAGATCACGCCGGGCCGGGTCACCGGCTTCCTCGGCCCGAACGGCGCCGGCAAGTCCACCACCATGCGTCTCATCCTTGGGCTCGACTGGCCGACCGCCGGGCGAGCCCTGGTCAACGGCAAGCAGTATGCGGAACACCGCTACCCGATGCGCGAGATTGGTGGCCTGCTCGACGCCACCGCGGTCCACCCGCGGCGCAGTGCCCGCAGCCACCTGCTCGCCATGGCCGCTACCCACCGCATACGCGCCCGCCGGGTCGACGACGTGCTGAACGCGGTTGGGCTCACCGACGTCGCAGACCGGCTTGCCGGCACCTTCTCACTGGGGATGAGCCAGCGGCTCGGCATCGCGGGCGCGCTCCTCGGCGACCCGCAGGTGCTGATGTTGGACGAGCCGGTGAACGGCTTGGATCCGGACGGGGTGCGGTGGATCCGCACCTTCCTGCGCGAGTTCGCTGGCCACGGCCGGACGGTGTTCGTCTCCTCCCACCTGATGAGCGAGATGGAGCAGACCGCCGACCGGCTGGTCGTCATCGGGCGCGGCAGGTTGATCGCCGACACCGAGATCGGGGCGTTGCTGATCGAAGGCTCGGTACGGGTACGTGGGCCCGAACTCAAACCGCTTGCGGCCGCGCTGGCCGGCCACCAGCTTCAGTGGAACTCCGCGACAGAGCTGGTAGTCAGCGGCCTGAGCGTTGAGCGGGTTGGCGACCTCGCGTACCAGACCGGCGTTCGGCTGCACGAGCTCCGCGCCGTCGAAACCAGCTTGGAGCAGGCCTACATGGATCTGACCGCCGAGAGCGTTGAGTACAAGGAGCGGACGCCTCGATGAAGACGCTGAGCCTTGTCTGGATTTCGGAATGGATCAAACTGCGAAGCGTCCGCTCCACCTGGTGGGCGGTGGGCGGGGCGGTCGTTGCGATGGCGGTCGCGGCAGCCCTGAACGGCACGAGTACGGCGAATGAGATGGCGGCCGAAGCAGCGCCGCCAGGGGCCGCGACGTATGTGAGCCTCGCGATCGGTGGCGTCAACTTCGTGCAGTTCATCGTGCCCGTGCCCGCGATGCTCTTGATCACGTCGGAGTACGCGTCCCGTTCGATCACCTTCTCGCTGCAGTGCGTACCTGCGCGTACCCGGCTGCTGCTCGGCAAGGCCGGAGTCGTGGCGGCTTTCGGCTTCGTGCTGGGCACGCTGCTGGGCGTCGTGGGTGTCGCGGTCGGCGTCCCGGCCCTCGGGGAGTACGGCGACTTCTCGGCCGGTGACACCGTACGCTCGGTCCTGGCGATCGGCCTGTACGGCGGAATGATCAGCCTGGTCGCACTCGGTGTCGGCACCTTTACGCGTAGCTCGGCGGCCACGGTCTCGATCCTCTTCTTGGTGCTGCTGGTGGCCTCGACGCTATTGGGCGGAGTCGGGGAAGCATTGGGCTGGGAGTGGCTGGTCACGATCTCGAACTACTTCCCGAACGTCGCCGGCCAGACGTTCATCACCGGGGCGGACCAGCCGTACAGCCCGGTCGTTGGACTGCTGACTCTCATCGGATGGGCCGCCGCCGCTCTCCTTGCAGGAGCAGCGGCACTCAAGACCCGCGACGCCTAGGACTTCCCGGCAGCGCCAAAATCAGTCACCCTCGAGCAGCCCAGCCTCGTAAGCCAGAATCGCCAGCTGGACGCGATTCTTGAGTCCCAGCTGCGCTAGGACCGCGCTGACATGCGCCTTGACCGTGCCCTCGACGACGTACAGCCTGGCTGCGATTTCCGCGTTGGACAACCCAGCTCCCACCAGCCCGACCACCTCTCGCTCGCGGCCGGTCAAGCCTTCCAGTCTCGTCCGCGCCCGGACCGCACGGTCCAGCCGGCCGCCCTCGTGGAGGTGGGTGATGATGCGGTGGGCTACCTCGGGCGAGAGGTACGCGGCTCCGCCTGAGACCGCCCGGATGCCGGCGATCAGCTCGCGCGGATCGCCTGACTTGAGGACAAACCCACTGACACCGAGGCTCAGGGCACGGGCTATGAACTCATCCTCGGAGAACGTGGTCAGCATCATGAGCGAGGTCCCGGGAGCGACCCGCCGGAGCTCCTCGGCCGCGGCCAGTCCGTCGAGTCGGGGCATCCGGATGTCGAGCAAGGCGACCTCGGGCCGGTACTTGAGCGTCAGTTCGACGGCCTCGCGGCCGTCAGCGGCCTCTGCGACCACCTCCATCCCAGGATCGGTGGCAAGGATGGCGCGAACGCCGACCCGGATCATCGGCTCGTCGTCTGCCAGCAGCACACGGATCACGCGGCAAGCGTAGGGTCGCACCGACCTGGTGGGTCCACGTGTCACGTCTCGACCGTTTGCCGGCGACGATCTCTCAGGGACACCATTGGGAGATAGTCACAACTGACGGTCAAGGCGCTGGGATAACGTGCGGAATCCCTTATTTACAAGGGATTCATGAAGTGTGGCAGGCGTTGGATTCAAACCAATCCGGGGGGTTCCTGGCTAGGGGCGATGCCGTCAGAGCCCCGGATGACTGGGCAAATCACTGCTCAACGCTACTCATTGTTACCCGGAGTTTTCAACGAGTGAAGGCCTGTAGACGGCCTGGGAGTTGATCAAGAGGCGATGTTGAACCCAGACCCGATGGAGGGGAAGATGATCATGAATAATGACGGCCGAGCTTAAGCGGCTGCTGGCCAAGTGCGGGAGCTAAGGGCGCGCAATGCGACGCGATCTCAGAGGGCTGGGAAACTGGCGAAGGACGACCCTAGCTCAGCTAGGAGCGGTCGGCCGTCGCAAAGACTGAGTATCGGGGCCATCAGCGGGATTCTCGATGTGTACCGCCAAGTACTCACCCAGGAGGTCCCACCGATGGCGTTGTCCCAGGGGAAACGATTGGATGGCGTCCTTGCCCTGAATTGCGAGCCGAGGGCAGCCACAGCCGAGGTCGGCCTCGTCCTGGGTGCGGGCGAAGGCCTCGAGATCGGCGGTGAACCCTAGCCGGTTCATCTCGTCGACGATCGCGCGGATTTCCGGGGTCTGCTGACTGCGCCGGGGGAAGCGCAGGTCCCGCGGGATCTGCCGCCACCACCGCTCACGTCCGTGCGCACGGTCGGGCAGTTCCTCGACGAGCCCGTATTTTGCCAGCTGTCGCAGGTGATAGCTGGTCGCACCGGTGTTCCAGCCGAGGTCGCGCGCGAGCGTCGTCGAGGTGGCGGGTCCGTGGACTGCCCACTGCTATCGGTCCTCGGCATCGGCCTGGGCTTGCCGGCGTGTTCTTCTTCACCATGGCTGCCCTCACGGCGCTTCCTCTGGTCGCCGTTGTGCTCCCCGCCGACCGGGGTCCGCGCCTGGCGGCCGTCGCCGTTCCGCTCGGCCTGATCGCGCTGACCTTCGGAATGGCCGGCATCGGCCTGACCGTTGATAGGTTCGACAAAGACCATCCCGTCGCGGCCTACCTGATGTATGTCCAGGACGCTGACAGCGGCACTGCGATGTGGGCCACAGTCGACGAAACCCCGCATGGGTGGGCAGCACGCTACGTGCCGGACGCGCGCTCGGAGGATCCCCTGACGGTCCCACTGCCCAACAACACGACCCTCGCGCGCACCGGTCCCGCCGAGACGACCGACCTGGCCGCACCGGAGGTGGCCGTGCTGAACACTCGCATCGAGGGCGGTACCACGGTTCTGCGCCTGCGTGCCTCATCGCCGCGGGACGCGTACGCCCTGGGCCTCTACGTCGACCGGCCGGTGAGCGCTGCCACAATCGACGTCCCGGGGCATCCCGCGCTCGACCTGCCCCACATGAACCCCGAACACGCCGATGCCAGTGCCTGGCCCTGGCAGGTGCAGTTCTACGATCCTCCGCCCGAGGGCATCGAGGTCACCCTCCGGATCCCGGGAACTGAGCCGCCGCGCATCGGCCTCACAGACATGACCAACGGACTCGACGGGCTCCCCGGATACACGCCGCGGCCCGCAGGCGTTTCCATGCCACCAGCAGGGCCGCCGACCGACAGCGTGGTCATCACACGCGTCCTGCACCCGTGAGGGGAGGCACTGCCGTGGCGAAGCTCAGATTGGGGAGGGCACCGTTCGTAGCGGTGCCCCGATTTCCCGTTGAACTGGTCGGCTACATCGTCTGGCGCAGGGCGGCGAAGAATGCTCGTACGTCGGCCACCAGGAGGTCCGGTGTTTCGAGCGCGGCAAAGTGGCCGCCTGCCTCGATGTCGCTCCAATGGACGATGTTGTTGCCCTGCTCGGCGTAGCGGCGGATGGCGACGTCCTCGGCGAAAGCCGCTACACCGATCGGCACCGTTGAGGGCGTCGGCCAATCCTGCCCGTGCATCGACTCGTAGTAAATATTCGCCGCCGACCCGGCTGTCTTGGTGAACCAGTACAAGGAGACGTCGGTGAGGATCGTGTCGAGACTGATGGCATCCTCTGGCAGATCACGGTCGGACCCTGTCCACTCCTTGAACTTCTCGATGATCCAGGCGAGCTGGCCGACCGGTGAGTCGCTGAGGGCGAACGATAGGGTCTGCGGCCGGGTCGACTGGATGCCGAAGTAGCCGTTCCCCTCGCTGAGGAAGTTGGCCATCCGCTCAAGTCGCGCCTGCTCCACCTTGGTGAGCGAGGCCTTGTCATCCTCGGACAGCTCTCCGAACGGGATGAACCCCATAGAGGCCGCGTTCACGTGCACCCCGATCACGTGATCGGAGTCCACCCGACCTAGGTCTGGCGCGACGAACGCCCCGAAGTCGCCGCCCTGCGCGCCGTAGCGCTCATACCCCAGTCGGGCCATCAGCTCAGCCAGAGCCGTGGCCATCCTTCGGCTACCCCATCCTTCGCCGGCTAACGGGCTCGAGAAACCGAAACCAGGCAGCGACGGAACGACAACGTGGAAGGCGTCGGCCTCGGTGCCACCGTGCGCGACGGGGTCGACGAAGGAATCGATCACATCGAGGAACTCGACGAACGAACCGGGCCAGCCGTGCAGGAGCAACAGCGGCGTGGCCCCTTCGACTGCCGACCTGACGTGCAGGAAATGGATTCGCTGGCCATCGACATCAGTGGTGAACTGCGGGTACCCATTGATGCGCTTCTCCTGGGCGCGCCAGCCAAAGTCTTCTGCCCAGTAGTCCGCCACCGTCTGCAGGTAATCGACCGGTACCCCTCGCTGCCATGCCGGCCCGGGCAGCTGTTCGGGCCACTGCGTGCTGCGGAGCCGGGTCCTCAAATCGGTGATGGCGCCGTCGCTGATGCTGATGGTGAAGGGCGTGATCGCGTGCTTCGACATTACTGACTCCCTGTGAACAGAATGGTTGATTCTGTTAAAGGATATCAAAACAGAATGAATCATTCTAGAGTTCGCTAGGCTGTTTCCGTGTCGACCGAACCACGCAGGCGGGGGCGTCAGGCTGAGGCTCAGCGCAACAACGTGCGCATCCTCAATGCCGCACGTGAGGTCTTCATCGCCAACCCCGCGGCTCCCATCTCCGAGGTCGCCATCAGAGCCGGCGTCGGCATTGCCGCGCTCTACCACCGTTACCCGAGCAAGAACGCCCTGCTAGCCCAGCTTTGCCTTGACGGCCAGGACATCTACATCGAGCTCGTGGAAAAGGCGCTGGCGTCCACGGACGACCCCTGGAGGACCTATGTCCGGTGGCTGCGCGACATTGTCGCCGCCGACACGCACGCATTGACTGTCCACCTCGCCGGGCAGTTCACACCGGATGAGCGCCACGCGGCTCGGACCGAGCGGATGATCAAAGGCACCGTGGGGTTGTTCGAGCGGGTCGAGCAAGCCGGTGCCCTGCGCCCCGGCCTGACCTTCCTCGACGTCGCCTTCCTGCTGGAGCTGCTGGCCAAGACCAAGCTCGGAGATGCCGCCCGGACGGCCGGGCTCAAGCAGCGCCAGCTCGACATCATCATCGACGGCCTGCGTGCCCCAGGAAGCGGTGACCTCCCGGGCGCCCCACCCTCGTGGCAGGAGCAGGAGATTCGGTGGACGCCGGCCTGAGCTCGTTCCTCTCACTGTTCGGCGGCTGCAGCTCGGCCCGCAAACCGGCGTAGGCGCTCCCGTTCCAGACGGTTGCCGAGATTCTCCGCTGCACGCGATGTCATCGGCTGCAGCCCTCCTACAAGGCGGTCCCGGCCCGAACAATACCGGCCCACGTTTTGATCACCTATTGACGCTCCTCGAAGAGAGCGTGCGTCCAGGCGTCCATTGGTCGCATCGGATAAGTCGATCGAGGCGGCGCAGGAGCCGGTGAAGCTCTTCGAGTGCATCGGCAAGGGCGGCCGCAAGGTCGTCGGCCGATTTGATGTGCATCACAGCTTGCCCCCATGATCGCCGATGTGGCCCGGGAGTTGGATACCGGCGCCGAGCCAATCCGTAAGTCGGTGCGCTAAGACGAGCACGACCATGGCGAGCGGATGACCGGCCGATTAGCAAGGACGCCGAGGCGCTGAAACGGCTCCGCAAGGAGAACGCGGAGCTGCAGCCCACCAACCTCACTGAACCGAGAAGATTACGCGGTCTGGATCCGGGCCGGCGATCGCGGCGAGGGCGCGATCGCCGGTGTGATCCCACACGTAGCCGCTTCGACCCGAAGCGGTGGCGGGTCGTGTTAGGCCGGCCTGCTCCTGCCGATCTTCGCCGCCGTCTACGGCCGCAACCTGGACCGGGCAATCCTGCACTCTCATTCGCGAGCTGGACGCGTTAGATCCGGCCGTGGGTGTCCTCGACCGGGCGAGTCGTGGACGCATTAGTCGACAGCGCTCGAGGTCGGTGAACAGCCGGCAGCCCGGAGGCCCGGACTACTCGGCGTCCTTGGCGAATGGATCCACGCTCTGGACGTAGGCCATTCGCTCCAGCCAGACCGGGTCGCTCATGCGGCGGTTGATCTCGGCGTCGTCGACGTCCTCGACACGGGCCTGGATCCACCACAAGTTGCCCATCGGATCTCTGACTCGACCGATCCGATCCCCCCAGAACAGGTGGGTTACGTTGGTGACCGCGATCCCACCCGCGTCGAGCGCCCGCCGGAAGGTCGCATCGGCATCCTCGACGTAGAGGCGCAGAAAGGCTGGAGTATCGGGCCAGTGGGGCTTAGCGTCGAAGGCCAGCACCACCGAGTCGCCGATCTGAAACTCGGCGTGGCCGATCACGCCATTCTCATCGGCCACCCGCCCAATCTCATCGGCACCGAACGCGGCCTTGGCGAATTCGATCACGGCGTTGGTGTCTCGGGAGATCACCCACGGGCTGACCGAGTTGTATCCCTCTGGTACTCCAGGTCCTTGAGCACGATTCATGACGACCTCGACGCAATTCAGCTTCCCAAGCTCACGATCTCCCCGAACGATACGCGGCCGCAGATGCCCTTGAGGAGAGAACCGGGATGACCGTCGACGCCTAACAGTATTGACCTCGTCTCTGCCGCCGGACAGGGACGAGATTCCGATTGGTTCAGTGGACCGGAACGGCGATCTCGTCGCTCGCCTCGGCGTCCGGCACCACCATCGGCTTCGGCCGCAGGTAGGCGCCGCCGATCGCGGCGGCGGCGGCCGCGAAGACTGCGCCGACTGCGAACGCGACCTGGAAGCCGCCGTTCAGCGACTCGAGCGAGGTCGGGTCGGGCTGCCCTCCGGTCCACCAGGACGAGACCGCGACCAGGATCGCCAGGCCGAGGGCGCCGCCCATCATGAAGCTGGTGTTGACCACGCCCGAGGCGAGACCGGCTTCGTGCGGCTCGACGTCGCCCATCGCGGCCAGCAGGACCGGGTTGAACGCGATCCCCGCGCCCAGACCGAGCAGGACCATCGCCGGGAGCACGTGGACGACGTACTCGCCGCCGACCGGGGCGAAGGCGAACAGCGCGAGGCTCACCGCGACCAGGCCGAGGCCGGTGGCCAGGGGAATCCGGATGCCGATCCGCATCACCAGCCGGTCGGAGACGCGCAGCGAGCAGAACGCCATCACCAAGCAGGCGGGCAGGTAGGCCAGGCCGACCTGCAGGGCGCCGTACCCGAGGACCTGCTGGAGGTACAGCGCCGACAGGAAGAACCAGGCGAACATGGCGCCGGCCCACAGCACGCCCAGGATCTGGGAGATCGCGACGTTGCGCAGCTTGAACAGGCGCAGCGGGACCAGCGGGTGCTCGACGCGGGCCTCGCGGACCACGAAGGCAACCATCAGCACGGCAGCGGCCGCGAGCAGGCCGAGGGTCTGGAACGACGTCCAGCCGGCCTGGTTGCCGCCGACCACGCCGTATACGGCGATCATCAGGGAGAGCGTGACCAGCCCGGCACCCGGTACGTCGAGACGCTGGCCGTCGTCGTGGACCTGGTCGGCGGGGAGCACCCGACCGGCCGCGAGCCACACGCCGACACCGATCGGGACGTTGACCAGGAAGATCCAGTGCCAGTTGAGCAGGCCGGTCAGGACGCCACCTGCGAGCACGCCCACCGCGCCGCCGCCTGACACCACGAACCCGAAGAAGCCCATGGCCTTGGCCCGCTCGGCCGGGTCGGTGAACAGGCCCATGATCAGGGCGAGTGCAACCGCGGACACCGCGGCGCCGCCCAGGCCCTGGACGGCGCGGCCGACGACGAGGAAGAGCGGGTTCGGGGCGAGTCCGCACGCGATGCTGGCGGCGGTGAACGAGACGACACCAACCAGGAAGACGCGTTTGTTGCCGAAGAGGTCCCCCAGCCGTCCCGAGAGCAGCAGGAAGCCGCCGAAGGTCAACATGTAGGCGTTGACCACCCAGGCCAGCGCGGTCTGGGAGAACCCCAGGTCGGCCTGGATGGACGGCAACGCCACGTTCACGATGTTGGTGTCGAGCACGATCATCAGGTCACCGAGGCAGAGCACGTAGAGCGCCAGCCAGCGGGCTTGCTTGTCCTTCATGGTCCTTCTCCTGGTCGGTGGGTCAGTCACCCTCGCCACGAACAGACGAGACCGCATACGACAAGCTCAGCGAAGATTTCTTCCGGCTCGGTGTCGTACCCGGGGCAACCCGTTCGTGGACCAGGTGAATTCGGGCCTGACAAGCGGACCCGGAACCGACAAGGATGGCGGTGGAAGCCGTGCATCCGGAAGGCAGGAACGCCATGCCCAAGTACATGCTCTCTGTGCTCAACGATCCCGCAGTGGACTTCGCGTCACTCCCCGAAGAGGAGCTGAAGCAGATCGGCGCCGACGTCGACGCCTTCAGCGACATCGTTCGCGAGGCCGGGAAGTGGGTCTTCGCCGGTGGCCTGGAGCCCATCGAGGCCACCACGGGCGTCGACGGGCGGGGCGAGTCGCCGGTGATCACCGACGGTCCGTTCTCGGAGTCCAAGGAGTACCTCGGCGGGTTCTGGATCATCGAGGCCGCCGACCTCGACGAGGCGCTGGACTGGGCGGCCCGCGGGTCCAAGGCCTGCCGCGCCAAGGTAGAGGTGCGCCCCTTCGACGCCGCCTGAGTCGGCGTTGACGAACGTCGAGGAGGTCTTCCGCGCCGAGTACGGCCGGGTCGTCGCCGGGCTGGTACGCCGGTTCGGCGACATCGACATCGCCGAGGAGGCACTCGCCGACGCGCTGGTCATCGCTCTCCAGCGGTGGCCGCGCGACGGCGTACCTCCCAACCCGGCGGCCTGGCTGACCCGGGTCGCCGGCAACAAGGCGATCGACCGGCTGCGGCGCGAGAAGGTCCGCGACAAGAAGTACACCGAGGCTGCCATGCTCCACGACGACACCCCTGCCGAACCCACCGGACCGGTGACCGACGACCGGCTCCGGCTCATCTTCACCTGCTGCCACCCAGCCCTCGCACCTGAGAACCGGATCGCGCTCACGCTACGGCTGCTCGGCGGCCTCACGGTCGCAGAGATCGCCCACGCGTTCCTCGTGCCGGAGACCACGATGGCCCAGCGGATCACCCGCGCAAAGGCGAAGATCAAGCAGGCGCGGATCCCCTACCGCGTGCCCATGGGCGATGACCTCCCGAACCGGATGGTCGGGGTCCTCGCCGTGCTCTACCTGATCTTCAACGAGGGCTACCTGTCCACGACCGCCGCGTCGGTGCGCGAGGACCTCTGCACCGAGGCCATCCGGCTGACCCGGCAGCTGCGTGAGGCCAGCGCCTCTCTCGGCCCGCAGCCAGAGGTGCTCGGGCTGCTCGCGCTCATGCTCCTGCTGGACGCCCGGCGCCCGGCCCGGATGCGCGACGGCGTCCTCGTCACTTTGCCCGACCAGGACCGCTCCGCCTGGAACTCCGATCAGATCGAGGAGGGGCATGCGCTGGTCCGCCAGTGTCTCGCCCTGAACCAGCCCGGGCCCTACCAGATCCAAGCGGCGATCAACGCGGTGCACACCGACGCACCCGACGCGTCGTCGGTCGACTGGTCGCAGGTGGTGGCGCTGTACGACCAGCTGGCGGCGCTCACCCGGTCACCGATCGTCGCGCTGAACCGCGCGATCGCCGTGGCCGAGCTCGACGGACCGCAGGTGGCCCTGGCCATCGTCGACGACCTGGACCTCGGCTCCTACCACGCGTTCCACGCCACCCGCGCCGACCTGCTCCGCCGGCTCGGCCGGTACGACGAAGCACGTGAGGCCTACAGCCAGGCGATCGCGCTAACCGAGAACCAGGCCGAGCGGGCCTGGCTCGCCGGCCGTCAGGCTTCGTCCAGGTAGCGCCCAGGAGGTTTGCCCGCCTCGCCCTCAAACGGCAAGGATCGGCGATCGGGCTTGGCGGAATCGCCCGAGTGCTCAGGAAGCTGTCAACACAAGTCGGCCAGGCGACGCGTGCAAAAGACGATCATGGACCGCAGCTGGAGAGGGCATGAGCCAGGCCCACCCGTTGTGCCGATCGGGCAGCAGGTGGCTCGGTGCGAACAAGCTGGCAGTGCCGGGTCTCACCAGCGGCTCCAGTGCACAACCTCCTGGAAGGGCCGACGGTCCGGTCTGACCAGCGGCCGTAGCGGCCGGTCTGCCGGGTAACCAAATCCGATCAGGTACACGCATATATAGCCGTCAGGAAACCCCAGCACGCGCCGCGCCTGCTCCTGGTCTCCCACACCCGCGTGACAGGAGCCGATGCCGAGGTCGGCCGCCGCCAGCATCATGATCGCGGTCGCCTGGCCGAGGTCGTACATCAGCAGGCTGCGATGTCTTGCGTCCTCAGGCTCGCGGGCTACCAGGGCGACCGTCGCCGCCGACCGGGCTATATGACCTGCGCCCCGCCACACCTTCGCCAGCTCGGTTAGCTGCGCGTGGTCGGTAACGACCACGAAGTTCCACGGCTGCCAGTTGCTCGCTGACGGCGCTCGCCGTCCCGCGTCGAGGATGCGCTCGAGATCCTCACTGGCTATCGATTGGTCGGTGTAATGGCGTACGTTACGACGCGCCCGGACGGTGTCCCAGGTTTCCATGCCCCAGTTCTACGCTGCGTCGCTAATGACGCCGATGTCTGCGGGGCGCACTCCTATGTCACAGGCTGCCGGGTTGTCTCGTCTTGGTGAGGAGAGCCAGTACCGGCTGAGGAGTGTGACGTTATGCGAGTGTTCGTGGCAGGCGGGACGGGGGTTTCGGGTCGTCGGCTGGTGCCGCAGCTGGTGGCCCGTAGCCATCAGGTGACCGCGACAACGACGAGCGCCGGCAAGTTGGGGCTGCTGGAGCAGCTGGGCGCCGAGGGCATCGTGATGGATGGGCTGGATGCGGCGTCGGTGGGCGAGGCGGTGGCCGCGGCCCGGCCGGACGCCATCGTGCATCAGATGACGGGCCTTTCCGAAGCGCATGCCGGCAAACCGAACCTGAGGAGGGCCGACCGCTTCTTCGCCGCCACCAACCGGCTCCGCAGCGAGGGGGCTGACCATCTGCTGGCCGCCGCCGAGGCGACCGGCGTCCCGCACGTCGTCGCGCAGGGCCACGCCAGCATGAACGGAATCCGCGAGGGCGGATGGGTCAAGACCGAGGAGGACCCGCTGGAGGTGGTGGAGGGGACGAAGGCGATCAACCACCTCGAGGGCGTGGTCGTCAGGGCTGGCGGCGCGGTCCTGCGCTACGGCGGGTTTTACGGGCCGGGCGCCAACGACGATCAAGTCAAGCTCGTGGGCAAGCGGCTGTTCCCGCTCGTCGGTGGTGGCACCGGCTATGTCTCCTGGGTGCATGTCGACGACGCGGCGAGCGCCACCGTCCTGGCGGTGGAGCATAAGGCGAAGGGCGTGTTCAACATCGTCGATGACGAACCGGCCCCGGTCAACGAGTGGCTTCCCTATCTCGCCGAGTGCGCCGGGGCAAAGCCGCCGCGCCGGGTGCCTAGGTGGCTGGCCCGGCTGCTGGCCGGCGAGATGGTGGTAGGCATGATGACCGAGGGGCGTGGCTTCTCCAACGCCAAGGCCAAGCGAGAGCTCGGCTGGGAGCTGCGCTACCCGTCGTGGCGGCAAGGTTTCAAGGAAGAACTCGCACCGCCGCAGGCGCAAACCACATTGGCAAATGCAGATTGAATGACCAGTCTCCAAAGTGGCAGGTGTTGGATTCGAACAAATCCGGGGGGTTCGTTGGCTAGGGGCGATACCGCCCAAACCGCGGATGACTAGGTAAATCACTGCTCAACGCTACTCATTGTTACCCGCGAGTTTTCAACGAGTGACGGCCTGTAGACGGCCTGGGAGTTGATCAAGACGCGATGTGGAGCCTGGCCGTTGGCCGAAGCTGGGGAAACGAAGACGAGTCAAACCGTTTAGTGTCTAAAACATCAGAGAGACGAAACACCTCATAGAGCGATCAGGCGCGGCAGGCTCTGACTTCATAAGCACCTCGACTTCTCAAGATCATTACCTCGCGTTTAGCAACCGGAATGGCTGCTGCCGCCCTCCGCCCGATGACCGCTGGTCGAGAGGACGATGCGCGCGCGTTGACAGCGCGATTGTTCGTCACGAGTTCCTGGCATCAGCTCCGCGCGACTGCCTTCAAGCGAACGCTGGCCTGGCCCAGCCTCACCGCGGATCGGTGAATTCACGATTTCGGCATCCCGCCGTCTGCCTTGGCGCGCTCGAAACGTCGACCCCGGGTCACGCGAAGGCGTGGAGGATCGCCCGCATGACGTCTGGGCCTGGTTAGGTGCATGTTCTGTGGAGCTTAGGGGACTCGGACCCCTGACCTCTTCCATGCCATGGTGGCCTGGGAAGCGCATGCGACAGGCTGCGAGCGTTTTGGAGTCAGGGAGGTGCAGGCGCTGCCACCTCCGTTCCGCCCGGGAGCCGCTCAGTTTGCCCCTCACGCCTCGAACGCGACCGAGCAACGTCTCCGCACAGCATTGGGCTGTGCGAGCCGGTCAGCCACGCAGATAAGCGAGACGGCGAGAACGCGGCGGTTGTGCGCCTCTATTCAAACCTTTCGCGGGAGGCGTCCCACCTACGTCGGGTACGGTCTGCGACCTCATCGCCTCGATCGGCTGAAGGTCCAAGGCGGCAACCCCGGCGGGGCCATAGCCACAGCCTCAGTGTGCACGAAGCTGCACACGTCCGCCAAGCTCGACGTCGTCGCATCCTGACACGTCGCTCTGGCAACGCACCGCTTAGCGATAACCGTGGTCCCCGGCGATCGCGACCAGCTGACGACTGTGCCGGAACTCGCCATAGCCAGCCATGACGAGGACTCGTTTCGGGCCGAGCCCTCCATCAGTACGCCACCACCAAACGCCCGGGGCCGGCCCTTCGGCGGGCGCGGTCCTCGAAGCGCTGGGCGAGGCGGGCACCCCATCCGCGGCTCCCATAGTGTTAGCTGGTGGCTGTCGTCGAGATCAGCGGGCTTATCAAGCGGTACGGGGACCTGGAGGCCGTCGCCGGCGTCGACCTCACCGTCGAAAAGGGTGAGGTGTTCGGCCTACTCGGTCCCAACGGCGCGGGGAAGACCACCATCGTGGAGATCCTCGAGGGTCACCGCGATCGCACCGCGGGCGACGTGCGCGTGCTGGGTCACGATCCGGCCAATGCCGAGCGCGACCTGAAGGAGCGCATCGGCATCGTCCTGCAGGAGACCTCGGTAGAGGAGGAACTTAAGGTTGGCGAGGCCCTCGACATCTACGGCGGTATGTACCCGAAACGGCGGGACACCGCTGAGTTGCTCGAGATCGTCGGCCTGACCGAAAAGTCCACGTCGCGGATCGGGACCCTCAGCGGCGGCCAGCGCCGGCGGCTGGAGCTCGCCCTCGGTCTCGTCGGCGACCCGGACGTGTTGTTCCTCGACGAGCCGACCACCGGGTTCGACCCGTCGGCTCGGCGTCAGGCGTGGACGGTGATCGACAACTTGCGGGCCCTGGGTAAGACCATCCTGCTCACCACCCATTACATGGACGAGGCGCAGCACCTCTCCGACCGGGTGGCGGTGATCGCCAAGGGCAAGATCGTCGATCAAGGCACGCCGGACACGATCGGTGGCCGGGAGTCGACGAGGTCGCGGATCATGTTCCGGACGGCGTCCACCGAGGGTCTGCCGCTGGAGGTCAGCACCGAGGACGGTCGGCTGGTCGCAGTGTCCGACCGGGTGACCGCCGATCTGCACGAGCTCACGTCGTGGGCGATGAAACGCGGCATGGAGCTCGAGGACCTCACGGTCACCCGGCCATCGCTCGAGGAGATCTATCTGGCGCTGACGGAGGGGGGCTCGTGATGGGCCGTCCCTCCAACATGTCTCTGCTCTGGCAGCAGACCCGGTATCAGAACCTTCTCTTCTGGCGGACTCCGATCGCCGCGTTCTTCACGCTGATATTCCCCCTGCTCCTTCTCCTCGTCTTCGGCTCCATCTTTGGTTCCGAGGAGATCGACGAGCTGGGGATCACCGTCGCCGCCTACTATGCCCCCGCGCTCGCGGTCTTCGCCGCGGCCTCGGCGAGCTACACGAACATCGGGACGGGCACCGCGTACCAGCGCGACGAGGGGGTACTGAAAAGGGTCAAGGGCACTCCGCTGCCGCCGTGGATCTATATGGCCGGCAAGATCACATCGGCCACCTGGATCGCCGCGATCGCGGTCGTGATCATGATGACGGTCGGTGTGGTGGTCTATGGCGTGGAGATCTACCTGCGCACGCTGCCCGCCGCCATCGTGACGTTCCTCGTCGGGGTCGGCTGCTTTGCGGCGCTCGGGCTGGTGGTGGCCGCGTTCTCGCCGTCGGGAAGCGCGGCGACGGCCATCACCAACGCCACATTGCTTCCACTCGCGTTCTTCTCCGGGGTTTTCATCGTGTCCGACCAGCTGCCGGACTGGATGGAAATCCTCGGTACCATCTTCCCTCTCAAGCATTTCAACGAGGCGTTCCAGGCCGCATTCGATCCGCTCGCCACGGGGGCCCAATTCCTCTGGTGGGACCTGGCGGTGATGGCGATCTGGGGGGTCGCTGGTCTCCTTGTCGCGGTGCGCTTCTTCCGCTGGGAGAAGACTCCCGGTGGAACCCCGAAGAGCCGCAAGCAGAAGCAACCCAGCGTCGCCTGATCCAAGATCGACTGGACTCCGACCGCTGGACCGTCTCAAATAAGTGTGTCAAGCGTGAAGAGGATCTTGAAGCGTGAGGGGTAGCTCAGCAACGGTGCCGGCCTTCAAGCTTCATGCGTGACAGTCTCCAATCACCCGATGACCACACACATACTTGCACTTGGCTTGTAGAGGCTGGGTCTGGTGCTGCTCGCGCCGCAGGACAGCGGTGGGTATGCCGCCCAGTACCTCAAGCCGCAGCACGTGGAGTCGGTCACCATGCCGCGGCCGATGTTCGTGTTCCTCAACGCCTGCCAGGTCGGCGCCGGTCAGCGGGTGCTCGGGGACTATGCCGGCCTGGCCACGGCCTTCCTCAGCGCCGGCGCGGGCCGGTGTCGTCGCCGCCTGTGGAACGTCCACGACCTCGCCGCACGTGACATGGCCGTGAACTTCTATCGGGACCTGGACGCCGATGCCGTGCCGGTCGCGGCGGTGCTGCGGCGGATTCGGGCGCAATACACCAGGCAATACGCGGACAAAGACGCAGTTGGCCGGGCGACGCTGCTGGCCTACCAGCTCTTCGGCCACCCCGACTGCGCCTATCAACGATCCGGAATGGCGACACCGGCTGAGCAGTCACATCAGCACGTGGAGGACTCCGCCGGGCAGGCGCACCCGTGACGCCCTCTCAAGCAGTTGACCCAGTGCCGTGAAGCCCTCGGCACGTGTCACGAGTGCGTGGGTTCGACTGAGAACCCTTACGTATCGCGCAGTGGAGCTTAGGGGACTCGAACCCTGACCTCTTCCATGCCATCGACAGTCGGCCTGTGTGGTGGACCTGCCCTGAGCCTGGCGATTGGTCATCCGCATCCTCCGTTGACCGCGACTGTGCGAGCGGATTGGTAAGCAGTTTGGTAATCAGCGTCGTCGTCAAGCCGACCTTCTCGTTGCGAAGGCATGGCGTCGATCTAATCAGGTGTGAGCATGGCGTGATTGACGTGCAGGTTGCAGCCGCAGGCGCGCCCTGGTTGCACCGTGGGGGCACACCTGGGCACACGGCTAAGGCTCGGCCTCCCCCGGCGACTGAGAATCACGCCGTGCCGCTTGCGAGTGGGTCCGGCAGTCGGCATCCCCTGGCATGTGTAGGTGCTGCCTTGATTGATCGCCGTTTCCAGGGTGGGTCTTGCGCGAGGCCGCGCAGGCTCATGGCGCGCTGACATCCGGAAGTGTCGATGTCTATTCCGGGCCTGGGGCCAGGTGTGAGGATGGCTTTGAAGATCGATACCTTGCAACGCAGCGGCGGCGCTCAGAGACGCCGGCTGCGGCGTGGTGCGGCCGGTCAGGGTCGTTTGGGCTCGCCGTTCCGGATGAGTCTTCCTCCAGTGTCGAGTTCAGCGAGAGACTGGGGCACGAGAGAGTGGGGCATGAGCATGCGCGGAAGCCGGGTGTGACCGTTTTGTCGGGCGGGGACTCGGCTCAGGATCGGGCAGCGGTGATCCTGACCCCTGATCAGCGGGTCCGGGTGTTTATTTCCTCGACGTTGGAGGAGTTGGCTGAGGAGCGGGCGGCGGCGCTGCGGGCGATCCGGCGGCTGCACCTGGTTCCGGTGTGGTTTGAGTCCGGTGCCCGGCCGCATCCGCCGCAGAGCATGTATCGGGCCTACCTGGAGCAGAGTCAGATTTTCGTCGGCATCTATTGGCAACGGTACGGCTGGGTTGGTCCGGGGATGGTGATCTCGGGCCTGGAGGATGAGTTCCGGCTGGCCGCTGGGAAGCCGATGCTGTTGTACTTGAAGCGCCCGGCCCCGGACCAGGAGCCGGGACTGACCGCGATGATCGACAGTATTCGGGAGGCCGGCGCGGTGTCCTACCGCCACTTCGGCACGGCGCGGGAGCTGGAGCGGCTGCTGACCGATGACCTTGCTGTCGTGCTGAGTGAGAGCTTCGCGGACGCGACGATCAGCATTGGTGCCTGGCGTCCATCGCCGACGGGGCCTGGCGAGCCCGACGGCGTCGAGTTGCCGGCCGGGACACTGACATTCCTACTGACCGACATTGAGGGTTCCACCCGACTGTGGGAGACCGAGCCGGAGGCGATGGAGGTGGCGCTGCAGCGGCACGATCGGCTTCTCGCCGAGGTGATCGAGAGCCATGGCGGGACGGTGGTGATCTCCCGTGGGGAGGGTGACAGTTTCTTCGCCGTCTTTCACAGCGCGGTGTCGGCGGTCGAGGCGGCCGGGATGTGCCAGCTTCGGCTGAAAGGTGAGGAGTGGCCTACCGGCACTCCGCTGCGGGTGCGGATGGGGCTGCATACCGGGGAGGCGCGGGTGCGCGGCGGCGATCATGTCGACCACTCGCCGATCAACCGTTGTGCCCGGGTGCGGGCCGCCGGCCATGGCGGGCAGGTGCTGCTCACCAAGGCGACGAGCGACCTGGTGGCGGGCCGTCTGGGTAGCGGGTTCGGGTTGAAGCAGCTTGGCCAGTTCCGGTTGCGGGATCTGGCCGGCCCGGAGCTGATCTTTCAGCTGATCCATGCCGATCTGCCGGTCGATTTCCCGCCGATTCACACAGTTGCCGAGCGCACCGGCAATTTGCCGTTGCAGGTGAGCTCGTTCATCGGCCGCACCCGGGAGCTGGAGCAAACGACGGCTGCAGTCGAGGAGGCGCGGGTGGTGACCTTGACCGGGGCCGGCGGGGTGGGCAAGACCCGGCTGGCGTTGCAGGTCGCCGGACAGGTGTCGCCGCGGTTTGGTGACGGGGCATGGTTGTGTGAGTTGGCGCCGGTGCGCGATGTGGCCGGGGTGGATGATGCGGTGGCGGCGGTGTTCTCAGTGACCGCCCCGGCCGGCCTGAGCACCCGGGACGGCTTGGTGGAGTTCCTACGCGGCAAACAGCTGCTGCTGGTGCTGGATAACTGTGAGCATCTGCTGGAAGGGGCGGCGGCGCTGGCCGGGGTCTTGCAGCGGTGGTGTGAGCGGCTGGCGATCTTGGCGACCAGCCGCGAAGGCCTCGGGATTGAGGGGGAGCGGCTGGTGCCGGTGCCGCCGCTAGCGGTGCCCGGCATCGACGCCGACCTGACGGCGATCACCCAGGCCGAGGCGGTGCGACTGTTCGCCGAACGCGCGGCCGCGGTCAAGCCAGAGTTCGTGGTGACCGCCGAGAACGCGGCGCCGGTCGCTGCCGCCGTGCAGCGGCTGGATGGGATAGCGCTGGCGATCGAACTAGCGGCGGCCCGCGTGGCAGCGATGACCCCGGCCGAACTGGCTAGGCGGCTGCAGCGAAGCTTCGCGGTGCTCGGTGCTGGCCGGCGCGGCACGCTGCCCCACCACCAAACACTAAGGGCCACCATCGACTGGTCCTACCAGCTGCTCGCCGAGCCCGAACAGCAGCTGCTGGCCCGGCTGGCGGTGTTCGCCGGCGGCTGCACCCTAGATGCCGCCGAGGCGGTCTGCGGCGGGGACGGCATCGACCCCGACACGGTGTTCGAGCTGCTGGCCAGCCTGGTGGCGCGATCATTGGTAGTACCCGAAGAACACGGACCCGAGACCCGCTACCGGCTGCTCGAGACGATCCGCCAATACAGTGAGGAACGCCTCGACGAGACCGGCGAGGCCGAGCGGTGGCAGGCCCGACACGCCGACTACTATGCGGGCGTCCTCCACGGATACGAGAGCATGCCCACGACCCGCAGGCCGAGGTGTTCTGGGCGGTGCGGCTGAGCGCCGAACAAGACAACCTGCTCGCTGCCTGGTCCTGGGCGATCGACACCGGCAATATTGACACCGCGTTTTCGATCCTGGCCGGCTTCGCGCCCTTTGAGGTCTGGAACAGTTACCCCCTGCTGCTGGACGGCGAAGCGGCCCTGGAGCTGCCCGGCGCGACCGCGCACCCGGGCTACCCGCTCGCTCTCGCGGTGAGCGCGGTGTTCGCGTCGAGTCGCTCGGTAGGGAGGGGTGCCGAGGAGCTGTGCCGCCGCGCGGCCGAGGCCAACGCGCGCCAAGCCAGTCCAGACTGGCGGGTCGAGGAAGTCATCTGCGGCGCCCGCTCAAACATCGCGGCTACTGTCGGCGCGTTTGCCGACACCGCCCGCCTCGCCGAAGAGGCCGCCGCCATAGCGCGGACCGGCGGCGACCTCGCCGACACCTCCCTCCAGCTCGGCATGGCCGCGGGCGGTCACCTGCTCGTCGGTGACGCGCGGGCAGTCCCGCTGGCGCGCGAAGCACTCGTGCTCGCTCGGCAGATCGGCGCCCCGGCGCTAATCGCCAGCGGCCTGCTCGCCGTCGGCGCGACCGTCGCCGAGACCGACCCCGAACAGGCCCGCGCCTGCCTGCGCGAGAGTCTCGAGCTCAGCACGGCGCTCGGCTATCAAAGCGCCCTCGACCTGGTCTGGGCCGCCGGGATCGCATCTCTCGTAAACGACCGGACCGCCACGCTTGAGCTCGGCCGCAGCGCCATCCGCGCCCTCCAACGGGGCGGTGACCGCCTCCTGATGAGCAATGTCATCAACATCATCGCGGGCACGCTTGCCGCCGCCCAACCTGAGGCTGCCGCGATCATTCAGGGCGCGGCAAAAGCCTATATGGTCGAGCCGCCGAATTTCGATCGGCCCGTCAGCTTGATCGTCACGGAGGCTCTGGGCGAGGAGCGCGCGCGAGAACTCCGCGCCCGCGGCGCCGACATGGACTGGGACCAAGCCATCGCCTACACCCTTACCCAGACCACCCAAGCCCTCAACGAACCCCAACCCGAGCCTCAGCCATGAGCAACTCGCCCAGGCGGACACATGCCAGGAGCGGCCATTCGGCTCGACGCCGAGCTCATGTCGAAGGTCCTCAGCGCCAATCGGACTCTCACTCGCCGCGCTAAACCGCCGACTGGGGCAGATCACTGGTGCAGACTTCCGCTGAAGCCCCACCTCGGTCTGGGCCCGCACCCAACCGAGCGGGAGCCGCGATCACACTGCTTCGACGTGACTCATCAGGTTCGAGGCGGTGCGGCTAAGCGCGCCAGACACCGCCGCGATCACATCTTCTCCCCCCGGCGGATGGAGGCCAGCGGCGAAGTGGGCCAGCTCGTCGAGGCGCTCCGCGAAACGCAGCCAGGCCGAGCGGCGGTGCGGGAGCAGAAAGCTGGCACGGTAAGGGAGCTGGAAGTTGGCTCCCGCCGTGACATCTGGGTGATCGGGTCCCACCGGCAGCCGGGCAAGTAGGAAGCCGAGTGGCTGGATGGCCTGGAACATCAGCCCGACAGCGGCGTGAGCCAGGACCTTGCGCTGTTCGGGCGTCTCATGGCCAAAGGCGAAGTAGCGCGCGATCATCTGTAACAAGAGCTCGTACACGGCGTTGAAAAGGTCGGAGCATCCCCCGGTGGTGGGGTCGGTGATGTAGACGTCTGGCTCGATCCCCTCCACGCCCCTCATCCCGGCGGCCACGACGGGGTAGGCCGGTTCAAAGTCCGGATCCTCGTCGCGCATCGCGAGGTAGTCGCTAAGCATCGTGAGGAAGCGGCCGTAATGGGCGGTCGCCCAATCCCCGGTCGCCCCTTCCCCTTGCTCCACGATGCGCTCAAGGGCCCGGTTGGCCCCCTCGAGGTCGGTGATGGGTCCGAGGTCGGGCCATCCGAAGGTTGCCTCGTCGGCCTGGTGAAACGCCGGGCCCATGAACAACCGATCCTCGCCCAGCTTGTCAGCCAGGTGGGCGAAACCCTTCTCAACCGAACGGTACAAATGACCCTGCGTCGCGAAGTCCTGGCCCCGCGGCACGATCTCCTCAGGCCTCATCGGCAGCAGCGGCGGCCCGGCGACGTCGAAGCCTTCAGCGTCGGCGCGCTCCACCCCTTCCGGCCGCTCCAGGTACACAAAGTGCTGCAGCGCCGCCTCACCGAACCGCAGCAGGCGAAACTGCACTCCCGGCGGGTACCCCCTCGCCTGGTGCGGCATGTGAGGCCGGCTTACGTAGGGGGCAGACCCGACTGAGGTGAGCAGGTTCTGGACCACGGCCCAGTGCAGCATTTCCTCTCCGGCGATAGCGAAGAGCACCCCACCCCAGCCCTCGACCGCCCCCAGCTGATCGTCGCGAAGACCGGGACCCGCTGTGCTCCTGAGGCTGAACGCGGCGTACAGGTATTCGCACATCACAGCATGCTCAAGCTCGGCAGCCTGGCAGAGAAGATAGGTCAGCTCCTTGCGGCGCTCCACCACAATTGCCGGCTCTCCGCCCATGAGAGAAAGCTATCGCCCGGCGAGAGCCGTGCTCAATGATGAGGACATCGAGGAGGTGCTGGGAGCTGGCCAACGCCCAGTGCATCACGGTCGATAAGTAGCCCGACCGATCAGCTAAAAAACGCCGGCAGCGACCCCCGCCCAATTCTGCCCGGCGATGCCAATCGAGGGTGTGGTCGCCAGTCGCACGTGATGATCAACAGCAGACGTCACATCCGGCGGCCCGGCCACCACCTGGTGATGTTTCCACTGCTTGCCATGCGATGGCAACCCAACCACTGAGGTCGGCCAGGCAATGGGGCTATTCACACTTAAGCGTGGTGACCCAACGCGTCCATGGGTTCACGCCGCCGCAGCAGGTGCTCGGCAGATCGCAGATAACCGGCCGGCTCATCGAGCCAGACGAAGAATCCACACCAAGCCCGGGCACGCATGCTGTGCACTCTGTTCGGCAGGCCCGCCAAGCAGACGGAGCCGTAACAACACCACGTACGCGATCCGAGCCCATTGGCAGACTCCTAAGTTGGCCATGCCGCCCCTGGCGTATGGACCACTTTCGCCCAGAACCGCTGGCTGGACTGACACGGCGCGCGTTCACCGTGTACCGCCGTCGGGAGGCTGGTCCGCCACACGGCGCAGCCGGGGTGACTTCCCGCACTGTGATGCCGCTGCCGCGCTGTCGGCGCCCTCGGGGACCGATAGGCCCTCGTCGTCCGTCATCACTCGCAGCGCCTCCCCAGCGCGCCGCTTTAGCGTCTCGGACTGCTCGGTTGCGGTCACCGTCGCTGTGCTGCTCTCCCGGCGTTCTGGTCGGCCTGCGATGGTGCGCGGGGTGCCGGCGCGCTCCTTGCTATGCCGTCCGCAACGCCGCTTCCGGAGGCGCGGCTCTCGATTGCTCCTTCGTCGTCGCCGTCTTGTCGAGCATCGGGTAGTAAACGATCGACGTGATCGGCACTTCGATCCGGAGCAGTCGGCCATCGGGTGAGCCGATCTCGGTCCAGCTCTCGCGGTGTCGCAACAGGTCAGCCGCATGTGGACGTGTTCATCGGTGGAGGATCGGCGCGAGGCCGCTCGACAAGCTCAGGCCGCCCCACATCGATGCGTGGAAGTTGAGCTGAAGACCGCGGGTGGCTGAGTTCTCGATCCGCACCGCGTACGCGGTGGGGCATCGTAGCCCCGGGCATTTCAACGGCCTTAGGCGCGCGGCCGCGGAGTGTAATCGCGCCTCGTCCCGGCGGGGTCGCAGCTTTGTTTAACCGGTGATCATTGCGGCCCGCTGGAGAAGCAGATCTCACTATATTGCAGGTGTGGGTCACTATCGCTTCGTTGTCCAGGTGGGGGCGCCACGCGAACAGGTCTTTGACCTGTGGACGGACCTCGACCGAGCGCAAACGTGGATCGAAGGGCTGACTCGGATCACCGACTTGACAGGACCGGTCACCACGGCGGGGACGCGTTACACCGTGTGGTTCGGCCGGCTGCGCAGCCCGACCGAGGTCCTCCAGGTCGACCGGCCGAGGCTGTTCAGGACGCGCTTCGCTAGCTGGCTTCTCCGCGGCGTCGAGCAGGCCACGTTCGAGGACCAGGGCCCCGGTACGCGTTTGACCCAGGAGTTTTGGATTAACGGGATCATCTCCGGGGTCGTGGGAAGGATCTGGGCGTTCGGGTCGTACAGGGGCAGCTTCCGGGGCGAACTTAACTCCTTCGTTCGGCTAGCGGAGAGCGAAGCACGTTCTAATCCCTAAAGAGGGTGCTGGGATAACGCACGGATCTGCGCGCATCGAAGTCACGTCCGAGTCGTGGCGGTTCACCCCCCATTTGCCACCACGGTCTCGGGGTCCCTATAGGCCGACGATTCAAAGCGAACCCGGGTAGCTGCGTTCGGAGATGCAGGGCGAAATTGGCTAGACCGGTTGCCGCCATCCCCAGGACGCGCTCAGCACTGGCAGCAGTCCACAGCCCGACAGCGCGGAGCTGGTCCTCCTCGGTCAACAGCAGGCTGCCGGACTCCGCGTTCGAGTTCGTCACATCGCCAGGGCAGTCAGAGGCCGGTGAGGCGCACCTGGTTTCTGCGTGCGGCGCCGGTCGGCGTTGGCGTGTCAGAGACCGGTCCCGCTGCGGTAGTCATCTCTTGATGCTGCGGCTGCCGGACCGAATGCCAACATCGCAATCCGTCTCCTCAGCATGGTCGTCACCTGCCTCTACATTCAAACCTGTGTCCCGCGCTCAGACCGCCGACATCTCCCTTCCGACGTAGTACCCCCGTCTCATTTTCAGTATTCGATGTTGGACACACCCCATGCACCGCCGGAAATAACTCGGGTCGACCTGACCGCGACAGCGTTATGTACCCCCTTCGGGTGAGTGTGACGATGAGCCTCCACAAGCTCACAGTGGGCTCCGGGTATGACTACCTGACCCGGCAGGTGGCGGCCTTGGATGCGACCGAGAAAGGTCACACCGGCTTGGCGTCGTACTACACCGAGCGCGGTGAATCACCTGGGGTGTGGATCGGCTCTGGGATGGACGGGATCGACGGCTTGGCCGCTGGCGACCCGGTGACTGCGGAGCAGATGCGGGCCTTGTTCGGCTGCGGTTTGCACCCACTAGCAGAGCTGCGGCAGCAGCAGCTGGCAGGACCCGACCTCACCCTGCAGGACTTTCAAAATGCGGCGCGGCTGGGGGTGCCGTTCAAGATCGTCAACAACGATCTCCTCCCGTTCCGACTCGAGGTGGCCAAGCGCATCGCG
>CAVRQV010000024.1:0-14259 GCA_963723475.1 uncultured Actinomycetota bacterium
GAACCCAGGTGGTAGCAGTTGATCAGGTCTCCCGGCAGGTGCACGGTCCGTACGTCGCTAAAGCCGGCCTGTGTCATCATCTTCCGCGCCAGTTCTTCGCCCCAGACGGTGCCGAGGCCCATCCCGCCGTAGGCGAGAGACACTGTCAGGCAGTACATCACCGACCAGGTGTACTTAAACACGTCGAGCGGATCGTCGAGGTTGTTGGCGAGCGTGCTCGAGCCCGAGATGTCCACACCAACATAGACACCGCCAGGCTTGAGGGAGCGCGCGATACCCCGCAGCGCGAGGTCTGGACGGACTTGGTCGTGGATGGCATCGAAGGTCAGCACGAGATGGAACTTCTCGGCGCCTTCGAGTGTGGTGGCGTCCTTGTGCTGGAATCGCACATTGGTCAGGCCGTGATGGTCGGCCACGAGGCGCGCTGTGCGAAGTGCGGACGCTTCGTATAGCTCGAAGCCGGTGAATCGGCTGGCCGGGAACCGTCTTGCTAGGAGATTGAGCTGGGCTCCCCAGCCACAGCCGACGTCGGCGACGTCGATACCTTCACTCAGCCGCTCGGTGATCCCGGGAAGTAGTGACAAGACGTGATCAACAGCCATGGGGTCCACAGCGTCCAGGTCATAGGACTCATCGCCGGCCCACAGCTCTTCGTAGGTCTCGTACGGCACCCCTCCACCGCGGCGGAAGTGATCGACGATTCGATCCTCGACCTTGCCCAGCCTGGCGACGTTCTGACACATTCCGGCCACCGATGAAGCGCCCCCGAGGCCTCTTGACAGTGCTTCGGCGTAGGACGATGGCAGTTCGAACGTCTTCATGACCGGGTCGTGCGCGACGATGCCGCCTGCGGTCATGGCCGCCAGCCACTCTCGGACGTAGCGTTCGTTCAACCCCGCCGCTGCTGCGATCTGGGCCGATGTCGAGGCGGTCATCGACTGCATGGTGCCGAACAGCCCGGTACGGTCGCCCACGCTGATCATGAGCGCAAGCATCCCGCTGTTCAACACATTCACGAGGTGCCCGAAAGAGGCGTCGGCGTCGGCAGGCGAGCCCGGGTTAGCTGTCACCGTCTCCTCCGGAGTACTGCTCATGGGTCCCTCCCCCCTCCTCCCCGGGCGAATCTATGCCCCGACCCGTGGATTGCATTGATCGTTGCTTCTCAATGCTCAATAGCGCAAGGAGGGCGAGCTTCCGGTCGAGGACTCGGCCGCCAACCCAGCAGATCGACGGGCGACATGTCGAAACTACAGCAGCCAAGTACAGCAACGACCCCACTATCTAGCACGTTCGGCTGCGCTTAGCTGCGTCCCTGCCGGCGATAACAGGGCAACAAACGGCTACTGCGCGGAGTTCGGGACGAAGCCAGTCCTGAGGGGCTCCGACCCCGGCCCGACTCCCAGCCCCGTCAGCGTTGTCGAGCAACGCGTCGGAATGGTCCGCAAAGAGTCCGCAGAATGCCGTATAGGTGTGAGAAACGCTGAGCACCACTAAGAGCATTCCGGCTAGTCAAGCGCGTATTTCCGCAAGTCGCGGCATCACTCGATGGCCCTCGTAATGCGTAGGTCCGGGGTTCGATTCCCCGAGGCGGCTCCCTGGCGTTATCCCTTGTCAATGATCACTTTTCGCCAAGGCGCCGCCTTCATCGTCCGGTCTCTCGTCCGGCCGTGGCCCCGTGGTGCCGCCGAGCCGCTGGGCCGCATCCCACAAATTGCGGTCGATCCTGTGCCCGTACAGGTCCATCGTCATGGCAGCTGTGGCGTGCCCCAGTACTCTCGCTGAACCACTTTCGGATCAGCGCCAGATGATCCACACCGAAGCCGCCGTGTGGCGCAGATCGTGAACGCGCAGCTCGGGCCGCGCAATCGTCGCCTTCGCCTCACGCCAGCCGACCGACCGCTGCCAGTTCGTTTCCCGCAGCGGGCCGCCCGCTGCCGCGGCGAAGAGCTATTCACCCGGGCTCTTGCCGGCGCTCCACCGATCCACGATGGGCACCACCACCGGCACCAGCGGGACAGTCCGAGCGCGCTTGTTCTTCAACGTGTCGACGTACAACTCGCCGCCCCCGTTGCTTGCTAGAACCGCCAGTGACAACCGCAGCCCCGGGCCGGGCACCATCACCCAGTCACCCACCTGCAGGCCGGCCAGCTCACCCCACCGAACGCCTTGCATCGCGAGTACGTAGATCAGCTCCGCGTAAGGGCCTCGGCACGCTTGGGCCAGAGCCACCACTTCATCGAGGTTGAGGAACCTGCCCTCGCGCCGCGCCTGCCCACCGGTCGGAGGTTTCGCCGCCGCGGCAGCATTCACCATCACTCGGCCCGTCCGCCACCGCAAACGACAGGAGAGATCGGAGGGTGGCCAGGGCTCGCGTCGCGGTTGACCGAGCCAGGCCACGTTTCATCAGGTCGCCGAGCCAGCTCGAGACGTCTGCCGTAGTGATCGATGCCACTGGCGACGCAACTGGCCGACGCCCGAACCTCGGAGCGATGTAGTTCCGCCACGCTCCGCGGTCGCTTTCCAACGTCCGCCGTTTCACGGAGCGCCGCGACTCCAGCCACCGCTCAGCGACCACACTCAGCGGCACCTGACTCGACGCGGGTCCAGCCACTCACCCGCCCTCAACCGGTGCCGTTGATCCTGCTCCCATGCCACCGCATCAGACTTGCGGTCGAACATCCGAGAAGCGACCTCCCGGCCATTCGCCTTGATGCGCGCCCGGTAGCGGAACTTGCCTGCCCCCGTCACCTTCCGTTGAATACTCACCGCGCCTGCGCCTCTCGGTTCGCCTCAAGCCAAGCCGTGAGAACCTCCTCATCCCAGAGCATTCTCCGCCCGACCTTGATCGCCGGAGCAAACCGGCCTTCTTGCCGTAGGGTCAAGGCGGCTCGCTGCGCTCGCCGCGCTCCGGTCCGGTCCTCGCGCTGTGGTCCTGCGGTGACGATCGCGAGAAACAGATCGGCGAAGATGGGTGTCGGGTTCTCGCTGGGCAGCCGATGGTTGCCTGGAGACGGGGGCCGGTAGTCGCCACTGAGAAGGTGAGCCGCGACGATGGCAGCGACGGAGCAGACGCTGTGGACGGCCGTGCTGTTCGACTTCGACGGCACTTTGGGCGACAGCATCGATCTCATCATCAGTTCACTGCGCGCCACGGCTGCCGAACTTCCGGGTTACACCGTCGATGAAGCTGCGACAAGACCGTGGATCGGTCGGCCGCTGACCGCGATGCTTGTCGAGCAGGGCGTCACCGACCATGCCGAGTGGATGAACGTCTATCGACGCCACTACCGCAGAGCTCATGACCAGTTGCTGCGCCCGATCGAGGGGATTTCGGGGCTGCTGGAACGCCTCGCCAACGTCGGCGCGCGGATCGGGGTGGTGTCGTCTAAGAAGACCGATTACATCGAACTCGGCCTCAACCGGCTCGGCCTCGGTTCGTGGATCGATGTGCTCGTCGGCGCTGATAACACCCAACGGCACAAGCCTGACCCGGAACCACTCCTGCATGCGGCCGGACTGCTCGACGCGGTGCCGTCGCGCTGCGTCTATGTGGGAGACGCTGTCACCGACGTCGTTGCTGGTCGTGCCGCCGGCATGGCCACCATCGCCGTTACGTGGGGTGCGGCAACCGCCGATGATCTTGCTGACGCCGGTCCCACGGCAGTCGTCAGCAGCGTCGCCGAACTGGCGGCACAGCTGCTCATCGACTCCCGCTGAACGTGGGGTCGATGGCGTCTCCGGTCACTCGAATGAACCGTGGGTGGGTCAGTCCAGTGCGGGCGCGTACTCCCATGCGCCGCGGGTGTGTATGTCGGCGGGTAGTCCGCTATCACCTTGGGCCCCACGCTCAAGGCAATCCAGATCGGGATCATCATCGTCGGCCTAGGCTGGGTCGCGCTCATCGTCGATGCCTAGCGGCTGGCGCACCCTGCGCTTCGTGCCATTTCATGCCCAACTTGTGCGCGACTCGCAGCGGCCAGTACGGCTCCCGCAGCGCCGCCTGGGCGACGAAGACCACGTCGTGTCGCCGCGGCGCAGGATCTCCTCAGCCTGACGCGGCCCAACCAGCATCCCCACCGCGGCGGTCTTGACTCCGCCCCCGGCACGCTGCGGGCGAAGGGCACTTGGTAGCCGGGTCCGCCCGGTGAAATCACACCCGTCCCCGTCGGTGGGCGGATTCGACACCGGCGAGAGGAACTCGTGCAGCAGATAGCCATGGGCGGCGTGAATCTCAACGACGTCGAACCGGCACGATCAGAGCGCCGGGCAGCGTCGACGAACGCCTGTACGACGCCGCCGATCTCCTCGATGGTCAGCGCATGTGGCACAGGGCGCACCGGGGTAGGCGACAGCCGACGGTCCCACCGTCGTCCAGCGCTCGTCAGCGGGCTGGACGTAGCCTTCTGGCTCGGCGGGGAAGCCGCGATACATCGAGGCATCGCGTCCAGCGTGGGCCAGCTGGATCGCCATCGCGGCACCCTGGCTGTGGCCGAACTCGACGATCCGGTCCACACAGCCTGCTGCTCGTCGTTCCACATGCCCGTGTCCTGCGGCGTGGTCAGCCCCTCGGGAGCCACCGCGGCTGACTCGGTCATGATCAGCCCGGACCCGCCCCGCGCTCGTGCGCCGAGATGCACCAGATGCCAACGCCGTCCTCTACCGTCACCATGTGCTGACACATGAGTGACAGCCAGGTGCGGTTCTTGATCGTTAGATCATGCAAGGTCAGCGGTTCGAACAGCAAGGTTTGCGCCGCCACCCCAGACTCGGCCATTTCCTGCGCGTCTGCGCTGCTCGTCATGCGATCACATTCCGGATAGTCATCGCGCCGCTGCTCCGAGCGACCGGCCACCACGATCCAGTCCCGCAGCTGGGGAAATACGCCCGTCGGGAAGCCCGCTACGGAGCGCGTGACCGTCGACATACCAGGCCGTGTCAGCCGCCGCGCGCCGGTCGTCAAGGTGCGGATGCCAGCCCAACTTCGCCCGCGATCGCCCGCAACGCCGAAATGATGTCGCCCTGAACTGGCTGGACCTGCACGCACACATGGTCAGCGCCGGAATCAAGGTGCGCCCGAACCGCGGCGGCCAAGACCGCCGCGTCGCCATGGGCGACCAGTCGGTCCACCAGGTCGTCGCTGCCCTCCCCAGCCAGGTCAGCTTCGCTGAACCCGCCCCGCAACATCGTGGTCCGGTAATTCGCCAGCTTCAGGTACCGGCGCAGAAACTTGCGGGCGGTACGCCGAGCCGAATCCGGGTCGGCATCGAACACGACGGTCTGCTCGGGAGCAACCAATGCGTCCGGTCCCAGAATCCTCCGAGCTTCCCCAGACTGCGACGGAACGGTCAGGTACGGATGCGTGCCGGCACTCCGTGCGGCCGCCAGCTCCAGCATCCGCGGACCCAACGCCGAAAGCACCCGGGCTTCTTGCGGCACGCCGTGCTCGTCCAAAACGTCGAGATACCCGGCCATCGCATCAAGCGGGCGTACCCGCTCCGGTGTCGCCTCACGGTGACCGGACCCAATGCCAAGCAGCAGCCGCCCCGGATATCTGGCCTCGACGCGGTGGTAGGAGTCGGCGAGCTCGGCCGGATCCGATTTCCAGACGTTGACGATGCCTGTCGCCAACTGCAATGACTCGGTCGCATCGAGCAGATCCTCCGCCGCGCGGAGATCCGAGCCCGGCGACCCGCCCTGCCAGATCGTGCCGAAACCCAACTCCTCAATGGCCTCGGCCATGGCCGGGTCGAGATCGTTAACCCCGCGCCAGACGCCAACCGCGCCGAGACGGTTACTCCAGGTCATGCTCGTTCTCCCCGACTCTCAGGAGCCGCAGCTCTGTGCCAGCCCGCGGCCCGTCCGTCGCCGGCCCATCCGTTCACTCAGACAAGAGCTAGTGAATTCGGCCGCCGACCCGGCCGACCCAACCTACGACACGATGGCGCGCAACCGACAGAGTCGCCGCCGGAAGCCGCTGGCTCGACGCCGGCACATATCTGCGAATGAAGCATCTCGATGTAAACGTTGGTGGTTGAGCGGGCTCTTACCTGCCTCCTCTACCCATCCGACATCAGTGACGATTAGGTTGGCCGCCGCACCGATGAGCCACTTCACTCGCCGCTTTCTATTTCTGGCTTCCCGCAATGATCGCCAGCCCGGGATTGACGGTCTTAGGGAATCGGCTAGGGACAGGCATTTCAAGAATCGAGGTAGCGCAATGGAGGACCGGCTGCTGTACCGGGTTCCCGAGGTTGCCCTGATCTTGAACATCAGCCGATCAAAGGTGTACGAGTTGTTCGCTTCGGGCGAGCTTGAATCCGTGAAGATTGATCGCATTCGTCTGGTGCGGAGCTCTGATCTGCGCGCCTATGTTGATCAGCTCCACTCTGTCGACAAGTCTGCCTGACCGGTGCTGAGTGGTTGACTTCCCAAAATGTGCCGTCGGCAATGCGTTCGACATGCCAGCATCGGCTGTGAACATCAACTGACCGCGGCCGATCCCACGAACTGTGATGCACTCGGCGGCCGCAGGCCTTTCGAGGAGCTGGTCATGCGATTAATGATCATCGTCCAGGGACGGTGGGTTAGCCTTCCACGCGGGCGTGGGCTGCTGTGAGTACCACGAAACGACGGGGCAACAGCGAGGGCTCGAATCCCGTCCAGCGAGCCGACGGCCGCTGGCATGTTCATATCCGCCACATGGATGAGGACGGGGCGAGCCGCCGGCACACCCTCTACGGCAACACCGCCAAAGAGGCACGAGACAAGGCCGCAGAGGTCCGGGCTCGGCTCCGCGCCAACCTGCCTGCCAAGGATCGCAAGATCACCCTCGGCGAGTTCACAGCCGAATGGATCGACTTGTCGCTAGAGGCGTCAGATCGGAAAGCAACCACGAAGAACCTGTACGGCACGATGGCGCGCACACACATCATCGGTGCCAAGATCGGCGCGAAACCGCTCGACAAACTCCGGCCATCCCACATCGACGCGTGGATGGTTGAGCTGAAAGGCCGCGGGCTGGCTGAGTCCTCGATCCGCAGCGCGTACACCGGCTTACGCGCCGTGCTCGATACGTGCGCGACAAGGCCATAGCGCAGAACCAGGCCCAGGCCGTACGACGCCCCAAAGGTCACCGGCAAGGAGGCTGCCTACCTGACGCCTGACCAAGTGCGCTCGCTCCTCGTTGCTGCGGTAGGCAGCCGCTATGCCCCACTCTTCGCTCTGCTGGTCAACAGCGGCCTGCGAAGAGGCGAAGCGCTGGCCCTCCACTGGTCCGACATTGATTTCGGCGCCAAGCTGCTGAGAGTACGTGGCACCTTGGCCCGAGTGGACGGCGAGTCGTTGTGACCGAAACCAAGACAGCGAAGTCACGCCGAGTCATACCGCTCTCCCCCACGGCTGAGAAGGTCTTGCGCGACATGCGCACCAGGCAGATGGCTGAGCGGCTGAGGGCCGGCCCACTGTGGCAGCCGACTCCGTACGCGTTCACAACAGGGCTGGGCGAGCAATGCGATCCGCGCAACGCGCTGCGTGCTCTCAAGGCCGCGGCGAGCCGCGCGAACCTGCCTTCCACGGTCGGATTGCACACGTTGCGGCATTCTGCTGCCTCCGTCATGTTGTCGGCTGGCGTGCCGCTCAAGGTGGTCTCTGAGATCTTCGGTCATGCGAGCGTCGCGATCACCGGTGATGTCTCCGGCCACGTCTCTCCTGACGTCTCGCATGAGGCACTGACCCGGCTTAGCGACGCCCTCGCCTGAAAATGGTGGTCAAAAAAGGTGGTCAACGGCGAAGACGATCATGAAATACAAATATTTCGACTGATGAATTTGCCGCCTGACTAGGCACTTCGCTTAGTCGGGCTGGCGAGATTTGAACTCGCGACCCCTTGACCCCAGAACAATGAGGGCGTGCGCTGTGGTGCGCTCCAGTGCGATTTTGAGCGTAAAACGACTGTCTGTTGTCGAGCTGATTGCTGATGTCCGCCGGGTGGAGAGCGAACTGATCGAGATTGAGTCTCAAAGTTAGTGATGGGTCGGGTCAGGTCAACGCTGCGCCGAGCTGCTCGCTGGGCGCACCAGGTCGCCTAGGTGCTCCCATGGTCTGATGCTCGGCCTGGGTGCTGGCTGGCTGGGCCGTGAATCCCCGCAGATCTCATGGTTTGCTGCCCCTTACCGCACTTCAGCATCAGATCAATGTGACCCGATTATCTGAATGGCTTATGCGATATTTCGTCGAGAGAGCCAACCATCGTATTGAGGTTGTCGAGATGCCCGAGTTCTTCAGCAATCTGAAGTAGTGCGTTCCCGATGCCGATAAGCGCCAGCGTGTTTGCGTGGCCGGGGTTGCCCTGCTCCTCCCTGGCTTGATCGAGCAGTTCGGCGGCGACCCGTGCACGGTCCCCATTGGTCATGTCTGTCTTCCTTTCGATTGGTTGAGTTGTTTGAGTCGGAACGAGGGCCTGGAGCGTCTGGTCATGTACGCTCCGGGCTCTCGTGCTGTGCGGTGAACTGAAATGACCAAGCGCATAACGGCTGCAGAGCGGCTCTTACCGGTGTGAGCCGCCCGTGCACTATCCCACACGGCATCAGCGGGGTACGACGGCCTTTGGTGCCAGCCATTGATGGCTGAGCACGCGATCAGGATCGGCTTCAGCCCAGCCTTAACCTGAGCTGGCTGGCTGGGCGGGATCTCCCTGCTGGCCCGTCGCTCACCGAGGCACAGCTCTCTCATCGAAGAAGCGCCGGTAGGAGTCATCGAAGGCCGCGCCGCAGCCGGGGATGTGCTCGACGCCGAAGCTGATCTCCAGCCTGGCCCAGCCCGCCGGATGGGTCTCGGGGTCGGCTGCGCCTCGGAGCGCCACTCCTCGGCAGCCTCCTCCACCCGGCGGTCCAGGGTGCGGTCGTAGAACGGTTCGATGGCCTTGACGGCGAGCTGACGCAGCAGAGCGGGGCGCAGTTGCACCAGGTAGTCGATCTCGGTCTGCTCGACACCCATCAGCGCCTGCCAGTTGGCGGCTCGCTTCTCCTCCCTCTTCAGCGGTGCCTCCGGCAGCTCGTTGTCGAGCACCTCGCCGGGCAACGCCGAAGTCGATCCGCTCTGGGAGATGACCTACGACGAATTCCTCGGGATATGAGGTTTGCGGGAGTGGGTTCATCCCGCCTCGCTCCGATGGTGCCTACTGCTCGAACGCCTGCCTACAGCGGGCCTACCGCGTCAGGCGCGCCGCTGAGGATTTTGACTCATCAAGTGCCAGGTGATGCAAATGCATCAACTGACGGCTCTGCCTCCGAAACATCCGAAACATCCGAAACGCTGCGGAGGTTTTCGCCGATTGCGACCGGTCTGTGACCGATGGGCGTTTCGAGAGTGACCCGAGGGGGGGTGGGTGGTGACTGGCCTAGTCAGAGCCACTTTTGCGGTCGGGCTGGCGAGATTTGAACTCGCGACCTCTTGACCCCCAGATCGGGTCTCCACGGTTGTCGAGCGGTAACCACTTATCGCTGGTGTCCATGGTTGACCGTCGAGGTGCGCTGATTTTGGCCGCCCTGGTCCGTAGTTGGTCCGTAGTTTCGCCTCCACTCCCTTGGCGCGCTCGTGTTAACAGACCCTGCGAAGGTGGAGACTGCATCGTGGTGCGACAACGTCGACCGGTGGGCCAGCAAGGAGATACGATCTTGCGCCGACACGAAGGCTTGGACGCCCAGGCGCGTAGCCGGCCCTCCGCCACCACGGCTGCGCTTAGCCGGTCTGGTCCCGGACCAGGGCGTAGGTGATCCCGGCAGAAAAGTTCGGAAGGTAACGATAGCTAGTTCCGAAGCTGACACGTCGTCCAGTGGCGAGTGCGTCAACACAAGATCATTTGGCCGCGGGCTACTGCAAAACCGTCGTCGCCAAGTGCTGCTTCAATCGCGGCCAGGGTCTCGGCATACCGGACTGGGTCGGCGCGTGTGAGGGTCGATCGGATCTGGCTCATTAATGCGTCGCGCCTCGGCGCAGAGCGTCGAAGCGCGCGGAATAGAGCTGAGTACGGGTCATAACTGGATCCACCAGCGTTGAAGTGCTCAGCGCCGAGGTCCGGTGCTCCAAGTTGGCAACGGTTTGATCACGCGCTCATGTACCGGCAACTCGATAAAGCAGCTTTCGAGTGGTTCGAGACATTCGGCCGGGTGAGGGACAACGAGCACAACCCGAGGCCTGTGGCCAGCCATCATCCTGGCCGTGGAAGCGCCGAAGCGGCGCCATGCGCACAGCTGGGAAATCGGGGTTGGTTCTCGAGTCTTTGTCACTCAACTTAGCTCGGGGACGTCCGACGCCGTCCTAGCCGCGGCTGCGTCTTTCCTGGCCTGTCATACGACGAGCGAGGCGGCCTGAGCTCAATCGAGCAGAGGTGACTTCGGTCCGGCACCGCCACCGGTGCCGAGTGCGACATCGCAGTTGTACTGCTCATACCACTTGTCCAGCTGCTGGAGGTAGCTGAGGCTGTCCTTGGCATCCGACGTCAACACGCCGTCTGCCGTCCGCGTGCCAGTCCTCCACTCGTGGTAAGTGATGGCGTTCCTCAATTCGGTGCAGGTACTGCCGCTTCTGTCTTCAGCGTTTGGCGAGGCCAGCGGCTGACATAGTGAGAATTGTGCCGGCGGCGACAGCGGTCATGGTGACGAAGAGCTTGCGCTTCATAGTCGATCCTTTGTGTTCCAACCACCCGTACCGGGACTATTCGTGGCGTTCATCAGGTTTTCGGAGACACCCGATCTATGGATCGGATCGACATCGGTGACCATCGAACCGCGCTGGGGCCCTGAGCGACTGGTGATGACCCTGACGAGCCTCAGCTTGTGGCCCGCGTGTGGCCCGGGGGAGGCGAGTGTTCGATTCGCCCAGACCCCCTTATGCGTGTTAGCCCAAGGTCGGCGCACATGCGGTCCTCTCCACAGCGCGCCGAGTGCCGTTGTCGGCTCTCGGGCTGTGGCATACGGCTGAGCACTTGGTGGCCTCGTGCGTCACAGTTCCCCGGCGAAGACGGCCGGATCGTGAGCGCCCGCGTCGATGCCGAGCTCGAACACCACATCGCTTCGGCTGTCGGGGGGCAGCACGAAACAGAGCCGGTACGGATTTGAGGACTCACCGATCGCGATCAGCTGCACGCTACCGATGTCGCCGGGTCCGGGTGGAGTCAGATATCGGACGGCGGGCCGCCGTTGCGCGCCGTACCGCAGCTCCCCCCTCAGCCACGCTTCGAAGGTGTGGGCCGAGTGGTTGTGTATTTCGACGGTCAGCTCGACCACCGGCACCCCGAGTCTCCGCCCGATCCAGACGTCGGTGACCTTGGCTTCGAGTCCGTCCGTGTAGGGATAAGCCTCGGCGAAGGCGGGCGGTCGCCGTCCGACGTCTGCCGTTCCTGCCCGCTGCGAAAGTGGCTCGTGCCCGAAGAGCAGGCTGCAGACGATGCACATCGCCAGCACCAGCAACCGCACCACCAGTCGCATCACCCGTCGCACCAAATGGATAGCCATTGTTGTCGGCCCTCTCGTGCTGGCCGGTGTATTCGTCACCGACCGGCTCCAGGGTGCTCGCCGCGGTGTTCGAGCGGCGTCGGCAGAAATGCCTATGTCAGAGGCGGACGCCGAGTCGGGCAGCCTCTCGGACCGCGGCTGTCCGGGAGGACACGCCGAGCTTGCCGAAGACTGATCGCAGGTGCGCGTGCACGGTCCGCGGACTGACCACCAGCCGCTCGGCGACGTCGTCGTTGCTGAGTCCCTCGGCCAACAGCGCCAGCACCTCAACCTCGCGGGCGGTCAAGCCCGCCGGCAGCGGTGCCGCGAGCCCATCAACTAGTGCGATGACGCACGCTGACGCCTCGGCCAGCGCCTCCTCCGACGACAACCCAGCCCCGGCGGCGAACGCTTCGCCCCAGGCGTCCTCGCCCAAGCCGACACGCGTGGCAGTTCGTTGCCGATCCGGGGGCTCTGCGACCAGTGAGGGGTAGCCGCCGTGCGTCTGCTCCCAGGTGTCGGCTGCCCCGAACAGCCTCGCAGCCCGGAGGGGCTGGCCGAGCTCGGCAGCCACCGCAGCCAGGCCGCGAAGGATGTCGCGGCCCTGAGCGGTGAAGCCCGTTGCGCGCATCAAGGCCAGACTGTCTGCGTAGGCGTGCAGGGCGTCCGGCCACTGACGGAGGCGGCGCTTCAGGGTGCCCAGCTCCCACAGGGCTTCCTGTTCGCCGTAGCGGACTCCGGCTCGGCGGAAGGTCGTGATGGCGTCACCCAGGAGCCGTTCCGCCTCTGCCAGCCGGTCCGCGGCGTACGCCGCGTAGGCGAGTTGTTCCAGCGACCAAGCGGAGCCGACGTTGTCGCCGGTTCGACGACAGATGGCGAGGCTCTGGCGGGCCAGTCGCGCCGCCGCCTGGTGGTCGCCCTCGTAGCTGGCGATCGCACTCAGCGGCCGCAAACAGGCGGCCTGCTCCGAGGTGTTTCCCAGCCGACTAAGCAGCTCGAAGGCTTCCAGGAAGTACGGCCGGCCGCGACCCTCGGCGGACAGCTCGAAGTTCATCCACCCTGCGGCGTAGGCCACCCGGGCACGCCAATCGACCGCAGCGGTCGACTCGGTGTCCCAGTCCAGCTCCAGGGCGCTCTCGATCTGCTTGCGGTGCCGGCTCACCGAGCCGTTGTAGATCCAGACGTCGAGCATGCCGCCGACCGCCCTCAGGACCGGTTCGGCATCGCCCTGCGCCGTGCCCCAGGCCACAGCTGCTTCGACATTGGCCTCCTCCTCGCGCAGCCGCGCCCACCACCGGGCCTCCTCGGGCCCGTTGCGGGCGGCCATGAAGCCGGCGGTCAGGGCGACGACGTGGTCGAGGTGTCGCTGGCGGAGACTGCTGAGCTCGGCGGAGGTCAGCTCGCTCAGGCGGTCCACCGCGTACTGGCGGACGAGCTCGTGCATCACAAAGCGGGTGCCGTCTTCGCTCCCGGGCACGCGCCGGATAAGCGACCGCTCGGTCAGCGCGCTCAGGATGGCGAGGGTCGCTCCGGCGACCATCTCAGCGCCCTCCAGGCTGAATCCGCCGACGAAGACCCCCAGGCTGCGCAGCACCTGCCGTTGGTCCTCCGACAACCAGTTCCAGGTGCCGTCCAACACCAGCCGCATACTGCGATGCCTGTCTGCCTGCGTGCTGCCTTGTCTGTTGGAAACCGTCTCGTCCGACGCCGCCAACACCTCCAGACTGCGGTCGAGATGGGCCAGCAGGTCGGTGGCGGACAACGTCCGGATCCAAGGCGCAGCCAGCTCGATGGCCAGCGGTAGCCCGTTGAGAAGCTGACAGATGGTGGCGACGGTGGCCTCGTCGCGGGCGATGGCGGCGTATCCGGACAGCACCAGGCCCGCCCGGTCATAGAACAGCGAGACCGCATCAGTGCGGGTCGACGGCTGAGCGCTTCGGGTCGACGGCTGAGCGGCGTGGCTCTCCATCGACGTCAGGGCGAACTCGTGGCCGCCGCGCAGCCCGATCCGGCTGGTGGCCAGAATGACAATCCCGGGGCAGGCGGGGAGAATCGCGTCACACAGCTCCTCGCACGCCGCAGCCAGGTGCTCGCAGTTGTCGATCACCACGAGGGCGCGGCGACGCTGCAGCCTCTTGGTCAGGGCGGCCTGCTGACCCTGCAGCGTTAGGCCGGACAGACCCGCTGCAGCGGCCAGGGCTTGCGGCACCCGATCCGGATCGGTCACCGGAGCCAGGTCAACCCACCACGCCCCGTCCGGGAACTGCTGAGCGCCGCCCGGCTCGATCATCAGCCGCGTTCCGAGCTCGACAGCCAGCCGAGTTTTTCCCGAACCGCCGAGCCCAACCAGCGTGGTCAGCCGTGCTTGGGGCGACGTGGTCTCAGCCGCCTTCAGCAGCCGAGCCCGCAGGGCAGACAGTTCGCGATCCCGACCGATGAAGCGGGTGAAGTAGGTGGGCAGACCGACCGCGTTACTGGGTTCGGGCGCGGTGTCCGCGGTCATACACCGAAGGGTAGTGACTCACGATTCATTGGAGCGCGGTTCATCCGACCGATGACAAGTGAGCGGGAAATGGCAAGTTCGTGGCTCTGACTGATATGACCTGAAGCAGTCCTCTTCCCAGACATCTCCGAGGTGTCAGAAGGGATCCATCTGGTTCCTTCGAGGATTTGACGTTGATGCGCCGGTCCTCCTGACGCCCTCCGGAGGTGGGTTATGTCTGTTAATGGTGCAGCGGCCGCCGCTCGGCGTCATTGAGGGCGGTAA
>CAVRQV010000025.1:0-147532 GCA_963723475.1 uncultured Actinomycetota bacterium
CACTGGACTACACAAAACCGGATGGGCAGGCGCTCACCTTGTCTCTAGCGAAACGCAAAGCCACAGCAGGTCCCCGGCTGGGCACACTCTTCCTCAATCCAGGCGGGCCCGGAGCCTCGGGCCGGCAGTTGGTGGAGGGTTTCGATAGCAAAGGGTTGGAGAGGTACGACTTGATCGGCTGGGATCCTCGGGGGACGTACACTCGACGCCGGTGCAGTGCTACTGGCGGGCGAGGGAGGCGACTACGATCGCTATCTCGTTGGACGTCTCTCCGGACGACGGCGCCGGAGCTGGACGTCCAGATTTGGCTGACCGTGGGTTCGGGCAGGTTTGCTTGAGCAAGTCCGGGTCGTCGCTGACACATTTCCACCGCGGGAGACCGTACGTGATCTTGATCTGCTCCGGGACCTAGTAGGGGACAGCAAGATCAACTACTTGGGGTCTCGTACGGCACCATGATCGGATCGCTCTATGCGCAGACGTTCCCGAAGCGGGTCGGACACCTCGTGCTGGATGGGGCAGTCGACATCATCGATAGCCCGGTCACCCAGTTGGACGGCTTCGAACGCGCCTTGAACAACTTCGCCGACTGGTGCGTGAGACGGAAGTGTGCGCTCGGGGCGAGCCGCGATGACGTGCTTCAAGCGGTGAGCGAGCTGCTCGCCCGATTGGACAGTCAGCCGATCAAGGTCGGTCAACGCGAGCTGACCCAGTCGCTGGGGCTCACCGGGGTGATCTTCCCGCTGTACGGGCAGCAGGATTACTGGGACGCTCTGCGGCAGGGACTCGAGGCGGTGATCAAGCAGGGCGACGGCAGCATCATGCTGCGCATCGCCGATGCCTACCTGGGCCGCTCTGAGGGTGGCACCTACGACCAGGATGTCGCCGGCAACCCAGCGATCCGCTGCCTCGACTCGCAAGACACCAGCGTGCGTAGAGAGCTGGCGGAGGATGCGGCCGAAGTCAGGAAGAAGGAGACGACTCTCGGTGACTTCTGGGGCTCAGATCTGATCTGTCCGCTGTGGCCGGTCGCACCGGCGCCCAAGTTGCCGAAGATCACCGCCCCCGGGGCGGCGCCCATTGTGGTGATCGGAACGACGGGGGATCCCGCCACACCGTATGAGTATGCCGTCGGAATGGCCAACCAACTCAACTCCGGCGTGCTCGTCACGTTCCGTGGTTACGGCCACCTGGCCTATAGCCAAAGCCCCTGCGTCCGAAGGCCGTCCATGCCTACTTGAACGACGACGTCGTGCCTCGGGACGGGACGACGTGCTGAAGCTGCCATGGGCCCGTCGGACGCATGCCGGCCGAGTTCCGAATGGGCTAGCCGGGGTCCTTGAGCGAAATCGGACCCCAACTGGACTTCGATCGCCCACGGCCGATCTCGATATAGTGGGCGATCGCGCGCAACCCCGTGGGGCGATGCCGCATGTGCCGCCTTAGCTCAGCTGGCAGAGCAACGCACTCGTAATGCGTAGGTCCGGGGTTCGATTCCCCGAGGCGGCTCTTTATCCGGTGTATGCCTTCGGCTGAGGCTTGACTTGTCGCTTTCGGTTGATGCTTTACACGGTTTCGGTTGATGGTTGACACCTACTTCGGTTGATCCTTGACACTCCCGTATGAGGGAGATGAGTGTGGCCGAGCAGCGGTATCGGGCGGTGCTGGCGGTGATCAGTGATGGCCGGACGGTCACCGAGGTGGCGGCGGCGGTGGGGGTGTCGCGGCAGACGATGCATGCCTGGCTGGGCAAGTATGAGGCCGGCGGGCTGGAGGGCTTGGGGGATGGGTCGCATCGGCCGCGGGGCTGTCCGCATCAGATGCCGGCGGTGATCGAGGCGGCGGTGTTGGAGGCGCGGCGGGCGCATCCGTCGTGGGGGCCGCGGCGGATTGCGGTGGTGATCATCAAGCGGCTGGGTCGGGTCGGTGACCGAGTCGTCGGTGTATCGATGTTTGCGGCGGGCGGGGCTGATCGAGCCGGACGGACGTCGCCGGCGGCGGCGGGAGTGGAAGCGGTGGGAGCGGGGCTGAGGCGAACGAGTTGTGGCAGATGGACACCGTGGGTGGGTTTTTGTTGGCCGACGGCTCCCACGCGAAGGCGTTGACCGGGGTGGATGATCATAGCCGGTTTTGTGTGTCGGCGAAGCTGATGGCCGCGGGAGCGGACCCAGCCGGTGTGTGACGGGCTGACCGCGGCGCTGCGCGACCTATGGGGTGCCGGAGCAGATTTTGACTGATAACGGCCGAGGTGTTCACCGGCAAATTCTTCACGCCGCCGACCGAGGTGTTGTTCGATAGGATCTGCCGGGAGAACGGGATCGATCATCTGTTGACCCAGCCCCGGTCGCCGACAACCACCGGCAAGATCGAACGGTTCCACCGCACGCTGCGGGCCGAGTTCGACACCCGCCGCACGTTCAGCTCCCTGCGCGCGCGCCAAGCAGGCGTTGGATGAGTGGGTCGGCTACTACAACACCGCCCGGCCGCATCAGGCGCTTAAGTGACGCGACCCCGGCGGAGAGGTTCACAGCCCGACCGGAGCGATCGTGACCGCAGCCGGGCTGGGTTCGGCGGATGACCGCGGCGGCGGCCAGGCCGGCGGCCCAGCCGGCGGGGCGGCAGCGGCTCGAGACGGCGACGGCTGGGTCTCTCGCAAGGTGGGCCGCAACGGGATTGTCTGCGTCAACTGGCAGCAAGTCTCGGTGGGCAAACACCGGGCCGGATCCCGCTGCGACGTGCTGGTCTCCGACCAGCTGCTGCAATTGTGGATCGGTGCGGAGCTGATGAAGACCGTCACCCGGACCGGCAGTGGGGAGGTGAGGAAGAAACACGCCCAAGGCAGCAGAGCCTAGGGCTAACTTGTGATTCAGAGTGTCAAGGATCAACCGAAATAGATCTGTCAAGGATCAACCGAAGTCGAACAGCGGCTCTTTATCCGGCCTAGTCAGGGCGAGTTCTCCGCCTTAGACCGACGGCTGTGGGCCGATCTAACCGTCAAAGCAGCCTATCGAGCAGCCTAGACATCTTGTGCAGTTCCGGTTCATGCTTGACTGAAGCAGCCAAGACATCATCACTCGAAGTCCGAATTACCCTCGAACAGCAAGCCTTCGACCCGCGCCACCGCTTCCCGCGACGAGGCTGGCGTGACATGGCTGTAGGTGTTCATCGTGACGCTGATCTGTGAATGCCCAAGAATCTCCATCACTACGCGGGGGCTCACGCCCTGGGCCAACATAAGCGAAGCAGCGGTGTGCCGCAGGTCATGCAGCCGAACACGGCGCAGGCCGGCGGCGCCGACCAGCCGTCGGAAGTCGCGATAGTCATTGCGCGGAGACAGGGGCGTGCCAAAGCGCGTTGTAAAGACCAGGCCCCAGTCCTCCCAGAACTCAACGCCCGCTGCGAGCCGATCGGTCTCCTGCTGCTCACGCCGCAACTTCAAGGCATCGACCACTGCATCCGGGAGCGGAACGATCCGCCGAGATCTTGCTGTCTTTGGCGGCACGAGGTGGAAGCCTTCGCCCGGCCGGTACTGCAGCGTCTGCCGCACAGCTAGAACGCGTTGATCAAGATCAATATCCCGCCAGGCAAGCCCCAACACCTCCCCCTGACGCAAGCCCAACGAGACTGCGATCAACCAGCGTGCCTGGAACCGGTCACCCGACGCCGCAGCCAGAAACAGCCGCGCCTCCTTGGCGTTGAACGGGTGAACCTCGACGGATGTCAGCGACGGTGGGTCGACGGCGGTTACCGGGTTCCACGGAATCAGCTGCCACCGCACTGCGATACCCAGAGAGCGGCGGAGAAGCGCGTGGAGCCGTCGCACGCTCCCCGGCGAGAGGTGCAGCAGCTGTGAGCGGTAGAAGTCCGACACCTGTGATGGCTTCAGCTTGTCCAGCGGCACCTTGCCCAGGGCGGGTGCGATGTACAGCCTCAGCTCCTGTCGATAACGCCGCAGAGTTGATGGACGCACGGAGGACGCCGCCACCTCATTGAGATACCGCTCCAGCCACTGGCCCAAGGTCGGAGCCCGCTCAATGGGCAGTCGCCCGGCCTCAGCGGCAGCCGTCAGTCGACGAAGCTCGCGCACCACCTCCGCCTGCGTACCGCGCGTGATGTACTTCCGCCGCCGCTTGCCGCCATGCCAGCCGAGGTTCACAACCCCCCGCCAGCGGCCGTCCGGCAACCGGTACACCGAGCCTTCACCCTGAGGCCGGCGAGAGCTCATGACTGCGACGGACCCTCAACAAAGCGCCGCACCGACACTAGCGACACCCGCCGAGATCGACCGATCTTCACCGAGTCGAGCTGCTCGGCATAGATCAGCTCATACACCCGCGACCGACTGACACTGAGCACGTCTGCGGTCTCCCGAACGGTCAGCAGCAACTTCTCCATCCGTGGTCTCCAGCTTCTACCGATGCTCTAGTTGGCCACACTGTCCGCCCGAGGTGCCAGTGAGGCTGCCGACCTGTTGACAAGCGCGGGCTGTAGGGCAGCACCTTGCGCTGTCCTCCACACTCCACAGAAGTTGTTTTGGACCGGCTCGGCGGTCACCGCTGCTGTTCGCAATCTCGACGATCGACAACTCCGCCGGCTTATCGGCGCCGCCTACTTGATTGTCGATGAAGCTGGCTACATGATCGTCAATGAACATGCCCTCACCCGGGCGGCTGTGGGAGCGAACCCGCATTCCCTCTGGCCTTGCGGACCTGATCCATCGAGCTCTCGCAGCCGAAGTTCACCGAGATCGCGTGCGTGCAGAACGCCTACCACCCCGTCGACCGCAGCTCCCAGCCGGTGCTCGAGGAGAGCACGCGACGTGCTCGAGGAGTAGCCGAATGACGTCCGGCCTGCTCGTAGTCGAGCTGGTTGGCGCGAACTGGCTGGCGGTCGTGCGCGGGGCATCGATAACGTCCGACCATGACGTGGGGAGCGTCTTGTAGGACTCATCCTCCATCCCGCTCGGTTCGCTGAACTGGAAGAGCCAGCTGAGTGAGTTCTCCGTGTCCGCGATCAAGCCGTCGATGCTTGCCGGCCGTGCAGTACTGCGTCGTCATAATGGCCAGCGTCGCAACAGCCACCGACTGTCCCTGAAGGGATGGGTAGCGGGAGCGGCATCCTCTTTCCACGCCCCGGCACCGGGTTTAGCATGCAAAAAGAGCCGATCAGTGGAGGACATGATGGTCCGCTACACCAAGGCACACCTGTTCCACATCCGTCCCGTTTCGTCCCTGGTCGAGGAGACCCACGAGAGCGGTCACGAGCTCAAGCGAGCAGTGGGACCGCTTTCCCTCACTGCTCTCGGGGTCGGCGCTATCGTCGGCACGGGCATCTTCGTCGTTGTAGGCGAGGGGCTTCGGGAGGCCGGCCCGGCGGTGATCTTGTCCTTTGTGCTGGCGGCAGTCGTCTGCCTCTTCTCGGCGCTGTCGTACGCGGAGCTGGCGTCATCGATCCCAGTGTCGGGCAGCGCGTACACCTACGCCTATGCCACGCTCGGCGAGGTTGTGGCGTGGACCATCGGGTGGGACCTGATCCTCGAGTACGGCGTGTCCGTGGCGGCGATCGCCGTCGGTTGGGGCGCCAACTTCAACGCCTTCCTGGAAACCGCGTTCGGCGTCGCGCTGCCGGAGAGGTTCACGACCTCCCTTGACGAGGGAGGAATCAACATTCCTGCGGTCGTGATCGTGTTGCTGATCACGCTGTTGCTGATGCGCGGCGTCAAGGAGACCGCCAACCTGAACACCGTCATGGTGTTCATCAAGCTCGGCGTGCTGGCCATGTTCATCGGCCTTGCGTTCACCGCCTTCAACGCCGACAACCTGCAGCCGTTCGCGCCGCAGGGCTCTACCGGAGTGCTCACTGCAGCGGCCCTGATCTTCTTCGCCTACATCGGCTTTGACGCGGTGGCCACTGGAAGCGAGGAGGCCAAGAACCCCAAGCGTGACCTGCCGATCGCGATCATCGGCTCGCTGGCGATCTGCACCATCATCTACGTGCTGGTGTCGGTTGCGGCGGTCGGCGCATTGCCCGCAGCCCAGCTAGGCGCGAGCGACGCGCCGCTGTCGGAGGCCCTCGAAGAGGGTGCCGGCCTTCCTTGGGCGGCCGCGCTGACCGCGTTCGGAGCGCTGGTAGCCATCACCAGCGTGCTGCTCGTAATCCTCTACGGCCAGACCCGGATCTTCTTCGCGATGGCCCGTGACGGGCTGGTGCCGGAGTCCTGGGCAACCGTCGATGCGCGTACCGGGACGCCGGTCAAGCTGACCCTCGGGTTCGGCATTTTCGCCGCTCTCGTCGCTGCGGTATTGCCATTGGGCGCGATCGTGGAGATGGTGAACATCGGCACGCTGTTCGCATTCATCATCGTCAACATCGGCGTGATGGTGCTGAGGAGGACGCGACCGGACATGGACCGGCCCTTCAAGGTGCCGATCCCCTACATCTGGTGCCCGATCGGGATCGTGCTCTGCCTCTACCTGATCACCGGGCTGCCACTGGCCACCTACATCAGGTTCGTCGGATGGCTCGCGGTCGGGCTCTTGATCTACCTCATCTACGGGTACTCGCACTCCAGGCTGCGGCACCACTACCCAGATGTACCGGACCTGCCCGACGAGGAACCGGACGAGAAGGTTCCAGAGGCGGGCTCTGGCAGGAGCGAGTGACATGGCCTGGCGCGTCGTCATCGGGTACGACGGGTCGGACGCCGGCGAGGACGCCGTCGCCTTCGGATTGGCCTGGTGCCAGTCCACCGGCGACGTGCCCGTCGTGGCCACTGTCTACCCTGAGGAGCACCCGCTCGGAGCGGGTCGCGTCGACGCCGAGTGGGCAGCGTACGTACGCAACCTCGGCCAGGAGACCCTGGACAAGGCGCAGGCTGCCGCCGGAGACGCGGCCATCTACCGCCTTGTCGCTTCGACGTCCGCGGCCCGCGGCATCGCCGACCTTGCCGAGGACGTCGATGCCGCGGTGATCCTGGTCGGCGGCAGCCCGAAGGACAGGATCGGCAGCGTCACCGACCGTCTGCTACACGGAGCCACTGTGCCGGTCTGCGTGGTCCCGGAGGCCTGGCACGCACCCGATGGCGGTGTGGTCTCCAAGATCGGTGTGGCGTTTGTCGACACGAAGGACGGCCACGAGGCGCTCCGTGCCGCGGTTCGCGCGGCCAACCGGATCCCAGCTCGACTCGTGCTGTACAGCGTTGCGGCCCGTTCGACGGAGCACTACTCGTACATCGCGGGCCGCCGGGACGAACAGGTCTTCTACAACGCCGCCCGTGCTTCGTACACTCAGGCGCTGGACTACGCGGTCGCTGGGGTGCCGCCACAGCTCGAGCCGGAGGCGGTCCTTCTCGAGGGCGATGTGGTCGAGCGGCTGGGGGCATTGGGGACCGACGATGTGGACATGCTGGTGTGCGGGTCCCGTGGCTACGGTCCGATCCGCCGAGTGCTGCTTGGTGGCGTCTCGGCACGCCTGGTCCGACGCTCACGACTCCCGGTCATGGTCGTACCACGTGCCTCGGCGGGTCCCTCAGCAACCGAGGATTGATTTCGGGCCGCAGTGCTCGGCCCATGGCGAGGCTGAGCCAGCAGTGCGTCGTGCCCTGGCCCATCGCGCAGCGAGGTCACGCGTGGTGGGCGGCCTCGTGTTCTTGCTGGCCAACCGGCTCGAGCTGGAAAGTGCAGTGCGAGACGTCGAAGTGCCCACCCCAGGCACCCGCCCAGCCGGTCCAGCACTTCACCGGAACGGCCCTCGCTAATGCAGGCGTGTATGACGTGCGCGGACAGCACCGGTACGCCGCTGGGAATCGTCCACGTGTGCAAGTCGTGGACATCGACTACCCCACGTACCCGCTTGATTTGCTCACGGACTTCGGCAAGGTCCACACCATGAGGTGTGGCTTCCAGTAGCACGTCGACGACCTCACGCAGCAGCGACCCGGCGCCTGGGATGATCACCACGATGAGAAGGGAAGCGATCGCGTCAAAGGGGGTCCAGCCCGCGATCAAGATCAGCACAGCGGCGACGACAGCCAACGAACCGATGACGTCACAGAGCACCTCGAGATAGGCGCCACGCATGTTCAGGCTCTTCGCCTGCGCCGGACGGAGCACCAGTAGTCCGGCCAGGTTGGCCAGGACTCTGATGAAAGCCACCACAAGCATGAGCCTGCTGTCGATCTCGACAGGGCTGCGCAGCCGATCGACAGCCTGGATCAGCACCCAACCGCCACTCCGACGAGCAGGAGTGCACTGCCGAGGGCCGCGAGTACCTCGGCACGCTGGAGTCCGAACGTCCGTTTCACGGCGGCAGCCCTACAACTAGGCCCGTCAGGTCGTCGCTGATCAATCGACCAAACCGGCCAATCAACGGTCGTCGACATCGATGTTGTTCGATTTCTCCGACAGCGAGTGGCACTTCGGGCTCGACGGCGCGATCGAGATGGTGAACGTCTACCCGCACACCCCGTTGCTGCTGCACCACTCGGGCTGCTCGAGCCGGCGTTCCCGGTCGGCGCGTTCTTTGCGCCGGGCTGCTTGGGCATCCAAGGCCGACCGTCGCGCTGCCTGTCTCATCGCCTGCTGACTCATCACCGTCTCCTTATCGACACCGGCCCTTCACTCACCCATAAGCCGCTGCCGAGAGTCGAGCGGTCATCACCGAGCATCTCGACCTGCCTCACGCACCCCCAGCCGATTTCAAGATTCGATGTTCGACACACCTTCTGCATCGTCGGTAGTTCCGCGGCCTGGCTGACCGCGAGGTTGACCCTGTTCGCCTTTGGTGGTCGTGACGATGAGTATCCACAAGCTCAGCGCCGGGTCGGGGTACGACTATTTGACCCGGCAGGTAGCGACGTTGGACGCCACTGAAAAGGGCCATGTCGGGCTGGCCTCCTACTACACCGAACGCGGAGAGACTCCGGGAGCCTGGATCGGCTCCGGCCTGGCCGGCATCGATGGGCTGACCGCCGGGGATACGGTCACCGCGGAGCAGATGAAGGCGCTCTTCGGCGCCGGCATGCACCCACTTGCCGCAACAAGGCTGGAGCAGCTGGACGCCACCGACTTGTCCGACACAAACATCAAGGCAGCGACTCGGCTTGGCGCACCGTTTAAGGTCTACAGCGGCGAGGTCAGCCCATTCCGCATCGAGGTGGCGAAGCGGATTGCCACCCGACAGGCGGCCGCCGGACAGCTCGCGGACGAGTCAGTCTCTGCGGCACTTCGGGCGCACGTGCGTACCGAGGTGGCGCGGGAATTCTTCCGAACCGAGCATGGCCGCGATCCGATCGATGCCCGCGAGATCGCGGCCACCATCGCTAAAGAGTCGCGTCCGCGTACCCAGACGGTGGCTGGCTATGACCAGACCTTCTCCCCGGTCAAGTCGGTGTCGACCTTGTGGGCGGTCGCCGACCCGCACGTCGCAGCGCTGATCGAGGAGGCGCACCAGGCTGCGGTGCATGATGCGCTGAACTTCATCGAACGCCACGCGCTGTTCACCCGGCAGGGAAGGAACGGGGTCCGGCAGGTCAACGTCCTTGGCCTCGTGGCGGCCGCGTTCACCCACCGCGACTCCCGAGCCGGGGATCCCGACCTGCACACCCACGTCGCCGTCGCGAACAAGGTGCAAACCCTCGACGGGCGGTGGCTGTCCATCGACGGACGGGTGCTGTTCAAAGCCACCGTGGCTGCCTCGGAGACCTACAACACCGCCCTGGAACACCACCTCCGCGACCGGCTCGGTGTGCGGTTCGCGGACCGGACCGACACCGACCCGGATAAGCGGCCGGTGCGGGAGATCGTCGGTGTTGACCCGGCGCTGAACCAGCGTTGGTCGACGCGACGGCTCCTGATCAAGGACCGGCAAGGTGAGTTGGCGAGCACGGTTTCAGCGTGATCATGGTCGGCCGCCGATGCCGGTGGAGGCGTTGCAGCTGGCGCAGCAGGCCACCTTGGAAACCAGGGACGCCAAACACGAACCCCGCAGCCTGGCCGAGCAGCGCACCGCATGGCATGCCCAGGCAGCCGAAACGCTCGGCGGACCTCACGCGGTCCAGGCCATGATCAGTAGGACCCTCAATCCGATCTCGATCACCAGCCCGGAAGTGGATACGGAGTGGGTGGCGGCGACGGCGGGCCGGGTGCTGGCCGCGGTGGAGGAACATCGCTCGACCTGGCAGAGCTGGCATGTCCGAGCCGAAGCGCAACGCCACGTCCGCGCCGCCGATATTGCAACCGACAAGGTGGAGCAGCTGGTGGAGCTGCTTGTTACCGAGGTGCTGCAGACCCGATCGGTGGCCCTGACTCGGACCGACGACGGCATCAGCGAGCCGGGGGTGTTGTGTCGGGTCGACGGTTCGAGCGTGTATACGGTTGCCGGATCCGAGCTGTTCACCTCTGCCCGGATTCTGGCCGCCGAGCAGCGACTCGTCGCGACGGCGGGCCGCACTGACGGACGCGTCGTAGACACCGGCACTGTGGAGCTGGCGCTGCTGGAATCCGCTGCAAATGGGAACGCTTTGGACGCTGGGCAGGCCGCTTTGGTTCGTGCCATGTGCACCTCCGGGGCGCGGCTGCAGCTCGCGATCGCGCCGGCTGGCGCCGGGAAGACCACCGCCATGCGCACCCTGGCTCAGGCCTGGAGCGACAGCGGCGGCCACGTGGTCGGGCTGGCCCCGTCCGCCGCCGCGGCCGCGCAACTCCGCGACGCCACCGGCGTACCGGCCGACACGCTGGCCAAGCTCACCTGGTCCATCCACCATGCTGACCTGCCCGATTGGGCGGAACGCATCGGCCGGTCCACGTTGGTGATCATCGACGAGGCCGGGATGGCCGACACCCTTACCCTGGACACCGCCGTCCAGTTCATCATCGGCCGCGGCGGCAGCATCCGGCTGGTCGGTGATGATCAACAGTTGGCCGCGATCGGTGCCGGCGGGGTGCTCCGCGACATCCAAGCCAGCCACGGCGCCCTCCGGCTGAGCGAGCTGCACCGGTTCACCGACCCGGCCGAGGCCGCCGCCACCCTCGCCGTCCGCGACGGCCGATCCGAAGCGCTCGGCTTCTACCTGGACCGGCGACGCATCCACGTCGGCGACCCCACCACCACCCTCGACGCCGTCTTCAACGGCCTGGCAGAACGACCGCAGCCGTGGTCTCGATGCGATCATGTTGGCTCCGACCCGGGAGCTGGTCAGCCGGCTCAACCAACGCGCCCGGAACCACCGCCTCGCCGACACAACCCCGAGCCAGGAGATCGAGTTGGGCGACGGCAACCGGGCCAGCGTCGGCGACCTGATCATCACCCGGGCCAACGACCGCAGACTGCGTATCACTGCAACCGACTGGGTGAAAAACGGTGACCGTTGGACCATCCTCAACCTGACCGGTACCGGTGGTGTGAGGGTGCGGCACGTACGGAACGGCCGCACCGTGACGCTCCCCGCCGGCTATGTCTCCACCGCTACCGAGTTGGGTTACGCCACGACTGTGCATACCGCGCAAGGCGTCACCGCCGACACCATGCATGGCGTGGTGACCGGTGAGGAGTCCCGGCAGCAGCTCTACACCATGCTGACCCGCGGCCGCAGCGCCAACCACATCTACCTTTCGGTGGTCGGCGACGGGGACCCGCACACCCTCATCCGGCCCGACACGATACTGCCCTCCACCGCGACCGAGCTGCTCGAACAAATCCTTGCCCGAGACGGCAGTCCAAGATCGGCCAGCACCCTGCTGCGAGAGCAACAAGACCCCGCCGTCCGGCTCGGCGAATCCGTCGCGCGCTACCTCGACGCCCTGCACATGGCCGCCGAAAACCTCATCGGCAGCAGTGCAGTACAGGCAGTGGAGACCTCTGCCAACCGGTTGCTGCCCGGCCTATCAGACGAGCCGGCATGGCCGACGCTGCGCGGCCACCTGCTGCTCCTAGCCGCCGCCGGCACCGACCCGGTCGCGGAACTGGTCACCGCCGCAGCACAATGGGATCTCACCAGCGCCCATGATCAGGCTGCTGTCATCGACCGGCGGATCCAAGACGTCAACGAGGCCACCGCCGGCGGGCCGATGCCGTGGCTGCCGGGCATTCCCCACCGGCTTGCCGCCGACCCCGACTGGGGACCATACCTGAACGCCCGATCACAGCTTGTCGCTGAGCTCGCCGACCAGGTCCGCCGCAACGCTGAAGCTGAGGCGCCGGCCTGGGCGGCCCAGCCGCCCACTCCGGTGCCGGCCGAGCTGATCGCCGACCTGCAGGTATGGCGCGCCGCCACCCAGATCGACCCCAGCGACCTGCGACCCACCGGGCCACCCCAACTCGGCCGCGCCGCCCGAATCTTCCAACAGCAACTCGACAAGCGACTCGCCGCCCCGGATACCAACGCAGACCGGCAATGGCGGCGGCTACTCGCCACAGAAGCCCCCAGCGCCACCGCGGACCCATTCCTGCCCGAACTCGAGGAAAGGTTGACCAACCTCACCCGGGCCGGCTTCGACGCCACCCACCTGGTGCGGTCGGCGGCAGCCGCAGCACCCTTACCCGACGATCACCCCGCGGCAGCCCTCTGGTGGCGCATCCTCGATCAGCTACCCACCCGAACGCCGAGCCAAGACCCCGTAACCCCCAACGCCGTCGCAGCGACCCCGCGTACGACCACGACCTCACGCGACCAGCAGCCACCCAAGCTGCGCGCGGCACCGCCTGGGGCGTTCGGCCCGGGCCGCTGAAACCTCGACAATCGTAGGGGTCGCCACCGCGAATGGCGCCGTGGATATGGGGAGGCTCCGGCCGACCATCAAAGAGCGGCCAGAACTGGGCGATCATCAGCCAGTGACGACGGAGGCTTCGTCAATCCATCTGGCAAGAGGCTGAGTGCGGCGAGACGCACGAGTGCGGTCTGCGGGTGAGCTCAACTTCTTCATTGGGCAGGTGTCCGACAGGATTGCGAATCGCGGCAAAGCAGCCAGTGCCGAAGTCCATAACGCCCTGACGCATGAGGCTCTTGTCTGTTCGCCGGCTACCCCAGCGAAGCGGCGCCGAGGCTTGCCCGGCTCCGGCTGTCTGTCGGAGAACGCTTGTCGAACAAGATCCACTGCCGACACTCACGTCGGCTCAACTTCGCTTGTAGATGTGAGTTGATGGCTTTGGCGGCCCCGAGAACCGCCTCATGCCGGTGTCCGGTCGACCACTGTGCTGCGCCGCTTTCCAGATCAGGGGGTGCATGAGTGCCGAGACTCGTCCGACTCGCCGAGGTGTTGCTCGACCTCGGCCGCGTTAGCCAGCCGCGCTAGCAAACGCTGAGCGGCATCCCGTTCGGCGTTGAACTCGTCGAAGATCTAACCGCGGGGTTCGCCCGCATTCAGCGCGCCTCAACAGCACTGAGCGATAGCCACGCCGTCACTTTGCAAGCAAGGGGTTAGGGGTTCGAGTCCCCTTGGCTCCACCCTTCACCGATACGGCTCTCGGTGGAACACCGACAACGGCTCGCGAATCTGGCGGGTCTCATTCGGACTTCACTGCGCTGCTTGTTCCCCGGGTGTGGCCCCAGCGGTTCAGAAGGTCCAACCCGGTCCGATCCGGCGCGGTTCGAAGATGGTGGAGGTAGAGGCGGGACAAGGCCGGGGGTGAGGCAGCATCTGGTCATGCGTGACCCGCTAGTGATCCACGTCGTGCGCCACGGGCGCACTCGCTCGAACCGTGTGGGGCTGGTGATGGGATGGGCAGACGAGTCGATCGAGCCTGACCAGCACGATGCCGCTGTGGCAGTAGCAGCGCGGCTGGCGGCCGCTCCTGCACCGGTGCGGGTCGTGTCGAGTCCACTCGCCCGGGCCCGTGACACCGCAGCGCCCCTGGCTGCCGCCCTCACTGTGGATCTGGAGACCGATGCTCGTCTCGGTGAGCTGTATCAGGGTCCTTGGGAGGGGCTCGCGGAGTCAGAAGTGGCTCGCCGATGGCCGCTCGAGTGGTCGGTGTGGCGTTCGGCGCCTGAGACGCTCGATCTTGACGGGCGAGAGACGCTCACAGCGCTCTATGCCCGGGTGGCCGACGCCTTCGAAGATCTCGTGCGTTCATCCGATGCCGCGACAGTGGCCGTGTTCACCCATGACGCGGTGGTGCGGGCGGCGGTGGCGTGGACGCTGCGCGTCGGCCCGGCCACCTACCGGCACATCGATGTGGCGAACTGCTCGATCACCACGATCCACGCGTCCACTTCTGGCCGGAGGCTGGTTGCCCTCAACGACACCAGCCACTTGCTCGGCAGTGAACGATGAGCCTTGCCGGGTCCGACGCGACACAGATCCGACGAAGAAGCGCTCCCCGTCGGGCCCCGGCCAGCAGGTCATTGATCGGTGGACGCCCAACCAAGGAGCGACGCGGCGGCGCTGACCGGCCCTGTCACGCAGCTACGGGTTCACTCGGCGCGCTACCGCCGGAACCGTTGCGTCAGCGTGATTCCCGATCCTGGTGGAGACCCGATCGTGGTCGCGCAGCTCGATCACAGCACGAGCTGGCGCGGCAGTGTGCGGCTGGCGGGCGTCCGGGTGCGGCACTGCAGCACTGTGGGGAAGTGTGACGACACCCAGTCGGCGGCGGGTGGCGACCGCCGTGCTGATCGACCGCAGGTCAGGTGCGTACGCGAACCCCGAGCCCTCGAGGTTCGATGTTCCTGGCCGCAGCACGCCTCGGAATCGCATCCCTATCGAGGCCGCCAGCCGACCGTCGCGGCGCGAGTCACCGACGACGAGGCAGCGGTCGGGCGGACGTCCCGACCAGTCGAGCACGGAATGCAACTGCGCGGCTTTGTCGCGCCCCGGTGACCACCCGTCGACAACTCGGAAGTGCTCTCCGAGGCGGTGACGGTCGATCCACTGGCGGACCAGCTCTACGTCGGGTCGAGCTGCAGATGCACACCTCGACACCGGCGGCGTGGAGTTCGTCGAGGAACGCCCGCAAGTCCGGGAACGGTTCCACGCCGTCCATCAGGTCCGGCTTGGACACTTCGAACCGGTGCGCGGCACGAGTGCGCGCCGGTCCGCCGGACGGATCGATCTCCCGTAGCTGCGTCGCGAAGTCCACTCCCGTCGACGCCAGATACCGCAGACCGGGCGTCGTCGACGTCGAGCCCGAGCTCTTCATGGATCACCTTCACCGCAAGCTGGGTCAGCGGGCCCATCGAGTCGGCGATCGTGCCGTCAAAGTCCACGATCACCACGTCGACGTCGGCCCACTCGAGACGGCTCGCACGCCACGAGCGGACCATCCGCACAGCGATGATCCACCAGCTCAACGCCGCAACCACCCCGAGTGCGACCGGCAACGGCCACGCAGCCACCGCGGAGCCGGCCAGGCCCGCGGTGAGCACGAGCAACCGAAGGTCACGGCCGCGCCCCGACGCCATCAGTCGCCCCTCATAGCGGTGCCCCAGATCGAGCGCGGCACGGCTCGTCGAGTAGCTGACGAGCAGGTGCCCGACGGTTGCAAGCACGCCGAGCATCCCGGCGGCCACCCCACCACCGACCTGCGCCGCCAGGTACAGACCCGCCGCGGAGAACACCAACCCGTCCACGACCCGATCGAGCATCGGGTCGAGAAACGCTCCGAACCGGCTCCCGCGGTGCGCGACCCGGGCGATCTCGCCATCGGCGCCGTCGAGGATGCTCGCCAACTGCACCGCCAGCGCAGCGACCAACACCCAGCCCGCCAGGATCGCCGCCGCTGCGCTCAACCCAACAACGGCGGCGAGCACGGTGACCGTGTCCGGACGCAACCCTGGCGCGACCGACAGCAGCAGCGGTGTGATCACCCGGCCCGACATGACCCGGTTGACCTTGGCCACCGCCCCGTCACGCTCCTTGCCGCCACCTGCGAGCAGCCACCGCGACGCCATTCGCAGATCCCTGCGGGTGTCTACGTCCACCCAACGGGCGCCGGTCACGTCACAGCACTCCAACCGACCCTGATCCGCGAGGCGGTGCATCCCCGCCGACAACGACGTCTCGCCCGCCGCGACCGCGTCACGCAACGCATCGAACACCCCGCCGGTGCACAAGAACGCGCCCGTGTCGAATGCGTCGAACGAGGAGATCCCCTTGCCGATGTCACGGACCAGCCGGCCTTCGGTACGCACTCGGGTCACGTCGTCGAGATCGACACCACCTGCGGCGCCAACAGAGTGGTCGACCGCAAGCACCGCACCATCCGACGGCAACTCCGAACCCACCAGCGACCACAGGATCGACCGATCGAGCAGGTGGTCGGCCATAACCAGCAAGAACGGCTCGCCCCCCAGTGCTTCCTCGGCAGCCAACACCGACAGCCCGTTGCCTTCGTCGAACCGATCGTTGCCCACGCATTGCATCGAGACACCGAGCCGCACCGACAACCCAGCGCAAAACCGCTCGATCTCCTCGGCTCGATACCCCACCACCACGACCACCTCATCGACTCCCACGTCGACCAGGTTCCGCACGGCACGCTCCAACAGGGCGACACCGCCCACCGTCACCAGCGGCTTGACCCGCCCCCGCGGCGTCCGCAGACGAGATCCCTTCCCACTGGCGAGCACGAGCCCACGCACGACCTCCCCCTTCCGGACAGGCGGCGGCCACGGAGCCGGGAAGTAGGAATGCAGGACCACCGCAAGCGAGCGGAACACCGAAAACATACCGAAGGCGAACACCAGGTGGACAACACCTGAATTTCGTCGTGCGCCGGCAGGCGCTCGCCGATACTCTTGCCCTCGTGATCGAGATGGCGATCCTCGGGGTCCTCAAGGAGCATGAGGCGCACGGCTATGAATTGAAGAAGCGGATTCCGAGCTCGCCGGCGGGTCCGGCGGTCCGGCCGCCGCGACGAGAAGCGTAACCGCAAGGTGTACGGCATCACCGACAAGGGCGAGACCCGCCTGCGCGAGCTGCTCGTCAATGCCGACCCCTCCGACGACCGCGCCTTCCACGTGCAGGTCGCGTTCTGCCGCTTCCTCGAACCCGTCGCCCGGCTCGGCCTCTTCGAGCGGCGGCGGGCCCACCTGACCACCGAGCTGGCCAAGCGCCGTCGGCCCTCGGACACTCCGACCACCGACCCGTACCATCCGCTCTCTCAAGGAGCGCGACATCACCACCCTGACCGACGACCTCGGCTGGCTCGACGAGCTCACGCGCATCACGCAAGAGCAACTCGTCCCGGCCGTCCCCAACCGGTCGTCACCGCCACAGGAGGCACCCACCCATGAGCAAGATCCGCTTGGCGATCGCCGGCGTCGGCAACTGCGCCAACTCCCTCATCCAAGGGCTCGAGTACTACAAGGACGCCGACCCGTCTGACGAGGTGCCCGGCCTCATGCACGTGGTGCTCGGCGGCTACCACATCCGCGACATCGAGCTCGTGGCCGCGTTCGACGTCGACGCCGAGAAGGTCGGCCTCGACGCCGGCAAGGCCATCTGGGCCAGCGAGAACAACACGGTGAAGTTCGCGGAGGTTGGCGAGCTCGGCGTGACCGTCATGCGCGGCCCGACGCTCGACGGCTTCGGCGAGTTCTACCGCGAGATCTGCGAGGAGTCGCCGGCGGCGCCGGTCGACGTCGCGCAGGTCCTGCGCGACACCCGCACCGACGTCCTCGTGTCCTACCTCCCGGTCGGCTCCGAGGAGGCGCAGCGCTACTACGCGCAGGCCTGCCTCGACTCGAAGACCGCGTTCGTCAACGCCATCCCGGTGTTCATCGCGAGCGACCCCGAGTGGGCTGCGAAGTTCGAGGAGGCCGGCGTGCCGATCGTCGGCGACGACATCAAAAGCCAGGTGGGCGCGACCATCATGCACCGCATGCTCGCCCGCCTGTTCGAGGATCGCGGCGTCGCGATCGACCGCACGTACCAGCTGAACTTCGGCGGCAACATGGACTTCAAGAACATGCTCGAGCGGAAGCGCCTGAAGTCCAAGAAGATCTCGAAGACGCAATCGGTCACCAGCCAGATCGACCAGGGCATCTCCGACGACGACGTCCACATCGGCCCGAGCGACCATGTGCCGTGGCTCGACGACCGCAAGTGGGCCTACATCCGCGTCGAGGGCCGCAACTTCGGCGACGTGCCCCTCAACGTCGAGCTCAAGCTCGAGGTGTGGGACTCCCCCAACTCGGCCGGCGTGATCATCGACGCCCTCCGCTGCTGCAAGGTCGCCCAGGACCGCGGCATCGGCGGCCCGTTGCTCGGCCCGTCCGCGTACTTCATGAAGAGCCCGCCCATCCAGTACCGCGACGAGGAAGCGCGCGAGCTGGTCGACGAGTTCGCCAGGTGATGTAGACAGGGGCGATGCGCCCGCCTCGCCGCGTCGACAATCTCTTCATCGATCAAGACGAGCCGTACCCGGATATAAGGCAGCAACCGGGAAGTGCTCCCGGCCAGCTCGACGAGGCGGGGAACGCCTCGGGCCCGCGACAGCCCCATCTCGGCCAAGTCGTCGAGCGCGGCGACACTCACGTTCTGGTCGATATGCTGTCGCAGCGGCGAGGACGTACCACCGGCCGTCGCGGGGGAGGCGCTCTTGCACGGTCGGCTCGCCCGCGAGCGCCGCTGCCGTCCTGGCGTCCGAGACGAGGTTGTCACCGCACACCCCGGCGGCTCGTACAATCATCCCAGCCCTCTTGGTCGGCCCAACACCCCGACGCCACTCGCCCTTGGCCGCGGCCCAATCGGCGGCGAACCTGCCCCATGTGTGCCCGGGAACATCACGACCATGATCAGGAAGCACATAATGCACCGAGAGTCGCCCTTGTGAGGCTGCGACGCGCTCTTGGCGCGTGCAAAGCCGCGAGGGCTCAGCAAGGAGCGGGCCCACCTCGAGAGTAGAGGTACGCGTATCGGGCGGTGTACATGAGGTGCAGCATCCCCAGGCAGGTGCGTTCGAGTCCCCATGGCTCCACGCTTGTCGCGTCAGCGCGCCCTCGCCCGACCGCAGCTGCTGCCGCCCCACGACCCCCAGTTCCGCCGCAACCGCGAGCGGGTCGCCCGCGACGCCGAACGCGAGCGCCTCATCCTCGAGTGGGACCTGGGGTACGAGGAGCCCGAGACCGCATAACCCGGTCTGGGCGGCTCCGGAGCCGGCGGCGTTGCCTACGCCGCCTTCCCATGCTTTGACTGTTCCGGGCGAGCCCTGCGCGGTCGGCGAGAGCTGGCTGCGCGCCTTCTCCCTCGCTTGACTCGGTCGGCTGACTACGCCGGGCGGTCTAGGCGGTACGTGTGGTGGTCGAGGTGTTCGCCGGAGCCTCTTCCGAAGTAGTGCCACTGCGGGAAGTTGAAGTCGGCGGTCAGGGAGCGGGGGAGGAGCAGCGCCGCCTGCAGGAATGCCGCCAGGTCGGGCACCGCGTAGATGTTGATGTCGTGACCCGAGCGCTCGAGCTGGTCGAAGAGCCGGCGGGTGTGCGGCGTCCCCCACGCGATCGAGAACCGGTTGACGCCCCAGCCGCGCAGCATGTCAAGCAGCTCCTTCGCACGCCCCGGGGCGCTGAACACGAGCGGCGCGAGGAAGTCGATCGGGCATTGCCGGATCGCTGTGGGGTAGTTCGCCGCCAGCTCCCGGAACCCGGGCTCGCCGAGCGAGTCGATCGTGGCGTTGAACCACAGTCGGTCCTCGGGCAGCCGGCCGTCGATGAGCTCGAGCGCGGCGTGCAGCACGTCGTGGTCCGGTTGCTTGAGATCGAGCTTGAGTCCCCGGTCGTGATCGCCGAACGCATCCACCAGCTCGGGGAGGCGCAGCAGCCGCTCCTCGGCGCGCCACGGCGTGTCCTCGAACGAGTCGTGACGGAGCACCAGCCGCCCGAGCGGGTCGACGCGCAGGTCGCACTCGCCCCACGTCACGCGTGACGCGAGGAACTGGCGGAGGTTCCACTCGTCGTTGACGCCGTGCCACACCATCTGCACGTGCTGGGGGACCTCGCGCTCCGACACGAGCGCGGTGATGTCGTAGGCCTCGCCCGACACCGTGCGCGGCGTCGGCGTGCGCGCCGACTCGTACAGCGTGCCCGCATGCAGGAACAGGATCTCGCCCGCCGCGTCGGCCTCGGCCATGGCCCGGATGTTGCCGGGCTCGTTGTCGACGACCGCGAAGACCCGGTAGCCCGCGTCACGGTACGCGGTGAGCGCCGCCACCTTCGTCTGCGCGACGCCCTCTTCCCATGCGCGCGGGTTCATGTGCAGCAGCTCCGAGGAGAACTCGACCCGGTACTCCCCGCCCAGCGCGTTGAGCGACTGCAGCGTCTGCGCCCGGAGGTGCTCGGGGCGCCCGGTGTTGAGTGCGACCGACGTGTCGGGCTGGATCTGGAACCACCGGATCACGTCGAGCACGCCCTGGTACGGGCGATGGGCGGCGAGGACGGCCTCGGGCTGCCAGCGCTGCTCGAGGTACCAGCGGTACGCCCGCTCGGCGACGGGGGCAGGGAGCGCCATGTCCCGCAGCAGCTGGTCGACCTGGTTCTCGTGGACGGTGACGTCATCGGCGGTGAGACCGTGGAACCAGTCGGAGCCGTGGGCCCGGTCGAACGACAGCAGCACGTGACGGACCATGTGCCGCATGTCCAGGATCGTGCCGTCGATGTCGAAGACGATCAGCAGCTGATCCTCGGGATACTCGCTGCGGAAGCGGCCGTAGTGGGCGGCGAGCCGCCGCATCCAGTCGCTCACTGATCGAACGATACCGATCCCGGGTGAACGAACGGTTACCGCGAGTCAGCGCGCAGAAGAAGCTGCGCGTTCACCACCGCCTGTCGAAGCGATTCCGGAGGGAACACCGCCACGCCGTTGCAGAGGAACGTGATCGCCATCAACACGATGATGGCGGCGGGAGCGAGCGCGGTCTTGAACTCCGCCTTCGCCTCGCCCCCGCTGGCTCGACAGCGAGGAGATCTCATGCGCGGTCGTCTCGTGGTCGCTGAGGCTGTCTCAGAGGTTGCCGGTCGCGGCCAACGCGCAGCGCTGCCGGCTCACCCCACCTCAGGCCCGTATAGGCCAGCGTCAACACCAACGCGCGGTAATCCTTTCCATGTGTCACCGTAACGTTCTTGCAGGCGTCGGCAAGCCGAAAAACCTCTGCCTTGGTCAGGTAGCGCTTCTCCGATTCGGTTGATCTCGGAAGGCGTACGCCGCTCGCAGGATTCCGAGCAATCCGGCCATCGCGCACGGCCAACTCCATGATCAGCGAAAAAACGCGGTGGATGTAATGCACCGAGGCCGGAGCAAGATCAATTGAGGAGATCCATGCGACCACATCGGCATGCCAGACCTCCGCGAGCGGTACGTGCTCCCAGCGCGGCTCGATGTGCTTGGACACGATGCCCGCATAGCGCGCCCTGGTCGATGCCTTGAGATGAGACTGTGCGGCCAGCCATCGCCGCGCCCACTCGCCAGTCGTGATCTTGGACTTTGCCGGATCGATGTAGCTGCCGTGGCCCTTGGCTGACATGGTGTCGTGCATATAGCTCTCGGCGTCACCCCGGCGGCTGAAAAACTTTGTAACTTGCTTGCCGCTCGGATCACGCCACCGAGCCAGATAGAAGGTGTGGCCGTTCCGCGTGCGCTTCTCAATGCTCGCCATGATCAGTTCTCTTTCTCTATATCGTCCTCCCACATGAACTCATCGGCTCGCTCGTTCAGCCAAGCGAGGATCTCGTCCTTGCTGGCAGCATTCCCGATCATGGTGTTTAGCTCGTCTACCTCATCCTCTTCGAGGTCATAGAGAAGCACGCCGTGCCCGTCTGATTCGTGTCGCCAATGGGCAATGTGTCGAGATTCACCCTTGCCGACCCAATCCAGGTCTAACTCCCTGAGTTGATCTTCACTCAAGTCTTCTATATTCATAATCAGTTCTCACTTTCCCTTTTCTTGCGCATGCGCAGTCGGTACCGATACGACTTCTGCCGGCAGGCATCGGAGCAGAATTTTCGCATCGCACCGTTGTAGGCATAGAGCGGGAACTCTGCGCCACAGACGATGCACTGTCCGGGCGGCGCGTCGCTCATCCACTTTTCGTGCCACGCCTTGGCTCGCTCGATCCCGGCTGAGATCCGCTTGCCGTGCTCAGGTCCTTTAGCTATCAACTGAAGTGTCTCCGTAACGTGTCTCTGTAACGGTACTACTGGAGCAGCCGAGTCAAATAGGGGGTGGGAGCCTGGCTGCGCGAGCAACAAGATCGGTAATGATCTTGGATTGATCAACAGGCTCGGAGGCGTCTCACTCCTTGATCGTCGATCTTGTGATGGCTCTTGCCGACCCTTGCTCGGCTATGTACTGTAGCGCCCGATTGAGGCGCCGTCAGGGGACGTTAGAGGAAACCTCAAGATCACGGAAGAGTCGCAAGATGGCTCGTTACGTTCCGATCAGGCAAGCGGAAGAGCGCTACAGCGTCAATTGGATTACCTTCCGGCGCTGGATCAACGAGGGCAAGATCACCGGCTACAGGCTGGGTGATCGCCTAATCCGTGTCGATCTTGATGAGATCGACGAATTCATAAAGCCGATGCCGGTCGTCAGTGGCGGTGATCACGATGACATCACCTAACGAAGAGGAATGCCGCCCCCCACACGGAGAGCGGCACCCACAAGATCGACCCCGGCGAAAAGATCATTCTCGATCTCGATAATACCGGATCTTGGCTGGCGGACTACCCCGAATGGGTTCGCGAAGCGGTCAGGATGGATAAGCGCCGACGTGCTGCCAGCCTGCGTATGGAGCCGTTGCCAAGCGGGAAGCGTGACCCGTGGGACCTCGTGCGTCGTGATGGTCGGAGGCGGCGTGATGGATGTCAACTTCACGCCGAGCCCAGACATTGATCACGAGATTCTGGGTCACATGTTCCCGACGAATGGCCACCACTCCGGTGGTGATTCCGGTGATCGTGATTGTGGTGATGCCGGTGATGGTGACGATGGTGGCGGTGGCGATCACCGTCGTCGCGTTGCTGACGGCAGCGTCCAAGATCAAACCCAGACGGGTGCAATGACTTTGGGCTGCCAGGATCGCACTCGGCACCCTCGCGCTGCTCGCTGGCAGGGAGGGTCTCGGCAAGTCGATCTTGAGCTACACAATCGCGTCGTTGATCACTCGCGGTGTTCTGTCTGGCGAGTTCTTCGGTATGCCGAAGTCGGTGCTGGTCGCTGCGGCTAAGGACTCGTGGTCACAAACGATCGTGCCTCGACTGATCGCAGCCGGTGCTGATCTTGATCGAGTGTTCCGCGTGGAGATCATCGCCGACGCAGTGCATTCCGAGTTGATCAGGCCAGGGGACTTGGCGAGGGTGAGGAGAGTGGCGCACGAGGTAGACGCGGTGTTGCTGATCTTGGACCCACTGATCAGCCGACTCGATCCGAAGCTCGACTCGCACGAGGACGCTGACGTACGGATGGCGCTTGAGCCGTTGGTGGCAGTGGCGGACTTGATCAACATTTCGGCGCTCGGACTCATCCATCACAACAAATCCGGCAGCACCGACCCGCTGCAAGTCGTCATGGCGTCCAAGGCGTTCCCGGCTGTGGCGCGCTCGGTGCATACCGTGATCTCCGATCCCGCCGACGAGACCAGCAACCGGCGGCTGTTCGGTACACCGAAGAACAATCTTGGACGTACCGATTTGCCGACGCTCAGCTTCGTGATCGACTCCTTTGTGTTGGAGGTGGAGGACGGCACAGCCTCCACTGGCCGACTGGTGTGGGGTGCCGAGTCCTAGATCACGATCTTCGAAGCCATGCGGCGGTGACTCATCCGATGTAGTCACCGAAGCTGCGGAATGGCTAGCGGACTACCTGGCACTGATGAACGGGCGCGCGGGCAGTGCCCAGATCAAGGCGGCGGGGCGGACCGCTGGGTTCTCATACGACAGCCTGAAACGGGCGCGGGTGAGGATCGGCTCGCTGGTGGAGTCGTCCGGATTCCCGCGCCGTACGTACTGGCTGCACCCGAAAGAGAGCCGCGAGAAGCAGTCGGAGCAACAGTGAGAGCAAACCTTAGGGGAGACTCTACTCACTGCACTAACTGCACTAACAGTCCTAGTCGGCGCAGTTGGAGCACCCCCTGCGCGCGTGCTCCCACTGACAGCGAATCAACACCGAAGGACCAAGTACCAAGATCAAAAATGAGGGGGGAGAGCATAGACTTAAGGCTGGCTTCCCAGGACGCCACGCGATACACGCGGGAGCAGGGCATCCGCTAGATCGCTGAGGTCAGGGGGCGTTCATACGGCTTTGTGTACAACCTGCTGAAGGAGTCGGGGGCGGAGTTGCGGCGACGTGGGGGAGATACCCACTCCAAGATCAAGAAGGCCGCAAGGAAGGCCAGGGTTTAACGCGAGGTTAAACCTCAAGAGGTTGTCACCCCAAGGTTACAACCTCCCACGTTGAGCTAGATCAAGATCCCCGAGGAAGATGATCATGACCAACATAAGTGTGCGTGAACGATCACTCGCGCTTGATCAACTCACCCACGCACTTCGCGATCTTGCTGCTCGTGGCCGACGTACGCGATGTGCAGAGATCGATGGTGATATGTGGTTGTCAGACCTAGCTGATATCCGCGCCATCGCGGTGACGTTGTGCCAAGGCTGCCCAGTGATCAACGAGTGCTGGGAAGCTGGCCGGACCATGACGGCAGGTGTGTGGGGTGGCGTCGACCGTGATCGGAAGTGGGGCAAGACTCCATGATCAACACGATCACTCATGCGGAATTTCCGCATGGGGACCTCGGGGGGGTGCTGACCGAAGCGCACCCCCGACTGACCCGCCAGTGTGCGCTTTATCTCCACCCCGAATTTATCACGTGATGAATTTGATCAGTGACTCGCAGGAGGCTCAGAATGGCCCCGTACGGGCTTGGGACCATCTTCCCGGCATCGACACACGTACTTGGGCAGGGGGTCCGATCGTTTCATGGCGCTCCTCAGACTCGCCAGGATCGGCGGGGGAAACTCAGGGTTTGGTGACTCCGCGTGCATGCGACATGACCGGCTGTGGTTCGGGAAGTGTCCGGTGCCACGGCATCGAAAGCGTCCCGAGCCGCGCATGTGGCGACCTCGGAAGCGTCCGAAGTCAGCAATTCGGTTGGGTCCGCATGCTTCCGGACCCAAAGTCTGAGAGCTGATCGTGCTTAACCCTGACTCGCTTGTGCCGCCGTTGAAGCACGGGCCGATCTTGTTTTCCTGGCGACGCTGGTCAACACTGCGGTGCGCATGCGACTGCCGGATGATCAGTGGAATGAGTGCGTGATCGATCTTGACGGCATCGATGCGCGCGGTCGGTTGCACTTCTCCCGTAACGGCAGACCGTTTGTGACGATTCCGCTGCGGATCTTGCGCCATGCCGAGGCCAGCGCGGTCAGCCGCTGCAACTGATGACTCGACATCAAGTCATCATCCGCCGTGATCTTGTATGCTTGCCTAATCAGTCGGCGAGATGCCGGGGTCCTGGGACCAAGTGCTGATCTTGACCGTGCAAGTTGGCGTCGAGGGCGCGATGCTCTCCGTCGAGGCAGCACGGGTGTATATCCATTCATGATCTTGTGCGCCCAGGAGGTTGCAATGAACTCCCGTCATGGCGATCTTGATCGCGCAGTGACGCGAGGCGGCCCGACGATGGAGTTCGTTGAACGCTCGGGCGTCGACAACCTCGCCAGCATCCGCCCGTGTGCTTACTGCGGCAAACCGGCGGCCTATCGCGATCTCGCTGGCCAGCCTGCGCACACGACATGTGCTGGCGAGTCCTCCGAAGAGAAGCTGCACGCCAAGATCAACACCTCAGAAAGTAGAGCTATGACTACCAACATGACGATCGACGAGCGCTACTACCGCGCCGGACAACACGAACAGTTCGTCAGTGATCAGCGCGCCGAGTTCGTAGATCGTGATCTTCCGCCGGATGTGCATCAGAGCCTCAAGAACGCCGAGGAGGAACTAGCCCGGCATTGCGCCGTTATCGACCAGCGCAAGGCATGGGATCGCGAGGTGATCGAAGGCGTTTGCAGTGGCCGCTATCAGGTCGAGTCCGGGCGATGGCCGTCGTGTTGATCAGGGCCGCAACTCGGACAATTCTCAGGATAACGTTCCGCCGTGGCTGGCCCGGCAGCGCGATGATGCGCTGCGCACCGTTGATCGTTACACGCCCCAGCGAATCCAAACGCTGACCGTTGCGGTGTACGCGCTCGGTGACCCGTGGTTGCTGAAAGCTGCGATTCCGGCCCGGTTGGCTGCGTCGTCCACCTTCGTGGCGAACCCGGCGATCTGGGACGCGACGTATCGGTTCATGGGATGGATGGCAGCGAGTCTGGTCAATATGCAGACGGAGACCTGCCAGCGCCGATGACCCTCACGTGCCCCTGGCCTTGAACTCACCGAGGGGCACAACTTTTTGATCTAGCTGCTAGTTGATCAATCTTCGTAGCCGAGCATCCTGCTCAGCGCACCGTATTCGTACGCGTTGTCTCGCCATGTCCTGCCCTCACGCTTCTGGGGCAAGTTGGCCAGTACCCAGTCATCGATCATCCCGCGCACAATGCGCCAACCAGGATCATCTTCCCCTCCGGTGATCGACTCTAGGACCTCAGTCGGTGGGACACCAGAATCCAGATGAGCGTTGATCATGGTCCGGAGTTCCTGCGAGTCCTCGCCCAGCGCTGTCAGACGATCCCTGATCTGCTGGGTGATCTCCACTGCCCACTCGACACGCTCCCAGGTTTCCTTCGGGGTCTCGCCGATCGCATCATCCTGCCACTCGTCCCAGTGATCATGTAGCTCACTCTCAAGATCATCTAGCCGGTGACGCCTTTCTCTGGCGTCACGCACCCAGTCGGCATAGGTGCGCTCGGTGTCCAACTTGGACAGCAGCTCCCGTCTCCTCGCCCTAGCTTCCTCGACGATCTCGTTCGCCCGCTCGATGCGCGCCTCAGCATCAGCAAGCTCCTCCCGCTCTTCGTCGCTGAGTGGGGTGTCCAAGTTGGACACTCGCCGACGCACCGCGCCCACCGTGGTCGGAGCGCTGGCCGTACGCCGGGCGATCTCGCGGTCGCTGGCGTCCGGGGTGCGCTCGATCTCCACTCTGATCAAGGCGCGTTTCTGCTCGCGGTCGAGGTGGCGGCGCGCCATGTTGAGCGTCAGTGCCAGCTCGTACGCTTCGCCGTCGTCGACAACCTGGCGGACTTCGCGCGGCGCGTCGATGCCTAGCTCGGTGGCGATCTGGTCCCGGTGGTGGCCGTCCAAGATCCTGCCGTGCTGGTCAACCACTATCGGCACCATGACGCCGTGGCGCTCGATGTCGTCTCTGAGTGCCGCGTACTCTTCCTCGCTCAGTGCTGGCATCACCTGGAAGGCAGGTGGTTGCTTCTTCTTGCTCATGATCATTCCTGTTGGCGGTTGAGATCGGGGGGGAACTCCCAATCAATTACGACATCGCGAGCACTCCACCGCTTGACGTTGCCCTTGGGATCGATTTCGCGCGGCCAGCGCACCAGTCGTCTAAGCGACCCGTCATTGTTGATCCGCCAAACGTCAACGCCGGTGGCGGTGTCGAGCACCGCGTACCGCTTCCCGTTGTGAACTCTCACGCCACTCTCGGCTGTGGGGATGTCCAGCGGCCTGCCAGCCGTCGGCCTGTAGTCGCGATAGAACGCGATCATTGCACGCCGTAAGGCGTCCACGTCCCTGTATTGAATTTCTTGCTCAGAAAGGGATTCCCGCTCTTGCTCGGACACGTACGTGTCCTCCTCCCGTGTGTTGGAAGCTGCAGCGATTACACGCCAGCGGGCCAAGTATCGCTCGCAACTGGTAGTTCTCAAATAGGGGTTTCAAATAGGGGGTTCTCGAGCATAAGATAGGCTAGCCTGCCGCCTGACCCTCCGTTGTTGATCTACACGGCAAAAAGATGAGCGGCATCAACTGGGACAACTGGCATGGCACCATTGGTGGAAGCTAGCTAAAGGGTGGAAACCGCAAAATTTATTGTCACGGTCGCCACGATTGGCGGGCACGGTTGAGCCTTGATCAACATCTGTTCCACATGTGTTACGAAGTTGGTTCGCGCTCGCGGAATTTGGGCACGAGTGGAATATGCGCTCTGACAAGGACTTTTCAACACTTGGCAACGCATATATAACCATCTGAAGAGATCTCGTAATGCGCAGCTCACCGGGCGACACGCCCGTCGGAGCGGGTTGGTTGGTTGTTCTGGGCCGATTAGACTGCGGGCTGCCTTCAGACTTCTCTTGGTCTCACTTGTGGTCTCATTCGCGTAGGTTCAGGGGCGTCCGCAGCGGGCTGCCGAGCTTCGGCTCAGGCGCGACCAGACCCAACCGAACGGGTCTGAACCACCAGCCGCAGAACTCGAAAGAACATGACCACGTTGCCGTCCAGGTCATTGATCACTTCGACCGTGGATCGCGGCTTGGCGAACGGTATGGCAGCGGATCCGCAGAACGGCTCCACAAAGACCCGATGCGCTGGCAGGAGGGAGGCGATCCACGGGGCAAGGCTGGCTTTGCCGCCGCAGTACGGGAACGCACCGGCAGAGCGCTCATAGTCGCCTCCGACGTAGCCAGTCGCGGCCGAGGCAGTGGTGATCGCACCGGCAGCGGTACACAGTGACCTGCCCGGATTGGTGCGGCGTCGTGTCCTGGGCGCCCGTTCGCGGTTGGAGTAATGCCGCTTGCCCGGCCGAGGGCACGAGGCGGCGTCGCGAGGGACGTGCCGGCTCATGGCCGCACCTCGGCGGGCTGCCGGCTGAGGCATTGGGAGACGGCCGTGGTCGGTACGGTTCGAGCGGTGACCTACTACCTCGCCCACGGAGGCTCCGAAGACGACTTCTTCGGCGTGCCGTTCCCGTCGGTGGGCGCTCGGGTGGTGTTCAACATCGAAAGGCTGTTCGCAGCCCGTATCCGCACTGGCGGGTGGTCGAACCCGCGCGAGGTCGTTGGTGATGAAGGCCTCGTGGTCCACGAAGACCCGATGGCGGTGTTGGTGATGCCGGATCGCTTGTGGCGCGTCGACGACCTCGACGGCGAGATCCGGCTCGCTCCGAACAACCGGTGGCTCCGCTGCCGGGCGTTGACGGTTCGCCAGGAGCTGCCTACCTGGCTGGTGATGGGACCGCGCGGGAACCTGGTGGCACAAGTGATCGATCAGGCTCGTAACCTGACGGACCCGCAGGCCAAGGCCCTCGCCACGATGGACGCGGCGGAGGAGGAACGGCTCGTTGGCGCGATGTGGGATGCATGGCTGCCGACTCACCGGTCGGGCTCCCCCATTGGCCATGGGCTCAACGACGTCCATTACGCGGTGGAAGAGGCCGCCCGAAGAATGGGTCCGCACCTGTTCGGCTGGGACGAGCAGGCTGGACTGGAGGTTCTCGTCGATCCAACCTGGCAACAGGCCGCACACGCCGCCAACGCGGCCGCGCTCGGTCTGGGAGCACCCGAGCTCCTTGGAGACCAAGGCAGCCAGGGCCTGGCGCGGCGATGGATCACCGTCATCGGCGCACCGACGCCACCCTAGGTCGGTGATCGTCAGTCCCATCTCGGCGGCCTTCCCGTGATGACCGACTCCAGCGCACGGGTACCGCGCTGAGACGTGCCGCAACGATGGCGGTCCAGCCACGCCAGCACCGACTCCGGCCGAACGGTCGGGCAGGGGCGCTTGCAGGCCAGTCAGTACGCAGTCAGCGTCGGCCGGAACCGACGCACGAGCCGTCGTAGCAGATTCACGATCGCATCCCCCTCACGTCAGGCGGCCGGCCGACGAAAGGGGTCAATCGCCCGGGTGAGTCACCACATGCCGCGACGACTCGCGGCGCCGGGCAAGGGGCGTCGCTCGGCTGCTACGTCAGGCCCGCCCTCATGGTCGCTTTCTCGTCTGCGCGGACGAGATCGCGGTGGTAGCGTCCTGCTCGTCGTTTGATCGGCTGCGAGGCCGGCGCCGCAGTGTTCCGCTACGGGGAGGGTTCCGCCTGGCCAGAGACACCGGAGTCAAGCCGGGCTCGAAGTGGTGGCTGACGGCCATCATGGGAGTCGTGGTGCTGGTACCAGGGGTCGATATTCATCTATATACGTCGACGAGAAGGAGCTCCAGGGCGGCACCACTGACCTGGGTCGTTGCCTTCTTTTATGAGATGTTCGGCATGTTGGGCGTGACCCTGCTGATGGCGGTTGTCGGGGTGGGGCGCTCATCGCGCCGGTAGTGGAGTTCCGCCAGTGGCGCTGGACCGCGTGGCCGTCGCGACGGCGGACCTGCCCGACCTGCGCTGCTCAGCGTGGGGAGAATGGGCTGAAGCAGGAGGAGCAGGTCCCCGGGCGCACTGGCGGACTCTTGTGCTGACCATGTCATCCTTGCAGCCCACTCGAATGGGCCCGTGGACGTCTTGGCGGGCGCCGATTGGCTTCCAGCCGGACTCGATGGCCAGCGAGACTCGGATGGGGTGCCGAGGTCGCGCCAAAGTGAGTAACGAACTGAGTAACTATTGCGGTGGAAATGGGCAACCGCGGCTGGACGATCCTGCAAGATTCGGCGCTCCGGGCATAAGGATCGACGACCATCTGGCGTGCTTCGTGAAGAAGCAGTCGTGAGCCGGACTGACAGCAACCCCCGCGGGCCGTCTGCAATGGTCATGCCCGGTCGTTCAGCAGCTTCATGGCCGTCTCGACGCCTCGGGCGAGGAGCTGATCGGACAGGTCGCGGTCGGTGAGCGCCCGCGCGAGTTGCAGGGTGCCGAGCATCAATCCGAAGAGGGTGAGCGCGTCGGTTCGAGCCGCCTCGGCGTGTGTCGGGTCGAGACGTGACGCGATGTCGTCGATAACGCCCATCAGTTCGTCGGTGTAGACCTGTTTGGTGGCGGTCGGGCGGCGGACGATCTCGTCGAGCAGCGCGGCCGACGGGCAGCCGTCGGCGCACTGGTCGCGGTGCTGCGGGGACAGGTAAGAGCGGATGAACGCTTCGAGCCCTCTCCGATCCGGGGGCTGGGCATCCAAGCTTTGGCGTTGAGCGCTCAGCTGGTCGGCGAGCACGTCTGCGACGAGATCTTCCTTGGACGCGAAGTGGGCGTAGAAGGCGCCGTTGGTCAGGCCTGCGTCGGACATCACGGCGGCCACGCCGGCGCCGTCGATGCCGTCTTCTTTGAAGCGCCGTCCAGCCGCTTCGAGGATGCGTTGTCTGGTGGCCTGCTTGTGGTCCTTGCTGTAGCGCATGAGCGACCTCTCTCTCGCCGAACTTTCTCGATCCTGTCCTGGTGACGTTTCGCGTCCCACGATTGCATTATGGCCGTACTATAGTAGTATGATCGTAATGTAAAGCCAATCCAGTACGCACAAAGGAGAAAAAGCATGACGACGGTCCACGCACCCACCAGCGGGGCTTTGACCACGGCGTGGCAGAACGCGCCGACGGACACCATCAACGCCGGCGGCGTGGAGTTCGCCTACCGTCAGCTCGGCCCGAGCACAGGGGTGCCGGTGGTCTTCCTCACCCACCTGGCCGCCGTCCTGGACAACTGGGACCCCCGAGTCGTGGACGGTATCGCCGCCAAGCATCGGATCATCACCTTCGACAACCGAGGTGTCGGTGCCTCCAGCGGGGCCACGCCGACGACCATCGAAGAGATGGCCAGGGACGCCGTCACCTTCATCCGCGGCCTCGGCTTCGATCAGGTCGACCTCTTCGGGTTCTCCCTGGGCGGCATGATCGCCCAGGTGATCGCGCAGCAGCACCCGCAGCTCGTGCGCAAGATGATCATCGCCGGCACCGGCCCTGCGGGGGGCGAAGGCATCGAGAAGGTGACCCGCATCACCTACCTCGACACCGTGCGAGGACTGCTCACCCGCCAGGACCCTAAGCAGTTTCTCTTCTTCACCAGGACGCCGAACGGGCGCCGGGCTGGCACAGAGTTCCTGGCCCGGCTGGAGGAACGGACCAGCGACCGCGACAAGGCCATCTCCGTGCGCTCGTTCCGCGCCCAGCTCAAGGCCATCCACCGATGGGGTCAGCAGACGCCCGCGGACCTCGCGAGCATCCACCAGCCGGTGCTCGTCATGAACGGTGACAGCGACAAAATGGTGCCGACCAAGAACACCGTCGACCTAGCCCGACGACTCCCCAACAGCCAGCTAGTCGTCTATCCGGACGCCGGGCACGGCGGCGTGTTCCAGTTCCACGAGGACTTCCTCAAGCGGGCTCTCGAGTTCCTCTGAGAGGAAACGGTCATGAAGGCATTCGTCGTCGAGAAGTACGGCAAGAACGGACTTCGCGCCGCCGACGTAGTTGAGCCGGAGGTCGGCGACGGTGACGTGCTAGTCAAGGTGAGCGCCGCCAGCGTCAACCCGCTGGACAAGATGGTCCGCAACGGCGAGTTCAAGCAGCTCCTAAAGCACCGGACCCCGTTCATACTCGGCCACGACGTCGCCGGAGTGGTGACCATGGTCGGCTCCGCCGTACGCGACCTCCAGGTAGGCGATGAGGTCTACGCCCGCCCCCGCGACCTGCGGATCGGGACCTTCGCCGAATACATCGCGATCGACCAGGACGACGTCGCGCCAAAACCACACTCGCTCACCCTGCGCGAGGCGGCGGCGGTGCCGCTGGTGTCACTGGCTGCCTGGCAGGCCCTGGTCGACCGCGCCGACCTGAAACCTGGCCAGAAGGTCCTTGTCCACGCCGGCTCCGGCGGCCTGGGGTCGACCGTGATCCAGCTCGCCAAGCACCTCGGCGCCACGGTGGCGACGACCGCGAGCGGAAAGAACGCAGAGCTGGTGCGCAGCCTCGGCGCCGATGTCGTTGTGGACTACAAGAAGGAGGACTTCGCCGACGTCCTCTCCGGCTATGACGTCGTGCTGGACTCGCTCGGCGGCGAAAATCTCGAGAAGTCCCTCACGGTTCTCAAACCCGGCGGACAGGCGATCGGCGTCAGCGGCCCGCCGGACCCCGGGTTCGCGAAGCAGCTCGGGGCGCCGCAGTTCATGGGCGTCGTCATGGGGCTGCTGAGCCGAAAGGTCCACAAGCAAGCCCGGAAGCTCGGAGTGAGCTACTCGTTCCTGTTCATGCGGGCCAATGGCGCCCAGCTGCGCGAACTTGCCGCCCTCTACGACTCCGGCCACCTTCGCCCGGTCATTGGCAAGACCTTCCCATTTGACCAGACCCTAGAGGCGCTGGCGTACGCCGAGCAGGCCGGCGCCAACGGCAAGGTCGTCATCACGCTCGACTGACAACCCTGAACGCCGCCCGCCGCCGGTCACGTCGAACGTACCTGAAGACTGTGCGTCCCCTCCGACTAACCGAGGGCGAAGGCGTGAGGCTGACCGTCGACACGAACCGGCTCTACATGTTCGACGCTGACGGGAACGCCATCCGGTAAACGTCACCGCGCACGCCGCGCACATGTTGAACACCCAAGGAGGCGGTCGAGGTCCGTCAGCCGCGGGTGAACTGATCAGATGACTCGCCACTGCGAGAACAGGTTCACCGGCCACTCCGCATAGGCCACATCGCAAGGCCCTAAACGTGGCGTTCGGACCGAGCCCGCTGGGTCGCGAAGTCCCAGGCGTTGTTTGTCTAACAGGTGTTGCCACTGGCGGGGTGGCGGCTGCGGCCTCATCCCTTAAGCGTCGGAGACGTTGGCCGGTGGCCGTCTTGATCAACTGCCCGGGCCCCCACGGGCCCCGGCCTTCCGGAAAAGCCACCAAACGGGGCCCTCAAACGGCCATCCCTGCGCCTGAAAACACCAGCTGACTGTAGGTTCACCGGCTTCCCAAGCTGACAGTGCGGGTTCGATTCCCGTCATCCGCTCCAGAGACCGACGCGGGCCTCCTCACTGAACCGCGCTACCCAATGGCGAGCTATCCCGAGGGCGCCGATGAGTTTCGGTCGCGCGAGCCGTCTACGCAGCAGGGTCCACGTCAATCGGAGGTGTTGAACGTGCGCAAGGTCGTCGTGTACGAGCTGTTGTCCCTCGACGGCGTCGCGGAGAAGCCCGATGGGTTCTTCGCCGACTGGGACGATGCGATGGAGGCCAACCTTGGCGCCGTCATCGCGGCGCAGGACTCGGTCATCCTCGGCCGGCGCAGCTACGAGGAGTGGGCCGAGTTCTGGCCGGGCAGCGACATCGAGCCGTTCGCGAGGTTCATCAACGGGGTCGCGAAGTACGTCGCCACCTCCACGCCGCTCGATCGGAAGTGGGCCAATACGACCGTGGTCGACGGCGAAATGGTCGAGTTCGTGCGGGATCTGAGGAACCAACCCGGAGCCGACATCGGCGTGCATGCAAGCATCTCGGTTGCCCAGGCACTGCTTGCCGCGGGCGTCGTCGACGAGCTTAGGCTGGTGATCGCACCGACGATCGCGGGCAGCGGGCGGAGGCTCCTCGACGGCTTGCCGGCGATTCGGCTCCAGTCGATCCGAAGCACGACCTCACCGACTGGCTATTTGCTCGTCGACTACCGCCTCATCGGGTAGGCGAGCAGCCCGTCGCGGACGACCAAGCAGCGCTGCACAGTTCATGGAGACGGCGGTTTCTCGCGCATCTTCTTGCCGTGTCAACTTGTGGATGAGCGCGAAAGCCCTAGTTGAATGGCTTCGGTGACGGAGAAGCGGTCCATGGTGCTCCTCCACGGGGTGGTGTCCAGCCAGCTGACGTGGTGGCGGCTCAAGCTGGATCTGCAGGACCTCGGGTGGCAGGTGCATGCGGTCGACATGTTGGGTCACGGGTCACGGCACGCTGCCGGTCCGGGCGAGCTGACTATTGATGATCTTGTTCAAGACGTCCTCGCTCAGATACCTGGGCCTGTCAATGTACTGGCTGGTCATTCGCTCGGCTCGATCGTGGCCATGACTCTTGTCGGGCTCGCGCCGGAGTTCTGCGACTGTGTGGTAATTGAGGATCCCCCTGGCCTTGGCGGGTCGCTCGACCTTCGCGACGTCGCGGACGGCGTCGAAGAGTTTGTGCGGGTTGCTCGTGCGGATCCCGCGGGGACCGTCGTGGCGTTACTAGAGGAGAACCCGATGTGGTCTCGCCGGGATGCGGAGAACTCGGTCAAGAACCGGCTGATGCTCGACGTCGTACGGGTTGCCCGACTGCTGAGGACCAATCGGTGGGACCTTCAGGCACTCGTCCAGAACTGTCCGGTACCGGTGCAGCTGCTAGCCGCCACCGACGACTCGGCGCTCACAGAACCCGATCGGTCGGTCCTGATGAATCGGCTCCCCGCCGATCACATCGCCGTCCTGAATAGTGGTCACACGATCCACCGCGAGCGACCCGCGTTATGGCTTCATCACGTACTGAGATTCGCCGAGTCGACCTGAGTGGTCCTCCAGGCTGCCAGCAGCTTCAGCTGGTCCTCGGCCTGGCTGCCCGGTGCGGCGGAGTAGGCGATCATGGTCAGGCCGTCGCCGGCCAAGTCGAGGGCGTCACCGGTCAGCTCGATCTCCCCGACCACCCGGCTGGCCAACCGTTTGCGGGCGGTGTGGTGCAGCCGCACGTCGTGCCGGGCCCATCGCGCGGCGAAACCGTCACTCCGGGTCGTCAGCTCACCGATCAGGTCGCTGAGGCTTCGGTCGAGCGGGTCACGGCCGGCCTGAGTGCGAAGAGCACCAACCATGTCCTGGGCAATCGTGTCCCAGTCCAGGAAGAAGGCCTTGGCGTAGGGGTCGAGGAACAGGAACCGGGCCAAGTTGAACGGCAAGTCCTCCCGGACCAGGACGCCATCGTAGAGAGCCAAGCACAAGTCGTTGGCGGCCAGGATGTCCAGCCGCGCGTTCCGCACGTACGCCGGCGTACCGGTCATTCCGTTCAGGATGCTGAGCACGGCCGACCGGACCCGGGTCGCCGGCGGCTTCGCTGAACGCGACCGTGAAGCCGGGACTGACGCCGCCTTGGCGAGGTCGAACAGGTGCTGCCGCTCCGCCTCATCCAACTGCAAAGCGCGGGCCAGGGCCTCCAGAACCGAGTCCGAGACGCCCGAGAGGTTCCCACGCTCGAGCCGGGCGTAGTAGTCGAAACTCACCCCTGCCAGCGAGGCGACCTCCTCACGCCGCAGCCCTGGTACGCGCCGCCGTTCGCCGTAAGTCGGCATCCCGGCCTGCGCCGGGGTGATCCGGGCCCGGCGGCTAGCCAGGAAGTCGTGCACGGCCTCGCGGTCCACACATCGACACTACGAGCCGACCACCACCCGAAGAAGGTACTGCCAGTACATGTGTCAGCCGGCCCTACCACTCAGCCGCCCGACGCTGCTGGTATAGAACCTGTGACTTTGACCCGCCGATCCCTCGTCCGTGCCGCTTTGGCCGTGGGAGCCGCAGCCGTGGCCGCCATTGGGACCAGCGCATGCGGTGCCTCGAAGACCCAGCCTTCCTCCCTACGGACAGGACGCGACACACCGATGCCTGACACCCCCGAACGCGTGAGCGACCGCAGGATCCTTCTCGCGTACTACTCCCGGGCCGGGGAGAACTACTACTACGGAGGCCGCAGGACCCTGGAGGTCGGGAACACCGAGGTGCTGGCCGGTATGATCAGCCAGCTCATCGCCTGCGACGTCTACCGCATCGAAGCCGCCGACCCCTACTCAGACGACTACGACGCCACCGTCGATCGCAACGTGCGCGAGCAGAACGACCATGCTCGACCGGGCATCGCTAACCCGCGGTCGTCGATCACCGATTACGACACCGTCCTGGTCGGCAGCCCGATCTGGAACAACCGAGCGCCAATGATCATGTCGACCTTCGTGGAGAGCTTCGACTTCAGCGGCAAGACCCTCTACCCGTTCGTCACCTACGCGGTGAGCGGCATCGGTTCAACCGACCGCGACTACGCCGCCTCGGCACCGCGCGCAACGATCGGCGAAGGTCTCGCGGTACGCGGCGAAGAGGTGCAATCACAATCCCAGGCCGAGGAGTGGCTGCGCCGGATTCGCCTGCGCAGCTGAGTCCGCCGGAGGTGCACATTGCCGTGTACTCGCAGTGCCTGTTTCAACGCCCGACCGAGTTCTAGCGTCGAGAACGTGGATCGCCGGAAAGAACGTACATAGAAACGAGGTAAACCATGCCGAATGTCTCGACGCTGACGCTGAACAACGGCGTTGAACTGCCCGCGCTGGGTCTGGGCGTGTTCCAGACACCCGCCGAGGAGACCCGAGCCGCGGTCGCGGCGGCGATCGCTGCCGGCTACCGGCACATTGACACAGCCGCCGCCTACGGCAACGAGCGGCAGGTCGGAGAAGCGGTGCACAACTCCGGCGTGGACCGCTCTGAGGTCTTTTTGGAGACGAAGATCTGGATCAGCGACTACGGCTACGACAAGACGTTGCACGGCTTCGAGAAAAGCGCCCGCAAGCTCGGAGTCGACCAGATCGACCTGCTGATCTTGCACCAGGCGCTGCCGTCGGACTTCGAAGCGACCCTGGAGGCCTATCGGGCCTTGGAGACGCTTCTCGCCGACGGGAAGGTACGAGCCATCGGCGTCAGCAACTTCATGGTCGAACACCTAACCACGCTGCTGGAGCGCGCCACCGTGGTCCCGGCAGTCAACCAGATCGAGGTCCACCCCTACTTCGCACAGCGTGACGTGCAGGCTTTAGGCGCCGTGCGCGGCATCCTGACCCAGGCATGGTCCCCCCTTGGCGGCATCACCTTCTACCGCGACGGGCATCACAGCAGCACCCTCGAGGACCCGGTCATCGGCGATATCGCAAAGGCCCACAACAAGACTCCCGCTCAGGTCATGCTGCGCTGGCACCTGCAGCAGGGCCGGTCGGTAATCCCGAAGTCGACCAAGCCGCAGCGGATCGCTGAGAACATCGACGTATTCGACTTCGAGCTCTCCGCCGAGGAGCTGGCTGCGATCGACGCTCTTGACACCGACCGTCGGGGTGGCCCCGAGCCTGAGTCGATCACGGTGGAGAATTTCGGGCGCTCGATCCCCGAGGACTAGGGAAGTCGGCCGCCCCTACAGCTGGCCGGCTCCTGCGCCAATGAGCATCGAACCGATGACAACGAACACGACGCTCATGATCGTGTCGTTGTTCTGAACCAGCCAACTCCGGGCACGACCGAGCGGTCCAACCACTCGGTCCCGATCGACCACGAACGCCGCGATCGGCACGATCACCGTGAGGCAGGCGATCAGGGTGTAGCACAGGGCGAGGCTGATAGTCGCGCCCCGCGGCAGTCCTGCTCCACCGATAGTGAGTCCTGCGGCGATGGTGAGGGCGAGCTCCTTCGGGTTCGCGACCGGCAAGAGGAAGCCGAGTCCCGCCGATCCAGTCGGCGACATGCCTTCGACCGACGCCATCCACATGGGCAAGGGGACATCTTCAGTCGTCTTGGGTCGCCGCAACCACTTCACTACTGCGAATCCCATCAACGCGACTCCGAGAGCGACCTTTAGGCTCGCGGACACCAAGGGTGAACCCGACTCAACCGTGATCACCTCCGTCAGCAATGAGACCAGCACCGCGACGAGCGCCACACCCACCAGCCGGCCGAGACCGTAGATCACACCGCGTGCCGTGCCCGCGGGAGACAGCAAGATCAACAGCGCCACAATGATCGGAGACGGACTCAACAGCAAGCCCACGGCGAACGGCAGAGTGTCACCGAGGACCTCGATCACCAGCCGATCGTCGCATATCGGGGTTGCGGGTCGACCGGTCCATCCCGGCGGTGGGATCGCGGAGCCGTACCGAGACTGATGTGTCAGGGTGAGGATCATGGACGGGCAGCTGATATCTGGCCGCTATCGGCTACAGGCCGTGCTGGGCCGCGGGGGCATGGCGACGGTCTGGCGTGGCGTCGACGAACGACTGGGACGCCGGGTCGCGGTCAAGCTGCTCGACGGGGCTGATACGGCGGACCCCGCCATGCTGCAGCGGTTTGACCGGGAGGCCCGGACCGCCGGCGGCCTCACCCATCCCAACATCGTCGCCGTCTACGACGTGGGTAGCGACAACGGTGCGCCGTACCTGGTGATGGAACTCATCGACGGGACCACCCTCGCCACGCTGCTCGTCGGCGGCCCGCTGCCGATCGACCAAGCAGTCGACGTCGCCCGTCAGATCTGTGACGCGCTCGCCGTGGCGCACGCCCAAGGGGTGGTGCATCGGGACATCAAGCCGGCCAACATTCTCCTCACCACCACGGGCACGGTGAAGGTCTGCGACTTCGGCATCGCCCGCCTCACCCACCAGCAGCAGACTGACCTCACCGCTCCGCACACGGCCATCGGCACCAGCGCCTACATGGCCCCGGAACAGGCCAGCGGCGGTGCGGTGGACGGCCGTACGGACCTGTATGCGCTGGGCTGCGTCCTGTACGCCATGCTCACCGGTCAGCCACCGTTCACCGGGGACAATCCGCTCACCGTGATGTGGCAGCACCAACAGCAGCCAGCCCCCTCTGTGGGGTCCCTACGCCCCGACACACCGGCCGACCTCGATGCGTTGCTCACTCGGCTGCTCGCCAAGAACCCCGCCGAGCGGCCCGCCACCGCCACCGAGGTACGAGACGGGCTCACGGCGCGTGCCGACCACCTGACGGCGGCGGCTCGACCGACACGCCCTAACCCGGTGGTCTCCCGGACACGAACCCTGCCGGTCCCCGACCAAGGCAACGAACCACCTGTCACCGTCGGCGGTCGATTCCGCCTCGGTCCGGCCGGCATCGCCGCCGTCGCCCTCGGTGCCGCGATCCTCGCCGCGCTTGCCGTCGCCTTGCTTATCGGATCCCAACGCCTCGGCGCAGACGCCGCCTCAACCGGCAGCACACCACTCGGGAGTGCCAGTTCCGCGCCCGGCACCGCGGCTACCGACAGCTCCGGCGGCAATCCCAGCGGCTCGATCTCCACGAGCAGCCGACCCGACACCGCCGCGACCGAAACCTTCACCGAGAATCCCGGCACCGCCGCGTCAGCTCGCCTGGCCGCGCTCATCGGCGTGATCGAGGAGCAGCGGCAAGGCGGCCACATCGACGGCAAAGCGGCCGACGAGGTGACGAAGAAACTTCAGGAAGTCGAGCGCGAACTCGACAAGGGCGACACGGGCAAAGCCGCCGAGAAGCTCGCCAACCTGGGCAGCAAACTCGACGAGATGCACCAGGACGGAAAGATCACCACCGCCGGGTACGAGGCCGTGCAGGCCAGCCTGATCCAGCTCGCCGACGCCCTGCCATCAACTGAGCAGCACGAAGACGAAAGGGAGGGCTGACCAGAGCCGAAAATGACCGAGCCGGCCCTGCTGGTACTCGATACCGATCCGGACGACCGTGCTTACCGAGCACATTGGCGACGACCAGTTGCGGGCAATATCCGGTCTGACGAGATAGGCAAGGTTGGGCCAGTGAATTTGCATCACCAGTGAGCCGAAATGCTCCCGATGAAGCGTTCCTGGGCTGACTGGCGATGCAAAACCAGGGGCTGTAGCACATTGGCGACGACCAGTTGCGGGCAATATCCGGTCTGACGAGATAGGCAAAGGCTGGGCCCCTGAATTTGCATCACCAGTGAGCCGAAATGCTCCCGATGAAGCGTTCCTGGGCTGACTGGCGATGCAAAACCAGGGGCTGTGCTGTCAGACGCAAAGGGTCTGGAGCGTGCGGGGTCTGTGCGAGACCGATCAACCACCGGTCCCAACTGGGTCGAGCTGGTTATGGCAGCCGGGCCAAGGGCGCCGAACGATTGGGCAGAACCCTTGGCGGTGGGACGCGCTGCAGAATGGGGATTGTGGGAGTCCTACGTGGCAGGCGCTCCGGACTCTGGCTGGCGGCGGTGCTGACGATCCTCTGCCTCAGCGCGGTGATCAGCACCGTCGTCGGTCGCGAACACGCCTCGGGCGATCCGCGAACGGTGACTGTCATGACCCGCAACATCTACCTTGGCGGCAATATCAACCGTCCGCTACGCGCGGCCCTGGAGCGTACCGGTCGCGACGGACTAGTTGCGCTGGGTCATGCGAACCACGAGTTGCGGGAGGTTGTCACGCGTACCGACTTCGCGACGCGCAGCAAATTGCTCGCCGATGAGATCGTAGTCACACGCCCCGATCTGATTGGTCTCCAGGAGGTCGCACTGTGGCGCCGCGGACCCATGCAGCTCGACCAAGTGGGCAGGCCTAACGCGACCCAGGTCGACTATGACTTTCTGGGGATCTTGCTGGCCGATCTCGCCAAGCGCGGGGTTCCTTATGAGATCGTCCACGTACAGCACGAGTCCGACGTCGAGGCGCCGGCCTTTACCGGCAACCCGTTTGCAGGGACCGCGGGCTCCGCCGCGGACGTGCGCCTCACAGATCGCGATGTGATCTTGGTCCGAGGTGAGTCCGGACTACGGATCGAAGGCAGCGGCGGCGGTCACTTCAGTCGGCACCTCGACGTCAAACTCGCGGACACGACATTCCGGTTTGTCCGGGGGTATGCCTGGGCGGATCTCGCTGTGGGGTCTGCCCGCATTCGGTTCGTGAACACCCATCTGGAGTCCCAGAGCTCTCAGCTGGCCCGCGCCCAAGCCGAAGAACTACTGAACGGGCCGGCAGGGGATACGAGGTTGTCGACAGTGATCCTCTGTGACTGCAATTCCAACCCGGCCAGCCTCGCGGCACGCTCAGCCCTGCCGATCGGATCCGGCGCCGCGTACCGGCTGATCACTGACGGCCACGGATTCACCGATGTCTGGCTGCAGCAGGCGGGTCGCGATGGATCAGGCGATACAGCGTCGCTGAGTGAGCTCGTGAACGACCAGACGGCCGACTTCGAACGCCGCATTGACCTGGTGCTCGCCAGATCGGCAGACCCGACACGGATCGTGGCCAGCCACGCGGAGGTAACCGGGGATGAGCTGAGCGATCGAGACCCGATGAGCAAACTCTGGCCGTCAGACCACGCGGGCGTTGTCGTAGAGCTGCGGATTGACTGAGTGTCGTGCTTGACGCACTCTCGCCCCAACGACGGCGCTTGGTACTCGGTGCCGGCGGCCTCACCTTGCTGCTGATCATGACGATCGCCGTGATCGCCGCCATCCGCGTCGCACCCACAGCCAACCCGGTCTCGCAGGCAACTCCCGGCCCTGTCCTTCTCATCCCGGGTTATGGGGGGAACTCCAACTCGCTCCAGCCGCTGGCTGCCGCCTTACGCTCGGTCGGCCGTACCGCCGTCATCGTCGACCCAATGGGCGATGGCACAGGCGATCTTCGAACCCAAGCTGAGCATCTGGCAGAGGTGGCTGAGCGGGTACGCGACGACGCCGGGGCTGCGTCAGTTGACGTCGTTGGCTACTCCGCTGGTGGTGTGGTCGCGAGGCTGTGGGTGCGAGACGACGGCGGCGCCGGTGTGGCACGCCGGGTCCTCACGCTCGGCTCACCACACCACGGAACGAGCCAGGCCGCGCTCGGTGCCGAATTCGCGGGCGGCTGTCCTGCCGCATGCGAGCAGCTGGTTCCCGACAGCGACCTGCTGCGCCGCCTGAACGCTGGCGACGAGACACCGGCTGGCCCGCTGTGGGCAACCGTGCGATCGACCAGCGACCAGGTGGTCACACCCGTCGACTCTGCCGCCTTGTCGGGGGCGCTCAACATCGTCGTCCAAGCGGTGTGCCCGGCCTCCACCGCGGCTCATGGCGATCTTCCGGGCAATCCTGTGGTTCTGGCAGCTCTCGGTTCGGTGCTTGGCGTCGAGGTCCCGCAAGCGCCGACCGATGTCGCCTGCTGATCTTCACTCAGTCGTCAATGTCTTTCGTGCTGAAATTCGCCCAAGCAGCCAAGGTAAATACCGTCAGGTAGCCGAGCTGAACGAGGAGCCCGCGCGTCACATCCCGCCACAGGATCGGGTCGCGGAACAAGTCGACAAAGGCCAGCCAATGGCGGGTCGGCAGGAACGGATGTAAGGCATTGGCAGCATCCAGGCCAAGCAAGACGGTCGAAGCGACGAGCACTCCGATGGTTCCCAGGGCTGCACCGATCGAGGAACTTGTCAGGGTTGAGAAGAACAGCGCGACCGCTGCGACGCCAAGCATGGAAATGATCACGTATCCGAGGGCGAGTGCGGTCCGCCAGGCTAGCTCCTGCTGGGTGAGGGTAGAGCCGCTCAGGCTCACGGTGCCGGTAGCTGGTGCCTGTCCCAGCAACAGGCGGCCTTCGGCGTACGAGACCGCGGCGACGACAAGCACTGCCAGCAGGACGAACGCCACGACGGTCACGAGCTTGGCGAGCAGCAGGTGGGTACGCCCGACCGGTCGGACAAGAAGGTAGCGCAGCGTGCCGGTCTGACTTTCACCGGCGATGGCATCGCCACCGAGAACCGCCACGGCGATCGGCAGCAAGAGCGGTAGCACGACACCGAGCGCTGCGAGCGGAAACAGCGTGCCGTCGCTGAGGACCGCCGAAAGGAACGGCGGACCTGTGCCGGGTCGCGGGCCCAGGTCAGTGATCGCCAGCAGTACGGCGACGAGCGTGGGCAACGCGATGAGCATGCCGATGATGAGCCAGGTCCGGGGCCGACGCAGCATCTTGATCAACTCGACAGCGATCATGCTCGCGGCTCCGCGTCGAGGACCACTTGCTCGAGAGTCCGGCGGTAGGGACCGATCTCGTCGACGCGCAGGCCCTCACCGACCAGGTAGGCGTTAAGTCGGGCCGGATCCTCAGCCTGCACGAGCAGCCGGTTACCGTCGACCGACACCACAGCGGTTCCGAGCAGGGTCAGGCATCGGTGGGTATCGGGAGTACGGACCGCAACCAGACCGGTCGATCGCAGCAGTGTGTCCAACCGTTCCTGCAGCATCAATCGCCCGCTGTGCAGGACACCGACGCGGGTGCACATCTGCTCGATCTCGGCCAGCAGATGGCTTGAGAGGAAGATGGTCGTCCCCTGGTCGTTCAGCTCCAGGAGCAGTCTCCGGATCTCCTGAATGCCCTGCGGGTCGAGGCCATTGCTCGGCTCGTCCAAGATCAACAGCGGCGGTCTGCGGATGAGAGCAGCGGCCAGCCCCAGCCGCTGGCGCATCCCCTGCGAGTAGGTCCGGACCGGCCGGCGATCGGCTGCGTTGAGTCCGACCTGCTCGAGTGCGGTACTGATCCGGCCCCGGCGCACCTGCCGTGGGCTGCGGTCCGACCCCGTGGCATCGAGGATCGCGAGGTTGGCTGCGCCGGAGAGATGCGGGTAGGCACCAGGGCTCTCCACCAGGGATCCGACTCGTGGTAGCACGCTTTGGCGCGCGGCAGGCATCGGCATGCCCAGCACTTCCGCCTCGCCAGAGGTCGGAAGCACCAGTCCAAGCAACATCCGCACTGTTGTCGTCTTGCCCGAGCCGTTGGCTCCGAGGAATCCATAGACGTCACCGGTGCGGACATCGAGGTCCACAGCGTCGACGGCCCACAAGTCGCCGTAGCGCTTGGTCAGCCCATGGGTACGGATTACCTGGCCATTGGTGGCGGCCGCGGCAGTCACAATTCCGCCAAGAGCTCGGCCGCTGCCCGCTGCAAGGTCTCGGAGTTCACAGTGCCGGCCAGGAGGAAAGCGCCGCGCCGTCCGCGAAATGGCGTGATCAACAGTCCGACGGGACCGACGGGCGCCAGGGTTCCAACATCGGTGAACTGGGCGCTGCCACGATCACTGAGCTGCCGCCGCAGCGGCCTGGCGACCTGGCCGCGCAGCGGCAAAGCGATCAGCGTGGTTGGGCCGCGTCCGTAGATGCCAACGGCGCCAGGGTCCTCGCCATCGCGGGAGGGGAGGCCAGCCAGGGAAGCGGGGAGATCGTACGGAGCGAACGCATTTGCTGCCGCGGCGACGTCGACAGCCTGCTCGTAGCTGACCCGTATGCCTTCGGCAGGCGTGAAGTCGGTGGTCTCCGCTGCTGGCTCATCCAGACTGAGCTCGAGGAGCGTCGTCGTGAGCACCGGGTGTTGCTCGCCGACGCCGTACAGGTCCACCTGCACCGGCAGCCCGCTGCCAGGCTCGACCCAGATGTCGACATGGGCGATTGTGGTGGCTGGCTCATGCGGCGTGAGCCGCAGGCCGGGCGCGTCAATGCCTGCTAGGCGGCGGGTCGGCAGCCGACTCAGCTCGTTGTCACGTACCCCCTGCATCAGCTCGCGCGCGAGGGTCGGGGGCAGCAGGTCGGAGGCGTCGGGTAGCCGAATCTTGGAGACAGGTGTGTACGTTGCGGTCTCCGATTCGAAGACCCAGCGGATGGTGTATCCGCGCTGCCGGAACAGGTCGGTCTCCCCCGTGCTTCGGATCCGGTCGACCCGCCAGTCGTCTGCACTGCGCCACCACACCCGAAGCTTTGTGTTCTCGCCGAGCATCTGGGCCAGCGTCGCGAATGACTCGTTGTCCGGCACCTGGAGCGTTCCGGAAGTCTCCACATACCCAGACCAGGCGACATCGGCCGACTGCCGTACCCACCCGGCCAGTTCCGCACTAGTGGTGTCAGAAGGTGCGGCTGGTCGTGACCCGATGGCGATTGGCGTCGCGACCAGTGCAGCTGCAGTCAACAGCACCACCAGCCAGCGCGCCGACATGGCGCCACTGTAGGTCGGCTGCACTAATGCGACAGCCGGTGATTCATGTCACAAATTGTCCATAGCGGCAGCCAGTGGGTTTTGGCCGCAGCGGAGGCTTCGGTAAGGTACGACGAGATCCGCGAGCAAGCATTTGAGCCCCGAGATGCGGCCGCACCAGCGTCGTGAACCCCAGCGACGCCGACTGCCAAGAATTGCTTTCAGGAACCCGTTATGCCGCAAGTCGCACCGCCCAGATCGCAGCAGAGTTATCGACACGAGGCGTTCATGTGGCGCCATCCGGATGACTACGCCTCAGTCTTGGGACCATTCGTCGAAGACGGGCTCGCAGCCGGCGAGGCTGTCATGGTCCTCGTCGTGCGGCGCCATGCCAACTGGTTGCGCGAGAGCTTGGGGGGTCAGGCTCGCAAGGTCAAATTCGTCGACATGGCCAGGCTCGGCCAGAATCCGGCTCGCATCATTCCCGCCTGGCAGAAGTTTGTGGATCAGCACTCGGGCTACGGCCGTCCCGTGCGCGGAATTGGCGAACCGATCTGGGCGGGGCGGCGTCCCGAGGAGATTCTTGAATGCCAGCTACATGAGGCTTTGCTCAATCTGGCGGTTGATCCAAAGATTCCGCTTTGGTTGATCTGTCCCTACGACCTTCAAACTCTTGACCCGTTGGTCATCAAGGAGGCCCATCGCAGCCACCCTGCCGTCATGGATGGGGACCGCTACCACGGAAACTCCCAGTATGGCGGGCGTGCGCATGTCGAGGCGATGTTCAGCGCCGACCTTCCCGAGCTCGATGGCAAACCAGCGGAGTACACGTTCAGCCGGGAGTCTGTCGATCGTGTCTTCAATATCGTGACGTTGGAGGCTTACGGCGCCGGTCTCTGGTCAGACAAGGTGACCGATCTGGCCGCAACAACTCGGCGACTCGCGTCCTGCAGCCTGCGGCGGGGCGCCAGCGACGGGACAATTCGGATCTGGGACATGCCGCATGCGTTGATCTGCGAGGTGTCCGACGACACCATGATCGACGATGTGCTGGCGGGACGGCGAGCACTCGTCTCAAGCGATCGCGATGGGCTGTCTTCGGCGAACCGGAAGTGCGACCTTGTTCAGCCGCGCTCCACTGATTCAGGGACGACCATTCGTCTCCACATGTGGAAGTAGCAGGGCAGCAAAAAAGCACTGCCTAGATCAAATCGATACACGACAGAGCGATTGCGCCACAGATATGCATCGACTTCCCTGAGTCGACGCGCGTAACCTAAGGCTGGGGAAAGGACTCCGGGTTATCTCGGCCACAGGGCTTGGCATGCACGCTGCGCTGAGAAAGGGGGCTCAATGCCCAGCAACCGGGTCCGACCTGCCGTACTGAGCATTCTCGTTATTTTCCTGCTGCTCTTCGCCAATTCGGTTGCAGCATCGGCTGATGAGGCGAAGCCACCCCCGTGTAATACGGTGGCCCAGTTTGATCCCATCAATTTTCCCAATCCACCCAAGATCGACAATCAATGGGATCCCCGGGCTCCCGGGACGCAGTTCATCATGTCTGGAGAGGCGGACCGCGGCGGGGGTCTCCTTCCTCATCAGGTGGTCTCAACCGTCACCGACCTCACCAAGATGATCAACGGCGTACGCGCTGTGGTCCTTCTCGAGGAGGACATCAACGAAGGGGAGCTGCAGGAGGCGGAGCTCGCCTTTCACGCGCAGGACAACGCCGGGAATCTCTGGAATCTTGGCGAGTATCCCGAAGAGTATGAAAACGGCGAGTTCAGTGGAGCTCCCGACACCTGGATATCCGGTCTCGATAAGGCGGCGCCCGGCAACCTCATGTTGGCAGATCCCCAGCTTGGAACACCTGAGTATCTCCAAGGCTGGTCACCCGACATCGAGTTCTTGGATTGCGCGAGGGTCTACAAGGTGCAAGAGGAGACCTGTGTCCCTGTCGGCTGCTACGAGAACGTGATGATCACTGACGAGCGGAGCCCGCTCGAGCCGGATAGTGGGCATCAGCGCAAGTACTACGCGCCCGGAGTTGGCAATGTCCGGGTCGGCGCCGTCGACGATCCGGAGGCCGAAACCCTGGTCTTGGTCGAGGTCAAGCAACTGAACCCGGATGAGCTGGCGAGGGCTCGCCAGGAGGCGCTGAAGCTCGAGAAGCACGCCTACAAGATCAGCGAACTGTATCGCCAGACGAGCCCTGTCGAGGTACCTGCTGAATCAGGGTAGGTCGAGTACCTCTATCTCGATCGGCGGCGGCTCCGTCGACCAGCAGTGGCCTCAGTCATCGCGCTGTAGATCTCGGTGAGCGCGCGCCGCTGCCGTGCGGTCAATCCCGGGTCTGAGGAGATAGCGGCAACGAATGAGGCGTGTTCGACCGGCCGCTCTCCATTGTGATCATGGTCCTCATCCGGGCCATGATCATCATCGGTTCCTGGACGCAGAGTTTCGGGTGGGACGCCCAGGGTGGACGCGATCGTCTCCAGCACAGCTTCCGATGGAGCCCGCAGCCCGTGCTCGATCTGAGAGAGGTACGGGTTGGAGATGCCAGCCATCGCCGCCACCTGACGCATCGACAGCTCGGCCAGCTCTCGCTGCCGGCGGATGAGCTCGCCCAACAGATTCTCCGAAGACTCCGACCCTGGATTCACAGCCACCATCCTAAAGAGCAGCGGTGTGACGGATCTCGCACCTGCTCCGCTAGCTAAGCTAGCGTTTTCCGGCTAACATGGACTGCGTTGTACCCAAAACCAACCAAGGAGAACCATCATGGCCACGACCGCAACCAAGCAGGTCAATGACTTTACTGAGGGCTTCGGCGAGGCTGCCGAACGCTATCGTGCCATCAACGAGAAGCTGGTCGAGACCGGTAAGAAGACCGCCAACGCCGCTCTTGACGGCTACGAGAAGACCGTCGCTAGCTATGTCGATTTCCGGCAGCAGCTCGCGCAAGCGACGCAGCTTGACTGGGTCAGCACTGTTGTCAAGGCGCAGAACGAATTTGTCACCGAGATCAACGCGGCATACCTCTCTGCCGCTCGGGACGTGCTGAAGTAAACCGTATGCTCAAGCTGTGAGAACGCAGCCGTCGGCGGATGATCAACTGAGGCTTGGTGAGATCATCCGCCGACAACGAGAGCTGGCCGACTTGTCGATGCGTCAGGTGGCGGCGATGGCTGGCATCTCCAACCCGTACCTCTCTCAGATCGAACATGGGCTCCGTGCCCCGTCGGAAGATGTGCTCCGCGCGATCGCCGACTCGCTCAACGTCTCTGCCGATCTGCTCCGCGGCGAAGATCCCCCAGTGGAGTCAGCAGAGGTCATCGAGGCAATCCAGTCCGATCCGGACCTGACCGCTTCGCAACGCCGCTCATTGATTGAGGCGTATCAGGCGCTTCGCCAGGTCACCATCGGACGCCGCAGAGGCCGGGCGGCTCGATGAGCGAGCCGACAGCTCCTCGGCCTGGCGAGGACAACTCGTCGGACACGATCGACGAGGCGGTCCGCAAGCAACTCGGCATGCTCCTGACCGCCGGAACGAACCTGATCAACAGCAGCGAACTGATGGGTCGGCTGGATCCAATCTCGTTGTTCCCCGCGGTGCTGCGTACGAGTGTGGCCGCGGCCTCCCGACCCGACAAAGTGGCGAGCATCCTGACCGGCACCCTGGGCGAGATGCTTCGGGCAACAACAGCTGCCGCGGTGCGCGCGGTCGGCGGCACTTCGGCTTATGAGCCGAAGCGTGCGAAAGACAAGCGGTTCACCGATCCTACGTGGAGCGGAAATGCCGGGTATTGGCTACTCAGGGAGATCTATTACGGGTGGGAGCAGTCGCTGCTCGCAATTGTCCGGGACGCCGGCACTCCGCCGGAGGTGCGACAGAAGGCGGAGTTTGCGGTTCAGCTGATGGTTGACGCCCTGGCTCCCACCAACTTCGTCGTAGGGAACCCTGCGGTGATCAAGAAGGCGTTGGAGACTGGCGGGTTGTCGCTGGCAAAGGGTGGGCGCAACTTCGTCCATGATCTGCTGACCAATCAGGGTGCGCCGCGTCAGGTGACCCCCGGTGTCCATTCCGTCGGCAAGGACATGGCCGTCACGCCCGGCAAGGTCGTGTTCCGTAATGAGTTGATGGAGCTGATCCAGTACGCGCCCAGCACGGCCGAGGTACACGAGATCCCGATGTTGTTCAGCCCGCCGTGGATCAACAAGTACTACGTCATGGATCTCGCTCCGGGCCGCAGCCTCGTGCAGTGGGCCGTCGACCACGGGCACACCGTCTTCATGATCAGTTATCGCAATCCTGATCAGCAGATGCGTCATGTGAAGATGGACGACTACTTGATCTCAGGCCCGGTGGCCGCACTCGAGGTGGTCGGCAACATCACTGGCGCAGAAAAGATCAACCTGCTCGGGTTGTGCCTGGGCGGCACGCTCACGATGGCGACTCTTGCCTACCTCGACGCGGTGGGGATGGAGTTGATCAACTCGGCGACCTTTCTGAATACATTGATCGACTTCAGCGAACCAGGGTTGCTCGGCGTCTTCACAGATGAAGCCACCATCAGCCGGCTGGAACGGACGATGAAGCGCAGCGGTTTCCTGCCGAAGGAGGACATGCAGCGTTCCTTCAACCTGCTCCGCACCAATGACCTGATCTGGAACTACGTCGTGAGTAGCTGGCTGATGGGGGAGGACCCACCGGCATTCGACCTGCTCAGCTGGAACAACGACTCGACTCGAATGCCGGCCGAGATGCATACCTTCTATCTACGCAGCTGCTATGTGGAGAACCAGCTCGCCCGCGGCGTGATGGAGCTGGCCGGGCAGCAGCTTGATCTTGGAAAGGTTGATCAGGATCTCTACTTCCTGTCTGCCGAACAAGATCACATCGCACCGTGGCGCAGCTCGTACGCCGGCGCGCGGCTGCCTGCGGGGAACGTACGATTCGTGCTCTCAAACTCCGGGCACATCGCAGGCATCGTGAACCCACCGAGCCCGAAGTCTCTCTATCGCGTGATCGAGAGCGACCAGCCGTTACCCGCCGATCCCGCCCATTGGTTGGCTGCAGCGACAACGCATCCCAGGACGTGGTGGGAGGACTGGGCCGAATGGATCGCCGCGCGAGCCGGGGCGATGCGGAAGCCGCCGCGTATGGGCAACCGAAAGTACCGGCCAATCACCGACGCTCCCGGCACGTACGTCTTGGAACGCTGAATCTGACGTGGACTACATGTCCATGCCGCCGTTGACACCCCACACTTGACCGGTGATGTAGGAAGAGTCGTCAGCGGCGAGGAATCCCACAGTGCGTGCCACCTCCTCGGGGCGGCCGAAACGCCGGAGTGGAATTTGCATCTTGATCCTGTCAAGCACCTTCTCGGGGACCGCCGCGACCATATCGGTCAAGGTGTAGCCCGGAGCCACGGTGTTCACGGTGAGCCCGACGCTGTCCTCGGTGAGCTTGCCCGATCGTTCCAGCAGGAAGGCGGCCTCGCGGGCGAATGTTTTGGTCAGTCCGAAGAGACCGGACTTGGAGGCCGCGTAGTTGGCCTGCCCGATGTTGCCGATCTCGCCAATGATGGAGCTGACGTTGATGATCCGGCCGCTGCCGCGCTCGACCATGTGTCCGAGCACGGCCTGCGACAAGAAGAATGCGCCCGAGAGGTTCACGTCCAAAACCTTGTGCCAGTCATCGTCGGTCAGCTTGAGGATCGTCTTGTCGATCGTGATACCGGCGTTGTTGATCAGGATGTCGAGCCGGCCGTGTTGCTCCAGGACTTCGTTGACCACCCGGCGGCAGTCGTCTGGAGAAGCGACGTTGCCGCGGTGGGTGCTGACCGGTATCGCGAATCGGTCGGCAAAGTCCTGCGCGAACTGGGCGGCGCGCTCCACGTTTCCGCTGAAGCCGGCCGCAACGATCGCGCCTTGTGAGGCGAGCTCCTCTGAGATGGCGGCGCCGATTCCCCGGGTACCACCGGTGACAAGCGCAACCCGACCGAGGAGCTTGGACCCCACAGGCTCGCTGGCGCGGCCCTCGGCAACATTGACAGTGACGGATTCACTCATGGGTGCCTCCTCGGATGGCTCGAAAAGAAAGATTTGGTCCGGGTTAATCCGATCCTCGCGCATGGCCCGATTGACGCACAACCTTCAAGCGCTGCAGTCATTGCGGCACGAGTCCCGAAAGAGCGGCTGCAGGGACGAGCGCGGCACGCTACGCTGCCGCCTGGGCCAACGGCCAACTCGAGCGGCAAGTCGAGCTTCAGACCTGTCGCAGCCCGGACATCAACCTGCAGAGAAGGATGCTCGATGCCAGCCCCCACTTCGCAGGACGCCGTGCAGTCGGACGGCACACCCAGTGGCGGCGGGCCGCTGACTCGACGCAGGTTCCTCACCTACGTCGTCGCAGCCCCCGTACTCACTGTTGCCGCTGGCAGCGTTATGACCCCCGGCAACGCGCACGCCGTCGTGCCCAGCCCGCCGCAGCCGGGGGAGCTCGTCGACCTCGGCGACGTCATGTTGGTCGCGGCGAAGCAAAGTCAAGACCTTTTCGTCCTCGAGGTGACGCCAGAGAACCGAGTCGTATTCCGAGTGCCGCGTGCGGAAGTCGGGCAGGGCATCACGACGGCACTCGCGATCATCGTTGCCGACGAGATCGACGCGCGCCTCGTTGATGTCGACGCCCCGCTGGAGGACGCTCGTCAAGACCTCGGAACTGCGCAATCGACCGGTGGGTCGTCCTCGGTTCGCTCAATGTGGGATCCGGTGCGCTCAATTGCGGCGGAGGCCCGCGCCCGCCTCGTCACCGCGGCGGCCGAGCGGTGGGGCTTGCCGGCCGATTCCTTGACGACCCGGGACACCGCGGTCTGGGCACCGGACGGACGCTCCGCGACGTACGGGTCGCTCACCGAAGCGGCGGCCCAGGTGGACCAGCCAGCTGTATCCACCGACCCGAAGCCCGCATCGGAGTACAAGCTCATCGGCACGGCGACGCCCCGGATCGACGCACGGAGCATCGTGACCGGGGCGGCGAAGTACGCGCTGGATGTCGACGTCCAGGGAGCCCTGCCGACAGTCGTGATCAGGCCGCCCACGCTCAACGGCAAGGTCCAGGCGTACGACGCCTCAGCGGCTCTGGACATGCAGGGAGTTGTGGCCGTGACCGAGCTGCCGAGCGGGGTGGCAGTGAGCGCGAACACATTCGACCAGGCCCTGAAGGCACGATCGGCGGTTCAGGTGACCTGGGGGGCCGGCACGGTCGACGGGGTCTCCGACGAGGACATCAAGGCCCGGCTCGCAGGGGCGATCCCACCGATGACGCCAGCCCCTCCGCTGACCCAAAGGGTGGACGCAACCTTCTCGTTCGCTTTCGTCAATCACGCACCGATGGAGGTCGGCAGCGCGGTGGCCGATGTGCAGTCTGACTCCGCAACGGTCTGGGTGGCCAGCAAGTCACCGACCGGCGCCCAGTCGGCGGTCGCCGACGCCGTCGGGCTCAGCGCCGACCAGGTGACCCTGCACGTGATGCGAGGCAGGCGGCTCCTTCGGCCGACGGATCTACCACGAACCGGCAGTCGAGGCAGCCCTCGTGTCGAAGGCGATCGGCCATCCCGTGAAGCTCATGTGGACCCGCAACGATGACATGCGCCATGGACGCGTACGGCCCGCGCAGCCACCACCAGTTGCGCGCCGTGCACCTCGCAGGTGAGGTGCTGACATACGAGCACCGCGCGTCATGCGTGGAGCTGGACCTAGGCAGCGGCACCGGGCAGGCGCTCATCGACGCCGGCTACGTCAGCCCGACGATCGGCGCGGCGTTCTTCAACATCAGCCAGGTCTGCCCGTACAACTTCGGAGTCGTCACCGAAAGCCTCAACGAGGTCTCCTACGACATGCCGACCGCTACCTGGCGATCGGTCTACTCCGCCCAGGCTCGTACCGCTGAGGAAATCCTCGTGGACGAGATCGCGAAGGCACTCGGAAAAGACCCGGTCGCAATGCGCCGGACGTTCCTCAAAACCGACCAAGGCTCGCGCCGTGCTCGACAAGGTCGCTAGTGAAGGCAACTGGGGCCGAGCGATGTCGTCCGGGACCGCACAGGGTGTGGCGCTGCATGGGGAGTACCGGTCGATCGCGGCATGCCTCGTCGAGATCGACTGCAGAGGCTCAAATCCGCGGGTCACCAAAGCCGTCATGGCCCTGGACGTGGGGCGCCAGATGAATCCGAGTGGTGTGCGGGCCCAGGCGATGGGCAGCCTCATCGACGGCATCAGCACCGTGCTGCTGGCCGGGAATCACCTGGATAACGGCGCGTTCAGGGAGGGCAGCTTCAGCGACTTCAAGTACGCCCGCCAAGCGGACGCGCCACTGACCTGCGACGTGCACCTTGTCGGCGGAACCGGTGAGCCAGGCGGCGTCGGCGAGCTATCCGTTCCGGCGACAGCCGGCGCGGTGGCGAACGCCTACGCCCGCGCGACAGGCAAGAAACCCCGTACTTTCCCGATCAACTTCTGAGGAGCTGACGGTGCCCAGCTATTCATTCAAGCTCAACGGCGAGAACGTCAAGGTCGATGCGCCATCAGATATGCCCCTGCTTTGGGTCCTACGCGACCTGCTCGGGGTGACCGGGCCGAAGTACGGATGCGGCGTCGGCGTGTGCCGCGCGTGCACCTGCCACGTGAACGGCAATGCGGTTCAAGTGTGCATGCTCACCGCGGCTGACGTCGTGGGAAAGAAGGTCACGACGATCGAAGGCCTGGCTCCCGAGGGCGGCTTGCACCCGGTACAGCAGGCGTGGATCGAGGAGGATGTGGCGCAATGCGGCTTTTGCCAGCCCGGGCAGATCATGCAGGCCGCGGCGCTGCTTAAGTCCAAGCCGAGCCCCTCCGACGCCGACATCGACCAGATCATGAACGTGTGCCGGTGTGGCACGTATTGCCGGATCCGCAAGGCGATCAAACGCGCCGCCACGACCTGAATCCTGAAACGTCGCGGGATGGGGCAGACTCGTCAGAGTGACCAGCACCATCGATCAAGATCATCGTGCCGGGACTGCGGTCACGACTGATCTGTGGCGTACGGCGGTGATCTACCAGATCTACCCGCGCAGCTTTGCCGACAGCAACGGTGACGGGATCGGCGACCTCCCGGGCATCACCTCACGAGTGCCGTACCTGCAGTGGCTTGGTGTGGACGGGGTGTGGCTATGCCCCTTCTATCCCTCCGCACTTGCCGACGGCGGCTATGACATTGATGATCATCGCGATGTCGACCCGCGGCTAGGCAGCTTTGACGACTTCGACGTAATGGTCGACGCGCTACATGCTGCGGACATCAAGGTGATCGTCGACATCGTGCCCAATCACACCTCCAATCGGCATCCCTGGTTCGCAAGGGCTCTCGCGGCAGGCCGCGGCGCCTCGGAGCGTGATCGTTATCTCTTCCGCGACGGCGCCGGTCCGCCGGCGAATTGCCGCCCAATGACTGGGAATCCCTCTTCGGCGGATCGGCATGGGCATCAGTCGGCGACGGTCAGTGGTATTTCCACTGTTTCGCGGCTGAGCAGCCGGATCTCAACTGGGAGAGCGAGGAAGTGCGTGACGACTTCCGCCGCACCGTGCGCTTCTGGGCCGATCGCGGGGCCGACGGATTTCGGATCGATGTGGCCCACGGCCTCCGCAAGGACATATCCGAGCCGTACCCACCGTGGGGTGAGATAGCCGACCTGATGCGACCGGACGGCTCGCACCCGCTCTGGGATCGAGACGACGTTCACGAGATCTATGCCGACTGGCGGCGGATTCTCAACTCCTACGATCCGCCGCGGTACGCCGTCGCGGAGGCCGCAGTACACCCGACGCGTCGAGCCCTCTACGCCTCAGACGACAGTCTGGGGAACGCGTTCAACTTCGACATGCAGGACGCGGATTGGCGGGCCGACGACTATCGCCGCGTGATCAACAGCGGGCTGGCCGACTTGATCAACAACGGCTCGACCACGAGCTGGCTGTTGGGTTGCCACGACACGCCAAGGGTGGCGACCCGATACGGGCTGCCGCAAGAAAAGGAGCGTCCCGCACAGCAGGTCGCCCGGGCATGGCTGCTCACCGACGGTGCAACGCCACGGCTCGATCGGGAGCTGGGAGCGCGGCGGGGGCGGGCGGCGATCATGATCTTGCTGGCGCTGCCGGGCTCAACCTACATCTACCAGGGCGACGAGCTGGGACTCCATGAGGTGGCTGACCTGCCGCGCGAGATCCTGGAGGACCCGATGGCCAGCCGATCGACCACGGAAAAAGGCCGCGACGGATGCCGAGTGCCGCTGCCATGGAGCCCGGAGGGGCCTTCGTATGGGTTCGGTGCGCGGGCTGGCCACCTGCCACAGCCAGACTGGTTTGGGGCTACGCGGTGAGCGTTCAGGAGGCCGATCCCGACTCGACGCTGAATGTCTACCGCAGGGCGCTGGCGCAGCGCAGCCAGCTGTTCGCTGGCACCGACCTCACCTGGGTTGAGTCAGAACCCCAGGTGCTGCACTTCGAGCGAGGCGGCCGCATCTGGTGCATGACCAATTTTGGCGCAGAGCCCGTCGCGCTTCCGGCCGGCGAGGTGCTGCTGAGCAGCGCGCCACTTGATGATGGATGGCTGCCGACTGACACCACCGTCTGGCTGCGGGTCCTTAGACCTGCGGCATGATCGGTTTGCAGAGGGAGGCCGGAATGAGTGAAGCGGTAGTCCTGGTGGGGACCAAGAAGGGCCTGTGGGTCGGGCGCTCCGATCCGGACCGGCAAGATTGGCAGTGGTCGGATCCGCAATTCCTGATGGAGGCCGTCTACGCGACCTGCATCGACGCCAGGGGAGCAGAACCGAGACTTCTGGTGGGTGGTACGAGCGAGCATTGGGGCCCAGGCGTCTATTACTCCGACGACCGCGGACTTACCTGGACAGAGACTCAAGGCGCCGCTGTCCGGTTTCCCCAGGAGTTCGGCAGCAGTGTCGAAAGGGTCTGGCAGATCCAACCAGGTGGCGTCCAGGATCCCGACGTCATCTATGCCGGTACTCAGCCGTCTGCACTGTTCCGTTCGACGGACCGGGGCGAATCATTCAGTCTGATTCGGTCGCTGTGGGATCACCCGCACCGCGAGGAGTGGGGAGCCGGCTATGGCGGGCAGGCGATCCATTCGGTGCTGCCCGATCCGACCGATCCGACCCACCTAACGGTTGCGATGTCGACCGGTGGGGTCTACCGGACCTATGACGGGGGCGTGACCTGGAATCCCGCAAACTCCGGGATCAGAGCGGACTTCATGCCCGATTCAGCGCCGCCGGAGTTCGGGCAGTGCGTGCACAAGATCGCCGCGCATCCCGATGCGCCGAGGAGGATCTTCGCGCAGAACCACGGCGGGGTCTACCGCTCCGATAGCGGGGGCGACCAGTGGATTTCGATCGCCGACGGCCTGCCGGCTGACTTCGGATTTCCAATTGTGGTGCATCCGCGCAAGCCGGAAACCGTGTTTGTTTTCCCACTGGTCGATGGCGCTGAACGTTTTCCGCCGCAAGGGAAGGCCCGCGTCTGGCGCTCCGACAACGCTGGCAAAACCTGGACGCCGTCCGAGTCTGGTCTGCCGGACCGTTTCTATGCGGCTGTGCTGCGCGACGCCATGACTGCTGACAACGCCGAGGAAATGGGCCTCTACATTGGCGCCCGCGACGGGTCAGTCTTCGTGAGCACCGACGACGGAACCAGTTGGCGTCAGATCGTCGCGCATCTCCCGGACGTGCTCTCTGTCCGCGGGACAGTTGTGTAACGCCGAAGCGTCAGGCGGAGTCTTGGTCGCTGACCGGCCCCGTTGTGCCTCGGACCACCAGCTCGACGTGTAGCTCGTGCGGCTCCTTGGAACCGTTGCCATTGTGCTCATCTGCCGCCAGTGCCCGGGTCATCGCATGGGCGGCCCGCTCCCCTTGCTCGTGGGCATGCTGGTCGACGGTTGTCAGGCCCCACCACCGTGACATCGGATGCCCGTCGAAGGCTGCAATGGATACATCATCCGGACACCGCAACCCCGCGGCGCGGAGGACAGCCATTGCCCCGAACGCCATCTCATCGCTGTGGCAGAAGATCGCTGTCGGAAGTGGGCGGCCGCTTGCGAGAAGTTCTTTCATGGCACGCTCACCATCCACAGCGTGGCAGTCGCCGGGCAGAATGACACCGCGACTGTCGATGTCGAACCCGGCTTCTCGGATGGTGTCGCGCAGCCCGTCGGTCCGCTGGTCCCAGACGTGATAGTCGGGCTTGGCTGGCATTCGTCCGTCAAAGATCCCGATATTGCGATGACCCAGCGAGAGCAGGTGCTCGGCGACTAGTCGCCCGCCCGCGCGGTGATCGACGAAGATTCCCGGCACGCTGGTCAGCGGTGAGCCAGCGGCGCTGACCGGCACGCTGGCCGAGTCAGGGCTCTCCTCATGCCGTTCGACTGAGATGGTGCCGGCGAAGAGCAGCGCGTCGCGGCCGCGTCCGGCACCGAGCTCGCGGAACAGTTTGCGGAACTGCGGAGACTCCACTTCCAAGAAGTCGGAGTCCACATCCAGGTTGATGAGCTCCACCCGGAAGCCCTCGGGGATGAGGATTTCGCTGGCCCCGGAGGCGAACTCGCTGAAGTACCACGAGCGCAGCGTAGGGAGCACGATGCCAACCGTCCGGGACTGCCCACTCGCGAGAGCGGTGGCCAGGTGCGACGCCGAGAAATCGAGTCGATCGGCGGTCTCAATGATGCGCTCCCTGGTTGCTGCGCCAACGCCGGCGATCCCGCGCAGCGCCCGGGAGACGGTCCCTTTGTTGACACCGGCTTCCCGCGCCACGTCAGCAATCGTGGTGCGCCGAGCCGTCGCCTGAGGCCTCGTCGCAATCACCCACGTGTGAGTTTCGGCGAGCACGACTCACACTATACGGCTCGCGGGCGCTTCGAGCACCCTGCTCGTCCTGCCTCTGACCAGGGGAATCGTTCAGAGGACGGCCCGGACTTTCCCCTAATCCCGCCTCAAGAGAGAATGTCGCGGGAGCCTGAACCAGGGACGCCCTAGGGGAGGAGGACGAGAATCATGGCCGCGGTGCTGGGACGGTGGCGTGCGACGTACACCCCAGGGGACTGGGTGGTGCTGTCCGGACCGACCTCCTTGGTAATACTTGAGCCGCCAACTCACGAGTGGGCCCCGCTGATCAACACACTCTGGGATCAGGTGGTTGCCTCCAGCTCGATCGTCGACCTCGCTGGCAGGCTGGCAAGCTTCAAAATCGATGACCTGCCCAGCCTCGGTGCTTTCTTCTGGACCGCCGACGGCATGCGATCGCTGGTGCGCGGGCAGATCTCGGTGATCGATCTGGCCACCGGAAAGGAGGTGGCGAACGGAGAGGGAATCCAGACCTGGAGTGAGGTCGGGCTGGCCGGTGTATCCCACATCCGGGTGGAGACTCCGTACGACGGCGAGGCCACCTTGCTGGAGCTGCCGCTGGTTGTCGGAGCCGTACGCGCCTCATCGGTGGTCCTCGATGCGTCAGAGCGGGCACAGGTTGCCTCATCCCAGGGGCAGCCGGTAACCCCGGCTGAGCAGACCGCGGAGCTGTCGGTGGATGAGATTGCAGCTCTGCAGAAGGCCGACACCGAGTTGTTGCCGTCGCCGTTTGACGAGCCTGAATCAACAGCTCGGTCCGAGGTCGTCGCCGCAGGACCGCCCGTGGTTTCTGCTGCCCCCGACTCGGTCTCCGATACCTCGCTGGACGAGAGTATGCAAGACTCGGCGATCCTGGCCGTGTTATGCCAGCGCGGACACGCCAACCCGCCAAACTCCACCCGCTGTCGGGTATGTGGCAGTCCGCTGGCACGGACAGCGCCGCAGTTTGTGGCCGGCCCGGTCCTCGCGGTTCTCCGTGTCTCCGACGGTTCAACCGCTGAGGTGGATCGGCCTGTTCTCATCGGCCGGGCGCCGTCGGGTGATCGGTCGAGTAGCCGGTCGCCTCGGCTGATGCCCGTGTCCAGTCCGAACCACGACATCAGCCGGACACACCTCGAGGTAGCCCCGGCAGACTGGCAGATTGTTGTTACCGACCTGAACTCCACGAACGGAACGGTCCTGGTACGTCCCGGAGCCGTCGACCGTCAGCAGCTCGCTCCGGGCGAGCCGGTTCCGGTGCAATTGGGCAGTGTCGTAGAGCTCGGTGATGGAGTGTCTGTATTGATTGACTTTCCGCAGTAGCGTCTCACCTGCGATACAGTCACGAACGACGAGGAGCTGTTCCATGGAAACGCCCGTTCAGGGTCGCCCGAATCGCGAGACAGGCCTACCCCCCGGGGTAGAGGTGGGTCCGCTCGGCAAGCGTTTCGTTGCGTATCTCATCAACATCTCGATACCGGTTATCGTCGGCCTTGCGCTGGTCTTCCTGCTGCCGACCACGACGGACGTGCTCCGCCTGGCACTTGGCGTGATCGGTGCGCTCATCGCGATCGGCTGGCTCGTCGTGGTCTGGTACACACTCGCCGTTCGGGCGGCGAGCCCGGGTCTGCGAGCGATGAAGTTGCAGCTTGTCGGCTTCCTCGACGGTCGGCCGATCGGCCCTGCGCGGGTCCTTCTGCGAGCTCTCCTGTTCTGGGCGCTCTTTATCACCGGAATCGGCCTGCTCATCATGTTGATCATGATGCTGAAGCACCCCCGCAAGCAGGGCTGGCATGATCTCGCCGTCACAGCGGTGATGATCAAGGAGCGGTTGCTGGCACCCCCAGTGCAGCCTGCCCGAGCCGCCACCTATGCGCAGCAGGGCTCCTCGGCTCAGCTCGGCAATTCGCAGCCACAACCGAGCGGAGTACGGGCCGCGGCAGCGCCCAGCTATGCACCCGGCCAGGGCTACGCGCCTGCTGGTAGTCCCGTGCCGCCGGGTCCGACGCCCGGGATGGCGCCGGCGAGCTCGGGAGCTCCGTACGCCGCGGCTGTACCACCGGGGTTGGCGGCTCCCTATGGGGGAAACGCGTACCCGACGCCGTCTTCGGGGGCGCCATACGGAACGCCACCATATGGAACGCCGCCATACGGGTCATCGCCCATTCCGCAGCCCTCAGGCGGTGAATTCTATTCGACTGGGCAGCCGGCCGGTCCGATGTCACCATTGCCGCAGGGTTCTCCTGCCGGCGCATCACCTCCGTACGAGGACATACCGGACTATGCGGTTTCACCCGGCGATTTCGAAGGTCAGAACCCTGGCGGGCACCGTTCTCCCTACGTCCAGGATTGGTCGATCTTGTTGGACGACGGACGGCGGATTGTGATCGAGGGACTCGTCTTGCTCGGACGCAACCCGCAGCCCAAGGCCGGCGAGGAGGACGCGCAACTGATCAAGATCGCCGACGAGACCCGGACCGTCTCCAAGTCTCATCTGGCGGTCGGCGTCGATGCTGGTGGCCTCTACATCGTTGACCGCGGATCCACCAACGGATCGACGGTGTCCACGACCAACGGGATGTCGTCGCGATGCCGGGCAGGGGAGATGGTCCGGGTAGGCGATGGCGCGATTGTTTCTATCGGCGATCACTGGTTAGAGATCACACGCGGCTAGCGGTTCTTCGCGATATCGTCCCGGCATGTTGCTCTCTGACCGCGACATCAAGGCCGAGGTCGATGCCGGCCGCATCGGGCTCGAGCCGTACGCCGTCGACCTGGTGCAGCCGTCCAGCATTGATGTCCGCCTCGATCGGTACTTCCGCGTCTTCGAGAACCACCGGTATCCCCATATCGACCCTTCGGCAGATCAGTCCGAGCTGACTCGGGCCGTCGAGCCCGAGGGCGACGAGCCATTCATCCTGCACCCCGGAGAGTTTGCGCTGGGTTCCATCTATGAGGTGGTGACGCTTCCGGACGACATCGCGGCGCGCGTGGAAGGCAAGTCATCGTTGGGTCGGCTGGGGCTGCTGACACACGCCACCGCAGGATTCATCGATCCCGGGTTCTCCGGTCACGTCACCCTAGAGCTGTCCAACGTCGCGACGCTGCCGATCAAGCTCTGGCCGGGAATGAAGATCGGCCAGCTCTGCTTCTTCCGCCTGAGCACCGCGGCCGAGCATCCGTACGGGTCGGCTCAGTACGGCTCGCACTATCAAGGACAGCGCGGCCCGACGCCGAGCAAATCTCACCTGAACTTTCACCGCACTCAGATCTAGCACCGCCGACTTGTCAGAATCTGAGGGACCTATAGGCCCCTCAGAATCTGACAAGTCGGCGTTCAGGGGATGAGCGTCACCTTCACCGACTCCGTACCGCGGCCCACAAGATCCAGTCCGGTCAGGAAGTCGGTGAGAGGGAGCTGATGGGTACAGATCTTCTCCATCGGCAAACGCCCTGACTCGATCAACCGGATCGCGGCGGGCCAGCAGTGTGGCCCGAGGTGGGCCCCGCGTACGTCCAGTTCCTTTTCGTTGCCGATGATCGTCCAGTCGATCGTGGCGCCGCTGCCGAACACGCTGTACTCAACGTATGTGCCGAGCTTGCGCAGCAAGTTCAGACCTTGCTCGATCGCCGAAGGATGCCCGCTGGCTTCGAGGTAGACGTCGGCGCCGTATCCTCCGGTCAGGTCCTTGATTGTGGCCACCGCGTCTGTTTCAGCGATGTTGATCACCAGGTCCGCCCCGCTGTCCAAGGCGATGGACAGTCTGTCCGGTGCGGAGTCCAAGCCGATCACCAGGCTCGGATTCTTAGCCTTGGCGCCGGCGATCATGCCCAATCCGATCGGACCGCAACCAGCGACAACAACGACATCGCCGAAGCTCAACTCGGCCCGTTCCACCGCGTGTAGCGCGCAAGATAGCGGCTCGGCGAAGGCGGCATGAGCCGGCGGCAGCTCCTTGGAAACCTTGTGCACTAGGGAATCTCGGGAGTAGATCATGTAATCAGCCATGGCGCCCGGAGTGCGGCGCTTGAAACCGAAGATGTCGTTTCGTGCACACATCCAGTAGTGACCTGTCAGGCAGTAGCGACACTCCCGGCACGGCACGATCTGCTCGGCGACGACTCGGTCACCCAAGTCGATACGCCACCGCCGACTGGCCTCAGCATCTAGTTGGACCACCGTGCCGACGAACTCATGGCCGGGAATCACCTCGGTCTCCGCCCAGGCGGGACGGCTGCTGTCGCCCCAGAATTTCGGAGCGCCGCGATAGCACTTCAGGTCGCTCGCACATATGCCGGCGGCCTCGACCTTGATCAATGCCTCGCCGGGACCAGGGCGGGGTACGGCCACCTCCTCCAGGCGGTAGTCCCCGGGCCCATGGCAGATCACGGCTTTCATGGTCACCTACGGAGGAATTCCAGAACGGCGAGGACGCGGCGGTGCTGGTCCGGTGACCCGGCTAGCCGGAGCTTCTGGAAGATCTGGGTGACGTGGGCTTCCACAGTGCGCTCGGTGACGAACAACCGGGCGGCGACGGCCCGGTTGGACATGCCCTCGGCGATCAACCCAAGCACCTCTCGTTCCCGGTCGCTCAGGTCGGCAAGCGGGTTGACCCTGCGGCGCCGTCCGACCAGGCGGGAGACGATCGTCGGGTCAATCACGGTTTCGCCATCGGTAATCCGCCGCAGGGCGTCCACCACAGTGGCAATGTCGAAGACTCGTTCCTTGAGCAGGTAACCAACCCGTTCCGGGTGCTCCCGGATAAGCCGCATGGCGTACGCCGGTTCGACATATTCCGACAAGACCAGGACGCCGACCTCCGGTAGCTCCCTGCGGATAGCCTCAGCCGCTACCAGGCCTTCGTCCGTATGCGTTGGCGGCATGCGGATGTCGACGAGTGCAACGTCCGGACGGGTCAGGTGCACGTGGTGGAGCAGCGCAGGTGCGTCCTCAACCTCGGCGACCACTTCTATGCCGGCGTCTTTGAGCAGGCGGGCGATGCCTTCCCGGGTGAGCATGACGTCGTCGGCCACCACTACCCGCACGGCAGTTCCGCCCGCAGTCGGGTGGGCTGGACCATCAGCCGACCGTCCAGTGCTCCGACCCGGTCGGCGAGCTGGACTAATTCCGAAGTGCGGTTAATTCCGTCGTCCTCGATAGTGACCATCAGCCATTCACCGTTCTGAACGATATCGACGGTCAGATGACTGGCGCCGCGGTGTGCGGCGTCATCAACCCCCTCAGCGACGAGGAGGTAGGCGGCTGTTTCGACCGCGGGTGCGAAGCGACCCTCGACCAGGTCAAGAATCTCTACCGGTAAGGCGGCGGTCTCGGTGAGGGTCGCGACAGCCGGCGCGAGCCCGGCTTCGGCGAGGATCACCGGATAGATCCCGTGAGCGAGAGTCCGAAGCTCGCTCAAGGCCGCCTGCGCTTCGCCCGTCGCCTCGGCGAGCAGCGACCCGGTGGGCGGGTCGTCGTCGGCCTGGGCCTGAGCGCGGGCGAGCCGGAGATCGTACGAAAGGGCCAGCAGTCGCTGCTGGGCGCCGTCGTGCAGGTCACGTTCCAGCTGCCGTCGCTCGGCGTCGCCGGTCTCCACAATGCGGACCCGCGACGCTCGCAGCTGGTCGAGGTGAGCCAGCATCTCGGCCTGCAGCCGCTCATTCTCCAATGCCAGCCGGACAGCGGCACCGATCGCCCGCTCCAGGTCAGGTACGGCCGCGGTATGGGAGACGGCTGCAATCTTGCGGCCATCGCGTACGAGAGTGGTGACCGTTCGCCCGGGTCTGATGGCGGGCTCGGCGACCGGTCGACCTGCAGCATCGACGTAGCGCTGGGAATCCGGCAACCAGTAGGCGATCCGGAGTTCGGGATCATCGACCGCTTGTGCGAGTGCCGCCTGTAGAGATCCCGGCGAGGGCACCTGGCCCAGGTTCGCGGTGATCTGGGCGACGGCACGGCGCTGCAGCCGCACGCGGACCGTGGCCCAAACCAGCCCCGCGGCGAGAAGGAGGACTGCGGCGCATTCGATGATGAAGATGCTCTGAAAGGCGGGCTGAGACGGATCCTCGACGGGGGTCCGTTGCAGCACGACCGCGTGTGCGATTACGGCACCCGCCAGCAGAGCCGCCGGGAGGGCGAAGGGCAATAGTGCGCGGCGAGCCGGGCCGGAGTCTGTCAGCAGCCGCCAGCCGATCATGATGATCAAAGCGATCGCTGCGAGCGCGGTGAACCATCGGTGCGCCGACTCGATTCCCCTCGCCAGGCCAGGCAGCGAGCGCAGGAGGAACACGTTGTCGGTGCAGTTGGCCCAGCAACTCGGGTCGAAAAATGGATCTCGAACCAGTCCCAGCGCAGCGGCGACTAACCCGGCCTCGAGGTAGACGATAAGGACCAGAGCACGCGCGGCGGCTCCACGGAGCCGGCCATTGGGCGCCGCCAGGATCAGGTGCATGAAGAGCGGGAGGGCGAAGAAGGCGGCGAACATGCCGACGCTGCGAATCAGCGGAGGACCGGTGTGCCAACCAACCCACACAGGTGCGAACCAAACCACGCCCGCTAGAACTGCAAGATCACCCGCCCGCCCACCAGATCCGAAAAGGGAGGTGACAAGGCCGGCCAGGATCAATCCGACGCCCGCACCCACCATGAGAGTTGCTGCGAGAGCGGAGTATCCCGCGTACGTAGTGTTGCGCCCCGGGCCCAGGGCAATGGCAAGTGTGCCCAGCGCCATGGCGAGCGCTGCCAACCCCGCGGCGAGCCGCGCCAGCTTCCCTCGCCGCATCAGAACAGCCGCCACCGGCTGATTCTGGCATGCAACCGCACACCGGTCGCGTCCGTGCTAGCCACAGTTCACACTGGAGACAGCCACGATGTGCCGAGCGACGCCGACTCCTAGCGTCAAACGCAAGCATCAATGAAAGGAGTTGATCATGCGTTCGATGAATGGCCGAACTCGGTTGGCGATGACCAGCCTTGCGGTGATGGCAGCGATTGTGGCCGGGGGGTGCAGTGGTGGCGAACTGACCGGTGGCAAGGCAGGCGGTCCAGCACCGCCGCTCGTGCTGCATATGGTCAGTGCTTTCGGTGACCTGAATGCGGTCCCGGGCGTTGAGTACTTCGTCTCCCAGGTCAAGGAGCGTTCTGGCGGCGCTCTCAGTATCGAGGTGACCAACGCTTATGGCGACTATGCGAACGATGCAGAGCAGCAGGTTGTCCAGGGTGTAGCGGGGGGGAAGGCCGATCTCGGCTGGGCTGCTGCACGGGTCTTCGACACCATGGGCGTGACCAGCTTCCAGGCGCTGCAGGCGCCGATGCTCATCGACAGCTACTCGCTCGAGCAGGCTGTCATCGCATCCAGCATTCCCGACCAGATGCTGCAAGGCCTGGACAAGGTGGGTGTGCACGGTTTGGGTGTACTCGCCGACGGCCTGCGCAAGCCGGCCGCCGTCAAGCACCCGCTCCTCGAGGCGGCAGACTGGCGGGGCATCACGTTTGGCACCGCTAAGTCGGAGGGCCAGGCCCAGGCCATTCAGGCACTTGGCGCCAACTCGAAAGAGGTCCAGCGCCGCTCGCGCAATGATGCGCTCCGCGCTGGCGAGATACAGGGGTTTGATACGACTCTTCTCAACTACGGCGGCGACGGGCTGGCGCAAGCTGCACCGTACGCGACGGCGAACGTCAACCTGTGGCCGCAAATGGATGTCCTGCTCGGCAATCCGGAGCGGCTCGCCGAGTTGTCCGATCAGCAGCGAGGCTGGCTAGAGGAAGCAGCCCGGGCAGCCGCGGAACGTTCCGTCGAGCTCGTCGACAAGGATGCGGCGAACCTGCAAAAGGCCTGTCAGGTGGGTGCCCGTTTCGCCAACGCCTCGGAGGAGGATCTGGCAGCGCTGCGCGATGGTTTCGCCAGTGTCTACGCCAGCCTTGAGCGGGACGCGCAAACCAAGGCGTTCATCGAGCAAATTCGAGAGTTGAAGCAGTCCACACCGGCAGGGAAGCCGCTGGCTATTCCGGCCGGCTGCGGCGGCAAGGCACCAGCCAAAGCTGACGCGCAGGCCGCGACTGCATCCGCCGAATTGAACGGAACCTACCGCCATAGGCTCACCAAGGAGGACGCTCTCCGAGCTGGCGACACAGAGGACCAACCATTCCCGATCGTCGACACGATCAGACTCCGTGACGGTCAGGTCGAGGGCGGCTGCTGGGGCGAGGGCGCCACATACTCGCTGAGCGGGAACCAAATCACACTCAACAGTCTCGTCGACGGCTTCACCACAACCTTCACCTTCGCCGTGGACGGTAAGGGCAATCTCCACCTCACGCCCGTTCAGCCCATGGATCCCGGGGATGCATTCCAGTGCGCTTACAACCCCTGGATCAAGATCGGCTGACAGTCGTTCAACCCGCCTCGTCGTCGAGAGGAATCTCGGCGGCGAGGCGAGTGCCGCGTCCTGCGCCGCTCTCGATGATGAGTTTCCCTCCGAGAGTCGCGATCCGATCAGCCAGGCCGTTTAACCCCGATCCGCGGCTAAGATCCGCCCCGCCCATCCCGTCGTCGGCGACTTCCACGTTGAGCTGGCCATCGATCGACCTCACCCTGACTGTCACGTACGAGGCTGCCGCGTGCTTAGCAGTGTTGGTGAGCGCCTCAGCGCAGATGAAATAGACCGCAGCATTAATGCGAGGGGGCAGCTGTGCAGAGGTGATCTCGAGATCGATCGGGATCGGGATATCGTGCGCGATCTCGGCCAGCGCATTCCGCAGTCCCTGCTCGGCCAGCAAGCGCGGGTGCAGACCGGCGGCCAGCCGGTCGAGATCCTCCAGTGTGTGACTCAGCTGGTCTTCGGCCTGAGAGATCTGGGTTCTCGTCCGCTGGCTGGTCGCGACGCTCTCGCTGCGGCGAAGGATCACCGCGAGCTCCCGGAGCCGGGCCGCCGCTCCGTCGTGCAGCCGACGCTCCAATAGGCGGCGTTGCTCGTCGGCCGCGTCCAAGAGCCGCCGTCGCGAGGCAGCCAACTCCTCGACTTGGGCCTGCACGTCAGCGCGCAGCCTAGCGTTTGCGGCCGCGAGCTGGGCGGCTGAGGCTACCCCTTGAACGAGCCCGGGGTCATCCAGCACTGCTGGGTCATGGAGCAGGGCGGCGACCGGCTGGCCGTCGTCCTCGAGCACGGTCATGGAGCGGCCTGATCCCGGCTCAGGCAGATCGAGTGCGCGGCCTTCGGCATCGACGTAAGTGGCCAGGTCGGGCAGCCAGTAGGCGATCTCGAGGGATGGATCAGCAAGCGCTCGGGATAGCTCTCCTCGTAGCGTGCCTGAGCGAGCCTCGCCAAGCTCCACTACGAGGTCGGCAACCTCGACGCGTTCCCAGGGGGCGATCAGTAGGCCAGCGAGCAGCCCCGGTGCGAGGAGGCAAAGCGCTACCTCATAGACAAGCAGCGAGGCGCCACTGGCAGCGCCGGGTGGCAGCAGCAGGCGGGTCACTGCTGTCCCGGCGAGCACAATGCTCAGCCCAATCGCCGCGCCCAGCGCGATTCGCCTCGCGCGCCGCAGCCATCCGGTCGCCCGCACATAGTTGTAGGTGCACGCCGCCACGAAGAGTGCGGCCAGGAGGATCGTGGTGGCTTCATTGCGCCAAAGCGGCGTGATGATCGCTGCCGCGTAGCCGACGGCAATGGCGCCTTGGGTCAATCGCGACGTGGTCCGCCCTGACGGGTAGCTAAGCAGGAGGTGCACCAGTGGACCGCGGTGCAGGTACACGGCGTGTGCTGCCACCCATGCGATCACCGGCATGTCGACCTCGGAAAAGTTGCCGAGAAACCACGTGAAGCCGGTTGCCGCCATCAGCCAGCCGCTGCGGCTCTGCGGACGCTTCCAGGCAGCAATGAGTCCGCAGCCGATGAAGGTCCACCCGCCGGCCAAGTCTGGGATCCACAGAACCGGCTCGGTCCAGCCGATGCCCACCCACTCGGCGGCCACTCCGACCGCGACGCCGGCCAATCCGACCAGGCCGAGCCGCAACGCCCTCGCGTTCAACTGACGAGCGCGGCGAGCGCGTCGCCGGAGAGCGCGCTCTTGGGGATGAAGCCACGTGCTGGAACCGTATGGACACGCGGCCCGTAGGCCGCCGCATCACGGCTTGAGGTCAGTACGACGGCGGGCGCATCCGGGAGAGTGGCTAACTGCTCAGCCACGGCCAACCCGTCGATATCCGGCAAGTGGATGTCGAGAAGGACGATCTCGGGCCGGAGGGCGGCGACTACACGCAACGCCCCCGCTCCATCGGCCGCTTCACCGACGACATCGAAGCCTTCCGCCTCGAGCAACGCTCTGGCCGAGGCTCGAAAGGCCGCGTGGTCGTCGACGATGAGCACAGTTGGGCCCACGCCGTTGATCGTGCCACAGGTCACCGGCGCGCACATTGTGGCCAGCCGCAGTTGGCGGTGGGCTGGCTGCTGCTGACTCAGGCCCGAAAGACGGCGATATCGCCGGAGGCCGTACGTGCCCGCAGCGTGATGTACGGCTCACCCGGCTCCGGCTGGGCCGTCGACTCGAGGCCGATCCGGATCTCTCCGGAGACCGAGTGGAGGTCGATCCAGGCGGGCAGGTCGTCTGCCACGCCCACCGCCAAGGACCCTGAGGCCGAGCGCAGGTCGACCGATCCGTTCGTCGCGGAGACTGCGATGTCACCGGATCCGGAATTGGCCTGGAGACTGGCACCTCGCACGGACTTGATCACGACTTCGCCGGAGCCGGACTTGGCCGTAATCGGGCAGTTCGCTTCGCTTATCGATACGTCGCCCGAGCCCGAACCGAGCCGCGCGCCGCTGCCGTCAACCCGGGCGACCGAAATGTCGCCCGATCCGGTGCTGCAATCAAGATCGACAGCGTTGCCGACGGTGATGTCGCCGGAGCCGCTGATGATCTTGGAGCGCCCGATGTCGGCGCTGATCGAGATATCGGCCGAACCAGTCTTGATCACAAATGTCAGCCCCTCCGGTACGCCGAGGCGTAGGTGGGCCTTCGCATGCCAAGGGAACTTAGGAAAGCTGATCCGAAGCCAGTCCTGTTCATGCCGGATCTCCACCGGCTCGCCGAACTTGTCGTCGGCCGAATCGATCGAAGCCTCAACAAGATCTTGCCTGGAGCCGGGCTCCACGGTGATCGATCCGCCGCCGGAGTTGTCCACGGCAATATGCCGAACGCCCTCGTAGGCTTTCGTGACGCTCATCGCACCCACCCTTGAACGCTCCCGCGAGACCGTCGCCCCTCGCGCCAAGACTCCCTGAGGCGGTCACCAAACTCGCCGCCGGGCCCGAACGGGCCCTTCTGACCAAAGACGCCCTTCTCGCCAAAGACGCCCTTCTGGACAAAGACGCCCTCCGGTCCGAATGGGCCAGTCTCGCCGAAGATCAGCTTCGGCGAGGGCTGCATCGGCGGCATTGGCGGGACTGGTGGGACTGGCGGGGTCGGTGGAATCGGTGCCTGCGGCCATGCCCGTCGGGACCCACTACGCTCGGCGAGAGCATCCATGACCGTGCGGATCAGCCATGCGTTGGTGGAGATTCCCTCAGCGGAAGCCATCTCATCTACCCGAATCTTCACCGACTGGGGGAGCCTGAGCGTGATGCGTGAAATGGGCTCGTCGTCAGGTGACTCGCTGGCGTCCACATCGCCTGACTCGGGGTCGGGCAACAGCAAAGTCGGTTCTGGGTCTGCAGTCTGCACCGAGACGACGAACTCCGGGTCCTGGCCGACCATGCGTAGCTCAACTGAAGAGGGGGCCAAATCCGCGCTAATGCTGCCCGCGGCGTCGGACAAGGCTTGGATGAGCGCGAGGCGGGTCGAAGATTCAATGGCCGTGCCGAGACGCTCGGCGACCCGTTGGGTGGGCTCGTCGGCAAGGGCGGATGCGTTTGCAACGCCGACTCGGACTGACTCTAGATAGGGTGAAAGATCCATGACACCACTATGACGTCATCGTGACGTCAAATCAAGCCGATTCGACGCCTGAATGATGGCAAACCGAGTCAGCTCCACGGCTGCGAGCGTCGGCAATCGCGCGCCGCGCACGGAGGAGGAACGAGCGAGGCGTTCTTCTCTCTGTGAGCGACGACGACGGCGGCGGATTCAGAGCGCGATGCGCGAGCAGCTCAAATATCAAGGGTCGCGCCTAACTGATTCCAGGAGCAGTTGGGCAACATCGAGCACTTCGGTTGTCTCCGGCGCGGACCCGGCCGCCTGCTGCGCGGTCAGCCCGTCGGTCAGCATGATCCGGCAGAACGGGCATCCAGTAGCAATTGCATCGTGGCCGTTGCCGCCCGCAGTGGCGAGCGTACCCAGCGCCTCCTCGGTGCGGTTCTCGTTGATCCGGGTGCCGAGTTTCTCCTCCATCCACATCCGGGCGCCGCCCGCACCACAGCAGAATGACCGCTCCCGGTTCCGCGGCATCTCGGCGACCTTGGCCCCGGGCAATGCCGCAAGTAGATCGCGCGGCGGATCGTAGATTTCGTTGTGCCGTCCCAGGTAGCAGGCGTCGTGGTAGGTGATCGTTCGCCCAGCAACCGACCCCTCAGGCGGTGCAACCGGCGTCAGCCGACCGTCGCGTACCAGGCGATTGAGCAGCTGGGTATGATGCACCACCTCGCAGTTGAGGCCAAGTTGCGGATACTCGTTCTTCAACGCGTTCAAGCAGTGCGCGCAGGTCACGACGATCTTGGTTGCCTTCGCCTCCTGCAAGGTCTCCGCGTTCTCCATGGCCAGCTGCTGGAAGACGAACTCGTTCCCGGAGCGCCGGGCCGGGTCACCAGTACAGGTCTCGGCGTTTCCCAGCACGGCATAACTCACGCCGGCAATATGCAGCAACTCAGCCACCGCGCGTGTGGTCTTCTTAGCCCGATCTTCGTACGCCCCGGCGCAGCCCACCCAGAACAGATACTCCACCTCGCTGAGGTCCTCGACGTCCTCACCCACGACCGGGACCGAGAAGGGAAGCTCCTTGGCCCAATCCATGCGCCCCCGAGGGCTCATGTTCCATGGATTTCCCTTGCTTTCCAGGCCTTTGAAGAGCCCGGTCAGCTCGGTCGGGAACTCCGCGGACATCATGACCTCGAAACGCCGCATGTCGACAATGTGATCAACATGCTCGATGTCGACCGGGCACTCCTGAACGCACGCACCGCACGTCGTACACGACCAGAGCACATCGGGGTCAATGACGCCGGGCACGCCATCGGTGACCTCGATGGGGCCAACCAGCGATCGAGCTGTCTCCGTCGGAGTCGCCTCCAGGCAGCGCGGCTCGTGCCGTTTCCGCGGCCTGGAGATAAGGGGCTTTCGCGTACGTGTGCTCCCGCAGATCCATGATCAATAACTTGGGTGAGAGTGGCTTTCCGGTGTTCCAGGCCGGGCACTGGGACTGACAGCGACCGCACTCGGTGCACGAAGTGAAGTCGAGCAATCCCTTCCAGGTAAAGTCCTCCACCTTGCCGACACCCAGCGAGGTGTCTTCGTCGAGGTCCTCGATCGCGGCAAAGTCGAGCGGCTTGCCTTCGATCATGATCGGCTGCAGTGCCCCGAGCGCTGGCACTCCCGACGACTCGCGCTTGAACCAGACGTTCGGCCAGACGGTGAACCGATGCCAGGCGACGCCCATCGTGGTGTTGAGTCCGATGACAATGAACCACGCCATCGAGATAATGATCTTGATGGCGGCGATGATCACGATTCCGGTCTCGAATGCGGAAGGTGAGATGCCGGTGGGGAGTAGGAACCAGGTCAGCGGGTAGTGCAGCCGCGAGGTTTCCGAGCCGAGCAGCTGATATTCCATTGCGTGCAGCGCGAGGACGCACGCGACGATCCCGAGGACGGTCAGCTCGACGTAGTAGCCCTGCCAGGATCGTGAGCCAAAGAATCGGGACTCTCGGCCGCGGCCACGGAGCAGCAGCCGAACCATGATCAGGAAGCTGATCGAGACTAGTCCGGCCCAGGCGATGATCTCACTCGCCCACTGGTACGGCGCCCAGTGCCCGATGATCGGCAGCGCGAAGCGCGGATCGAAAAGCTGTCCGTACGCGGTGACCAGCGTGAAGATCAAGGCACCGAACGCGATGAACACAAACCAGTGCGCCACCCCGACCTTGGTCCACTGCAGCATGCGGGTGTGGCCGAGAGTTTCGGCGAGCAGGTTCTGCCACCGCTGGCCGCGATGATCAGCTCGGCCGGGGGCGGGTTTGCCGAGCTTGACGACGCCGACGATCGATGCCACGGCCCGGATGAAGAGCACGACACCCACGACCGAGACAGCCAACGCCACAACGATCGCGACGACTTTCACCTACGACTCCTCCTCGTGGGCGATGCGCTCTTCAGCCTAGTGCCGGCAGCGTCAGGCGCTCTCAGCCTGTCGAAAGTCGCGAGGGGCCAAGCACGTATGCGTCCTGAGCCTGTCGAAAGGCGCAAGCACTTTCTTAGATCGCCTCGGCCGATCGAACCGCCAGGTCACGCTCAGCCGGATACGGCTTTCGCTCCAGCCACCATTCAGCCAGCAGGAGCGCAACAGTCCAGGAAAACCAGCCAGTAATGCCTGCGCTGACCTGAACGAACCAGGTCTCATTGCCGGCGAACGCCGTCTCCTGCTGTGGCTGCAGCGTAAAGAAGACAGCGACGCCCACGAACCGGTTGAGAATGATCGAGCAGGTCAGCGCGAAGCTGCGGATCATCCACCGTCGGTGCTCGACGAACCTGCCGCGCCGCGCCATCATGAACCCTGTCAGTGTTATGCCAAGCCACAGCAGAGCCATCATGACGCTGCTGACCTTGATCACCGGTCCGAACGGCGTGTTAGCCGCAAGGACGAGTCCGGCCAGGCCGCCGGGCAGCACTCCTGCCAAGACGTACGTCCGGCCGATCCGGCGATGAGCCGTCCAATGATGATCGCGGAACCAGGGCCAGATCTGAAACACGACACATCCGAGCGCGATGGAGCCACAGATGACATGGAGAACAAGCAATGGGTAGTGCAGCGGGAAGTCTGGTGGTGGCGGCACCCGGGACCTGCTGGGATCGAGGCTCAGGTACGGCGGCAGCGAGAATGCCACGAAGACCACAACGACGAAGGCCAAGGGCACGATCCACGGTCGGCGCCACCAGCTAACGGGAGTTCTGTTGCGTTTGGTTGACGTCTCCGGCGCCATCTGTGCGTACGTCATACGCAAAGCGTACCATATACGCAAACCTTAGGATGGCAACGTGAATGAGGTGAGCGCGGAGGCCGAGCTGCCCGGAAGCCTGCAACGACTGTGGGATCGGGCGGCACCCGCAAAGGAGCCCCGTAGAAGCCTGAGTCTCGACCGGATCGTCAACGCCGCCATCGAAATCGCAGACACCGAAGGGCTTTCGGCCCTATCCATGGCCAGGCTGGCCGAGCGCCTCGGCAGCGCTCCGATGTCCCTGTATCGGCACGTTGCCAGTAAGGAAGAGCTCTACGACTTCATGATCGATGCCGCGGCCCGAGAGTCGAGCGTCGCGGTGACCGACGACTGGCGGGCGGGACTTGCGGAGTGGATTGCTGATCTCATGGCGCTATATCGACGGCATCCGTGGATCCTCCAGCTGCCCGTGACCAAGCCTCCGCTCGACCCCGGCCAGCTTGACTGGCTGGAGCGTGGATTACTCATTCAGCAGTCAACGCCGTTGACCGAGGCGGAGAAGGTGGGCGTCGTGGTCACCCTGCTCGAGTACGCCAGAGGTCACGCCGCGATTGCCAACAGCCTGGAAGGAGCTGACGCCGTCGGGTTGCCGCTGCCGTACGGTCGGCTGCTGGCGCAGTTAGTTGACGATGCTCGGTTTCCAATGCTCACGGCAGCGATAAGTGCCGGCGCCTTTGAGCCGCCGCCGGTCGATGCTCACGCGGATCTTCAGGAGGACTTCCGGTTTGGTCTCAATCTGATCTTGGACGGCGTGGCAGCACTGATCCATAGCCGAGCGTGACCTTGCGGAACCAAGACCCGAATGTGTGGATTTCATGTGACGCGTAGCGGGCACGCCGCGCCGCGTACCCGAATTGCCACCAGTCGCGACTAGGGTCTTCTTTGTCCTCCGTACGCGGCGGTCACCGATCGGTCGACAATGGCGCCGGCCGTCGAAGCTGTCGCACGAGACCTGTGGGGTTGGCGTGCTCGAGTTCGAATCAGTCGGCAAAACGTTCCGCGATGGCACGGTGGCGGTTCTCGACCTCAATCTCACCGTGCCCTCCCACAATTTCACCGTGATCGTCGGCCCTTCCGGCTGCGGCAAGACAACGACCCTCCGTATGGTCAACCGGATGCTGGAGCCCACCACGGGCAGGATCACATGGGACGGCACTCCAGTTCGCTCCATGCGTAAGACCACATTGCGCCGCCAGATGGGGTACGTCATGCAGAACGGGGGGCTGCTTCCGCACCGCACGGTACTGGAGAACATCGGTACCGTGCCTGGTCTGCTCCACTGGCCCAAGAAAAAGATCGCGAAGCGGTCGCTGGAACTGCTGAAGATCGTCGGTTTGGAACGCAAGCTGGCACACCGTTATCCAGCTGAGCTGTCAGGTGGGCAGCAGCAACGGGTGGGTGTGGCACGGGCCCTCGCAGCGGACCCGCTGGTTCTCCTGATGGATGAGCCGTTCTCCGCGGTCGACCCGGTCGTCCGCAGCGAGCTGCATGAGTTCTTTCTCGGGCTGCAACGTGAGCTAGGCAAGACGACCATCTTTATCACCCACGACATCGACGAGGCCATCAAGCTGGGCGACCAGGTTGCCGTCATGCGGGTGGGTGGGCATCTCGCCCAGGTCGGTACGCCGCAGCAGCTGTTGGACGAGCCCGCTGACGCTTTTGTGGAGGGCTTTGTAGGTCGCGACCGAGGATTTCGTTCGCTTTCCTTCCAGCCGGCGAGCGAGCTCACGTTGGAGCGAATCAAAGTGGTCCGCGACGTGGAGACCGCCACCGGCGAGGGACCAATTCTGGTCGTCGACGGCGATGCGCGGCCGGTCGGCTGGGCGGATCCGGAGCGCCCGGGTCGGGTTTTCGCTCTCGGCTCAACCTTCAGTCCCGAGACAGACACACTCAGAACGGCCCTGGATTCCGCATTGACCTCGCCTTATGCGCTGGCTGTCGCGGTGACGGCCGAGGCGCACCGTTATGCAGGTGTCGTCAGTGCCGCCGACATCCTCGCCAAAGTGAAAGAGATACGTGTCTCGATCGCCGAATCGATCTCGATTCGCGAAGCCGAAGCGGCGCAGGCCCACGAAGCGTTAACCGAACCGGAGCAGGGGTACGAGGCGCTGGGCGAACCACAGGTGGACGAGCAGCCGGCCGACCCCGACCAGGCGTACGCCTCGGACGAGGTGTACGACCAGCTGGCTGACCCGGACCAGGCGTCCGCATCGGATCAGGTATACGACCAGCTTGCTGAACCAGAGCAGGTGTATGGATCGGACCAGGTATACGACCAGCGGCCCGATCAGCCGCAGGTGTACGACTCGACCGAGGTATATGACCAGCTGGCCGATCAGCAGCAGCCCCACGAATTGGACCAGGTGCCCGACCAGCCGGCCGAACCGGAGCAGGCATACGAATCGGACCAGGTGCCCGACCAGCCGGCCGAACCGGAGCAGGCATACGAATCGGACCAGATGCCCGACCAGCCGGCCGAACCAGAGCAGGCATACCAATCGGACCAGATGCCCGACCAGCCGGCCGAACCAGAGCAGGCGTACCAATCGGACCAGGTGCCCGACCAGCCGGCCCAACTGGAGCAGTCGCACGAATGGGACCAGGTTTTTGGCCAGCTGGCTGCACCGGAGCCAGTGGAAGAGAGCGAGTTGGCTCCCGACGGGGAACTCTTGATCGACGATCGCGGCATACCTGAGGAACCGGAGGAGGGCCTCAAAGCCAATGGCGAGGCGGTGCATCGCCGGGGCTCGAGCGTATTGCAGTGAACCTGGACTGGGCGTGGATCGAACGCAATCTGTCGATGATCGGCAAGTTGCTGGTCGAGCACATCATTCTCGCCCTCGTGCCCGTCATCATCGCCTTCGTGATCTCGCTGCCGCTTGGCTACCTGGTCTCCAAGACCCGGCGGGTGGCCGACGTCCTGCTCGCCTTCTTCGGCGTCATCTATTCGGTTCCGTCATTGGCCCTCTTCGTGCTGATGCCGTTGCTGCTCGGCACCCAGATCCTCAATCCGATCAATATCATCGTGGCATTGGCGATTTACTCGATTGCGCTGCTCGTCCGAAGCGTGGTGGACGGACTGCGCTCGGTGCCACCGCCGGTGAAACAGTCGGCTTCAGCCGTTGGTTATGGGCCGCTGCGCCGGCTGTTCCGGGTTGAGCTGCCGCTAGCCATGCCGGTGATCTTCGCTGGCCTGCGGGTCGTCACGGTGTCGAATATCGCACTGGTAAGCGTTGCGGTACTCATCGGCAGCGGAGCCCTTGGCAAGCTCTTCGACCTCGGCTTCGGCAGCAACTTCTACACCCCGATCATCGTCGGGTTGGTGCTGACGGTGGCACTAGCCCTGGTTGCCGATGCACTGATCCTGCTCATCCAGCGCGGCAGCCTGCCCTGGTTCAGGAAGCGGGCGGTGGCATGAACCTGTTCGAGTATCTGTCCGATCCCGCCAACTGGCAGGGCACGGGTGGGATTTGGTATTTGCTGCTTCAGCACATCGCCTACACAGTGGCGGCAGTTGGCATCGCGGCAGTCGTCGGAATTCCCCTCGGTATCGTGATCGGTCACACCAATCGCGGTTCGTTCCTGGTGATCGGTCTCAGCAATGCTGCGCGGGCCCTTCCCTCCCTGGGTCTCCTCGTCCTCGTTGTGCTGCTCCTCGGCACGGGCGTCGGGCCGATTATCGGTGTGCTTGCCGTCCTGGCGCTGCCACCGATCCTCACCGCGACGGCGGTGGGTATCCGTGGCGCGGATCAGGATGCCGTGCATGCAGCGCGCGCGCTGGGCATGTCGGCCCCGCAGATCGTGGCCAAGGTGGAGTGGCCGCTCGCTCTGCCCCTGGTGATCTCGGGACTGAAGAGCGCAACCTTGCAAGTCGTCGCGACGGCGACCGTCGCTGCCTACAGCGGCGGCGGGGGACTTGGACAGCTGCTCATCTCAGGCAACGCCACACGTAACTATCCCGAAATGTTCGCCGGAGCCTTCCTCGTTGCCTTGCTGGCTATTGTCCTGGATGTGTTGCTCAGTGCGCTTGGCTGGCTCGCCGGCCGGCATGCCCACCCCGGGAGTAAGAGATCAGCGACGCGGCTGCAATCCGCACTCGACCTAGTTGCCTAGTGTCGACACGACACTAATCAAGCTGCTGAACAGTGAGACGGAGAAAGTCAAAATATGAAGATCAAGCAACCCCTCCTCGGCGTCAGCCTGGGGCTCGCGGCCCTGGTCCTCGCCGCCTGCGGGGGCACCACCAACCCGTTGGGTGAGGCGAGTCCGACCCAGCCCTCGGAATCTGCCCCGGCCAGCGCCCCGATTGTTGTCGGCTCAGCCGACTTCACCGAATCCAAGATCCTTGCCGAGATCTATTCGCAAGCCTTGATGGCGAAAGGTGTCGAGTCATCGACCAAGCTCGGGATCGGATCGCGAGAGATCTACATCAAGGCGCTCGAGGATCAGTCGATCTCAGCGGTGCCGGAGTACACCGGGAACCTGTTGGGCCACTTCGACGCGAACGCCACCGCGACTACGGCAGCGGAGGTGGAAAAGGCTTTGCCGGCCGCGCTGCCGAGCGACCTCAAGCTGCTGAAGAGCTCCGCCGCTATCAATCAGGATGTCTACGTCGTCACCAAGGAGTTCTCGGCGCAGCATGGCATCACATCGCTAGAGGACTTGAGCAAGATCGCCAGCACCTCAACTCTGGGTGGCCCGCCGGAGCTTGCAGAGCGGGCCTATGGGCCCCCAGGCCTGGAGACGATCTATGGCGCCAAGTTCAAGGCTTTCGTCCCTTACCCCAAGTACCCGCCGAAGATCACTGACCTGGATAACAACAAAATTCAGGTCGCCACCTTCTTCACGACCGATGCCGTCATCGCCGAGAAGGGCTACGTCCAGCTCGAAGACCCACAGTCGATGATCTTGCCGCAGAACGTTGTTCCACTGGTCCGCTCCGACGTGGCTGAGAACCAGACTGCCGTGGCAGCGCTGGAGGCCGTGCAAGCAGCCCTCACCACCGAGGAACTGATGCAGCTGGACAAGAGAGTTGACACCGACCACCAAGATCCTGGTCAGGTCGCCGGGGAGTGGCTGAAGAGCAAGAGCCTCGCCTAGTGTGTCGCGCGCGTGACACTAGATCCTTCGGTAACTGGAGTTAGTCAGCTTCGGGTGGCGCGACCTTATGGTCGCGCTCGTCGCGGTCGGCCCATTCCAGGAGCTGATCGAGTCGGTAGGGGTGGTCGTCGATATCGGCGTGCAGGTCCCCGAGCTCGGCGAACCGGGCAGGCATGGTGGCGATGGTGAAGTCCTTGGGATCGGCGTCAGCGATCTCCTCCCAGCGCAGTGGCGCCGAGACGACGCCTTCGGGCGTACCGCGTACCGAATAAGCGCTGGCGATCGTGTGATCACGCGCGTTCTGGTTGTAGTCGACGAAGACCGACCCCGGATCCCGGTCCTTGCGCCACCAGGTCAGGTCCACCAAGTCCCCGGCGCGACGCTCGACCTCCCGCGCAAAGGCCCAGGCTGCACGGCGTACGTCGGGGTGCCCATGATCAGGAACGATTCGTACGTAGATGTGCAATCCCTTGCCCCCCGATGTCTTCGGGTACCCCACGGCTCCGAGCTCGCCCAGCAGTTCCCGGACGAGGACCGAGACCCGCCGTACGTCGGCGTAGCTGGCTACCGGCATCGGATCAAGATCGATTCGCCACTCGTCCGGGGACTCGACGTCTTCGCGCCGCGAGTTCCACGGATGGAACTCCACCGTCGACATCTGTACCGCCCAGATGACATCGGCTGGATGAGTCACGCAGAGCTCGTCGGCGTCTCGGTTGAAACGGGGGAAATGCACGCGGACGGTCTCGATCCACGGCGGCGCTCCGTGCGGCAGTCGCTTTTGATGCACCTTCTCACCGTCAACCCCGTCGGGAAAGCGGTGCAGCATGCAGGGCCTGTGGTAGAGAGCATTGACGATGCCGTCGGCGACCGAGAGGTAGTACTGAGCAAGATCAAGCTTGGTCTCCCCGCGCGCCGAGAAGTAGACCCGGCCGGGATTGCTGATCTTGACGACCCGGTCTCCGATCTCCAGCTCGATCCGCTCCGTCGCCATGCCAGAAACAGTAGCCTCAGTCAGCGTGACTTGAGCCAGGCCAGTACTGCCAGCACCCGGCGATTGTCCGAGCCGAGCTCCGGCAAGTTGATCTTGGCGAAGATGTTGGAGATGTGCTTCTCGACCGCTCCGCCAGTGATCACCAGACGCTCCGCGATGGCGGCATTGCTACGTCCCTCGGCCATCAGCGCCAGTACCTCCCGCTCCCGCGGGCTGAGGGCGGCAAGGGGGTCGGCCCGCCTCACGACGAGGAGCTGCGCCACAACCTCTGGGTCAAGTACCGTGCCGCCTGCGGAAATCGTCCTCAAAGCATCAACGAGCACTTCGAGGGAGGTCACGCGGTCCTTCAGCAAATAGCCCACCCGACCTCTGCCGTCGGACAGGAGTATGTCGGCGTAGGAGAGCTCGACATACGCCGACAGCATCAAGATCCCCAAGTCGGGCTGGGCAGCGCGGGCCTCGACCGCCGCCCGTAGCCCGTCGTCGGTCATGTTCGGCGGCATCCGGACATCCACGATTGCGACATCGGGCCGCTGCTCTGCGACGGCCTGCAAGAAGCTGGGAGCGTCCTCGACCGCTGCCACAACCTCGCAGTCGACCTCGGTCAGTAGCCGGACCAGGCCCTCCCGGAGTAACACTGAGTCATCGGCCACCACCACACGCACAGGCACCAGGCTGTCACACCTGGTGCCCGTGCGATCGACACTTAGGTCGCGGGCTGCAGCGGAATCGTCGCCGTCAGCTGGGTTGGGCCACCCGCCGGTGAAGACACCGTCAACGTCCCATCGACCCCGGCAAGCCGGTCGGCTAGACCGGACAAGCCGTGGCCCTTCGCAAGTGACGCGCCGCCGGTCCCATCATCGGTGATGTTGATCACCGCCAAAGCGCCCACGCGGCGCACCTCTACCGAGGCATGCCGTGCCCGACTGTGCTTCTCCACGTTCGCCAAAGCTTCGGCCACGACGAAGTAAGCAGCGTTCTGCGCAGCGTCTGACAGTTGAACATCATCAACGTCAACCGATGTCGGGATGGTGCCCCGTGCGGCGAGAGCGGTGATCGCCGCCGGCAGGCCTTGTTCGGCCAGAATTGGCGGGGCAATGCCGCGGGAGAGGGTACGAATCTCGGCGAGCGCATCCTGCGACTGCTGCAACGCCTCGTCGAGCAGGGCACGCGCCTGGACCGGGTCGTCGTCCAGCCGACGCTGGGCGGCGGACAGATCCATGCCGAGTCTGACCAGACGTTGCTGCGGGCCGTCGTGCAGATCGCGCTCGAGCCGTCGCAAGGTGTGCACCTCAGCCTCGCCAGCGGCCGTACGGCTCTGGGTCAGCTCGCTCACCTGCTGACGCAAAGCCGGTGTCTCGTCGACCAGCAGCGCGTACGCCACCGCCCCATGCAGCCGGACCAATCCACGCAGCACAAAGGGAGCCGTGATCAACAGTAGTGCGCCGAGCACGGTATTGAAGGTGAGTTCGGCGAGTTGGCCGGGATAGCCGAGCAGGGCCGGCAGGCCCTCGGTCGGTTGTGGCAGCCAGCGGCTCCAGAACCAGTAGGTGACGCCGCCCAACCCACCAAAGACCCACGTCAGCGCCAGCGAAAACGTGATGGTGCTGAGGATGAAGTTGACCAAGACGTGCAGCAGATCACGCCAGGACTGTGCGTAGGTCAGTCGCCGCAGTTTCCCACCGAAGCCCGGTCCGGCTGCAGGATAGTGGGTACGCGGCAGCGTGATCCCGGTGTAGCCGAGCAGCGCCACTGTCATCCGCGACGACCAGCCAGCGACAACGAGGCAGGCCACCAGAATGAACAGGCCGACGACGAGGACGAGCAGCCCCACTCCGAGGCTGAACAGCGTCGTACAGACGACAAAAGCCGCAAGCGAGACCGCGAACATTCCGATGATCACCGCCAGGTTGCGGCCTGTGCCTTTGATCATGGAGGTCATGGGATCATCCTCGGTGGGACGCGCAGGCTCGCGCGTCGCATCGGCACGCTCGGGAAGAACGTCATAAAGATCAAGTACTTCGGTAGCAGGTTCACCGCTGACATAAGGATTACTCATGCCGTCTACGTTCTTCGATTGGCATCGAAGCCGCCATCAGGCTATCGGGCCAGTTTCAGATCGGGTTATCCCTACCTGCAGCTAGGGCACTACGTCAGTGCGGGGCTCGCATCTCCGGGCCGGGTCCGCGAAAGGGTGCCGGCGCTAAGTGTGCGAGCGGCAGCCGCACCGTGAACTGGGTGTGACCTGGCTGGCTGGTGACGTAGACAGCGCCGTGATGAGCGTCGACGACCGCCGCGACAATGGCCAGTCCGAGACCAGTGCTGCCGCCGGTCGCTGCATCAGGTGCGCGCATCCGGCTCGCGTCACCCCGGGCAAACCGCTCAAAGACGCGGCTGGACACCTCGGGAGCGATGCCTGGTCCGTTGTCCGTCACCGTGACCACCGCTTCCGGGCCGCGGACCGAAACCTCGGTCTGCACCCGGGTACCGGGAGGGGTATGGGTACGCGCGTTCGCCAGCAGGTTGATCATCACCTGATAGAGCCTGTGCTGGTCGCCCTGGGCGATCACCGGGTACTGCGGAAGGGTGAGCTGCCACGCATGGTCGGGACCGGCAGCGCGGGCGTCGCTGACCGCGTTGATCACGATCTCGCTCAGGTCGCATGGCTGGAGATCGAGGGCAGGTCCGGAGTCGAGCCGCGCCAGCAGCAGCATGTCTTCGACCAGCTTGGACATTCGCTCGGCTTCGGATTCCACGCGCGACATCGCGTACGCCGCGTCGGTCGGGATCCTTTCCCGGTCGCGCCTGGTCAGTTCCGCGTAGCCGCGGATGGCTGCGAGCGGGTTGCGCAGTTCGTGCGATGCGTCGGCCACGAATTGTCGCACTCTCGTCTCGGACGCCTGGCGGGCAGCGAGGGCCTCCTCAACGTTGTTGAGCATGTGGTTGAGTGCCTGCCCGACCCGGCCGACTTCGGAGGCAGGATTGGCATCCTGCGGCGGTACCCGAACTGCAAGCGCGACTTCGCCACGATCCAGCTTCAGCTGGGACACCTGCTGGGCAGTCGCTGCTAACCGATTCAGCGGACGCAGGGTGCGCACGACCAGAGAGCGGGCCGCGAAAACTGTGCCCCCGATGACCAGCAGTGAAAACAGTGCGGCGAGAGCGACCAGTTCGAGGATGGTGTCGTCGACCTGACTCAGCGGTACGCCGACTACGAGGGTTCCGACGGTCGCGGTGCCGGAAATGAGTTTGAAGCCAACAACCCGGTAGTGACCGAGCTCAGCAAGGGTGATGGAGCTCTTTGTTCCGTCAGTTGGCACGCCAGCAAGCTGGGAGATTGCAGCGTCTGGAAGGACCGTGACGCGAGCGCCGAGCTCGCCTGCGGCACCGCGCTCAGTCAGCCGACCACCCTCGTTGGCATTGCCGTCAATGTCGTAGAGCACAGCGAGCGTGCCGATTGGCTGGCCGGGGCGCAGCAGACCGCTGTCGGGGCCGTGTGCCGGCCCCGGATCCCGAACCCGGGCGGTGACCGCATCGAGTTGGCGGTCCAGCTGGGACATCAACACTTGGCGGGTGGCCAAGGCTGTCGCGATGGTGATCAAGAGTGCGGCCAGCGCGACAAGCGCCGTCACCCTGATGACAAGTTGGCGGCCCAACGTGTGGCGGCCGAAGGGGTCCGGCCGCGGCAAGACGTCCGCCGGACGCGACACATTTGCCATCGCGCCGGCGTTCGGTTGCCCGGTTGGTAGGTGGGTCATGTAGCGGCCGGGCGCAGCACATAGCCGGCGCCGCGCAGGGTGTGAATCATCGGCGGACGATTGGCGTCGATCTTCTTACGGAGATAGGAGATGTAGAGCTCGACGACATTCGCTTGGCCCCCGAAGTCGTAGTTCCACACTCGATCCAAGATCTGTGCCTTGCTGAGCACTCGGCGCGGGTTGCGCATCAGATAGCGCAGCAGCTCGAACTCGGTAGCGGTCAACTGGATCTCCACGCCGCCGCGACGCACCTCATGGCTGTCCTCGTCCAGTGTCAGGTCGCCAACCACCAGAGTCGAGTCGCTCCGGGCGAGCGCTGCCCCGCTGCGGCGCAGCAGCGCGCGTAACCGGGCGATGACCTCCTCCAGGCTGAACGGTTTGGTCACGTAATCGTCGCCACCGGCGGTGAGGCCGCCGATGCGATCCTCAACCGAGTCCCGTGCGGTGAGAAAGATGACCGGCACGTTAGGGTCTTCGGCCCGGATCCGTCGCATCACCTCGAGCCCGTCGAAATCCGGCAGCATCATGTCCAGCACGATCGCATCTGGTCTGGTTTCCCGGGCCACCTTCACGGCCTGCCCGCCCGAGGCCGCAGTGGAGACCTGCCAGCCCTCGTAACGCATGGCCATCGACAGCAGCTCGGTCAAGCTGGACTCGTCGTCGACCGCGAGAATCCGGATGGGCGTGCCGTCGGATCGGGTGAGGGGTGCTGCGCTTCCATCAGTGCGAATCATGGGCCCCAGCCTGACACCCGATCTCACTAAAGCTCTATGCGCTAGCTGTGTCTTCCCTGTGAATCCGCCAGTGGTTTCTGTGGGCGATCACGCCGCGCGTGTGGTCGATCGTGGCGCGGACTCCTCGTCGTCTTCCTCAAGCGGCGGCTTACGCCGGAACAAGCGGTCGATGGCGACTGCGCCCCCGCCCATCACGAACAAGAGCAAGCCGAGCAGGCCAATGGCCACGTTGTATTCGTAACCGCCTTTGTACGTGCCGTCGGCGTTGAGCAACGTCGGTGGCCATTTGTACCAGTTGGTGTACGCGATGATCAGGATCTGCTCGATCAGCACTCCCAGGCCGACCAGCCGGGTCAACGCGCCGACGATGAGCAGTACGCCGCCAACAAGCTCGAAGATGATGGCGCCCCACGCCGCAACCTCCGCGTACGGGGTCCGGAATTGAGTCAGGTAGTCGATCTGGTCCTGAACGCCGGCGTTCCAGCGCGTCCAGCCGTGCAGCAACAGGATGCCGCCAAGCCCCAGCCGGACGATGAGCAGGCCAAGATTCTGCAGGAAACTCAGGAAGCTAGCCATGGAATGCCTCTCCTAGCAGGTGGGCTGGGACCACGCTACGCAGGCCTGTCGACACTAGCCACCACACCACGCCGACCGGTGATCATCAGGAGCCTCACCCAGCCACGAAGATGCAAAACGGGTGCCCTGCGGGGTCGGCGTAAACAAACAGCGGCTCAATCTCGTCGTCGGATCGGTCGAGGAGCAGGCGAGCGCCGAGAGCCAACGCACGCTGGTGCTGTACCTGCAGGTCGCCGACCGTTGGCACGGTGGTGTCGAGGTGCAGCATCTGCGGCCGCGGCCCTTCAGGCCAGGTCGGTTCGGGCAGATGTGGCACTTGCTGAAATGCCAGCCGGAGGATGCCAGTGCTGTCACACAGCACGAGCCACTCCTGCCCCTTGGTATCCGGCCTTCCGTCGGCGGGCGGTTCGTCGCCTGGGCGGTACTGGAAGCCCAGCAACTGTCGATAGAACTCCGCGAGCGCGCGGGCGTCTTCGCAATCCAGTACCACCTGGCGCAGGGTCGGTGTGGTCGGCTCAGTGGCGTCGCGCATATTTGCAATGCTTGCAGACTTTGCGTATTCGCTCACTCTGGTCGGTGCGTGACGAAGATCGCGTTGCCGGGGTCCCCGGGGGCATCGTGCACTTCCACGGGACCGAAGCCGGCGACAGCTAGCAGCCCAACGGCGACCTGTTCGCCCCAGCCAGTCCCGAGCCCCGCTCCCTCCTCAGCCAGGGACACCGTCATACAGTGCAGCAGACTGATGGCGTACGTCATCGGAGCGACTGGAGAGCCGATGTTGTCCTCGAGGTTGCTGGAGATGCGAGGTTCGTTCATCAGGAATGTGCCACCAGGCTCCAGGATCGACCGGATCGAGCTGAGTACCTGGAGCGGCCGGGCTTGGTCGTGTACCGAGTTGAACACGAACGCGGCACCGAAAGGCTCAGCAGAGGTCAGGGTCGCTGCGTCCGCCACTTCGAATGAAACGTTGCTCAGCCCTCCCGCCCGGGAACGTGCAATGTCGATGGCCTCGGCGTCCATGTCGTAGCCGACGAATGTCGAACTCGGGAATCGGCGCGCCAGGACAAGAGTCCCGTTGCCGGAGCCGCAGGCTACATCTGCAACCCGGGTGCCGCTCTCGAGCTTCTCGACCAAGCCAGGGGCGAGCGGCAGGATCTGCTGGACGAGGAGGTCGCGATACATCGGCTGCCACAGCACATCCATCACGTCGTGCATCTCTGGCAAGTACGCTGCCCATGGCACACCTCCACCTTCGGTGAAGCACTTGGCCACAGCATCGCCCCGCCGGATGAGCGCGGAGGCCAGGTAAGCCACGGGGGCCAGGTTGTCGTAGGTATCACCCGTCAGCACCGCCGCGTGCTCAACCGGCAGCCAGAAGCGTCCGTTGTCTGCGTCATATTCGACGATGCCAGCGGTGGCCATGGCGGCCAGCCACTCACGGACGTATCGCTCCTGCAGACCACCGCGCTCAGCAAGCTCAGCGGATGTCGCCGGCCCGGCGGCGGCCAGCTCGAACAGCCCGACACGGCGGCCGATTTCAATGAGGCAGGTGATCAGCCCGCCGGTTATGGTCTCGATGAGCTTGGCGGCGAACTCCTCGACGGCCGCTGCGTCGACGTCTGTCAGTTGCTCCAGGTCTGTTTGTTCGAGAGTGGTCATGGCTCGACGCTACGGAGACGTACGCGGAGTCGCATGAGGTGACAACCCCATCTTTGCGATGCGGTTCAGAGGAGGCCGTGTCGGGTCGCGAACAGGCTCGCCATGGCCCGATTGGAGACTCCGATCTTGGCGTAGATGTGCTCGATGTGGTTGCTCGCCGTCTTCCGGGAGATCACCAGGCGCTCCGCGATCTCTTTCTGCGACCTGCCCCGCGCGAGATGGCGCAGTACCTCCACTTCCCGGGCTGTGAGTCCGGCCGGCCACTCCCGATTGCGTCGTACCTGGTGCCCGGCGGCTCGGAGCACGGCGTCGACCGCGGCACCGTCCAGGCGTCCGGCCTTGACCCCTTCCCGCAGACGGGCGGCGATCTTGTCCGCGTCGAGTGCCTCGCGGTACGGCCGCGGCTCCGACCACGCCTGATAGCAGTCGGCCACCGCCAGCAGCCGCCCCTCCGGTGTGAGCGACTCGGCGGTGCTTCCTCGCGGGTAGCCCGAGCCGTCGAGGCGTTCGTGGTGCTGTGCTGCAACAGACGCCAGGCGCGCCAAGGCCGGGACCGAGGCCAGGATGCGATCGGTGTAGTAGGGATGCAACCGCACCCGTTCGACCTCTCCGGCGGTCAGGGGCGCGCGCTTGTCCCAGATCGTGTTCGGTACACCCATCCGACCAAGATCGTGGACCAGCCCGGCCCGGTGTACCGTCCGGGTATTCGTGCCCAGCTCGCCGGCCGCGGCAGCCGCCAGCTCGGCAACACCGCGTGAGTGGCCCAAGGTGTACGGCGACTTCAGGTCCACGAAGTCCGCGCTGGCCGCCAACGCTTTGTCGAGTTCGTCGTCGCTCAGCTCTCGGCTCGCAGTCGGCGCCTTGCCCATGACTGCGTCCCACGTTGTCACCTGATTCAGCTCGCTGAAAATCGACTCGGCATCGGCCGCGAACAGCTTCACAAGGGTCGGGGTCGAGCTGCCCGCCGCTGCGGGCGCGGGCCACTGCGACGGCAGCCTCCACTCCACCGGTGTGATGGAACACCTCGACTAGATCGGCGAGATGCACCAGGCGGGCGGGCGGCAGCACCTCCTCGCCCTTGATGCCGTCGGGTTCCCCCTTGCCGTCCCAGCGCTCGAAGGTCTGGGCGACGCTGTCCCGGACCGTGTCGGCGAGCCCGAGGTCCTCGCTGAAAGCAGAGGCGGCGCGCCAGTGATTCATATACATCTGCTCCAGGTCATGCCTCCCGTCGGCGAGGAACCCGACTCCGGCTTTGACGCGCTCAGCGAGCGGCCGGCCGTCGCCGATGTGTCGCAGCAGGAACGCGACGCTGCCGAGGGCGTCGGCGTCGTCGACGTACGCGGCGTCGTGCTTGAACGCCTGGTCGTCCCCAAACCACTTCGCCTGTTCATAGGCGTCGATGTGGCATCCCAGCCAGGCCAGCATGGAGGCGTAATACACGACCTCGCGTTCCTGCTCGTCCATCGCGAGGCGTTCAGCGAGGTGCAAGGCGATGTAGGTCTGCCGCAGCACGTGCTCGGTGGGGTGGCCCAGCCCAAGATCGGCACCAAAGGAGAGCGCGGCGAGGAGTTCTGTCACTCGTACGCCAGAAGCTTCCACGCCCCGATTGTCATGCCGCGACGGCGCTTTGTCAGGAGGCGAAACGGGATGGATCACGACGCTGCTGGAACAGCTCTGGCGTAACGCTCAGCCACAGTCGTGAGGTGGGCGATGAGCTCCGGTGGTTCGGTGACGGTGAAGTCGAGTCCCAGCATGCCGACGTACACGGCGACCGTCTCGACCGTGTCGGCTCCCGTGACCAGGACGCAGGTGTGATCATCAATGGCTTCCACGATGCCAACGGTCGGATTTATCCGGCGTAGGACTTCGGCTGCGGGCGCGTGGACAGTGATCCGGACATGCACATGCCAGCCAGCGAAAGCCGTGGTGCGTAGCACGAATGCCGGGAAGTCACCACCAGGCAGGTCGACAGGCGAGAATCGGCGGCCACCAGGGATCCGTAGTTGCATCCAATCGAGCCGGAAGGTGGACCATTCGTCGGTGGAGGCGTCGCGGCCGACGAGATACCAGCGCCGCTGCCAGCTGACGAGTCGATACGGCTCCACCTGGAGCCTCTCGTCGTCTCGATACACGAACCGCACTTCCTCGTGGTCACGTATCGCGCCCGCGATCGACATCAGCAGGCCTGCGTCAACTTTCGGGTCGGGTGCATTGGTGCCGGTGTTCTCGGGTCCCGCTTGCACCGCATCCCGGACCGCATTGACCTTGAGCTGAAGCCGATGTGGGAGCACGGCCTCGAGCTTGGCCAGGGCCCGAACGCTGGTCTCCTCGATGCCCTGGACTCCAGTCGCCGCGCGGAGACCGACTGCCACAGCAACTGCCTCGTCGTCGTCGAGCAGCAGCGGCGGCAGCTTGGCGCCAATGCCGAGCCGGTAATACCCGCCCGGCCCACGAACCGCCTTCACCGGATAGTCCAGCTCCCGCAGGCGTTCGATGTCGTTCCGCACGGTCCGACCGCTGATCTCGAGCCGCTCCGCGAGCTCCGCACCGCTCCACATGCTGCGGGACTGCAGCAGCCCGAGCATGGTGAGCAGTCGGCCGGAACTCTTTTGCATATCTCGATCTTGAGCTAGAAGCGGAATGAAATCTTCCTAAATCGACACTAGCGTACTGGACATGAACACATCAGCCGCCGGCGAGACCGGCACCATCCGTCCCTTCACCATCGCGATCGCCCAGGAAGCGCTAGACGATCTGCAGCGCCGCCTCGCCAACACCCGTTATCCCGTCGCTGCACCTGGTGACAGCTGGGATTACGGGACTCCGGTCGCCTACCTGCAAAAGATGATCACTGCGTGGCAACAGTTCGACTGGCGCCTGCAGGAGGCCCAGATGAACGCGGTCCCGAACTTCGTGACCGAGATCGATGACCAGACCGTGCACTTCGTGCACGTCCGATCCACCGAGCCCAACGCCACCCCGTTGCTGCTGGCACACACCTACCCGGGGTCGTTCTCGGAGTTCCTCGACATGATCGGTCCCCTGACCGACCCGGTCGCCCACGGCGGCCGCACCGAGGACGCCTTCCACGTCGTTATTCCGTCGATGCCGGGTTTCGGTTTCAGTACCCCACTGGTCGGAGAGGGCTGGACGATGGCGCGAGTCGCACAGACCTACGACACCCTCATGCGACGGCTGGGATACGAGTCGTACGGCGCTCATGGCAGTGACGGCGGCGCGATGGTCTCCCGCGAGCTGGCTGTGCTGAACCCACCCGGGTTCCTCGGAGCCCACGTGCTGCAGCTCTTCTCTTTCCCGTCTGGCGACTCGAGCGAGTTCGAGCGGTTCGGCCCCAAGGAGTACGCCGCCCTGGAGTTCCTCGGCTGGTTCCAGTCGGTCGGCGGATACAACCAGATGAACGGCACCCGGCCCCAGACCATCGCCGCTGCGCTCTCGGACTCACCAGTGGGTCAGCTCGCCTACAACGAGCTGTTCGAGAACTTTGGCAACGGGACCAGCCTGGTGACGGTGGAGCAGGTCCTCACCCAGGTGTCGCTGTACTGGCTCACCAACACCTCGGGCACCGCGGTGCGCCTCCACTACAGCGAAGGCCACTCCGGCGCTCAGCCGGAAGTCAGCCAGGGGCGGATCGGTGTGGTGGTGTTCGCCCACGACTTCCAAACCATCAGGCCACTCGCCGAGCGGGACAACGCCAACATCGTGCACTGGTCCGAATTCGAGAAGGGCGGCCACTACGCCGCCCTCGAGGTTCCCGACCTCTTGGTGGGTGACCTCCGCACTTTCTTCAGCTAGCGCTCCCGAGATCCGTCACCAGGGAGAGAGCAGCAAGGAGTTCAGCCAGCCGAATTGGCTTATCGCCTGAAAACTTCACTCCAGCCGCGGCTGCGTCCCGGAGTCACGCGTGAATTGAGCAACGAGACTCGGGCTGGAGTGAAGTTTTCAGGGCGAGCCGGCGCCCGCTGGCTGTTCGCAGCAGTCAGTGATCGGGCGCTATGCCGCGCTGAATGCCCAGCGTCGCTATCAGGTCCTCATGCAGTTCCATCCATACCGTGTGGCAGGAGTCCACCCTTGGCTGGGCGACCCAGGAGTGCTCGCCCCGTTCGACTCGCGCGAGGGCAGTCGCGAAGCGGTCGTCGTACCCCTGAAACCGTACGAATCGCCCTCCGAGCTGCTGGCAAAGCGGACCGAGCTGGTCGCCGAGGCTGGACAGCGTCGTGAGCACGCGCTGGTCCCACTCTTTGTCCGTGTGCTCGTTGGTGGCAAGCGGATCGGCGTCACTTGGCCGCAGTTGCCAGTCCGTGCAGGCGCGAAGGAGCCGGTCGTTGTGAGCAAGGAATGTCCCGTAGGCGTGGCGGACGCTCGAAATCGAGTTCGCTGCGGCCAGCTCTTGAGCCAGCTGACGCTCGTTCTCCGAATGGCCGGACTCAGTAAGAGTCCAGCCGGCGGTGCCGGCGAAGTCGACCCTCGTGATCCAGCCGAAGGCTTGAAAGTCCAGCAGCAATTCCCGTGCCTGCGTCGGGTCGAGTCCGAACCGTGCGGCGACCTCGTCGTCGTCCGCCATGCCCTTGAGTCGCACGGCGTGAAGAGTCAGCAGTTCAGGGGTGGACTCCGCGGGCGTCGTCATGAAACTTCTCCCACCCCGCGGAAGGAGTCCAGGCCGGCGGTGAGCTGACCCCAAAGACTGGCGCCGCCATGCCCGGTGTCGCCGAGAATGACGAGCTCGCTGCCGGCCCAGGCGCGGTGCACCGCCCACGCTGTGTCGAGCGGGCTCGACACGTCGTTGCGACCGTGTATCAGAACGCCCGGAATGCCGTCTAATCGCGGCATGCCCGCCAACACCTCACCATCGGCAAGGAAGCAGTCGTGACTCCAGTAGTGAGTGACGAGGCGAGCGAATACCGTTCGGAAGGTCGGGTCGGCGTATCGAGGGCTCGGCTCCCAATCGGGGGCCAAGGACACGTGCGTGTCTTCCCACTCGCACCACGCCAGCGCCGCTGCATCCCGAACCTGTACGTCGGGGTCGGCCAACAGGCGGGCGTAGGCCGCCGCCAATTCCCCCTCGCGCTCGGCAGGAGGCACCGGGGCCGTGAACCGCTGCCATTCCTGAGGAAAAATCCGGCCCATGTCGCGAGTGATCCACTCAGCTTCGCGGCGCCCGCCGGCGGTCACCGCACCCAGAACCATCGCCAACACCCGGTCAGGGTGGCGTTGGGCATAGACCAGCGCAAGAGTCACTCCCCAGGACACACCGACCACCACCCAGCGGTCGATGCGCAGATGCGTCCGCAACTGCTCGATGTCCGCCACGAGACGATCGGTCGTGTTGACCGACAGGTCGGCATCGGGCTCACTGACCAGCGGGCGGCTGCGCCCGCAGCCGCGCTGGTCGAACAGCACGGCCCGGTACGCGGACGGGTCAAAGTGGCGTCGCGCGGTGTGCGTGCTGCCGCTGCCCGGGCCGCCGTGCAACCAGACGGCGGGCAGGCCATGCGGGGCGCCAACCGTCTCCCAGTACAAAGTCTGGCCGTCACCAACCTCGAGCTCGCCGAAGTCGTACGGCTCGACCGGTTCGTACAAATCCTCCACACCCTGAGTCCACCATGCGTATGCCGGGCGTCCTCCACCGATCTACTCGCGGGATAGCGCCGGAGCCGCGACCTTGTGTTCCGACTTCCAGCCCGGGGGCTCGCCTGAGTGCAACTATGCCCATCTCAGCGCCGCTGCTCCAAGCGCACTGCCGCCGGTTATTCCCGAGTGAACGTGGCGGCGAACGCGTTGAGCTGGCCGCTGTCCGCCCTGCGGATGGCAGACCTGATGATAGGGCTGAGCAGCCGCACCGGACCGGTCATCGTGCAGCCGGCCACCAGGCTCACCCGCGTCCCTTCGCCGTACGGCGCACACGTGTAGACGTAGTCTGCGGTCGCCCCGCCATGGACGGACCTCAGTGTGATGCTGCGTCCTGCGTCAAGGGCGGCGTGCGGTCATAAGTCGAGCGTTGCGCGGCGAGGTACTGGGACGGCGTCACCCCGGTGTGGCGCTTGAAGTCTCGGATCGGATGCGCCTGGTCGGACCATCCCAGCTCCGCTGCCTTGTCCGCCCACCCCACCGACCCGTGTACGTCGATCTCGTCAAGCAGCCGGCGCATCCGCAGAATGCGGGCGAGCGTGCGTGGGCTCAGACCGATCTGCTCGGTGAACTGTCGGTCGAGGTGACCGTGGCTAACCCCGAGCCCTCTCGCGATGTCATTAACCGGACGGGTGGGTTCCGCCGAGAGCTGCCGGACCGCAGCCTCGCACCGCGCGAACGCCTGGCGGTCGAACCGTTCTAGCGTGCTCAGCGTGTCCTCGACGACATCCAGGGCCTCTGCCGGCGTCTGGCACATGATCAGCTCACTCCGTAGGCCAGCGGCCCTCGGCCACGCCTGCAACAAGTCCACAGCCCGGCCCCTCAGCGTTGCCGGTGCAAGCCCGAGAGCGGGTCGCCAACCGACCGGGGTGGTCACCATCCCAACGCAGAACGTCTCGCCTAGGGGCTCGTTGACGATCGGCCGGTCGTGGGGACCTATCAGGAAGCCTGTTTCAGCGACCAGAGCAGTGCCCGCACCGAGCGGCGTCTGCCGGATGGGGTCGCCGAGGACGAGGCAGCGACGGTCGACCCGGTGGGAGCAATACGCTCGCGAACCCCGGAGATCCGACCACGCGCGAACCAGATCCACTCGACGAAGCGGCTGGCCTCACCTGCGACCCGCCGCGGCACGTATTCGAACACGGCTCGACGGTACTGTCTTCACACCTCAGACGTCTCCACACCACAGCCATCGTCCGAGGTCGATCTGCGCCTGCGAATCCGGCAAGATTTGGGGAACATTCACAGCTCTGGCATGGTTGAGCCTAGTACGCTCAAGTAATAAGTTGAGTGATACAGACTCAAGGACAACCCCACAGACTTCCAGCTGGAGGAAACACATCATGGCTCGTGCAGTCGGCATCGACCTAGGAACGACCAACTCCGTCATCGCCGTACTCGAAGGTGGAGAGCCCACCGTCATCCCCAACGCCGAGGGCTCCCGGACCACCCCGTCGGTGGTCGCATTCGCAAAAGGCGGCGAGGTCCTGGTTGGCGAGGTCGCCAAGCGCCAGGCCGTCACGAACGTCGAGCGCACCATCCGCTCCATCAAGCGCCATATGGGCTCGGACTGGAAGGTGAGGATCGACGACAAGGATTACCGCCCTCAGCAGATCAGCGCCTTCGTGCTGCAGAAGTTGAAGCGAGACGCGGAGGCCTACCTGGGTGAGCAGGTCACTCATGCGGTGATTACGACGCCGGCTTACTTCTCCGATGCGCAGCGCCAGGCCACCAAGGAGGCCGGTGAGATCGCCGGCTTGACAGTCGACCGGATCATCAACGAGCCGACGGCCGCAGCTCTCGCCTACGGCTTGGACAAGACCGATCAGGAGCAGACGATCCTGGTCTTCGACCTCGGTGGTGGCACCTTCGACGTGTCCTTGCTGGAGATCGGCGACGGCGTTTTCGAGGTGAAAGCCACCAATGGCGATAACCGGCTCGGTGGTGACGACTGGGATTCCAGGATCGTCGACTGGCTGGTGAAGCAGTTCAAGAACAAGAACGGCACCGACCTGGCACAGGACAAGATCGCGCGCCAGCGCCTCCAGGAGGCTGCCGAGAAGGCCAAGATCGAACTCTCCTCAGCGAGCGAGACGCAGATCAATCTGCCGTACATCACCCTTGGTCAGGCCGGCCCGCTGCACCTCGAGGAGAAGCTGACCCGTTCGGAATTCCAGCGGCTCACCTCCGATCTCCTTGATCGTTGCCGGGCGCCCTTCCACGCGGTGATCGACGACGCCAAGATCAGTGTCAGCGCGATCAACCATGTGATCTTGGTTGGTGGCTCGACCCGGATGCCGGCCGTCGTTGAGCTGGTCAAGGAATTGACCGGTGGCAAGGAACCGAACAAGGGCGTCAATCCCGACGAGGTCGTCGCTCTGGGCGCCAGCCTGCAGGCCGGCGTGCTGAAGGGTGAGGTCAAAGATGTGCTGTTGCTCGACATCACGCCACTGAGCCTTGGCATCGAGACCAAGGGCGGCGTGTTCACCAAGATCATCGAGCGGAACACCACCATCCCGACCAAGCGCTCCGAGGTGTTCACCACGGCCGATGACAACCAGCCGTCGGTGATGATCCAGGTCTACCAAGGCGAGCGGGACTTCGCGAAGGACAACAAGCCGCTCGGCAACTTCGAGCTCACCGGATTGCCACCGGCGCCGCGTGGGGTGCCGCAGATCGAGGTCGCCTTCGACATCGACGCCAACGGCATCGTGCACGTGCACGCAAAGGACCTGGCCACTGGCAAGCAGCAGTCTATGCAGATCACCGGCGGCTCGGCGCTTGGCAAGGAGGACATCGACAAGATGGTCAAGGAGGCCGAGGCGCACGCCGAAGCGGACCGCAAGCGGCGTGAGGCCGTAGAGCTCCGCAACGAGGCCGACAACCTGGTCTACCGCACCGAGAAGCTCATCAGCGAGAACGCCGACAAGATCACCGACGACGTCAAGCAGCCGGTCGAGGAGGCGATCGCCGAGCTCAAGACCGCCCTCGAGGGCGAGGACAACGACAAGGTCAAGGCCGCGGTCGACAAGTTGAACACGACCAGTGCCCAGCTTGGTCAGGCTATGTACGCGGCGGCCCAGGCCGCTCAGCAGGCTCCGTCGGAGGCCGGCGAGCCAAGTGAGCATGCCGAGTCCAACGGCGCCAGCAGCGCCGGTGACGAAGATGTCGTCGATGCCGAGATCGTGGACGACGACCAGACCTCGAGCGAGGCCCGGTGAGCGTACCCGAACACGAGCATCGGCCGAGCGCCGAGGCCGAGTTTGAGCAGCGTGGCCCAACCATACGGGACCGGCGACGCATCGATCCGGAAACCTACGAAGTCCGGGAGCCGCAGGCAACTGCGGCTCCTCCCACGGCGGGCACACAAGAGGGCGCGAGTCCAGTTTCGGAAGCGGAGGCAGAGGTGACTGAGCTCAAGGCAGCTCTGGCGGAGCGGACGTCTGATCTGCAACGGCTCCAAGCCGAGTACGTGAACTACAAGCGACGGGTCGACCGCGATCGTGATCTTGTTCGCAAGGTGAGGATCGAGGGTGTGCTGAAGGACTTCCTTTCGGTGCTGGACGACGTGCGTTCGGCTCGCGAGCACGAGGAACTGAACGGCGGCTTCAAGGCTGTTGCCGAAGAGATCGAGCGGGTCACATCCAAGTACGGCCTGGAGACCTTCGGCGAAGCGGGCGATCCTTTCAACCCACACATCCACGAGGCGCTGCTGCATGCACACGCAACGGGCATCGACGGCCCGACGTGCGTGGAGATCCTGCAGCCGGGATACCGAATCGGGGATCGCATTCTGCGGCCCGCCCGGGTCGCGGTCGCCGAGCCCGAGCCCAACGCTCCCGCTCCTATCGCCGAGCCGGTGGGGGTGGAGGCGGCCGAGCAGGCGAGTCCGGAGGCTGTCGAAGAACCTTCCTCAGGCCAAGCCGATGAGGCGGTCGAGGCAGCAGGCGAGTCGGGCAAGGATGAGTCGGCTGCCAACGACAATCAGTCGTGACCGTCTCAGAAACGTCCAACAAGCATCGGTAGTTGATCATCACGGAGGGAGGTGTCGGTGAGTACCAAGGACTGGATCGAGAAGGACTACTACAAGGTCCTGGGTGTCGCCAAGGACGCCACGCCGGAGGAGATCAAGAAGTCCTACCGGAAGCTGGCGCGAAACAACCATCCTGACCAGAACCCTGGCAACGCTGCTGCCGAACAGCGCTTCAAGGAGATTTCCGAAGCCAACGACGTGCTCTCGAACTCGACCAAGCGCAAGGAGTACGACGAAGCCCGCCGACTGTTTGGTAGCGGCGGTTTCCATTTCCCGCGTAGTGGTGGTGCGGGGACGAGCGGCCCGTCTGTCGATGACCTCTTCCGAAATGCCGGAGGCGGCCTAGGCGATATCTTCGGCGGCCTGTTCAACGGCAGCCCGACCACGCAGACGACGCGGTTCTCTACCGCCCGCGGGCCGCGCCGTGGCAGCGATGTCGAGGGCGAGGTGACGGTGGACTTCGTTCAGGCGATCGAGGGCGTCACCGTCGGGATGCAGATGGTGTCCGACACTGCGTGCGACGCCTGTCGCGGCACCGGCGCTCGAGCGGGGACAATTCCACGTGTCTGCCCCACCTGTGAGGGCAGCGGCATGCAGACCTCGACATCGGGTGGGGTCTTCGCCGTGACTGAGCCGTGCCGCGAGTGTCGCGGTCGCGGGATGGTCGTGGATGACCCTTGCCCGGTGTGCCTCGGCTCCGGTCGGGGCAAGTCCACCAAGACCATGCAGGTTCGGATACCGGCGGGTGTTACCGACGGCCAGCGGATACGGCTCAAGGGCCGCGGCGGTGCAGGAGAAAACGGCGGTGCGCCTGGCGATCTGTACGTCATCGTGCACGCACGCCCGCACCCGATCTTTGGGCGGAAGGGTGACAACCTGGCGCTTACCGCGCCGGTCACCTTCCAAGAGGCGGCACTTGGGGCTGAGATCGAGGTGCCGACACTGGGTGGCCCGCCGGTCAAGCTGCGGTTGTCACCCGGGACGCCCAATGGACGCACCCTGCGGGTACGCGGCAAAGGCGTCCGGAAGCGCGACGGCACGAAGGGCGACCTGCTGGTCACTGTCGAGGTGCTGGTGCCCCAGGCGCTCAACGAACAGGCCCGAGACGCTCTGAACTCCTACGCCGAGGCGGTCGGCTCGGTGAATCCGCGGGCGAAGCTTTTCGCCGCGGGTGAGGTGTGACGTGTCTGCAACAGAGCTGCCGCAGCGAATTGATCATGACGCGCCGGTGTTCGTCATCTCGGTGGCGGCCCATCTCGCTGGGATGCATCCGCAGACGCTGCGGACCTACGACCGGATGGGCTTGGTGTCGCCGCGGCGTACGGCCAAGCGGGGTCGACGCTACTCGGCACGCGATATCGCGCGGCTCCGGCTGATCCAACGCCTCTCTCAGGACGAGGGCATCAACCTGGAGGGCATCCGCCGCATCCTGTACATGCAGGATGAGATCGACGACCTGCGTGCCCAGATGCAGGAACTGACCCAGCTGCTCGCCGCGGTACGCGCGGCCCCGCCGGGATCCCGCCTGTTCACCGCCGACCCCACCGGCGGCGTCCACATCGGTGGCAGCCGCTGGATCCCCCCACGACAGATCACCTCCCACTGAAACGCCGACTTGTCAGCGTCGGTGGTCGCCAGGGCGACCACTCGCGCTGACAAGTCGGAGAAGAAGAAAGTAGATGGATACCAGCAAGCTCACCACCAAGAGTCGTGACGCGGTCTCGGCCGCGTTGCGCACCGCCCTCACAGAGGGCAACCCGTACGCCGAGCCGTCGCATCTGCTGCACGCGCTGCTGCAGGTGCCGGGCAACACCGCCGCACCCTTGATCACCGCAGCCGGCGCCGACCCGGCTGTTGTTGCGGCGGCAGCGCAGGGCGCAATTGCCAAGCTGCCTTCGGCAAGGGGCTCCTCAGTCAGCCAGCCGACGCTCTCGGGGTCGTTCGCCCGGGTACTGGCGGACGCTGAGGTCCGCGCCGAGCAACTCGGCGACGCGTACGTGGCCACCGAACACCTGCTGATCTCGCTGGCAACAGTTGACTCTGAGGCCAAGAAGGTCCTGGCCGCGTTGAACATCAAGCCGAACGCGCTGACGCGCGCATTCAACGAGGCTCGCGGCAGTAAGCGGGTGACCAGCCCGGAGGCCGAAGGGACCTCCTCTGCGCTTGATCAATACGGTGTCGATCTCACCGCAATGGCCCGGGACGGCAAACTCGACCCGGTGATCGGGCGGGATGCGGAGATCCGGCGGGTGGTCCAGGTGCTCGCTCGGCGGACCAAGAACAACCCGGTGCTGATCGGGGAGCCCGGCGTCGGCAAGACTGCGGTCGTCGAAGGCCTGGCGCAACGACTGGTCGCGGGCGACGTCCCCGACTCGCTCAAGAGCCGCCGCTTGGTGGCACTCGACCTGCCGTCGATGGTGGCCGGAGCGAAGTTTCGCGGTGAGTTCGAGGAGCGACTCAAGGCCGTCTTGACCGAGATCCGAGACGCCGCGGGCCAGGTGATCACTTTCATCGATGAGCTGCATACCGTCGTCGGGGCAGGCGCGGCCGGTGACTCCTCCATGGACGCTGGCAACATGCTCAAGCCGATGCTCGCTCGTGGCGAGCTGCGCATGATCGGCGCGACCACCTTGGATGAGTATCGCGAGCGAATCGAGAAGGACCCGGCGTTCGAGCGCCGCTTCCAGCAGGTCTTCGTGGATGAGCCGAGTGTTGAGGACACGATCGCGATCTTGCGCGGCCTGCGTGAGAGGTACGAGGCGCATCACAAGGTGGCGATCACCGATGCGGCCCTGGTCGCGGCAGCCACACTGTCGAATCGCTACATCACCTCTCGGAAGCTGCCGGACAAGGCGATCGACCTGGTCGACGAGGCGGCGTCGCGGTTACGCATGGAGATCGACTCTTCACCAGTGGAGATCGACGCGTTGCGTCGCACCGTGGAGCGGATGCAGATGCAGAAGCTCGCACTGGAGAAGGAGTCAGACCCCGGCAGCGTCGAGCGGTTGCATCGGCTGACCGAGGAGCTGGCCAATATCGAGGAACACCTGAGATCGCTTGAAGCGCGCTGGGAGGCGGAGAAACAAGGTCTCAACCGCGTCGGCGAACTGAAGAAGCAGATCGACGAGCTGCGCGTGGCGTCCGAGCGGGCACTTCGTGAAGGTGACCTGGTGAAGGCCAGCGAGATCAACTACGGCGAGATTCCCGCCCTGGAAAAGGAGCTCGAGGAGGCCGCTCAGCCCGAGAACCAGTTGCCCTCGATGGTCTCCGAAGAGGTCGGCCCGAACGATGTTGCTGAAGTGGTATCCAACTGGACCGGCATCCCGGTCGGCCGGCTGCTGCAGGGCGAGACCGAGAAGCTGTTGTCCATGGAGTCCCGAATCGGAGCGCGGCTAGTCGGTCAGCTGCCTGCCGTGCGCGCGGTGTCGGATGCGGTACGCCGCTCCCGCGCCGGCATTTCCGATCCCAACCGACCCACCGGCTCCTTCCTTTTCCTCGGTCCGACTGGCGTCGGCAAGACCGAACTCGCCAAGGCCCTTGCGGAATTCCTGTTCGATGACGAGCGGGCCATGATCAGGATCGATATGAGCGAGTACTCCGAGAAACACTCGGTGGCGCGGCTCGTCGGTGCACCTCCCGGCTACATCGGCTACGAGGAGGGTGGCCAGCTCACCGAGGCCGTTCGGCGCCGCCCGTACTCCGTGGTGCTCCTGGACGAAGTGGAGAAGGCGCACACCGAGGTCTTCGACATCTTGCTGCAGGTGCTCGATGACGGCCGACTGACCGACGGCCAGGGCCGTACGGTTGACTTCCGCAACACCTTGTTGATCTTGACCTCCAACCTGGGCTCCCAGTTCCTGGCGGACCAGACCCTGGATGCTGACACCAAGCGGAATGCCGTGATGGGCGTGGTACGCGGGGCGTTCAAGCCGGAGTTCTTGAACCGGCTCGACGAAGTCGTGCTCTTCGACGCGCTCGGCACCGAGGAGCTTGCCAAGATCGTGGAGATCAACTTGGCGCGGCTCAACAAGCGGCTCGCCGATCGACGGTTCACGGTCGAAGCCACGCCCGCAGCCAAGGAATGGCTCGCGCTGACTGGCTTCGACCCGGTCTTCGGCGCGCGCCCGCTGCGCCGGCTGATCCAGACCACGATCGAAGATCAACTCGCACAGCGCGTGCTCGCCGGCGAGGTGCGCGAGGGCGATACCGTCACCTTCGATGCGGACGAGAGCCGCGATGGGTTGATCATCTTGCAGTCGCAACCCGCCATCGCCTAACCACCGACTTGTCAGACTCTGAGGGACCTATAGGCCCCTCAGAGTCTGACAAGTGGGTGGGTCACCACCAGCCCTGCTTGTGTGCCCAGCGCAGCAGGACCACGGATATCGTCAACATGATCAACAGCAGGATGGCGAGGGGTATCCAGCGCGTGGATTCGTTGACAATGACGTTCATCCCTATCACAGAAGAGAGCGAAGTGATCGGAAGGGTGATCGCCGCGATGACGGCGAGGCGCTCGGCTGCGATGGTCATCTTGGTGTCGGTACGCGCACGGTAGAACTCGGTGACACCCATCAGGAACACCAGCTGAGAATCGCTGATGTGAGCCACGGTCTCGTACTGGTCGAGCACGTCTTTCATCAGATCCAGGCCCTCGGGCGTTGCGAAGGTGGTCAACTTGATCGCTCGCTTGTAGATCTCGCTGCCCTGAGAGGCCATGGTCTTGATGGTCAGCAGTTCATGTCGGGCCGCGAACAGCTGGCTGAGAAAGTCCTGCGGATCCTTCTCATCCTCCTCAGCCATGACCCGCTGCTCCATGAGGCCGACCTCACGGGCGATCTCAGCGACCATGTCTGATTCCCGGCGTGCGATTGTGGAGATGATCGCGTACGTGAGTCCAAACGGCGAGGTAGGGCGAAGTCTGCCGGCCTCCATCCGTGCTGCCACTGCGTTGGTCTCGCGCAGCGCCGCCTCCAAGGCGACCTTTGGGCTGAGTGGTCCATGGATGGTGACCAAGAAGTTTTCCCCAACAAATTGGTCCAGCTCGAGATAGTGCATGTGGCCGCGTGCGCCGATCTCAGGTGCATGGATGACCATGAACACATGGTGCGGGTACACATGGAGTCGTGGCACGTGATTGCGGTTCCGACTTTCGCTGATCGCCATGGGATGAAAGCCGAACTCGTCCGTGAGCAGCGCCTCGGCGTCATCGCCCCACTCCGGAATGTCGAGCCAGAGAAATCCGTCGGTCCGTGCCCGCAAGGCCGGCAACTCAGCCAGGTCGCGGCCGCTTACGCCTTCGGAGTCGATCCAGCGCAGCTTCATGGTCAGCCTCCCTTCCACACTGTTTCTACACCACCCCAGGACCCGTCGCCCTACGACGGATGCCGAGCGCCCGAGGAGCAGCGTTGAGCTCAGCAAGCCTGGTGCTTCGGCCCGGCGCTGGTGGCGCATCCCTGATCCAGATCTCGCGTATCAGCGAGCTTTCACACTCCGGGTCGGCCGGACCGACCAGTCCTAGTTGATCTTGACGATCCGCTGCGGCTGGAGTTCGACTACGTGCAGCGGCTGGCTGATGTCCTCGACAGCGTGGCCGAGCCAGGGCGGATGCGGGTGGTCCACGTCGGCGGCGCTGGCATGACCTTGCCGCGATACGTGGCGGCGACCCGACCGACCTCGGCCCAGGTAGTGCTCGAGCCGGACATCGAGCTCACCGCCTTCGTCCGTCGGCACCTGCCGCTACCCGCCCACAGCGGGATCAAGGTGCGCGGCACAGACGGCCGGCGCGGCATCGCGGAACTGCGTGACGGGTACGCGGACTTGGTGATCATCGACGCCTTCGTCGGCGCCCGGGTGCCCGCCGAGTTGACCACCGCCGACTTCCTCGCCGATGCCGGGCGCGCTCTTTCCGATCATGGAGTGATCATCATCAACCTCACTGATCGCGGCCCGCTCGGCTACGCAGGCGGGTGCTCGCCGGCGTACGCCTGGTCTTTCCGCACGTGCTGTTGTGCGCCGAGTCAGCGACGCTGAAGGGCCGGCGCTTCGGGAACGTGATCATTGCAGGCACTGCGACACCTTTGCCGTACGCCGCCATTGCCGAGCGTGCCGGACGCTCACCCTTTCCGTACCGCGTCGTTCATGGTGCACGGTTGCATCAGCTGCTTGCTGACTCGGCGCCCTTCAGCGAGGACGATGCAGAGCAGTCTCCTGAGCCTGGACGCGGCCAGATGCACTTCGCGTGAGGGCGAGCGGATCCTTATCTTGGCTTGCGCAGCGCCCGCAGCCTACGGATCGCTTCGTCAAGCACCTGCTCCTGCTTGCAGAAGGCCCAGCGCACGTACGGTCTCCCGGCCTCTGTCCTGTCGTAGAACACCTGATGGGGGATCGCGACGACTCCGCAGCGGGTGGGGAGCTCTCGGCAGAACTCGACTCCGTCCGTGTAGCCCAGGGGCCGGACATCTGTGGTCATGAAGTACGTCCCCCGCGGCATGATCGGCTCGAGTCCGATTGACCGCAGGCCCGACGCCAACTGGTCCCGCCTGTCCTGGAGGTCCAGTCGGGCTTTCTCGACCCACTCGTCGCCTTCGTTGAGAGCGCGCGCGACCGCGGGCTGAAACGGGGCGCCGGACACGTAGCTGAGGAACTGCTTCACCGCTGTGACCTCGTTGATCAACTCCGGTGTTGCGAGCGCCCAGCCGATCTTCCATCCAGTGGCGGAGAACGTCTTGCCTGCCGAGGAAATCCGTACCGTCCGCTCTCGCATCCCGGGAAAGCTGGCCAGGGGCAGGTGCTCGGCGTCGTCGAAGGTCAGATGCTCATACACCTCGTCGCAGATGACCAGCACGTCGTGCTGCGCCGATAGTTCCGCGATCGCGGCGAGATCGGTGCGATCCAGCACCACGCCAGTGGGATTGTGAGGTGAGTTGATCAACACAGCCTTGGTCTTGGGCGTGAACGCCGCCGCCAGTTCGGCGTGATCCAGCCGGAAGTCCGGCCCGAACAGCCCCACACCGACGCGTTGCCCGCCGGCGAGTTCAATCGAGGCGGCGTACGAGTCATAGAAAGGCTCCAGGGCGATCACTTCGTCGCCCGGGTCGACAAAGGCCAGGATCGACGCGGCGAGGGCCTCTGTGGCACCGGTCGTGACCAGGATCTCCGACTCGGGGTCATAGCTCAGACCGTAAGTTCGGCTGCTGTGCGCGGCGATGGCTTGCCGCAGCGGCAGGATGCCGCGGCCAGGCGGGTACTGGTTCATGCCGCGAGCAATCGCTGCCCGCGCCTCCTCAAGCATGAAGGCAGGACCGTCAGTGTCCGGGAAGCCTTGCCCCAGGTTGACTGACTGCGTTGCGAGCGCGAGGGCTGACATCTCGGCGAAGATCGTGGTTGTAGCCGAGCGGATCCGTTCGGCTTTCCAGGCAGAGGCCATACGGAGACCCTAGTTCTCCGCATCACATTGGGTGCATCGCGGGGAAGCCGAGGCCGGCGGCTGAGACCTCAGAGTTAGGCTCAAGTGGACGACGATGAGGTCTGAGCCAGGGAGGACATCGATGTCGAACGCGACCGAAACGAAGCTGCTGGAGTCGGTACCGGATGGGCTGTTCATCGGGGGTGATTGGGCTCCGGCCATCTCCGGTGCCACATTGCGTGTGTACGATCCCGCGACCGGCGAGGTGATCAAGACCATCGCCGATGCGGGCGTCGAGGACGGTGCCGCCGCCATGGACGCAGCTGTCAACGCTGCGGCGGCCTGGGCTAAGACGCCACCTCGGGAACGCGCCGAGATCCTGCGGCGAGCCTTCGACCTGGTTCAGCAGCACAAGGATGACGTCGGCCTGCTGATGACTCTCGAAATGGGCAAACCACTGGCCGAGTCAAAGGCTGAGGTCACATACGGCAGTGAGTTTCTCCGCTGGTTCTCCGAGGAGGCCGTGCGGGTCTTCGGACGTTATGGAACCAATCCCGAGGGCACCGGGCGGATGATCGTCTCGCAACATCCCGTCGGGCCGAGCTTCCTGATCACCCCGTGGAACTTCCCACTTGCGATGGCGACTCGCAAGATCGCTCCGGCGCTTGCGGCCGGCTGCACCGTCGTGATCAAACCTCCTGAGCTCACCCCGTTGACCACCCTGTACTTCGTCAGGCTCCTTGCCGAGGCAGGCCTTCCGTCGGGTGTGGTCAACGTGATCACTACGTCCACTTCGGGGAAAGTGTCGGGACCGATCATCGCCGATCCCCGGTTACGCAAGCTCAGCTTCACCGGATCGACCGAGGTAGGTCGCAAACTCCTTGAGCAGGCCGCCGCCAACATCCTGCGTACTTCCATGGAGCTCGGCGGCAATGCACCTTTCCTTATCTTCGACGATGCCGATCTTGCTGCTGCCGTTGACGGCGCGATGCTCGCTAAGTTCCGCAACATCGGTCAAGCGTGCACGGCTGCGAACAGGTTCATCGTGCACGAGGCCGTCGCCGACGAGTTCGCTGCCCGGGTCACCGAACGGGTGCAGGCGTTCAAAGTCGGCCGAGGAACGGAGGAGGACGTCCAGATCGGCCCGCTGATCAACGCCGCTGCGGTGACGAAGGCCGACTCGCTGGTGCGAGACGCGACTGAGCGCGGCGCCAAGGTGCTGACAGGAGGTCACCCCATCGATGCGCGGGGCACGTTCTATGAGCCGACCGTTGTCACCGGCGTGCGCCCCGGCAGCGACATCCTGCGGGAAGAGATCTTCGGACCGGTGCTCAGCATTGTGACCTTTGGTGAGGAGGACGAAGCAGTGCGGATCGCCAATGACACCGAATATGGGCTCGTCGGCTACGCGTACACCAAGGACCTGGCGCGCGGCCAGCGCCTGATCGACTCGTTGCAGACTGGGATGATGGGCCTCAATGTCGGCGTGGTGTCCAACGCCGCGGCCCCCTTCGGCGGCGTGAAGCAGTCCGGGATTGGGCGCGAGGGCGGCTTTGAAGGGATTCACGAGTACTTGTCCACCAAGTACACGTTGACACCCAACCCGTTCGCCGGTTGATTCCCTCAAGAACTGACGCTCGTTCCCCGCGCACGAGGTCTTGACGGCGTGTCGGGCGACCTGGCGTCAGATTTTGAGGGGACCCACCCGGTTAGGGTGCAGTGGTGAGTACGCCGACCGTCGCCGAGGACACCGCCGAGCTGATCGCTCAGATCAAGGCTTGGGCGATCGTCCGCGGGAGGGTTGTCTTGTCGTCAGGGCGTACCGCCGACTATTACGTCGACCTGCGGCGGGTCACCCTGGACGGGGCGGCGGCGCCCATTGTCGGCAGGGTGATGCGGGCCCTGGTTGCCGACTGGGACTTCGAGGCAGTCGGCGGCCTCACTCTCGGGGCCGACCCGGTTGCCGCGGCCATGATGCACGCCGCAGCCACTACCGGTGAGCGGCTCGACGCGTTTGTGGTACGCAAGCAGGGCAAGACACATGGCCTGCAGCAGCGCATCGAGGGATCACCGGTGACAGGTCGCCGGGTGCTGGCCGTCGAGGACACCAGTACGACCGGTGGCTCGGTTTTGACCGCCGTCGAGGCGCTTCGCGAGGCCGGTGCTCAGGTGATTGGAGTGGCCGTCATCGTCGACCGCAACACTGGGGCCAAGCAGGCCGTCGAGGCGGCGGGGCTCGAGTACCGCTGCGCGATCTCGGCACACGACCTCGGTTTGGAGTAAGGGTCCTCGCCGCGCCTCACTGCGATCACCGGCTAGGGTGAATGGACTGACTCCGTCGAAAATCCCCGATGCTGCCCCTTGGACAAGGTTCAGGGCGCATGCGTGCAAGCTAAGGAGATCTGATGAGTACCGCCATCATCGTGATCATCATCATCTTGGTGATCGTCGTCATTCTCGCGCTCATCGGCGTGAGCTCGTACAACGGCTTCGTCAAGTCCCGCAACCTGATTCAGGAGTCCTGGCGTCAAATCGATGTTGAGCTCAACCGCCGCTACGAGCTGATCCCCAACCTGGTCGAGACGGTTCGGGCGTACGCCGCCCACGAGCGCAACACCTTGGAGGACGTCACCAGACTCCGCAGCCAAGCTCAGCAGCTATCGCAGTCCGAGGGCGCACTGCCGAGCCAGCAGCGCGCCGACGTTGAAGCAGCGTTATCCGGCGCGGTGCGGAACTTGATCGTCAGCGTCGAGGCCTATCCCGATCTCAAGAGCAACCAGAACTTTCTGGAACTGCAGCGGCAGCTAGCCGAGACCGAGGACCGGATTGCCGCAGGCCGCCGCTTCTACAACGCCAATGTCCGGGTTTACAACACCAAAGTCGAGTCGGTGCCAACCAACATCGTCGCCAGTGTGTTCAAGTTCGACAAGGCAACGTACTTCCAGGTTGACGAACCAGCCGTACGGCAGGCGCCTGATGTGAATTTCGGTGAGATCGCCTACCGTGGCGATCAGGATCAGCGGCAGCTCCCGCCGCAGCAGGCGGCGCCGCCCGTGCAGGTCGAGGAGCAGGGCGACTCGCTGCCCAATCCGCAGGGTACCAGCAGCCACCCCGCAGCTATCAGTCTCCGCAGCAGAGTGGTCCTGGGGCACCGCAGCCAGGTGGCTACGTACCGCCGGAAACTGGACCACAGAATCCCAACCAGCGGTAGAGACGCGGGGTCGGGGGACATGCCCGCGGAGATGACCTACCAACAGCTCGGACTCTCTGGCCTGACCGTCTCCACTGTCGGACTCGGCTGCAACAACTTCGGCGCCCGAATGGCCGACGAGGACGTGCCGGCGGTGGTGAACGCTGCAATCGATGCCGGGATCACGCTGTTCGACACCGCCGATGTCTACGGAAACGCGGGCGGCTCAGAGATTCTCTTGGGCGAGACGCTCGGCTCACGCCGCGGTGAGGTGATCATCGCAACCAAGTTCGGCTCCGATATGCGCGGTGCGAACGGCCCGGACTGGGGAGCCCGCGGCTCACGCCGTTACATCAGGATTGCCGTGGACAACAGTCTGCGACGCCTGGGGACGGACTGGATCGACCTCTACCAGTTGCACGAGCCCGATCCCAACACGCCGATCGAGGAGACGCTGGCCGCGCTCACAGAGATTGTTGCTGAGGGCAAGGTGCGCTACATCGGCTCGTCCAACCTTGCAGGCTGGGAGGCGATCGACGCCGACTGGACAGCCCGGACCAGCGGCTTCGAGGCGTTCATCTCGGCACAGAACGAGTATTCCTGGCTGAACCGGTCAGTTGAGACCGAACTGGTGCCCGCCCTGGAGCATACGGGCCAGAGCTTGCTGCCGTACTTTCCGCTCGCGTCTGGACTGCTCACCGGCAAGTACCACCGCGGTGAGCCCGCTCCTGCCGGCAGCCGGTTGGCTCGGAACCGTGCTCGGCTCGACAAGGCAAACTTCGATCTGATTGAGGCCATCGAGGCGTACGCGGCGGAGCGGGGTCTCTCCATGCTTCAGGTGGCGATCGGAGGCCTCGCGGCCATGCCCACTGTTGGCTCGGTCATTGCAGGCGCTACCTCCGAAGAGCAGGTGAAGCAGAACGTCACCGCCGGACTCTGGGTGCCGAGCGGAGACGATCTTGAAGCGTTACTGGAGATCACCGAGCCGGTTGTTTAGCGCCGCCCGGCTGCGAGCGTCGGGTATCGCGCGCTGGCGATCGGAGGAGCGAGGAGCGAAACCGGCACGTAATGCCAGGACCGTTCGCTAAGGACTGTTTCGCGAGGCGTGACGACGACGCCAGCTACTGGCGGGATGCGCGAGCAGGCCCAAAGAATGGGCATCAAGATCAGACCGTTGCGGACTCGTGCTTGCGACGCCGCCGGTGCAGTAAGTACTCGACGCCCATCGGGACGAGTGAGGCGATCACGATCAAGATCACCACGGCCTCGATGTTGTTCTTGATGAAGGGAATGTTGCCGAGGAAGTAGCCGGCGATGGTCAGTCCGCATGCCCAGAGCACACCACCAATGGCGGTGTAGGTGATGAAGTGCCGGAAATCCATCTTGCCGACGCCGGCGACCAAGGTAACGAAGGTTCGTACGATCGGCACGAAGCGCGCCAGGATGAGTGCCCGGTTGCCATAACGTTCAAAGAAGAGGTGCGTTCTGGCGACGTAGGACTGTTTGAAGATTTTGCCCGCCAACCCAGGACGCGGTTTGAAAAGCGGCGGTCCGATCTTGCGACCGATCGCATAGCCGCTCATGTTGCCCAGCACGGCGGCAATGGTCAGCACCGCGCAGACGAACACCAGGTTGTACGGGATGACCCCCGTCGCGGTGAGCAGCCCCACCGTGAACAGCAGTGAGTCACCAGGCAGGATGGCGAAGAGGCCACACTCGGCAAAGATGATGAATGCCACACCCCAGAGCGCGTACGGGCCAAAGAGGTTGATCAGATACTCCGGGTCCATCCAGGACGGAAGCAGCATCGGCACCAGCGCGGTGGCCTCGAGGGGGGTCACGTCGGGAAACGGTACCGTCGCAGACTGTGAGTTTCCTAAATCATGCAAGGGGGGCCTTGAGCGAGGAGCAGATGGCCGAGGCCTCCGGAGCGCCTGGTGTGGGACCGCATCCGAAGCCCTGGCCTGACGACCCGAGGCTCGACCCGGATCTGCTCGAGCACGGCGATCGCCGCAATGTGATCGACCGCTATCGCTACTGGACGGTGTCCGCGATCGTCGCTGATCTGGACACCAGGAGGCATCCGCTGCACATCGCGATCCAAAACTGGGAACATGATTTCAACATTGGCTCCATCGTGCGGACCGCCAACGCTTTCAATGTCGCGGGCGTGCACATTATCGGTCGTCGGCGTTGGAACCGGCGGGGGGCGATGGTCACCGACCGCTATCTTCATGTCGAGCACCATCCATCGGTCGCTGACTTCGCCGACCGGATCGCGGCCGATCGCTACGTCATCATCGGAGTGGACAATCTCGAGGGCGCCGTACCGCTGGAGTCCTATGAGCTGCCGCACCGCAGCTGCCTGGTGTTCGGCTCAGAAGGCCCTGGGCTAACCGATGAGCTGGTCGCCGTCTGCGCCAAACTGGTCGCCATCTCTCAATACGGCTCCAGCCGATCTATCAACGCCGGTGCAGCCGCCGCAATTGCCATGTACCAGTGGGCCCTCCGCTGGGCAGGCTCGCGTCATGTTCCGGAGTAGGTCATGAGCGAACACTCCGGGTTGTCGCCCTCCAGGAAGGCTCCGCATACTGGCTTCACAGCTGCGAGCAACTCGGAGAGCGGTCTAGCGAATCGGGGCGGTGAGGACGCATTGCAGCAAGACCATGGCCGGGGGGATCTCGGGGCTTTCCGACTTGATCGCGAACCCATTTCGGCAACCACCAAACGCGCGCAGGTCCGCGGTATCCTCGAGCACCTGATCGAAACCGAGCTGAATCCGGGTGACGCCATCCCGTCTGAGCGAGCTTTGGTCGTACGCCTCGGTGTCAGCCGAGTCACCGTACGCCAGGCGATTGCGGACCTGGTTGCGGCTGATGTTCTGGAACGAGTGCACGGCAAGGGGACCTACCTCACCGGCCCACAAGTGGATTCGCGACTGCATCTGACATCGTTCTCGCGCGAGATGCGCGATCGCGGCCTTGTTCCGGCAACGGTGGTCCTCTCGGCGACCGAGCAAGTGGCCGATGATGACGTGTGCTACGTGTTGCGGATCCGTTCCGGCCAGTCGGTGGTACGCGTGGAAAGGCTCCGGACTGCCGACGGCACGCCTATGGCGTACGAGGTTGGGCAATACCCGTCGGCGCTGTTTCCGGGATTGCTGCAACGGGAACTCGGGTCACTGTACGACGTGTTTGCGAGCGAATATGGCGTAGTGGTCAGCAGCGGTGAACAGACGGTGCGGGCCGAGTCGGCCGATGCCCATCAGGCACGGATCCTGGGAATTGCCAAACGTGCACCATTGCTGGTGCAGGAGCGTGTGACGTACGCGGGAGAGCGAGCAATCGAGATGTCGACCTCTTGGTATCGCGCGGACCGGTATCGGATCCATATGGCCATTACGCCTCGCGGCGCCCGAGAGAATTAGCCGATGACGCGATGAGCACGGGTCCGATTTCGGAACTGGTTGTTCCCTACGATCCGGGACCGCTGGCCGAGAAGGTGGTGCGGCGCCGGCGATTGGTGCGCACCCGCCTCGTGAGTCTTGGCATCACGGTCGCTGTGCTGCTGTTGATCTATCTGTGGCGCCGGGACAATATGCAAGACGCATTATTTGTCGTCCTGTTCGCCATCGTGCTTGGTGTTTCGCTGACATTGCTCGGCGTTGGCGTTGGTCTGTATGTCGTGGCGAAACGAGAAATTGGCGCTGTCGGGCGCGGCACCGCCATCCGCATCGGTCCACCTGGCATACAGGTTGCCGGGCTGGGTGCAGCGTGGTCAGAGGTCGCCGCCATCGATACGGTCAAAGGAGGCCTGCGGCGCAGGCCACGGCTTCGGCTCACCACCGCTGACGGTCGACGTGCTGATGTGCCGCTGGATCAGGTCACCGTGTTTCCCGCCACCCTGGACAGCACTGTCCGCGCCTTCTCTGCGGGCCGTCATGGGGTTGACTTGTCGGCGCTGGATAGCTGAGACACAACGCCGGAGTTACCACCGCTGCATGTTCTTTGACAGACTGTGGATTCACGTAAGCATGACGCGAACCCAGGACAATTCAGCAGGTAGGAAAGGAACTCACCGAGCATGCCCATCGCCACCCCTGAGGTTTATGCCGCGATGCTGGACGCGGCCAAAGAGCGGTCTTTTGCCTACCCAGCCATCAACATCAGCTCCTCTCAGACATTGAACGCCGCCCTCCAGGGTTTTACCGAAGCCGGATCGGACGGCATTGTCCAGGTCTCCACTGGCGGCGCGGACTACCTGTCAGGCCCAACGATCAAGAACCAAGTCACGGGTGCGGCGGCCCTGGCCGCGTACGCGAACGAGGTTGCCAAGAACTATCCGATCAACATCGCGCTGCACACAGACCACTGTCCGAAGGAGAAGCTCGACGGTTTTGTCCGGCCGCTGCTCGCGATGTCTTTGGAGCGGGTCAAGGCAGGCGGGTTGCCCATCTTTCAGTCGCACATGTGGGACGGCTCCGCTGTGCCGCTTGAGGAGAACCTGTCGATCGCAGGGGAGCTGCTCGAGCAGACCTCAGCCGCGAACGTGATCTTGGAGATCGAGGTTGGCGTCGTTGGTGGCGAGGAGGACGGGGTGAGCGCCGAGATCAACGAAAAGCTCTACACCACCGTCGAGGACGGGCTGCGGACCGTCGAAGTGCTCGGCACCGGCGAGAAGGGCCGCTACATCACCGCGCTGACCTTCGGCAACGTGCACGGCGTGTACAAGCCGGGCGCTGTCAAGCTACGTCCTGAGGTGCTCAAGGACATCCAGGAAGAGGTCGGTGCCAAGATCGGCAAGGAGCGGCCGTTCGACCTGGTGTTCCACGGCGGATCGGGCTCAACGCTGGAGGAGATCCGGGCGGCGCTCGATTACGGCGTGGTGAAGATGAACATCGACACCGACACCCAGTACGCATTTACCCGTCCCGTTGCCGGGCACATGTTCACTAGCTATGACGGTGTGCTGAAGGTCGACGGTGAGGTCGGCAACAAGAAGGCGTACGATCCGCGGGCCTGGGGGAAGGCGGCGGAAGCCGGCATGGCCAAGCGCGTGATCGAGGCCTGCGAGGACCTACGTTCCGCCGGGACGTCACTGAACGCCTAACTCTCGCCGGCCGCCGACACATTGGCGTCCCGGCGAAGACCGGCCGGATGTGCCGGCGCCAAAGGGTTGTGGTTGGGCCCGCCCTTCAAGCTGCAGGTTTGCGGGTGGATCCGTTTCAAGATTCTTAGCCTTTGGCGCCGGCACATCCGGCCGGTCTTCGCCTTGGTCGAGGCTTTTGGCGGGCTGAGAGCTGGTGCTGTTGGCTCCGGTGGCCACCGGCAGTCAGTCGCAGGGCGGCGATGGGGCGCGCTCGGCTTCGTGCTCGCACTCGGTCCCAATCTGGTCTCACTGAAAGGGCAATGTGAACGTTCGTCGCGTTGCAGCCGTGATCTAGCAGTAGGAGGGGTTCACCAACGGGCAAACGTTTCGGCACAAGGAGGTTGAGATGGCGTTGCGCAACTACCTCGTGGGCGAGGTGGCCGAGGATTTCGTGGATGGACTGCTGAACCGGAGGGAGGCACTGCGGCGGCTGACCCTCCTTGGCCTCAGCGTGAGCAGTGCGACTGCCTTGCTGGCGGCTTGTGGCGACGGCGGCGGAGCGCCGACTGGGGGAGCGGCGTCGCCTGCGGAAGCTACAACGCCTTCGCCAGCGGCCCCGTCGACAACCCCAGGAAGAACCTCGTCAACCAAGCCGGGCGAACCGGTGCGCTTTCCTGGCCCGGCCGGTGAGCTGCAGGGAGCCTGGGCTGAGGCGTCCGATCCTCAGGGCGCCCTGCTGGTGATCCACGAGAATCGCGGTCTGACCCCGCACTTTTTTGACCTGGTGGGACGCTTCGCGGGTGCGTCCTACTCGGCGCTGTGTGTGGACCTGCTCTCTGCTCAAGGCGGCACCGGGTCGCTCGGGGATCCTGCGGCCGCACCGACCACCCTTGCCAACACACCGCCCGAGCAGCTCGTTGCAGACCTGCAGGCCGGCATTGACGAACTCGAGAAACGTGTGTCTGACGCGAAAATCGCCGTCGCCGGATTCTGCTTCGGCGGCGGCATGACCTGGAACTTGCTTCAGGCCGGTGAGCAGCGTCTGGCGGCTGCTGTCCCCTTCTACGGACCCGCACCTGAAAACTCCGACTTCAGCCGGGCAAAGGCAGCAGTACTAGCGATCTACGGGGAGCAAGACGAACGGGTGAACGCCAGCAGAGAGCGCGCCGAGGCAGCGCTCAAGGCGGCCGGACTGACCTACCAAGTTCGTACCTACGCCGGAGCCGGGCATGCCTTCTTCAATGACACGGGCCCTCGTTACCACGCGGAGGCCGCCCAGCAGGCGTGGCAGGAGATGCTGAACTGGCTCAACCAGCACCTGGCGTGATGGGCGACCGACGAACGTGCCAGAGAGCCTTGTAGCCGTGCAAGCGTCTCGGGGCCGGTAGGCGAGCGGCGCGTAGTCTTCGGAGGGTGTCCACCGTTGTCGCTGTCCGGCCTGCGCCACTGAGTCGGGTGTGGTCGGGCAGCAAGATCATCGCTGAGGACCTGACTGGTGAAGATCTCAGTGATGTGCTGGAGTTGCACGCGGACGCATCTGCATGGTGGGTTTTGCCGCGAGATCCCGACTACGGCGCGGTGGAGCTTCGCCATGTCGCACGTGCCCTCGATCTCGACGAGCTGGCGATCAAGGACCTGCTGGCGGATGACAGGCGGGCCAAGTTCGAGGCGATAGGCCAAGCGCGGCTCGTTATCACCAACGCGGTCTCGGTTCACGAGGACACCGCCCAGATCTTGGTGCACCCGGTGTCGATGATCGCGACCGATCGCGCCGTCATCTGCCTGGTGGAGCCGACTCCGGACTTCCAGCCGGCCCAGCTGCTCGTCGAGAAGCAAGAGATAATTGCCCAAGGCGGCATCGAGGCGGCGGTCCAGACAGTGATCGCGGCGGTGATTCGCACTTATGAGGATGCGCTCCAGTGGCTCGAGGATGCCAGCGACAAGCTCGCAAATGTGCTGTTCGAAGAGCGACCGCTCGAGAAGGCTGAACAGCTGCATGCCTTCAAACTCCGCTCGGCCCTTTCCGAGTTGCGGCGGCTCACCGATCCCATGCGGACGGTGATGAGCGATATTGTCGATCGCCCGCCCCAGGGCCGAAAGGCCAAGGCCGGGCGAGATGCCGCAATCGGACGTCGCTGGATGGTGCTGGCCGAGCAGCACGGGCGCGTCGCCAACGCCGCCGACGCACTGCGCGAGGCGCTATCGTCGATCTTCGACACCAGCCTTGCCCTCGCCGACGTACGGATGAACCAGATCATGAAGAAGCTCGCCGGATGGGCGGCGATCATCGCTGTTCCCACCCTGGTCACCAGCTTCGTCGGGATGAACGTCGGCTTCCCCTTACACAACAGTGCAACCGGCTTCTGGGTCTATTTCCTGCTGATGATCACAGCGAGCGTGGTGTTGTATTTAGTGTTCCGAGCCAGGGATTGGCTGTAACTCTGGCGACAGCTCAAAGGAGTTTTGGGTAGGGTTACGTCGCAAGAGTCCCTGTGGCGAATGCGCCCGGGGGCTTCGGTTTTCTCTACGCAGTAGGGATGAGAAGGGACGGCGATCAGATGCCGGCGATTGTGGTAGTGGGGGCCCAGTGGGGGGACGAGGGAAAGGGAAAAGCTACCGATCAGCTCGGTGACCGCGTCGACTACTGCGTCCGTTATTCAGGCGGCAACAATGCCGGCCACACAGTGGTGGTCAACGGCGAGCGCTACGCCTTGCACCTGCTGCCGTCGGGCATCCTGAACCCCAGCTGCGTCCCGGTGATCGGCAATGGCGTCGTGGTCGACCTCGATGTGCTGTTCAGCGAGATCGAAGGGCTGGCGGCGCGCGGGGTGGACGCCTCGCACATGGTGATCTCGGCAAACGCACACATCATCACCTCCTACCACCAAGTGATCGACAAGGTCACCGAGCGTTTCCTCGGTAAGGCTCGGATCGGTACGACGGGACGCGGCGTCGGGCCTGCGTACGCGGATAAGGTCAACCGGATCGGGTTGCGCATTCAGGACTTGTTGGACGAGTCGATTCTCCGCAAGAAGGTCGAGGCGGCCCTCGAGCAGAAGAACCATCTGCTGGTCAAGGTCTACAACCGACGGCAGATCGATCCGGCGGAGGTCTCCGAACACCTGCTCTCCCATGCGGAGCGGATCAGACCTCACGTCGTTGACGTCAGCGTGCTTCTCAACGAAGCTCTCGATGCCGGAAAGGTGGTGCTGTTTGAAGGCGCCCAAGCCCACCATCTGGATGTCGATCATGGAACCTACCCGTATGTCACCTCATCCAACCCGGTTGCGGGTGGCGCGTGTGTGGGTACCGGGGTTGGGCCCACCCGTATCGATCGGGTTCTCGGGATCGCCAAGGCATACACCACGCGGGTCGGCGAAGGACCGATGCCGACCGAGCTGCTCGACTCAGACGGCGACAGATTACGGGAGGCCGGTGTCGAGTTCGGGACCACCACGGGCCGCAAGCGCCGCTGTGGCTGGTTCGACGCCATGGTCGTGCAGACCGCGGCGCGCGCCAACGCGTTTACCGACATCTTCTTGACCAAGCTGGACGTGCTGACCGGTTGGGAGAAGATCCCGGTTTGCGTGGGATACCAAGTCAACGGCGTCCGCCATGACAGCATGCCGCTCACTCAGTCGGAGTTCCACCATGCCGTCCCGATCTATGAAGAGTTGGACGGTTGGACTGAGGACATCAGTGATTGCCGTGAGTTCGACGATCTGCCCAAGAACACCCAGGTGTACGTGAACCGCCTCGAGGAGCTCTGCGGCGCCCGGATCTCGGGCATTGGCGTCGGCCCCTCCCGCGAACAATCGATCGTGGTCAACGATCTGCTGTAGACGGCCGGGCGCTGGCCGTGATCTGAGCAGGGAAGCCGAGCGGCGGATAGAGGTCGTCGAGGTGGAAGCGGGTGATCGCCGTGATGCGCTCGTTCGCCAGGGTGAGTACGAGCAAGCCGGCCGGTCTCGCTATGGGTCCGTCACGATCATTGAGGTAGCTGGCAAAGGCAGGTTGGTTGTTGGCCCTCCCGGGGAGCAGGCGAACGCTGCGTGCGCCTCGGAAGGCAAAGCTGGCCTGGAGGAAGGACCGGATCGCGTCCGTGCCGTGGTATTGGTGCAGCGCCGGAGGCATCGATAACCACGCGTCGTCGGTGAGCAGCCTCAGTACGCCGTCGATGTCGGCCGAGACGTACGCGTCGGCGAACCGCCGCGCGAGATCACGTTCCTCAGCCGACCTCGCTGCCGGCTGCTGGCGGTCAGTGCCGCTGCGGGAGCTTTCCAGGGCAGCGCGACCGCGCTGCAACATGCCCTTGACCGCCGTCTGGCTGGTCTTCAGCATTGCCGCCACTTCCTCGGCGCCGAAGCCTAGGACGTCGCGCAGCAGAACTGCTGCCGCCTGGCGAGGCGGCATGCGCTGCAAGCCCGCGACAAACGCAAGCTCGATCGCCTCGGTTTGGGTGTAGCGGGCTTCCGGACTAGGTGTCGTGTCGGCGATTCCGTCAAGCAAGCTGTCCGGGTAGGGCTGCAGCCAGGTGATCTCATCCCGCTGGGTCGGCTCCGGTGGCTGGAACGGTGGGGTCGGCTCGGCCGGAACTCGTCGGGCTCCGGCCCGCAGCGCATTGAGGCAGGTGTTTGTAGCGATGCGGTACAGCCAGGAACGTAGCGATGAACGCCCTTCAAACCGGGCGATTCCGCGCCACGCCGCCAGCAAGGTCTCCTGCAGCGCGTCTTCGGCGTCGGTCAACGACCCGAGCATCCGGTAGCAGTGCGCTAACAGCTCTCGACGGTAGGGATCAATGAGCTCGCGAAACGCCTGCTGGTCGCCGGTGCGAGCTCGCTCCACCGTTGCCTGCTCCACTCCGTCAGCCTGCCATTTCATCGCATCGGCCCCGCAGCGTTCCATTCGCAGCCGCGATGGTGTCGGTATCAGTAGGAGGACGGGTTTGCCTCCGAATCGGCAATAACGGAAGGAGATCACGATGTCTGAATCGACCAGCCCCGCGCTCGCCGTAGCGCTCGCCTACCACCAGGCCTGGACAAGTCAAGACCTGGAGGAGGCGATGAGCTATATCGCTGACGACATTGTTTGCGACGCCCCTGCCGGTCGTCTGGAGGGTGCAGCTGCGTATCGCGAATTCATGGGCCCGTTTGTGCAGATGCTCACTGGCTCGAAACTCATCGCCGCCTTCGGTGACCGACAGACGGCACTGGTCATGTACGACACGGAGACCGTGCTTGTGAAAAGCGCGCCTGGCGCCGAATGCGTCACCGTCAATGATGGAAGGATCACCTACAGCCGGTTCGTTTTTGACCGAGCTCCTTTCGATGCGGCCCGTAAGAATGGTGGCTGACGGGCACACTTCAGTTAGGGGTCCGTCGCGGACCCGCCGCGGCTGAACCGGCGACCCTGCCGTCCAGCCGATAGGCGGTGACGGCGGCGCCCTCCACGATCCAGCTGCTGTGGTCCGTCGGATAGGCGCGGGTGGTGTGGCTTGCTCCGCAGTGAAAGGTCTCCACGATGCTGCTGTCGACAAATATCCTGGCCGGCTCGGTCGGGGTGCCCTCGGCCGACGACACCAGCGCCTCGGCACCGTCATCAGCGAGCCGCAGGGCTACGGGCCCGTTGGCGACCAGTTCGAAGGCCTGAGCCTGGAAGGGCTGGTCCAGCGGACCGGGCAGCCGTTCCATGCGCAGCGCGCTGAGCTCGGTCGCCGGGCGGGTAGCGAGGATGCCGTTGCGTAGGTAGAGCTCACGCGGAAAGGTCAATACGCCAGCCCAGCCGGCGTCTGCGATCTGCCGGGTGCTGCGCTCGAGTTCCCAAGACCAAGCCCAGAGCAGCGTACGGTGCGGTTCGGCCAGCACCTGCGGAGCGTAGAAAGTCGGTCCCTCATCGACGACACCTCCCGAGGTCGCCTTGAACTTCCAGCCCTGATCCTGAGCGACCAGGTCGCCAAGCAGGTAGCGCACTCCGAACAGCTGGTCGATGCCATCGACCCGGCGAAACAGGGAGAACAACAGCACCCATTGCCCCTCGACCTGCACCAGATTCGGGCACTCCCAGATGCCGGCGTCAGCCACCTCGGCGGCAATTGGGTCGTCGGTTGTAAGCAGAGCTCCAAGCTGAGTCCACTGCGTGAGGTCGTCACAGCCATAAAGAAGCAGCCGCGGATACCCCGACGGTTGGCCGGCTCCTTGGACTGCATATCGATGGCCCAAGTGGACGAAGACGAATGGATCTCTGATCTCTTCCATCCCCGAACTTCTCGAGATTCCCCTGACAGGCGACCCATCTTGCTGCCAATGGATCAGGGACCGATCCGACCGTGCAAGGGCTACGACAGCGTTCCTCGGGTCGTTGTCGCGGCTTGCGGTGTAGACCGCCGTCGGCACGCCGCTGTCGTCGACGATGCAGCCGCTCCAGCAACCGGCTCCGTCGATGAGCTCCGGCCTCGGCGCGAGCGCGATCGGGTGCTGCTGCCAATGGATCAGGTCAGTGGAGCTGACGTGGCCCCAGTGGATCGCTCCGTGCACCGGCGCCACAGGGTTGTACTGAAAGAAGACGTGGTAACGGCCGTCAATCCTGCACAGGCCATTCGGATCGTTCAGCCAGCCTTGCGGCGGCCGAATGTGCAGGGCGGGGAAGCTGGGGTCAGCCACAATGCGAAAGGCTACTGCCCGTTCATCGACACTCGGCAGAGTTTGATGCTTCGGTAGGCTTTCGGCACGTGGTGGACCCTCTGCGCGTGCTGGTGATCGGCTCTGGCGGACGCGAACATGCGCTCGCTTTGGCGCTGCGTCGCGACCCCGATGTTGTCGAGCTGCACGCTGCGCCCGGGAACCCTGGCACTGCTGCAGTCGGTGACGAATCATCGCGTCGATCCTCTTGACGGTCGTGACGTCGCGGACCTGGCAACCCGGATCGGAGTCAATCTGGTCGTCGTTGGACCCGAGGCACCGCTCGTGGCGGGTGTGGCCGATGCGGTACGCGCGTCCGGCATCGCCTGCTTCGGTCCGTCCGCGGCCGCGGCGCAGCTGGAAGGGAGCAAAGCCTTCGCCAAGCAGGTCATGGCTGCAGCGGGCGTGCCCACGGCTCGTTCCTTTGAATGCCAGACGCGCGACCAAGTTGATGAAGCGCTCGATGTGTTCGGTCCGCCCTATGTGGTCAAGGACGACGGGCTGGCCGCTGGGAAGGGCGTGGTCGTGACAACCGACCGACAAGTGGCTGTTGATCATGCTTTGAGGTGCCGGCGAGTGGTGATCGAGAAGTTCCTGGACGGGCCGGAGGTGAGCCTGTTCGGAATCACTGACGGACTCACCGTACGGGCCCTGCAGCCCGCTCAAGACTTCAAGCGTGTCGGCGACGGGGATACCGGACCGAACACCGGAGGCATGGGCGCGTACACACCCTTGCCTTGGGCGCCGGATGATCTTGCCGAAGAGGTCACTCGTACGGTGCTGCAGCCGACCATCGATGAGATGGCGCGGCGCGGCACCCCGTTCAGTGGACTGCTGTACGTCGGGCTCGCGCTGACCTCCGGCGGTGTTCGCGTGGTCGAGTTCAACGCACGGTTCGGCGATCCCGAGACCCAGCCCCTGCTGGCCCGCCTGGTAACGCCCCTTGGTGGACTCCTCTACGGCGCCGCTACCGGGGATCTTGCTGCACATCCGCAGCTGGACTGGGAGAGTAGTGCCGCGGTGGCTGTTGTCCTCGCAGCGGCTGGTTATCCGGGTACGCCTACGACGGGTGGGGTGATCACTGGTGTCGAGGCGGCAACGAGGAACGGTTGTGCGGTCATCCATGCTGGGACCGCGCTCGATCAACAGGGCAACCTGATCAGCGCCGGGGGCCGCGTGCTTGCGGTTGTCGGACTCGGTGAGGATATCGAGGCAGCTCGCGGCATGGCATATGAATCGATCGCCGAGATTCAGCTGGCAGGATCCTTCTACCGGCGCGACATCGCGGCGTCCGCCGCGCGGCTGGCGGTGAGCTGAGCAGTGATCGGCAACGTCCTGGCCAACCGCTACGCCACGGCGGCGATGCGTGACGTCTGGTCGCCCGAAAGCAAGATCATCTCTGAGCGCCGGCTCTGGCTCGCAGTGCTCGCCGCACAACATGATCTTGGAGGGGACTTCGGTGGCGACGACCCGGCTGTGGTGATCAAGGCTTATGAGGGCATGGTCGAGCAGGTTGACCTGGCGAGCATCGCCGAGCGGGAAAAGATCACCCGGCACGACGTGAAGGCGCGGATCGAGGAGTTCAATGCGCTGGCCGGCTTCCAGCACGTGCACAAGGGAATGACCTCGCGCGATCTGACGGAGAATGTCGAGCAGCTGCAGATCGTGTCATCGCTCAAGATCATCCGCGACCGGATCGTTGCAACGCTGGTACAGCTCGCCCAGCTGGCCACCCATTACGCAGATCAGCCGATGGCTGGGCGTACCCACAACGTCGCAGCACAGATCACCACCTTGGGGAAGCGTTTCGCCACCACGGCAAATGAGCTATTGCTGGCGTACCAGCGTATTGAGGAGCTACTCAGCCGCTATCCGTTACGCGGCATCAAGGGGCCGGTCGGCACCAGCCAGGACATGCTCGACCTGCTGGGCGGCGATCAGGACCGGCTGCAGGCCCTTGAGCAGCGGATTGCCGATCATTTGGGCTTCACACACGTTTTGGTGAGCACTGGCCAGGTATACCCCCGCTCGCTGGACTTCGACGTGCTCAGCGCGCTGGCTCAAGTCGCGGCCGGGCCCTCGAATCTCGCGACATCCATCCGGCTGATGGCCGGGCATGAGCTGGTCACTGAGGGCTTCCAATCCGGCCAGGTGGGTTCGAGTGCCATGCCGCACAAAATGAATACCCGCTCTTGCGAGCGGGTCAACGGGTTGGCGGTGATTATCAGGGGTTATCTCTCGATGATCGGTGAGCTCGCCGGTGATCAATGGAACGAGGGCGACGTGTCCTGCTCCGTGGTCCGTCGTGTCGCACTTCCCGATGCGTTCTTCGCCCTCGACGGCCTGTTCGAGACGTTTCTGAGCGTGCTCCAGGATTTCGGCGCATTTCCAGCGGTCATCAACGCGGAGCTGCAACGTTACCTGCCGTTCCTGGCCACCAGCAAAGTGCTGATCGCGGCGCTGCGGCACGGAGTGGGCCGGGAGACTGCACATGAAGTGATCAAGGAGCACGCGATCGCGGTCGCCTTGCGGATGCGGGATACCGGTCGCGGCGAGAACGACTTGTTTGATCGCTTGGCTGCCGACGCGCGGCTGGGTGTGACTCGTGCTGAGTTGGATGCGGCGATTGCTCACCCCATCGAGCTGGCCGGAACTGCAGGTCGGCAAGTGGCGGCACTGGCCGCGCAGATCGAGGTGATCGCCAAGGCTCACCCGGAGGCGGCCGGCTACCGGCCTGGGTTGGTGCTCTGATCGGAGGCTTCCCCAGAGGCTGACAGCAAGAAGGGCCTCTCAGTCGCTGTGACTGAGAGGCCCTTCGTAACTTGAGGATTAGACGACGGTCGCGGCCTCGTCCGGCATGACTAGCCAGGCGGCGAGGTAGATCAAGATCTGCGGGCCGGGGAGGAACAGGCTGGCCACGAATGCGATTCGCACGACGGCGGGATCAAGCTTGAAGTGGCGGGCGATTCCCGAGCACACGCCAGCGATCATCCGGTCGTCGCGAGGGCGGGAGAGTGACATCTCTAGCTGTCCTTTCTGGACGTCAAAGTGGGTACACCTCAACTGTGAGGCAACATGTCATGGCAAGCAGCCGGATTACTGGCTCGGCCCGGGTCGTCCTCGGGGCCCAAGACGTGTCTTCCCTGAGAAGAAAGCAACAATCCAACAAAGGTTGATGACGACACAGTCACCGGGCTTGAGCGGGACGCGGCGATCACTGAGAGGATGTCTCGGTGGACCGGCCGCGGCGGGCGCTCCTCGAGGAGCCAGACAACGTTGAATCGTATGTCGCCAAACGATCTCTCGGCTTCACCCAAGCTGATAGCGGAGATCGTATGGTGGCGCGGCCCGCGCGTGCCGCTCGACCACTCGAGCCAAGTGCGGTCGGAACCCAGCCACATACAGCGGGCCACGATCCTTCCGGCCAACCCAAGCCGCGTCGAGCCACGCCTGCTGAATCGTTGACGTGGGACTTCGACGACGAGAAGCCAACGATGGCAGAACCGACGGCTGTCGGCCGACGTGCCATTGTTGATCTTGGGCCCAGCCAATCCAGCTCGCCCGTTCTACCATCGCCGCCGGCGGCGACTTTCCCAGTCCGGCAAGCCGCTCCGGAGAGCCGCCAGCCGCCACCCAGTGCGCCCTCGCCACCTCGCCGGTCAGTGGTGGATCCGCCCAAGATCACGGCACTCTTGCCACCTCGCGAGCCAGCGGTCGCGCCGCCCAAGATCACGTCGCGTGCGGTTCCACCCCCAGCCGCGATCCGCGTACCGGCCCATCCGGCCCAACCGGCGCTATCGACTGCGGCACCCATCCCGCGACCGCCCCGGACTGAGCAGAAGGAACCGTACCGGCCCGCTCGGCCGATCGATCGTCCAACAACGCCGCCGCCCCAGACGCCGCCGGCGGCTCCACCAGTGCCCGAGACGAGGCGTGTTGAGCCGGTTCAACGGGCCAGGCGTTCCGCACGAACCCTCCACCATAAAGTGCCGCCAATCGTCGTCGATCGGCTGATCAAGAGCTACAACGGGACCCTCGCAGTACACAATCTCAGCTTCGTGGTTGAGCCGGGACGCGTGACCGGCTTTCTCGGGCCCAATGGCGCCGGGAAAACAACCACGATGCGGATTCTCGTCGGGTTGGTCACCCCGACAACCGGTACGGCGAAGTTCGGCGACCTCGCCTACGCCGACCTGCCGCATCCCCAGCGGACGGTCGGGTGTGTGCTCGATGGGCGATTCCACCCCGGTCGTAGCGGCCGCAACCACCTTCGGGTACTTGCCCCGACGGCCGGCGCAAGCGATCGTCTGGTCGATGAGCTGCTCGGCGAGGTCGGCCTGGGCGACGTTGCGCGGCAACCTGTCGGCGAATACTCCATGGGCATGCAGCAACGCCTGGCGCTGGCCGCCGCGATGCTCGGCAATCCCGATTACTTGATCTTGGACGAACCGGCGAATGGCCTTGACCCGGAAGGGATCCGCTGGCTACGCACATTCCTGCGCAATTTCGCGGCAACTGGTCGGGCAGTGTTGATCTCCTCCCATTTGCTGAACGAGATCGAGGCCACCGCGGACGACATCGTCGTGATCAAGCGGGGACGGCTGCTGGCGCAGATCCCTATGTCGGAACTCGCCTTAGGCGAGGGCATCACCCGCGCACGCGTGTCAGATCTGTGGGCCGCGATGCAGGCGCTGGCAGCCATTGGTGCTGATGTGGAAACCGCAGCGGATGAGCGGGGCCCTTATCTGCGCATCCAGGGCTGCGATGTGGGTCAGGTCGGCTCCGCTCTGTTCAGCTCGGGCGTTGCGGTCGATGAGCTGATCACCGAGCGGCGCGATCTCGAGCAGGAGTTCTTCTCCATGCTCGAGGGTTCCGGATGAGCGGTGTGCTGCGTGCGGAGTTCCGCAGGATCAGCACCACCAAGCTGTGGTGGATTGTGCTCATCTGCATCTTCGTGCTCAGTGCTGGGTACGCGGCGCTGCCAGCCGTCGTAGCGCTGCTGCAAAGCCGGGCGGGCGTTGCCAGTTCGCCCTTCACTGATCCAGGCATCATCCGTAGCATTTACAACGGCGGAAATGTGCTGTCGCGAATCCTGGCCATGGTGGTCGGCATCGTCGGAGTGGGCAGCGAGTATCGGTATGGCACCGTCGCCTCGAGCTATCTGGCCACTCCCCGGCGGGTCCGGTTGCTGATTGGCAAAGCAGAGGCTTTGTTGATCTTCGGCGTGATCTATGGGATCACCAGTGTGGCCGCTGGGATGCTGGTGTCGGTTCCGTTCGTACTGGCGCACCGTGGGACGTTCCTGCTGAACGAGCCAGCAACCTGGCGTTCCATCATTCTTGGGGTGTGCTCAATCGCGCTCTGGACCCTGATCGGGATGGGCATCGGAATCTTGATCAAGAACATGCTGGTCGCCCTGGTGGTCGGCATCCTCCTCGGTTTCCTGGTGGAGCCGATCGTGTCGATTCTGTTCTTCCTGAAGCGGTGGGACCAGCTGCTCAATCTGATGCCCAGCGGAGCGACCAACGCCATGCTGGAGATCACCTCGCCGGTGCTGTTCGCCGGACACGATCCAACGCCGTGGTGGTTCGCCGCCCTGGTGCTCGCGGCATGGTGCCTGCTCCCGGCGCTCGCTGGAATGTTGTCCGCCGTCCGTCGCGACGTCGCCTGACCGTCCGTATCCCCGAGCCTCAAGCACAGCACGCTCGCGCGCTCGGCTATTTCGTCGCTCTCCCGGGAGGGGTGCCTCAGCCGGACTAGACTCCGCAGGCATGGCGCGAGTGGTAGTCGATGTGATGCCGAAGGCGGAGATTCTGGACCCCCAGGGCAAGGCGGTGACCGGTGCGTTGGCGCGCCTCGGCTTTGCCGGCATCTCCGTTCGGCAGGGCAAGCGGTTCGAGCTCGATGTCGAAGGTGAGATCACCGAGGATCTGCTGGCCGAGGTGCGTCGGGCCGCGGAGACATTGCTCGCCAACACCGTGATCGAGACCTTCGAGGTACGCGTCGAGGAGCCGCCAGCCTCAGCTGACGAAGATGACCGGGGCGAGCTCGCCGAGCAAACAACCGAGCTCGCCAGCCAGGCGCGCTGATGGGTCCGAAGATCGGGCCAAGGATTGGAGTTGTCACCTTTCCAGGCTCGCTTGACGACCAGGACGCGCTCCGCGCGATCCGACTTTCCGGCGGCGAGCCGGTGCCGTTGTGGCACGGCGACAACACTCTCGACGACGTGCAAGCCGTGATCTTGCCCGGCGGATTCTCCTACGGGGACTACCTGCGCTGTGGTGCCATCTCCAAATTCGCCCCTGTCATGGGCGAGGTGATCAAAGCTGCTCAGGAAGGGATGCCGGTGCTGGGCATCTGCAACGGCTTTCAGATCCTGTGCGAGGCGCACCTGCTACCAGGTGCGCTGATTCGCAACGATGTGCGGGTCTTCGTGTGCAAAGATCAAGATCTTCGAGTGGAGTCCGTCGATACGACCTGGACATCGGACTTCGCTCAGGGCCAGGTCATCACACTCGTGCTCAAGAGTGGGGAGGGCGGCTACGTGGCCGATGAGGAGACCTTGCGTCGCTTGGAGGGTCAGGGCCAGGTGATCTTGCGGTATGTCAACGGCAACCCGAACGGCTCGTACCACGACATTGCCGGCATTTGCAATGAACGGGGGAACGTGGTCGGCCTGATGCCACATCCGGAGCACAATGTCGATGCGCTGACAGGGCCGACCCAAGATGGTCGCCCATTCTTCAGCAGCGTCTTCAGCTTCCTCGCCGCCAAGGTCTAGGTTTCCTTTGGCAGAGGGACGACGCTCATCCGGCGTCCGACAATCCCCGCAGCGTCACCCAGTCGGTGGTCCTGTGGCTGACGAGCCGACTCAGGCTGGCCGACTTCGGCGCTGGCGATGGGTGATTCTGCTCCTGATACTTGGCGGCGCGCTGTTCGTGGTGCTTCGCGGTATACATGCTTTGGCCGACCAGCCCCAGGAATCGGCGATCTTCACTGATCGGGTCGTAGTAGTCGGCGTCACAGGTCGGACCGAACTTACGCCGGCTGATAGTGCTGTACTGGGCCCTCATCTCGACGACGCGCAAGCGGGCTCGGTCTCCATCCGACCTCGCTACGTCGGGGACTGTGCCGCGGCCGGCTGGACCACGCTGGGGGCCGGGCGCCGGGCTGCGGTTGGAGGTCTATGTGCTCCTGAGGTCCGCAACGGCAAGGTGACCGACTGGGCAGCGCGCCAGGACGCTGCCGCGGCGCGCCGCGGCGACGCGCAGCTGGGCACTCTCGCCGGCTCGGTCGCCGGATGTGTTGCTGCTGTCGGTCCTGGAGCCGCCCTCGCGGCCGCCGAGCCGGACGGGAGCGTTGCCAGCTACCAAGCGCCCGAAGAGTTCGTCGCGGGCGGCATGCAGACCCGGTGCCCAATCACAGTGGTGGACGCTGGTCCCCTGTCCGACCAGATCATCACCCAGCTGGCCGACCGCGAGGACATCACCCTGATCGTGACCGGTGTCGGGCCGGCTACTGGATCGGATGATCCCAGCCTGCAGGTGATCTACCGGCTCGGCACCACGCTTCCTGGCTGGCTGACGTCTGCGAGCACGCGGCGCGAGGGGATCGTGACCCTGACCGACGTAACGCGAACCTTGATCGACTTCGGAGCCCCAGGGTCAGCGGTCTCTGTTGATGGTTCGCCGCTCGCGGTCTACCAGGCAGATCTCACGCTCGATGCAATCGATGCCAAGATCAACTCGGTTACAGCCCTTTCGGACGCAGCGCCGATTGGCTACCTGGCGCTCGGTCTCGGCGGCGGTCTGCTAGTTGTGATCCTGGTAGTCGGTACGCTGCGGAGTAGGTTTGCGCTACCCAAACTGATCTTGACCTTCGGTGGAGTACTTGCCGCCGCCATGATGCTCACCGGCGCGGTGCCCTGGCAGAACAGCGGCTCGCCTGGGCTGTTCCTCAGTCTCCTGGTGGCTGCCTGGTCGGTGATCTTGACGGCACTGGCGCTCCTCATCGGCCGGCTGGCACACGTGCCCAATGTGATCGCTGCGATTGCGATTACCGTTGCCGCGTTCACCATTGACGCGGCCCTGGGTGCGGTGATGCAGCCGGGCTCGATGCTCAACTCGCGCCCGATCTTCGGCTTGCGTTGGTACGGCTTCGGCAACGTGACCTTCGCCGCGTACGCGAGCACCGGACTGTTCCTCGCGGGCTACATCGCCCATCGTTGTCTGATGGCCGGCAGGCGCGTCGCTGCCGTCGTGGCTGTAGGCGCCATCGGTCTTGGCATCGTGCTCTGCGAAGGCTGGCCCTCCATGGGCGGCGACTTCGGCGGCGTCATTGCGCTCACACCTGCGGTGCTCTGGCTGATACTGGCGCTTTCCGGCGTCAAGATCACATGGCCGAAGCTGCTGGCGATAGCCGGGTTGGCGGTGCTGACGGTCGGGGTGATCGCTGTGCTCGACTGGCTCCGCGGACCGGATCGGCGTACTCACCTGGGCAACTTTGTGCAGCGAATCCTGGACGGGGACGCGCTCGATGTGATCAGCCGCAAGGCGGTCGCGGCCGCCGAGACCATTGCCTCCCCGCTCGGCATCGGGTCGCTGCTGATCGGTCTCGCGCTGTGGATAGTGATCATGACGTACCTGGTGCCACGAGTCTCGCCGGATTTCACCACCGTACGCAGCACCCTCATTGCCGTCCTCATCGTGGCGATTCTGGGCACATTGCTGAACGACGGCGGGATCAGTGTCTGGCTCACAGCAACCGCGGAGGTGGCCGTGGTGATGGGCTGGTTCTTCCTCGACTGGGCAGAACAGAACGATTGGGCAATCAGCACTGTCGGACGAACATAGGTAGCGTTGCGGCCGTGGCAGACACTGTCGACAACGCGAAGCGAACCCCTGACCAGGTGCAACCGTGGGCTGTGCTTGGACTGAAAGACGCCGAGTATGCCCGGATCAGGGAGATCCTGGGCCGGCGCCCGACCTCATCCGAACTTGCCATGTACTCGGTGATGTGGTCCGAGCATTGCTCGTACAAGTCGTCGAAAGTGCATCTGCGCCAGTTCGCGGAGCTCGCGCCGGAGACCCCCATCGGCAAGCTGCTCGCCGGCATCGGAGAGAACGCTGGCGTGGTCGACATCGGGCAGGGTTACGCCGTCACCTTCAAGATCGAGTCACACAACCATCCCAGTTATGTCGAGCCGTACCAGGGCGCCGCCACTGGTGTCGGTGGGATCGTCCGCGACATCTTGGCGATGGGGGCGCGTCCCGTCGGCGTCATGGATTCTCTTCGCTTTGGGCCCCTCGACGAGGCCGATACTGCCCGGGTGCTGCCAGGCGTTGTCGCGGGCGTCGGCGGCTACGGGAACTGCCTCGGTCTACCCAACATCGGTGGCGAGGTGGCCTTCGACCGTAGCTATCTCGGTAATCCGCTGGTCAATGCCTTGTGCGTCGGTGTGCTCCGCCATGAGGACCTGCACTTGGCGAAGGCCACCGGCACCGGCAACAAGGTGATCTTGTATGGAGCCTCCACCGGCGCAGATGGGATCGGCGGGGTCAGCGTGCTCGCATCGGAGACCTTCGATGACACGGATGCCGAGCCGGGCGATGGCCAGACCAGACCCGCCAGCAGCTCATGGCCGAAGCCTGCCGCCAAACGTCCGAGCGTTCAGGTCGGCGACCCTTTCATGGAGAAGCTGCTGATCGAGTGCACCCTGGAAATCTTCGCGGCCGGGCTGATTACCGGCATTCAGGATCTCGGCGGCGCCGGACTTTCGTGTGCCACCTCAGAGCTGGCCAGTGCCGGCGACGGCGGAATGCATATCGATCTTGATCTGGTGCCGCTGCGCGACCCGACGCTCAGCCCAGAGGAGATCTTGATGAGCGAGTCGCAGGAACGCATGATGGCGATCGTCGAGCCTAATCACGTCGAGGCCTTTCTGGCGATCTGTCGCAAGTGGGACGTATTGGCAACGGTGATCGGCGAGGTCACCCCAGGAGACCGGCTGGTGATCGACTGGCAGGGGGAGAGAGTGGTCGACGTGCCGCCGCGCACGGTGGCTCACGAGGGTCCTGTTTACGAGCGTCCCTATGAGCGACCGGAGTGGCAAGATCAGGTCCAGACGAACGGAATTGATCAACTTCGGCGACCAGCCAGCGGCGAGGAGCTCTCTGAAACTCTGCTCCGCGTGGTCGGATCGCCCAACCTTTGTGACAAGTCTTGGGTCACTGATCAATACGATCGGTACGTCCGTGGCAACTCAGTGCTCACACAGCCCGACGATGCTGGAATGTTGCGAATCGATGAGAACTCGGGCCTCGGCGTCGCTCTCGCCACTGACTGCAATGCGCGCTTTGCCTTGCTGGATCCGTACGCAGGCGCGCAACTGGCCCTGGCAGAGGCGTACCGCAATGTCGCGACTTCCGGGGCTCAGCCGCTGGCGATCACAGACTGCCTCAACTTCGGCTCGCCGGAAGATCCGGCGATCATGTGGCAATTCAGCGAGGCAGTACGCGGGCTCGCGGATGGCTGCCAAGTCCTCGGTACGCCCGTGACCGGTGGCAACGTTAGCTTCTACAACCAGACCGGTAACACACCGATCCTGCCGACGCCGGTAGTCGGAGTACTCGGAGTGATCGACGATGTGACACGTCGGACCCCCGGGGGTTTCAATGGGGCCGGGCAAGTCATCTACCTGCTCGGTGAGACCCGTGACGAGTTGGCCGGTTCCGCCTGGGCAGGGGTCATCCATGATCATCTTGGTGGTCGGCCACCCAAAGTTGATCTTGCTCAGGAGAAGGCCCTGGCCGAGGTGCTGATCAGGGCGAGTCGCCGTGGCCTGCTCGCCAGCGCCCATGACCTGGCTGATGGCGGGCTGGCGCAGGCTTTGGTCGAGTCGGTGCTCCGCCACGGGCTCGGCGCACGCATTGAGCTGCCCTCAGCTGCGGACCCCTTTGTATGGCTCTTCTCAGAAAGCACCGGCCGGGCGCTTGTCTCGGTGAAGGAGGGTGCCGACCGCGATCTCGCCTCGCTGTGCCGGATCAACGGGGTCCTGCTGACAGAGCTTGGCGTGGTCACGGCTGAGGAGGACGCCACCCTCGAGGTGGTCGGCCAGTTCACGCTGCCTCTGCCGCGCGTCCGGGAGGCATGGCAGGGCACCATCCCTGCTGTCATGACCACCCACTGATGCGCCAAAGATCAAGTACACGAGCCGAGGGAGGCACCAGAGAAATGTTGCGAGGATTGTGCACCGTCAACTTCTTCGCCGACGACCACGCGGCGGCCGCGAAATGGTACACCGAACTGCTGGGCGTACCGCCGTACTACGACAGCGCGGACTACGGCAAGGGACCGGGCTATCTCGAGTTCCGCATCGGTGACTATGAGCACGAGTTCGGCATCTTGTCCAGCAAGTTCGCGCCACATAAGGCCGGCGGGCCGCCAGCCGGAGCGGTCGTTTACTGGCACGTCGACGACATCGAGGCCGCAGTGGAGCGCGTGCTCGCGCTGGGCGCCACGGAGCATTCGCCTATCACCACGCAGGGCGACGGGTTCATCACGGCATCCGTAGTCGACCCGTTCGGCAACGTCCTCGGCCTGATGTACAACCAGCACTACCTCGACACCCTCGCGAAGAGGTCCTGACCACCCACTGAGCCGCCATAGGCTTCGCACCATGTCCCTGCATGATGTGGTGCGCGATCTGCTCCCGGGGATCGTCTCCGATCTCAAGGACCTTGTCGCGATCGAGTCGGTCAGCTCAGACCTGGCACGGGCTGGTGAGGTCGAGCGCAGTGCCCTGGCAATCGTCAGGTTGCTCGAGGATGCGGGATGCCCGGATGCCCGAGTGGTACGCGCGAACGAGGGTGCGCCCGCCGTCATCGCACGGTTTCCGGCCCCGAGGGGCATGCCGACCGTGTGCCTGTACGCGCACCATGACGTCCAACCCGAAGGCGATCCGGCCGGGTGGGCGACGCCACCCTTCGTCGCTACAGAGATCGAGGGCCGGCTGTTTGGCCGCGGGACGAGCGACGACAAGGGCGGGTTCGCTGTTCATCTCGCCGCGCTGCGGGCATTCGGAGGCAAGCCACCGGTCGGCGTGACGCTGTTCATCGAGGGTGAGGAAGAGGTCGGGTCGACGGACTTGGCCCAGTTGCTGGAGGAGCATCGATCCGAACTCGCCGCGGACGTCTTCGTGATCGCCGACTCGGGCAATTGGGCGGTCGGGCAACCGGCGTTCACCACCTCGTTGCGCGGACTTGCCGGTTGCACGGTGGAGATTCGAACGCTGGACCACGCTGTGCACTCGGGGGAATACGGCGGCGCGGTGCCGGATGCGCTGACCGCCCTGTGCCGCCTCTTGGCGACCCTTCATGACGATCAGGGAAACGTAGCGATTGCAGGCCTTGCGACGGCCCCGGCGCCAGCCCTGGAATATCCCCCAGAGCGGCTGCGGGAGGAATCAGGAATCCTGGACGGCGTCGCCTGGATCGGCAGCGGATTGCTCAGTGAGCGAATGTGGTGCAAGCCCGCGATCTCGGTCATCGCCCTCGACGCCACGCAGGTTGACAAGGCATCCAACACCTTGATCCCGATGGCGCGGGCCAAGATCAGCGCTCGCGTGGCGCCGGGAGACGACGCCGCGAAAGCCTTGGCTGCGCTGATGACGCACGTGAATGATCATGCGCCGTGGGGTGCTCAGGTGTCGGTTACCGACGGCGAGGCCAGTGCGCCGTCGGTGATCGACTTCACCGGGCCGTACGCCGAGGCCGCGCGTGCTGCTTTCACCCAGGCCTGGGGTGTGGAGCCTGTCTTTATCGGACAAGGCGGATCTATCCCGATGGTTGCCGCCTTCAGCAAGGCATTCCCAGAAGCAACGATCTTGGTCACCGCGGTCGGTGATCCTGACTCTCGAGCCCACGGCGCCAATGAGTCACTTCATCTGGGCGACTTCGCCGCCGCGTGCCTGGCTGAAACACTGATGCTGGACGCGTTCGCTCACGTCGACGGTTAGGGCTCAACCGAGCCACTCCTTCGCAATCTGTGCGCCCACGCGACGCAGCAGTGGTCTTGCGTTCGCGATGCAGCGGTCCACATCAGGCTCCAGGTCTGTCAGCGCGTACGCGGCAGAGATCCCGGCCTCATGCAGCCGCGATGGGCTCAGCCGTAACCGTCCGGCGACAGCGACCACAGGTACGCCCGCCCTCGCTGCCGCCCGGGCCACCCCCACAGGAGCCTTGCCCGCCAACGACTGCTCATCCAGGGATCCCTCACCGGTCACGACCAGGTCGGCGCCGGCGATCCGGCGGTCAAAGTCGATCAAGTCCAAGATCAACTCGATGCCAGGCTTGATCTCGGCGTCGAGCAGAGCCAGCGCCGCGAAACCGGTGCCACCCGCGGCACCGGCCCCCGGGCGGTCGGCGTCGTCGCGTCCTGTTGCATCCGAGACGAGCTGAGACCAGTGCCGCAGTCCGGCCTCGAGCGCCGTCCACCTGCTGCGGCCCGGCGCCCTTCTGCGGTCCGAACACCGCAGCGGCGCCGCGCGGGCCGAGCAGTGGGTTGTCCACGTCGCTGGCGACGATGATCGTGACGGCGCCGAGTTTCGCGTGGAGCAAAGCGAGATCGAGGCGTTCGATGTCGCCGAGATTGCCGCCTCCGGGCGGCAGATCGCGGCCGTCGCCGTCCAGCAGCCGGGCGCCCAGAGCCTGCACCATCCCCGCACCGCCATCGGTTGACGCGCTCCCCCCGAGGCCAAGCACGATCCGAGCCGCGCCCCGCCGTATGGCATCGGCGATGACGAGCCCAAGCCCGTAGGTGGAGGATCCCAGCGGGTCCAACCTCCCGCCAGGCAGCATGCTCAATCCGACAACAGCCGCCAACTCCACGACGGCAAGATCGCCGTTCAGTGCGTACGGCGCCTGCACCTGCTCGCCGGTCGCGCCGACGGCATCGACCATGACCCGGTCAAAGCCGGCCGACAGGGCGGCTGCCACTGTGCCGTCGCCGCCATCGGCCACAGGCAGCATGATCGTCTCGAGCCCGGGCACGACATCGAGCATGCCGGCCGTAACTGCCTCAGCTACCTCGGCCGCTGTCAGTGAGCCTTTGAACTTGTCCGGAGCCAGTACGACGCGCGTTATCACCGTCCCTCTCTCAGTCACATACGTCCCGAGAGGCGCTCGACACCGCGCAGCAGGGCTGAGTGATCGAGGTTGCCGTCACCCTGCGCTCTGACGGCACCCACTAGCTGTGCCGTCAGCGCACCGAGCGGGATGGCGACGTCACGCTCGCGGGCCGCGGCGGTCACGATGCCCATGTCCTTGTGGTGCAGGTCGATCCGAAACCCGGGCTGGAAGGTGCCTGCGAGCATGCTGGCGGCCTTGCGCTCCAAGACCCGGCTCCCCGCCAACCCGCCGGCCAACACCGAAACGGCAGCCTGGGTGTCAACGCCGTAGGCCCGCAGGAAAACGATGGCCTCTGCCACCAGTTCGAGAGTGCCCGCAACGATCAGCTGGTTCGCCGCCTTGACGGTCTGCCCTGAGCCAGGTGGGCCCACCAGCACCACCGTCGTACCCATGGTGTCGAGGATGGGCTTCACCTCCTCGAAGTCTGCGGGGTTGGCTCCGACCATGATCGACAAGGCGCCCTCGATGGCCCCTGTCTCACCACCGCTCACTGGGGCGTCCATCACCCGGATCCCTGCTGCCTTGCCAGCATCGGCGAGCCGCGTCGCGACATCAGGCCTGATCGACGACATGTCGATGTGGATCGACCCTCGGGGCGCATTGGCGTAAATGCCACCCTCGCCTAGCGCAAGGCTTTCTACATCCGGTGAATCCGGGACGATGGTGATGATCAAGTCGGCTTGATGGACAGCCTCGGCGACGCTGCCGGCGCCCTTACCGCCGTCAGCCACAAGTTGCTCCATCGGACCGGGGGATCGATTGAAGCCGATCACCCTGTGGCCAGCCTTGACCAGATGCCGGGACATCGGCCCACCCATGATGCCGAGACCGATGAACGCAATGGTGCTCACAGTCGGGTCACTTTCTCCTGACGCAGCCAGCGCAGGCTGTCGATGGTGGTCGTGGTCGGAATGTACTCGAGCCCGACGTAGCCCGAGTAACCATTGGCTTCGATCGTGCTGAGGTAGCGGACGAGGTCGAGGGTGCCGGTGCCGGGTTCGCCGCGTCCCGGGTGATCGGCAATCTGGACGTGAGCGATTCGGTCGGCGTACGCGGTCAACGCCGCGTCGATGTTGTCGCCATTGTTGGCGAGGTGGAACAGGTCGCAGAGGAAACCGATATTCGGCGCGTCCACCCGATCGAGCACCGCGGCGACATCATCAGCGGTTCGGAGCGGATAGGGCTTGGGGCCGCTGACCGGTTCCACGAGGACCGTCCCATTGATCGCGGCCGCTGCCTTGGCCGCTAGCGTCAGGTTTTCGGTTGCAAGATCGTCCTGCTGCTCGGCTGGCACATGGTTCACCCGATTGCCATACAGCGCGTTGAAGGCGAGTACGCCAAGGGCTTCACCGATGCCCACGGTGACGGCAATGTTGTCGCGGAACTCCGCCGACCGCTCCGGGATGGACAACACTCCGCAATCAGCGCCAGCGAGGTCGCCGGCAAAGAAGTTGAGCCCGATCAGCCGGACTCCAGCGTCGCGTACGGCCCTGACAAACCGGTCGATCTCGGCATCGGCCGGAACAGGCTGATCTGGCCACGGCCACCAGAGCTCAATCGCGTCAAAGCCCGCTGCATGGGCTGCCGCCGGTCGTTGGAGCAGCTCGACCTCGGTGAAGAGCAGCGAGCAGTTGGCGGCGTACGGCAAAGGGTGGCCCATGTACTCATTAAATCCGGGTGTCATCTTGTTGAGGCCCTGCGCTAGGTGGGAGCATCGAGGCGTGGCAGTACAACACGATGTTCAGACCATCGCCTATCCGGCGCCCGGATCACGGCCGCGCAAGGGGAGCGACATCATCACGCCCCATGTCATCGTGCTGTTCGGGGCCACCGGTGACCTTTCCCGCCGCAAGCTCCTTCCCGGCTTGGCGCACCTCGCCTTGTCTGCGCTCGCGCCCGACATCCAGGTGGTCGGGACCTCGTTGGAGGACCTGACCGAGGACGAGTTCCGAAAGATGGCCAAGGAGGCGGTGACCGAGTTCAGCCACCACCCGCTGACGGAGGAGCACTGGGACTCCTTCGGCGAACGCCTCACCTACATCCCGCAGTCGGCGGGGGCCGAGGGCTTGGGCAAGGCGGTTCGGGTCGCCGAGGAGAAGCTCGGTGGGCCTGCCGGCCGCCTCCACTACCTCAGCGTGCCGCCGGTCGCTGCGCCCAAGGTCATCAACACCCTCCGCGAGGCGAAACTGGTGGAACGCTCGCGGGTCGTCATGGAGAAACCGTTCGGCACCGATCTGCAGAGTGCGATCACCCTCAACGATCAGGTCCATGAGACCTTCAAGGAGCGGCAAGTCTTCCGGATCGACCACTTCCTCGGCAAAGAAGCCGCGCTGAACATCCTTGCGTTCCGCTTCGCCAACGGGCTGTTCGAGCCCATCTGGAACCGGAACTTCATCGACCACGTCCAGATCGACATCCCAGAGACTCTGGGCCTGGATCGTCGGGCGGGCTTCTACGAGGTGACCGGCGCCTACAAGGACATGGTGGTGACGCACCTCTTCCAGGTGCTTGCATTTGTGGCGATGGAGCCGCCAACTGCGCTAGAACCGCGGGCAATTAGTGAGGAAAAGAACAAAGTCTTTCGCTCAATGTTGCCACTCGATCCACAAGACATCGTCCGTGGTCAGTACAGCGGATATCGCGAGGAAGAAGGGGTCGCCCGCGACTCTGATACTGAAACTTTCATTGCTTTGAAATGCGGTATCGACAATTGGCGTTGGGCCGGGGTACCGTTCTACTGCCGGACCGGCAAGCGGATGGCCGAGGGCCTGCGGATCATCTCGATTGCCTTTAAAGAGGCACCGAAGAGCATGTTCCCTGCGGGATCGGGGGTCGGCTCGTCCGGTCCGGACCATCTCACTTTTGATCTTGCCGACGAGGCCAAAGTGTCACTCTCGTTCTATGGCAAGCGACCCGGACCGGGCATGAAGCTCGACAAGCTGAGTATGCAGTTCTCAACGCGTGAGACAGATCGGCTCGGTGACATCCTCGAGGCATACGAGCGGTTGATCTTGGATGCGATGCGCGATGATCACACGCTTTTCACCACGGCCGAAGGCATCGAGAGCCTCTGGGAGCGCTCTGAGCCCTTGTTGCAGGATCCGCCTCTGGTGCGGCCGTACGCCCCTGGCTCGTGGGGGCCCAACTCCATTCACCAGCTGGTCGCACCGCACGCGTGGCGGCTGCCGTTCGAGCGGGCCTGGCGAGCAAAGAAGTAGACACTTGTCGCACAATGCTTGCGTGATGCTAGCATAGTGCGACATGAGGACGTTGTATCTCCGTAATGTGCCTGACGAGGTGGCCGATCGGCTGGAGCGCATGGCCAGGCTCGAGGGTCTCTCCGTCAATGCAGTGGCGATCCGTGAGCTCGCCGAGGCGTCTCGACGCATCGACAATGCTGCGTTGCTTGAGCCCCTTGGCCATCACGACATCACGATGGCCCAGATCCTGGAGAATCTTGCCGAGGCCCGATCCGAGCGATGATTGTCGCTGACGCGTCGGTGATCATGGCGTGGCTTCTCCGCTTGAGATCGGTGTCTCTGCCAGCTGATCAGCACGTTCATGTGCCCCATCTGATCGATACGGAGATCGCCAACGCGGTGCGGGGACATGTTCGTCGAGGCGAACTGGACGAAGAGAACGGCTGGGAGATCATGCATACATTTCGTTGGCTGGGGATCACCCGCCACGGGACGTTCTCGATGCTTGATCGGGTCTGGGAGCTCCGCCACAACCTCTCTGCCTATGACGCGGCGTACGTGGCCCTCGCCGAGGCGCTGGAGTGTCCGCTCGTCACAGGCGATGCCCGCATCAGTCGGGCGCCCGGCCTGCGTTGCCCGGTGACGGTATTGCCGGGCTGATCGCAGTTCTGCATCAAATGCTCATGCAGCGACAGCTGCGGAAGGTAGAGAAATACCTGCGCGTTGCGCGGAATTCGTGAGAAATGGTACTGCTGCGCTGATCCCAATTTGGTGGCGAATTGTTATGGGTCAGCAAACATCCGCACTGACGAGAATCGACGATATGTGGCGTCGCAACCCTCCGCCCAATTTCGGACTCGGTTGCGCGTCCGCCCCGAGCCATCGAACGCCCGGAGCTGCGCAACCGGGTCGCTTCTGTCAGGGGATAGTGCAACCGTGGAACCCATGGAGATCACACGTTCGCAACCTGACGGACTCGTCCTCACTCCCCTGACCGGGACGACCTCGAACGGCGTGCTCTACCTCGCGGTGCCGCCAGCCAGCGATGCGGCAACGGCCCCGGTCATCATTTTGTGGCACCTCATGGATCCGCCGCGCAGCGAGGCGGCGTTCGCTGCGGCTGTGCCGCTCGACGGGCTCGACGCATGGAAGGTCTACCTCGGACTGCCCACATTCGGCGCGCGGTCGCTGCCCGGCGGCGGCGACGAGGTTATGAAGCTGCTCGCCACGGATGCGCCTGGTCTCGTCCACGGGCCCGTGCACAGTAAGGCGGCGGAAGAGTTCCCGGCCGCGTGGGCGGAGCTCAGCAAGACGCTGGGCATCGGCGCGGACGTGCCCGCGGGTCTTGTCGGCGGCTCGATGGGCGCGGCGATCGCCTCCGAGGTGCTGGCGCGGGGTACGTCCGGCGCGACGGCGGCGGTGCTGGTGAGCCCCCTGCTGCAGCTGCGTCCGATGATCGACGCGGTGTCGCCGCAGTTCGGCGGCTACGACTGGACCGAAGCGGGCACCGCCGCGGCCGAGCGGCTCGACTACGTTGCGCGAGCGAGCGAACTCGTGGGGTCGGGGGCGGCCATACGGATCATCGTGGGCGCGGACGACGAGCAGGCGATCGTCTCGTCGGCGCTGGCGGTCGCGGCTGCGGTCGGCGCCGACGTGCAGCTGCTCGACGGCATGGAGCATGCCCTCGCTGAGGAGCCCGGCATCGAGCCGGCGCCGCAGACTGAGGTCGCGAAGCGGGTCGACCCAATCGCTGCCGAGTGGCTCCGCGAGCACCTGACAGCTCGCCCCCTCACCGCTCCGACGCCTCGTCCACGCGTAGGCCTCGAGCGTCTCGTCGACATAGTCGCGAGGGGTCGGAGAGGCGTTTGTCCGCTCCTTCATCGCGTCGATGTCCTCCGGCGATGCGGCGGCTCACTCGGCGCTCACCGTCAAGTGCGCCGAGACTTGCGGAGCCGGCGCTACCGTGGGTGACGCTCGACGATGTGGCTCGTATCGCGTTGGGTCTGCGGCAGGTCACCGAGGGCGAGCACCGTGGCAACCGTCAGTGGTCGGTCGCGGGCAAGGCGTTCGCATGGGAGCGGCCGTTCAGCAAGGCCGACATCCGGCGGTTCGGTGATACCACCCCACCATCCGGACCGATCCTCGCAGTGCGGGTCGAAGATCTTGGCGAGAAGGAGGCGGTACTTGCCGGGCAGGCCAAGGGCTTCTTTACGATCCCGCACTTCGACGGATATGCGGCTGTGCTCATCCAGCTGCGAGTGGTGGGCACCCGAGCACTCCGGGAAGCGCTTGTGGACGGCTGGCTGAGCTGTGCGCCACGCGGGCTCGCGGCGGACTACATCGCGCGGGAGTCTCGAGATCGTCGCTGAACCGAGGAGACCGAGACGGTCCGGTCAGGACAAGTAGCAGGCACGATCAGCAGTTGGACGGGGCATCAGCGGCCCACGTCACCGTATGTGCTCAGATTCGCTACGGCGCGTTCATCAGCTCGGCTACAAGTGCCTTTGTCTGTGATCGGTCAGCCGGCCGTCGGCAATCGCCACATCGAAACGGCGGCCGAGCACGGCCTCCGGAGCGAGGATCACGGGACGGTCCCAGGCCAGTGCCGAGCCGATGCCCGGATAGTCATCTACCCGAACGAACCATGGCTCTCCGGCCTCAGCCGCGCCGGGCGCCACGATGACGATCGTGGCCGACCCGCTGACGCCCGGGCCCGCAGCGAAGTCGGCGGACCAGGCAACCCAGGGCGCAACGGTCCCATGGACTTCGAGCTCCCCGCGCGCATGATCGGTGAAGACCTCCACACTCTCGCAGGCCGGAAACCGCCAGAAAAAACCGCCGTAGCCACCGCCAACGCGGCCCTTGCTGCCGGGGGAGCCGAGTTTGGCACCTGCGTCGGCGCGAAGGCTGGACTCGAAGGTGAGTCTCCAGCTCTGCTCGTCCATGGCGTCCCAGCCGATCGATCGCTGCTCGTGAAGCTGGATCGATCCGTCGCGGCCGATCCATTGCAGCTCCTGTGTGAAGGCGTCGCCTCGCAGCACTGGCGGCTCGCCGACGATCCTGCCGTGGTCGTCGAGCAGCACATAGCCCTGCCCATCGATGTAGGTCCGACCTCCCCAGAAGTTGCTGCCGTTCACATCTGGTATGGCCATGCCGACACCGTTGTGCCAGTCGTGGTCGGCGGGATGGCGTCCGGTCACGACCACGCCGTTCAACGTGCGTACGGGGTGCAGAACCGGGCGGGGACTGGAGGTGGGAATGGTGCCGCGGCCGTCGCGGTAGTTTGCGACCTCGACCCCGTCGAGGCGGGCCCGAACGAGAATCTGGTCTCGTTCAGCGTGAGCCCAGGGCACACCGAGCTCGGCGAATGTCTGCCCGCTCAATGCTGCCTTCCACAGCCAGTGCTCGACATTGTCGACCGCCGGCGCGCCGGTCCTGGCCTTCGCCTTCCCAGCGGATCGCGCGCGGGTCGATACGCACCGGCTCGTCAGCCGCTGCGACGGCCCCAAGCACTCGCATGAACGCTCCCGTACTGGCAAGCGGCACGAGCAATGGCGCTCCATCTCTGCGGTGGGCCAGGAGGTTCTCGAGCAGGTCCGCTCGGGTTGTGATCTCCGTACGGTTCTGATCCTCTGTCTCGACCTCTACCCGATCTGCGGTGTAGGCGAAGGTGGCCCGGCCGAGCGTTCCCTGGATGTGCACCTGCGGCTCGCGCTCGACGGGTGAGCACAAGGTGAGGGCGCAGGTCACCTGAAGTCCCCGGGTGGTGCCAACACGGACCACTGAGGTGTCGTCGCTCTCGATGGCGTTGGCCCGGTAAAGGTCGGTCTCCACCGACTCGACGTCCTCAAGCCGGCGGCAGCCGACAACCGCCAGTGCTGTGGCCACTGCGTGTGCCAGGGGATTTGTTAATACCCCGTCATTGACTGCTCGGCCATGCAGGCTACGGCGGCCGGCCCACGGTGAACGGCTCCAGTAGCCGACAGTCCGCGACCAAGCGCCAACGGCGCTTACCCTGACTAAGCGGCCGATGCCGAGGGCATCTGTTTCCAGCATCTCCAAGCCACGTGAGCCGAGGCTCTGGAAACCGACCTGAACCACGTGTCCGGTCTCCTGCTCCGCCGCGAGGAGCGAGTTGAAGTCCTCGATTGAGGCGACCGGTGGCTTCTCCAGGTAGACGTCAGCGCCGGAGGTCAGTGCCATCTGAGCGAGTCGGAAGTGGTCGCCGATCGGCGCCGCGATGATCACGACGTCAACTGGGCCGACTGCGGCGAGTGCGTCTGTCAGGTCGGCGTACAGATCCACGCCGTAGACGGTCGGCGGATCCAGCACGACTCCCGGATCGACGGCCGCGACCAGCTCCACAGCGCCCTGGTCGGCGAGCCGCGCGATCCGTTCGGCATGGACGGCTCCGTAGCCGCGAACTCCGACGAGTACCAGGCGCGCAGGGGAGGCGGTTGATATGGCGGGGGTGCCCATCAGCTGGTGGCCCTGACCTGATCGCCGGAGAGGTCCAACCCAATCCCCCAATTTCTCAAGCAATCATTCGTGTGGATGACTAGAAAACGCTTTCACAAAGGTACACGATAGGTTTATTCCACCGCCAGCCGATCCACAGCTGGCAGAACGGACCGGACGTGGCAACATCACCCAACACTCGATCGAAGACCATCGCCGACGTTGCTCGCCGCGCGGGCGTCTCGCTGGCCACGGTCTCCCGGGTGATGAACGGTAACCCATCTGTCGATGAGGTGATGGCTGCGAAGGTCCGTGCTGCGGCGGCGGAGCTCAACTACTCAGCCAGCCCGCTCGCCCGCAGCCTGGTCCTCGGCAAGACCAACACCATCGCGGTTGTGGTGCCCGACCTGGAAAACCCGAGTTTCCACGGTGTGTTGCGAGGTTTGAGCCGCGCTGCTGGACGCGACGGATACCACATCTTGATTGCCGACTCCGCAGAGTCGGTTGCCGAGGAAAAGATCCTCGCGGTCGAGACGCGGAGGCGCTGCGACGGGATTGTTCTGTGCGCGCCGCGCATGGCCGAGGCGGATCTCCAGCCGCTGCTCGAGGAACTCAAACCGGTTGTGCTCGTTCACCGTGACGCTGGATCGGCCAGCACGCCGGTGGTTGCCGCCGACCACCGGACGGCGATGGGGGAGCTGCTCGATCTGCTGTACGGCTATGGTCACCGGTCCCTGGTGTACCTGGCCGGGGCGCCGCAGAGCGCAGCGAACGCTTGGCGGATCGAGGCGATCCACGACTATCTCGATGATCATCCGGACGTCACAATCCAGATTCTTCCCTGCGGCGTCAGCTTCGAATGCGGCTACGAAGCCGCAGAGCGCGTTCTCGCCACCTCTGCGACCGGCGCGCTGGCGTTCAACGATCTTGTGGCGATGGGCTTGATGAGTGCCTTCAGCGAGCGAGGTGTGAGCGTGCCAGGACACATCTCGGTCGTGGGATTCGACGACATCCCGTTTGCTCGCTACATCACCCCATCGCTGACGACGGCATCCGTTCCGGCCACGGAACTCGGAGAGCAGGCCTGGCATCGGATGTGGGACCTGCTGAACGGCCGCGCACCTGGCCACGCGATCTTCTTCCGACCCAGGATCGAGCCTCGCGGCAGCACCGGTCCGGCGCGGCTCAGCAAGGCCGTCAGCTGACCACTGCGGCCGAGCAGCCCGGCGGCCCTCGCCCGAATCCAATCGCCGGCTACGAGGACTGGCCGGCTGTAGTGCGATCGGCTGAGCCCTATGTCGGTGCGGACTCGGCCGGGTCGGCATTGGGCCGCGTGCTCGGCTTGCGACGGCGGATCCGCGCCCGGCGGAACTCCCGACCATCCGACCGTGCTCGATGAGGGCGAGGTGCGCCTGGATGGCGTCTCGATCCGTCGACTGCGCTGGTCGGTTGGCGACGGGCCGGACACAGGCGCTTGGCTGCTGCGCCCAGCAGACGTTCGGCGTAGCTTGCCCGGCGTACTCGGCATGCACTGTCATGGCGGCGTCCGCTCCGTGGGGGCTGAGCAGCTGATCGACCTTGGTGCCGACGCCAGCCCGCGCGCTGTCTGGCTTCGTGGCGCGTACTACTCAGGTCGCGCCCCGGCGAACGAGCTGGCTCGTCGAGGTTACGCCGTCCTCGTGCACGACACCTTTTCATGGGGCAGCCGACGGTTCGACCTATCGCGGCCGACGCCTCGGCTGGCCGCGCTACTGGAGGCTCAGAGCGCTCTTTGGCGTGAGCAGGGGATCCGTCCCGACCGAGGACGAACGCTTTGATCTCGCGTCAGCGCTACACGAAGACACCTTGGCCAAGGCTGCCGGTGCGTTGGGCCAGACGTTCGCGGGTGCGGTGGTGTACGACGATCTGGTGGCGTTCGGGGTGCTGGCGGCCGAAGACGGAACTGATGCGGCGCGTCTTGGAACGTTCGGTTTCTCCGGCGGGGGCGGTCGCAGCCTGCTGCTCGCGGCATTGGATCACCGGATCACAGCCTGCGTTGTGAGCTGCATGATGGCTACGTTCGCCTCGGTGGTGCCGGACGAGCTCGACACACATTCCTGGCTGCTTCACGTACCCGGGCTGTGGTCGCTGACGGACTGGCCCGAGCTGACCGCGTTGGGCCGGTCTCGATTCCTCGTTCAGTATCGAATCGATGACGAGCTCTTCTCCGCGCGCCGGGATGGAGGCGGCTCATGATCACCTCAACCGCCTGCACGCGGGGAGCAACCGTTACCGCGGATCGTTCGGGCCCGGCGGCCACGCCTTCGACGTTGCCATGCAGGACGAGGCCTGGGCCTTTGTGGCCGAAGCCTTCTGAGCGGGACCAGCTGCTGACCGGGAGGTAGTGGCGCGACCGCTAAGAGTCGGCACAGCAGTCGCTAGGGGAGCCTGAGCTGAAGGAGCACCTCACCGTCAGACACTTCGCCGGTGCGCTCAAACCCGTAGCGCTCGTAGAACTCGATCGGGCTGCCGTCGTCGGGACCGGCGCTCGTGATCAGCGCGTCGACGCCGGGTCGGCCACGGAAGTACTCGACGATCAAGTCGAGCGTGGCAGTGCCGAAGCCTTTCCCTTGGTAGCGCTCGTCAATGAGGAGCTTCCACAGGTAATGAGGTATGTAGTCGGGACTTGCGACCTCGTCGGCGATCATCACGAACCCGACCGGCGTGTCTTCGGCATACACCCCCCAGTACAAGGCGCCAGCGTCGGGGTGTTCGGCGGCTTCGAGTAACGACTGGGCCACGCTGCTGACAAAGCGCTGTTGGCTCGGCGATACGCGCAGAGCTTCGACCGCTTGGCGGTTCGATTCGGTCAGCGCACGAAGCGAAACCATGCCGAGACCTTACGCGGCGGCCAAGTTCGTTCAATGCGGTCGGGCCATCTCGTCCTCGGCGATCTCTGTATCCACACTGGGCGCTACCCAGTCGTTGCGCGCGGTTTGCGTACAGCCAGCTCTGGGCCCAAGTCGCGGGCATAGTCGGCCCGTCGATCGGAGAGTTTGAAGCCGTAGTCGACGAGGATCGCTCGGACGAACTGGCGCGTGGGGAAGCCGACGAAGTCATGGCAGCTCACGGCAACGTTGCGGACCAGGACTGACACATGCGGCACTTGCAGCAGGGATCGTTCAAGGAGCAGTACAGTCCGTGGGGCAACAACCAAGAAGAATGCGCGCGGTCGCCGGGTCCGCGGGGGCGGGGGAAGGAGCAGGCATGTCCACGGCAGCGGTGGTCGGCTGCGGCGATGTCTCGATCGTCCACTTCGAAGCGATCGAAAGCCTCGTCAGTGTCGAACTCCAGGGTGTGTGCGACGTAGACCCGGCCGCGGCAGCGAAGGCTCACGAGCGGTGGGGCGTGCCGGGGTTCGACGATCATCGAGCGTTGCTCGCGGCGGTCCGACCTGACGTCGCCCATGTATGCACTCCACATGATCAACACGCAGCCGTCGTGGTCGACTGTTTAGCGGCCGGGGTCGCCGTGATCATGGAGAAGCCGCTTGCGGCCACCATGCTCGAGGCGGAGAAGATCATCACCGCGGCCGACGAACAGCCGCAGGTCAAGATCGGTGTCTGCCTGCAGAACCGCTACAACGCCGCCGTTCAAGCGATCCGCGCCCGGCTCGAGACCGGTCAGCTCGGGAAGGTTCTCGGCGGGCACGGCACCGTGATGTGGCACCGCCCACCGGCCTATTACACGTCCCGCCCGTGGCGGGGACGAATCGCCAGCAGCGGAGGCGGCGTGCTGATCAACCAGGCGATCCACACCCTTGACCTGCTGCAGTGGTTGCTCGGCGATGTCACCGCGGTGGACGGGCATATCAGCCGGTCCCGGACCGCGCCTGGAGTGGACGTGGAAGACACGGCCACCCTGATGCTCGAGCACGCGAGCGGGGCACGCAGCATGCTGGTCGCCACCAACGCCAACGTCGTCGACTCACCGGTCACCCTGGAAATCGACACCGAGCAAGCCACGTTCTTCGTTCGCGGCGACCTCACAGTCAGCCATGCCGATGGCCGCGTCGATGTGGTGCCGGAGCGCCGGGCATTGTCACACGGCCGGGGCTACTGGGGAGTGAGCCATCAGCTGCTGATCGAGGACTTCTACGACCGGCTGGAGGATCCACAGCCGTTCTGGATCAGTCCTCGCGAGGCAGCGAAGTCACAGCGCATTATCGAGCAGGCATACGCCATGGGAGTCCGCTGAGGCGGATGGCCAGTCGGACTGGTATGACCACCCGGCGCCTGGCGGCCGACCCGTTGCCGTGATGGATCCACGCGGTCGCGTAGCGCTCGGGTGCGGCGTTGGCCGAGTTCGTCGTCGAGCGGGGGATCGCAGCCGAGGCTGAGCTTCCAATCAGCCACATCGGTCCCTTCGGGCAGGCCGAGGCGCGTTGCGTGCCTGACAACGTCGTGGTTAGACAGCACCCAGGTACAAGTGGTGCCTGCAGCACGCGCCTCATTCCTCTGACGAGCTCGCGAACCCTGCTCGGAGCGCGGCCCGTCGACTTCGATCGGGAGGACGGTTCGTACGATGAAGGTCATGAGCAACCGCCGTGCCATCGCGTCGGATAGCCACCGCGAGGCCGCCAGCGTGTGGCTTGCAGAGCTCGACGCCAAGTACGGCAAGGCCACTCCCGAGGAACAGGCGGAGAACGAGGCGTTTCTCGATCGAATCGGCTTCGGCAGCTCGAAAGGCACCGATCAGGGCGATGATCGCTGAGCTTTCGGCGGTGGTTCCAGGTGTGAAGATCATGCCTCGTGCGCCGTAATGGAGGCGTCCGATTTCACAGCCGACGGGTAGTTGAGAAAGCGTTTTCCAGTACGCTACGGTAGTCGGGTTGCGAGCCGAGGCCGACGAGTCCCTGCAGCGTGTGGCGACATTAGAGAAAGGTGACAGCATGACCGCCCGCCCCGATGAGTTGGGCCCGTCCGCCACAGCGCTCCTTGGCGATCGCGCCTACCCAGAGTCACAGGTCTCCTACGGGGGCGCGACTTACTGGCTGGAACGGTCGATCGACGGTGTGAAACGGCTGGTGGCCGCGGCCCAGGATGAGTCCGCGTTCCGCGGCTTCAAAGGGACAACCGAGCGCATCGATGGGGAGGTTCGTTTCGTAGCGAGGACCACGCCGGAAAATGCCCTTGCGCTGCGGTCCGCTCTGCCGTGGCTGAACCCGTCCCGCTTCGGATTGCATACCTCGGCCGGCTTCGGTGACCGGCTCGGGCTGGCGACACCCGGCCACGTACGAGCGCTGAAGGCAGTCGGCGCAGCAATCAACCCCGTCTTCGCTCAGCAGTCGATCCGGGAAATGGGGCGCTGCCATCGGACGCCGCGCAACGTGCTCGATGACGCGACGTGGGGCGTCTTCCAGGCGGGCTGGACGAAGCCAGTCGGCGGCGACGCGGATCATCTGGAACATCTCGACGACCTCGACGACACCGTGGCTGCCGGCTTCGTGTTCTACACCCTGGATCCCAAGGCCGAAGTCGACCCCGAGGCGGAGCATGCCGACCCGGCGGTGATCCAGCAGAAGGTGGAAGCTCTCGACTGGGCGGGTCTGGAGTCGGACTTGGCGACGTTCACGAAGAGCTACGCCGGGCAGCGCATCGACCTCGAGCACGAGGCGGTCGTGCTGGACGAGGAGTCGGTCCTTCGCGCCATGGCGAAATACGGGCCATCTCTGGCGCACGCGATGGCCATGTACCGGCGCCTCATGGAGAAGGACATCGACTGCGAGGTGGAGTTCGCCGTCGACGAGACGGACTATCCAACCATCCGGCGGAGCACATCGTCGTGGTCAGGGAGTTGCAGCGCTTGGGGATGAACTTCGTCTCCTTCGCACCGCGCTTCGTCGGGCGCTTCGAGAAGGGTGTGGAGTACATCGTGACATCACGAGTTGCGGCGTGACTTCGAGATTCACGCCGAGATTGCTCGGGCGCTCGGCCCGTACAAGCTGTCCCTGCACTCCGGCTCGGATAAGTACTCCACATATCCGCTGATTGCAGAGGCAACCAAGGGGGTGGTGCATCTCAAGACGGCGGGCACCAGCTGGGCAGAAGCCCTGCGCGTGATCGCGCACAACGATCCGGATCTGATGCGAGAGGTCTTGCGCTCGCCCTCGACAGCTTCGAAGCCAACCGCAAGGCTACCACCTGTCGTGCGATCCGACGAGAATCCCCGCCAATCCGACCGATGACGAGGTCGCTCAAGTGATCGACCGCGTCGACTCACGGAGGTCTTGCACGTCGGTTACGGGGCGATCCTGGACGTGTTCGGCACGCGGATGTACAAGGTCTGGAACGACAACGAAGAGGAGCACTACCGCATCATCGCGGACCACTTCGTGAAGCATCTGTCGGCGTTCGCGCCCTACGCGCAGTAGGCCGCAGCGCTATTGGGCTCGGGCCTGAAAATGCATCACCAATGAGCCGAAATGGGCTCGGTCAGGGACATTTGCCAACAGTGGCGATGCGAAACCAGGGGTTCCTCAGATCGACCTTCAACGGGACAGATCTACGCCGAGGTCAAGGTCGGTGATCTTGACCGGAAGACCGGTGCGCAGTGATTCGTTGCCCGCCATACCCACTGCTATTGAACGGACACCATCCACCCAGTTCGATGCTCGTTCCAGCCAGTCATCCCCAGGGCCCCGGAAGACATCGGCCAGCAGCAGCGCGTCGCCTCCACCATGACCCCCGCTACTCTCCTCGATCTTGACGTCCTGGGCCACCTCCCAGTGGCGTTGAAGAGTCAGCCGCTCCCCGCCGGTTCGCGATGAGGATTCCGGGATGGCGCTTGGGTCGATAACCACGTTGCCGGGTGGTGTCGGTGAGCACGGCTGCGCGTTCGATGACCTCGAGTCCAGCCTGGCTCGGATCGCCGTCGACCGCGATCCGTAGCCCTTCCATGGTGCGTGCGCATTCAGAGCGCGTAGCCGAGCGTCGCATCCCCCCGCGTAGTCCACGATCACCGCCAGATCGTCCGCTGTCCTGATGCCCTGCTCGAACACGCCTCGGTGGTGCGGGTAGCCGTTGTACGAGTCGTTGTCGAGGTAGAGCGCCTTCAGGCGAGGGTCGCTGCGGAGGTCGAGTTCCCATGGACTGCGCGGGCCATCGCGGGTGCCCCTCTGGGGATGGGGCGGCACCCCAAGCGTGCGGGCAGCGTTCTCCGAG
>CAVRQV010000026.1:0-25158 GCA_963723475.1 uncultured Actinomycetota bacterium
CGGAACCCAGAACCGCTACGCATATCAGGAACGCCAAGATTCCCGCGGCGAGTGAGTTGCGTGCCCACACGACCAGGGCACCCGCGGTGGCGCAGATCAGGCGAGGGTCTAGCCATCAGGCGGCCCCTGCTTGGCGAGCTTCCGCCTCAACTCCAGATCATCCTCGGCCACGAAGGCAATCTACCTGTGCCCGTGCGCTGATCGGTCGGCCGACATATCCGCCGCGGACGCCAGATCGACAGTCACCCAGCCGTGTTCCATCGTCTTGCCCGATGGGCTCGCTAACAGCGGGTCACTGTCAAGCGGCCGAAAGCCTCAGCCAGCCAAACTGACACGCACCTTCTGCGCATGCGGCAGTGGCTTGTTGTAGCCTTCCGTTCCCCGGGCCAGTAGAGGCGTCTAGCGTCTGTGCGGCATGGGGAGTCAGACTTGCGAAGCGCCGTCAGCGGGCCCGTTGTGCAATCTGCGCAATCGCTAGATCGTGCACGCCGGATCCCGAGTCATGCACCGGCGGATCCTCTAATGGCAGATCCCCGCCCGCCCGTCTCGGCGCGGGTTGCTGCTGGAGGGCGGCTTTTGGCGGCCGGCTCGGCCGGGCTGGCCCTGGGAGCGCGGGCACTGCTGAACCCGCCCTCCGCCGGGCACGAGTACGGGAGCCCCGGACAGAACCCACGTCGGTGGTCACCTCGGCCACGGGGGCGGCGTACAGGGTGCGACGTTCCGCCGGGGGTGGCACGGTCGACCACGCCGCCAACGGCTTCCACCCCAGTCGAGCCTGTCGCTGCGCGATTTCGACTATGGCGCCACGTCCCCTGCTGCCCGACGGGAGAGCGCCGCGAGAGTGGGAGATCTTCGCCGACAACCCCTGCTGGCATAACCAGCCAGCCAGACACTGACCTCCCACGACCAAGGACCCAGGAGACCCGGACACCAGGCCGGAGGACCTGCACGCCCTCGAACCGAAGATCAACAACCCACGGCCAAGTTCGCCACGACCATGATCATTCCCGGCTTAGCGAAAGACGGAGGCTAGGCCGCTCAGTTGTTGCTGCAGTTTCTCTGCATTTCGCCAAGCTCGCGGCACCCGATGGGTACTCGGCGTGCCGGCAGCTGCGCTCAAAAGAATTGAGAGCCAGTCGAGATCGACGAGTACCGGATGGCTATGCGACTGGCGGAGGCAGGCGGCCGAAGGTGACGGCGTTGCGGACAAGCTGGGGAGTCCGCTGCGCCAGTTGCCGGTCAGGCCGTGCACCGAGGGCGCCATTAACCGTGGAGAATGCCATTCTCATGGCGATCCAGGTCGTGGCCTCAAAGATCTCTCTATCGCTGAGCCCGGCTTGGCGTAGCCGGTCCACATCGGCCCGGTTTGTCGCGTTCGGATCACGGACGAGCTGACGGGACCAGCCGGCCAGTGCCGCTTCCCGAACCGACAGGTTGGCAGGGTGAGCGGTGATGACGTTGGCCGCGGTTGCTTCGTCGCTGAGGCTCGGCGAGCTTCTGCCCCCAGGCCAACGAGCAGAAGGCAGTCGCCGCGGGCGGCCGCCATGGCGGTGACCATCACGGCCACTTCGCGCGGGGACAGGCCGGAATCGGCAGTCAGGTCGCTGCACAGGGTCTGCAACTCGGTCATCACGTCGGGACGCCAACCCCACAGGCGGGTGTGGTTGTTGATGTAGCCGTCGGACGCCACGTCGGCCTCCTAGGCTGCTGTGACCGGACTACTGGACGGTGGTTCGGTGAGGACCGAAGGCGAATCCTCAGCCCGCAGGGCCAGGAGCACATCGGCGACGTCACGCACCGATTCCTCCACCCGGTACACGTCGCAGATCGAGCGGGCGAGGTTGCCGGACAGGAACTGCTCCATCGATGCGGCGGAGTCCCAAACGTAGACCCCGCCGTGTTCACCGCTGCGGAAGCGGAGGTAGTACTTCTGCAGTAGCCCAGGCACTGCGAGGTATTCAGGTGCCCGGGTCTGGAAGAGTTCTGCGATGCGCTCGTCCGATAATGACGACCGAAACCGGACGACGTGGATGATCATGGTTCCTCCTTGGTGTACGACACCAGCCTGGCTGCGGCTGCTGGAGCGTCGCTGGAGTCTCGCTGGGGGAACGTGACATCCGTACCCTTCGAATGTGCAGTACCAATTGCTCGGCCAATTGCGGGTGTTTGATGACGCCGGCGTCGAGGTGCACGTGTCTGCACCCAAGCTGCGAATGCTGCTCGCGGTCCTGCTCGTGCACCATGGTCGATTCGTCCCTGCTGACCGGATTGCATATGCGCTGTGGGGCGACGCGACGCCACCGACGGCTGCGAACTTGATCCAGGGCTACGTGCGTGACCTGCGCCACCGGCTCGGCGCCGAGTCGGTAGTGACGGTCCCTCGGGGATACCGGCTCGACATCGCGGGCGGGTCGGTCGACATCGAACGCTTTGAGGACTTGCTGCGAGCCCGGCTGTGGCCGGAGGCGCTGGACCTTTGGCACGGTGCGGCGCTGGAGGAATGGTGCGAACAGCCGTGGGCGCGGGCCATCGCCGCACGCTTGGAGGAGCAACGTTCGTCCGCTGTGGAGTCCCGCCTCGCCGACGATATCGAAGCGGGGCTTGCGTCCGCCGCGGTCGCCGAACTCACCGCGCTCGTCGAACAACATCCACTCCGTGAACGGCTGCGCGTGTTGCTTGTCAAGGCGTTGTACGCGGCCGGCCGACAAGCAGATGCACTGCACGCGTACACGCAGGCACGTCGTTACCTGCTCGATGAGGTAGGGCTTGAGCCGGGACCCGAACTTCGAGCGGTTGAGGCTGCCGTGCTGGCACAGGACCCCAGCCTCGCGGCTACACCTCCCCGACCGGCGGCGGCTCCGCCGGCACCGGTAAGTGCCCTGGTCGGCCGCGAGCGCGAACTCGCCATGCTGCGCACCGCGCTGACGATGGCCCGGCTCGTGACATTGGCCGGACCTGGCGGGGTTGGCAAGACCAGGCTCGCGGTCGAGCTCGCCGCAGCTCCATCCGCATCCATCAGCGCCGTCTGGTTCATCGAGCTCGCCCCGGCCTCGGCCAGCACGGGCGTCGCCACCACGGTGGCTCGGGCACTCCAGTTGGCCGACTCCCCAGGGCACGAGACTGAACGCATCTGCGACTACCTGTCCCGCCGGCACGGCGCGCTTGTTCTGGACACCTGCGAACATGTCGTCGAACCGACTGCGGAGCTCGCGACGCACTTGCTGGCTCGCTGTCCCGACCTGCGGATCGTTGCGACCAGCCGCGAGCCGCTGCGGGCCCCGGGGGAACAGATCATCCAGCTAGGCGGGCTCGACGAGACTGCCGGCGCCGAACTGTTCACGGCACGGGCCCGAGCGGTCAACGCGACGGCAGCGCTCGACGACGATCAGGTCCGGACAATCGTGGACACACTGGAGGGCCTTCCGCTGGCACTCGAGCTGGCCGCGGCGAGGACCACCTCCCTGTCGCTGGAGCAGCTCCTCACCGGCCTGGCCGAACCGCTGGACCTACTCGCCGGTGAGACGCACGCAGGCGACCCCAGGCACCGCACCATGCGGGCGGTCATCGGCTGGAGCTACGACTTACTTGACGAACGCGACAGGGAGGCGTTCGCCGCACTGTCGGTGTACGCGGGATCCTTCGACCGTGAGGCTGCCAGCGCCGTCGTGGCACACGGCGCGCCGCATGCGGTCGACCATCTGCTCGGCCGCTCGCTGCTTACCCGCGACCGCGACCTGGCCGGACAGGCTCGCTACCGCTTCCTCGACCCGGTGCGCCAATTCGCCCACGAGCAGGCGACGCCATCGACCCGTGAGCGCTCCCGCCGGCGGCACCTCGATTATTACGTGGCTCTTGCAGCTCGGATTGACGACCGGATCAGGACCGCGGAGGCGACGCAGTGGGCCGCGGTCGCCCGCGCCTGTACCGACGACCTGAGAGCAGCCGTGAATTATGCCATCGCAAAGCGGGCGGCAGCGGCGGGCCGGTTTATCGCCGATCTCTACTGGCCGTGGTTTCTCGACGGGCACCTCTCCGAGTTGCGGTCATGGGCGAGCGTGGCCATTGTCGCCGAGGGCGACGCGCACGTCCGCGCTCGGCTGCTGCGAGTGCTGGCCTCCACCGCAATCGCCCAGGGAGACACCGATGAAGCCGTCGATGCGGCCCGCCGTCAGCTCGACGCCGCGCAATCCCTACAGGACGTGGAGCTGGCCGCGCTGGCGCATAACCTGCTCGGGATGGCGGCCTGGGCGCGCGGCGACTACGCAACCGCTCGCGAACACCACCGGGCCGCCCTAGCGAACGCACGCAGGTCCGGGCCGCCATGGAACCTCGCCCTCATAGTCGCCCTGGCCGGACGCACCGCCAACGCCGCCGGCGACCGCGAAGCCGGCGACGCCCTGCTCCGCGACGCCCAGACACAGGCCGAGCAGCTTGGCGAACCCATGGTGTTGGGAATCGCCCTGGACTACCGCGCGCACGCCCAATTCGCGCTCGGTCGCACCACCGAGGCGGCCATCCTGGCCGCGCGCAGCCTTGCCGCCTACCGAATCATCGGCTACCAAGAGGGTCTTGCCTCAGCGGGCACTTTGGCTGCGCACCTGGCCCTCGTCACCGGCGATCACGAGCAGGCCGACACATTGCTGCACGAAGCCCTCGACGTATCACGGCGCCTGGGTCACATCGGCGGCACTGCATCCGTCCTCGAAGGCATGGCCGTGCTCCACCACGACCAAGGCGACTATCAGCTGGCTGCGGTCGACCTCGCCGAAGCCCACACTCTCCGGCGCCACACCGGCACCGCACCCTCGCCGGCGCTGCAACAACAACTCGATCGAGTTGAACGCTCGCTGGCTATCGACCCACCAGCGGACTCCGCCAGATGAACGCTCTTCGGTCCGCGAACCGGCGACGCAATCCAGGCATATTCGGCGACGGCGCTGCGGTGCTTGGTGTCCATCGCGCCCTGCCGGATCAGCTTCATCCTGTCCCCGGCCGTCGAACATACACTCGTCGGAGCTCGTGGCAAGGCCAAAATCCCCATAGTTCTCGAGGCCAGACCGCCGCCCACCTGCGAGGCCTCGGCGACGATTTGGCTTGCTGACTGTGTGAGCGCCGCCGCCCGAGCCGTCAGCGGAACCGCAGCTATAGCGAGACGCTTCCCCAGGATCGCTCGCGGCCGACTCTATCGAGAGGTTTCCGCGAGCCCGGAGCGGGTGCTGCGGAGCAGAGGCTAAGCGCAACCACATGGATGGCCGAACTTGGTGGCAGCTAGTCCTCAAGCGCAGTCCAAAGGACTGGCAGCCCGTCAGGATCTCTGGCTCGGCGCAGCAACTTATGGGGGTGCTTCATCGTGAGCCGCGACCTACCTCGCTTAACTGGAAGATCACCCGATGAGCTCGCGACCACCACGGAGCTCAGCGCGTTCTCGGCCGACTGCGCGCGACGGCCGAGGCATCGACGGTCAATGTCGGCGCGGTCGCTGCCCACCGTGACCGCGGATGGCGCTCGCTTTTGTGATTGGGGCCAAAACGGCGCCCGCTTCCGCAGCGGGTTGGTCAGGCGAGGCGTACGTCAGCGAACGGCGGCGAACACGCCTGGACCGCGGAGGCCGGATTTCGGGCAGTCGGCGGCCGGAAACTGAGACCGGAATTGAGACTGGCCGCCTCGATGTTTGCTGCGACGCCGTCCCGGGCCAATCTGATCCGAACGGCGTTTCCGCAGGTCAGAGCTTGTTTAGGGCTGGCGGAGGATGCGGGATTCGAACCCGCGAGGGCTTGCACCCAACCCGCTTTCCAAGTCTGCCTTCGGCCGGTCGTCAACGTTCAGACCACACCGCGAGGCGGCGACTACAGGCATGGCAATCCAGCATGAACCCTGCTGAACCGTCGCGAATGAGACTAAAACTGAGACTGGCGCAGAGAGCCCACTCGCGCGGGTCGCGCCCAGGGTGGTGTTTAACACGACGGTCACCGTGTGAGTCGTGGTCGGCAGTTTAGGCGGTCAGAACTGTCGGGCCCGGGACGCGGCTGGGCGCTCTGGAAGGCGCTGATCACCCACGCCGGCAACCTCAAGATCAACCCCGTTGCGGCAGCCAAGGCGCGATGCGTCATCGACGACGTTCTCGCCGAGCACGAGCATCGAGGTGATCATTGCCCATGATCACCTCCCGCTAGATCCGGCAAGCCTCGAACAACATCACCGGACGCGGGAACCCCTTGAGCTGCACCTCCCCCGCCTCCACAAGTGACACGCCCTCGGGCGAGCCGGCCTCTGCCACACTCCCGCTGACCAGCACCTGGCCAGGTTCGGCGTGGGCTGCGATTCGGGCAGCCAGATTGACAGTCCGGCCAAAGTAGTCGCCGCCCTGCCGCCTCTTTTAGCTTGGGCATTCAGCCTTGCGGCGCCGGCGCATATGGCTGGAGGACGGCAAGGATGAACTCATAGACCTGCTTTAGCGCCTCCTCGACAAGCGTGTTCAATCTCCCTCGGAGGTCGCCCTCGGCGCAGTCCAGGGTCTTGGGGTCATCGCCTTTCCAGTAGAGCTGGAACGCCAGGGTGGGCTCCTTGTTCGGGTGCCACGTCAGGCGAAGGATCGCGCCGGCGAGATCCCTCATCGAATCGGTGCTCAGCTCCGGGAGACATCTGGCTTCGAGTGTTGCGAGCTCGCGATCTACATCTGCTTTAGGCCATGCAGGACTCTTGCCCCTTGCCGTGGTCCGCAGGTGTCCGAAGCGGTCCATGATCGTGCGATACGCGACGAGCACATCACCCAGATCCATCCATAGAGACATCCCGATCAGGTAGTCGAGCGAGTCCGGGTGTGGGCCGGTGAGTACCTTCATCACGGCCGGGACGCCTACGTTGCGCGCCGTTTCGGCTCGAACAATGTCCTCGACCAAAACGTCATATGACCGCTCGAAATGAAGCCAGGGCCCACGCGACGTTCACAAGACTCACCTTGGCGGCATCGTCAAGGCTCGACGAGCCGATCTCAGCCCATAGCTTCACGAGACGGCTCGAGGACTGGCGCTCAATCTTCCAGCGCCAGACTCCGTAGTACTCCCGGGTGGTCTGGAAGCTCACCGTTCCTGCATCCATGTGGCCATCCTCACCTTGAAGCCCGATGCACTGAGGAATTGTCGAGAAATCCCGGCAAGTGACCAAAAAGCTGAGATGACGTTTCCGCTCTGTCGGTGCTCACTCGTAGCGTCCCGCTCGTGAAAACCACAGAGACCGCCTCATCGGGGAAATCGAGGCGGGCGCATTAGACAGTCGCACACCGATCGGCAATCTTCTTCGGAAGGTTATTGCCCTCGGTGGCAAGGCGGATTCGGCCGAGCTCCGAGATTGGGCCAACCGCGAACTGAAGGGGTACGCGCCAGACGACGAATTGCCCCTGTACCGCAAGATCACAGCACCGCTGCAGATCGACGCCGGCACCATGCATGGCTTCATCAAGGGCCAAATGATCAGCCCAATGGACCTTCCGGACTTCGCACGGGACGTGATCACGAACGATGTCAACCTGCACCAGAGCGTCGACCAAATCGAGGCAATGGTTCGGCGCTGCGGGCCCGGTGATGTCGTGAAGCTCTCACCCCCCGACTCTCAAGGCCTTGTGACCTTGATGAACGCGGGAGGTGAATGGCGAGGCAACATCGAACGGATGTACTGGGGTGTGTCCCCGGCCGTCCTCGAGGGCGTTGTCGATCAGGTTCGCACTGCATTGATCAACCTGGTTGCAGAGATCACTGCCCACATGCCGGAGGGCGTTGATACGCCGTCGCCCGAAGTTGCCACGAACGCGGTCAACTTCCTGGTGATGGGAGAGCGCCACAAGATCAGCTTTTCAGCGCCTCAGGCAGGGACCGCGCTCGCCGCACGCCCACCTGAGGAGCATCCCCGGCGCTGGTTGCGAACTGCTGCAGCCATCATCATCGGCGTCGCCACGATCGTTGGAGTGTTCATCGCACTCATGGAAACACAAGGCTGGAGTTTCTAACGCTCGCCGACCAAGCAGAATCCAGTACCGTTCGTCGCAGGAAGACCGCTAGTCAGGGAGCGGTCCTCTTTCATCCGTCTCTGCGATAAGCGCATCCAACCGCTTTGCAAGATCAGCCGACCGTTCCGGGCGAACCCTCGCGTACAGGCGCAGAGTCGTTAATTCGTCCTGATGGCCAAGGTGATGCTGCACGTCCTTCACACTCGCGCCGGCGTCTATGAGCAGGCTCGCACAGGTCGCCCGTAGATCATGTGGGCGGGCCTTCACCCCGGATCGCTTCACGGCAGGATTCCAGCAGTCCCGCCGCCAGTTTCCGTAACGCAGGTATCCGCCGACACGGTTCGCGAACACCAACCCATCCGTCTCGAGCCGGGCGAGATCAGCGACCAGCGCGGTCGGCAGGGTGATGGTTCTCGTTGTGTACGTCTTGGTCGGCCCAATGGTCAGAGGCCCTGTCGAATCCTCCACGCTCTGGCGGACCGTGAGCATTCCACGGGGCAGGTCAACATCGGACCAACGCAAGGCCAGGGCCTCGCCAACTCTCAAACCGCCGTAGGCGAGCAGACGCACCAGGACATGGTCCCTTTCATGCGTCATCGCACAGGCCAAGGCTTCGACCTCGGCGGGGGAGAGGACCGGACGTTCAGTCTGGGGCCGCTTGGGCAGGCTCCCCGATCGTATGGTGCAGGGGTTCTGAGCGATCGCCTTGTCCCTTACCGCCCTGTCCAGGACACGTCTCAGCACGCCGACAGCCTCGATCACCTTCGTCGGCGATACGCCGTCCTGGTTCATGTCAGCGATCCAGTCGTCGATCTGGCTCGGCTTGATCCGTCGGACCGGCAAAGTGCCGAACCGCGGCTCGATTCTCAACCGCCAGGCCGTCGAATAATTGACCCGAGTGGTGGGCTTGCGAGACTGCAATGAGCGCCAGTAGCCCGGCCACCAATGGCTAAGCGGTTCCGATCCTGCCTTCTCGTCGATCGCCGTCCCCGCGTCGAGCTCAGCCCGCTTGCGATTAAGCCACCGATCCGCCGCGCCCTTGGTCGCAAACGTCTGTGGCGCTGGGGTGAAACGATGGGCCTCAGGGTCGAGGTAGCGAGCTTGGTAACGGCCCGACGGAAACCGTCGCACCGATCCCCAGCCTCGCTTACCCCGAGTCACTAGAGTCGTCCTTACTAAGCGTTGTCAGCCGTTGTCACTTGTAGTGTATGGCGCATATCTGGCGAAGTACCAGATGGATAGATACGAAAGTCCTAGTCAGCCCCCATAGCTCAGGGGATAGAGCAAAGGTTTCCTAAACCTTGTGTCGTAGGTTCGAATCCTACTGGGGGCGCCGATGCGTTTGGCCTAGTGAGATGTATGTTCAGGCCGTTCGATCCGGAAGTTCGATGACCTCCACCGAGGGCTCAGGCCGCACGGAGGCAACAGCAGCTTTAATTAGCGCTGCGGCAAGGCGGTTCGACACGTCGTCCAGGTCGTCCTCGACCAGCGACGCGTCGACTTCACGAGGTCGAAGGTTCCTACCTTTTACAGGCGGGCCTCGATTACGAAGTTGAGTGGCGTCTGGGTAGCGCGCCGTACTCGGGAGAAACCGGCAGCCTCTAAGACCTTGCGCAGCTGAGCCTCACCCGCCTGGGCGCCAAGCGCCAGTCCCACGTCCTGTGACCTGGAGCACGGCGTGCACAGCATCGTCGACGCCGCGTAGGAGATCCGACCGACCGATGTCAAGTTGTCTTCGAGCCGGTCCTCCGCATACGGCTCAACGAGCATGCACGTGCCGTCCTCGGCCAACGTTTCACGGATGTGCGCGGCCACCCCCACCGGATCACCCATGTCGTGGAGACAGTCAAACAGCGCCACCAGGTCGAAACCACGACCCGGGTAGCTGGCCGCCTCGGCGACCTCGAACCGGCACCGGTCGGCGACTCCCGCCTCGGCGGCGGCCTTCCGCGCAACCTCGATCGACGGCTCATGGGAGTCATATCCGACGAAGGACGAACGGGGGTAGGCCTGGGCGAGGATCACCGTCGATGCGCCGTGGCCGCAGCCGACGTCGGCGACCGTGGCACCAGCGCGCAGCTTCGCTTCCACTCCCTCCAGCGCCGGGATCCAGTAGTTGGTGAGGAAGGCGATGTAGTTCGTCCGGAAGAATCGCTCGGTGCCCACGAACAGGTCCGGATGATGCTCGCCCCAAGCCACGCCGCGGCCATCACGGAATGCGTCGACGATCAGGTCGACGTCCTTGATCATCGACGCGGCCACCTGGATCCCGCCGGGGAAGAACATGGGGTTGAACTCATTCGTCAACACGAACGCCTGTTCTTCCGACAGCCGGAAGCGACCCGTGTGCGCGTCGTACTCCGCATAGCCGGATGCCGCCTGAGCCGCCAGCCACTCCGCGACGTACCGGGTGTCGGTGTCGGTGCGGGCCGCCAACTCGGCCGCTGAGACCCACTGAGAGTCGGCCATCGCCCGATAGAGGCCGAGCCGGTCTCCCACGAGGACGGTCGAGGCGTGCATGAGCGCTCCAAGATCGCGGATGAACGGGCCGATGAGGCGCTCGTCGAGCAGTTCGTGGGGCATGGTTTCCTCCCGCTGTCGTTTTCATTGTTCGAATGCCAGCCTGGTAGGGCACGGGTAAGCACCGCGTCCGTACCGGTACGGCATTCGGTACGGAAGCTTCGAAGCTTCGGCCGTCGGAGTGGATTGCCAGCCATAGACTCTGAGAGGTGGCGGTGCAGCACGGCCATCCAACTCCGCTTGTAGGCCGGGACGCCGAGGACAGTGCCCTCGCACTCGGCTTGCGCATGGCCAAGCGCGGTGCGTTCCGGTGCATCGTGATCGACGGAGAACCTGGGGTCGGCAAAACCCGGCTCGCCACGGACCTCTTGGAGCGCAGTCGGGGTCGCGTTATCACACTGAGGGCACGCGGCCACCTCGTCTGGCTCGGCCTCACCGTTTGGACTCTGGGCGGAGCTTTTGGACAGTCACTTGAGGCACCGCGCTGACGACGATGTGGTGCGCCTGTGCGGCGGGTATGTCGCCGACCTCAGCGGCGTGCTTCGAGCTGCGGCCAGGCTCCACGGGTCGTGGCATGTGGACGTCCCGCCGACGCACATCCGCGAGGCACTCACCGTCGTGCTGAGCAACCTCGCGCGAGAACAGCCTGTCGTGGTGCTGCTCGACGACATGCATCTTGCGGATGCGTCGTCATGGGAGACGTTGGATTACGTTGCTCGCAACATGCTCGGCGACCGGGTGCTTGTGCTGATGTGCGCGCGCCTCGGAGAGCTCGTTGAACGCGTCATGGGCGAACATGTCTTGTTCGGGCTCGAGCAGGATGGCGTGTTGACCCGCCTCGACCTGCAGCGGCTCAAGGAGCCCCATGTGCGTGAGCTGGCCGAACGGGTGCTGGGACGGCCATCTGTGCCACCGGGCCTGGCCGACTGGCTATTCCGCGAGTCGCTGGGTAATCCGCTGTTCACGCTCAGCCTGCTCGACGCCGTCCTCGACACCGGTGTCGACCTCGCGGCACCTCGGCTCGCGGCTATCCCGCGGGCGCTGTCTGCCCGGGTTGCGGAACGTGTGCAGGCGCTGGACGTGCACAGCCTGTCCGTGCTGGAGTTGCTGGTCGTCGTCGGGCGACCGATCGACCTGGAAGAGCTGCGCCGGCTTCACTCGTCGGACGCGCCCCCGTCGCTATCTGGAGCGATGGGGAGGCTTGTGGAGGTTCGGCTCGTTGTTGTGCGCGACGCCGATGGTGATCCGGTGTACGAGGTGAGCCATCCGTTGGTCCAGGACTGCATCTACGCCAGTCTGGATTCGGCCCGACGCCGCGCCTTACACCATCGGGTTGCCGTAGCCCTGACGGCATTCGAACCGGCTCGGTGAGGCGGCGCGGCATCACGCGCGCGCGGCGCAGTCAGGGCGATGTGGAGGCTGTCACTGTCCTGGTCCGGGCGCTCGGTGAGTCCTGGGCACGCCAGACCTACGCGGAGGCCTTCGTCATCCTTGGCTCGCTCCTCGACGTTCTGCCGTCAGGGGACCGGCGGTGGGTCGACGTGCTGGACGCAATGCCCCCGGACGCAGGCTGGGCGGCGTCGTACAACCGGATCGCGTTCGATATCAGTTCCGGTGTAGCCGCGTTCCGGGAGATCGAGAGGGTGCTGCTGGACCAGCAGCACGTCATCGACTCGACGGTCGCCTCGAGAGCGCCGCAGCGGCTGGCGGTTGTCAGTTCTTACCTCGCCGGGCTCCTCGGGTGGTGCCTCGGCGAGGTCGACGACGCCGCGACCAAAGCCGAGAGGGCGGCCGACCTCTACGAGCAGGTTGGTGACAGCGCCCGAGCACGCGCCGCCCGCTGTGATCTTGCATGGTTCGAGGGTCTGGCCGGGCGATACGCAGCCCAAGAGGGGCAGACGCGGCAGGTACTCGCCGCAGCCGAGGCCGCGGACGACCACGAGACGACGCTCGTCGCGCTCAGCTCACTCTTCGCTGCGGCCGCGATACGCGGCAACTTCGACGACGCGTGGTCGGCGTCGCGGCGCCTCATCGAGACTGCAAAGTCTTGTGGGAACCCAAGTCGCGTGGCGTTCGGCCTGGCGATCGAGGCGCAGAGTCTGGCGTTGGCCGGTGAGCTCGACGAGGCCCGCCGCGTGTTCGACAGTGCGCTTCTGGTCGAGGACGCGTCCGACAACATCGTCGCCGAGACGGGAATCGTGATCGCCTGGGAAGCCGGAGAGTTCCTGACCGTGGCGAAGGAAGGCCCGAGGGTGGCTGCGAGGTCTGGGCCGACGCAACAGGCTGGGCTGCTGACCTACGTGGCGATGGCTGCGGCCGAGGTTGGTGACCTGGCTGCGGCGCACCGACACCTGGAGATCGCCGGTCGGGTGCTCGCCGATCAGCGGTTCTGGTTCATGAGTGATCACTACGATCGGGCACGCGGTCGCGTCGCCTGGGCAGCCGGGGATCGCGACACTTCAGTCGAGCGGCTTGGCCGTGCCGCGGCTGAGTTCCTCGAGGCTGGGGCGCTGCCGTACGCGTCCTACGTCCTTGCCGACCTCGCCGAAGCGGCTTTGGCCGCCGTCAGGCCCAAGGTCGCGGCCGACGCGGCGGGCGTAGCCGAGGACGTGGCGCGGCAGCTTGGCCGACCACAGTTCGCGGCCCTGGCAGCGCTGGCTGGGGCGGCTGCAGCCCTGGCAGTCGGCCGCTACGACGAGGGCGCCGAGGCGTCGCACGAGGCGGCCCGGCTGTTCATCGGTAGCGGCTATCAGGCCCTTGGGGCGCGCAGTCTCGCCCTGTTGGGGCGTTGCCTGGTGACGAAGGACCGGGGCAGCAGCGGTCGAGCGGCTGCGCGAGGCGGTCGAGGTCTTCGAAATGTGCGGCTGCAGGTGGCGTCGCGACCAGGTGCTCGAGACGCTCCGTCACCTCGGCAAGCCAGGCCAGCGGGCCGTCGCTGCGTCGGCCGGTCCAGGGTCTCTCACAGGGCGCGAGAGGGAAATCGCTGCGCTCGCCGTGCAGGGCATGAGTTCCAGGGCGATCGGTGAACTGCTGCACATCGGCGAGCGCACCGTCGAGTCGCACCTGGCCCGCGTGTACCTGAAATTCGGCGTGCACTCACGCCAGCAGCTCACAGACGCCATTGCCATGCATGCCAGGTAACGTCCGTCGGATTCACACGAAAGGGCATGCGAGAGAGTGGACGCTCATGAGCGATGAGCTGGCTCAGGGCGTACGACGCATGCTGGCTGATGCCGATCAGCGCGGGCTCGCTGTTGAATTGCGAAGCCGGCCAGTGGCGCACAGCCTCGAGGAGGCAGCCGAGTTGCTGGGTATCGCGCCGTCGGATATCGCGAAGACGATCGTGGTACGCCGCGCGAGCGGGGATTACCTGTTTGCCGTGATCCCGGGTGGCACACAGATTGCCTGGCCCAAGCTGAGGTTGCTGCTCGGTGTCAGCAAGATGAAACTCCCCGATGCCGCTGAGGCCCTCGCAGCGACCGGATATGAGCGCGGCACGATCACTCCCATCGGCAGCGACCCGGGCTGGCCGCTGATCATCGACCAGCGGCTGGTCGGCCACCGTGCCGCACTGGGTGCTGGTGGACATGGCTACAGCGCGTTTGTCGAGATCGACGATCTTGTCCGCGCGTACGACGCCACGGTTGCTGACATCGTCAGCTAGTAGCGCGCTGGCCCTTCGGCGACCCTAGGGTCGCCTGGACAACGGCTCCTACACTCTGGCTATGCGGCAGCCGGGAGCGCTCAGCCGAACTGTGCTGGCTCTCATCTGGTTGCTGCTCGGGATCGCGATGGTGGCGGTGCCGGTATGGCTTGGCTGGACGCGTTGGCCGGCCATCTTGAATGGCCATCCGGCCATGTTGATCGCCGGTATCGGCTGCGGCTTGCTTGGCTTCGTCGCGATTGCCTGGTCGATTGGTTCGCTGACGATCGGAGGCAAGCAAGATCGCGAGGGTGATCCAGAGCATCCGGCGCACAGAACGTCCAAGCAGGTGTTGCGGCGTGCCCGTTGGCGGATCGTCTTTGCCGTTCCCCTGTTAGTCCTTGCGTTTCTTCTGGTCGTCTTCCTTGCATATGCACGGCCTTTTGTGGCGACACCGACGGCCACCGCGGCGCTTCGGTCGGAGAACGGAGTGCGGATCGCCCACCGGCCCGGCTGGTATGAGCTGATCCCGGTCCGGGAGGACGCATCAGGTGAGAACATCAAGCCGACGACCGGCGTTTTGTTCTTGCCCGGTGCTCGCATCGACTCCCGCGCCTATGCGCATGTCCTCCGCCCATTGGCGGAAGCCGGCTACCTGGTCGTCGTGCTGAAGGAGCCATTCGGCTTTTCACTGCTCGGTGCTGATCATGGCAAGAAGGTGTTCGACGTTCATCCTGAGATCACCACTTGGGCGGTGGGCGGTCACTCGCTTGGTGGCATCACCGCCGCCTCACTCGCTGACCGGGACGAACGGGTCAAAGGCCTGGTGCTCTTCGCCTCCTACCCGGCGGACAATGTGGTCCGTACCGATCTGAAGGCGGCCTCTATATCCGGAACCGCGGACGAATTGGCGACATCGGACGACATTGAGGCGTCCAAGGGGAAACTTCCGCCAGATACCGCATATGCGGTGATCAATGGAGCAGTCCATAGTTCATTCGGGGACTACGGCGACCAGCCGGGCGACGGCACAGCGACGATCGATCGATCCGCGGCGCAGAGCGAGATCACCAGGGCGACCCTGACGCTACTGGCGGCGCTGGCTCCTCCTCCGCCGCCACCACCGAAGAAGAAGTAGTCCGCAGACCTGGAACGCCGCATCCGGGAGTCGCGCGCTCCCTAGGATCTGGGTATGAGCGAGACGGGTCTGAAACTTGCCCAGGAAAAGATGGCGGCTGCTGCGATCCCTCAACAGGCCATCGACGTCTTCACCTATTACTACCGCCAGCTGGAGGAGGGTGTCAGCGGCTTCATTCCCGAGGACACGATCGAGCCTCTCCTCGATCCCAGCATGCTGGGCGATGCAGCCGTCAGCGAGGAGGATGCGGCAGCAGCGCTCGAGAAGACTGTGATCATCAAGCTCAATGGCGGTCTTGGTACCTCGATGGGCATGGACAAGGCCAAGTCCTTGCTGCCGGTACGCCAGGGCAAGAACTTCCTCGACATCATTGTTGATCAAGTACGACATGCGCGCGCCGCGTACGGGATCGAGTTGCCACTGCTCTTTATGAACAGCTTCCGAACTCACCACGACACCCTGGCCGCATTGGCGTCGCACGGTGATCTCGCTGTCGCCGGACTTGATCTTGGATTCGTGCAGAATCAGGAACCCAAGCTCAGGGCCGACGACTTGACACCGATCGCGTGGCCGACCGATCCCAGTCTGGAATGGTGTCCGCCCGGCCACGGTGATCTCTACACCGCGCTCACCACATCAGGAATGCTGGATCGCCTTCTGTCATTGGGATACCGCTATGCCTCGGTGTCGAATTCTGACAACCTCGGCGCCGCGCCGAACGCCAAAATCGCAGGATGGTTCGCGACCACCGGTGCGCCGTACGCCGCGGAAATCTGCCGCCGCACCGCAGCTGATCGTAAAGGCGGACATCTGGCGATCCGCAAGTCCGACCGGCGGCTGATTCTGCGCGACACGGCTCAGACACCGAAGGAGGAAATGGACTATTTCACCGATGAGTTCCGGCATCCGTACTTCCACACCAACAATCTGTGGTTCGATCTCGCGGCGCTCGCCCGTACCCTGCATGAACGGAAGTCCGTGCTCGGGCTGCCGTTGATCAAGAACGAGAAGACAGTGGACCCGGCAGACTCGTCCTCGCCCAGGGTCATCCAGATCGAGACCGCCATGGGTGCCGCCATCGAGGTGTTCGAGGGCGCGACGGCCATCGGAGTCGGTCGCGATCGGTTTCTCCCGGTCAAGACCACCAGTGACCTGCTGGTGGTGCGCTCAGACGCCTACAATCTGCAATCCGACGGGCGCCTGACCAGGACTGCCGATCCCACCCCCGTCGTCGATCTTGACAGCAATTACTACAAGATCATCAGCGACTTTGATCAGCGATTCCCGGTCGGCGCACCCTCGCTCAAGGAGGCGCGGTACCTCGAGGTCAAGGGGGATTGGACCTTCGAGGCTGGGGTCCGGGTAATTGGTGAGGTGACTCTCGGGAATCGTGGAGCGCCACAGATCATTGCGGCGGGAGCGACTCTCACCGACGTGTTCCGAGGTGATAACTGACAAGCAGGTGGTAGGTCCGGCCTTCACCGCCAGATGATGCTGAGCGTCGCAGACGCGGCGGCCTGCGCCACGGCCGACGCCGTATGGGCGTCCACATCGATGAGTACCAGCGCTCCTTCTGAACCGGGGCCTACCCGCTCGTCGGGTACTTGCGGGATCGTGATGACTCGCGCACCAGCAGCGACGACCGCTGCCTGGCCGGCCTGCGGGTCGGCGGCGATCACGTCGACCAGGTCGCCGGGCCGGAGCAGGGCGGCCAGCGCTGTGTCAGCCAGCCTCAGTGGCGCGATCACGTGCCCTTGCGGCACGCTGGTCCGCGCATCGGTGGCAGCCAGGGGCGTCATCATCTGGTTTTCGGCCACTGGCGCTGCCAGTGTCTTGCCGACCAGAGCGAGTGGGTCGGTGAGCACCCCATCCGGTACATCGGAGGCGACAACGCGGTCGAGGACTAGATCTGATGTTGAAACGACTGTTCCAGCGGGCAATCGAGCCCTTGCCTTGACCACGTTCATCATGGCCGGGCCTTCCGGAGCAGCAGCGGAGATTCCAGTGAGCACTGCCGCGACAGCGGCAAGGGCCGCAAGCTTTCTTCGGTGCCACGATGCGGCACGGGCAAGTGCGTGCAGCGGCCGGCGTCGAGAGGGCCGCGCTAGCGATGGCATGAACGGAACGGTAGGAATGATGGTCCGGGCGCCTGAATGGTCACGCCTGAACGTTAAGGACGCGGAACCAAATCGTACGCGTCGTCCACAGGCCTAGCTACCGGCGGATTTTCGAACCTGTGGATGATGTTTCGCCAGATGCCGCCTGTTTGCCATTGCGAGAGCCGCTGGAAGCTGCCGAGCCTGCGCCAGCCGGTTCTTTGTCGGCTGACTTGGTCGCGGCCTTCTTATCTGGGACCGACTTGTCACGGCTCGACTTGTCGGGGCCGGAGTCACCATCAGTCCCACCCTTGGTCCCGTTGCGGCTATCGGTGCGGTAGAAACCGGAGCCCTTGAAGACCACGCCGACTGCATTGAAGACCTTACGGAGCCGACCGCCGCAAGTCGGGCAGGTCGTGAGGGCCGGATCGCTGAACCTCTGCACGGCCTCAAGGTCTTCGCCACACTCGGTGCAGCGGTACTCGTAGGTGGGCATCAGTCTCTTTCTCTCCTCCAGAGGCGGCCCTGCCGCGGGCCGCGGCGGGCTGCAGCTAGCACTCAAGCATACCGACTGCTAACCGTTGCTGCCTGCCGAGAACACGTGAGCATGAGTCACCCCGCCTCCCAGGGCAGTCGTGCGGCGCAGAATCGGCGAAGTCGCCCGTCAGCATGTGCGGACGGTCGTTCAGGTTCGGACATTAGAGTTTGACGGTGCGTCGCATCAGTCGCTGGCCGATCTTCACCGCGATGGTGCTGGTTCTCGCACTCGGCGGCTTGGCCAGTCTTGCGATCGCGACGGTACGCACGTCATTCCCTGAGGCCTCCGGACGGCTGATGGTTTCCGGACTCAAGGGTCACGTTGAGGTGCTACGCGACTCGTACGGCGTGCCGCACATCTACGCCGATAACCCAGAAGACTTGTTCCAGGCCCAGGGGTATGTGCACGCTCAGGACCGCTTCTTCGAGATGGACTTCCGCCGTCATCTCGCCGCTGGCCAGCTCTCGGAGCTCTTCGGAATATCCCAGCTGGAGACGGATGCCTACATCCGCACGCTCGGCTGGCGGCGCGTAGCCGAGCAGGAGCTGACGCTGCTCGCACCGTCGACTCGCCGCTATCTCGACGCGTACGCCGCCGGCGTCAACACCTACCTCGCAGGCCGATCAGCCGCCGAGCTCTCGCTGGAGTATTCGCTGCTCAGGCTGCAGGGCCTGCGCTACCACCCGCCGACGTGGACTGCCGTCGATTCGGTGGCGTGGCTCAAGGTCATGGCGTGGGAGCTGGGTTCGAACCTCACTCAGGAGGCGGATCGCGCAATCATCACGGGCAAACTGGGTGCCGGTCGGGCCACCAGTCTCTTTCCGAGGTTTCCGCTGGAGCACGACTACGCACCCATTGTCAGGCGCGGAGATGTTGTGGGTCAGGCGTTCGATCCGACGGCAAGCCGGTCCTCGGCGCGACCCCTGCCCGACGGCCTCAGCGATGATCAGCTACGCAAGGCCACGGACGCCCTGGGGAGCGCGGCCAAGATCAACCAGGTGATTCCGCATGTCCTCGGCTCAGGTTCCGTAGAGACCGGGACTGGCTCCAACTCCTTTGCCGTGGCCGGTTCCCGCACCGAAAGCGGCAAGGCGATCTTGTCCAACGACCCGCACTTGGCGACCGCCATTCCCTCGGCTTTTGCCCAGGTCGGATTGCACTGTCGCGTGGTCTCCGACGCCTGCCCGTTCGATGTCTCCGGGTTCAGCATGGCGTCCATGCCTGGCGTCGTCATCGGCAAGAACGACAAGATCGCCTGGGGTCTGACCACCAGTTACGTCGATGTCCAGGATCTGTATGTCGAGGATCTGCGGGGCGACGCCGTGCGCGAAGGCGACGCGTACGTGCCGCTTCGCGTGATCACCGAAGAGATCCATGTGCGGGGGGAGGACCAGCCGCGGACCATTCGGATCCGCTCCTCCCGGCACGGACCGCTGCTCTCCGATGTAGACCAGCGGCTGCAAGATGTCTTGACCAGCAGATCTGATCCCAACCCGGCCCAGTACGCGGCCGCGCTGAGCTGGACCGCTCTTCAGCCGGGTCGCAGCATGGACGCCCTGCTAGCCATCGACAAGGCGCAGAACTTCGAGGAGGTTCGCGGGGCGGCAAGGCTGCTCAGTGCGCCCTCGCAAAACCTGATCTATGCCGACACCGACGGCAATATCGGTTACCAGCTGTCAGGCGCGATTCCACAGCGCCGCAACGGGGATGGAACGAAGCCGTCACCGGGCTGGGACCCGACTTATGACTGGCGCGGCACCATCCCCTTCGCCAAGGTGCCGTACGTCTACAACCCGCCGAGCGGCTTTCTCGTTGCCGCAAATCAGCAGGTAATCGGAGCTCAATATCCTTATCCGCTGGGCTCCGGTTTCTCGTACGGGTGGCGCAGCCAGGAGATCATCGACATATTGCGAGATGCGCCACCACTGACCTTGGACAGCGCCGAACAGATCTTCTACGACGACACCATCCGGGTTGCGGCCGAACTGGTACCGATCCTGCTCAAGATCAAAGTTCCCGATCCTTGGGTGGTCGAGGGGCAACGGACGATGGTCGGCTGGGACTACTCGTCGACCAAGGACTCCGCGGCCGCGGCGTACTTCAACGTCGTCTGCCACAACATCTTCAAGCTCGCCTTCCGCGACGAGTTGCCAGAGGAAGACCTGTGGCCGACCGGCGGCGATCGCTGGTACGCGGTGCTGAGCAACTTGATTGGGCAGGTCAAAAATCCGTGGTGGGACGATGTGAGGACCCCTGACAAGATCGAGACGAGGGACGACATCCTGCTGGCCGCCATGACCAATGCGCGCAAGGAGATCACTTCGCTGATGGCGCGGGACACCGACCAGTGGCAGTGGGGCAAGATTCACGCGGTGCGGCTGCAGAACCCGACGCTCGGGAAGAGCGGGATCAAACCCGTGGAGCGCCTATTCAATCGGGGTCGCTATCAGGTAGGCGGTGGCCCGGCGGTGGTCAATGCGATGGCTTTCGACGATCGGCAGGGTTATGCCGTGACGAGCGCCCCGGCAATGCGCATGCTTATCGATCTTGGTGATCTCGACCAATCGCGCTGGGTGAACCAAAGTGGCGTATCCGGCCACGCATTCCATCGTCACTACGACGATCAGACCGAATTGTGGGCCAATCAGCGACTCTGGCCGTTCGTCTCATCTCGACGTGCGGTCGAGGCCGACACCAGCTCTCGCCAAGAACTTTTGCCCAGCGGCTGAAATGGTGGTGCATCCAGGCGTGGCAACCCTTTGGCGAAAGTGGTCAGAGAGGGCAATGAGATCGCCAATCTTCATGTCGATCGTGACCACTTTCCGCAGTGCCCGGCGGCGCATGATCCAGACTGGTGCGGTGATCCGTCGCCGAGTAGTGGCCCATGGACGTGTGCAGGGTGTGTTCTTCCGCGACACCTGCCGACGTCAAGCGTGGACGCGTCGGGTGTCGGGTTGGGTTACCAACCGTGAGGACGGCGCGGTTGAGGCGGTGTTCGAGGGTGAGGCTTCCGACGTGCAGGCAATGATCGACTGGGCACGCAGGGGCCCGGCTCACGCGTACGTCACCAAACTGGAGGTCATCGAGGAGGAGCCGCGCGGCGAGCTGGATTTCTCGATCCGCTGACTGGTGACCCAGAACTCAGACGTTGCAGAGTACAGACGGCTCGCAGGTGATCATGCGCGTCGGTGTAACGATCACATCGACGCGATGGTCCCAGGCGTGCACGGGAATCGTCTTCAGGACCTCGTCGTCGTTGAGCAGCACCCAAATCGGCGCGCTCTGCGAGGCGTGGCGCAGAGCGCGGTCGTACCACCCGCCGCCGCGTCCCAGACGGTCGCCGTGGAGGTTGGCGGCGAGTCCCGCACAGATGATCAACTCTGCCTCGGGGAGTTGCTCGCTCGGTACGACGTCGCCCGTCGGTTCCAAGATTGAGTAGGCGCCAACACGTAATGCATCGGGGCCCTCGTACGGTGCCCATGCCGGCTTGTCAAGACGGCCGCCGATCGGGTGTGAGAGCACCGGCAGCAACACGCGGACGCCATTGGCCGCTAGCCAAGCGACCAGCTGAAGGGTGCCCGGTTCTGAGCCGTTGGACAGATACGCTGCGACGGTGTCCGGAATCCGGTCCTCCAATGAGGACTCGATTATCACCATCCGTGACTGGTCGTCATGGTCTCGCCGCTTGCCGGCGCGAGCGTCGCGGCGGAACAGAATGGCTTTGCGGAGGGTTTGCTTTGCCCCAGCGATCGCAGCGGCGTCGATCGCCGCCATCGCGGCGAGGTCGACGGCCTGATCCGGCTGGGTTTGCACGGACCCAGCCTAGTCGCGCAGACGCCCCAAACGGCTCCCCTCGCGTCAGCGTGTCTTGCGGCATGATCATCTTTTAGCGTCGTTGCGGGCTGACCAGCCCGACGTCCAAGCCATCACATATGCGCGGCACTACTGTGTGGTGCATGCCCTTGTTCACTCGCAAGAGTCTCCATGAATCGCAGCAGGGCGCACCCAACTTCGAGCCGATGCCCGAGCCGCCCGAGCCGGATCGTGGACAGTTTCGATCGATGCAAGCTCACCGCCAGTATCTGCTCAGCTGCGTGAACCCGCTGCGGCCCTTTCCCCAGCACATCCTCGACGCAGTGGGCTTGAATATCTGCGAAGACATCGTCTCAACAATCGACCTGCCGCGATTCGACAATTCGGCCATGGACGGCTACGCGGTACGTACCGAGGATGTCGCGGAAGCCAGCCAGGAGGCGCCGCTCAGCCTCCCCGTCGTCGGTGAGATCGCTGCAGGCGAAGCGGCACCGCATCGGCTGTCCCCCGGAACTGCGATGAAGATCATGACCGGAGCACCGGTGCCACCCGATGCCGACACGATCGTTCCGTATGAGAACACAGATCGTGGTGAGACCGATGTCAAGGTCTTCGCGCCCAGCACCGCAGGTCAGCACATCCGGCGGATCGGCGAGGACATCAAGGTTGGTACTCAGCTGTTAAAGCTAGGTGATCATCTCGGCCCGCGTGACATCGGGGTGCTTGCGGGCATCGGTTTGGACAAGGTGCTGGTCCGGCCCCGACCACGTGTGGTGGTGATCGCCACGGGATCCGAGCTCGTCGAGCCAGGCCTCGTGCTCAGCAACAAGCAGCAGATCTTCGATTCGAACTCATACCTGCTCGCGGCTGCGACCAAGGCCACAGGCGTCCAGGTCTTCCGAGTCGGACAGGTGAGTGATGATCCCGACGAGCTCAAGCGGTTGATTGGTGATCAACTGCTGCGCGCCGACCTGATCTTGACCACGGGCGGAGTCAGTCAAGGCGACTTCGACATTGTGAAGGCTGTGATGCCTGAGATGGGTCCATGTGACTTTGCGCAGGTCGCGATGCAGCCGGGCAAGCCGCAAGGCTTCGGATTGATCGGCTATGACCGGGTCCCGATGATCATGCTACCTGGCAACCCCGTGAGTGCTTTCGTTTCCTTTGAAGCGTTCGTGCGTCCGGTGATCCGTAAGCTCATGGGGGCGCGGCCATACGTGCGGACAGTGGTGAAGTGCCAGGCAGCGCACGACATCAAGTCCATTTCAGGTCGGCTGCAGCTGGCCCGCGGAATCGTGACTGTGGACCGCTCGGGTGGCCGGCAGGTTGCGCTCGCGGGTGGACACGGCTCGCACCTGCTCGCCGACCTGGCCCGCTCGAATGCGCTGTTGATCTTGCCTGAAGACGTCGAGTTCGTGGCTGCTGGCTTCGACGTCGACGTGTGGCTGCTCGACGAGTCGCCGGGATGACCCAGGGATAGCCGTGAGCGAGAGTCGTTTTCCGCATCTCGGCTCGTCCGGTGACGCCCGGATGGTTGACGTTTCCGGTAAGGCCGCTACTGCTCGTTCTGCAACGGCGGCGGGGCGCGTACTGCTCAGCAGTGGGTGTGTGGCAGCGCTTCGAGATGGGACTGTGCCGAAAGGGGATGCACTCGCCGTGGCCAGGATCGCGGGCATACAAGCAGCAAAGAAAACCCCCGATCTCATCCCGCTGTGCCACCCTCTGTTTATCAGCGGCGTCGAGGTCACGGCGGCGGTGATCGACGAGGGAGTCGAGATCACCGCGACGGTGACGACAACAGAGCGGACTGGCGTTGAGATGGAGGCGCTGACTGCAGTTGCTGTGGCCGGGCTCGCGGTTATCGACATGATCAAGGCCATCGATCGCGCCGCGGTGATCAGCGACGTACGCGTACTCGCCAAGTCAGGGGGGCGTCGTGGAGATTGGTCTCGCGAGGGCGATTCATGATCGACAGTGCGCTGGTGCTCACTGTCTCGACTCGTGCGGCTGCGGGCGTCTACGCTGACAAGTCTGGCCCGATCGTCGCGGCCGCTCTTGATGATCTTGGGTTTGCGGTGGCGGGTCCAGTTGTCGTGCCAGACGGAGACGCGGTCGGGGCTACGCTGCGCGATGCTGTTGCGGCGGGCCACGCTTTAGTGATCACGACCGGGGGCACTGGACTGAATCCTCGCGACCAGACACCAGAGCAGACCAGGACTGTAGTCGAACGGGAGGTGCCACAGCTCGCAGCGGCAATCGCTCGATATGGTGCTGATCATGGTGTGCCGACAGCAGTGCTGAGCCGTGGCGTTGCAGGCGTCGCGGATCGCACCTTGATCGTGAACCTGCCCGGATCGAGCGGCGGTGCGCGAGATGGGATGGCGGTGCTAGCGCCTGTGCTAAGGCACGCAGTCAGCCAGCTGCGAGGTGGAGACCACTAAGATGGCCAGCCTGGAGCGGCCGGGGGGACTGACCGGGCTGGGCGGCTTCGGTCGTCACCACTGGCCGGTTACTTTGCGGCACGGGCCCGTCATCCTCGCCCCACTGCGCCGTCGGGACCGGACAGCCTGGGAGCGGGTACGTCGTGAGAATGCGGGCTGGCTGCGACCATGGGAGGCAACCCTTCCTCGCGGCTCACAGATCGGGCCATCGACATACGCCGGCCTAGTCCGTTCGGTGACTCGTCAGGCCCGGGAGGGACGGATGCTTCCGTGGCTGGTGTTCTATGACGAGGAGTCGAACCGCTCCAAACCGCGACTGGCGGGTCAGCTGACCGTCAGCGGAATCGTTGGCGGCTCGGCGTCCTGGGGCCAGATTGGCTATTGGATCGATCAGCGGCTGGCAGGACGCGGGATCATCCCGACGGCCGTGGCGCTGGCCGTCGACTATTGCTTCCAAGTCATGTCACTGCACCGGATCGAGATCGCGATCAGACCCGAGAACACGAAGAGCCTTCGTGTGGTGGCCAAACTGGGACTCCGGCCCGAAGGGCTCCGCCCGCGTTATCTGCATATCGACGGCGACTGGCGGGATCACCTGGTCTTCGCACTGAACGCCGAGGAGGTTCCCGAGGGACTTTTGCAGCGGTGGGAGAACCTCCGCCAGCGGTAATCGCACAAGATCATCGCCGAGCATGGGGTCTTTTGACGCCATTGCGAGCTGGACAACCGGTCGGCGCTCGACTGCGCAACATCCGTCACATTCGTTTCTTGCGACACACCGCTCAAGATCACCTGTGGAACGCGGCTGGCCCCGTACCGTCTGGGTGTGGGTACGACCGGTGTAATTTTTGCTGCCATCGCGATCGCGTGGCTGGCATATCTGGTCCCGCACTTTGTACGTGGGCGCGACGATGTCGAGGAATTGCTGGACGACTCCGATCCGGCGGATCGTAAGTTCGAGGTGTTC
>CAVRQV010000027.1:0-25542 GCA_963723475.1 uncultured Actinomycetota bacterium
ATGACGCCCCCAGGATCCACCCAGGATGGCCTGGCAGCCCGTTCAGCATGGTGCAAGCGGGTGGAGAGGCGGCCGCGGCTTTCCGCCACGCCAGGCATCCCTCCCGGGATGACAACGGTGCTCGCACGACTTGCCGAGCCTGGCATGATCGGGACGCCGCTGGCGGAGCTAGCGACGTGGCCGCTGGCCGTTCCACCTGGAGACCTGCCTGCCGCGAGCCACGCTCTGCGCGCGACGCCGATCATCGCCTACCAGGCCGTTACGGTGTCGATCATGACCCGCTTGAAGCGACTCGCCTGACGCATGACAGGCGCCGTACCGGCGGTCGCAAAGCTTCGTGTCAATCTTGTCGGGCTCTTCGATGGACACTAAGCGAGGTCTGATCTCTCCCACAGGGCAGCGCTTTTCCAGCTTTGGATTGACGGCGACGGCCGTACTGGGCGTGCTGGGTGCCCTCACTGCAGCTCAAAGCCATCGCAACGATTTTACCTGGGCGCGATCGGACGCCCGGCGATTTCGGATGAAGATCCAGATCGTAAGGAATGGAGAAAGGGCCGTAACGCCCGCAAGGAAATCCCCAACTGCTGCGAGGGTTTGAAGCCAATTAGGCGGCGCGGGTAAGAAGGCTAGCCGAGCTGAGTCTCAAGCCCAGCAGCGGTTCCGGGTCCATCGGATTGTCACCCCTGTAGGTGTTGCACGGCCCGCGGGCGCACGCTGCTCGCAGATTCGACGGATCGTCCGTCGCGCATCAAGTACAGCTAGGACCTCTCAGCCGAGCGCCTCACTGATCGACAACCGGATCGAAGACCCGGGCGGTGGCAGATCAGCGTTAGAGGGAGTGTAGCTGATGTGTGTCGACGGCACGTGAAAACTGACCCCTGACGGCAGTTGAAACTGACCCCTCCGTGATGCTGACCTCTAGTCGAGCCAGGGAGGAAGCAGGTGCTGATCGTGGAGGATTGGGCTGAGATCCGTCGGCTGCGGAAGTCGGAGGGATGTCTCGATCTCGGAGATCGCCCGGGTGGTCGGCTGTTCGCGGAACACGGTGAAGGCGGCGTTGGCCAGCAGACGGTCCGCCGAAGTATCAGCGGCGGCGGTCGGGTTCGGTGGTGGATGGGTTCGAGCCGCGGATCCGGGAGCTGCTGCAAGCGTTTCCGCGGATGCCGTCGACGGTGATTGCGGAGCGGATCGGCTGGCCGTATTCGATTCGTACGTTGAGCGGCACGGGTGGCGGAGCTGCGGCCGGTGTATCTGCCGCCGGACCCGGCGTAGCCGGACGGTCTATGCCGCCGGGGAGGTGGCGCAGTGTGACTTTTGGTTTCCCGACATCGAGTTGCCGGTCGGGTTCGGCCAGACCCGGACGGCGAAGCTGTTGCCGGTGTTGACCATGGTGTGCGGTTACTCCAGGTTCGCCTCCGCGGTGCTGGTGCCGTCTCGGTGCGCGGAGGATCTGTATGCCGGCTGGTGGCGGCTGATTGCCCAGCTGGGTGCGGTGCCGAGGGTGTTGGTGTGGGACGGGGAGGCCGCGGTGGGCCGGTGGCGGGCCCGCCGGACCGAGTTGACCGCGGAGTGTCAGGCGTTCCGCGGCACTCTGGGTGCGAAGGTGATCATCTGCAAGCCGGCCGACCCGGAGGCCAAGGGCTTGGTGGAACGGCTCCACGACTATCTGGAGCGCTCCTTTCTGCCTGGGCGCTTCTTCACCTCGCCGGCCGACTTCAACGCCCAGCTGGCCGCGTTCTTGGCTCGGGCCAACGCCCGGGTGCATCGGGTGCTGTGTTGCCGTCCGTTGGATCGGATCGACGCCGACAAGGCGGCGATGCTGGCTCTGCCGCCGGTGCCGCCGGCGATCGACTGGCAGCACATGCTGCGGCTGCCGCGGGACCACTACGTGCGGATGGACGGCAACGACTACTCGGTGCACCCGGCCGCGGTTGGGCGGCGCGTGCTGATCCGCGCCGACCTCGACCGGGTGCGGGTGATGTGCGAGGGCAGCGTGGTGGCCGATCACGAGCGGATCTGGGCCAAACACCAAACCCTCGCCGATCCACAACATCTCACCGCTGCCCGGCTGCTGCGCCGGAGCCGAGTTGAGATGCTTCAGCCGCTAGCCCAAACCGAGGTGGAGCTTCGCTCCCTGACCGATTACGACATCGCGCTGGGCATCACCGCCGACATGGACGGCGGGGCGGCGTGATGGCCACGGCAACGAAAGCCTCAGCGACGCCGTGATCTGGTCGCCGAGCTGATCTTCTTGACCCGGGCGTTGAAAGCGCCGACGTTGCGGGAGTCGGCTAGCCGGCTGGCCGAGCGGGCACGGGCCGAATCCTGGAGTCACGAGGAGTATCTGGCCGCCTGCCTGCAACGCGAAGTCGCCGCCCGCGACGCCCACGGCGGCGAAGGCCGCATGAAGGCCGCCCGGTTCCCGGCGCGCAAGAGTTTGGAAGAGTTCGACTTCGATCACGCCCGTGGGCTAAAACGGGACCTGATCGCCCACCTCGGCACCCTGGACTTTGTTGCCGGCAAAGAGAACGTGATCTTCCTCGGCCCGCCCGGCACCGGCAAAACGCATTTGGCGATCGGGCTAGCCATAAGGGCCTGCCAAGCCGGACACCGGGTACTGTTCGCCACCGCCAGCCAATGGGTCGACCGGCTCGCCGAAGCCCACACCGGCGGCCGGCTCCAAGCCGAACTGGTCCGCCTAGCCCGCTACCCGCTACTCGTCATCGACGAGGTCGGCTACATACCCTTCGAACCCGAGGCGGCAAACCTGTTCTTCCAACTCGTCTCCAGCCGCTACGAGCGAGCCTCGCTGATCGTCACCAGCAACAAGCCATTCGGCCGCTGGGGCGAAGTCTTCGGCGACGAGGTCGTCGCCGCTGCCATGATCGACCGGCTCGTCCACCACGCCGAAGTCGTCGCCCTCAAAGGCGACTCCTACCGACTCAAAAACCGAGACCTCGGCCGCGTCCTCACCGACCCAGCCGACGCCAACTAACCCCCGGAAGTGGTCAAAATTCACTTGCCGAAACCTGATCAGATTTCAGTTGCCGTTGACATCAAGCCCAGCAGCGGTTCCGGGTCCATCGGATTGTCACCCCTGTAGGTGTTGCACGGCCCGCGGGCGCACGCTGCTCGCAGATTCGACGGATCGTCCGTCGCGCATCAAGTACAGCTAGGACCTCTCAGCCGAGCGCCTCACTGATCGACAACCGGATCGAAGACCCGGGCGGTGGCAGATCAGCGTTAGAGGGCCCAGTCGTAGCTGATGTGGCCGCTCTATTGGGCATGCATTGGGTACGCGACCAGTCACTATTCGATCTGCCCTGAACCGAATGAAGACTCTTGATCGCAACGACACAGCACTGGTAGCGCCGAGCCTCGTTGAGGCTCACGTGGCGGCTGATTGGCTAGGCGTCTCTTGGGTATCGGATGCGAGTAAACGCGTCCAGATGTAGGTCTGTCAGCAGCATCACCGCCCCGGGAGCTCCCGGCAAGATCGACGTGGCCGGCCGAGGCATGGCCGAACGGGTGAGAACGCTCGCGGTGATGTGCATTAGCCAGCAGCAACATCGTGATCAGCACGGTTGCCGCGAGTTGGGTCGCGATCAGCGACCCGCTGGTGCTGCCCGAAGGAGAATGACGCCCGCCGCCGGCCCGCCGACCTGATCCGCAAGTCTGGCGAGCAAGCGTGACCTGCTCAACCAGGCCGTCCATCGCCGCCACCCAGGTCGAGGATGCACCTCCCTCCAGGCGGCGACGGGGTACACGACCTCCTCTATCTGGTGGGTCAGGAAGAAGACGAGGGTTATCAGCCAGATGGCCAGTGCCGTGGTCATGGATTCACGCGCCCTTTCAGGGAAGGTGATGCTCGGCCAGTTGAGTTCGCCGCCGGTGGTTCAGGGCTGGTTTCCGGTGAGGAGGTATGCGGTGAGATGGCCTACGGCGAGGGATCCTGCGAGCACTGCGATCGCGGCCGGAAGGCTGCGTCGGTTGGGAACGCCGGCCTGCTGGAAGACCCGGGTTGCCCTCAGCCAGAACAACAGGACGACCGTCGGCGCTGTGGCGACACCGCTGGTGTAGCCACGTGTCAGAAGGCTGAGAGCGAGGTGGCCGAGCCCGTGCAGGCCGAAGGCGAGCAGCGTGTTCTGGTAGAAGGCTGAGCGGCCCTGGGTGCGGTAGCCGCGGATGGCGGCAGCCGCAACGATGAGCCCGATGGTGGCGATGCCGGTGGCGAGGTAGCGCGTCGCAAGGCCGTGCTCTCGTATCGAACCGGGCACAGGCATCCAATCCGGGAGTTGTTGCACCAGAGTGCGTGAGGTGTCGCTCATCGTCAGTAGCTCTTCGAGGTCGTGGGTCAGCCAGGCGACGAAGAGGCCTGCGGTGGCGAATCGGATACGGTTCATGACCTCACCTCGATCAGAGGAGCGTTCCGCAGTCCAGCTATTAGCGCTACGATACGTAGCGTAGCAATAGGAGTCGCCGATGGCAAGAAACCAGCACCTTGGCAGGGTCGTCGCCGACCGGGCGGGAACCCGCGCTCCTCGGGGCAACGCCACGACCGAGGCGCTGCGTGGCGCCGTCAGGAGGATGCTCGAGGAGCTGGGCTACCAGGCGCTGACGATGGAGGGCGTGGCCGCTCGGTCGGGGGTGGCGAAGACCTCGATCTACCGCCGATGGCCCTCGAAGGCCGAGATGGTTTTCGATCTGATGCTGCATTCCTCGGAGGAGCTGCCGCCGTTGGAGGACCGCGGCAGCCTTGCTGGCGACATCGACGCCTTGGCGGGCCGCATCGTGGCGTTGGTTGCCGGCCCGCTGGGTCGTCGGATCTTCCCCGGCCTGATCGGGGACGCCAGCGGGGACCCCGCCCTCATGGAGCGTCTTCGAACCACCGTCGTCTTGGACGGACGCAAGCAGATCGCCGAGGTGCTCGAACGCTCGGTACGCCGAGGCGAACTGGCTGACACGGAGGCGGTCCCAGATCTACAAGCAGTCCTCATTGGGGCGGTGATGATGCTCGTGCTGTTCGAGCCGGAGATGGACGAAGGGCTACTGCGAAACAAGATCGCCGATCTTGCTATGGCTGTCCTATCCGGTGGTCCTACGGGTATATGAGGGCCTCGGCAGTGGCGATCCAGCCCTCACGGGTCGTTACAGGTGTAGTGCCGCGTTCGCCGGCACGTGGGCGGACGGGTTCAGCCGGACGGCGGCGACGCCCGGCACAATGCGCCGGATGAGATCGTCGGCCTGGTGCTCGAGTTGGTGGAACCGGCCGACCGGCATCGCCGGATCACTCGTCACGGTGGCCTCCACACTGAGCCGGTGCCCGAGCCAGCGCATCCGGATGGTCTGGACGTCGTTGATACCGGGCACGGACCGGACGGCCTGTTCGGCGCGGTCGACCAGGGCCGGGTCCACGCCATCCAGCAGGCGACGGCCGATGTCGCGGACCGTGCCCCACACCAGGATGAATATCACGATGCTGATGAGCAGCCCGACGATCGGATCGGCCAGCGGGAAGCCGGCCCATACGCCGATCACCCCGAGCACCACAGCCAGCGAGCTGAACCCGTCGGCCCGGGCATGCACGCCGTCGGTGACCAGCGCCGCCGAGCCGATCCGGCGGCCCACCCGGATCCGGTAGACGGCGACCAGCTCGTTGCCGGCGAACCCGATCAGCGACGCCGCCAGCACCCAGCCCAGGTTCGTCAACAGTTGCGGCTCGAAGAACCGGCGGATCGACTCATACCCGGCCAGCATCGCCGACAAAGCGATCATCGCCACGATGAACAGCCCGGCCAGGTCCTCCACTCGCCCGTAGCCGTACGTGTAGCGCCGCGTCGCCGCCCGCCGCGACAGCACGAACGCCACCCACAACGGGACCGCGGTCAACGCGTCGGAAAAGTTGTGGATCGTGTCGGCCAATAACGCCACCGACCCGCTGACGATCACTGCGACGACCTGCAACGTCGCGGTGATCGCCAACAAGATCAGGCTGACCTTCACCGCCCGGATACCCGCGGTACTGGCCTCCAGGGCATCGTCGATTGAGTCGGCCGCGTCGTGACTGTCCGGCCAGAAATAGTGATGGAAGAATCCCTTCAACCCCCTCGGGTGCTCAGGAGCGTGATCGCGGCCATGAGCGTGCCCGCGACTGTGATTGTCCATTTCGTGCAGAATTACCTTGCCTCTGTGCCGGTCGAGCTGCTAGCTGGGGGGTGGTCGGTGGCGGAGGACGAGACGGGCGATCGAGTTCAGCCGGGTTGTTCCGATCAGCGGGCTTTCGAGGGCCATATCGGCGTTGCTGGCGATCCGTTGCGTCGCCGTGAGCGCGGGGCGGAAGTCATAGATCCAGGCTTGTCCGCCAGGACCGAGCACTCGGACGATCTCGTCGAGACCGGCCGCCGGGTCGTCCCAGTGGTGGAGGCTGAGGGTGGAGACGACGAGGTCGACCGAGCCGTCGGCGAACGGGAGTGTGACGACGTCGCACACCTGGAAGCGCAGGTTCCTCGTGCTGGTTGTCTTTGCGGTCGAGGTGGCGCGCGCGATCATCTCCGGGGACAGGTCGACGCCTTCGACCTCGACCTCGGGACAGGCCGCGGCAATGAGCCTGGCCACTCGGCCCGGCCCGGTTCCGACATCCAAAACCACCGATCCGGCCGGAAGCCCGATGTCGGTCACGTCGGCGACGACCCTGCGGTACAAGGGTCGGACGAGAACCCCGGAAACCAGGTCGTAGGCCCTCGCATGCCGGGCCATACCGTACATGTTGGCGTGGTTACGGGTGCGATGAACGGTGGCAGCCACGGCATCTCCTACAGTTGTATCAAGCAACCTTTATTCAGAATAGGCGAAACAGTTGGGCGATACAACTGTCAGTTCGGTGTTCCCCGACGACGAGCTGCGTCGGGGGCTGCAACAACTAATCCGTCTCAGCCGGATCCTGGAGCCACATACCGGCGCCGGCACACATGCCTCGTTGTCGGAGGTCATGGCACTGGGGGAGCTCACCGAGGTTGAAGCCATGTCCCAACACGAACTGGCGCGGCTGCTCGGTCTAGAGAAGAGCACAGTCAGCCGCCTGGTAGCAGGACTCGTCGACCGCGGATGGGTATCACGAGAGCGGAACCAACACAACCGGCGCCTCTACCGACTCCAACTCACCCACGACGGACAAGCGGCGGCCAGGCAGATCGGGAAAGAACTGCACACCCAGCACACCCAACTGCTGAGCGGACTCACCCCTGCCGAACGCCAAGGATTAGCGATCGGGCTCGCCGGAATCGCCCGAGTGCTGAAGAACCACCATCGACAGCCCCGAAACGGTGACTGACACCACCAACACACGATGACTGGCTTTCAAGACTGGACGCTACCGGCTAGTCGCGCCGCCCAAGTCCTCATTCGTCAACTCGCAGACAAGTGACGTCGACTCGTCTCTTGGGATCGTTCGTCACGAATGCAGGGACTCTTCGGCTGGATCCGCGTCACCAGCAACTCCAGTGCGACCTCTGAAATGACGTCCGCGGGCTGTGCCGAAGCGACTGACCATCAGGCGAGGGCGCGACGGTTGAGCTGGATGAAACCGTGCGGGAAGTCCATGCGTTGCAGGGCACGTCGGGTCACCCCGCGCGCGGCAGCAGCGGCGACGTCCTCGTCCACGAACATCGGATCGGTGCACTCGTAGTCTGCACCCTTCCAGCGGATCGTACAGCGCCCGGCCGCACGCACGTTGCGTACCCAGTCCGTACCCCGCCCCCAAGGCAGCGCGACGATGAAGGTCGTCCCGGTCGGGATCACGGCGACCGGTATTGCGTACAGTTTGCCGCTCTTCCGGCCGCTATGCCGCAGAACCGCCCACAGAGGGAGGAACCGACGCCCTGCGAAGCGAACGACGACCTTGTTCAACTGCTTCGCGGCTGCGGGTGGTCCTGCCATGGCGCAAGCATCCTCCCCCGACGACCGTTCACGTGGCCGACCAGCAGTCTTCCATCGTCGAGTGTGACGACGCTTCGAGTGGTCCTGGCCGGTCAGGCCCACGACACCACATCCGGGGGGCGGGCGTCCCTCACATCGTGGCGCGAGCCCGCGAGCTCGGCCAGGAGCATCCGATGCCGACGCCGCAGGTGTGGCTGGCGCGGCGATGGCGTCCTATCCCCCGCGGGCTGTGTTCCCGCACGGCGGGCTCGGGAGCCCGTAGCTTGCCGATGTCGGGCGCACTCGACATCGTTCGCGAGGCCGGGAAGTGGGTCTTCGCCGGTGGCCTGGAGCCCATCGAGGCCACCACGGGCGTCGACGGGCGGGGCGAGTCGCCGGTGATCACCGACGGGCCGTTCTCGGAGTCCAAGGAGTACCTCGGCGGGTTCTGGATCATCGAGGCCGCCGACCTCGACGAGGCGCTGGACTGGGCGGCCCGCGGGTCCAAGGCCTGCCGCGCCAAGGTAGAGGTGCGCCCCTTCGACGCCGCCTGAGTCGGCGTTGACGAACGTCGAGGAGGTCTTCCGCGCCGAGTACGGCCGGGTCGTCGCCGGGCTGGTACGCCGGTTCGGCGACATCGACATCGCCGAGGAGGCACTCGCCGACGCGCTGGTCATCGCTCTCCAGCGGTGGCCGCGTGACGGCGTACCTCCCAACCCGGCGGCCTGGCTGACCCGGGTCGCCGGCAACAAGGCGATCGACCGGCTGCGGCGCGAGAAGGTCCGCGACAAGAAGTACACCGAGGCTGCCATGCTCCACGACGACACCCCTGCCGAACCCACCGGACCGGTGACCGACGACCGGCTCCGGCTCATCTTCACCTGCTGCCACCCAGCCCTCGCACCTGAGAACCGGATCGCGCTCACGCTACGGCTGCTCGGCGGCCTCACGGTCGCAGAGATCGCCCACGCGTTCCTCGTGCCGGAGACCACGATGGCCCAGCGGATCACCCGCGCAAAGGCGAAGATCAAGCAGGCACGGATCCCCTACCGCGTGCCCATCGGCGACGACCTCCCGAACCGGATGGTCGGGGTCCTCGCCGTCCTCTACCTGATCTTCAACGAGGGCTACCTGTCCACCACCGCCGCGTCGATGCGCGAGGACCTCTGCACCGAGGCCATCCGGCTAACCCGGCAGCTGCGTGAGGCCAGCGCCTCTCTCGGCCCGCAGCCAGAGGTGCTCGGGCTGCTCGCACTCATGCTCCTGCTGGACGCCCGGCGCCCGGCCCGGATGCGCGACGGCGTCCTCGTCACCTTGCCCGACCAGGACCGCTCCGCCTGGAACTCCGATCAGATCGAGGAGGGGCATGCGCTGGTCCGCCAGTGTCTCGCCCTGAACCAGCCCGGGCCCTACCAGATCCAAGCGGCCGAGTGTCGCCGGGTTCAGCCATTTGGTGGTTGAAGATCAGCAAGGCTGGCACGCGCCACGAGGGCCGGCCTCTTCGTGTGCTTGCTCAGACCGGCCATCGGCTGATACGGACGTGATTGTCCACTCAGAGCATCCGTGGTTCTTGATTGCCGATGCCGGGCTTCGGCTCATTGACCGCAGGCTTCGCCCCACCGAGCTGATCGAGCTGTGGTGCCGGGTGCTGGGTGAATATGCCGACCTTCAGCGGTGCGTCCCGGTCGAGGCAGTGGTGTAGCAGAGATGCCTGACTTTCGGCCACGTCGCTTGCCGCAGTGGTACACGAGGTGAATCATCCGTGGATCATGCGCGGCGGATGCCTACCTGGAGCCATGGCGCGCCGACGGCTGGCCCAGGCGGCAGCTGTTGCGGCAAATCCAGATCGCACGCCGGGTCGATCACGTAATCCGTGCCCCCGCCTGGATCCGCGGAGTGGGCAAATCTCCAAGGCGCCCAATCGGCCGGCTTGGCTGAGTCTCCGCCCTTCTGGATTCGCCGTCTGATCGCCGCTAAGCGTGAAGCGGCAGCGGATTGATCGAGAGAGCCGTCCCGCTCACGGCTCCGCTTGCGGGCAGGCGCACGATGCCCTTTGCTGATTGTGCCCAACAGCCTCTGTGTGCTCCCGCACCCCTCCGATCGGGGCATGGCGCCGATCGGCATGTGGAATCGCCTGCTCACAGGATCTGCACGTATCCGTCGGTGCCGTTGACTTGGATGCGTTGACCATCTCGGATGAGTCGCGTCGCGCCGTCCACCCCGACCACCGCCGGCAATCCGTATTCGCGTGCGACTACTGCCCCGTGGGTCATCGCTCCACCGACCTCGGTGACGACACCCTTCACGGACAGGAAGACCGGCGTCCAGCTCGGGTCGGTGAACGTCGTGACTAGGATGTCGCCCTGCTCCAGGTCGGCGTCGGTCAGGTCGCGAACGATGCGCGCACGACCCTCGGCTGTTCCGGCGGACGCAGGAATGCCGGCCAGCGCGCCTGCCGGGACCCGGTCGCCCTCGTAAGCACCGCCCAGGACTTCACCGTCGGAGGTGATCACTCGTGGTGGACTCAGTCGCGCCCAGGCCTCGAACTCGTCGCTGCGCTGTGCGAGCAGGTCAGGGTCCACCTGCCCGGTTCGGATCGCCTCGCGGAACTCCTCGAAGGAGAGGTAATAGACGTCGTCGGGGCGCTGGATGACGCCCCTTTCGGCGAGTTTCGACGCCTCGGTGAGCATGGCTTGCTTGAGGATCCAGTAGTGGCGCATCATCAAATACTTGGGATACTCGCGATAGCCGGAGAAGTTCTGCAACCGACTGATCATCTTCAGCGTCTTCCTGGCCTTTCGGCGACCTCCCGGCAGTCGCTCGAACCGATCGACGAGGTCATTCTTCATCTTCCCGGCCTCTCGCCGGCTTCGCTCGACGCGCGCCGCCCGGGCATTCGGCTGGAGGTTCCTGACCGTGGTGAGGATGACCGGTACGAGCGTCGACGGGGCTTCACTCCAACGGGGCCTGGTCACGTCGATCTCGCCCGAACAGCGCATGCCGTACCTGGAAAGGAAATCCTGCATCGAACGGCTGACGGCTTCGCCGCCTTCGACCGCGGACAGCTCGGCGAAGAAGCTGGAGTCGGGCAGGGTCGGCAGGGCTGCCATGGCCGCCCGATGGTTCCGGACGGTGTCGGCGACGTCCAGCAGCGCCAGGCCCATTTCCGATGTGACGTCGTTCGCCACGGACCGCGCGATCATGTCACCTGCACCATTCACACCCAGCCATTTCGCCATGTGCTTGTTGATCCAGTTCAGCGCGTACATGCCGACATAGACCACCGCCATGCTGCGAGAGTCCGTCACGGCGTTCTTCAGCTGGTGCCTTAGGTCGTCCAGGACGCACTCGAACACCTCGTCGCCGGACAGGGTCCTGAGCCTGCGCTGGAGGTCTTGGAGTGCCGCGTCGTGGCTCGTCCTGAGGGCAGCGACGGCACCCGAATCGTTGCGGCGGTAGAGCTTCACCGCTTCAACGGGCAGCCGCCAGGAGAAGTAGCCGGCGCCGTTCATCCTCAAGTACCGCTGGCCTTCCGCCAGATCCTGCATGTAGCCCTTCCGCCTCATAAGGCTCCGGAGCGCACTGTCGATGAGCGGGTCGATCCTGCCCATGGACGCAAGCACGAGCCTCCGGCCCACCGGCGAGGCCAGGTCGGGCGCCATGTCAATGTAGAACCGTCCGCCGGCTTCGAACAAAGGAGTCTCGTCGAACTGCTCCTGAAAGAACGACAGCCCCAGTGGCTTCATCGCGTCGGTCATCATCTGCTGGTGGCCGAAGGACATGTACACGTGGTTCTTGCCGTCCTGGGGACCAGGAATTGGGAAGAGGGTGGTGATCGGGCGGCTCTGGAGGATGAAGAAGGTGGCGTCGGCATACGACCACTCGATGTCCTGGGGCCGTCCGAAGTGGGCTTCGACGGTGCGGCCGATGCCCGCCAGTCGCAGGATGTCGGGGTCCGGCAACTTCTGGACGCGCTGCCGTTCGGCGCGGATCGCCTCCGTCTCGGTTCCCCCGCCCTGCGCTGCGCGGACAGCGATCGCTTGTGCGGAAACCAGCTTGTCGACGACAGCGCCGTCGCGCACTTTGTAGTTGTCCGCGTTCGCCAGTCCGGAGACCAGGGCCTCGCCCAGCCCGAAGCCCGCATCGATGGAGAGGGTCGTCCGGTTCGACGTGATGGGGTCGGCGGTGAACATGATGCCCGCAACCTGCGGGAAGACCATCCGCTGGACGACCACGGCGAGCTGCACGCTGCGGTGGTCGACGCGGTTCTGCAGCCGATACGCGATCGCGCGGTCGGAGAACAGCGACGCCCAACACCGGCGGACGTGCTGCAACAGGGCGTCCCGGCCGGAAACGTTCAGGTAGGTGTCCTGTTGCCCGGCGAAGGACGCCGTCGGCAGATCCTCGGCGGTCGCGCTGGAACGCACGGCATAGGCGCCTTGTTGGCCGAGGCCGGCGAGATGGCCGTCGATCTCCTCGGCGATGCCGATCGGGATCGTGGTGGCCTCGATGACCTCCCGGATCCGCGCACCCACCCACCGAATGTCCTCGGTGTCCCGCGCGCCGACGTGGGACAACCTCTCCAGCAGGGCGACGAGTTCCTCGTTGCGCGCCACAGCCGCCGCATAGGCGTTCGTGGTGACGCAGAAACCCTCGGGCACCCGCACTCCACCGATTCGGGACAGCTCCCCCAGATTGGCACCCTTGCCGCCGGCCAACGCGAGCTTCGTCTTGTCGATCTGCTCAAAGCCCAACACGTATTCAGCCATCGACGTCTCCCGTCGCCTTCCTGGGACCTCACCGCCGCACAGAGCCCAAGCCGCACGGAGCAACGCAAGCACCCTGCGCCCTGCACTGGATCGTCATCCTCCAGCGGTCGGACTCCAAACTACCGCAACTTTCAATATATACCGAAAGTTAGTCACGCTAGCATACGTCTTGTCGATGTTCGAAGGGAGTTCCGTGCGCGTAGACGAGATGGACGAGATGGCCAGATTCATTGAGCGATTCGCTTCCACACTCGCTGACGCCGGCTTTCCACGCCTCGCCGCCCGCGTGTTCGCGACTCTGCTGGTCAGCGAGAACGGGCGCATGACCGCGGCCGAACTCGCAGAACGGTTGCACGCCAGCACCGGCGGGGTCTCGGGCGCGGTCCGCTACCTGGTCCACCTCCGCCTCATCCGTATAGAACGTGACCCGGGAACGCGCCGGCACGCCTATGTCGTCGACGGCTCCTGGTACGAAGCTACGGTCACCGCGAACCCGTTCCTCGAGAGAGGCGAGGCCGACCTGCGAGAAGGCATCGCCATCCTGGGCGACTCACCGGCTGCCGACCGGCTGAACGAAACGCTCGAGCTCATCCAGTTCCTCAGGGAGGAGACCCGGGCGATGATGCGTCGCTGGCACGACCGTAAGGCGATACTGCGAACACGGCGAACCGCACAACACAGCTGATGGTGCACGAACCTCAATCTGTCGCGGCGCCGACGAGGCCGGGTTCATGAAGGCGGCCCGCGCCGACGACACTGGCAGGACCTGACCCAGGAGACGTTCCTCCGCGCATGGGCCGGGCGCGAGTCTTCCAGGGGAAGGGCGGACTTGGCTGTTTCGGATTGCCACCAATGCCTGCCTGGACTTCCTGGAGAAGCGGCGGGACCGTACGCCGATCCCCGTAGAGCTGCAAGGTGCCGGCGGGACGGGCACTGAAGTGCTGTACCTGCAGCCCTGGCCCGACAGCCAGTCCGACGACCCGCACGAGCGGGTGGTGGCCAGGGAAACCATCGAGCTGGCGTTCATCGTGGCTGTCCAGCACCTGCCCGCGCGGCAGCGGGCGGTCCTGATCCTCCGCGACGTGCTCGGCTGGGCGCGCTGCTCCGCGAGGACCTGCGCTTCGCGATGCCGCCACAGCCCGGGATCTGGGTAGGTCGGGACGAGACTGTCAAGGCCTGGCTGGAGGACGGCTTCGGCCGGGGCGAGTACGTCGACTGGAAGTGCCGAGCAACGACGGCCAACAGCCAGCCGGCAGCGGCGATGTACTTGCGACGTCCCGGGTCTTCGACGTACCAAGCCTTGCCGATGGACGTGCTGCGCATCGAGAACGGCTTGATCGCCGAGATCACCACGTTCGACAGCGAGGTGTTCGACTGGTTCAGACTGCTGAGGGAACACGACGCCGGCTGACCTCCCGGCCGGAACGCCCGTACACCCGAGCAGGCCGACAAACCCGCAAACGGGGAGGCCATGACGCCACCACACCCGCCGGTTACACCACCGTCGCGCCCTGGATCATCACAGGCCGCTGACGCGGACAAGAATCCCAACGAAGGAACGAGATGAACGTCTCCGCCTCGATCACCATCACGCCAATCTGCGTTGCCGACCTCCTCGCCGAGGGCGAGCGGATGCCGGTGTACGTGCACGTCATCGACCATCCCGATGCGCGCGTCTTGGTCGACACCGGCCTGACGGGGCTGCACCCGGCGGTGACCGACCTTGATCCCCGCGTCCGTCCACTGAGTAAGCAGAACTTCGACCTCGCCGGCATCGACATTGTCGTCAACACACACCTGCACTTCGACCATTGCGGCAGCAACCACCTCTTCGCGGGCAGGCCGATCTACGTCCAGCGTCGTGAGCTCGACGACGCGCGCAACGAGGACCACTACACCGTTCGCGAGTGGGTCGATGCGCCTGGGGTGCGGTACGTGGCGGTCGACGGCGAACTTGAGTTGCTGCCCGGGCTCCGGCTCGTCCCAGCGCCGGGCCACACACGCGGCAGCACACGGAAGCTCTCTGGGCCTCCCCGGCTCCCATCACTCTCGTCTTACTAACGGTTCGTCTATCCGGCAACTTGATCACCGCCGCCGCGGTCAGCTCCGGCGACCATATGTCAATAGACGCCACGAGCGATCAACATCGGCGTATCTGCGGCACGGTTCGCCGTTCTCGCCAGGGGTCGGCACGACTCACAGTCCCGCCCTACCGACGGTTTTGGAACGCCTGCCGACACCGGTGCCCTCAGTTTGTGAAGTCGAAGCTGGCGCCGAGCGACTCGGCGCGCACCACGAAGTGGGCGAATGCCGCCGTCCGTACGAGTCCCAGCTGCCACTCAGTTTCTTCAATATCTTGAGTCAGTCTGAGCACAACCCGAGAAGGTGGAACCCATGAGCACCGTGACCTCGGCCGATGGCACCACCATCGACTACGACACCTACGGCAGTGGACCGACAGTCATCTTGATCGGCGGCGCAAGTCAGCACCGCGCCATTGATCAACGGACGACTGAGATCGCCAAGCATCTTTCGCTAAGCCGGGAATGATCATGGTCGTGGCGAACTTGGCCGTGGGTTGTTGATCTTCGGTTCGAGGGCGTGCAGGTCCGCCGGCCTGGTGTCCGGTTCTCCTGGGTCCTTGGTCGTGGGAGGTCAGTGTCTGGCTGGCTGGTTATGCCAGCAGGGGTTGTCGGATGCCGGCGAGGCGGCTGAACGCGGCGACGAGCTGGTCGGCCCAGGGCCAGCCGGCCGCGATCTTGATGAAGGTCCGTCGTCCGCGGTGGATGATCCGGGCGGCGGTGTGCAGCAGCCGGTAGCGCAGCAGTTTCAGCTCGGCCTTGGCGAGGGCTTCGTCGAGCAGGGTGGTCTGGGTCCAGGCGATCAGGTCGGCGGCGGTCAGCGCCAGCTGCAACCAGACGGCGTTGATCGCGAACTCCCGGGACGGGAACCGGCCCAGCCCGGCCTGTTTGGCGGTGCGGATCCGGTCCTCCACCCGGGCATGCGCACGATGACGCGCCTCGAGAAACGCGAGCTGCCCCTGCGGGGTGTCGGTAGCCAGGCATTGGTAGCGCCAGCCGTCGTGGGCTTCGAACACACTGATCTGCGCGCCCGGGTGCGGCCGTTCCCGCCGGACCAGCACCCGCATCCGGTCCGGCCATCCTGCGGCGGTCAGTCCAGGCAGCAGCCCGGTGAGCTCGGCGACCTGCGCCACCGGTAGCCCGGACTTATCGACCGGCCGGGGTTCGCCGACGGCGTCCACCGCAACCGTCCAGGCCGTCTCTGGCAGCACACCGATCGCGTCCTTGAGCTGGTTGGTCAGCGCGAACCCGACCGAGAACTCGATGTGCAGCCCATGCTGCTCGCGCAACGACCGCAGATGCGCCAACCAGGCTTTGGTGGCGCCGGCGCCGTCGGCACGGATCAGGATCGGTGTGCTGTGCCGATGCTCATCGGGGATCTGCGCCAACGCCTCATCGATCACCTGGATGTGGTCGGCGGCTGCATTCGCGTTCGCGTTCCCCGGCCGCAACATCGCGGCCAGCGCCTCACCAGTGTTGTCCAGCCAGGCGAGCAGCGGATGATAGCCAAACCCGTGCTTGAACGTCGGCGCCGTCCCCTGCTTCTCCGAATGGCAAGTCACCAAGGTGGCGTCCACGTCAATCACCAGACCCGGCACCACCATCCCGGCGCACCGCACCGTCGGAAGCTGCCGGCCAGCCTCGCCGCGCAGCAGCCAAGCCCGTTCCCTCGCGACCGCCCGAGCCGTCTTCACCTGGCCGAGCAGTGGGTCATCGACCGAGGCCAGCACCCGCCAGGCCGTCGCCGTCGAGGCCACCGGCCCGAACACGTCGGGCTGATCACGCAGCACCGCAAGGTCGCCGATCGCCACCCCACCATCGGCGAGCATCACCGCCAGATCAGCCAACACCCGACCCGGCGCATGCGCCGAGCGGCGCTGCCGACCTCCGCCGACGGCGTCGTCGAACGCCTCACCGACCCCGGCCGCCGCGGCGACATCGGCCAGCAAACGCGACCCGACATGGGAGCAAACCCCCCGCCCGCCGGTGGTCACAGTAATCTTCGGATACGACGCGGTACGCTGCACCGGACGGGTGCCTTTCTCGTGAGCCGACTCTGAACCTTGGTAAGTACAGAATCGACCACCTGAAAGGCACTTTGCCGTTCCAGGCCGCCGTGTCGCGCTTCAAGATCAACTCACTGCTGCAACAGCCGGGTTAGCAGCGGAAGGCTTCACGGCCGTCGACTACGACCGGCGCGGTCGCGACCGATCCGGCGACACACCGCCCTGGTCGCTGGGCCGCGAGGTCGAGGACGTCGGGGCCTTGATCGAAGCCGCGGGAGGAGCGCCCGCTGCCCTCTACACAAGCTCCTCAGGGGCCGGAATCGCACTCGCCGCGGTGACCGAGGGGTTGGACGTGTCAGCGCTTGCTCTGTACGAGCCGCCCTACTTCGCCGGATCCGACGGCACCGAGCACCTCACGGCGCTCGAGCGAATGCTCAACGCCGGCCAGCTCGACGAAGCGACCCGCTACAACATGACGGCAATCATCGGGCTGCCCGCTGAGGCAGTCGAGGAGATGGCGCAGGCGCCATGGTGGCCTGGCCTCGTCGCGGTTGCGCCCACCCTCGTCTACGACCACAAGGCCTCGCACGACATCGAGACCGATCCCGACTGGCGCAGCCGCTGGGCCGCTGTAACCGTTCCCACCGTCGTCTACTCCGGAGACCAGACCTTCCCCGGAATGCCAGAGGCCGCCGACGCCGTCGCAGCCGCACTGCCTAACGCCCAGCGGCGCGTGCTCTCTGGCCAAGACCACGGCCCGGCGCCTGAGGCGATCGTGCCTGAGCTGGTTAGGTTCTTGCGGTCGATCGCGTAGAGACTTGTCAAGGTGAGTGCAGTGCCTCGCGTAAGAGGGTCACGGCACGCTTTCGCGCCCGGCACCGACTCCGCCATGTCATTCCCGTTCAGTCCCTGTGCCCGTCAGGGTCGGCATCACGGTGAACGCCCTGCTGCGCCCGCAAGCGGGAACTCTAATGAACCGGACTCGCGAGTTGGAGCAGCCGTATGAGCCTGGCCTCGACGTCCATCGCGACGGTTATGCAAAAGTCGCGGCCTGCGGCCAGAGCACCGACCAGGGTTGCCGCAGGCCGCTGCACCGATGGATCGGGGTGCCGGTCAGGTCGTTGTCAACGCCGGGCGGCGTCTGGACCGTGCCCGCCACCTTGCAATGCGCGTACCCGGTCGCAAGTTCGGCCGGAGAGAAGTTCCCGATGACGATGGCATCGGTGGCCGATTCCGGGGGTGGCCCCCAGAACCAGAAGCCGTTGTGACCGGAATACACGGCGGGCATCGTCACTCCGTTCGCGGGCCGGAGCACATCGAGCGCCGCCGCCTGCTGATAGCTCTGAGCCAACACGATGGTGTCGGCGCGCTGCGCCGCGGGAATGCTCGCCACGACCTCCCCGACCTGATCGACGTACCCGGGCCATCCCACCTCGGCCGCCAGATCCGGATTGGGCCCGGTCGCGATCGTGAACACGGGTCCACCGAGACGACCCACCGGCAGCGTCAGCAGCGTCGTGTTGACCACCGAGAAGAGGATCAACCCGACCGCCAGCACCGGCCGCCACAGCCGCCCGCGGAACACCCAGTCCAGCACCGGCCCGGCACCGGCGGCCAACACCGCCGGAACGAGTCCAGCCGGGTAGTAGGCCTTGCCGCCGGTGATCAGCAGGAACGCGATGAAGATCAAGAATCCCGCCGCCAGCCACCCGTCGGTTCCCCTGCGGTCCGATCGCAACAAGACGATCAGACCAACGATCAACACGATGCTCACCACCGGACCCACAGCCAGCAACACGCTCGGCACCAGGGCGACGCGTGGAGTGGACGACGTCGAACCACCGCCCGCAATGTTGGCTGCGATCTGAAGCATCGGGAAGCCGTGCACCGTCTGCCACACCAGATTCGGCGCGGCCATCAGCAGCGCGATCGCGACCGCGGTCCACAGTCGCGGACTCAGCAGGCGGCTCCGCGGACCGCAGATCACGACACCGAGCAGACAACACACCAGCAGCGGCGCGGCCAGGATCTTGATCTCCATCGCCACCCCAGTCAGCACACCGGCGGCGATCCAGGGCGTCCACCGCTGAGGCTCGCTTCGCATCGCCCGGACGAACAACCACACCGCGGCGGCTGTCGTCACCATGTCGAACGTCGTCGTCGAGAACAGATGCCCGACAGCCAGGGTCAGGGCCGTCATGGCCACCGCCGCAGCGGCCGCCAGCTGATGGCGCGGCGCCGCGCTGAACTCCCGGGCCATCAGGGCGCCGAGTAAGACGTACGCGCCCGCTGCCAACGCCGGCAGGACCCGAAAGGCCCACAGATGGCCGTTCACCAACCCGTACCAGCCTGCCGCCAGGTACGGCACCAGCATCGGATTGTCCGGCGCGGCGACCTGCAGATGACGCCCGGTCACCACGAAGTAGAACTCGTCGCCGTGGAACCCGTACCGGCCAGCGACCAGCAGTAGGGCCAACACCACCGCTCCGGCAACCGACCAGACGGCCGCCGCCAGCCGCGGCCGATCGCTCCCACTGGCTCGCCGGGGGCCAGGCGTCACGACCGACGTCACGACCTCGACCGTACGTCGAATTCCGTTGGTCGAACGGGAAGTCCGGCCCAAGCCCACGTAATCGGAGCCAGCGCTGGTAGTCACCGCGTCGGAGCCATGAGTTATGCGGCCAACCGGCAATTGTCCGGCAGTCGGTCGGCTAATCGAACGAGGTGCGTGGCTCTTCGTGGCGGCTGATCGCGAGCTGGCCGTAGGCTCCTCTGACAACTGGGCCGGAGGTTGAGGAGGCACCAATGGGTGCAGCGGTCGATCGGTTGCGAAAACTGTCTGGATCCATCGCCGGTTCACCTTTTTTCGCAGGTGCGGCCGCACTGTTCACCCCTCTGGCGCGACGGCGGCTGGGTGTCCCGTATTGGCTGCTGTGGCTGGCCGCGTCTATCGGGGCGGCGATCACCGTGAACGAGCTCGTCGGTAAGCCCGTCCACCGGTCTCGGTGACGTACACCCTGACCGACGCTGGTCGCGAGCTGCTACCCGCTCTGGAGCAGATCAGCCGTTGGGCGGAGCGTCACCTCGCCACTCAGGGCGTCCCGAGCTCGGCCACGCCCCAACCTGCACTGCGACGGGCGCGTCGCCAACAAACTCAATAGCGACCGAGCTCGTGGAGCGGCCGAAGCCAGCTCGGCGGTCCCGAGTCGTTCCATCATGTGCACAGCACAGCTGTGAGGCTTGACTAGTGGGCAGCGCTGCTTAGGGGGCAGGGCGCTTGACGCGGGGCGGGCGCTCACCGTCCGCTTTGTTCGGTAAAGGCTCGCAGCACACGCGGCCAACCATTGCGGAACTTGGCTGCCACGTCAGGCCCGACGGGACCGATGCGTTCGAACCCATGGTGCGACAGGTCGACCCGCGTCCCGTCGGCCTCGGGGCTGAACCTTACATCGACCACGGTTTCGCCCAGCCAGTCCGCCGTCACCCAGGTGAACGAAATCAGTCTGGGGGGCTGGCAGACCGTCACGGTCCCGACCTGCAGCTCATCGCCGTCGGTGAACCGTTCGAAGAATCGGCCACCGACGCGAGGCTCGAGGAAGATCTCCCTGGCGCGTTCCCCACCGTACGATGCCACATCGAGCGGCCACCACTCACCCATCCGACTGGTGAACAGTTCGAACGCCTCCACCAGCGGAGCCTTCACGACGACGGAAAGCTCCACAGAAGCCAAAGCGGGATCGACACTCACTTGTGCAACTCCGCCGGTTACCGTTCCCGGTCAGCGGTCAGCTTGAACCTCGACAGCGCCTCCGACCAGAACGAGGCCAGGTAGCGACCCGCCTCCTCCAGCCCCTCGGCGTTGATCTCATAGACGCGCCTGGTTCCAACGGCCCGGTCCGACACCAGCCCAGACTCCTTGAGCACTCTGAGGTGCTGCGAGACCGCCGGCCGTCCCACCGGGAGACCGCGGGCGATCTCCACCACCGGCTTGGGCCCGTCGCGTAGCGCCTCGAGGATGGCTCGCCTGGTCCGGTCGCCAAGCGCGTCGAGAACTGAATCGTGCGTAATCACTAACCGTGCTTCTTGACTAACCGTGCGTCTAGAGTTACCGTTACTCTACACTAACACAACAGTTAGACACCCGCCGCCCGGCACGACAAGCACGCCAGCCGCCCGCGAGTTGGGCTCGGACGATCGATCCAGAAAGGAGCAGGGCTATGGGCAACCCCGTCACGTGGTTCGAGATCAACTCAAGCAATCCGGCGAGGCTTCACGAGTTCTATTCGCAGGCCTTCGGATGGAAGATGCAGCCAGTTGCGGGGATGGACTCCGCCACGGTCGACACCGACTCCCCAGCCGGAATCGCCGGGAGCATCGGGAAGGCCGAGGGTCCGAACCAGGTCACCTTCTACATCGAGGCAGATGACCTGCAATCGCACCTCGACCGGGTGGAGTCGCTGGGCGGAAAGACCGTTCTGCCGGTCACCGAGATCCCCGACGTCGTCATCTTCGCCCAGTTCGCCGACCCCGACGGCAACGTCGTCGGACTGTTCCGGTCGCCCTCGTGAGCAACGCCACGGCGATGGCGGAGTGGATCTACTTCTTGCACCCGCCTCGCGAAAACTTCGCCGCCACCATGACCGAGGCGGAGCGCAGCGCATGGGGTCGCCACTTCGAATGGCTCCACGGTCTTCTCGCAGAGGGCCGACTAATGCTCGCCGGCCCAACCGGCGGCGCCGTCAACACCGGGATCGCGATCTTCGAGGCATCGGACGAGGAGGCCGCACAGCGCACCATCACGCATGACCCCGTCACTCGCGAGGGCCACGCGCGTGGCGAGCTTCGCCCATTCGAGGTCGGGCTCCTGCGCGGTCGCGACGGCTAGTTCTCGACGATCATCGAGGCCGATGCGCCGCGTTCTCTCGTCCTTCCGCGATGGCTTCGCTAACGCCGACGGCACGGCGAACTCCGAAATGGGTGATCGGAGTGCGACGGGCTCTGAATCCGCCTATGGAGAGCTCTTGTCGTCGGTCACCTCGATGACGACCTTGCCGTGCTTGCCCGACGCGAGGCTGCGCTCGAAGGCCGCGGCTGCCTCGGCGAGGGTGAATGTCGAGTCGATCGCAACGCGAAGCTGGCCGCTATCTACGAGTTTCGCGAGCTCGATCAGCTGCGCCCGGTTCGGTTCCACGACGAAGTACGACCCTTCCCCCGGCGGCTCCGCGGCGACCGAGACGAGGCGACCGCCCCTCGCGAGTAGCGCGGGCGCGCGTACGAGGAACTCGCCGCCGACCGTGTCGAAGACGAGATCGACCGCTTCGAGCTCATCGTCGAACGGTCCCTCCGGCCGTCGACAACTTCGTGCGCTCCCAGCGCACGTGCAGCCTGGAACGCATCCGGCGACGCGGTCGCGATGACGTGGGAGCCCCGCCAGCGCCCGAGCTGCGTCGCGAACTGACCGACACCGCCCACCGCTCCGTGGACGAGCACCCTCTCGCCGGCCGCGAGGCGACCGTGGATGAAGAGCCCCTGCCAGGCGGTGAGCGCCGGCAGTGGGACCGCGGCGCTCTCCACGTGGCTGAGCGATGCCGGCTTCGGCGCCAGGAGCGTAGCCGTGACGGCGGCGTACTCGGCCGCAACCCCGTCGCGGTCGAACGGAGTAAGCGCGTACACCTCGTCGCCGATCGAGACCTCGGCGACGTCGCTTGCGGCCGCGACCACACCGGACAGCTCGTACGACGGAACCGCCGGCAGCCGATCGAGCGGCCACTCGAGCTCGTCACGCGTGATGGCGGCGGCGTGTACTTCGACGAGTACCTCGCCCGCTCGAAGCGGTGGCGTCTTGATCGTCTCGTACCGAAGCCCGTCGACGCCGGGGGCGTGCAGGCGGATTGCCTTCATCGTTGGAGGAACGGTCATGTCGGCTCAATTCTCCTATTGCTCTCTAGCAAGATATACTCTGGAGAGTTTCTTCCCGCTACTATACACTCTCGACGGTGAACGAGGCACAGGACCACGTGGACGAGCTTCTCGCGCAGTGGCGGACGGAACGCCCTGACCTGGACGTCGCTCCTCTCGGCGTCTACGGCCGCCTCTTCCGCGTCGTCCAGCTCTCCGACGACGAGCTCGCGAAAGGACTCGCCCAGTACGGACTGCAGCAGGGCTGGTTCGACCTCCTCGCGGCGCTGCGCCGTGCCGGCGCACCCTACGAGCTCAACCCGACAAGCCTCATGCGCGCGACCCTGCTCTCCTCGAGCGGGATGACCAAGCGGCTCGACCGCATCGAGGAGGCGGGACTGATCGAGCGACGCCCCGACCCGAACGACCGCAGAGGAACACTCGTGCGCCTCACCCGCCGCGGCAAGAACGTCATCGACCAGGCGGTAGAGACACACATAGGCAACGAGGAGCGCCTGCTCGGTGTCCTCACTGCGGCCGAGCGCCGCACGCTCGACCGCGTACTGAAAAGGCTGCTGATCGAGCTCGAACGGGCCGAACGCAGGTCATGAGCTCCGGCCGATGGATGTGTCTTTGTCGGAGCGATGGATTTCAGCCCGGTCCTGGATCTCTACCTCAAAACGGCGCACAGAGGAGAGAAATATGACTGATCACAAGGTCGGAACACGCGAGGAATGGCTCGCCGCTCGCGAGCGGCTGCTGGCACGCGAGAAGGATCACACCCGACTCGGCGACGAGCTCGCGCGGCAGCGACGCGAGCTGCCCTGGGTGCGGGTGGAGAAGGAATACCGCTTCGATACCGACGACGGCGAGAAATCGCTCGCCGAGCTGTTCGACGGACGGTCCCAGCTCCTCGTCTACCACTTCATGTTCGGCCCGAGCTACGAGGCGGGCTGCCCGATCAACTCCTCGATCGCCGACACCATCAACGGGGTGCTCCCACATCTGCATGCTCGCGACGTGACGTTCCTGCTCGTCTCGCATGCACCGCTGGAGAAGCTGCAGCCCTACAAGCGCCGCATGGGCTGGAGCCTTCCCTGGGTCTCGACTGCACACACCGACTTCAACTTTGACCTCGGCTTCTCCCACACGGAGGAACAGGGCCGCGAGGTGGTAGCGCAGATGACAGGGAGCGGGTTACCGCCGATCGTCGAGCAGAACGCCAGGGCGACGGGCACCGACGTCGCCGGATACCTCACCGAGAGCCCCGGCTTCAGCACGTTCGTACGAGACGACGGCGCCGTCTACCAGACGTACTCGACAACGTGGCGCGGATTGGAGTTCGTCATGGGCTACTACCCGATCCTCGACCACGCACCGAAGGGCCGCGATGAGGGCGAGGCGTGGCAGCTCTGGATCCGCCGGCACGACGAGTACGAAAGCAAGTGACGAATGCGGTGAGCGCGATGGCTCTTGAAGCCTGCGGGGATCAACGCTGAATGAGCGCCAACCAAACACCTCCCCGGCCGGTCGTGCATCTGGAGCTTCACACCTCCGATCAGGTGCGGGCGGCCGCCTTCTACGCACAACTGCTCCACTGGCGCGCGCAAGTCGTCCGAGCCGCGGCCGGCTCGTACCTAGCCTTCGACACGGGTGGGCAGCTGGGTGGCGGGGTCGTCGAGTGCCGCACGGGGCGGCCGCTCTGGCTGCCCTACGTCGAGGTCGACCGGATCGACCATTCGACCGAGCGGGCACGGGAGCTCGGAGCAGTCGTGCTGCTCGAACCGCGGGAAGGACCGTCGGGCTGGCGCAGCGTCGTCTCGAGCCCGCAGGCCGGGGAGATCGCTCTTTGGGAGCCGAAGCGATGAGCGACGAGCGCCAACTCCTCGAAGCTGCACGCGCAGGCGACGAGAAGGCGTTCGCCGTCCTCCTCGGGCCCTATCAGGCCCAGCTTCGCACGCACTGCTACCGAATGCTCGGCTCATTGCACGACGCCGAGGACGCACTGCAGGAGACGATGCTTCGCGCCTGGAGCGGACTCGCCCGCTTCGAGAGTCGAAGCTCGCTTCGCTCCTGGCTCTATCGGATCGCCACCAATGCCAGCCTGCGCATGATCGAGAAGCGGCCTAAGCGTTTGCTCCCGATCGACTACGGTCCAGCGGCCGATCCACACGTAGCCTTCGGTGAGCCGCTCGCCGAGTCGATCTGGCTCGAGCCCTACCCCGACGCTCAGCTCGGAGTCGAAGCCTCGATGCTCGGCCCGGACGCGCGCTACGAACAGCGTGAGAGCATCGAGCTCGCCTTCGCCGCCGCATTCCAGCACCTGCCTGCACGGCAACGGGCCGTCCTCATACTCCGAGACGTCCTCGGCTTCTCGGCTCGGGAGACCGCCGAGGCGCTCGAGATGACGCCGGTCTCCGTCGACAGCGCGCTCCAGCGGGCCCACAAGGCGATCGAGAAGCGGGTACCCGGCCGCACGCAGCAGGCGACGCTACGGGCGCTCGGGGACAGCGAGCTGCGCCAGATCGTGACTCGATTCGCCGATGCCTGGGAACGCAACGACGTCGACGCCGTCGTCGCAATGCTCGCCGATGATGCACGCATGACGATGCCACCGTGGCCAAGCTGGTACCGGGGCCGCGACGCCATCGCGACTTTCCTCGGCAGCTGGCCGCTCTCGCTCCGAAAACACTGGCAACTCCTCCGTACCGGCGCCAACGGCCAGCCTGCCGTCGCAGGTTACCTCTGGGACGAGCAAACAACCGCTTTCAGAGCCGGAAACCATCATCGTGCTCAGCTTTCAGGCCGCGCGGATCGAAGAGATCACAGCCTTTCGCTCGCCCGAGCTTTTCCCGCGCTTCGGCCTGCCCGAGC
>CAVRQV010000028.1:0-29420 GCA_963723475.1 uncultured Actinomycetota bacterium
GCCATCGACCTCGTGTGCGGCGCCATGCTGCGTCTTGTACGGCGACTTGTCAGGTGAGAATCGAATGTCACGGTTAACTCGGAAGACCTTGAACGGTTGCCACTGTTCTGGGCAGCGAGTCCATCAGCGCAACCATCGGCTCCCTGACTTCTTTCTCGAACACCGGCCTTGTTCGCCGTCCAGTAGTCCTTCGAATTGTCGCGCTCCAGACCTGCGAAGAACCCGGTCGCTTTCGCCGAGAAGCTACCTACCTGCACATTCGTCACGCCTTGCTCCGATCGCCCTTAGCCAGTCACCGCCCGCGCAGCCGCATTGTCTCGTCCTGGTTGAACTCCGCCGCTTGCGTGAACAGCTCGTCGGCGAAGGCGATCTGTTCGTCGGTCAGGGTGTTCAGATACTCAGCCCAACGCTGCCCCACCGCGCCATACACCGCACCCACATTCGCGAGCACCGCATCGACATTGACTGTCACGATGACCCGCCGGCGATCATGTGGATCCCTGGACCGGATCACGATTCCAGCCTGCTCCAAACGGTCGATGGCAGCAGTGATGGCACCGCCCGCCGTAAGCCCGGATCGCTCCGCGAGTTCGCCGGGTGTCGCCGGCCCGAAAAGCATCAGCAGGCTGGTCAGCTGAAGATCGGTGCTGTTCAGGCCGGCCCGTCTTGGCCACCGCGTCCTGGAACAGCACCGCACGTGCCATGAACACCTGCATCGTGTAGCCGACGTGCTCGATCAATGCATCGCGCTGCGCAGTTGTTGACGAAGCTTCAGCCATGGTGCTATTCTCTCGTATATCAAGAGACTCTATCAACGACAGTCTCGGAACCGTACTCAAGAATCATAGACAGGAGTTGTCAATGCCACGCGCACTTGTCATCGGCGGCGGGGTTGACGGCCCGGCTGCGGCCATGTTCTTGGCCGCCGACGGCTGGGACGTCGAGATCTTCGAAGCCGCTGCGAACCCCGACGACTATGCGGGCGCTTTTCTCGAACGTAGCGACCAACGGCCTCACCGTGCTGGACGCTCTCGGCATCCGCGAGCATCTGCTCGCCGACGCGCATCCCGCTCCGCACATGATCATGTGGAGCAGCACGGGCAAGCAACTCGGGTCAGTGCCGAACGGCCCCGCGGGTGACCCTGCCCGCGGCAGTGCCGTTGTCCGCCGAGGCTGGCTACACCGTGTGCTGCGTGAGGGTGCCAAAGATCGCGGAATTCCGATCCGTTTCGGCGCGCGCCTCACCGATATCACCGCCGAGCCCGACGCGGTTCACGCGACGTTCGCCGATGGCCGCAAGGCAACGACCGACATCCTGATCGGATGTGACGGCATCGGCTCACCGACGCGCACCCACATCGATGCACACGCGCCGAAGCCGCGCTACAGCGGTTTGGTGGGTCTCGGCGGCTTCGCTCGGGTCGCCGGGCTCTCGCCGACGCCAGCTACCCAGCACTTCGTTTTCGGCCGGCGTTCGTTCTTCGGATATCTGGTACGCGCCGACGGCACGGTCTACTGGTTCGCCAACATCACCGCACCCGAACCGGCCCGCGGCTCGCTCCGTGACGTGTCGGGAGCTGAGTGGCTCGACCGGCTCCGCGACCTGCACCACGACGACCCGTATCCGGTGCCGGAGATACTCGACGGCCACGACGGCGATCTCGGCGCCTACCCGATATACGACCTCAGCGGAGTCCCCCACTGGAGCCGCGGACGCGTGGTCGCCGTGGGCGACGCAGTGCACGCCACCAGCCCGAGCGCGGGCCAAGGAGCCTCCCTCGCGCTCGAGGACGCCCAGACCCTCGCAATGTGCCTGCGCGTAGCAGCGGATCATGAAGCCGCATTCGCCAGTTACCAGGCCTTACGCCAGCCTCGAGCCGACAAAGTTGTCGAGTATGCGCGGAAGATCAACAGCCAGAAACGGGTGAGCAAAAGTCGGATTGCGGTAGCCATCCGTGATGCGATGCTCCCGCTGTTTCTCAAGCGCGCTGCCAACGACCGATCCAACGACTGGCTGTACAACTACCGGGTGAGGGAGGGCGACCCGCTGGGTCAGTCTCGATAGAGGCCTCGCTTGGCGATGTACTGCACGATGCCGTCCGGCACCAGGTACCAGATCGGCTCATGTTGCTGCACCCGGAGCCGGCATGCGAGGAGGAGATCGCCAGCGCCGGGATCTCGATCAGGGCGACCTTGTCTTGGGGCAGCTGGGCGATGACTGGTGAATCAAACTCAACTCCCGGCCGAGTACAGCCGACGAAGTGAGCAAGATCGAAAATCGAATCGACCTCGTGCCAGGTGAGAATCTGAGCCAGCGCATCGGCACCGGTGATGAAGTACAGGTCCACGTCATCACCGCGCTCGACGCGTAGATCGCGCAGCGTATCCGCGGTATAGGTGGGCCCGGGTCGATCGATATCGACGCGGCTGACAGAGAATCTCGGGTTGGATGCGGTCGCAATGACGGTCATCAGATAACGGTCCTCCGCCGATGACACCTGCCGGTCAGCCTTCTGCCAGGGCTGCCCAGTGGGAACGAAGACGACTTCGTCAAGGCGGAAGCGACCGGCGACTTCGCTGGCCGCGACCAGGTGTCCGTGATGAATTGGATCAAACGTGCCGCCCATGACGCCGAGCCGATGGCGCTTGTGCGGCTCAGTACCGCGCTGCCGCGCCAGTCCTGTTGCGCGGGGTGGCGGGGTGACCATCCTCTAACTGTGCGGGCGGCCCTTGCCGATCGACCAGGTGATCAGCAGGAGGATGACGAGTATGCCGAAAGCGAGGGCGCCGAACGCAGGGGCGGGAATCGGCAGCTCTCGGGTCGCCTCGGTCTCGAGGAGCGTCAGTCCCAGGGTCATAACCGCAGCGTAGCGGTTCAGGGCACTTGGTGGGTGGCTCAACTCGTGCGTCGGCTACTGCCTGACTTGACCGGACCCGGTCACCACGTACTTGGTCGAGGTCATTTCAGGCAGACCCTCGGCCCGCGAGCGTGCAGCTTCTGCGTGGAGATTCCGATCTCGGCTCCGAACCCGAACTCACCCCCGTCGACAAACCGACCCGAAGCGTTGACCAGCACCGCAGCCGCATCCACCTCCGCGGTGAATCGAGCAGCAGAGGTCTGCGATTCGGTAACGATCGTCTCCGTATGGCCGGTGCTGTAGCGGCGGATGTGCTGCAACGCAGAGTCCAGCGAGTCCACGATGGCGACGGCGAGGTCCAGCGACAGATACTCCTCAGCAAAGTCCTTCTCCTCCGCCGGGACGACGTCACCGTACGCCGCAACCTGCGAGTCACCGTGCACCGTCACCCCGTGCGCGGCGAGGGCCTGGAGTGCCTTCGGCACGAAGGACTCGGCAATGGCAGCGTGCACCAGAAGCGTCTCCGCGGCATTGCAAACCGAAGGTCGCTGGGTCTTGGCGTTGATCAAGATGTCGAGCGCCATCTGTTCGTCGGCTGCGGCGTCGACGAAGACGTGACAGTTGCCGACCCCTGTCTCAATGACCGGCACCTGGCTGTGGCGGACCACGTTGTCGATCAAGCCCGCACCGCCGCGCGGAATCAACACATCGACCAATCCGCGCGCAGCCATCAACTCATTCGTGACCTCCCGCGGACCGGGCACGAGCTGGATTGCCTCGGCCGGGAGTCCGGCATCGACCAGACCAGCTTGTAGCGCCTCGACGACGGCTGCGTTCGACTCGGCAGCCGAAGACGAGCCCCTCAACAGGGCGGCGTTGCCCGACTTGAGGCAGATGCCGCCAGCGTCGGCGGTCACGTTGGGGCGCGCTTCGTAGATGATGCCCACGACCCCGAACGGCACCCGAACCTGGCGGACCTGGACTCCGTTGGCGTTGGTCCAGCCGCGTACGACGTCCCCGACCGGGTCCGGTAGCGTAGCCAGCTCGCGTAGCCCCTCGACCATGCCCGCGATCCTGTCCGGGGTCAATCGCAGCCTGTCGATCAAGGCTGGACTCGTCCCACTCGCCTCGGCGCGGGCGACGTCGCGCGCGTTGGCTTCCAAGATCGCGGTTTCGGACTTGGCGAGGGAATCGGCCATCGCAAGCAGAGCCGCGTCCTTGGTTGCCCTCGTGACGCTGCTCAATGTCAAGGCGGCGGTTCGCGCCTTCTGGGCCTGTTCCTGTACAGTCACCGGTCAAATCTAACGCTCATGCGTCACCGGAAGCGGCGTGAACTCCGCACATCACCGACCCCCGGCGCGCGGTCAGCGAAGTCCGTGGAAGAACTGGCGGATGTCACCAATCAGCAGGTCGGGGGCGTCGTGGGTGGCCCAGTGGCTGCCGCGGTCGAACTCGCTCCAGGAGACGATGTTGGCGTGGTCGCGCTCGGCGAACCTGCGGATCGGTCGGAAGTCGAAGGCAAAGCTAGCCAGGCCCAGGGGAACCGTTGTCGGCTCAGTCGGGTGGTCGGCGTGCTTGTTCTCGTAATAGAAGCGGCCGGCCGACGCCGCGGTGTTGGTCAGCCAGTAGATGGCCACGTTGGTGATGATGTGGTCCTGGCTCAGGGCGTTGCCAAAGAGCTGGCCGCTCCAGGCGATCTGCCCGGCGGGTGAATCGGCCAGCGCGTGGGCGACGGTCTGAGGCTGAGCCGACTGCACTTTGTCATGGACCGCATGGTCCACGAACCCCTGCAGGAAGCCCAGGTATGCAGCTCTTCGGGGGTCAGGCCCTCGAATTCGGCTGGGTCTCCTGAGGGGAAGGAGAAGATCTGGGTGACGTGCACCCCGAGCACATGCTCGGGGTCGACCTGGCCCTGGAGTGGTGCCACGATCGCGCCGGCGTCGTTGCCATGCGCGCCGTACCGGTCATAGCCGAGCCGTCGCATCAGCTCCGCCCACGCCTGTGCGGTGCGCCGGGCGTCCCAGCCGGGCTCGGCGGTCGGCCCGGAGAAGGCGAAGCCGGGCAGCGATGGAACGACTACATGGAAGGCATCGGCCGGGTCGCCCCCGTACGCACGCGGGTCGGTGAGCGGCCCAATCAGGTCGACGTACTCCAGAAAGGTGTTGGGCCAGCCATGAGTCAGGATCAGCGGGGTGGCGTCGGGTTCGGGTGAGCGGGTGTGCAGGAAGTGGATGTTCTGCCCGTCGATCATGGTCGTGAATTGCGGATAGCCGTTCAGCCTGGCCTCCCACGTACGCCAGTCGTAGCGGAGCCGCCAGTGGTCCACCAGGTCCTTCACGTAGCCAACCGGAACCCCGTACTCCCAGCCAGGCGGGACCGGGCCCGTCTGCGGGGCGCCAAAGTCGAGCGGGAGCTCGTTGGCCCAGCGGGTCCGCGCGAGCCGGTCGCGCAAGTCATCCAGGTCAGCCTGAGGAATGTCAATGCGGAAGGGCCGGATCTCGGTGTTCGTCTGGTCGGAGGAATTGATCTCGGTCACAAGTACTCCCTTTCCTCGGGATTGCTAGCCTCCCTGGCGAAACCGGTCACTCGCAACCTCAAAATGGGCCAGATGCGGGTTGGAGGTGGCCGGTTTCGTCACGTCGGCGGGCGAAATCGGGTGCATGCTCCGGCAATAGGCCGATGCCAACGAAATAGGCAGGAATTGCTTGCAACAAAGGAAAGCGCTGCATCAGTCTCAATGGGCCGGGAGCCGAAGCTGATTGCAGCTCCGCTTCATCGTCGGCAATGCTGGTCTCCACGATCACCCGATGCGCCAGCCGCTGGAACGCCTGGGTGAGTGCCGTCGGCAGCCAGCGGCGACGCTGGACCGCGCGGAGCCTTTCCGTGGGCACCTGCCCGGTACGCAGCGAAGAAGCAAGAATCCGACCCGCGGCCACCGCATCCTGGACAGCAAGGTTGATTCCCACACCGCCGACGGGTGACATCGCATGGGCAGCGTCACCAATGCACAGCAGTCCATCGCGATACCAGCGTGGCAGCCGGCTGAGTACCACATTGAGCAACCTGATGTCATCGAAGGACCTCAGCAGCTCCAGACGATCTCCCAGCCAAGGTGCGGCCTCACGCAGCCGCTGTTGGAACATCTCGATGCCGTTGTCGCGGAGCGCCGCAATCGAGCCTTTCCTGATCACCACACCGATCTGGAAGTAGTCCCCCCGATCGATCATGATCATCAAGTTCGATCTGGAGATTCGGCCAACGACTCCTTCGGGATCGGCGGCAACGCGCGGCAGCCGGAACCACAGCACATCCATGGGCACACCGAATGCGCGCAGCTTCAGTCCGGCTCGCTCGCGTACCACAGAAGATCGGCCGTCGCATCCGACGACAAGATCAGCCTCCAATGAATGGCTCTGGCCAGCCTGGCGGTATCTCACGCCAACGATCCGTGGGCCGTCCCACAGCAGGTCAGTGACCTCAGCGCTCATGATCAACTCGTAGCAGGGTTCCTGGCGGCTGGCATCCGCGACCACGTTGAGGAAATCCCACTGCGGTACCAGTGCAATGTGCTGATGACGGCCCGGCAGCCGGGTCAGGTCGGCGACTCCGTACGTACCGGAATCGAGTACGACTCTGAGTTTGTCCACCCAACGAGGGGGAAGAGCGGCGAACTGCTCCCCCAGTCCGAGCTCGTCCAGCAGAGTCAGCGTCGAGGCATGTACGGTGTCGCCCCGGAAGTCACGTAGAAAGTCCGCGTGCTTCTCAAGCACGGTTGTTCGTACGCCCGCACGGGCCAGGATGAGGCCGAGCACGAGACCTGCGGGGCCGCCACCGACCACACAGCAGCCTGTCCGGGCCGGGGAAGTCGTCATGTAATGAATTATCCGGCGGCCTGAGGGCTAGACCAGCGCCGGCGGCAGTGCGCCTTCGTTCTCCAGCAGCCAGCGCTTGGTCTCCAGGTGGCGCCCCGGCTCCCCGCCGGAATAGCCGCCGAGTCCATCACTGGCCACGACGCGATGGCACGGAATGATGATCGGCACCGGATTCGCCGCCATGATCTCCCCGATCGCACGCGCCGGCACGCCGGTGCCGCTCAGCTCGGCCAGCTCACCGTAAGTGACCGTCTCCCCGTAACCGACGGTGTCAGTGCCTGGAGCACCGCTCGGGTCACAGCCTCCATCGGAGGTAGATCGAGCGGCAGGGTGAAGTCTCGCCGCTGCCCCGCGAAGTACTCGCGCAGCTGTCCGAGCGCCATTTGTACCGTCTCGTCCGGTTCAGTTGAGGCGCCCTGCGGTCGCAGACGCCACCCGACCTCACGTACGCCGGCGGGTCCGGCGAGGACGCCGATCACACCCACCTGGCTGTCGAACTGATCAAAGAAGAGCATGGTCATGATGCAACCCATCGTGCCGCACCAATTTTTGGAGCTGCTCGCGCATCGCGCTTTGGATCCACCGCCGTCGTCGTCTCTCGCAGAGGAAAAACGCCTCCACTCGCTCCTCCTCCGTGCGGCGGCGCGCGATTCCCGACGCTCGCAGCTAAGCGATCCGGCTGCGTTCAGGCGCTGGTGTCGGCGCTTTCAATGACCACGAGCGCGTCGCGATGCACCACCGTACGGTCGTACCCGGCGCCCAGCTCGGCGGCGAGGTCGCGGGTAGTGCGGCCGAGCAGCGCTGGCAATTCATCTGAGTCGTAGTTCACCAACCCGCGGGCGACAACCAACCCGTCCGGTCCAACCAACTCGACCGGTTCGCCGGAGGAGAACTGACCGCGTACAGCGGTGATGCCGGCCGGCAGCAACGAAGCGTTGCGCTGAGTGAGCGCCCGGACCGCGCCGGCGTCGAGAACCAGGGTGCCGCGAGCATCGCTAGCGTGCCGCAGCCACAGCAGCCTCGTCGGCCGACGGCGGCCCGTCGGATGGAAAAGCGTGCCCACGTCCTCACCCACGAGTGCCGCATCGGCCTGCTCGGCATTAGTCAACACGACCGGAATCCCGGCCGAGGTCGCAATACGGGCCGCATCGATCTTGGTGACCATGCCCCCGGTTCCGACGGCAGTGCCCCGCGTCTGGAAGTCGACATCAACGAGGTCCGCCGCGCTCCATACCTCGCCAACCTTCCGCGCCTCAGGCTTGGCGGGATTGGTGGTGTAGAGCGCCTCAACGTCGCTGAGCAGCACGAGAGCATTGGCGTGGACCAGATGCGCCACCAACGCCGCGAGCCGGTCATTGTCGCCGAATCTGATCTCATGCGTAGCAACCGTGTCGTTCTCATTAACGATCGGCACCACGCCGAGCTCCAGGAGCCGGCCGAAGGTCCGGTACGCGTTGCGGTAGTGCGAATGGCGTGTCACGTCGTCGGCAGTAAGCAGGACCTGCCCCACGCCAAGCCCGTACCCGGCGAACAGCTGGGCGTAGTACCCCATCAGCAGCCCCTGACCGACCGATGCAGCCGCTTGCTGAGTTGCGAGATCGCGCGGGCGGGTCTTGAGTCCCAAGGGAGAGAGCCCGGCGGCGATGGCACCGGATGAGACCAGCACGATATCGCGGCCGGTCAGCCTGGCATCGGCCAGTACGCCGACCAGCTGCTCGATGCGTTGCGGGTCGATGCCTCCCTCGGGCGTAGTCAGTGAAGATGAACCGACCTTGACCACGACACGCCGGGCGCGTGCAAGCTCATCACGCATCGTCACGACCTGAGCCCGGCTCCACGTCGTCAGCGGCCTCGTCGGCCGCGTGGTAGGCCTGATCCCTCTCGCGTCGACGCCGGGCGGCGGGTCGTTCTTCGCTCAGCCGCTGGTCCTCGCCCCGACGGCTGAGAATCTCCGCGCCAATGTCGATCTGGGGGGCGAAGTCGAAGATCACAGCATTCGCGCCGCCGATCGCGACGCCATCGCCGTGTTGGGCGCCAAGCTCAAGCAGCCGGTCTTCGATGCCAATTCGATTCAGCCGGTCGGCGAGATAGCCAACAGCCTCAGCATTGGCGAAATCTGTCTGCTGTACCCAGCGCTCCGGCTTGTCGCCACGAACGCGCCACAACTCGCCCTCACGCTCCACACTGAACTCAGCCTGGCCGTCCAACGGCTGTGGCCGAATGACAATCCGAGTAGGCGGTGGCGGCGATGCAGAGTCGCGACGAGACTTGACTAGCTGAGCCAGGGCGAAGATCAACTCCCGGAGGCCTTCGCCGCTTCTGGTTGAGATCGGATAGACCTGCAGCCCTCGATCATGCAAATCGCCCGAGGCCATCCCGGCAACCTGCCTGGCGTCGGGGATGTCGATCTTGTTCAGGGCGACGAGCCGCGGGCGGTCTTCAAGTCCCCCGTGTGCTTTCAGCTCGGCCTCGATGACATCGAGATCGGTGAGCGGATCGCGGCCGGGTAGATAGGTGGCGCAGTCGATCACATGGACGATGGCGGCACAGCGTTCAATGTGGCGCAGAAAGTCGAAGCCGAGACCGCGTCCTTCACTGGCCCCTTCGATCAGCCCGGGTACGTCCGCGACCGTGAAGCTGACGTCGCCGGCAACCACGACCCCGAGGTTGGGCACCAAGGTCGTGAAGGGATAGTCGGCGATCTTGGGCCTCGCGCGGGAGATCGCGGCTACCAGCGAGGATTTTCCGGCGCTCGGAAAGCCCAACCAATCCGATGTCGGCGACGACTTTCAACTCCAAGTTGATCGTCCGGGTCTCCCCCTTCTCACCGAGGAGGGCGAACCCAGGCGCCTTCCGACTCGGTGAAGCTAGCGCCGCATTGCCAAGTCCGCCACGACCACCCTGCGCGACGACAATCTCGGCGCCGTCGGCAGTCAGGTCGGCGATCAGCTCACCGGTGTCAGCATCGGTCACCACCGTTCCGGGAGGTGCGGGGAGAATAACGTCCTCCCCGCGGGCGCCATTGGCGTGATTGCCGCGACCTGGCTCACCGCTGGTCGCTCGCCGATGTCCCTGGCGGTGGTAGTCGACCAGCGTGGTCAGCCGGTGATCAACCCGAAGGATCACCGAGCCACCGTCCCCGCCGTTGCCGCCGTCCGGGCCGCCGAGCGGTTTGAACTTCTCACGATGAATGGAGGCGCAGCCGTGGCCGCCGTTGCCGCCGTACACGTGCAGCGTGACGTGGTCGACGAAGGTCGGGATAGCCATGGCTGGAGCCTCCTCTCAGTGATCAGAAAACACGCAAAGGGCGGCCCAGATCTTTGGGCCACCCTTTTCGGCGATTGTGGTACGCGGTTACTTTGCCGAGGTGGTGGCCTCGGCCGGGCCTGAAAAATTGGACGCGGAGCTTGATGCCCCGGTCGTCACATTGACGACGCGGCGCCCTCGCCGTGTGCCGAACTCAACATGTCCTGCGACCAGCGCGAACAAGGTGTCGTCCCTACCCCGGCCGACACCGTCGCCCGCGTGGAAGTGGGTACCGCGCTGCCGGACGATGATCTCGCCTGCGTTGACCTGCTGGCCGCCGAACCGCTTGATGCCGAGCCGCTGCGAGTTGGAGTCCCGACCATTGCGAGTCGAGGACGCCCCCTTCTTATGTGCCATGTCGTCGCCTCAGCTCTTGATGTCTGTAACCAAGACCTTGGTATACCGCTGACGGTGACCCTGGCGCTTGCGGTAGCCGGTCTTGTTCTTGAACTTCAGGATGCGGATCTTCGGGCCTTTGGTTTCAGCAAGTACCTCCGCGGTCACCGATGCCGAGCCCAGCGCCGATGCATCTGACGTGACGGCGTCACCGTCGACGAGCAGCAGCGGTGTCAGCCTGACGCTGGCGCCGACCGCGTCGTCAAGGCGGTCGATCTCGAGGACGTCGCCGACAGCGACCTTGTGCTGGCGGCCGCCACTCCGCACGATCGCGTACACGCTTGACCTGCTCTCTCTTGCTGTCTGATTAGGTGGTGTGCAACACCAGAGTGAGGGCACACACGAGTGCGCGCCGAAGGGTGCGCACCGAGGGTCCAGCGTACGCGGCGGCTCCTCATAGGGTCAAACCGTCTGCGTATCGTCCAAACAAAGATAAGTTGCCTAGGGATGGGAGGGATCGTGCGCAACATTACGGCCATTCTGAGTATCTCCATGGATGGTGTGATTCAGGCTCCCGGCAGACCCGATGAGGACACCCGAGGTGGCTTCGACCGCGGCGGATGGGCCGTGCCGTACAACGACGAGATCATGGCGCAGCGGATGGGTGAGGGCATGTCCTCGTCTGGAGCGATGCTCTTCGGTAGGCGAACCTACGAAGACTTTTACGGGTACTGGCCAAAGCAAGCTGACAACCCGTTCACGCCGTACCTCAATCAGGCGACCAAGTACGTGGTTTCCAGCACCCTCTCCGAGCCGCTCCCCTGGGCATAACTCGATCCTGCTCTCTGGCGACCCGTCGACCATCGTTCCGGCGCTGAAGGCCAAGCCGGGGCCAGACCTGGGCATCGTTGGTAGCGGCCAGCTCGTGAGGTCGCTGCTCGAGGCAAACCTGATCGACCGATATCTGCTGCTGATCCACCCGCTGGTCCTGGGTCAGGGCCGCCGTCTGTTCGATGAACGCGGACCGGCGTCGACTTCGAGCTGATCGACAGCGTGCCCACGTCAAAAGGCGTGATCATCGCGACCTATCAACCACGCTAACGGCTGCGGAGCGACGGCAAATCGATCGCTCTCAGCGGGGTGGGAGACTGCAGCCATGTTCCGGCTGGATGATCAGTGGATCTGGGACTCGTGGATAGCTGATGACGGCGATCTGTACCACGTTTTCTTCCTGAAAGCGCCACGCGCGCTGGGAAGCCCGGGCGAGCGCCACATCAACGCCACCGTCGGTCACGCCACGACCCGCGACCTGGTTAGCTGGGACTATCTCGGTGAATGCTTCGGTCCGGCTCCAGGCGGCAGTGGCGCATTCGATGATCTGGCCATCTGGACCGGATCGGTCATCCGCGATCATGATCAATGGCGGATGTTCTATACCGCGATCTCCACCGCAGGTCACCATATCTTCGATCAGCGGATCGGCTCGGCCGTCTCTGATGATCTTCATCATTGGCAGCGGGTCGGCGCCGCGCCGGCGGTCCTTGCGGATTCGCGCTGGTACAAGACGCTGGCAACTGCGCCGGCGCCCACACAAGGACCTGACCTGCAGAACAGCAGCGAGACCTGGCGTGATCCAGTCGTCTTCGCAGACCCGGAAGGTGCTGGCTGGCACCTGCTGATCAGCGCGCGGGCCATCGGCGCCGGGCGCAACGACGACGGCGTGATCGCACACGCCACCAGCGTCGACCTGACAACGTGGCGGCTCGGCCCGCCGCTGTGTAAGCCCGGTGCCGGATTTGGGCAGCTTGAGGTGCTGCAGAACAAGATCATCGATGGCCGGCCCGTGCTCGCGTTCACCTGTCATCCGCAGGAGATGACCGCCGAGCGAATTGCGGAATGGGGCGAATACTGCACGTGGTCACTGCCCTCACCCGGCCTGCTCGGACCATGGGACATCCGAGAGGCGAGGCCGTTCACTGCCGAGCCAGATCTGTTCGCTGCGCCGCTGGTGCAGCTACGCGACGGAAGCTGGGTGATCGTCGGCTTCCGCAATCTGGAGCCGAAAGGCATCGACGCGTTCGAGATCATTGACCCCATCCCGGTCAGCCTCGACGACAACGGTTACCTGGTCGCCCTCTAACAGCAAGCAACTCCGGTTCGATACCCACGTTCACGTAGGTTCCGCGCGGTCTGCATAGGTTGCAACCAGTGCAGACCGTCAGCAACCCACGTGAACGTAGGTTTCGTCACCCGGTGTCGGAACTGGGACCCAGGGCAGCACGAGCGCCCTCATTGGTGACCCAGAGGTCAGTGGCCACCGCGAGGCAGGTAATGCCGCGTGCCCGGAAGCGATCGGCAAGTTCAGGGGTTCCGGCGAAGCCACCCACCGTGCGACCGTACGCCGCCGCGACCTGCACGATCCGCGTAAGAGGGCTGGTCTCCGAGTCGTCGTCGAGCAGCGCCTGCACGGTCGTCCCGAGGGAGAGCGAGAGGTCGTACGGCCCGACGAAGAGTTGATCGACTCCATCGACCGCCGCGATCTCCTCGGCGTGCAAAAGTGCGTCGGCCGACTCGATCATCACCGCGCACCTGATGCGGCTGTTGGCCGCCTCGGCCGTCAGTGTGGCACCGCCCCAGATGCCGGCCAGCTGACCCCAGCTGCGACCACCGACCGGCGGGTAGAAGGTTGCGGCGACTGCGCGCCGTGCGTCCCCTGCAGACTCGATCTGAGGAACAATCACCGCCCGCGCTCCAGCATCCAGCGCGGCACCGATAGCAACGAAGTCACACGAGGGAACCCGCACCACGAGCTCTGCGAAGCCTGATGGGAAGCTCCGCGCCGCATCGATGATCTCCGTACGCGAATACAACCCATGTTGCAGATCGAGGCACAACCAGTCGAATCCGAGACGAGCCAGCCGCGCCACCATGCCCGGACTAGCGTCTCCGCACCACACCCCGCTGCTCGAGGTGCCAAAGCCGCGAAGGCTCTGCTCTTCTGCTGTCACAGGACTCATTCAATCGTCCTTTGCGGCTGCGAGCAGCTGCCGCCGGTGCGCGAGTGTCGTGCGCAGCCGGCCGTGACGCGCGCCCAGCTCCATCTCCGCCGCATCTATGCGGTGCCAAGCCGGCATATCAAGGGCATGAATGCCACGTTGTGCCAGCAGCCGGTCCAGATTTCCCAACCTGCCACCGGCCCGGACCGCACCATCGTGCACATCGGCAAGCAATGAGGTCACCGTCTCCACGGCGTCGGACCTATTGGTGCCGATCACGCCAGTCGGTCCCCGCTTGATCCATCCAGTCACGTACTCGCCCAGCGAGAATCCACCGTCACGGATCACTCTGCCTTCGGCATGTGGAACGCGTCCGGTCCTGTCGTCGAAGGGAATACCGGGTAGCGGCAGGCCGCGATAGCCAACCGAACGCACCACGAGATCGGCGGTCAGGGTGGGTCGGCGGCCATTACCTACCACGAAACCCTCGGAATTGATCATGGTCCGTTCCACCTCGACAGCGCTCACTCGACCATTGCCGATGATCTTCGTGGGTCGGCTCCAGAAGTGGAAACTGATGCGCCGGGATGCGCCGCTCAGCGGCCGCGCCGCCCACTCCTGTAGCACGACGAGGTTGCGGGCCGCGACTTTGTTCTGTTGCACCACTGCCTGGCTGGACGGATCCAGCTCGAGGTCTGCCGGATCGATGATCACATCAACATCGACCAACTGGCCCATCTCACGAAGCTCCTTTGTAGTAAAGGCTGTATATGCGGGCCCGCGGCGGCCGAGTACGTGAACGTCGGTGATGTTCTTGCGAGACAGAGAATCCAGTACCTCGTCGGCCATATCCGTGTCGTCCAGCTGATCGGCGGTCTTGATCAACACACGGGCCACGTCGAGTGCGACATTGCCGACGCCGACCACCACTGCCTGGCGCGAGGTGCTGATCAGCTCATCGATCTCGGCCGCCATGAGATGATCACTGATGCTGGGCTGGTCGGTATCGGGATGGACATCGGGATGACCGCAGTACCAGGCCACGAGCTCGGCTGCCGCGATGCTGCCCGGCAGCTGCTCGCCGGGAATCTCTAGCCGTCTGTCGGTGCCCGCCCCATACGCGTAGATCACGGCGTCGACGGACTCCCGGAGCTCGGCGATGCTCAGGTCGGAGCCAATGGCTACATCACCGTAGAACCGTACATAAGGCTTCTCCAGCGTCCGCTCGAGCGTGTTGCGGATTGAGCGAATCGAGTCGTGGTCAGGGCGCAACCCCGTATCGGACCAGCCCGAACGGCACGGGAAGCCGGTCGATGACTGCGACCTCCACTGGCCACATCTGTCTGCCGGCTGAGAGCCTCGGCGGCATAGATCCCTGCCGGCCCGGCTCCCACAATGGCGACGACGAGAGGTGACGGCGGGGCCGACGACGCACTGACGATCAGCTCAACACCACCGGCTCGATCTGCGGCTCAGCGGCGTCCTGCTCCTGACCTGCGGCAGGGCGGCGACTGCGACCGCCCCGTTGGTTACGAGCGGGGCGCTCCTCAGGCGCGGCTTGGTCGCCTCCTTCCGCGACGTCCGCGGATGTTGCGTCGTCCGTAGCCTTACCGGAGCCAGATTGGGCATTGCCGCGACGGTCCCGGGGGCGGGCGTCTCGTGCTCCCGCATCGGAGCGTTTGTGCGACTCGACCGGCATGTCGTGCAGCTCGTAGCCGCGGCCGTGGCACTGCGGGCACTCGGTGCTGAAGGCTTCCAACAGTCCAGTGCCGATCCGCTTGCGCGTCATCTGAACCAGACCCAAGCTCGTGATCTCGGCCACTTGGTGCCGAGTCCGGTCGCGTCCCAGGCACTCGACGAGCCGGCGCAGCAGCAGCTCGCGGTTGTTGGGCAACACCATGTCGATGAAGTCGATCACGATGATCCCGCCAATATCGCGGAGTCGCAGCTGTCGCACGAGCTCCTCGGCGGCCTCCAGGTTGTTGCTGGTGACTGTTGCTTCCAAGTTGCCGCCCGTGCCGGTGAACTTGCCGGTGTTCACGTCGATCACCGTCATCGCCTCCGTGCGATCGATGACCAAGGACCCACCGGAAGGCAGAAATACCTTGCGCTCTAGGCCCTTCGAAATCTGCTCGTCCAGGCGGTACTCAGTGAAAAGATCACGGTCGCCCTGCCAGCGGCGCAGTCGATCCCTCAAGTGCGGCGCGACGTGCGAGACGTATGCGTCCACTGAGTCGTACGCATCAGTGATCCCACCGTTCCCAGAGATGATCAACTCCGAGAAGTCTTCGGTGAAGAGATCTCGGACAATGCGTACGGTGAGATCGGGTTCGGCGTAGAGCAGCTGCGGAGAATTGCCGGTGGCGACCTTCCGCTCGATGTCCTCCCACTGCGCCTTCAGCCGATTCACGTCGCGCACGAGCTCTTCTTCGCTTGCGCCCTCCGCAGCCGTGCGGACGATCACGCTGGCGGACTCGCCAACCAGGTCAGACAAGATCTCCTTGAGCCGCCTGCGTTCGCTTTCCGGCAGCTTCCGAGAGATTCCCGAAAGATGGCCGCCCGGAGCGTAGACGATATAGCGGCCCGGGATCGAGACGTGGTTGGTCAGCCGCGCCCCCTTGGCGCCGACCGGGTCCTTGGAGACCTGAACCAAGATCGTCTGGCCGGGCTTGAGCACCTTCTCGACCTTACGATTCTGGCCTTCGGCGCCAAAGTAATCCCAGTCGATCTCCCCCGCATAGATCACTCCATTGCGACCTCGACCGATGTCCACGAAGGCCGCCTCCATCGACGGCAGAACATTCTGGACGCGGCCCAGGTAGACGCTGCCGATCAAGGAAGCATGCGAGGCGCGGTCGACGTAGTGCTCGACGAGGATGTCATCCTCCAGCACAGCGATCTGCACCAGATCATCACGTTGCCTGATGATCATCTTGCGTGCCACAGATTCGCGCCGGGCGAGGAACTCAGCCTCGCTCAGGACGGGCGTGCGACGCCGGCCTGCCTCCCGTCCTTCGCGTCGCCGCTGCCGCTTGGCCTCCATCCGGGTCGATCCGTTAATCCCAGAAACTTCACTATCGGCGTCTTGACGGCGGGGCTCGCGCACTCGAACAACCGTGTCCGTCGGGTCGTCTGGGGCGGGAGCTGACTCCTCTCCCCGCCGCCGACGACGCCGCCGCCGACGGCGTGAGCCCTCCGCGGTGCCGTCGGCCGCGTCACCGGCTTCGTCGGCCTCGGCCTGCTCGGTTTCGCTGGACTCGGCCTCGTCGCCTGCGTTACGGCGACGGCGACGGCCTCCACGACGGCGGCGGCGACGACGGCCCTCGCCAGCCTCACCCTCCTCGGTGGTGTCCCCCGCCGCTTCAGGCGGGCCCTCATCCTCAGGCGCCGATTGCTCGGGCGCAGGCTCGCTCGGCGTAGGTTCCTCGGCCGCAGGTGCCTCGGGCTCCTCCTGGAGGGACGGCATCAGCCACGACGTCGGTGTCGCCAGGCGGCGCCTCCTCGAGTTCTGCTGCCACCTCCTCCGGCTCGGTGGCGGGTGCTGGGGCCTCCTCTGGCGTAGCTTCGGTCGCCGCGGCCACGGCCTTCTTGGCCGTTCTCTTGCGCGGGGTTTTGACAACCTCACCCGCGCTGGGCGGTGTCTCCTCACGGGGTTTCTTGGTTGTGCGTCTGGCTGCGGACTTCTTGGCGGTCTTCTCGGGCGGCGCCGCGAGTTCCGCCTCGGTCGAATCCTTGCTGACTGTCTCCGGCAACTCGGTGGGTCGCTCGATTGTTGGTGCGTTCGGGGCCGAGGAAGGCGGCCCGGCTGGCCGGCTTGCCGCCCGCCGCCGACGGGGGGCGGGCTCCGCTGCGAGGTTCTTCGTTCGTCTGTTGTGTTGATGTGTCGGGCTCGTGGGGGTCGAGCATCAAACTCCTCTATGGCGCGTACGCGCACTTTCTCGTTTCGCTGCACCGGCACATGGCCGGGCTGCGGAAGCTTACGGAACCGATGTGGTGAGTCCGAGCCTCCCGCGGTCAAGCTGGCTGCGTCACACTCGAAGCCCTGCTCGTCGCGGTTGAGGATCAAATCCACCTGCTGCGCGACGTGTCACGCCGCGCATGTCTGCCATCGAGGCCGGACGCACCTGCGTCCAAACCGTCTCCAGTATCACACACGTCACAGCTTGCTTTCGCGACGTGCCTCTCCGCCCGGGTCTGGATGACCTGGTTCGGTGATCGCTCCGGATTGGGGATCAAGCCTGCCTTGGGCGAGCCGCGTCAGGATTGGTGCCTCAGTAAAGGCAAACTCTGGGCTTGTGGTCCGTATTCCGGCCAGCACGTCGTCGGGCCGGACTAGAGGTGTCCCATGAGCCAGGATCATGGTTAGCCGATCGTTCTCGACCTCCAGCCTGAGCACGGCCGGACGAGTGTCGAACTCGCGCATTCCGTTCTTGGTCATCCGCTGCACAAAGATCGCGTCCTGGGCGAGGAATGCTTCCCGTGCCGCCTGCAGCGTTTTTGTCGACAGCCCTGCTAGATCCACCTGCCAGCGGGATACGGTCAGCTCGTCCGCCAACGCGCCAGGGCGCCCCACGGCCACCTCGACCACATCCAGGCCTGGTGGTAGCGCTGCGTCGAGGGCAGCTCGCACCTTGGCCGGATCGCATTCCGCCGCCAGCCCGATCTCCAGATACTCGGCCTGGCTCGCCGCCCCGGTCGGGGAGGCGTTCGGATATGAGATCCGCGGATGGGGGGAGAAGCCCGACGAGTACGCCATGGGTACCCCGGCTCGGCGCAGCGCCCGCTCGAACGCCCTCCCGAAATCCCGATGACTGGTGAAACGAGCACGGCCACGCTTGGCGTACCTCACCCGGAGCCACTGCACCGGCGGCGGCTGCTGCTCAGGCTGGGTGCGAGGCGTCGGCGGCACGAGCTCGAGCCTAGTCACCGCCGACTTGTCAGAACCCAGCTGAGCTATAGGTCACCTGGGTTCTGACAAGTCGGCGGACAGAGTGGCCACTGGCGTCAGCGGAAGGAGCTTGCGGCCAGTCGGGCCAATCTGAATTCCTGTGTCGAGCTGAGGGCAGACTCCGCAGTCGAAGCAGGGAGTCCAGCGGCAGTCGTCCACCTCGACCTCATCCAAGGCGTCCTGCCAGTCCTCCCACAGCCACTCCCGATCCAAGCCGGCATCCAGATGGTCCCAGGGCAGCACCTCGGCATAGTCGCGCTCGCGCGTGGTGTACCAGTCGAGATCCAGCCCGCTCCCCTCCAGGCATTGGTCGGCACAGGCCGCCCAGCGCTCGTAGGAGAAGTGCTCGCTCCAGCCGTCGAACCGGCCGCCGTCCCGCCAAACTGCCTCGATGATCGCGCCGACGCGACGATCGCCGCGGCTCAGCAATCCTTCGATGATGCCCGGCTTCCCATCGTGGTAGCGGAAGCCGATGGCGCGGCCATACTCCCGATCGCCGCGGATCGCATCCCGCAGCCTGGTCAGCCGGGCGTCCACGGTTTCATGATCACATTGCGCAGCCCATTGGAATGGGGTATGCGGCTTGGGTACGAAGCCGCCGATGCTCACCGTGCAGCGGATGTCCCGCCGCCCGCTGACTTTTCGACCGGTGGCGATCACTCGCTTGGCGAGAGCGCCGATCGCGAGCACGTCTTCGTCGGTCTCGGTCGGCAGGCCGCACATGAAATACAGCTTCACCTGCCGCCAGCCGTGCGAGTACGCGGCCGCAACAGTTCGGATCAGGTCATCCTCGCTGACCATCTTGTTGATCACGCGGCGCAACCGCTCAGTACCGCCTTCCGGCGCGAAGGTAAGCCCAGAGCGTCGGCCGTTGCGGGATAGCTCGTTGGCGAGGTCGACGTTGAAGGCGTCCACCCGAGTACTCGGCAGCGAGAGTGACACGTTGCTGCCCTCGTAGCGATCAGCGAGTTGGTGAGTGATCTCACCAATCTCGGAATGATCGCTGCTGGAGAGGCTCAGCAGCCCGACCTCCTCGAGGCCGGTGGCCTCGATGCCTTGCTGCACCATCGCACCGATGACATCGATGCTGCGCTCGCGGACCGGCCGAGTGATCATTCCCGCCTGGCAGAACCGGCAGCCGCGGGTACAGCCGCGGAAGATTTCGACGGCATAGCGCTCATGCACCGTCTCCGCGAGCGGCACGAGTGGCTTCTTCGGATATGGCCAGGCGTCCAGGTCCATCAGGGTGTGCTTGGCGACTCGGAACGGTACGCCCGCCCGATTCGGTGCCACGCGGCGGATCCGGCCGTCGGGGAGGTAGTCGACGTCGTAGAACTTCGGCACGTAAATCCCGCCACCCGCCGCAAGCCGCAGCAGCAGTCCATCGCGCCCGTCAGGCCGGCCCTCGGCCTTCCATTCCCGGATGACGTCTGAGATCGTCAGCGCGATCTGCTCGCCGTCGCCCAGCACCGCTGCATCGAGGAATTCTGCGATCGGTTCGGGGTTGAAGGCCGCGTGACCGCCCGCCAAGACGATGGGATGATCATCCCGGCGGTCACGCGCGTGGATCGGTATTCCGGCCAGGTCGAGCTCGGTCAGCATGTTGGTGTAGCCGAGTTCGGTAGCAAAGCTCAGCCCAAAGACGTCGAACTCTCCGACCGGTCGATGCGAATCCAACGTGAACTGCGGCACACCGTGCTCGCGCATCAGTGCTTCCATGTCGGCCCACACCGCGTAGGTCCGCTCAGCGAGGATCCAATCCTGCTCGTTGAGGATCTCGTACAAGATCGCGACGCCCTGATTCGGCAGGCCCACCTCGTACGCATCGGGATAGCTGAGACACCAGCGAACCTCGACCGATCCCCAGTCCTTGGTCACGCTGTTCAGTTCCCCACCCACGTATTGGATGGGCTTGCTGACCCGCGCCAGCAGCGGTTCGAGGCGCGGGAAGACCGAAGCGGGGGCGGTCGTGATCGTCGTCATGACGGTCCCAGCGTAACGGCGACTCCGTGATCAGCCGCCTGTCAGACGAGGTCGGGAAACCAGAGGGCGATCTCCCGTTTGGCCGACTCCAGGGAGTCCGAGCCGTGGACCAGGTTTTCCCGGTTGGACAAAGCGAAGTCACCGCGGATGGTGCCGGGTGCGGCCTTCCGTCCGTCGGTCGCGCCGTTGATCGTGCGGACCACATCGATAGCCTCGTCGCCTTCAACGACCATCGCCACGGAGGGGCCGGACAGGACGAACAACCGCAGTGGCGGGTAGAACGGCCGCTCGAGATGTTCCGCGTAGAGCTGGTCGGCCAGCTCACCGGTCATTTGACGCAGCTCCATCGCCACGATCGACAGGCCCTTGGATTCAAAGCGGCTGATGATCGCGCCGGCAAGACCGCGGCGGACAGCGTCTGGCTTGATCAGTACGAAGGAACGCTGGGTCGGCACAGGTGGTGCGACGTAGGTCATGGCAGAACCCTAGGGGATGCGCGAGCAGCTCAAAGATCGCCGCCCTCTGGGGAAGCCTCCAGACGGGAGTCCAGCCGCTTGCCCATCAGGAACGACATCACCCACACAGCAGCAAACACCGCCCCGACAATGAACATCGTCGTGGTCAAGAATCCAAGAGCGAGACCGGCGAGTTGGGCGGCCCAGCCGAGGATGTAGCCGACTCGAGAGCGAAGGAGTCCAGCGGCTAACAGGGCGAGCAGCGCAGCGCCGCCTCCAAATCCAGCGGCCGCCACAGCGGACACCCCTGAGACCAAGATCATGACGGGTATCGCGAGCCCGAAGACGATCACCTCGAAGATCAGCACGGCCATCAGCACGACCCGCATCGGGTTGCCACTGCTGAGACTGATCACCGCCAGTCCCGGTCGGTCTCGTGCCCATCCTCGGCGTAGTCGACGTCCCATTCGTCGTCGCGGTCAGCACTCCCCGCCGCAACGGGCACCGGCCCTTCCCTGACGAGGAGGGCGCGTGCCTCACTGATCGCGATCACCGATCCACTGATCAGCACACCCGGCAAGCCGCCGATATCCACTTCCGCCAGCTGCACCGCCCGCTCGATCGCGTCATCCAGCCGGGGGACCACAGTTACGCGGGAGGCACCGAAGACTTCCTCGGCCAGCTCCCCAAGCTTCTCAGCCGGCAGCCCGCGGGAGGTGGAGGCGACTTGGGTGATCACGACCTGGTTCATGATCTCCTCGAAGACTTCGAGTACGCCGCGCGCATCCTTGTCAGCCATGACAGCCACGACGCCGATCAGCGGCGTGAATGCGAAGGCTTCCGTGATGGCGGCTGCGGCCGCTCGGGCACCGTGTGGGTTGTGCGCAGCGTCCAGCACCACCGCCGGCGATCGGCGTACCAGCTCCAGCCGACCGGGAAGGCGGACCTGGGCGAAGCCCTCGCGGACCACATCAGGATGCAGCGCGTTGAGGCCGAGAAAAGCCTCGGTCGCGGCGAGTGCCTGCGCAGCATTCGCGGCCTGGTGCGCACCGTAGAGGGGCAAGAAGATGTCATCCACTGGGCCGTCCGCACCGCTGAGTCGAAGGAGTTGCCCGGCCACCGCGAGCCGCCGGTCGATAACACCGAAGTCGACGCCTTCCCGCTGTGGCAGCGCCCCGACCTCGGCGCAGCGGGCAAGCAGGACTTGTGCAGCCTCAACAGTTTGACCAGCAAGAATGGCATGTGCTCCCGGCTTGATGATCCCGGCCTTCTCCCGTGCGATCTCAGTGATCGTACGGCCCAGCAGGTGAGTGTGATCAAGATCGATTGGGGTGACCACCGCGACGTCTGCATCGGCGACATTGGTCGCGTCCCAGACGCCCCCCAAGCCGACCTCCACGATCGCGACGTTGACCGGCGCATCGGAAAATGCGGCGTAAGCCATTGCCGTGATGATCTCGAAGAAGGTCAAGGAGACACCATCGATCTGGCGTTCGTCAACGACTGCGACGTACGGCTCGATTTCGCGCCACAGGTCGTCGAAGCTCCTATCGCTGATCGGCTGCCCGTCGATGCCGATCCGCTCCGTCACACCCAACACATGGGGGCTGGTGAATCGACCGGTACGAAGACCATCCGCGCGCAGCAGCGATTCGATCATGGCCGCGGTACTGCCCTTGCCGTTGGTCCCGGTCAGGTGGATGACCGGGTAGGCCCGTTGTGGGTCCCCGAGCAGCTCCGTCAGCGCCCGGATCCGCCCGAGGCTCGGTGCTGGGCGATGCTCCGGCCACCGACTGGTGAGCGCGGCGACGATCTCTGCGTGAGATTGTTCGGCAGGCATAACGCCCAAAGTCTAGGGGGATCGCTGCCGGACCAGACTTTGCGGGCGCGGTGAGCCCACTAAGCTGGCAGGCTGACCCCGCAGCAGCGCCGAAACGCGCGTGCAAGCCGCCAGCGAGCTTCTTAGGATGCAAGATCATGACCATTCCAGCTGACCCCCGAACCGCCGCGCCGACGACCACCGGTGCAGGCGTACCGGAGAAGCCTGCTCTGGAGGGTCTGGAGGACAAATGGATGGCGCGCTGGAAGGCCGACGACACCTATGCGTTCGTCCGGCCCGACAGCCGGGACGAGGTGTACAGCATCGACACTCCCCCGCCCACGGTGTCGGGCTCGCTGCATGTCGGCCACGTTTTCTCCTACACCCACACCGACCTGGTGGCGCGCTACCAGAGGATGCGAGGCAAGCACGTCTTCTATCCGATCGGCTGGGACGATAACGGCCTGCCGACCGAGCGCCGCGTACAGAACTTCTACGGTGTGCGCTGCGACCCGACTGTGCCGTACGACCCCGATTTCACACCGCCGGAGAAGCCCGACCCGAAGCACGAGCTGCGAATCAGCCGACCCAACTTCGTCGAGCTGTGCCACGAGCTCACCCATGTGGACGAAAAGGCATTCGAGGACCTATGGCGGCGAGTGGGGCTCAGCGTGGACTGGTCCAGTCTCTACACCACGATCGGTGAAGACTCGATCATGGTGGCCCAGAAGGCATTCCTTCGCAATGTCTTACGCGGCGAGGCGTACCTTTCCGAGGCCCCCACTCTGTGGGATGTGACCTTCCAGACTGCCGTTGCGCAAGCGGAACTCGACGCGCGTGATTACCCGGGCGCCTTTCACCGGGTCGCGTTCCAGAACGCCGACGGTCCGGTGTACATCGAGACCACCCGGCCTGAGCTCATTGCCGCGTGTGTGGCGCTGATTGCCCACCCCGACGACGAGCGCTACCGACCGCTGTTCGGAACGACCGTGACCAGCCCGCTCTATGGGGTGGAACTCCCGGTTCTCGCCCACCCGGCTGCCGAGCCCGACAAGGGCACCGGGATAGCGATGTGCTGCACCTTCGGTGACCTGACCGACGTCACCTGGTGGCGCGAACTGCAACTGCCGGCCCGGGTGATCATCGGTCGCGATGGGCGGATCGTGCGCGACAAGCCGGGGTGGATCGCCGATGCTGCTACCTGGCACCCGATTGCCGGGAAGACGATCATCTCAGCTCGAGAATCGGTGGTGGCTGAGCTGCGCGCGTCTGGTGATCTTGATGGTGAGCCGACACCGACGCTGCGTAAGGCCAATTTCTACGAAAAGGGCGACAGGCCGCTGGAGATCGTCTCCACTCGCCAGTGGTACATCCGCAATGGCGGGCGCGATGACGATCTCAAGCGCGTGATGTTGGAGCGTGGTGCGGAGCTGGAGTGGATACCGCCGCACATGAAGTACCGATACGACAACTGGGTAAGCGGCCTCAACGGGGACTGGTTGATCTCGCGGCAGCGGTTCTTCGGGGTGCCGTTCCCGGTCTGGTACGCACTGGGCCCGGACGGCGAGCCAGACTACGACCACCTCATCCTGGCGAGCGAGGATCGCTTGCCGATGGACCCGAGTTCGGACGTCCCAGCCGGCTTCAGCAAGTCGCAGCGAGGCAAGCCCGGCGGCTTCACTGCCGATCCGGACGTGATGGATACCTGGGCGACGTCTTCGCTCACCCCCCAGATCGCGTGCGGGTGGGAGCGCGACCCCGAATTGTTCGGCGCTCACGTTTCCGATGGACCTCAACACCCACGCTCACGAGATCATTCGCACCTGGCTGTTTTCCCGGGTGGTGCGTGCTCACTTCGAGAACCATTCGGTGCCGTGGCTGCGGTCCATGATCAGCGGCTTCGTGATGGATCCCGACCGGAAGAAGATGAGCAAGTCCCGGGGCAACACGGTGGTGCCGACCGATGTGCTGGAGCGCTACGGCTCCGACGCCGTACGCTGGCGCGCCGCCAAGATACGGCCCGGGCTGGATTCGCCTTTTGATCAGCGCGAGATGAAAGTCGGCCGGCGGCTCGCCCTGAAGGTGCTGAACGCCAGCAAGTTCGTCCTGGGGGCCGGTGCCCTGACCGACTCCGCTGCCATTACCGAACCTGCTGACCTGTCGCTGCTCGCCCAGCTCACCGCGTTGATCACCGAGGCCACTCGGTCGTACGACGCGTATGACTACACCGGCTCCTTGGAGAGTACGGAGCAGTTCTTCTGGCAGTTCTGCGACGACTACTTGGAACTGGTCAAGGAGCGTGCGTACGGCCCGGCCGAGGACCCCGGCGCCGCGTCGGCCAGGGCGACCTTGACGCTCACTTTGGACATCGTGTTGCGACTGTTCGCGCCGATCATGCCGTACGTCACCGAGGAGGTGTGGTCGTGGTGGAAGGACGGCTCGATTCACCGGGCCCGCTGGCCCGTGACAGAGGAGGTGGTCGTCAGTCGGGATCCAGGCCTGATGCGCGACGTGTCTGCTGCTCTGATCCAGATTCGTGGCGCCAAGACGCAGGCCCGAGTATCGATGAAGACCGAGATCAGCCTCGCCAAGTTCTACGGCACGGCCGAGGCGCTGGCGCATCTGCAGGCGGTTGAGACGGATCTCCGTGCGGTCGGTCGGATCACCGGTGATGTCAGTTGGATTGAGACTGACGGGCCGATCTCCGTCGACGTGACGCTGGTATCTGCCGCCTGATCGTTTGCCACCTCGCCACCCTCCTCGATGTGACGAAACCGGTCACTTCCAACCGGTATCTGGCCCATTTTGAAGTTGCGAGTGACCGGTTTCGACAGGGCAAGTGGGAGGTGACCGGTTTCAGCCAGGAGGCAAGTGGGAGGGGACCGGTTTCCACAGGAGGCGACCAGTACCGAGGTCTGTCCACAGATGCGCTGCAGGCTCGGACGGTTTCGGTCAGCGTCCACATGCTTCCGGCGTGACCGTACGCAACAGACCAGGCGCTCCCACCCGGGGATGGCTGCGGGGCCGGGAATGGGAACGCATCACTCGCGGGGTGTACGCCGCGGCGCTGAGCCGTACGCAGTTCGAGGAACTGGCGGCGTGGCAGCTGGTCCTGCCCAGAACCGCCGCTTTCTCGCACCTGACGGCCGCTCGGCTCCGGGGCTGGTGGCTGCCGGCCAGCATCGCGCACCCCGTCTTCGCCGCCATGCTCAACGCCGATCCCCGTCCCCGGCGGCCTGGGCTGCTGGTATGCCGCCACACCCAGCCGTTCCCGATGAACCTGGTCAGCGGGCTGCGGGTCACGACGGCGGCCGAGACGATCCTCGCCGCGGCGCGCGACCTCGGTGTGCTCGATCTGGTCATCCTCGGCGACTCGGCGCTGCGGCTGCGGCACTGCACCCTGACCGACCTCGAGATCACGGCCCGTCAGCGGCGGCGCGGTGCACCTCTGCTGCGACGGGTCATCCCGCTGCTCGATGAGCGGAGTGAATCTGCTTGGGAGTCGATCATGCGAGTGCTGCACAAGGCAGCCGAGATTCCGGTGACCCCGCAGCAGGAGATCTTCGACCAGAACGGCCGGTTGATCGCTCGTGCCGACCTACGGATCGACGGGACTCGGCGGATCCACGAGTACGACGGCGCGAAGCATCGCGAGGCTGATATTCACGAAGTCGATCTTGAACGCGACCGCGCCCTCCTCACAGCGCGCTGGGAGCGACACGGCTTCACCTCAAAACACCTGCGGCGCGACGGCGCCACAATCATCGCCGACGCGGACCGGTTGCTCGGGCGAGCCTGGAATCCGCGGCGGCTGGCTGCGTGGCAGGACCTGCTCGACCACTCCCTCCTTGGACGGGCCGGCCGCGGCCGCTGCTATCGCAACTGGCGGCGAGCCGTTGCCGAAACCGGTCAGATGCAACAAGGAGAAGGCCGCAATCTGGGTGGTACGTGACCGGTTGCGTGGAGGAGGGTTCAGGCGCTCTTCTCGCGACGCTCGCGCTTGGCGAGCTTTTCGCGGGGCACGAGTGTCGGCAACACCGAGTCCCTGACGACTTCGGAAGTGATGATCACCTGTGCGATGTCATCGCGGCTGGGAACGTCGTACATGACATTGAGCAACACCTCTTCGAGGATCGCGCGCAAGCCGCGGGCGCCCGTACCGCGGAGCAGTGCAAGATCGGCAATTGCCTCGACCGCGTCGGGGGTGAACTCCAGTTCGACCCCATCGAGCTCGAATAGCTTGCGGAACTGCTTGACCAGCGCGTTGCGCGGCTCGACCAGGATGCGGATGAGTGAGTCGCGGTCCAGCGGGCTGACCGAGGAGATCATCGGCAGCCGCCCGATGAACTCCGGAATCAGGCCGAACTTGATCAGGTCTTCGGGTCGTACGTCGTGGAATGGATCGTCCGAGTCGGGCAGGCGAGTGGCGATGTCGTTGTTGAAGCCCAATGGGCGCTTGCCGATCCGCTGGGCGACGATGTGGTCGAGGCCGGCGAACGCACCGCCGACGATGAACAACACATTGGTGGTGTCGATCTGGATGAAGTCCTGATGCGGATGCTTGCGACCGCCTTGCGGCGGCACCGATGCCGAGGTGCCCTCCAAGATCTTCAGCAGGGCCTGCTGGACCCCCTCGCCGGAGACATCACGGGTGATCGAGGGGTTCTCACTCTTTCGGGCGATCTTGTCGACCTCGTCGATGTAGATGATCCCGGTCTCCGCCTTCTTGACATCGAAGTCGGCTGCCTGAATGAGCTTGAGCAAGATGTTCTCGACGTCCTCGCCGACGTAGCCGGCCTCGGTCAGCGCCGTCGCATCCGCGATTGCGAATGGCACATTGAGCATCTTGGCCAGGGTTTGGGCGAGGTAGGTCTTACCGCAGCCAGTGGGTCCGATCAGCAGGATGTTGGACTTCGCGAGCTCGACACTGTCGTCCTCGGCACGCCGAGCGGGATTACCTGCTTCAGCCCGGACACGCTTGTAATGGTTGTAGACGGCTACCGCCAGGGCTTTCTTCGCATTGGTTTGCCCGATCACATAGCTGTCGAGGAAGTGGCGGATCTGATGAGGTTTGGGCAGCTCATCGAGCAGGCCTACCTCGGCACCCTCGGAGAATTCTTCCTCGATGATCTCGTTGCAGAGATCGATGCACTCGTCGCAGATGTAGACGCCCGGACCAGCGATCAGCTTCTTGACTTGCTTCTGGCTCTTCCCGCAGAAGGAACACTTCAGCAAGTCGCCGCTCTCTCCGATGCGCGCCACACCGCCTCCTCTCCGACGCCCGATCGTGCGGCTCGGTTCCCCACCCTAGCCTGACGACTCCTTGAGGTGCAGGACATTTCGTCCAGCCGTCAGACTCAGGTCGCCGCTAGACCGGAACTGCCTTAAGCGAGGTCAAGACCTCGTCGATGATGCCGTATTCGAGTGCCTGCTCTGCGGTTAGGTACTTATCACGCTCGATATCTTTACTGACCTCGTCTGTCGACTTGCCGGTGTCCTCGGCCAGCATCTGCTCCATCAATGCCCGGATCCGCAGGATCTCCCTGGCTTGGATCTCGATGTCGGAGGACTGCCCGTAACCGCCCTCGGTCGCAGGTTGGTGGATCAGGATCCGACTGTTTGGCAGCGCCAGCCGCTTACCCTTGGTGCCTGCCGCCAAAATGACCGCGGCGGCTGAGGCCGCCTGCCCGAGGCACACCGTGCGTACATCGGGCTTGATGTAGCGCATGGTGTCGTAGATCGCGGTGAGCGCGGTGAACGAGCCTCCGGGGGAGTTGATGTAGATCTCGATATCGCGCTCGGCATCCATCTGCTGCAAGCAGAGCAACTGAGCCATCACGGCATTGGCGATGTCATCGGAGATCGGCGTGCCGAGAAAGATGATCCGGTCCTCGAAGAGCTTGGTGTACGGGTCAATCCGCCGCATGCCGTACGACGTACGCTCCTCCCACTGCGGGATGTAATAGTCCATCGTGGGAGAAAAGGGCTGACCCAGAGCGAAGGGCTGCGAATCCAATCTGCTGATCATCTCGATTCGCTCCTTCACTGGTTCGGGGCCTGAGGTGACGGAATCTGCGCAGCAGTCACATAGACGTGATCAATGAAGCCGTACGTCAGAGCCTGTTCTGCGGTGAACCACCGGTCGCGGTCGGAGTCTGCCTCGATTTGGTCGAGCGTCTGACCGGTGTGCTCAGCAATCAGCTTCTGCATGGTCGACTTGATGTGCAGCGACTGCTCTGCCTGGATCCGGATATCGCTCGCCGTGCCGCCGAGGCCGCCAGAGGGCTGATGCATCATGATCCGGCTGTGCGGCAGGGCGTACCGCTTGCCTTTCTCGCCCGCGCACAACAAGAACTGACCCATCGATGCAGCCAAACCGATCGCGACGGTCGCCACGTCGTTGGAGATCCACCTCATGGTGTCGTAGATCGCCATCCCGGAGTCGACCGATCCGCCGGGTGAGTTGATGTAGAGGTAAATGTCTTTGTGTGAATCCTCGGCGTTCAGCAACAGCATCTGAGCGCAGATGGCGTTCGCGTTTTCGTCCTTGACTTCAGAGCCGAGAAAGATGATGCGGTTCTGCAGCAGGGATTGGTACACGTTGTCATCGAGTCCAAAACCGTTGCGGTTGCCGGAGTTGTTGTAGCTATGGGAACGCTGTGCCCAATCGGGCTGATTGAAGTTGCTCAGGAAGGGAGGTCCGGGAGTCGGTTTCACGTTGACGAACCTACCCCGGAGCGTCTGGCGAGTCGCGGGGAAACCAGGCGTGTTCGCTGTGGGCGCAGAAGGGCGAGACCACCAGCACGACGCGGGTCTCAGCGATCATGGAACGCGGACTGTTGACCTT
>CAVRQV010000029.1:0-77509 GCA_963723475.1 uncultured Actinomycetota bacterium
CGGTCGTCAATCCGAGCTGCAAGAGCCACGTAATAATCGAGGTGCCGCCGGCGGGAGCGCTCACGGGTCGATGGCGTCGCCTGCTCGTGGGCGTATTGGCGCACCGGGTCGAGGAAGCGGTAGCGAGCCTGTCCGGCCAGGTCGCGACGCGGGTAAGCAGCGAGCGGCCGAGCAGATGGTCGACCGCATGCGGCGCGCCGTGTGCCATGACGGCGCCGGCAGCCTCACGGTCGAAGGTACCGCGTAGACCGACAGTGCGGCGAACGCCTCCCTGTCGCGTTCGTCAAGAAGTCGTAGCTCCAGCCGATGATGCCCGCATGGTGCGGCGCCTGGGGTTGCCTGCGTGCGTCTCACCGGCGAGTAGGTCCAGCGGGTCGGCGAGGCCGGTGAGGAGCTGCTCCAGCGACAGGGAGGTGGTCCTCGCGCGGCCAGCCCGAGCGCCAGCGGAAGGCCCTCCAGCGTGTCGACGATTGTCCGGACCTGATCGTCGTCCAGCGCTGCCGTCGCGTTCACCGTCGGCCCGTGCCGTGAACAGTTCGGCGCCGGCAGTCTGTCGAGCCCGCCGAGCCGGATGATCAGTTCCCCCGGGGCCCGCAGCGGCTCGCGGCTGGTCGCAACGATCCGCAGGTCGGGACAGCGAGCCAGCAAGGGCAGTCGCGAGCTCCGACGGTTCGACGACATGTTCGCAGGTGTCGAACAAGCGCGCCGCGCCGGCGGGACAGGTAGTCGTAGACGCGCTCAGTCACGTGCCCTGGGGAGTCGGCCAACTGGAGTGCCCTAGCCACCGTGGTGGCGACGCCCGCGCTCGCCGAGGCCGGGGCGAGCTCGATCAACCAGAGGCGCGAGGATGCGGATGGACTGCGGCGAGCTTGACCGCGAGCCTGGTCTTGCGAACCCCGCCAGGTCCGGCAATGTTACGAGCCGGGCCATCGTCAGCGCGGGCGCAGATGGCGAGTCCGCGCTCGCGGCCGACCAGGGACTTACCGGTGCCGGCGGAGCCGCCGCCGTTCGGGTAGGTGTAGCCGCGAGGCTGGGGTCTGCCCAGCATGCAAGCCGAACCGCTCGAAGTTCGGGTCCCGGCTCAAGCCCTACCTCATCGAGCAGGTAACGACGTGCCTGCGTGTACGCGTGCAGTGCATCTGCTTGTCGGCCGGCGCGACAACGCCTTGAAAGCAACACGCGCAGCCGTCACGGAGCGGACGTCGTCGACGAGCGCGGCGAGTTCGGCGACCGGGCGGACGCAAGCCCCGCTTCGAGATCGTCGGCGAGGCGGGACTCGACAGCGGATGAACGTTGCTCCTCCAAGCGTGCGGCGATGGCCCGCGCCCATGCTGTTCGCACCATTCCTCCAGCGCCGCACCGTGCGAAAGGTCCAGCGCCTCCGGCGCAGCGGGCTGAAGCAAGTCCTCAAAGCGTTCGATGTTGACGACCGCCGCGATGTCGAGCCGGGGTCCCCGAGGGCCGCACACCCACTCGGCGCCGAGCCGGTGGCGCAGGTCACGCACGTAGCCTGGATCAAGTTCGAGCCGTCGGTGGCGTCGCGTCGCCCAACAGCGCATATGAATCCGGTGAGCAGGGACGAATCGACCATGGCGCACGAGCAGGACCGCGAGCAGCACGGTAGTTCGGGGGCAGAGACGTCCACCTCGACGCGGCGTCATCAAGACCGCAAATCGGCGAGCAATTGGTACCGCACATTGAAAGGTAAGGATGTCACGTTCCCCAAGCGAGACTCCAGCGACGCTCCAGCGCCGCAGCCAGGCTGGCGTCGAACACAAAGGAAGGCCCAGATCATCCATGTTCCGTTTCCGGTCGTTATTATCGAATGAGCGCATCGGAGAACTCTTCCAGACCCGGGCACCTGAATACCTCGGAGTGCCTGGGCCACTGCAGAAGAACTACCTCCGCTTCCGCAGCCGGTGAACACGGCGGGGTCGATGTTTGGGACTCGCCGCATCGATGGAGCAGTTCCTGTCCGGCAACCTCGCCGGCTCGATCTGCGACGTGTACCGGGTGGAGGAATCGGTGCGTGACGTCGCCGATGTGCTCCTGGCCCTGCGGGCTGAGGAATCGCCTTCGTTCCTCACCGAATCACCGTCCAGTAGTCCGGTCACAGCAGCCTAGGAGGGCCGACGCGGCGTCTGACGGCTACATCGAGAACCACACCCGCCCGTGGGGTTGGCGTCCGACGCGACGACCGAGTCCAGACCCGTGGAGCGACCTGACTGCCGATTCCGGCCTGTCCGGCGCGAAGTGGCCTGATGGTCACCGCCATGGCGGCCGCCCGCGGCGACTCCTACCGCCGTTGGCCGGGCAGAAGCTCGCCGACCTCAGCGACGAAGCAACGAGGCAACGTCATCACCGCTCACCCTGCAACCTGTCGGTTCGGGTAGCGGCACTGGCCGGCTGGTCCGGTGAGCCCGTCCGTGATCCGAACGCGAAAAACCGGGCCGATGTGGACCGGCTACGCCAAGCGGGCTGAGCGATAGAGAGATCTTTGAGGCCACGACCTGGATCGCCATGAGAATGGCATTCTCCACGGTTAATGGCGCCCTCGGTGCACGGCCTGACCGGCAACTGGCGCAGCGGACTCCCCAGCTTGTCCGCAACGCCGTCACCTTCGGCCGCCTGCCCTCGCCAGTCGCATAGCCATCCGGTACTCGTCGATCTCGACTGGCTCTCAATTCTTTTGAGCGCAGCTGCCGGCACGCCGAGTACCCATCGGGTGCCGCGAGCTTGGCGAAATGCAGAGAAACTACAGCAACAACTGAGCGGCCGAGCCTCCGTCTTTCGCTAAGCCGGGAATGATCATGGTCGTGGCGAACTTGGCCGTGGGTTGTTGATCTTCGGTTCGAGGGCGTGCAGGTCCTCCGGCCTGGTGTCCGGGTCTCCTGGGTCCTTGGTCGTGGGAGGTCAGTGTCTGGCTGGCTGGTTATGCCAGCAGGGGTTGTCGGCGAAGATCTCCCACTCTCGCAGCACTCTCCCGTCGGGCAGCGGGGACGTGGCGCCATAGTCGAAATCGCGCAGGACCTCACTGGGGTGGAAGCCGTTGGCGGCGTGGTCGACCGTGCCACCCCGGCGGAACGTCGCACCCTCTACGCCGCCCCCGTGGCCGAGGTGACCACCGACGTGGGTTCTGTCCGGGCTCCCGTACTCGTGCCCGGCGGAGGGCGGGTTCAGCAGTGCCCGCGCTCCCAGGGCCAGCCCGGCCGAGCCGGCCGCGCCGCCCAGCAGCAACCCGCGCCGAGACGGCGGGCGGGATCTGCCATTAGAGGATCCGCCGGTGCATGACTCGGATCCGGCGTGCACTATCTAGCGATTGCGCAATTGCACAACGGGCCCGCTGACGGCGCTTCGCAAGTCTGACTCCCATGCCGCAACGCTAGACGCCTCTACTGGCCGGGGAACGGAAGGCTACAACAAGCCACTGCCGCATGCAGAGGTGCGTTCAGTTTGGCTGGCTGGGCTTTCGGCCGCTTGACAGTGACCCGCTGTTAGCGAGCCCATCGGGCAAGACGATGGAACACGGCTGGGTGACTGTCGATCTGGCGTCCGCGGCGGATATGTCGGCCGACCGATCAGCGCACGGGCACAGGTAGATTGCCTTCGTGGCCGAGGATGATCTGGAGTTGAGGCGGAAGCTCGCCAAGCAGGGCCGCCTGTGGCTGCTCTCGCTGATCTGCGCCACCGCGGGTGCCCTGGTCTGGATGCTGGGGCGCGCAACTCACTCGCCGCGGGAATCTTGGCGTTCCTGATATGCGTAGCGGTTCTGGGTTCCGCACTTTGGATGTATGAGAAACGCCGCGGCTGACGCTGCAGCTCAGCTTCCCGGGCACGGTAGCGGGGCTTCCCTTCGCCGACCGCCCCGTCAGATACAAGCTCTACGCACGTGGAGGACGAAGAGATCGCTCCCCCACAGCACCGACCGCCGGAGCGCATGTGCGTATCGAAGGTGATCCACCCCGAACCTCGCCTTGACCTCTCCGCGATCATCCGCGCGGACGGACCTGTCCTCGACCACTCAACGCATCACATGATGGGGTTAACTGGCCGACGGTCACGGGTCTACTATCCGATGCATATACATCGCATAGTAGACGTGTAGGAGGGATCGGTCATGGCAGCACCGGAGAAGGTCAAGGGCAGGGTCATCGACGCGCACAGCCACATTGGCGAGATGGATGCGTGGGCGTTCTACAATCTGAAGGAGCCGGTCAAGTGTACTGTCTATGAGTTCGCCGACGCAGGTGCGTATCTCGGCCATCTCGATCGTCTCGGGGTCGAGCGCGGACTGATCCTGCCGAACTACGGGATCCCCGTGCAGAGCCAGCCATTCTCGCTCAACGACCTGGTGCTCGACTCGGTCCAGAAGAATGACAGGCTGGTCGGAGGGCTGTGGGTCTCGTTTCTGCCACAGAACAAGGAAATGACCCTCAAGTCCTTGGAGCGCGCCGGCGAGGCGGGGATCGTCGCGCTCAAGACGACCTTCCTGCTCGGCGGGAACCCCGACCCCAATAGCTGGGACGACGAGACCAGAGAGATCGCGGAGGCTTGTATCGCCGCGGCCGAAGAGCACGACCTGACGTTCCACTTCCATACCAGCCCCGGCGGCACGTCTGACATCAATAACTACATCCCGCTCGTCGAGAAGTACGGGAAGCGGATCAAGATCTACCTCGTCCACTTCGGCGGCGGCGTCAGCGGCCATATCAAGCTGGTTCCGCAGTTCCTCGACTGGGTCGAGGAGGGCTACCGGGTCTACTGCGACACCACCTGGGCGATCGGCTTCGGTGCTCGTTGGCTGATGACGGAGATCGAGCGACGCGGCGTCGGCGAAGATCGCGTCCTCTTCGCATCCGACGAGCCGTGGAGCGACTTCTGGAGCGAATACTGGAAGATCAACGGGGCCCCCGTCAGCGACGAGCTGAAGCAGCGAATCCTCTACCAGAACTTCGAGCTGTTGTACGGCGAGAACGACTCGGTCAGGAGTCTCTGAGCGCGATCCAGAGAGCGCGAGCGGGCCTCTTTTCCTCATTCGCCCAGTGATGGGGTTGGTCGCCCATGAAATGCAGCGCGTCTCCGGCCTCGACTTCGTGGCGTACCCCCGCGATCTCGAACACCAGCCTGCCTTCGAGAGTGAAAACCAGCTCCTCTCCCGCATGGACAAGCGGCTTGGACCCACTGTTCGCGCCTGGCGAGACGGTGGCCACCGCGGCGGCGCTGCGGAAAGGGGCATAGGGCCCCGATACCCCCTCGAGAGTCAGGCCCTCGTGCGGAGTGAAGACAGCGGGGCGATCCCCAGCCGGTGTGAACGCGACGGGGTCGGGATGACCCTCATCCTCGACGAAGTAGGTGACCGGGCGATCCAGCGCGGTCGCGATCTTCAGCAGTGTCGTGATCGTCGGCACCATGTCGTTGCGCTCGATCTTGTGGATGGCTGCCGCGGAGACTTCTGCCTTGATCGCCAGCTGCTGCAGCGACAGGCGCTGCTCCTGCCGCAGCTTCTTCACCTTCGGTCCGATGGAGTTGACGATCCCGTCCACATGCTCCTCGATGCGGACCGAGCTAGCAGGACTGTGTTTCGTGATGGCCATGATCATGCTTCCCTTGACGCTTCGGCGGCATGCAATATAGTAAACAAAAGTCAACCATGGTGGGCGACTTTTCAGGTCCTCCACGTGCAGACGGAGGCTCGTAGTGGCGCGCAAGGTCGTAATCGTCGGTGGTGGCGCAGGCGGGATGGGCGCGGCGGGCGGCGTCAAGGCGGCCGATCCAAAAGCCGAGGTGGTCGTCTACACCGGCTTTGACGATGTGGCCTACAGCCCGTGTGGGATCCCCTACGTGCACGGCCGGGAGATCGAGAACTTCGAGAAGCTGTTTCTTGCCTCAAAGCAGGCCTACGTCGACGCCGGCATCGATGTGCACTACAACACCGACGTCACCAGTGTGGATGTGAAGCGCAAGGTCGTTCAGGTCGCCAGCGAGGGCGAGGTCGCGTGGGACACGCTCGTGCTGGCCACCGGCTTCAACTACGCCGATCCGGGCGTCCCGGGCGGCGACCTCGGCGGCCTCTACTACGTCAAGAACATCCGTGAGGCCATGGAGTGGGACAAAGTCCTGGACACGGTCAGATCCGCGGTGGTCGTGCAGGCAACGCCCCTCGGTGTCGAGATGGTCACGGCCCTCGCGCACCGGGGCATCGAGACACATCTGGTGGACCCAAGCCCGTGGCCGATGTCGGAGGTGGCCGACCCGGACATCATGGCCCCAGTGGAGGAGTCCTGGCGCGAGCTCGGTGTCATCACGCATTTCAACACGACCCTCAAGGCGTTCGTCGGTGACGGGCAGCTAGCCGCGGTGCAAACCTCCGATGGCGAGATCAAGGCCGACCTGGCTGTGGTCTGCACTCACAAAGAGCCAAACACAGCACTCGCCGTCGCCGCCGGCCTCAAGACCGGATCGACCGGCGGCATCATCGTTGACGAGCGGATGGCGACATCGGTGCCCGGCGTCTACGCAGCCGGAGACTGCGCCGAGATTCCGCACGGCCTGACCCGCGTACCGCTGCAAGGCTTGACAGGCAGCCACGCTTACGCCCAGGGCAAGACGGCCGGCGTCAACGCCGGCGGCGGTCAACGGACCTACAGCGCGGTCTACGTGCCGTGGGGCACCGCGGCCGGGAAGTGGATCATCGGGGGAGCATCCTTCGGTGAGACGACCGCTACCGCGCTCGGAATTCCTTACGTCGTCGGGACCGCTCAGGGCATCTCACGAGCCCGCTATTACCCCGGAGTCAAACCTGTGAAGGTCAAGCTGCTGGCCCAGCCTGGCAGCCTTCGGCTCCTCGGCGCCCAGATGGTCGGCGGCGAGGGCATCAAGGAGCGTGCCGACTTCCTCGCGATGGCGGTCAAGTTCGGGTTCACCCTTCACGATCTAGCGCGGATGGAGAACGTCTACTCCCCGGCGATCGGGGCTCTCAACGAGCCCATCGTGGTGGCCGCCCAAAGCGGCCTGGACGCCATATCGAAGAACTGAGATGTCGTTCTCTCTGCGGCTCACCTCCTTCTCTCAGTGGCTTCGGCGCAACTCCGAGCACTACTTGCTGATCGCGGCGCAGGAGCGCGTCGCCCGGCAGCACGGCGCCCGCGAACCCAGGTCACCCTACGGACTGCGCGAGCTCTTCTGGCTGCGCATCTTTGCACCGGTCTACCGCGCGCTGCCGTGGGCGCTACGGCACAAGGTGATGCGGGCCATGCCTGGAAGTCATCGTCGGCAGTGGGCCCCACCTCCACAACCGCACGGCTCGGCCGTGCAGTCCTATGTTTCGAGAAGTTCAACCCAAGGAGAGAGGAAGTCTGGCCATGGCACAGATCGTGGGTGAGCGCGTCAGCAAAGGTGACGCGATCGTCGACTACGAGGACAAGGTCTTCGAGGACATCCAAGCGGAACCGGGGGAACAGGCCTTTATCCTCATGCATACCGTGCCTTTCGAAGGCTCGGTAGGCCTGGTCAACATGCTCACGGCAACCCGAATCAACCGGAAGGGCTTCGACACCCACTTGGTGCTCTACGGTCCCGGCTCGTTGATGGCATCGGCCGCCCGCGGCTACCCCAAGGTCGGCGACGAGGCGTTTCCCGGCGCACTCCAATACAACAAGCAGCTGCAGACCTTCATGAATGAGGGCGGCCACGTCTACGCATGCCGGTTCTCCGCCGCTGCTCTCTACGGCATGCGCGAGATCGACATGATGGAAGGCGTCAAGCCGATCAACCCGCTCGACGTGCTCGACGCGGTGTTGACAGCTCGCCGTAGCGGTGCGCTGATCATGCAGACCTGGACGGTCTGAAGGTCCCTCGACGTCATGGGCCGCCGCGAGCTTCGTGCGGCGGCGGTCGAGCCGGCCCTAGAACAGAGATTCCGGTCGGTGGGACGTCGTCAGAACGTCCTCTCGGCGTAGAGCCGAGCATGTTCCTGCGCTGCCCGCTTCCAGCTGAAGGCTGGCACCACTCTGCGACCGCCGCGTACGAGCCTCTCCCGGAGAGAGTCATCGGTGACGACACGGCGCATGCCCTCTGCGAGGGACGTCGGGTTTGCGACCTGCGTCATCACGGCGGACTCATCGGGGGTGAGGTATTCGCGTAGCACGGGGATATCGCTGGACACCACCGGCAGGTCTGCCGCCATGGCCTCCATAACGGTCAACCCCCACCCCTCCTTGGTCGACGGGAAGGCCAGCGCATCCGCACTTCGGTACCACTCGTGCAGCTCGGCGTCGCTGAGGGTGCCGGCCAGCACGACATCGCGGCCCAACTCAAGCCCGAGACCGGGCAGCATCGCGAGCACGTCGTCGCGATAGCGGGCGTAGTCCTGGAACGAGTGCCCACCGATGACGACGAGGGCGGGCGGTGGATCGAGGGCACGGGCCAGGATCGACATCGCCTCGAAGAGATAGATGCTGCCCTTGCGCGGCTCGACGCCGCCCACGGACAAGAACACGAACCGGCCATCCAGGCCTGCCTGTTGGCGCAAAGCAACTCGCCGGCTCTCCTCGATCGGACCGAACCGGGCGGCATCGACGCCGTTGTGGATCACCGTGGCGTCTACGCCGAACTCCGCCTTCAGCCGGTTGCGCCAGTCCTCGCTCACGACGACTAGGTCGTCGGGCTCCTCGATGGCCTTCCGCTGACACTCGATCAGGGCAGCAGTGGTGAAATCGTCGACGTGGTGGACGGTGCGGAGGACGCGGACGCGGGCGCCGGCGTCCCGCACGCGAGCGGCCGCGCGCGCGGAGATGCAGTCCTGGGTGTGGAGGATGTCCACGTCGTCGGCGACCTCGGACAGCCCGGCCTCGAGGTCGTCTATCGACGCGAACACTCGCTTCTCCAAGGTGTCTGCCGGTGGAGACGTCGGGACCAGGGTGTACGGCGCTCGCACTGGCCGGAAGAAACCCTGGTCGGGATTGCCGAGCCCGACGATGCGAACGTCCATTGCCTGATCCATCAGCGCTTCGGCGAGCGACAGCGTGTGCACTACGCCGCCGCGTGGTTTTGTCGAATAGGTGACCAAGGCAACGCGGCGCTGACCCGGCCGGACAGTTTCATTCACAACGGCATCCTGAGCAGATCGGGATTGTCTGTCGCGATTGCCGCGGCCGCCAGGGACGTCCTGGCTGCAGTCTCGGTGACGATACAGCCGGCTTCGACGAGCCTGGTTCGCTGGGCGGAGTAGCGCTGCGGGTCCCGGTCGGTTCCGAGCACGTAGGCAATGATCTGGGGACCGCCTTCCGCCATCACCGATTCGCATTCCGGCGCGAGGATGCCGGCCGGGTTCGGATGGGCGCCGTACCCGAGGACCACGTCCACGATGATCACGGCGACCTCAGGATCGGCACCGTGCTCGCGCAGCGCCTCGATCCGCGCCTCGGGGTCGATCATCGGGTGCGGACGCCCCCGGGTGTACTCCTCCTCGCCAAAGTCGAGGCACTGGTGCGATCCGGCCGGAGCAGGCAGGCCCCATGCGGGGTTGATCGGCGTGTTGGACCGGACCTCACCGATCGTTCGGCCGAGGAGGACGAGGGATTCGTAGCAGAGGGTGCCGCCGGAGAACAGTCCTCTGATCAGGGTGCGGCCCGGCGCCAGCCGTCGGCGCGCCTCCGCTACAGAGGGCCCCATTGTCAGTGTCGGGTCCGGGGCTGCCATTCGGAGAGCGTCGAGTGTCGCCGTCACCCCGCCCTCGAGGGTGTCCGCAAGCACGACCCCGGTCGGTGCTGGGAAATCCGGGTCCAGCCCGAGCAAGGCGGCGACGAGAGGGGTCTCTCCAGCAGCCGCGAGCACCTCAGCCACAACGTCCGGCGCAGGTGGCTTGGAGACGAGCAGGATGACGTCGGTCTGAGGGTGCTCCCGCAGGGCTGCGATCGCGGCCTTCGCCATCCGTCCTCCGACCTCGCTGGACAGGTCGCGCCCTCCGACGCCGATGACCTGGCTGACGCCAAGCCCCCATCGGTCCAGCAGGGCCATCACCTCCTGGGCACCAGTTCCTGCCGCGGCGACGAGGCCCACCTGTCCGGGTCGGACTGCGTTGGCGAAGCCCAGACCGGTGGCCCCGAGCATGGCTGTGCCAGCACCGGGCCCCATCACCAGCCGGCCGCGGCTGAGCGCGTAGTCCTTGAGGGCGATCTCCTTATGCAGCGGCACGTTGTCACTGAACAACAGCACGTGAAGGTCCGAGGACAGCGCCTGGTAGGCGGCCAGCGCTGCGTAGTCACCGGGCACCGACACCACCGCGATGTTGGACTCCCGTTGCGCACGCAACGCCTCCCGCAGCGAGCGCGGAGCCTTTGACTGCTGCCCGCCTGTGGCAACCGGGCCTTCGGACAGCACAGCGGCTTCGCCGACGGTGAGAGCCTTGGAAGCGGCGTCCTCGTCACGCGCCCGTGCCACGATGAAGAAGTCGTTGGACCCAACGCCCTCGACGTCGGCCGGGTCGACGCCTTCGGCGCGTAGCGTCTCGATGTTCGCAGGTGTCGCCATCCCGGCGCTGGCCCATTCGACGTCCCCGATCTCGCGCATCGCCCGGATGCCCTGGAGCTGCACGACGGAGTCAATGTAGGTGTCCGGGAAGACTTTGATGGCGATACTCATGCGAGCGCACCACTCCGGCTCGTGACCGGCGTGATGCGGGTTCCCAGTGACTGGTCTGTGGGGTCGTCGCTTGCGAGTGTGTCGATCACGAGTCGCGGGGACGTGATGACCGCAAGCTGCCCGCCCCGACGTACGAATGAGATCGCGGCGCGCACCTTGGGGCCCATGCTGCCCGGAGGAAACTGGCCCGCTTCCAGGTGTCGCTCAGCCTCCGCTGCGTTCGCCCAGGTCAAGGGCCGCTGGGTGGCCCTGCCGAAGTCAAGCTGCACAGCGTCCACCCCGGTGATCAGGACGAGTGCCTCGGCCTGCAGCTGGGAGGCGAGCTCGGCAGCTGCAGAATCCTTGTCGATGACGGCATCAACGCCGTCCCAGACCTCACCTCGACGACCTACCGGGATCCCGCCTCCGCCGCCTGTCACCACGACATGCCCCGCGTCCAGCAGGGAGCGGATCGCACCGATCTCGACGAATCCCTTTGGTTCGGGGGAGGCAACCACGCGCCGGAAACCTCGGCCTGCATCCTCGGTGACGTCCCACCGTCGCGCGCGGATGAGCTCGTGCACGGCATCCTCGTGAAAGAACGGTCCAATCGGCTTGGTCGGGCGGTCGAAGGCCAGGTCGTCGAGGTCAACGATCACATGGCTCAGCAAGGCGGCGATGCGATTGCGTCGACCACATTGCCGATACAGCGCAATCGCGATGAGAGAACCGAGTTGTCCTTCGGTCATTGCGACCAAGCTGAATAGCGGCATCTCGGGCACTTCTGCACTGCCCGATTCCTGCTGAATCGCAAGGTTGCCGACTTGAGGCCCGTTTCCGTGGACGACGACCACGCGCCAGCCGGCGTCGAGCAGCGCGCAGACCGGTCGGGCCATCGCCGCAGCGTTCTCACGCTGTTCGTCATAAGTCCCGCGCTGACCCTCGGCAACGAGTGCGTTGCCGCCGAGGGCGACTACAGCGGTCCTGGTCACGACCCCTCACTTCGCTGGACAATCAGCCGACACGTCAATCGGCGGGACACGGCGAAATGTTTAGCATACTAGGTGACTATGAACGATAGTGAACGTCAACGCCCTAGACAAGCCTGCTCGTGCCGCGGTGTTGGAGGGGCATGACCAGACCCCCCGACCGCATCCCGGCAACCGTACTTGCGAGGTTCACGAGCGCAGAGGCTCGCCTCTACCCGATGGCCATGACCGATCCGGACGGCTACCAGCGCGCCGTCATCCTGGTCGGCCTGGCGGCCGACGAGCTTAGGCAGCAGTGCGCCGATCTCGAGTCCGTGTTCGAGCATCGCGAGGAGCTGATCGCCGCACTGCCCGGACTGGCGGGCGCAAAGGGTCTCGAGCTCGGTGGACTGCCGCCGGATGCAGTAGTCGACGCGGCCTCCGCCCTGCGCTGTCGCGAGCTGCAAGCCCGCGCTTGATCGTTGCGGCTGCACACGCATCCCCTTGACGCCGACACCGGCGATGCCTTTACTAAAGGTTACAGTTTGTCTCGTGAAGTAAACGCTGGGGAGGGCGGAGATGAACATGGGTCGTGGGATTTCCGGCGCAATGTCACCCCTTGTATCAACTCCGACCTGGCCGGCAGAACGCGTCGATGCTGCGACCTCGTTGGCAAACCTGGTGGTCGACCTGCAGGCACGCGGCCTCCGGGTCGAGGCGCCGCTCGAGCGTCGCCACGGCGGCGCCGGGCCGTCGGATTCTGGCATGCTCTGGGTCGGCGGTTTGCCGATCACGGTTCCGACTGATAACGCCGCGGCGGCGGACTCGCCGTACGCCTTGAAGGCGGAGGACGACGGATACGCGATCTTCGAGGGCAGTCAGCGGCTGGCTACCGCCTCGCCCCAGCAGCGCCCACGCTTCTATGACCTCACCACCGCTGACGGCATCCCGTATTGGAAGATCGGCCTGCTGCACCTCGACTCCTTCGCCAGCACAGTCATTCAGACCTGCTCGTACTGGGGCAACGACGATCAATGCAAATTCTGCGGGATCGGCGTCTCCTTGGACTCGGGTCGGACCATCGTCAAGAAGAGCCCAGAGCAGTTGGCCGAGGTCGCCGCGGCAGCCAAGGAGCTCGACGGCGCCGTCGACGCGACGCTGACAACGGGGAGCTCCAACGGGGTCGACCGGGGCGCCCGTTACGTCGCCCGATGCGGACATGCGGTCAAAGTCGCGACCGGCCTGCCGGTCGAGGTTCAGTTCGAGCCGCCGAGGAAGCTCGAGGTCATCGACGAGGTGGCCGATCTAGGAATCGACTCGGTAGGCATCCACGTCGAGTCGTTCGACCCAGCCGTCCTTGCCCACGTCGCACCGGCCAAGGCCCGGACGGGCATCGAGGGGTACTTCCGCGCCTGGGAACGCGCGGTCGACCGCTTCGGCGAGGGGCAGGTCTCGACGTACGTCATCTTGGGCATGGGAGAGGACCCGGAGCTGACCGTGCAGGGATGCCGTCGCGCGATCGACATGGGTGTCTTCCCCTTCGTGGTGCCCATCCGTCCGGTAGCCGGCAGCCTGATGGAGGACGTCAAACCGCCGGACCGCGCCTACACGCAACGTATGTACCGACAGGTCGGCGCTTACATGGCCGAGCGTGGCATGGACACCAACGCCCCGAAGGCTGGCTGCGCGCGGTGCAAGGCTTGCTCCGGACAGCAGAGTGTCCAGCCGCTCCTGCAGATCGGCCCGCGTCCGGTGCAGTTCTCCCATGCCAGCTGACCTGAGCATGCCAGCGGCAGGGTTGCAGTCCGCAGCCTCCCTTTCGCGCTCGGCAGCGTCCCGAGTCGTGTGCCGGCAGGTCGCATCGGCGGCAGAGCTCGCCGACCACTTCGCCATCCGGCGCCGGATCTTCGTCGACGAGCAAGCGATCTTCGCCGAGTCGGACCTCGACGTTCATGATCGGGACATGTCGGCCGTCGCCCTCATTGGGTACTGCGACGGCGTCACCGCGGGCACGGTCCGCTTGTTCGCCCTCGACCCAGCCGACGGCATCTGGCAGGGCGACCGACTCGCGGTGCTCGCCCCCTATCGAACGCGCGGGCTGGGCGCCCCGCTGGTCCGTTGCGCAGTGGCGACCGCGGCGGTGCTCGGAGGTCGCCTGATGAGCGCCCATATCCAGCTCGCGAATGTGCGGTTCTTCCAACGACTGGGGTGGGAAACCCAAGGTGAGGTCGAGATCTACGCGGGCCTGGTCCACCAGCCCATGAGTATCGGATTGCCTCCGCCCGACGAGGCACGCGCGACGGTACGTCGCCTCGCGGCCGGGGTCAGCGCGCGAGACCTGTGACCCTGTTCCTGGTGAGGTCGAGGACCGTGACCTCGACCTCACCTGAACGCAGCGCCAGCAGCCCGGACTTGTCGATCATGCCCACCACTGTCGCGTCGAGGCCACGCGCGTGGAACGGCGCCAGGCAATCGGCCTCCCGTCCCTGAGGTACACACAGCAAGAACCCGTAAGCCGGGAAGCACGTCAGCCAGTCCTTTACCGCCACGCCCAGAGGGCGAGGCAGTTGCTCCAGATCCACCGTCACGCCGAGCCGGCTCCACTCGAGCAACATCGCCAGTGAGCCGACCAGCCCGGCCATGCTGATGTCCTTTGCCGCGACGCAGGCGCCCGAGGACGCCACGGATGCAAGGACGCGTACGTCGGCGGCCAGTTGCGTGCCGCGCTCGTCGAACGACCGAAAGAAAGGGAAGTCCGCGCGCATCTCCCCTTGGGTACAGGCGGCCACGACGAGCGACTGGCCGGCGGCGACGTGCGTGGTGGAGAGGACGGCTGCCGCAGTCCCCACGCCAAACGCCGACAAGGCTGGCGCGCCGTCGTAGCACGGTCAGGTGCCCACCGACGAGGGTGACGTCATACCACTCGCAGGCATCCTTCATCCCACGCAGCGCTTCCCGGGCCAACTCGGCACTGCCGACGATGGTGTCGACAATCGCCACGGGAATAGCCCCCATGGCGGCCAGATCGTTCACGTTTGCGAGGACCGCGGCAACGCCTGCGCCGTACGGGTCAGCCGCGACGAACGCCGGCAGCAACGCCTCTCCGCATGCGATCACCTGATCGCCTGTGCCGCCGCCTCCGCGCTGGTTTCGCGTGGGCACCACGGCACCGTCGTCTCCAGGACCGTGCACCCAGCTTCCGCCGCCGAGCACCTCACTGACCAGCCTGATCTCGCTCTTCGCCCGCAGCGCAGGATGCGATCGAAGGTAGGCCGCCAGTCCGTCGAGCTCGACGCTGTGGTTCGACGCACTGACCATCCCGCACCTCGCCCAACTTGGGAATCCTGTCGGAAAGTGAACGATACATATAGCATAGGCAACGTGCGTCGGCCCGCATTTCTCAGCCTGCCCGAGCGCAGCTCCAAGCCGCGAGACGTGGGTCTCACCCATGTCCTCGATAAGGGTCAGACAGTGCAGTCCACTCAATCAGTTCTCGTCACGTCCGCACCACTGATCGATGTCTGGAAGTTTGGTTGGGGCACGGCGTACATCGACACGGCACTGACCGAAAAGCTTGCTCTGCTGAGATCTGCGGATATCCGCACCTGCCTCGGCGGGACGCTGCTCGAGATCTCCTGGGCCCAGAACAAGTCACAGGAGTGCCTGGACTGGGCTGCCGAGGCCGGTTTCGACGCCGTCGAAGTCTCCCGCGGTGTCGCACCGATGACGGTGGCCGACAAGCGTGAGCTCCTCTGTCGCGCCACGGCGTCGTTCGAGGTTTTGTCAGAGGTCGGCAGCAAGGACCCCCACGAGATCCTCACCCCCGAGGAGTGGACGAGTGAGGTGGCAGGTGATCTCGCTGCCGGTGCTCGCTGGGTCATCACCGAAGGCCGTGAGAGCGGCACGGTCGGGATCTACCGCGAGGACGGCTCGATACGTGAGGACGTGGTGGCCGCGGCAGTCCGCGGAGGTGGCATCGACAGGATCCTCTTCGAAGCACCTCGCAAGGACCAGCAGGCGTGGCTGATTCGGACGTTCGGTCCGGACGTCAACCTCGCCAACATCGCCTGCAACGAGGTCCTCTCGCTCGAGACACTCCGGTTGGGGCTACGAGCCGACACCAGCGACTTCGCGCGTACATGGCAACTCAGCTAGGTAAGCGACCCGGAGCGCTCGGGCGCAACGTCGTGCCGGGTGCCTATCGCGGGGTCGCTGTGACGTCTTTCGATGGTGAGCTTGACGAAGTCTCCCTGGCGCGCCACTTCGTCGGGCGGGAGGCTTATCGCCGGACCCGGTTCATCGTCGTACGCAACAGCGACGAGACGGCAATCGTCGCCGTTCAGAAGGAGGCCGACGAACCGCTGTTCTCACCCATCACGGCGCTGCAGCTTCTCGTCGGGCCGGCCGAGTGCGCGTACGTCGAGGATCCCGAGGTCGACACCGCCGTTCCCACCGCGCTCGCTCGCAGCGCGTTGAGTCAGGCACCGGGCATGCGCGGAGTGGTTGTCAAAGGCCGCTATGCCCACGTCAGCTTCATCATCGACCCGATGCCGCTTCGCGTGACTGTTCGAGAGGTGGTGCCTCCGTATCCCGCCAAGCTGCTCGACCAGGCGCAGCGGGTCCTGGGTCTTGCCGAGACCCTTCCTCCGATCGAGCTGGTGCCCGACGTGGTCGAGTTCGATCAGCTCGCGCAGAGTAATGCGGCCACCAGCTACCTGCTGCCCTGTCGGGGCGGTGGCGTCTCCATCGAGGGGGCGACCGTGCAGTACTTGGACGAACGCCCAGCCCGTGAGGCGTGGCTCCTTCTCGGCTGCGAGCGATCCGAGCAGATTCACGAGTCCTTCTACGGCGAGCGAGCGCCCCAGGTGGACATCTGTCCGCGGAAGCGGCCCGGCAGAGGCGGGCCCACCTTGGCCAAGTGCTGTCTGCTCGAGACGCATATTGAGGTCGATGCCCACCGAACCGTCGTCGTGCCATGGGGCGCACCGCTGGCACTTGTCGCCGATGCGCTGGCAACGCTCGCCCGCGAGTGGGAGCCGACATGGGCACTCGCCTGAGTGACTCCGAGCAGTACCGCCACCTTTGGGGCACCACGGAGCTAGCGTCCGTCTTCGAGGAGCGCGCCCGGCTGCAGCGATGGCTGGACATCCTCAGCGCGCTGGCGGCTGCACAGGCTCGCCTCGACATGATCCCATCCGAGGCAGCCACGCTGATCGCCGAGCATGCGCGTGCCGATCTGCTTGACCTCGAGCTCATGGCCGTGGAGACCCGACGGACATCGCACTCGATGCTGGGTCTGATCCGGGCACTGCAGCAGATACTCCCCGAGTCCGCCCGCGAGTACGTGTACGTCGGGGCGACCGTGCAGGACATCACGGACACCTGGTTCGCCCTGGTGATGCGCGATGTCGGTGCTGTGTTGTGGCGGGACCTGCGGGCGATCGAGGAGACGTTGCTCGCGCTGGCAGTCGAGCACCGCGACACGCTTATGGCCGGACGGACGCACGGGCAACCTGGCTCGCCGATAACTTTCGGCTTCAAGGTCGCGTCGTGGGCCGACGAGATCCGACGGCACATTCAAAGGTTGGCGGAGGGGCGACCTCGCTGGCTGGTCGGCCAGCTCGGTGGAGCAGTCGGCGCGCTTGGGTTCTTCGGCCCACACGGACTGCGGCTGCGTGCCGAGTTCTGTGCCGAGCTCGGACTGGTCGATCCAGGGATCTCCTGGTTCACTTCCCGCGACCGGATCGCGGAGTTCGGATGCGTGCTTGCCATGGTCTGCTGCACGCTTGCCCGGATCGGCAATGAGGTGTACGAGCTCCAGCGACCCGAGATCGGCGAGTTGCGTGAGCCCACGACCTCCGACACCGTCGGCAGCATCACCATGCCGCACAAACGCAATCCCGAAGGCAGCGAACATCTCGACACGTTGTCCCGATTGGCCCGCGCCAACGCCGCCGTGCTCATCGAGGGAATGGTGGTCGGGCACGAGCGGGACGGTCGCGGCTGGAAGGCCGAATGGGTTGCCCTCCCCGAAGTCTGCATGTTGACCGGGGTCTCATTGCAGCTCGCACGGCACCTGCTGTCCGGCCTGAGCGTCGAGGTCGACACGATGCGCGGCAACCTGCACCGTCACGGGGACAACCTGGCCTCAGAACAGATCCTCGCCGGCTTGAGTCAGAAGCTCGGCAAACACACCGCCCAACAGCTCATGCACCAACTCCTCGCCCCCGGTAGCCGAGACCTCGACGACGTGGTCGGCGCCGTGGTGGCGTCGGGTGCCGCGACCGCAGAGGAGGGTCGGGCCTGGGCGTCGCTGGACGTGGGCGCCACAGGCGGGATGGTCGACGCCGTCACAACCCGGGGTCGGCGCGCCCGCGCGACCGAGCCGGAGGAGTGGGTGTGAATCCCCCGAAGATCGACCTCGCCGCTCTTCCCACGCCACTCAAGCGCATGCATCGCCTGGAAGCCGCCCTTCAGACAGGGCCGCTCTATGTGAAGCGAGACGATCTAACCGGATTTGGAGTGGCCGGAAACAAGGCGCGTCCCCTCGAGTACCTGATGGGCGACGCGGTCGAGGATGGTGCCGACGTACTCGTCGCGGCCGGCAGCCCATCGTCCAACTTCTGTGCGGCGGCCGCGCTCGCCGCCGCAACAGTTGGCCTCGACTGTGACCTGCTGTTCCCCGGCACCCCTCCAGCGGCGCCATCGGTGAACGTCGAGCTAGCGAGGGCTGCAGGTGCGCGCCTGCTATTTGGCGTCGTAAAGACCCGCGAGCAGCTCGACGACGCCGTCCTCAACCACGCGAATGCCCTGCGTGTTGAGGGGAGACGGCCATATCCGCTGCCGCGTGGCGGGGCGACCCCGGTCGGCGCAATCGGCTACGTTTATGCCGCACGTGAGCTGGCCGAGCAGTGTGATCACGCCGGGATTCAAGTCGCGACGGTAGTGGTTGCGACTGGCTCCGGTAGCACCCAAGCAGGACTGGTCGCTGGCAAGGTCGGATTCGGCCTGACATGGCAGCTCGTCGGTGCCTCGGTTAGCAGACAGACGCAACCGCTCGCGGACCAAATCGTCCGAAACTCCCAGGACTGTGCGGCCATTCTTGCCCTCGACCCGCCCGGGATCGACAACGTCGATCTTCGCGACTGTCGTGGAGCTGGATTTGGTTTGGCGTCGCGGGCCGATCAGGTCAGTGGACGACTTGCGTTACGACATGAAGGGCTGCTACTCGATGACTACTACGGTGCCAAGGCCATGACTCTATTCAGGTCGTTGCTTGCCGACGGCGCACCGACACCGGCCGTGTTTTGGCACACCGGTGGTGTGGCGGCCGCTCTGACCACACTGACGCATGGAGCATCATGATGGCACCGACCCGGCCCAGCGGACCGCCACAGGGCTCAGCCGCACGTGAGCTGATCGACAGCGGCTTCGCCTTGGAGAATGCGGACGCGCCCTTCCTCCACCAAGGTCTGAACCTCGCCGACATCGCTCATATTCTCGATCTGCTGCGCCGAGGGCTCGTCCCCGCGCCAGCGGGACGTGACCTCATCCGACTCCTGCTCGAAGTCGAGCAAATGGACGCTGAGGCCTTTCCGTACAATCCGGAGTTCGGGGAGCCCTACAACTCGCGCGAGCGCTTCTTCGTGGAGCGGCTCGGCAAGGTCGCCGGATGGTTGCACGCCGGGCGGCCGCGACGCGAGGCGGCACGGATTGCGCTGCGGATCTATGTCCGTGACCAGCTCCTCGAGCTCGTGAGTGAGGTTGAGAGGTTCTCCCGTCGTGCGACCGCGCTCGCCCGTCGGCACGTCAACACGTTGATGCCCGACCAGACCTACCTGCAGCAAGCGCAGCCGTCGACGTTCGGTCACTACGTGTTGTCGTTCGTCTACCCGGCAATTCGCGATGCACGCCGACTCCTCGACGAATTCGACGATCTCAACCGCAGCCCCGCTGGCGCCGGGTGTGTCAATGGGACTCGGTTGCTGGACGACCGCACGTACGTCGCAGCTGCCTTGGGATTCGACGAGGTCATCGAGCACACGCGCGATGCGATGTGGCAGATCGACGGGCTCATCCACGTGCTGGCGAGCGCGGCCAGCTTGTTGTCCACGCAGAGCAAGCTTGCCGAGGATCTCGAGATCTGGTCGAGCAACGAGTTCGACTTCGTTGCTCTCGCCGACGGCTACACGCGGTCGAGCATCCTCATGCCGCAGAAGCGCAACCCCTACTCGCTGTCTATCGTGCGCGGTGCGTCAGGGGTTCTGATCGGGCGTCTTACGGGGTTTCTGGCGGTTGCCAAGAGTCCGTCGGCGCGCAGCGACAACTTCATCTTCGCCTACGGGGAGGTGCCGCGAGCACTGGACCTCGCAATCCGGGTAACCAGGCTGATGACCGGGGTGGTGGGCACCCTTCAGGTCAATATGGAGCGGATGGCGCACGCGCTCGACGACGGGTACACCCAGGCGACCGATCTCAGCGAGTTCATCGTGCAGACATGCAGCGTCGACTATCGCAGCGCGTACGACGTCGTGGGGTGGGCCGTTCGAAAAGCAAGTAACGAGGGCATTCCCGGCAGACACATCACGGGAGCGATGCTCGACGAGGCAGCGATCGCCGTGACCGGGGAGCGATTGGGCCTGGCCGCAGTTGACCTCGAACCGGCCCTCGACCCCCGCGTGATCATCGAGACACGTCGAGGGACCGGCGGTGCGGCCCCGGCAGCTGTCGAGGCCATGCTCGAGCAATGTGAAAGGAAAGCCGACGACCTCAGATCGGCGGTCGAGCAACGACGAGCTGCACTGGATCGGACGAAGCGGCAGCTGCTCGAGCAGGCCAGGCTCACCGCCGAGCAGGAGGAGGAAGTCTGATGGCCGATCCGGACGCGACGATCGCACTGCCGGAGGAGGTAGCGGTCATCAACATCGGACTGGCCCGGTTCGCCGATGCGGTGCGTGACCAGTCGACCGCGGTTGTGCAGGTGGACTGGCGGATCCCGGCTGACGGACAGCTCGACTTGGTCACGGACCTGGAGTGTCTTTACGGGCCGCGGTCCACGGACCTCGACGTGGCCAACGCCGAGGTCGTGCGTCGGCTGGACGAGTCTGTCCCATTGCTCGTCGACGTAGCCTCCTCCGGGAAGGTCGTGCCCGGGATGTCGGATCGGATGCTGCTGCACTGTGGCCCCGCCATCGAGTGGTCGGACGTCGGCGACCCGTTACGCCGCTCGATGCGGGCCGCCACGGTCTCCGAGGGCTGGGCAAAGACCGTCGAGGAGGCGGACCGAATGCTCGCCGACGGCACGGTGACGCTGGAGCCCGGCTACCGACACGACACGGTCCTGCCCATGGCAAGTGCCATCGGCCCTTCGGCGCCAGTCTTTGTCGTCGACAACCGGGACGGTGGCACCCGGGCGTACGCGCCAATCAACCAGGGACCGGGTGAGACCGCCTGGTTCGGTCGGGAGACGCCGTCGGCGATTGCCCGGCTGGACTTCCTTCGCGACCTCGCGGCGCCGCTGCTGACGCAGGTCGTTGAGTCGTCTGGTCCGATCGACCTCTTCAGACTTGCTGCGCAGGGGGTGCAGATGGGCGACGACGTACACATGAGGACCCAGGGCACAACCAGCTTGTTGATCCGCACCTTGCTGCCGCAGATCGCGGGTCTCCGAGATGACGGGCGAGTCGCGCTGGCGGAGTTTCTGTCCGCCAACCACCTTTTCTTCCTGAACCTGGCGATGGCCGCTGCGAAGTCCGCCGCAACGTGGGCTGAACAGGTCGAGGGAGCGAGCATCGTCACCATGATGTGCCGGAACGGCACGTCGTACGGCATCCGGTTGGCCGGCTCGGACGAGGTTTTCGTGGCAGAGGCGCCCGCGGTCGAGCCCGCCATGTACTACCCGGACTACGGTCCGGAGACGGGCGCTCCCGACATCGGGGATAGCGCCATCCTCGAGCTGGTGGGCCTGGGTGGGGCGGCCGCGGCCGGCTCGCCCGCAGTCGCCGGCTTCCTTCCGGGCGGCCTGGCCGAGGCAGCATCGATGACCGAACAGATGATCTCGATCTGTGCGCAGGAGAGCAGCCGGTTCAAGCTGCCCACGTGGAACTACCGAGGCACGCCACTCGGCGTGGACGTGCGCCGCGTGGTGGAGCTGAACACCACCCCGAAGGTGACGACCGGCATCCTGCACGTGAGCTCAGGTGTCGGCCAGATCGGTGCCGGAGTGGCGGCTGCGCCAATCGAGTGCTTCCGGGCCGCTGTGCGCAGCCTGGCTGCACGATGAGGGTCGACATCCAGCAGGAGGTGGAGATGGCCGAGCGGACCGTACGGACCCGCTGGGACGGTGGGATGCGGGCGGTGACGCAGGCCGGGAACTTCGAGGTCGTCGTCGACGTGCCGGAGGCCTCCGGCGGGACCGACACCGGTCCACAGCCGACAGATCTCTTGCTGGTCTCGGTCAGTTCCTGCATCGCCCTCGCCCTCGCATGGGTGGCCCGCAAGAGGGGCGTCGACCTGCTCGGCCTTGACGTGACAGCTGTGGGCCGATATGAGGGGCTGAAGTTCGGCAATATCTCAGTGTCGATCTCGTCCGCCAGCCCGCGGTCTGTTGTGGAGGACCTGCTGCCAGAAGCGAAGCGGGTCTGTTACGTGACCAACACACTGCAGAACCAGCTCGAGTTCACCGTCGAAGTGACGTAAACGATGGCGCGAGTGCTGCTGCCTGCCCAGGTGGCTGCGGCGGGTCCGGCCCGGGTCCGGGACCTGATCAGTGGACCGCTCCGACCAGTCGCCGTGCTGGGTCGATTCCCGACCGCGCTGTACCTGCGGTTGGCGGGTGGAGAGGTCATCGCACTGCTCAACTCGGATGCTGTTCGGCTCCCGATCGGGCTGATCTTGCCGACGTCGAGCCGCGAGTTGCCGCTCACCCACCTGAGCGGGCCTGTCGTGGTGGGCTCGGGCGGCGTACAGATCGGCAGCTGGAGTTGTCGGGTCTCGCGGCTGGTCTCGCTCCGGGCGCCGGCCGGCCTCACACCGGACCGCAATGCCTGCGAGCGCCTTCGGCACCGGCTGGCCCACTGTGACTCCGCTGACCTTGATCTACGCCTGCCCGATGCGCTGCTGGACGACGCGCATTCCCCTGATCGGGCGGCTGACCTCGTCCGGCGGCTGCTCGGGGTCGGGCCCGGGCTGACCCCTGCCGGTGATGACGTGCTTGCTGGGCTGCTTGTTGGGTTATGGTCCTTCGGCCAGAGCTCCGAGCCTCTGCGACTGGCCGTGTTGGCCGGCCTGGCCGGCCGGCACGACCGATCTGTCGGCCGCTCTTCTGCGGTGCGCGGCTCGCGGGGAGTCGATCCCCCAGGTGAACCAACTGTTGCGAGCCATGTCCGGGAGCGCTTGGCAGGGTCGGCTCGACCACGCAATGTCCGACCTCGTCCGAGTCGGACACACCTCGGGAACGGCGTTGGCAACCGGCGTGTTGGCCGCCGCCACCATGGCGAGACAGGGTTCACGCAATAGTTGACGACAGCGTCGCCGCCGGTGCTCGACTCATCACCGGGGGCAGCTACGACCAACTTTTCTACCGGCCGACGGTACTCGCCAATGTGCCACCGGAGGCCCGCGCCTACCAGGAGGAATCTTCGGCCCGTCGCGCCCAGCGTCGCCTTCAATGACATCGACAAGGCGGCACGATTCGCCGCTCAAACCGATAGCGGTCTCTCACTCGCCATCATGACGACCGACATCATGAGGGGCCTGGCATTAGCCGAACGCGTGCCCCTCGGCGTGGTGCACATCGACGATCAGACCTCCACGGACGAACCGATAGCCCCATTTGGCGGCGTGGGTCACTCCGGGACGGGTACCGCATCGGCGGCCAGGAGGCGAACCTGGAGGCGTTCACCGAAATGCAGTGGGTAACGGTCAACCAGGAGCCCGGGGAGCTCCCGTTCTGACCGGCATCAATCGCGGATGAGTTCCGCGACGAGAAGATCCGTAAGGAGGCCGTCATGGTAAGCGAGCCTCACCGACGTCGGCGAGTCCCGCTCCGTTAGTTTGCAAGCAAGAGTCTTCATTAAGTTCAGGGCCCAAATCGAACAGTGGCTGGTCGCGTGCCCAATTCGTGCCCAATACGAGCTGCTACATACGCGATGAGATAAACGCTGACAGTTCAATTGAGGCGTTGTATTCGGCGGCCGCGTCCGCCTCTGTGAGATGTCCGGTGGCCACGCCGAAACGGATTATGTCGAGCTTGGCTCTCGCGGTCTGAGCGCGGGCGATACGTTCGTCAACGTTGTGGGATTTCAGTAGCTGAGTCGCGATCGCAGCAGCGAGGGAGCAGACTGTCGCAACCGCGCACAGAATTTGCCATGCCGGCGAAGAGAGCCCGAAGGTCAGGGCCAGCCAGTTTGCTAGGCGCTGGCCACCTATAGCCGCACTCGCGGTCAATACCGACGCGCATGCCCCTGCCACAATCGCGACGTTCAGCGCGCGGCGCTGCCGCGCCTGCATCCGATCCAAGTAATTCCCGATTTCGATCCGGCGCCGTTCCACCCAAGTTGACACATCACTCGCTGGCAGGTCGTTTCGATTCTGCGGGGCATGCTGTTCACCTAGCATCAGAGTTCTCCATCCGAATTCCTACACATAATGTTCGAGGTCCTGCATCTGGCATGCATCGGCAAATTTGCCTAAACAGCCCTGGTCAGGCAGCAAGAATCAGTGTCCAGTCCACGAATCCGGAACGCACCGGGCAGAAGCAGGTTCAGATGAGCGCGAGGCGGGTGGCTTCGTGGGCTGCAGCAGCGCGAGTGGTCACGCCGAGCTTGGTGAAAATGGAGCGCCAGTGGGCGTGCACAGTGCGAGGGCTGATGACCAGGCGCTCGGCGATCTCAGGCTGCCGAGGCCAAGGTCAGAAGCCGTAGGACATCCAGCTCGCGATCAGTGAGGCCGATCTGCCCTTGGCAGCCTTTGCGCTCGGGCTCGCGCCGGTAGTGCGACCTGCAGCAGCAACTAATGCGCAACCTGGCGGTTGTGGCTGCGCCTATTCGCGGCTGGCCAGACACGAACGACGCTCAACGGGGTCCGCTCCGCCACTTTGCAAGCAAGAGTTCTCTATTCGGTTCAAGGCCAAATCGAACAGTGACATGTCGCGTGCCCAATTCGTGCCCAATACTGCGCGCAACGGCGGTCACTCATGGCCAGCCGTGGGCAGCGCTTTCCGTTGCGCGTAAGGAAACCGCCTAACCAGAGCCACACCGGTTTCGCTTTCCAAGCTGGTCATGCGAGTTCGTGGCCAAACCACCAGTCACGCTGCAACGCCGACTGTCGAGAGATCCAAGGGCAGCAGCCGCCCCAAGGTGCAGCGCGCGCCACTCTAAGTAACCACGCTTTCAGCGACACAGAGCGAGGCAACTTCTTGGCCGGCCAACCAACGCACACATGGCAGACACAAGCGACCCGCTACACGTTCCAGACGCAACACTCGCCCCGCGAAGCACGGCCCTGGCTGGCCAAGACCACCCGCAGCGTTCTCTCGGGCGGATGAGGCCTTGCCTGATCGCGACCTTTCCAAGGTTGGTCATTCAGGTATTAACGACCGCCAGCTGCCGCTTCGCGACTTACGTCCGTTGACAGACAGGTCCTGACCAGCAGCGCATCCCGGGTCTGCGGGCAAGTTGCACTACGGACGCGCTGTCTGCTGAGCGAGCAACAGATGCAGTGGGGTGAAGCACAGATGGATCGACAAGCAACGGACGCCGAGACTGCCGAGACGACAACCGCATCGTGCGGGCGCCTGCGCTCGAGCAGCCACGGAGATTCAAAAGCACTGCTGTGCCTCCCAGTACCACTGCAGAAAGAAGATGATCACGACGCTGCAGGCCGGTGACAAGCTGATGTCACTCACGGATGTCTCGGAAATGTTAGGCATCCCGGTTCACACCTTGTATCGCTGGCGGCACATGGGCGACGGTCCAGTCGGCTATCGAGTGGGCCGGCACGTGCGATACCGCCGGGAAGCCGTCGAAGCCTGGCTGGAGCAGCGGGCCGACCAGCGCTAGCAAGCCCAGCCCAAGAATCAGTCTCGAGCGGTCCGGGCGGCGGCGGACCGAGAGCCGAGCCAATTAGGGCTGGAAGAGGCCTTCGAGCACCTCGGCCGCCCCGGTCGCGCGCTTCTTGCGGCCCATGTAGATGTCGGCGGTCAGCGAGGGTTTCGCGTGCCCGAGCTGGTCGGCAGCTGAACGCGCGGACAGGCCCGCTTCATCCATCAAGGTGGCGACCGTCTTACGGAAATAGTGGCTGGTCACCCCATCGAAGCCGGCGTGCTTGAACGCCTGGCGCATCATCTTGAGGGTGTTGGACGGGTCGCGTATACCGCCGGCGAGCGGAGCGGGGAAGACCTGACGGGCAGGCTCATCCTCGCTGACATCGTCCGGTCTGGCGCCGCCGCAGCATGATCACCGCCCAGGACGGCAACTCGAGGATGCGCCGACCAGCCGCAGACTTTGGGGACGGCTTGACTAGATGATCAAACGAACTACAGCGGTGGAAGTTGATCAAGGCGATCATCGCGCCAGATATGCGCCAGATCGGATGCCAAATAACGCTCGCCACTGCTTACCGACGACCACCGCGGAAGCGGGTGGCGCGCCTTGTCGGAGCCGGATTGAGCGGGGAAGCGGGCCGCCCGATCTACGTCTTAGGAAACCTTTGCTCTATCCCCTGAGCTATGGGGGCCGACTTGGGAATACGCCGCGAGTCGCCTTCCCTCGTGCCATCAGCTTGCACAAAAGGTGCTTGCCAACCACCACTAGCAGCAGCGTAGTGGCACGCTCACGCCACCTGTGGGGATCGGTCAGATCCCTGGCGAGTGGCCGCCGACCTCGCCGCTCTGCCGGATGTGCAGCAGTTCGTGCTACCGAGAGAGTGCCGGTGCCGCCACGATTGGGGCCAGGCGGCGTACCTGATGAACGGATGATCAAACCGGCAACGTAGCCACCGCTCGAGGACCAAGCAGGGCAGCCGACTGTAGGCCCACCGCGTCCATGAACGGCTCGATGCCATCGGCGAAATTCACCAGGGAATATCCGTTGACCGGCTTGTCAGCTCAGTCGACTGTCACGTTCTGTGAGACCGGACAACCCGGCGCCGTGTCTGCTCCCAAATTCACTGTGCGCCCTTCAGTGCGCCCCTACGATGAAGCTGCCTTCCCGGACAGCACGCCGCAGCGGCGGACGGAGGGCTTACATGGCGCAGATCAGCCGACGTGCGGTCCTGCTGGGTGTCCTTGGTGTGGGGCTCGTCGCCTGTTCGAAGCCCTCCGTTCAGCCGAGCGGCCCCCTGACGCCGCCCACTCCAGGCCCAATCCCTGGCCCGTCCCCGTCAGTCGACACGCGGCCGCGTTGGCCGCTCACCGGCAAGCTGCTGAACGACGAGGGCAAGGCGCGCCGCGCGGCGGTTGCGGTCAAGGTGCCCGACAATCGCCGAGAGCATCCGCAGCGCGGCATCGACCAGGCCGACATTGTCTTCGTTGAACTCGACGGCTACCGGGACGCGTCGGGCTACAGCGGGACCCGGCTTGTTCCGGTCTTCCACTCGCGCATGGCCGGCAGCGTCGGCCCAGTGCGCTCCATTCGGCCGGTGGACATCCCATTGCTAAGCCCGATCCATGCACTGATCGGCAATACCGGCGCCGCGCCTTGGGTGGTCAATTACGTCGAGCACTATCGCGCTCACCTCGAAGGCTTGCTGTCGTTCATGAACACCCGCCGCACCGGCTCGTACGGCATTGATGGGTCGCGGGTATACACCCTGGACGGTGACAACTACTACGACAAGGCGGTTGTCTGCCATCCGGCGACGCTCGCCCGGCAGACCAAACGGTTCCGTTCAGGGCCCCCACAGCCCTACTTCCCCTTCGCCTCGACCCGCGAAGAGGTCAGCGCCACGGGGGGCAAACGCGGCCGCTCGATCAGGATTCCCTACCAGGGCGACAGCTATTCCATGGGCTACGACTACGACAATAAGAAGAAGCGCTATCTGCGCAGCATGCCATGGGGTCCGCACGTGCTGGCCGATGGCAGTCGAGTGTCGACTGACAATGTGCTCGTGATCAAGGCCAGGCAGCGTTATGGCAAGATCTTCCGCGGCACTGGCCATGAGGAGCCGCTGCACGACATCATCAACGCCCGAGGCAAGTTCTACTACTTCAACCGCGGCCGCTATGTGACCGGCACCTGGCGCAAGGGGAAGGTGCAAGAGCCCTTCGAATTCACCCTCAACGACGGAAGCCCGCTCAAGATGGCACCCGGGCAGACCTTTGTCGAACTGCCCAACGTCAGTGCCAAGCTACGCATCCAGACCCGATCCGCATCAACATGAGGTTCGCTTGATTCGGCGGCCTCGCACAGTCTGAATGCGGCCGGCGGTGAGCCCGAATCCTGCTTGTCAGAGACGCTTGGTGTCCTGCGGTCAGGGCGGTGGCCGGTTGATGCATTCTGCGAGCCATCCGGAGTCGGCGTGGGCATAGTGGGCGAGCTCTTCGGAGGTGGCGGTCTGCATCGCCCGATCCCAGCTGCAGATGCGGCCTAGACCGGCGACGTACTCGGCCCGTCGCAGGTCGACCTCGAGTTCGGCTCTGGGCGCCAGATCGGAGAAGCACTCAAGGTAAGCGTCCTGGAGTCGGGTCAGCTCGAGGCCGTGCTCATCAACGCCGGCTGTACGGGCGAGCGCGCGGCGCAGCACGAGGAAGACGCCGAATGGGTGAGCGACACTGGCATCACCCCAGTCGAAGACTCGGTACGTCGCGCCGTTCAGCAGCACGTTCGCGTCATGCAGATCGTCGTGCTGAATCGCGGCCGGGACCCGCGACCCGGCGAGTGCGGCGGCCGCGTTGACGATGCGCGGCAACCACTCCCGCTCCCCGCGGCGGCGCAAGTCTGGCTCGATGGAGGGGTCAGCGAGTACGGAGACGACCAGGTCTTCGACCGCGGGCGGCCGCAGGTCCGGGGTGCCCGCCAGGAGGAGCCGGTCGATGGCCGTCGCGGTCGCTCGTTGCAGCATGGCATGCTCCTTGACCACCTCGGCCCAACAGCGGAACCGCTCGTTCTCATGCTCTACCAACCACACCCGCAGGGTCGTGCCGCCGTCGGGCAGCAGCGACCACGCGCGGACCGGGTCGCTTGCGAGAGGGGCGAGCACGAAGCCGGGCGCGACATCACTGAGGATCTGCAGGAGTCCATGTTCGTAGGCCGTGCCTTCGGCCGACGCCTTGAGCCAGACCGGTCCGCGGTCGGTCGGAATCCGTAACGCCGTTGCCCACGGGCGCACGTGCGGCTGCTCCGGCTGTCCCGTACGGACCCGGCCGAGCTCCGCCAGCTGCTCATCAACCCAGCGATGGGCCTCAGCGCGCCAGGACGGATCGAGCCAGCGGCTCCCGATCACCAGCGGCTCTGACCACCAACCGCTGCTGGCTGACCCAGTGCCTGTGGGCTCCCTGCCCGCGTCAAGCCTCCCCCCTTGAAGAGGGCCTTGGCGCAGATGCCAGCGGGCGTGCTCGACTGAGAAGTTCGGTGAGGAACCGGTCCGGCTGGGTGAATGCGGCGAAGTGTCCTGCGTCCTCGATGAGCGCCATTTCTTTGGTCGGCGCCTCGACCTCGGCGAAGTACTCGGTGGCCAGACTGGTCAGAGTGATCACATCGGTCTCACCCTGAAAGAGGAAGAACGGGACCTCGTATCGAGTGCCCAGCCGCCGCGCGTCGTAAGCCTTGAATTCCTCGAACATCTGGGCGGTGGACCATTGGAATCCCACGAACAGGGTGTAGATGTCCCGCAGGGTGTAGATCGGCGAGGAGAGGGTCAGCGGGAACAGCAAACTGCGGTCCGGATTCGGCGTGGGCAGATTGGTTTTGAACGCCCAACCCATGTTCGTGTTCCACGCGCGCAAGTCCCACTGGGTCGGGTCGGCACCGATGCGTTCCAGAGCAGCGACACCCTTGCTGTTCCCCGCTGCGCGTAGTCGATCAAGGGTCAGCTGGTACTTGCGGGCCTCGTTGCTAGCCATGTTGACGTACAGGTCGGTGACCACCAACGCGTCGAACAGATCGGGTCGGCGCATCACCAACGGCGTGCCGGTCAGCGTGCCCATCGACTCGGCCAGCAGGATTATTTTGTCCTTGCCCAGGTGCCTTCGGAGAAATTCGACAACCTCAATGGCGTCAGCGACCCGGCGGCCAAAGGTCATCTCCCCGCTGCCGGCCTTCCCGTTGCGGGCCAGTGTCTTGCCCGCACCGCGGTGATCCCACTGGACCACGGTGAAGTGTTTCTCCCAGGGTCGCAAGGGCAATGTGAAGACCGCATTGGGCCAGCCTGGCCCGCCATGCAAGACAAGCAGCACAGGGTTGCCGCGGCTCTCGCCCCGGATCTGGATCCACTGGTCGATCCCACCGACGCTCACGAACCGTTCCTCGACGATCCCGCTCGGAGTGTCGACCGCGAGCGCCTTGGCGACCCGACGTTGGCGAGCTTTGCGGTACGCCAATCCGCCAGCCGCCGGCACGGCGATGATGCTGGCCGCGCCACCCAGAATGGTGCCGATCATCTCAACTCCCAAAGGCCTGGCGTCGCCACGTTATCAAGGGCGGAAGCAAGCATGTGCACTGCAACCACTCTGTCCGGGCGAGTGCCGAAAAGACTCCCAAGACCTGCCGAACCCCAGGCTACGGAGTGATCTTGCCGAGGGTTGCCGGTCGTGGAGTGGCAAGCCCACGCCGCGATAGGCGAACGGGACAGACCAGGGAGGTGAGGGAGGGCCCCGGGCGACGCTCATTCTGCTCGAAATCCCGGACAGAACCTGTCAGGGATGCCTTCTAGGCTGCCGTCTATGAATCACATCGAGCTGCTTCGTCCCGCCGGACTGGTGATCTCACCTGCGTTCAGCCACGTCGCGGTGATCCCGCCGGGCGCCACAACCATCCACGTCGGCGGGCAGAACGCCGTGGACGGCACCGGTGCCCTGGTGGGCGGGGAAGATGTCGCCTTGCAGACTCGGCAGGTGATGGCCAACCTGGGTACCGCGCTCGCCGCCGCGGGCGCGACCATGGCCGACCTCGTGAGCGTGTTGGTCCTGCTGGTCGACGGCACCGACATCGGCAGCGCGTATGGCGAGGCTGCTGCCGCTCTCGGCGAGAACCCCGAGCCGCCGCTGGTCACGGCCGCGATCGTGCCCCGGCTGGGGGTCCCGGGAGCTCTGGTCGAGGTCTCGGCGATCGCCGCACTGTTCCGGTGAACGCCGAGCGGCGCCGGTCGGGAAGACCAGGGACGGCGGTTGGCAGATCGGCGTCTGCGCCGCTAACCGGGACTCATATTTCACGCGGTCAATACGTGAGCATGTCGAAGACGGTGCTGGCGGGTCCACCCAGCCGAGTGGTTGAGTCTCAGAAGCGGTACGTGGTCTGGCCGTGCGGGTCGCCGAACGCGATGACCTTGGCGGGTTTCACCCGGTAGACCCGGGCGCCTCCTTCGGTACTTCCACCGGAATGGCTTAGTTCGACGAACTCCTCGCCGCGGACCTCGAACCTCCAGTCATCGCCGTACTTGGCGAACCACGCGTCAGCAAGCGCCTGTAGCGCATCGGCGGCTGTCACGCGCAGTGCTGTGCCCTCGACGACGATGTCCTTGCCGGCATTCCAGCCGCTCACACCGGTGGTGCCGGTCGTCGCCGCCACGTGCGGGTTGGCGTCGAGGTTGCGTTGCTTCTGCTCGTCCGGGCCGGTACAGAACGCGAACGCGCCGTCGTGCCAGACGCCCACGAGTGGTACGGCGTGCGGGCGCCCGTCGGTACGGACGGTGATGATCCAGTAGAGCTGCGCGTCGGTGAGGAGGCGCTCGATCTCATCCCACGGTGGTGCGGTGGCCGAGGCGTCGCCGTACCTCGGGTCAATCTTTCCGGTCGTCATGCTCAAATCGACTCGGCCTGGGCCGGCAACTCATCGGCCTGCAGCGCCAATACGTCCAGTGCGGCACACGCGAACTGATGGGTCGGATATCGTGCTGGGCATCGCGGCGCAAGGAAAGACAATTCTTCTGGACAGCTTTTACCGTCTTGACAATCAGAATTGTCGGTGACAGAGTTACCGGCATGCACGATGTCGCAGTGATCGAGGATGCCGCAGCCGCGGAGGTCTCGCTCGATCCGATCCGGGCTCGGATGCTCGCGGAGCTGGCCGAGCCACACACCGCGACCACACTTGCGGCGCGGCTTGGGCTTGCTCGGCAGAAGGTCAACTACCACGTCAAGACCCTTGAGCAGCACGGTCTGGTGGAGTTGGTCGAGGAGCGTCGCAAGGGCAACATGACCGAGCGGGTCGTGCAGGCTTCCGCCGCGGCCTACGTGATCTCGCCTGCCGCGCTCGCCGCGGTCGCGCCCGATCCGGCCCGGTCGCCCGATCGGCTGTCCGCGCGCTGGTTGCTCGCGCTCGCCGCGCGGCTCGTTCGGGAGACGGGCGCGCTCATCAACGGGGCGGCGCAGGCCAACAAGCCACTCGCCACGTTCGGGCTCGATGCCGAAGTGCGGTTCGCGAAGCCGGCTGATCGCGCCGCGTTCGTCGGTGAGCTCACCGACGCGCTCACCGGAATTATCAGCAAATATCACACCGAGACTGGTCGGCCGCACCGCCTTATCGTCGCGGTGCACCCGAGCATCACCGAAGACACCGACCCGCCAGCAGAGGAGCAGCCAGTCATGACGCATCCATTCGAAATACGCGACGAAATCACCGTCGACGCCACGCCGGACGAGGTGTGGGAGGCGATCACATCGGGACCGAGAGTCGACTCCTGGCTCATGGGGCGCACCGAAATCGATAGCGCCAGCAAGACCAGCACGTTCAACATGTTCGGCGAGGTGTCCAGCTCCAGCATCACGGTCTGGGAACCCGGTCACCGCTACGCGACGCAGGAGGACAAGAACCCGGACGGCACGTTCATGGCCATCGAGTGGCTCATCGAGTCGCGCGACGGCGGCGGCGCGGTGGTGCGCTTCGTGCACAGTGGTCTCCTCGGCGAGAACTGGGAGGCCGAATACAACGGCCTGTCAGTCGGCGACCACGCCTACCTGACGAAACTGGCCGTCTACCTGAAGCACTTCGCACCGCGCACCGCGAAGGGCTCGCTGTTCATGCCCGGGCCGATCACCAAGGACTCGTGGGCTGCCATGACGGCGGCGGTCGGCGTCAGCGCGGACGCGGCGGAAGGTCAGCCGGCGCGGCTCAGCGTGCCCGGGATCGAGCCGGTCGACGGCACCGTGGAGTTCGTGGGCTCGCCGAGCTTCGTGGGCATGCGTACCGACGACGCGATGTACATGCTGATTCACGGCTACAACGACATGGCGTTCGCGACCGCGCACTATTTCGACGACCGCGACCCGTCGACCGAGACCGAGGCGTGGCAGAACTGGCTCGGCGGCCTCGCGGCCTGATCCACACACAATCCCAGATGTCGACGCGTACGCGCTCAACGTCTCTGTGGGCCGGCACGGCTATTGGCGTTAATTAAGCCGATTCCTTCGAGATTGACATTTCCCTGCGGATCGTGCCGGGCCGCAAATTACGGCCGCTGGTTGTCGCATAGAAGGCACCATGAATCCCGCCAGCCCACCTTGTGATCTTTTGATGTTCCGGCATGCACGCGCTCGATGTTCAAGATGATCGTGACGGCCGGTCAATCTCTCGCCTCGACTGACCGTAAATGGGTGGTGGTACGCCACCCGGGACAGCACAAGTTCGGGAGCCAGCTCGAATAGCTCCCCATTCCTGATGAAGCGCATGACTACGAGTTGATCTTCAGCGAGGCAGGCTTTTGATGTCGTCGACAAGCGTCGGAAGCCCTTCAACGAACGAGTGCTCCGATCCGTCGATTGGCCGTGCCGTCGCTGTTGGGATGTGATCTTGGTAGTAGGCCAGGTGCGCGAACGGCACCTCCGGGTCATTGCGACTGTGGTAGAGGAAGATCCTCGATGCGGGCAGCCTCGAGCCAACGTCGTTCGGTACCGCGTATTCGTCGTACGCCCAGCCGTCTGGGCCCCAGTTAGGAACCGAGACAAGGAACAAGCCCCGGACAGGGTTCCGGTACGAGCCCTCCGCGAGGTATTTCAGCAGGACGGAGCCGCCGAACGAGTGACCGACCAAGATCACCTTTCCGTCGATCGCCTCGAGCTCCTGCTCAATACGATCCCTCCAGGGTTGGTAGCGGGGATGGTCCGCATCGGGCATCTCCGGGGCGATGAGACGGTAGTCGGTGCCCAGCTCGCGGGCCAGGGAGGCAGCGAGCCGGCCGCTACCCTCGGGCTCGTGCATGCTCCCGGCACCCTGGATGAACAGGACCGGTTGGCTGCCCACGGCATGTCCTCATCTCGCTGATTTTCGCTGGCTTTCGATATTAGTGCCGTGCCACTAGGACCAGCGTCGCCGGCCAACGCTTCAACCAAGTTGCCGAATCTCCAGCGGTGCCGACCTACAACGGCGGGTGCAGCTCTGGCTCACTTTCTAGATCCTGCCCTTGGTTAGGCTGTATCGATAGCCCGGAGCGAAGAGCGGAGGGAGCGAAAATGGCCGCAGAGCAGGGCAGAGGCAGCGGGGCCGGCCGGCCGGCGCTGAACATCGAACGGATCTATAGCACCACCGTCCCGGCGGAGGAGCTCGCCCGAACGCTAGCGGATCACTTCCGCGCGCAGGAGTTCGAGGCACAGGTCTACCGCACCAGCGGGGACCGCACGGTAATGCAGGCGCGCAAGGAGAGCCTGTGGCGCCAGCTGCTGGGGGTCACCTACGCGCTGACCGTCGTCTTCGCCCCCGGAGAAGATCAGGTGAGCATCAGCCTCGGAGGTCACGAGTGGGTCGATGCGGCGGTGAGCGGGGCGATCGGGCTGATCGCGGTACCGCCGGTGCTGCTGGGGACCGCGTACGGCATCTGGAAGGAGAACCAGCTGGACAAGGAGGTCTGGCAGGTGATCGACAAGGCGGTCAGCGCCAGCGAGCCTGAGAAGACGCCGGCGCCGGAGTCTCAGTAAGGACGCGGTGTCTGAAGGGCGCCGAGCCGGGGTGGGCCACCGCGGCCCGATCAAGCTCATCGAGAAACGGCAGCGGACGATGAATCGATGGTGATCACCAAATGCTGCAACGCGCTCCACAACGTGCGCGAGGTTTCTTGTGTTGTTTCAATCGAGATAGAGGAGCATTCTCAGCGGCGTAGCAAGCCCGTAACATGAGGCCTGTGAGTTCGGTAGGTGTATCAAATCAACCTAAGGCTCATTCCCGGATCTGCGGCATTTCTGGGCTTCTTCCCTCACTATTCCTCATAGACGCGCTCACTCTCGTCAGACAGTCCCCTGGCCTGACAGAAATTCTTTCGTGGGGACCGAGTCGGGCCTCTTTCGACCTCACATGGTTCAGGAGACATCACTATGAGCGAACCGCTTACACCTGAGGATTTCCCTGGTCCCCATGGACTACCGTTCGTCGGCAACGTTCGGGCCATCGATCTGTCGCAGCCGATCGAAAGCCTGATATCCGTTGCTCGCGAGTACGGGCCGATCTTCAAGCTGACATCACCTGCTGGCATCTCGGTCGTGGTGTCCGGCGTCGACCTGGTGTCGGAGATCTGCGACGACGCTCGCTTCGACAAGGTCATCACCGCAGGCCTGTCGATCTTGGCCGAGGGCCCAGTTGATGCTGGCCTGTTCACGGCTCACACCGACGACCCGATGTGGGCCCGCGCGCATGGCATCTTGATGGCGCCTTTCAGCATGCAGGCGATGCGTGACTACATGCCTTCCATGATCGACATCGCAGACCAACTGATGGACAAGTGGGATCGGCTCAATCCTGGCGAGGAGATCGATGTCCCGGCCGACATGACGCGGCTGACTCTCGACACGATCGCACTGTGCGGTTTCGGCTACCGGTTCAATTCGTTCTATCGCGAGACGCCGCACCCATTCGTGCAGGCGATGGTCCGAGTGCTCGACGAGTCGCAGGCGCGGCTCCGGCAGGTGTCGATTCAGACTCGGCTCAAGATCAGTGCGCAGCGCCAGTTTGAAGAGGACCAAGCCTTCATGGCCAGCTTGGTGGATGATCTCATCCGGAAACGCCGGGCCATTGCTGATGCCGCGGATAACACGGACCTGCTCGGCCGCATGATCACTGGAGTCGACAAACAGACGGGACTGACCCTGCCGGACGAGAACATCCGCGCCCAATGCCTCACGTTCTTGATCGCCGGCCACGAGACGACCAGTGGACTGTTGTCGTTCGCCATCTATTTCCTGCTCGAGCATCCGGAATACCTCGACCGGGCGCGTGCGGAAGTTGATCAGGTACTCGGCGGCACTCTGCTGCCGACGTTCGATCAGCTGCATGAGCTGACTTACGTACGCCAGGTTCTCGATGAGGCGTTGCGGCTGTGGCCGACGGCGTCGGGATTCAGGCGCCACGCGAGGGAGGACACGGTGATCGGCGGCGGGCGCTACGCGATCCCGAAGGACCTGGGGATGATGGTCTTCTCCCCAATGCTGCATCGTGACAAATCCGTTTGGGGCGAGGACGCCGACGAGTTCAATCCAGACCACACCAGGCCCGAGCGGATGAGTGCAATCCCCCCGAACGCGTACAAGCCGTTCGGCACCGGCATGCGGGCCTGCATCGGGCGGCAATTCGCGCTGCAGGAGGCCGTCCTGGTGCTGGGCATGGTGCTGCAGCGATTCGAGTTGATCAAGGACCCGAACTACCGGCTGCATACCAAGATGACTCTGACCGTCAAACCTGCCGACTTCCACATTCAGGTCGCGCGACGGGCAGATCGGCCGATCGACAATGCGGAGCCGGTCGCTGTCTCCTCGACAACTCAGACCAAGTCCGGGCCAGCCGCCAACAATGCGCACCATACGCCGCTGGCCGTGTTGTTCGGCTCCAACCTCGGGACCGCGGAGGGCATCGCCAACCGCCTCGCACAAGAGGGGACCGAGCGTGGCTACGACGTGACCCTGGGATCCCTTGACGACCACGTCGAGCAGCTGCCGGCCAAAGCCGCAATCGTCATCTGCTCCTCCTACAACGGACTGCCTCCGGACAACGCAATCAAGTTCCACCACTGGGTCGACGAGGCCGCGAGCGAGGCATTTGAGGACTTGTCGTACTCGGTTTTCGGCTGCGGGAACACCGAGTGGGCCACGACGTACCAGGCGGTGCCCACCCAACTCGATGCAGGGCTCGAGCAACACGGCGCCGCCCGAATCCACCCCCGTGGTGCAGGCGACGTACGCGGCGACTTCGATGCCGCGTACCGCAACTGGCACGACACGTTGTGGCAGGACATCGCCGCAGCCCTCGGCGTCGACGCACCCCACGAGACCGATGAGAGCCAGCCGAGGCTGGCTATCACGGTGACGAATCGTCAGATCACCAATCCGGTGATCATGTCCTATCGCGCGCAGGCGGCTGTGGTGCGCGACAATCACGAATTGCTCGGCGCGAGCGCGGGCCGCTCCGCTCGGCATGTTGAAGTCGCCCTGCCGTCCGGGGTGCAGTACAAGGCCGGTGACCACCTCGGGGTGCTGCCGCGCAACAACATCAACCTCATCCGACGCGTCATGCTGCACTTCGGTCTGGACGCCGGCTCCTATCTCACAATCATCCCGAACCGTGGCAACCACACTCATCTGCCCACCGATGAACCCGCTCCGCTACTCGGCATTCTGGGTAGTTGTGTCGAGCTTCAGGATGCGGCAACCCGCAGCGACATCGAGGTGATGGCGCGCTACACCAGTGATCCGGAGCAGCGGTCCTCCCTCGAGGGCCTCGTCGGTACCGACGACGCATCCCAGACGAGGTTCCGCAACGTGGTGCTGGCGCGTGGTAGTTCATTGCTCGACCTACTGGAGGACTACCCAGCCTGTGAAATGCCGTTCGAGGTATTCCTGGACCGCTTACCACCGCTCCGCCCCCGCTACTACTCCATCTCCTCCTCACCTCTGGTCAGCCCCGACATTTGCAGCATCACCACCGGGGTGTTACGCGGACCAGCCCGTTCCGGGATCGGTGAGTTCAGCGGGGTGTGCTCCACCTACCTTGAGTCGAACGCACCCAACAGCACGGTTTTCGCGTTCGTACGAGAGCCGACGATCGCCTTCCGGCCGCCGGATGATCCGCAGCTGCCAATGATCATGATCGGTGCCGGTACCGGGCTTGCGCCCTTCCGCGGCTTCTTGCAGGAGCGGGCCGCGCAGCGGGCAGGAGGGGCTACCGTCGCTACCTCGTTGCTGTTCTTCGGTTGCCGCACCTCCGAAGAGGACTATCTCTACCAAGACGAGCTGAGCCGCTACGAGGCCGACGGCGTGGTCAAGGTGGACGCCGTGTTCTCTCGCCAAGGGGATCCCGAGCGACGCTACGTTCAGCACGCGATTGTGGAGCGAGGCGACGACGTTTGGGATCTGATCGAGAATCAGCGCGCCAACATCTACGTGTGCGGCAACGCCAACACCATGGCGCCCGGTGTCCGCACCGCACTCATCCAGGTGTTCCGGATGAAATCTGCCTCCGAGCTCCGCGGGTCAGAGGACGGCAACAGCTGGCTCGCCGGGTTGCGAGCCGATGGCCGGTTCCTCGAGGACATCTGGGGAGGCTGATGATCATGGCGGAGCCGCCGATCACTCAACCTGAGCAGACGCCACTTCCACCTCTCAGCGCGAGGCGGCGGAGGGCGGCCGCACCGTCCTCCACGGTGACACTGGCCCGGCTGTCGTGCCTGACGGGCATCCTCTTCGCTGCGCTTTTCGTGCTTGCGTTGGTCTTCGTGTATACGACGCCCCACCTTTCAGCATCGGATGCGGACATCACCGCCTTCTACGCCGGCAGTAGCACGGTGCTCGTGACAGTGGGCCAGGTTCTCGTTCCGCTCGCCGGGATCGCCTTTCTCTGGCACGCGCACACCACCCGGCTGCTGATCGAGTCCCGCACGCCATCACCGTCGGCTATTCCCTATGGGTTGCAGCTGGTGTCCGGCGTCCTCTTTGTCGTCCTGCTTTTTGCCGGGACGGCATCGGCCGGGTCGGTGGCGCTGTTGAAGGATCTCACGGATGCGCCGCTCCCGTCGGCCGACGTTATCAGGGGCCTACTTGCTGTCGGCTACGCGATGATCTTCATCTACTCGATCCGCGGGGCGGGCATGTATGCACTGACGACGACGACACTGCTACGCCAAGCGGGGATCATGCCCACCTGGCTGGCCGTAGTGAGTTACCTCTTGGCGCTGTTCCTGCTAGTGAGCACGACGCTCCACCCGGTGGTCGTGCTCATCTTTCCCACTTGGGTCGTGGTCGCCAGCCTGGTGGTCTTCATCCGCGCCGGCCGTCTAGCCCAACCGGCCGTATCCGAAAGGCAATCCGCATGACTACACCGCAAAGCGTTGAGGACCGTACGACGCCGCTGACGATCGAGGACATTCCTGGCCCCAAGGGCAAACCGATCGTGGGCAACATGTTCGACGTACCGGCAGAGCGCTCGATTCAGACACTGATGGGGCTCGTGCGCGAGTACGGGCCGATGATTCGTTTGCGCACTCCTGTCGGCGACCGATTCATAGCCTCCGGACTGCCGATGATCGACGATCTATGCGACGACGAGCGGTTCGACAAGCTGGTCGGCGACGGTCAAAAGGCTGTCCGGGCGTTTGGCCGCAGCAGCGGGCTCTTCACCTCCGACACCGACGATCCCAACTGGTCGAAGGCGCACAACATCTTGCTGCCCAACTTCAGCATGCAGGCGATGCGCGACTACGTGCCGGCGATGAATGACATCGCTGCTCAGCTGATGCAGAAGTGGGAACGGCTGAATCCTGGCGAGCTGGTCGATGTGACGGCCGACACGACGCGGCTGACCTTGGACACCATTGCCCTGTGCGGCTTCGGCTATCGGTTCAACTCCTTCTATCGCGACACTCAACACCCCTTTGTCACCGCGATGGTGTACATGCTGCAAGAGAGCCAGATTCGAAGCCGTCAATTGCCAATGCAGGCTCGCATGCGACGCGGAGCCACACGCCGGCTCCAGGAGAGCTACCGGTATATGGAGGACGAAGTATTCAAGATCATCGAGGAGCGGCGCCGGGCTGGAGACGTCGAAGATCGTCGAGATCTGCTCAGTTGCATGCTGACCGGCGTCGACAAGCGCACCGGCGAGAAGTTAAGCGATGACAACATCGTCGGGCAGTGCATCACCTTCCTGGTGGCCGGGCATGAGACGACGAGCGGCCTGTTGTCCTTTGCCATCAACTATCTGATCAAGAATCCTGACGTGGTCGCCCGAGCCCAAGAGGAAGTTGATCGAGTGCTCGGCACCGATATCTCTGTGCTGCCGACGTACCAGCAGATCCAAGGGCTGACCTACGTCACCCAGATCCTCAACGAAACGCTACGGCTCTGGCCAACCGCGGCTGCGTTTACGCGTTATCCATATGAGGACGCGCTAGTCGGCGGATACCTGCTGCCCAAGGGTTCCTCGGTAACCGCGCTGACGATCATGCTGCACCGTGACAAGTCAATCTGGGGCGACGATGCTGACGATTTCAATCCCGATCACTTCCGTCCCGAGACGAGGGCCAGCTTGCCGGCCAACGCGTACAAACCCTTCGGTTCCGGCCAGCGTGCCTGCATCGGGCGTCAGTTCGCCTTGCAGGAGGCGGTACTGGTGCTCGGTATGCTCCTGCAACGCTTCGACTTCATTGATCAACTGAACTATCAGCTCAAGATCAAAGAGACCCTTACCATCAAGCCGGACGGTCTGCAGATCGGTGTTCGACTCCGTTCCGGCCGGACGACCGGGGCGACGCCCGTTGCGGCGGCTACAACTGTTTCCGTGGAGTCGGCGCCAGAACCCGCGCCGCGACCATCGGTGAACGTGGACGGTCACAACACACCTCTGATGGTGCTGTTCGGTTCCAACCTGGGTACCGCGGAGGGGATTGCAAGCAAGATCGCGCAGGACGGATCCGACCGCGGCTACGCCGTCACCCTGGGCGCCCTGGATGATCACACTGGCGAGCTGCCGCACGAGGGTGCGCTGGTCGTGGTGTGCGCGTCCTACAACGGCAAGCCGCCCGATAACGCCGAGCGGTTCTGCCGTTGGATCACAGATGGCGCGACCGCGTCTGACGCCGGATCTGGGCTGGCGTACTCCGTCTTCGGCTGCGGCAACATGGACTGGGCCTCGACCTACCAGGCGGTACCCACGCTGATCGACGCGCAGCTGGAAGCCCACGGTGCACGCCGGGTGCATGCGCGCGGCGAGGGCGACGCCCGCTCGGACTTCGACGGTCAGTTCTCGGAGTGGTACGCCGAGTTGTGGTCTACGCTGGGCGCCAGCCTGGCCCTGTCCACCGAGGCGACTACGGTGGCCGTGACCGAGCCACGGTTGCGCCTGACCATGGAGAACAAGCAGACAGCGAACCCTGTGGTGATGTCCTACCGGGCTCATCCGTCAACTCTGGTAGCCAACCGGGAGCTGCTCGGGAATGGTCAGTCCGCTCCCGACTCGCGGTCGGCCAGGCATATCGAGCTGGAGTTGCCGGTCGGCATGGAATACCAGACCGGTGATCACCTCGGCGTCCTCCCGCGGAACAACGTCGACGTCATCCGGCGGGTGATGGCTCGCTTCGGTCTCGATGGTGGCACCTTCCTCACCATCAACCCGACCGGCGGAGGCACGTTCACCCACCTTCCGCTGGGAGCACCCGCGCCGCTGCTCGGCGTCCTCGGCGCCTGCGTCGAGTTGCAGGATGTCGCCAGCCGCAGTGATCTTGCCGTGTTAGCCCGATACGCCACGGACCCAGAAGAGGCTGCCCAGCTGCTGACGATGTCCGGACTCGATGAGGCCGGCCGCGAGGCTTATCGCGAGCGAGTGGCAGGCCCTCGGCGGTCTGTGCTCGAGCTGCTGGACGAATTCCCTAGCTGCGACCTACCGTTCAATGTCTATTTGGAGCTGCTGCCGCCGATCCGGCCTCGGTACTACTCCATCTCCTCGTCCCCTGCGGTCGCGAGCAGCTGCCACCTCACGGTGGGTGTGCTGCACGGTCCTGCGCGCAGCGGTGACGGGTACTTCAACGGAGTGGCCTCGAACCACCTGGCGAGCAGCATGGAGGGCAGCACACAGTTCACCTTTGTTCGCAAGCCAACCATTCCCTTCCGGCCGCCGGCCAACCCACACGTCCCGATGATCATGGTCGGGGCGGGCACCGGGATGGCACCCTTCCGCGGCTTCCTGCAAGAGCGGGCGGCCATGGCGGAAAAGGGCGTCCCCGTTGGGCCGTCGATGCTCTTCTACGGCTGCCGGAACACAGCGAATGACTTCCTCTACGCCGATGAGTTGAAGGCCTTCCAGGCGTCGGGGATCACCGAGCTGCAGATGGCGTTCTCGCGCGAGCCCGGACAACCTCGAACATTCGTCCAGCAGATGATCGACCGCGAACGTGATCGTGTCTGGGATCTCATCGAGGCGGGTGCGGTGATCTACGTGTGCGGCAATGCCAACACCATGGCGCCCGGCGTACGCGCCGCCCTGACTGACATGTACAAGGCCAAGACCAACGGGTCGGATGCAACAGCAGAGGAGTGGCTCGCAGGACTGCGGGAGGAGGACCGCTACCTGGAGGACATCTGGGGAGAGATGGCGTCTGCGCTCTGACCAGCTAGGCGGCGATTTCGGCTGGTTTCGGCCTTGCTGCGTCCCAGACGGCTGCGCTGAAAGCCGGTGCGGCCGAGGGCGAGGGTGCCTTGGTTGGTGACCAGATAGACGTATCCGCATGGTGAGCGGTGCACGAAATACCCCGGCTCAGGCTGATGTTTGACCCAGCCTCCGTGGGTGACCGCTCGATGGCTGGGCCGGGCCATCGGCCCGAGGTTGCCGAGCCGGGTTTGACCTGGCGGCCCGCCGTCATCGATTGGCACATATCGCTCGGTGTGGTCAAGATCCATGTTTGGACTCAGACAGGTCCCGAAGGGGAAGACGTCGGCGATCTGTCGGGCTCTGACCGCGGCCCGCAGCCGCTGCGGTATCTCATAGCCATCCACGGGGGCTACCTCGGTCGGATCCAGCACCGGCTGGATCCGCACCTGACAGCCTGTACCGCTCAGAAACTCCACCAGCTGATCGAGGGTGAGCGGGCCGCCGTCTTGCGGCCGCACCACCGCGTGACCGGCACCCAAAGCGGCCTCGGAAAGGTGGAAGTGCAAGACAACCCGGGGCCGCGCCGCCGACGCATCGAGCGCCGGCGGCACCGCCAGCGACAACGATCGATGATCATCCGGCTTGCACTCATCTGCCGGCTCGGGCTCGAAGGAGCTGGACTCCGGCTCGCCGGCCGGCCGCTGCTCGCAGGAGCTCGGCTCAGGCTCACCTGCTGGCTCCTGATCAGAGAAGCTGGGCTCGGGCTGCTCTGCCGGTTCGGGTTGGCCGACGGTGTCGGATTCAGCTGGCTGGTCGGGGTCGTGCTGGTGCTCGATCAGCAGCCGGAGCGCCTCAGCCGGCCGGGCCAGAATCCCGATGGCGCGGGCCCGCCGGGTCCCGATCGGATCAGTGTCGCCGCGGGCAGCGAGAATCTCAGCGATCCGGTTCACCGTCGCCATGAACCAGATGGCATCACCTGCCGCCGCCTTCGCCACAATGGTCTTCAACCCGTCCTCGAGAGTCGAAGCTGAACACATCCTGGGTGCTGCGGGCCCGCTCGGCCCGTTCAGCGGCCAACGCCGGGTCGGCCTCCAAGATCGTGGCGGACAAGATCTTGGCGAACCGCGGCCACGGCATCATCCCGACAAAGTCGCTCAGGGCATGATCAACATCCGGCGCACGCTTCCCACGACAAGACTCGGGTCTGTTCGGCGATCTTGCGGGCCTGCCAGGCCCGCACCCCGCCGGTCAACACCCGACCCCACAACCGCGGCAGCCGATACCGCAGATCCAACGCATCAGCGATCAACACCCGAGCCGCCACAAGCCCAGTGCCCTGTAAGCCGCCCAACTCCGCAGCACAATATTCTGAGACTTCCGGTGTGCCCTCCCCACCCCAGGCGCAGGCGCGTCGGATCAGCGGCTGATACTCCTGGCTGCCCGAATCCAGATAATGAGCATCAGCCCAAGCGCAGGCCAGCTGCAACATCCGGCACTCCCGCGCCTTCAGCTCGGCATGATTCTGCTCGATCAGCCCCGCCAACGGCGCGGCCCCCACCGCCGGCAGCTCCCCCACCCCCGAATCGAACATACCTCCTGCATATCCGCTTGAGTGCAGTAGTTGGTCGTGACTGGCGATCTGCGATCGATCAGTGGGCGTGACAAATCCGCGGACCGATCAGGACTCCCGTCGTGGCCCGACAAGCGGCCATGTCGGGAGCATCTGGACCTCCCGAGTTCGAGGACTGCTGCTCTACCGGCCGCTCCAGGATGCCGCTGGCAACGATCGGCGCCCGACCAAGCGTCAACTGCACTCAAGCGGATATGCAGGACATACCTCCAAACTAGACGACCCCACTGACAATCTGCGCCCCTCGGCGACACGTCGAATGGATGGCGCTCTCGCAGGTTGATTCGAACCTACGACACGCGCCACACAGGGTAGCCGGATCGGTTCTGAGAGCATGTCCGCTATGCCGAATCGGATTGTCATCGATGTCGACACCGGCACCGATGACGCCCTGGCCATCCTTTACGCCAGTCGCCACCCCGACCTTGAGGTACTGGGTATTAGCTGTGTGGCGGGCAACACCCCTGTCGACCAGGTGGTGATCAACACTTGCAAGGTGCTCGATGCCGCTGGGGCGGGTGACATCCCGGTCGCTGCGGGCGCCGCACAACCGCTCATCGAGCGGGCGCGGCGGAGGGCAGGAAGTCATGGCGACGACGGGCTTGCCCGCATCCAGCTCCCGGAATCCACGAGGCGTCGATCGTCTGAGCACGCAGTTGGGCTGTTGCGTCAGCTGATCATGACCTCGCCGGAGCCCGTAAGCCTGGTGACGCTTGCTCCCAAGACGAATGTGGCGTTGCTCTTGACCACGTATCCAGAGGTTGCTGAGCGACTTGAACAGATCGTTTTCATGGGCGGCTCGGCAAGCGGCAGGAAGGTGACAGCTCTCGCGGAGTTCAATGTCTGGCAGGATCCCGAGGCCGCCAGGATAGTGATCGAATCACCGATCCGCGTCACGATGTATGGCCTCGAAATGTTCGGCCGCCTCGCAGTCGATCAGGCCGATGTTGATCGCTTCCGTGCCCATGATCATCCAGCCATCTCGCTGGCAGGCGAGCTTCTCTATCGACGTCGTCCTAGGTCGCACGGCTCGAACAGCGACTACGTTGGTTTGCTGGGCGACGCCGGTGCCCTGCTTCTACTCACCAACCCAGAGCTCTTCGTCACGCGCGAGCTCCCCATTCGGGTCAACCTAGAGGGCATCGGCCGCGGGCAGACGATTGTCGACCAGCGCGCCCCTCAATACGACACCGCTGGCTCCGAGCCTGATCCGTGGCCCAGGATCGCAGTCGTTGTTGATCTAGATGTGGCAGAGGCCGCAGCGACGTTCGTTCAAGTGATCGACGCCTACGCGTGATCCACGCGGCCTATGCTCCAAATTAATCGTGACTGTGTTCGGCCTGAAGCTTGGCGACCTCAGCGTGCACCTCGACCATGTCCAGGTCCTTCACAGCGTCCACGACCTGCTTGAGGGCATGACCAGGTAACGCACCGGCCTGATTGAAGACCAAGACGCCCTCACGGAACGCCATCAGCGTCGGAATGCCCTCAATGCCCAGCATGCCGGTCAGCTCAGGATGCGCGTCGGTATCCAGCTTGGCGAAGACGATCCCGTCGTACTCCTCGGAGGCCTTCTCATAGACGGGCCCGAATCGCTTACACGGTCCACACCATTCGGCCCAGAAGTCCACCAAGACAATCTCGTTGTCGCTGATGGTCTCCTCGAAGGTATCGGCAGTGATCTCAAGCGTTGCCATGCATATGCTCCTCGTTACGGATGTGCTGCTCATGGGGCGTTTTGCGGCACCAAGTGTGTCAACCGTCCGCGACTCACGCCTATTCCCCTATTTGATTGCAACGAGCCGGCGCATAGGGATCGCCACATCGACCACCTCGTGCCTTTTCAGGCGGTCCTCGAGGTACTCGATCGCGCTCTCTACCCGAGACCAGCGCGTGTTCGGCAAGTACAGCGCTGACATCACCAGCTGAGCGTCAGCACGCGAGCGAATGCTGAAGCGGTATCGTTCGCGGGCATCCTCAACCGCCCGCATCCCATGCTGGGCCAGGATCTTGGCAAAGCCGGTCAGCTCCACCGGTCCTGGGAACTGGGGCTTCGTTCTCAGCCGTCCATTAATGCGGGTGAGCACCCTGAGGTCGCGGGGGCCGAGTGGCCGGATTCCAGGGGCTATCGCGGCCAACACTCCACCCGGGCGCAGCACACGGGCCACCTCCTCGACAACCTTCGACAGCGGTTGGACGACCACCAGTCCCATTGAACTGGTCACGACATCGATGCATGCGTCTTTGATGGGCAGCTGCAACCCGTCGGCCCGGATCCAAGGCCCCGGTCCCCGATCTGCCGCCAACGCCAGCTCATGCTCAGACAGATCCAAACCGATGACCGTACGTCCCGGATGAGCCAGCTCACGCGACATCGGGCCTGATCCACACGCGAGATCCAGCACGGTGCTCGCGTTCGCGGATACGGCTCGGGCCAGCCACCGGTACGGTGAATGATCCCCTGCGAGAGCCCGGGAGAGCACAGCCTCGGCGATCCCTGCCCGCTCGCGGTGAAACTCCGCAAGGTAAGCCCGCCAGTTCACCTCTTCGCTGCTCGCCGCGAAGTCTGCTCGCGGCTCCATTACACGCGCGAGACGAACAGGTGGGTGGATGCTTCTCGGTCGATCTCACAGCTGGGCGAACCGTCGGCCGTAAGCCGGACACCCAATCCCCCAAGCTGCGCACTGACCACGGCGCCAGGCTGAATACCGGCCTGCCGGAGCGTGCCCATCATGTCGACGTCCTTCTGGATCTCCTCGCTCATCCGCTCTATGACGACCATGATGGGGGACGTGGAGCTGCTGACAACGTCCTGCAACTGCTCATTCCCGTCCCGGAACGGCTCGGTAGCGGTGCTCACTCCGAGCTCCTCGAGCCCGGGAATTGGATTGCCGTAAGGCGACACAGTTGGCGCGTTCAACAGATCGACCAGCCTGCGTTCCACATCTTCAGAAATGACGTGCTCCCAGCGGCAAGCCTCGTCGTGGACTTTTTCCCAATCCAGGCCTATGACGTCAATGAGGAGCCGTTCGGCGAGTCGATGCTTCCGCATCACTCGCGTTGCACGCATCCGGCCCTCCTCGGTTAGCTCCAGATGACGGTCACCGAGCACGTGCACGAGGTTGTCACGCTCCATGCGGGCAACGGTCTGCGACACGGTCGGGCCACTTTGATGCAGACGCTCGGCGATACGCGCTCGAAGGGGAACGATCCCCTCCTCCTCCAGCTCATAGATCGTGCGGAGATACATCTCAGTGGTGTCGATCAGGTCGCTCACTCAGACATTCTCCATCTTTAGCAGCTCTGCGAACGTTGCCGAGTCTATGAGCAGGCGACCGGCCGACTTGTCAGAACCCAGTTGAGCAATAGATCAACTGGGTTCTGACAGGTCGCGGATGAGCAGCTCAATCGCTCGTCCTACCCAGCAGGCGTAGTAACCGTGCTGATTCGGCGGCCCTCGCGGACCACGACGGCCGTCACATTTGCTTGCTAGCAACCACATTCCGCAAAGTCTGTTGACCCGACCACTGCGCGCGCATACGTTTGTGATACACGGAAAGGAGGTGGTCCAGAGAATGAATGATTTTTGGACATGTGAGGTGACGGCCAGCTAGCCGCTCCCGACTGTGTACGAACTGGTCGCGTGCGGCCGGCTAATTCACAGCCAACACCCGAACCCGCGAGCGCCGGATTTGTCCGCCCGGCCAACATGCTCCTAGCTTCAATCCGACCCGCTAAGAAGGGTCTGTCGCTGGGCGCGCGTTGCCAAAGCTCGCGGGTTTGTCCTTTGTCTTATTCAAGGGCCTCCTCAAGGGCCGTCGATGATCGGGCTGAGCGCCTTGACCGTTTCGATGGTGTCAGCCTCTGCAGCCGACTTGTCTGGCCGGTAACGCAGCACCCGGGCAAACCGCAGTGCGACGCCCCCTGGGTATCGGGTCGACACTTGCAGTCCGTCGCAGGCGATCTCCACTACCGTTGAAGGCTCGACGAAGACCGTGCCCCCGGTACGCCGGATCTCCAGCTCCAGGAATCGAGCGGTCTGCCAGGTCAGCAGCTCATCGGTAAGGCCCTTGAACGTCTTGCCGAGCATGATCAACCCGCCCGAGTCCGGATCCCGTGCAGCAAGGTGGAGGTTGGACAGCCAACCCTGCCGGCGACCGTGTCCCCACTCGGCGGCAGTGACGATCAGGTCGAAGGTGTGTCGTGGCTTGACCTTGACCCACGCGGAATCTCGACGACCGGCCGCGTACGGCGCGTTGAGATTCTTGATCACAACGCCTTCGTAACCCCGTCTGACAGCATCCCCGAATATGTCCGCAGCCTCCTCTGGGGTCGTGCAGATCTGGCGTGGGACGGTGACCGTTCTCGGCAGCAGCCGACGCATCAGTTCCAGCCGCTCCGACAGCTCTGCGTCCAAGAGGTCCTGACCGTCGATATGCAACAAGTCGAAGAAGAAGACCTGGAGCGGCCCCGTCTGCCCCAGCGCCGCCACATCGACGCTGCTCATGGTGCGGGACGCCACGACCTGGAAGGCTTCGGGTCGTCCGTCGCTGCGCAACGAGAGCACCTCGCCATCGAGCACGAGCTGATCATGAGGAAGCGCTCGCGCGACTGCAACTACCTCAGGAAGCCGCGCGGTGATCTCGTCCAGGCTGCGGGTGAAGATCCGTACCTCCTCGCCGCGGCGATGTACCTGCACGCGTACGCCATCCAACTTGTAGTCGACGACCGCCGGAAGGCCCGTCTTTTCCAGTGCGGCGTCCGGACCGGGAGCGCTGGCCGCCAGCATCGGCTGAATGCCCACGCCGACCTGAAGGCCCACCGCCTGGAGTGCCTCGAGACCGCCGGTCAACAGCAAAGCGGCCGCACCCGTCGTCGAGGACATCAACATGGACGCACGGCGTACGGCGGCGACGGGAACGTCGAAGGCAGCGGCTAGGCCTTCCTGTACAGCCGCCTCCATCGCGCCCTGCCGCAACTCACCGAATACCAAACCACGCAGCAGGTCCTGCTCGTCGGCGGTTGCCCGCGCGAGCAAGGCGTCCACGGCAGCGGCCCGCGCAGCCGTCGATCCTGTCCCGCTGAGACCGGCGACGTGAGAGAAGACCGCGTCAACCTCGCCGACAGTCAGTGAGGCTTGCTGGGCAGGAGGGGGTATGGACTGCAGCGCCTTCCAGCCCACCCCGGTACGCCGCTGGCGCAGACTCCCGGAGAGGTAGCAGACGACGATCTCCACGTCATCAGGGGAAGCCTCCCGAAGCACTGCGGCGATGAGGTCACGCTTGGCGTTGCGTGAGCGCGTACCGGCGAGCGCGATTCGCGTCTCGGCAAGTCGGCTCAACAGCATGCAGGCGATTCTGCCCTGGTCTTGCCGAAAGTGGTCGGACCAGTAGACATGCAAAACGGCGCCCCTCCAGGAGGCGCCGTTTGTTTGCCCAGCTAGGCCTTCTCCTCGACCGTCTCAGCCTCCTCCGCAGAGGAATCGTCGCTCGGTCGCTCCTCGTCCGCAGTGGCCTCGTCGAGCTCGCTCGTTTCCTCAACGAGCTGCTCAGCGGGACTCTTCTCAGACACCGAGGGCTCAGCTGAAGGCACGGCAGCCGGCGCAGTAGCACCCGTGGCCGACTTGGCCGTCGCCTTCTTGGCCGGAGCCTTCTTCGCCGGAGCAACGCTCTTGGCGTTCGCCTTCCGGCTCTCCTCGACAGACTCCCGCACCAGTTCGATCAGCGCCATGGGGGCGTTGTCGCCCTTGCGCGGACCAACCTTGGTGATCCGGGTATAACCGCCCTCGCGGTCGGCCAGGCCAGGTGCGATCTCGGTGAACAATGTGTGCACCACACCCTTGTCCCGAACGGTCGTGAGCACCAGACGCCGTGCGTGGATGTCACCACGCTTGGCCTTGGTGATCAACTTCTCCGCCAGCGGACGCAACCGCTTCGCCTTGGCTTCGGTTGTGACGATCCGGCCATGTTCGAACAGCTGACTGGCCAGATTGGCCATGATGAGCCGCTGGTGCGCGGCACTGCCGCCGAGGCGTCCGCCCTTGGTGGGTGTAGGCATGTCAGTTCTCTCCTGAGCGCGACGTAAGCCGATTACTGCGGGGGTTCAAAGGGGGTCGCCCCCCTTGCTCAATATTGTTCCGTTTCGCTGAAGTCGACTTCGTCCTCGTCAAGTTCGTCGTAACGGCTGATCGCGCTCAACGGGTCGAAGCCTGGCGCGCTGTCCTTCAGCGACAGGCCCATCTCGTGCAGCTTCAGCTTTACCTCGTCGATCGACTTCGAGCCGAAGTTGCGGATGTCGAGCAGATCCTGCTCGCTGCGCGACACCAGCTCCGACACAGTGTGGATGCCTTCGCGCTTGAGGCAGTTGTACGACCGGACGGTCAGGTTCAGGTCCTCGACCGGCAGCGCGAGATCCGCAGCCAGCTGCTCGTCGATCGGCGACGGCCCGATCTCGATGCCTTCGGCCTCCACGTTCAGCTCGCGCGCCAGGCCGAACAGCTCAACGAGCGTGCGGCCGGCGGAGGCAACTGCATCGCGCGGACGGATTGCCTGCTTGGTCTCGACATCCAAGATCAGCTTGTCGAAGTCGGTGCGCTGCTCGACACGGGTGGCCTCGACCTTGTAAGTGACCTTGAGCACCGGTGAGTAGATCGAGTCGACAGGGATGCGGCCGATCTCGGCGTCGGCGGCCTTGTTCTGCACTGCGGAGACGTATCCGCGGCCACGCTCCACCACCAGCTCCATCTCCAGCCTGCCGGAGTCATTGAGTGTGGCGATGTGCAGGTCAGGGTTCAGGACCTCTACTCCCGCGGGCGGAGCAATATCTGCAGCGGTCACCTCGCCGGCGCCCGCCTTTCGCAGATACATCGTGACCGGCTCATCCTCTTCCGAGGAAACAACCAGGCCTTTGAGGTTCAAGATGACCTCGGTGACATCCTCGACGACGCCCTCGATTGTCGAGAACTCGTGCAGGTTGCCGTCGATCTTGATGCTCGTCACCGCCGCGCCCGGAATGGACGACAGCAGCGTACGGCGCAGCGAGTTGCCGAGGGTGTAGCCGAAGCCCGGCTCCAGCGGCTCGATGGTGAATCGGGAACGATTGTCCGAGACACTCTCCTCCGACAAGGAGGGGCGCTGTGCAATCAGCATTTCTCTTCCTTCCTCCGCGCCTCCCGCTATTTGAATGCGCGGCTCCCCACCCGTATCCGACGGGTGCGGTGCTACTCCCCGGAGGGGAGCCTTGTGCTCGGTCGGACAAAGTCCGACGGTTTACTTCGAATAGAGCTCAACGATCAACTGCTCAGAGACATCAATGACGATCTGCTCCCGAGTCGGAAGCTGATGAATCAGGATCCGACCGCGATCAGGGAAGACCTGCATCCAGCCAGGTACGTCGCGTTCGCCGTGAGTCTCGCGGTTGATGATGTGCGGGGTCTGGCCCTTCACCTTCTCCGCAAGGTCGATGATGTCATGCGGAGTTACCCGGTATGAGGGGATGTCGACCTTCTGGCTATTGACCAGGAAGTGGCCGTGCACCACAAACTGGCGGGCCTGCCGGCGCGTGCGAGCAAGTCCGGCACGATAGACCACATTGTCGAGGCGGGACTCCAGGATCTGGAGCAGGTTGTCGCCGGTCTTGCCTTGCAGCCGGTTGGCCTCTTCGTAGTAGCGGCGGAACTGCTTCTCAAGCACGCCATAGGAGAACCGCGCCTTCTGCTTCTCGCGCAGCTGCAGTGAGTATTCCGACTCCTTGGTGCGTCCCTTGCCGTGCACGCCCGGTGGGTAGGGGCGGCGCTCGAACGCCGTGTCTGCGCCGACGAGATCAACACCCAGCCGACGTGACTTCTTGGTCATGGGACCGGTATAGCGAGCCATATTCGATAAGTCCTTGGTCTCTGGGTACTAGACGCGGCGCCGCTTGGGTGGGCGGCAGCCGTTATGCGGGATGGGGGTCACATCAGAGATCGCACCCACCTCGAGGCCGATTGCCCCGAGTGAGCGAATCGCGGTCTCGCGGCCCGAACCGGGGCCCTTGACGAACACGTCGACGCGCTTCATGCCGTGTTCCATGGCGCGCCGCCCAGCGGCCTCGGCGGCCATCTGCGCGGCGTACGGGGTGGACTTGCGGGAGCCCTTGAAACCGACGGTGCCCGCTGATGCCCAGGCGATGACCGCGCCGCTCGGGTCAGTGATCGAAATGACGGTGTTGTTGAAGGTGCTCTTGATATGCGCGTGACCAGCCACGACATTCTTCTTTTCCTTGCGGCGCACCTTCTTGGCGGCGCTGCTGCGGCCTGCGGTAGCCATAAGCTCTCAGATTCTCCTGGATTCTTCCAAGAACGCCGGGTGGCGTTACTTAGCCTTTTTCTTGCCGGCGACGGGTTTGCGAGCGCCCTTGCGGGAGCGGGCATTGGTGCGGGTGCGTTGGCCGCGTACGGGCAAGCCACTGCGATGACGACGTCCCTGGTAGGAACCGATCTCGACTTTGCGCCTGATGTCTGAAGCGACCTCCCGACGAAGATCACCTTCGATCTGGTAGTTCGCCTCAATCCAGTCGCGTAGCGCGACCAGGTGCTCGTCGGTCAACTGGTGGACGCGGAGGTCGCCGCTGATCTGGGTGGCTTCCAGGGTTTGCAGAGCGCGAGTCTTGCCTATGCCGTAAATATAGGTGAGGGCGACCTCGAGACGCTTCTCGCGTGGGAGGTCAACCCCAATAAGGCGTGCCATCAGGCCGTATTACCTTTCGTCTGGTCGACGCCGCCTCGTGGCTTACGCCCTTCGACAAGCTCAGGCGCATGACGTCGCGGAGGTGTCTGGCGTGATGCGTCCCCGGCTGCCTTTGATCGGGTCTTGCGGGCCCGATCGCCGAGGCCTCGGCCTCCGACCGAGGGCGGATCCGGCGACATTCTCGCCGGATTTGCGATCACACTTTTGTGAATTTTGGAAGCTGCTCGCGCGATACCGACGCTCGCAGCTTGTTGGTCGTGCTCCTTTTCCGTGGCCTAGCCTTGCCGCTGCTTGTGCCGCGGATTCTCGCAAATCACCATCACGCGACCGTGCCGGCGAATCACCTTGCACTTGTCGCAGATCCTCTTGACGCTCGGCTGGACCTTCATCGAGCTTCTTTCTGAGCTGACGTCAGGCAGCATGAGCATGCCAGACGATGTGGGTGGGTTTGCGAGTTGGCTACTTGTGCCGGTAGACGATGCGGCCGCGGGTCAAGTCGTAGGCGGAAAGCTCGACGACCACTCGGTCGGCCGGAAGAATGCGGATGTAGTGCTGCCGCATCTTGCCACTGATCGTGGCCAGCACCTTGTGACCATTGGCCAGCTCAACGCGAAACATCGCATTGGGCAAGGCCTCGACCACGGTGCCCTCCAGCTCGAGTGCGCCTTCTTTCTTCGCCATAAACTCTCTAACTTGATTCCGCGTACGCCTCATCGGCCGGCCAAAGTTGGCCAGCCGAGAAGTTTACGCCAGGACTCCCCCGTACCCAAATCCACCAGCCGGTGAAGCTAGTGCTCTCTTAACGTGACACTAGGCGAATTTGAATCCGTGCTCAAGTCGCTCACGGTAGAGATCGGCGCTCTCCCGGAGGGCCCTCAGGATGTACGGCGGAAATTCCATGCCTTGCTTGTGAGCCCACAACAGCCGGCTCTCAACCCGCCCAACCTCGCGCGCGTACCCCTCAAGATCGCTGTCCACGCCCAGGTCAACCATCACGCCGCCCATATCGGCTTTGAATTGCTTCATCTGGTTGGTGCCGACAAGGTGATATGACTTCTCGCGCATCACCCGGGTCAGGAACAGCTGCCAGGGCCTCAACACCTTGTCCTGGATCATCGCTGTCGCCGACATCTGATAAAAGGCGAAGTGTCCCGGCTCCTGCTGCTTGATCGGAGTGATGATCGTTTCCGAAATCGCTGTCTCGTCAAGCTCCTGCATCCCGCGGTTGATCTGGTTGTAGGCAAGCACGGCTTGCCGTTCGGTGCTGGCACCGGTGAGGAAGTACATCAACTTGGCGATGTCCTGGATGGGCTTCAGGTGGGCCAGCGCCCCCAAGATCTTGATCGGGAACGATACCTCGAGGTGAGGCTCGGCTGGGGAACGGCCAAGATCTTGCTGGAGCCGGTCCAGGATCAGCCCATGCTGGATCTCCTGCGGTTGCCATACGTCGGCGTAGAAGGTCTTGTTGGTCTCGTCGGCATCCGGCAGTAGGACGAGGAGCTCTAGTACATTGCGGTCGACTTCGAGCTCCACTCGTGCGAGATAGTCGATAACGTGTCCGAACTTCTTGGCCACAAGTCCAGGCCGTTTGATCGTCCGATCAACCGAGTCCAGAGAGATCGGCGGGTAAAGCTCCCCCAGCCGCTGAACGTGTTCAGCGAGCTTCTTTTGGGTGATGTGTTGCCGGGGCATACTCCCATTTTAGAGATCCGCTGAGAGCGTTGAAAACAGGTTAGGTTAGCCACACCAAATCGTTGTAGGCAACTCGACGGGGTTGTTGTGCCTAAATCAGGAGCACGAGCAGGATCAGCAATGATCAGGACTGCGGCAGCCACTCCTCCGACGACGACGGCGCTCAATCGACCCGCACCTCGTGACTCCGCCAGTTCGCCGGGTTGCCCACTCGAGCTCGCGACGATCGCCGGACTCGAGTGGGTCGGCAGTGGTGGCAGGCCCTCAACGACTGGCACCAGGTCACCGAGCCGTTTCGCCGCGAAGAGCAGATCCAGCCGAGCCCGATAATCATCCTGGTCCACGGTCCCCGCTGTATAGGCCGCGTTGAGTCGGGCGTTGAGCCGATCGCGCTCCGCGTCGGTGACGGGAGCGTCGGGCTTGCTCCGGTACGGGGACGAGATCGGCAGGTTGCTGCTCACCGGTCCAGGTTACTCGGCGTATGTGCTGACATTCAGATGCCGGAGAGACCAGACTGTGCGCATGGTGACGGCGACTGACGTGACCTTCCTGACCGTAGCCATCTACCTTCTCGATCTTGCGATCAAGGTTGTCGCCCTTGGCCTGGTGCCCGAGGGACGACGCCCCTCGTCGCAGCTCGTGGCTGTGAAAGTGTCTGCCAAGTCGTGCCCAGCGGTCCGGGCTTCCCGGACGAGAACAACTTGCGATTGTTCAACTCGCTGATCTATTCGGCAGCGCCGGCTTTCGATCAGCAGCCCATACTTCGTGACCGAAGTCGGTAGTGCTCCCGTTTGCGGAAGCCGCGGGCAACGCGGCGGTGGAGGTCGATGAGGCCGTTGATCGCTCGGTGCCGCCGATGTTCGCGCGGCCGGTGTCGAAGAGACCAGGAAGCCTCGCGCCACTCTTGAGCTATTGCCGAGTCGCTTGATCTCGGGATCGGGCAGGGACCCATACTTCGAAGCCGGCGGCGATTCCTGCGCGATCATCCCGGCCACGCGCTGGACGGCTGGCCGCTGCCGGCCGATTGATTTCTTACAAGAGCGACAGCTCACGACTCGCTAATGTGGGGGCACCCCAAAGCAGAGGAGAGCCCCGTGGGCAAGGTGGTCATGTACAGCTCGGTGTCGGTGGACGGCTTCGTCGGGGACGAGGATGACCAGCCCGGACCGCTGTTCGACTGGTTGTCCAACGGTGACGTCCTGTTGGACGAGAGCGGCGAGGTGAAGGTGTCGCAGACGTCCTACGACTACACCCGGCCGTACTGGGACCAGATCGGGGTGACAATCGCCGGCCGCCACGTCTTCGACATGACGGACGGCTGGGACGGGAAGCCTCCGAGCGGGATCGACCACGTGGTCGTCGTGACGCACCGGCCGCAGCCCGAGGGCTGGGACCCCGAGGCGCCGTTTCACTTCGTCGACGGCGTCGAGGCAGCCATGGCCAAGGCGCAAGAGCTTGCGGGTGACCGCATCGTCGAGGTCGCCGCTGGTGACGTCGGTGGCCAGATGCTTGCCGCGGGCCTGGTCGACGAGGTGCGCATGGACGTCGTACCCGTCGTGTTCGGGTCCGGCAAGCGCTACTTCGGGTCGGTCCACGCACAGCACCTGTTGGAGGATCCCGACGTGGTGATTCAGGGCAACCGGGTGCTTCACCTGCGCTATCGGGTGCGCCGTTGACCGATCTGAGCGGGTACGCGAAGAAGTCCACTGCGAACGGTGACACAAGATCGGGCCTCCGGCTGCGTTTGCGCATCGCTGCCACGGGACCGACGCGCCAGCCAACATCCAGCCAGCGATTACACCCTCAACTGTGAAGAGCCCGTTAAGCGTCCTGGCCGGTTGCTGGTCGCACGCGTCAAGATCGAAGTCGACGCCGCTGACGCCTGAGCCCGCAAAGAAGTAGAGCCTCGCTCCTTCTGGTGCGGGCTCTCTTCTTTTTGAAAGTGAGCGTTTGACCGGGCGGCTCCCCGACACCTAAATGGGCTCTTCCTACCTGAGGTGGGGGTGGGACAGTCCGCCGCCGATGAGCAGCATGCGTAGTCGGTAGTGCTCCCGGTTGCGGAAGCCGCGGGCAACGCGGCGGTGGAGTTCGATGAGGCCGTTGATCGCTTCGGTGCCGCCGTTGTTCGCGCGGCCGGTGTCGAAGTAGGCCAGGAACGCCTCGCGCCACTGCTTGAGCGTCTTGCCGAGTCGCTTGATCTCCGGGATCGGGCAGGTAGGCAGCGACGCGAGGACCTTCTCCGCGATGCGCCGGCCCTCGACCGGGTTCTTGGCCTTGTAGGCCGAGCGGAGTTGTTGGGCGCACAGCCAGGCGACGAGCACTTCGTCGTGGCGTTCGTCGGCGACGATCGCCCGGTCGAGGTCGGACACGATGGTTCCTCGCAGCGCCAGGTCCGCTTGCGCCAGATCAACCGAACCGGCCGGTCGAAGCACGGCGCGTCGACCAGCGTGACGTGCTTCGGCCGTGACTGTGTGCCACGACCCCGCAGGACGTGAAGCCCATCGGCGCCCGAGCCGACTCGACGCGGACGGTGAGCAGCCCGACCTCGCGGTCGAACTCCACGACCGTGACTTGGAGTCCGTCGAGACCGACGAGCAGATCGCAGCGCGAGCAGTAGCTGGTGTGGAAGCGCTACCTCGACAATGTCATGCGGCTCACTTCGGCACTGCAGTAGCAGCCTTTCAGGCAGGCAAAAAGCTCATCGACTACCGACTGAGCACCTCAGGGAGCCCGAAGTCGGCGAAGAGGGTGGTGTCGAAGAAGACGCTCACATGCGAAACCCCCTTGTCCGTCAGCGTCAGCACCTGGAGCTGGAACGCATGATGGGTCCCATCGGGCTGCTTCATATAGAGGCCAAATGCGGGCTGGCCGTTGGCGGAGGTCGGCACCATGATCTGGTCGCCAGGCCCCTCAGCCGGACAATGCGTCTCGATGAGATGCCCGATAGCGGCCGATCCTTCGTACCAGCCAAGGTATGGCGGCATCTCCCAGACCGCGTCCTCTGCAAGCAGCTCGACGATTCGCTTAACGTCATAGTTCTCAAAGGCGGCCACGTAATCGGCAAGCAACTCCTTCGCGTGCTCGTCGTCGAGCGGCTGGTCGGTGCCTTCCGGGTCGAGCTTGTGCACCTGAGCCCTGGCGCGCTGCAGGCTGCTGTTCACCGCGGCCGTCGACATGTTCAGCAGCTCCGCCACCTCGCTGGCCTGCCACGCGAGTACATCGCGCAAGATCAAGATCGCGCGCTGGGGCGGCGTGAGATGCTGCAAGGTTGCAATGAACGCCAGCCGAACACTCTCCCGGTCCACCACTTCGGCAGCCGGGTCATCGGCGGAACCGCCCCAGACCACTGTGTCAGGCACCGGCTCCAGCCAGGACATCTCGGGGCGAGAGTCCAGCGAACCGTACGGATCCGAGCTGGGTTGCCCAAGTCCGGTCGGCATCGGCCGGCGCTGACGGCTGTCGAGCGCAGTGAGGCAGACGTTGGTCGCAATCCGGTACATCCAGGTACGCACCGACGAGCGGTTTTCGAAGTTGTGAAAGCCCCGCCATGCCCGCAGGTAGGTCTCCTGAACCAGGTCCTCCGCATCATGGATCGAGCCCGCCATGCGATAGCAGTGGACGGTCAGCTCCCGACGCAACGGCTCGACGAGGGACGCGAAGACATCGTCGTCAACGGCAACAGTCATAGGTTCGAAACTACCTAATGGCTAGGACAGTTTCACGATCCCCTTATCGCGCACTGTCGTTGGCGAATGCTGTCCCCCCTGCCACAAACCCGTGTGGTGGGCGGCGAAGGCCAGAATGTCGGCCCACTCGGCCGCGATCAGGGCGGTTGGTTTGCCGATGCCGTGGCCCGTCGAGACCTCAATCCGGGTCAGGATCGGCTGGTCGCCTGTCTGGGCATGCTGCAAGGCGGCCGTGAACTTGTGGCTGTGCAGCGGAACAACACGATCGTCATGATCGCCGGTGAGCACCAAGGTCGCCGGGTAGGGAGTCCCGGAGCGGACGTTGTGGAGCGGCGAGTACGCCAGTGCCCAGGCCAACTGCTCTGGGTCGTCTGGATCACCGTAATCGGAGATCCATGCGGCGCCGATGGTGAACAAATGGAAGCGCAGCAAGTCCAAGACGCCGACCGCCGGCAGCGCCGCCGCTGCCAGATCCGGACGTTGCGTCATCACCGCTCCGACCAGCAAGCCGCCGTTGCTGCGGCCATGGAGTGCAAGTTGTCCCGTGGTCGTGACCCCGGTTTGTTTCAGGTGCTCGGCGACTGCCACGTAGTCGTCGAAAACGTTCTGCTTGTGAGCCAGGCGACCGGCCTCGTACCAGGCCGTCCCGAACTCTCCGCCACCGCGCAGGTTGGCGATCGCCAGCAGCCCGCCCGCGGCTAGCCAGCATGGCCAACCCGGTCGATAGTCCGCAAGCACAGGGATCTTGAACCCGCCATAGCCGTACAGCAAGGTCGGTTGAGGTTGGGACCGGTCCGCATCAGCGGGAGCGATCAGGAAGTACGGCACCGGCGTACCGTCCTTGCTGATCGCCGTACGACGCTCCGTCACGGTCTGCGGGACCTCGAAGGCGTCAGCAGCTGGCTGCACGAGTCCCGCGAGGGATGTCACCGCAGCCGAGGTGGCCGCGATCAGATAGCTGTGCGTGGGTGAGGTGACCGAGGAAAGGCCGATGAACGCCTCAGGATCACCGCGCTTGGCATTGAGGCCGACGACCGCACCGCCAGCCACCTCGACACTCCGGACCGACCCACCGTCCAGGTCGATCCAGGTGATCTGAGGTTGTGCGTCGGCCAGGTAGACCAGGATGAACCCGTCGCCGGCTGCCCTCGCGTCAAGGAGTGTGTGCTCCGACTCCGCGACCACCTCCTGCAAGCGGACCTGTCCAGTCTCGGAGAAGGCATCCAGATCGGCAGCGACGAGCCGCCCGGCTGCGGCCTCGAAATCGGTTCGAAGGTACAAGGTGGCGCCCGCCGAGCCGGCGAGCACGAATTCGGCAATCGCTTCGTCGATGATCTTGATGGGCATCCCGAGCTCACTGCGCTCTCCGGAGATGATCGGATAGATCCAGAGGCGGTTCTTGTTCTCGGTTCCTTCCACAATGCTGACCACCAGGTAACGGTCGTCGTCGGTGACCTCTGCCCAGAACATCAGCTGATCATTTTCTGGAAACTCCATGATCACCTCGTCATGATCCTGAGAGTCGCCGATGTGATGCAGCCGCAGCTTGGGCCCGGCCAGCGCGGCCGTCTGGGTGCCGTCCGGGTGACCCTCATGATCAAAATGGGTGTAGACATACGAGCGATGGTCGGGCAGCCATTCCGCCTGGGAGAACTTGGTCTGGATCAGCGCGTCGTCCACCTCCTCTCCGCTGGCCAGGCTCAGCAGCCGAAATGTCGACCAATCGCTGCCTGCTTCGCTGACCCCGTAGGCCACCAGCTGCCCGTTCCCGCTCACTGTCAAGCTGGCCAACGAGCTGGTGCCGTCGTCTGAGAAGGTGTTGGGATCGACCAGCACGCGCCCTCCCGCCAGCAACTCCTCCAGCGACGACGCCACATAGGTCACGTCCTGGTTCTGGGTGCCGTCGTTCCTGGTAACGAAGTAGTGACCGGCACGCTTGAACGGCACGCCGGCCCTCGGCTGCCCCATCACCTGCTGCATGGTGTCGAGAAACCACGGCCGGTCCGGCAACGACTCCAGGTAGGCGGCGGTGAACTCGTTCTGCCGCTTCACCCACTCAGCAGTCTCGGCGGAGTCGGGATCCTCCAGCCACCGGTACGGGTCGGCGATGGTCCGACCGTGCAGCACCTCGACGACGTCGTCCCGACGGGTTTCTGGAAAGCGAGCCACGCTCGAGAAGGTTACCGGCCGTCCGGCGCCCGAGCCGTACCAAGGTTGTTCACGCCACAGACGAGCAGGGGTAGTCAGCTCAGAAACCGGGTAATTCATCAGTTGTTGAATTTTGTTAACCCTAGCTCTATCGTCTGTTCATGACGTTCCTGGTGGACCTCTCAGACGTCGACTCGACCATGATCAATGCGGTCGGTGGCAAGGCGCTCAACCTCGGAATCATGAGCTCAGCTCACTTGCCCGTGCCAGGCGGCTTCTGCGTGACAACAGACGCCTATCGCTTGGTGGTGCAGGAGCGGCTGGATGACTTGATGGACAAGCTTGCGGGGGCGACGGATTCGGGCGGGATCACTGCCGCAGCCGAGGAGGCCCGCCGGCGAGTGCTGGCGGCTGGAGCCGCCGGCCGAGTTGCGAAATGCGATCAATCATCACTACGGCGCGCTCGGAGACAATCAACCAGTGGCTGTCCGCTCATCGGCGACAGCAGAGGACCTGGCGTACGCCAGCTTCGCCGGGCAACAAGACACCTACCTCAATGTGGTTGGTTCGGCGGCGCTGCTCGATGCCGTCCGGCGCTGCTGGGCCTCGCTGTGGACCGATCGAGCCGTCAGCTACCGCAACGCCAACGGGATTGACCACCGCAGCGTGGCGCTGGCGGTGGTGGTGCAACGCATGATCGATGCGGCTGCTGCGGGCGTGATGTTTACGGCGAACCCGATCACCGGCAGCCGGAATGAAACTGTGATTGATGCAAGCCCCGGACTCGGCGAGGCAGTCGTCTCTGGCGCGGTCAACCCAGATCACTTCATCGTGAACTCCCTCGACCGCAAGATTGTGGCGCGCCGGCTGGGCGACAAACGGGTGATGATCACCAGCCTGCCCGGCGGCGGCACTGAGCGTCATGAGCTGGCCGACCGGAGCTCTGCAGCCTGCCTCGACGACGAGCAGGTGCTGCAGCTTGTCGATCTTGGTCAGCAGGTCCAGCGGCACTACGGGGCGCCGCAGGACACCGAATGGGCACTCGACTCCGGAGGCCGCTTCTGGTTGACCCAGGCGCGTCCGATCACCACGCTGTACCCGTTACGCGCGGATGCACCGGCCGGGCCTCCGGGTGCTGATGTGCCTGAGCTTGGCTCAAGGCTTGACCAGACCGATCACTCCAATGGGTATTGCGGCCATTCGGTTGATTGGCACCTCGGTGGCCACTGCAATCAAAATGCCGCCTGCTCAGCCCTTGGCCGGCCCGCCCGCAATGCATGCGCCGGGTCAGCGGCTCTTTGCGGACATGACCCCCGTGCTGCGTAATCGCATTGGGCGCCGCGCGGTGATCGCAATATTTGGAGTGATGGAGGCCCGGGCGTCGGCAGTTCTGAAGAAGCTCGGGGAACTGCCTGAGTTTTCGATCATTGAGTCGCGTAACCACACCATGCTCCGACACATTGCCGGCGCACTGTTGCGGAACAAGGTGCCGGTGCGCGCTGCACTCGGGCTCGCCAACCCGGAATGGGCTTACCGCGGGATTGCCGCCACCGAGCGCCGGCTACGGAAAACCCTGACCATACCTGCCAACGCGACGGCTTCCCAACGACTCGATTTCGTCCAGAATCGTCTCGGCGATCTGTTCTTCCTGATGCCGCGAACCCTCGGGTATGTCGTGGGCGGTGCGTTGATGCTAGCCGCGTCTCGCCGGCTGCTGCGCGGCGTAGCCCAACCCGGTGAACTGCAAGAAGTGCTGCGCGGTCTGCCGCACAACATCACCACCGAGATGGATCTGAAGCTCTGGGAGTTGACCGAGGAGATCCGCAGTGATGAGCCTTCGCGTACGGTCTTCACTGAGTTGGCGGTGCCTGATCTATTGCAGAGCTATCGCGATCGTGCGTTGCCGCCCGTCGCGCAGCGCGGCCTTCAGGGATTCCTGCGCCGCTTCGGCCATCGCGCGATCGCTGAGATCGACCTCGGCATGCCACGCTGGTCAGATGATCCGAGCCATCTACTCGGAGTGATGAGAAATTACCTACGCCTCGATGCCGACGATCTTGACCCAGTCTCGCAGTTCCGGGCTGGCCAGGTGAAGGCTGAGTCCATGATCACTAGCCTGACTGAACGTGCGGCCGAGCGAAGCCGTCCCCGGGCACGGTTAGCCGGATGGACCCTGCGGCGAGTCCGCCAACTATTGGGGTTGCGGGAGTCGCCAAAGTTCATGCTGATCGTGGCGCTCGCGACGATGCGAGAGCATCTACGGGCGGTTGGGCAGGAGCTCGCTGCGACCCACGTGATCGATCAGGTTGACGATGTCTTCTTCCTCGATCTGGGTGACGCGCGCCGAGGTCTGGCCGGCGAAGACTTGCGAGCGCTGGTCGCGGAGCGGCGAGAGGCGTACCAGCAGGAGCTGAAACGGCGCCACATTCCTCGCCTGCTCCTCTCCGACGGGACCGAGCCGGAGGCGGTCGCCGTAGCGGCAGCCCGAGCGGACGGGGCCCTCACCGGAAGTCCAGCCTCAACCGGCACGGTGACGGGCAGGGCACGTGTGGTGCTCGACCCAGTGGGCGCGCACCTGGAGCCCGGCGAGATCTTGGTCGCGCCTTCGACCGATCCCGGCTGGACTCCCCTGTTCCTGACGGCTGGCGGGCTGGTGATGGAGATGGGCGGCTCGAATTCACACGGCGCCGTCGTGGCGCGAGAGTACGGCATTCCCGCAGTGGTCGGCGTGCCTGAGGCGACGCACAAGATCGAAACCGGTCAGCTGATCACTGTGGATGGGGCCGCCGGGCTGGTAAGTCTCGCGGCTTAGCGCGACGTCTGGGCGGCTCGGCCCTCTCGAGTGAGCGTCCAGTGCAGCGAAGACTCGCTCCGAGACGTCGTCGATCGGGCCGAGGCCGTCGACCTCAACCAGAAGGCCGCGCGAGCGGTAGACGTCAAGTAACGGCTCAGTCTGATCGGCGTAGACCTGCAGGCGGACCCGGATGGTTTCCTCGTTGTCGTCGGAGCGGCCGTCGATCTCCGCCCGCTTGAGCAGCCTGGCGACGACCTCATCAATGTCGGCCAGCAGCGAAATGACCGCGTCGAGTGGCCGCTCGGCCTCGGCCAGGTAGTCGTCGAGGGTCCGCACCTGCTGCAACGTACGTGGGTAGCCGTCCAGCAGAAAGCCGGCAGCGCAATCGCTCTGCGCAAGCCGGTCTTGCACGATTTCGTTGGTGATCTCATCGCTCACATACCCACCGGACTCCATGATCGCCCGCACCTGGCGCGCCAGTGGGGTGTCGGAGTGTTTCATGGCCCGGAACATGTCGCCGGTCGAGATCGCGGGTATCCGGTAGTGCTCGGCGATCAGCTTGGCCTGTGTGCCCTTGCCTGCACCCGGAGGGCCCATGATGAGGAGTCGCATTAGCGGAGGAACCCTTCGTAGTTGCGCTGCTGGAGCTGGCTCTCGATCTGTTTCACGGTATCGAGCCCAACACCGACGATGATGAGAATCGAGGTGCCGCCGAAGGGGAAGTTCTGGTTGGCATTCAAGAGGATGAACGCGATCGAAGGCAGCAGCGCGATGAGTCCGAGATACATAGAGCCGGGGAACGTCAGGCGGGACAACACGAAGCTGAGGTAGTTCTCGGTCGGCTTACCGGCTCGAATGCCAGGGATGAATCCGCCGTACTTCTTCATATTGTCCGCGACCTCGGTCGGGTTGAACGTGATCGCGACATAGAAGTAGGCGAAGAACACGATCAGCAGGAAGAACGTGAGGATGTAGATCGGGTGGTCGCCCTGGACGAAGTTCGCGTTGATCCAGGACGAGAACCTGTCGTCCGGCCTGAACTGTGCATAGAGAACCGGTAGATACAGCAGCGAGGAAGCAAAGATGACCGGAATGACGCCGGCCTGGTTGACCTTGATCGGGATGTAGGTGGTGGTTCCCCCGAACATCCGCCGCCCCACCATCCGCTTGGCGTACTGCACCGGGATCCGGCGCTGGGACAGTTCGACGAAGATCACGCCGAGCATGACGAGCAATCCCATCCCGATCACGAGCAGGAACACCACCCAACCCAGCGAGCCTGGACGGGCGACCTTGAGGCTCCACAGTGCACTTGGGAAAGTGGCAGCGATCTGGGTGAAGATCAGTACTGACATACCGTTACCGACACCGCGTTCGGTGATGAGCTCGCCCAGCCACATGATGACGCCGGTGCCGGCCGTCATGGTCAGGATCATGACGACCACAGGAAAGATGCTCTTGTCGTAGACCAGGCCAGGGCAACCGGTAAAGAGCCGGTCGTTCACCGCCACCGTGACGAAAGCGGTGGAGTTGAGTACCGCCAGCACCAGAGTTAGGTAGCGGGTGTACTGAGTGATCTTGGTCTGCCCTGCCTGACCCTCCTTCTTGAGGGCCTCCAGACGCGGAATGACCACTGTGAGCAGCTGCAGGATGATGCTGGCCGTGATGTAGGGCATGATGCCCAGCGCAAAGATCGCCAGCTGGAGAAGCGCACCGCCGGAGAACAGGTTAATCAGGGAGTAGAGGCCCTGCTGCTCGCCGGTGCTGGCCTGCTCGAGGCAGAAGCTCACCTGTTCGACGTTGACGTTCGGCGTCGGGATGATCGAACCGAGCCGGAAGACCGCAAGGATCGCAAGCGTAAAGAAGATCTTCTTGCGTAGGTCCGGAGTCCGGAACGCGTTGGCGAACGCGGCGAGCACCCGTGCCCTCCCTTTCTCGTGACAATCCTGAACGCGTTGCTGAACTGCTTGCGCCTCGCAACGTACGGCAACTCACGCGAACAGGACCGACCGACTTTATCAAGAACCGACCACGAACCCCGCATCGTCTCGGTCGCCCGAACTGTTCCCTCAAAACCACACTGTAGGTGACCGGCACCAGGAGCGATTTACGCTTGTCAGCAGGGCGCACCGCCCCAGCTCGAGTGAGCTTTTGAGGGATCGACACCGTCTTAACTGACTAAATCAGCGGTGATGGGACGACCGTCTTGCCATGATGTGTGTCTGGTCTTGGTAGGCCGTCACCGCGAATGGCCACGGATCGGCCCGCCAACCCCTGCGTTCGACCGGAAGGCATTTGCTGCAGTGTCACGTGGTCACCGGGCTCTACGCGGAACTCGATGACGTTGGGGTGCCCAAGGCGCATCCAATCGCAGCGTGGGTCATCACCACACTGGCCTGCCTGCTCGTTCTGCTCGCCCTCCTTGCTCCGGACGAGCTCAGCCGTTTCACACCTGGCGTGTTTGTCAGCGTCCCGCTGGAGGGGCTTCTCTGGGTCGCACTGCTGCTCGTCCTGCCCGGATGGTCGAAGTCGGTGGCAGCGACGCTTTTTGGACTGGCGCTGGGCCTGTTGAGCATCATGAAGCTCCTCGACATGGGGTTCTTTGCCGTCCTCGCGCGGCCGTTTGACCCGCTACTCGACTGGCAGCTGCTCGACGACGCCATGAAGTTCCTCGCCGGAGCCATCGGCGCCGTGCCCGCGATCGGCACCCTTGCGGTGGCGGTGACGCTCAGCACTGTGCTGATCATCCTTGTGACGCGATCGGTGCAACACCTGAGCCGCCTCGTGGTCCGTCACAATGCAACTGCGGCCCGCGCAGTCGTCGTACTCGCCGTACCGTGGCTCACCTGCGCCATGCTTGCCATCCAGATCGTGCCTGGCGTACCCATCGCGGTCGAGGCCTCAGCGCTCTACCTTGACACCCGCGCGCACCCGGCTGGCACCGGTGCGCAGGATCACCAGTCGGTGTCAACGGATACCGATGCTGATGCCTTCGAAAACACGCCAGCAACCGAACTATTGACCGCACTGGAGGGCAAGGACGTGATCATTGCCTTCGTCGAGAGCTACGGTCGCGATGCCGTCGAGGATCCCGAATTTGCCTCCCAAGTCGGTGCTCTGCTCGACGCCGGCGATCGTCGACTCAGCGCGGTCGGATTCGCCTCCCGGAGTGCCTTTCTGACCTCACCGACTGCAGGCGGCAGCAGCTGGCTCGCGCATGCCACCTTGCTTTCAGGCTCATGGATCGACAACCAGCAGCGTTACGACGACTTTGCTTCCAGCGACCGGCTGACGCTCACCAGGGCCTTCAGCCGAGCGGGATGGCGCACGGTCGGCGTCATGCCAGGCAACGACTCGGCCTGGCCACAGAGCGCGTCCCTCGGCTACCACCAGGTCTACGGGGCCACGGAGATGGGGTATCAGGGCCCCCGATTCAGCTGGGCCACCATGCCCGACCAGTACACCCTGTGCACGGTTCGAACGCACCGAGCGCTCATCCCGGAACCGCCAACCAGTGATGGCAGAGATCACGCTGGTCTCGAGCCATGCGCCCTGGGAGCCCATCCCACGACTCGTCGAGTGGAAGGACATCGGTGACGGCTCGATCTTCGACACGATGGCCGCGGCGGGCGAACCACCGGAGGCGATCTTGACCAGGAATCCGGCGCGGGTACGTGCCGCCTACCGAGCCTCCATCGAATACTCGCTGGGCAGCCTGGTCTCCTACGTGGAGACCTACGGCGACGACAATCTGGTACTCATCATTCTCGGCGACCATCAGCCCTCCCCGATCGTCACCGGTCAGGGCGCCAGCCGCGACGTGCCGATCAGCATCGTTGCCCGCAACCGGGCCGTCTTCGAGCGGATCTCACCATGGGGGTGGCAGGAGGGCCTGAAGCCCGGTCCACATGCCCCGGTCTGGCCGATGGACGCCTTCCGGGATCGATTTCTCACAGCGTTCGGGCCTGCTGGCCCAGCCGATCAGTCAGCGCCAGTGGCGGCGGTCAAGGTCGGCGTCAGACCTCGGTAGTGCTGCCACCCGCGGCGGCGATCTTCTCCTTCGCTGATGCGGAGAACGCGTGCGCACTCACCTGCAGTGGGACCGAGATGTCACCGTTACCGAGGATCTTGACCGGGCGCCCCGAACGTACCGCCCCAACGGCCACCAGGTCCGCGACGCCAATCGTGCCGCCGTCAGGGAACAGCTGGCTCAGCCGACCCAGATTCACCACCTGGTACTCAACACGGAACGGGTTCTTGAAGCCACGCAGCTTTGGCAACCGCATGTGCAGCGGCATCTGGCCGCCCTCGAAGTTCTCCGGCACGTTGTGACGGGCGCCGGAGCCCTTGGTGCCTCGGCCGGCTGTCTTGCCGCGCCTGCCAGCCTCGCCTCGGCCGACCCGGATCTTCGCTGTCTTGGCTCCCGGTGCCGGCCGAAGGTGATGAACCTTCAACGCCATATCAGTCGACCTCCTCCACGGCCACCAGGTGGGTAACCGTCTTGATCATGCCGCGAACCTCCGGCCGATCCTCACGGACCGCCTCGTCGCCGACCCGCTTCAAACCCAAGGTCCGCAAGGTGTTCCGCTGGTTCTGCCTGCGCCCCACCGCGCTACGCACCTGGCGAATCTTCAATTGCGTCATCACGAACTCACCGTCTCGCGCGCCCTCAGCAGAGCTGCCGGTGCAACATCCTCGACAGCCTTGCCGCGGCGTTTGGCCACCGACTCCGGCTGCTCGAGACTCTGCAGCGCAGCAACTGTCGCGTGCACCACATTGATGGCGTTGGCAGAACCGAGTGACTTCGCGAGTACATCGCGTACGCCGGCGCACTCCAGCACCGCCCGCGCCGAACCACCGGCAATTACCCCGGTACCGGGAGAAGCCGGCCGCAGCAGCACGACACCGGCGGCCTTCTCGCCCTGCACCGGGTGCGGGATGGTGCCCTGGATCCGCGGCACGGTGAAGAAGTGCTTCTTCGCCTCCTCAACCCCTTTGGCAATGGCCGCCGGGACTTCCTTGGCCTTGCCATAGCCGACACCGACCGTGCCGTCGCCATCGCCCACCACGACGAGTGCGGTGAAGCTGAAACGTCGACCGCCCTTGACGACCTTGGCCACTCGGTTGATCGCGACTACGCGCTCGATGTAGTTGCTCTTCTCGGCGGCCTGGCCGCGACGATCGTCACGGCCACGACGCTCGCCACCGGCACCGCCAGTGCGGCGCTGGGTTCCAGTCAATTCGCTCTACCTTCCTTCATCTCTCGAAGTCTCGTGCTGCGAGCAGTGCGCTAAAAGCCCAGGCCGCCCTCGCGGGCGCCGTCCGCCAACGCAGCAACGCGTCCGTGGTATTTGTATCCGGCGCGGTCGAAGACCACTTTCTCGATGCCCACTGCCTTGGCACGCTCGGCGATGATGCCGCCAACCTGCTTAGCCTTCTCCGACTTGTCGCCGGTCGCCGTCCGCAGCGCCGCCTCCATGGTCGAGGCTGAGGCAAGCGTACGGCCCTGCGTGTCGTCGATCACCTGCGCGGAGATGTGCCGCGCCGAGCGAGTCACGACCAGTCGCGGACGCTCGGATGCGCCGAAGACCTTCTTGCGTACCCGCACTTGCCGGCGAAGTCGTGCTGCGCCCCGGGGCGACATGCGCTTGTGTTGAGATAGCGAGACCGCCATCGTCACTTACCAGCCTTTCCAACCTTGCGACGGACCCTCTCGCCCGCGTATCGGACGCCTTTGCCCTTGTACGGCTCGGGCTTGCGGAGCTTGCGAATGTTCGCCGCAACCTCGCCTACCCGCTGTTTGTCGATGCCGAGCACCGAAAACCGGGTCGGCGTGTCGACGTTGAAGGTGATGCCTTCCGGCGCGATCACCTTGACCGGATGGCTGTATCCGAGCGCGAACTCCAGTTCCGTCGGACCTCTCGAGACCACGCGGTAGCCGACGCCGACGATCTCAAGCTTCTTCTCATAGCCGTTGGTGACACCGGTCACCATGTTGGCGACCAACGTACGCGTCAGGCCGTGCAGCGACTTGCTCTCACGCTCGTCATCGGGGCGCGTCACCCGCAGCTCGCCGTTCTCACCACGCGTTCACCTTGATCGGTTCCGCAACCCGATGCTCGAGTGCGCCTTTGGGGCCGAGGACTTTGACCAGCTGTCCGTCGACGGTCACCTCGACGTTGGCCGGAATCTCTACCGGCAGCTTGCCAATGCGTGACACTTCTCTAACCTCCTCGTTCCGCCACTCACCACACGTACGCCACGACTTCGCCGCCCACGCGGTTGTTGTGCGCCTGCCTGTCAGTCTGCAGACCCTGAGACGTGGAGATGATGGCGACGCCGAGCCCGCCCAGCACCTTGGGTAGCCCCGTCGCCTTGGCGTATACCCGAAGGCCGGGCTTGGAGATCCGGCGCACCCCAGCGATTGCCCGCTCTCGGTTCTGGCCGTACTTCAAGGTGATCGAGAGTGTCTTGCCGACATGGCCTTCGGCGGGCTCGTTCACCGTGTAGCCGACGATGAAGCCTTCGTTGGCCAAGATCTCGGCGATCTCCACTTTGATCTTGCTGTGCGGCATGGTGGCGGTGTCGTGATACGCCTGGCTGGCGTTCCGCACCCGGGTCAGCATGTCCGCAATCGGGTCTGTCATGGTCATGAGTTGGCTGTTCTACTTTCTCGGAGTGGTTTCCGTCAGGACCTGTTCCGTTGAGGCCTGTCGTTGAGGCCCGTTCCTTTGAGGCCCCTTCCTTTGAAACAGGGTCGGGATTTGGCGTGTTCGCGTCCTGGGATGCCGAGGCACCTCGCCTGGTCCTCCTTGGCGGTGCGGCCCAGGGACGAGCCTGGCCGTCGGCCTGACCCCGTCGAGTCCGTCGGCTTTCCCCAATCGCAGCGACGATGAGAGATGCATCAAGCATGCAGATCACCACGACGATTTCGTGATACCGGGCAGCTCGCCCTTGTGCGCCATCTCGCGCAGACAAATGCGACACAGACCAAACTTGCGGTAGACCGCCTTGGGCCGGCCGCACCTCTGGCATCGGGTATAGGCCCGTACGCCGAACTTCGGCTTGCGAGCCTGCTTCACTCTAAGCGCTGTCTTGGCCATGGTCCTCCTTCTTCTCAGTTCGCCCGGAACGGGAAGCCAAGATGACGCAGCAGCGCCCGGCCCTCGTCGTCGTTGGTTGCGGTGGTCACGAACGTGATGTCCATGCCGCGGGTCCGGTCGATCCTGTCTTGGTTGATCTCGTGGAACATGACCTGCTCGGTGAGACCAAAGGTGTAGTTGCCTTTGCCGTCGAACTGCTTGGGTGACAGGCCGCGGAAGTCACGGATGCGTGGCAGCGCAAGCGTCAGCAGGCGGTCGGCGAATTCCCACATCCGCGTACCTCGCAGGGTGACATGCGCCCCGATTGTCATGCCCTCCCGTAGCTTGAACTGCGCAATGGACTTGCGAGCCTTGGTGACGACGGGCTTCTGCCCTGTAATCGTCGCCAGATCACGAATCGCGCCTTCGATCAGCTTGGAGTCGCGAGCCGCCTCCCCAACGCCCATGTTCACCACGATCTTGACCAGATTCGGAGTCTGCATCACGTTCGCGATCTTGAACTCTTCCCGCAGCGCCGGGACGATCTCGTCCCGGTAGCGCTGCTGGAGCCTGGGAACGTTGTGCGCTGAGCCCGTCTCTGGGCGTTCAGCAGTCCCGGTCGTCATCAGATTTCCTCTCCGGTTACCCGAGCGATCCGTACGCTGCGGGTCGATTTGTACTCCGAGCCGTCAGGGCGACGCTTCGTCACCTCGACCCGGTCGTAGCCAATCCGCGTGACGACTTCCTCACCTTCAGAGTTCTTGACAACCAACTGCACGTTGGAGGCGTCGATCGGCGCCTCCGAGGAGACGATGCCACCCTTGGTGGTCTGCCTTGCCTGCGGCTGCGCAGAGGTATCGCGGAGATGCCGCTTGACGATGTTCACGCCAGCGACAGTCAACCGATTGCGCTCGGGATAGACCGCGATCACCTCACCGACCAACCCACGATCCTTACCGTTGATCACCTTGACGCGATCGCCCTTGCGGATGTGCAGTTTGGCTTGGGTCTTCTTGGCAGTGTTCTTTTCGAGCATGATTCAGATCACCTCCGGTGCGAGCGAGATGATGCGCATGAAGCGCTTCTCACGCAGCTCCCGGCCAACAGGGCCGAAGATACGAGTGCCGCGAGGTTCGCCATCGGGCCTCAAGATCACCGCGGCATTCTCGTCGAATTTGATGTACGAGCCGTCGGCACGACGCCGCTCCTTTGCGGTCCGTACCACCACCGCCTTGACGATCTCGCCCTTCTTGACGTTTCCGCCGGGGATCGCGTCCTTGACGGTTGCGACGATGATGTCGCCGATGCCCGCGTATCGGCGACCTGATCCACCGAGCACCCGGATGCACAAGATTTCCTTGGCACCGGTGTTGTCGGCGACCTTGAGCCGCGACTCCTGCTGGATCATCTCTGCTCTCTCTTCTCAGACTTGTCAGCAACAGTGGTTGCTATGGCGACCACAGACGCTGACAACTCGGTGTTGCTACTTCGCTTTTTCGAGGATCTCGACGAGGCGCCACCGCTTGGTGGCGCTCAGTGGTCGGGTCTCCATGACGCGAACTCGGTCGCCAACGTGGCACTGTTCTCTTCGTCATGCGCCCTGAGCCGGCTGGTCTGACGGACCACCTTGCCGTAGAGGCGGTGCTTCACGCGGTCCTCGACCGCGACCACAACCGTCTTGTCCATCTTGTCGCTGATCACGTAGCCCTCGCGGACCTTGCGTCGCCCGCGCTGCTGGCCCGGCCGTCAAGAGCTCGACGAGACGTCTTGGACGAGCGACGCCTTCGTATCCTTCACCTTCTCGGTCATTCCTTAACCTCCTCCGCTTCGGGATCATCGATGATGCCGAGCTCCCGCTCGGTTATCACCGTGTAGATCCGCGCGATGTCTTTGCGTACGGCGCGGAGCCGGCCGTGCGACTCGAGCTGACCAGTGGCCGATTGAAACCGGAGCGTGAACAGCTCCTCCTTCAGCTCGGTCACTTTGGTGTCCAGCTCGCTGCGAGTCAGCCCACGTAGCTCGGCCGCGGTGGTTGTCTTCGCCATCAGACCTCACCTGCCTCGCGCTTGATGAAACGCGCCTTCATGGGCAGCTTGTGGATCGCCAGGCGCATCGCCTCGCGCGCCACATCCTCGTTGACCCCGGAAAGCTCGAACATCACCCGGCCGGGCTTGACGTTGGCGATCCACCACTCAGGCGAGCCCTTGCCGGAACCCATTCGGGTCTCGGCCGGCTTCTTGGTGAGCGGACGGTCTGGATAGACGTTGATCCAAACTTTGCCGCCACGCTTGATGTGTCGAGTCATGGCGATACGGGCGGACTCGATCTGGCGGTTGGTGAGGTAGCCGCCCTCCAGCGCCTGGATGCCGTACTCGCCGAAAGCTAGCTTGGTGCCCCCCTTGGCTGCACCAGTCCGCTTGGGGTGGTGCTGCTTACGGAACTTGATCTTGCGAGGGACCAACACGGCTCAGCCCTCCTGTCCTGACGTCTCTGCTGGCGTAACTGCAGCGCCAACCTCGCCCGTTGTGGACTCCGGTACGCCTTCGGGGCGAGTCGATTCGGGTGCAGTTTCGGCGGGTCGGCGAATTCCGGCGCACCTTCGGTGCGAGCAGATTCCGGCGCACCTTCGGTGCGACGCCTGCCACCACGTTCCGGACGCTCGCCACGGGCCGGCCGGTCACCACGACCGGGACGACCTGGTCGGCTACGGCCGCCAGCCGCGTTGCGAGCGGCCTTCTGAGCCGCCCGCTCGGCGCGGGTGCCGGAGACGTCGCCCTTGTAGATCCAAACCTTGACCCCGATCCGACCGAAGGTCGTCTTGGCCTCGTGGAAGCCGTAGTCGATGTCGGCCCGGAGGGTGTGCAGCGGCACTTGACCCTCGCGGTAGAACTCCGAACGGCTCATCTCGGCACCGCCCAGACGACCGGAGCACTGGATCCGGATCCCCTGCGCGCCGGAGCGCATCGCACTCTGCTGCGCCTTACGCATGGCCCGCCGAAACTGCACCCTGGACGCGAGCTGCTCCGCCACGCCCTGAGCCACCAGTTGGGCGTCGGTTTCGGGGTTCTTGACCTCGAGGATGTTCAGCTGGACCTGCTTGCCCGTGAGCTTCTCCAGGTCGCTGCGAACACGCTCGGCCTCGGCGCCATTGCGACCGATGACGATGCCCGGGCGCGCTGTGAAGATGTCCACCCGCACCCGGTCACGAGTGCGCTCGATCTCCACCGAGGAGATCCCGGCTCGCTCCAAGCCCTTGGTCAACAACCGGCGGATCTTGACGTCCTCGCCGATGTAGTTGGAGTAGAGCTTGTCTGCGTACCAGCGACTCTTGTGGTCAGTGGTGATGCCAAGGCGGAAACCGTGCGGATTGATCTTCTGACCCATGCTCACTTCTCCTTCGAGCGGGTGGTTGCCTGCCCGCGGTTTGCATGCTCAGTTCTGGGTTCGACGACAACGGTGATGTGACTGGAGCGCTTGAGGATGCGACCCCAACCGCCCCTGGCCCGCGGGCGGATCCGTCGGATAGTGACTCCCTGGTCCACGAACGCCTGCGATACATACAGGTCTGCTCGCTTCAGGTTGCCGGTCAGCTCCGCGTTGGAGGCAGCGCTGGCGATCACCTTGTAGACCGGCTCGCTCGCCGCCTGGGGAGCAAAGCGACATGTGTTCAGGGCATCCTCGACGTCCATGCCGCGGACCATGTCCACGACGCGGCGAATTTTGGTCGGTGACATCCGGACCTGGCGCGCGATCGCGTACGAACCCGGACGGTCGCCGAGCAACGCCTGGCGGCGGCTGGGACGTGAGTCCTTGCTCATCTGTTCAGATTCCTTCTCTATCAGCACCCGCCGCGCCTCAGCGCCGGCGAGACTTCCGGTCGTCCTTGACATGGCCACGGAAGGTACGGGTCGGGGCGAATTCTCCCAACTTGTGACCCACCATCGAGTCGGTAATGAACACCGGCACATGCTTGCGGCCGTCGTGCACCGCGATCGTGTGGCCGATCATGTCCGGCACGATCATGGAGCGTCGTGACCAGGTTTTGATCACATTCTTGGTCCCTCGCGTGTTCTGCACCTCGACCTTTTTGGCCAGGTGATCATCGACGAAGGGACCTTTCTTCAAACTGCGTGGCATCTCTTCTGTGCTCCTGCTCAGCGCTTCTTGCCGGTCTTGCGGCGACGGATGATCAAGCGAGAACTCGCCTTGTTCTTGTCACGCGTCCGGCCCTCGGGTTGACCCCACGGCGAGACCGGGTGACGCCCACCGGACGTCTTGCCCTCACCACCACCGTGCGGGTGATCGATGGGGTTCATTGCGACCCCGCGAACGCTCGGCCGCTTGCCCTTCCAGCGGTTGCGGCCGGCCTTGCCCCAGCTGATATTGGACTGCTCGGCGTTGCCGACCTCGCCCACAGTGGCGCGGCACCGTACATCGACCATCCGCATTTCGCCCGACGGCATCCGGAGTGTGGCGTTCTTGCCCTCGCGGGCGACCAGCTGAATGCTCGCGCCAGCAGAGCGTGCGAGCTTGGCGCCACCGCGCGGCCGGAGTTCGACTGCGTGAATGGTGGTACCGACCGGGATGTTGCGCAGCGGCAAGTTGTTGCCCGGTTTGATGTCGGCCCGCTCGCCAGCCTCAACTTCGCTGCCTTGACGGAGGCCCTCCGGCGCGATGATGTATCGCTTCTCGCCATCAGCGAAGTGCAAGAGCGCGATCCGCGCGGTGCGGTTCGGGTCGTACTCGATGTGTGCGACCTTGGCCGGTACGCCGTCCTTGTCGTAGCGCTTGAAGTCGATCAACCGGTATGCCTGCTTGTGGCCACCACCGATATGCCGGGTGGTGATCTTGCCAGCGTTGTTCCGACCGCCTGTCTTGGGGCTCGGGAGGACCAGCGACTTCTCCGGCGTGGATCGGGTCAGCTCGACGAAGTCAGCGACGCTGCTGCCGCGGCGGCCCGGCGTCGTGGGCTTGTACTTACGGATAGCCATGTGAAGTTCCTTGTTTCGGCGATCAGCTGCCCGGGGAGGAGAAGATGTCGATGCGTTCGCCTGCGGCGACAGTGACGATCGCGCGCTTCGTATCAGGACGCTTGCCGAAGCCGTATCTGGTACGCCGCTTCTTGCCCGGCCGGTTCAGCGTGTTCACATCAGTGACCCGGACCTTGAAGACCGACTCCACGGCGATCTTGATCTCGGTCTTGTTCGCGTCCGGGTTCACCAGGAACGTGTACTTGTTCTCGTCCAGCAGCCCATAGCTCTTCTCGCTCACCACCGGTGCGAGCAGGATGTCGCGAGGATCACGAATCTTGACGCTGGTCACTTCTCATCCTCCTCAGCGATCTCACTCTCGCTGGCCACCGCCTTCGCGGACTTCACCCCGGCCGGGCCAGCCACAAAGGCCTGCAGCGCGGCAGAGGTAAAGACCACCTCGTCGTTGACAAGTACGTCATAGGCGTTGAGCTGGTCGACGACGATCACTTGCACGCTCACCACGTTGCGCAGGCTCAACCAGGCGAGATCCTCGTCCCGATGGAGGACGGCGAGCACTTTGTCTGAGGTGGTCACGGCGTTCAGCGCGGCCAGGGCGACTTTGGTGGATGGCAAATCGCCGGGTACCAGGTCAGAGACCACGTAGACACGGCCATCGCGAGCCCGGTCGGAGAACGCGCCGCGCAGCGCAGCGGTGATCATCTTCTTGGGCGTACGTTGCGCATAGTTGCGCGGGTGCGGTCCGTGGACGATGCCACCGCCGACGAACTGCGGAGCCCGTCTCGAGCCCTGGCGGGCGCGGCCGGTGCCCTTCTGACGATAGGGTTTGGCGCCGCCGCCGCGTACCTCGCCACGGCTCTTGGTGGCATGGGTGCCCTGACGCGCTGCGGCAAGTTGCGCCGTGACGACCTGGTGGATCAGCGGGATATTCGCAGGCACGTCGAAGAGCTCGGCAGGCAGCTCGGCGGTACCGGATTTGGCGCCCTTCCCGTCGAGCACATCGACCGTACGAGTCTCGCTCATGCCGTTCTCCCTTCTTGGCAGCGCTCCGCAGGACGACCAAGCCGCCCTTGTTGCCCGGGATGGCGCCCTTGATCAAGATCAGGCCGCGCTCGGTATCGACCGCGTGCACGGTGAGGTTCTGCACGGTGACGCGCTCGACACCCATCCGCCCAGCCATCCGGAGGCCCTTGAAGACCCGGCCTGGAGTGGCGCAGCCGCCGATCGATCCCGGCGAGCGGTGCTTGCGGTGCACACCATGCGATGCGCGAAGGCCCGAGAAGCCATGCCGCTTCATCACACCGGCAGTGCCCTTGCCTTTGCTGACACCGGTCACGTCGATGACGTCTCCTTCGGCGAAGGTGTCGGCGTTGAGCTCCTGGCCGAGGCTGTACTCGCTGGCGTCGCTGGTCCGGATCTCCACCAGATGCTTGCGCGGCGTCACCCCGGCCTTCTCAAAGTGCCCGGCGCTGGGCTTGGTCAGCTGCTTGGGCTTGACGGCACCGAAGCCGAGCTGGACGGCCGAGTAACCGTCGACATCGGGGGTTCGAACCTGGGTAATGACGCATGGCCCTGCCTGGACCACGGTGACTGGGACAACGCGGTTGCCGTCGTCCCAGAGCTGTGTCATGCCGAGCTTGGTGCCCAGCAGGCCCTTGACGTGTGCGTTCTGTCTTGGTGGCGCTCATCGTTGATCGTCCTCAGAGCTTGATTTCGATGTCGACACCGGCCGGCAGGTCGAGCCGCATCAAAGAGTCGACGGTCTTGGGAGTCGGGTCGATGATGTCGATGAGACGCTTGTGCGTCCGCATCTCGAAGTGCTCCCTGCTGTCCTTGTACTTGTGCGGGGAGCGGATAACGCAGAAGACGTTCTTCTCCGTAGGCAGTGGCACCGGTCCGGCGACCTTCGCGCCAGTACGTGTCACCGTGTCGACGATCTTGCGCGCCGACGAGTCGATGACCTCGTGGTCGTAGGCCTTGAGCCTGATGCGGATCTTTTGTCCCGCCACCGTTTGTCCTTCTTCTCGTCCTTGAGCCGCGGGCAGCTGAGGTGCCACCCACGTGCTTCCGGCATGGTGTTCTGCTGTCTTGTGCGTACGGGCGGTACGCCCGCTCGGTTGTTGCTTGCTCACGGGCCAGCAACCCGCTCGCTCCGACCCCCGTGGTCGGGCGTGTCGGCCAGCGTTCGGCGCACCACACCCGTCACTTACGTGCTGAGGAGGTGGCCCGGCCCTGGACCGGGCGTCCAGGCAACCGAGCAATCAAGGGTCTCGCGGTTCGGCGACCTCGCGACCAGGCTCGAATTCAGGCCCGACCGGCATGGCTCACCCCGGCGACCCCGTCGGAGCAACCTGACGATTCTGTCAGAGACCTTTGGCCAGATCAAATCTGGCTGATTGCCTCGTCTGGAACCGCTATTGCTCAGGCGGGTACTGCTGGCCAGGGTACTGCTGCTGAGGCGG
>CAVRQV010000030.1:0-85850 GCA_963723475.1 uncultured Actinomycetota bacterium
GATTGGTCGAACATACCCAGCATTGCGTGCGGCGCTGTCGCCGCGGCCTTGGCTAGCGGGTGGGCGGTGGGCCAGGTACTGCCGGAGGCGGCCGATCCGACGTCGTCGCTGGTTGGCGACCAATTGGTTCTCGTCAGTGTCGGCGCTGCGTTCCCGTTTGCCAGCCGGGCGGTCGTTCGAAGCCACGTGCCGCTGGCCGACGAGGCATTGCGCGCGGGCGAGTTGTCTGGACTCGACGGTTTGACGGCGGTGCTGCGTGGCACTCTGCGCGATGCGCAGCTCGCCATCCGCCTCTCAACTGGGCCAGCCGGCCAGTATGTCGATAACGCAGGTCAACCCCTGTCCGAGCCTCAGCCTCCACAGCGGTGGTTCCCGGTGGTGGTGAGCGGCGAGCCGGTCGCCGTCGTCGAATCCCGCTCCAATGCTCTGGATGACCCGCCGACGGCCGAACGCGTCGCGTCGGCGGTCCGGCTGGTGATACGCAACATCCAGCTGCAAGCTGAGCAACGAGCACAGTTGATCGAGTTGGAAGCATCCAGGCTGCGCTTGATTGCCGCCACCGACCGGGTCCGAGAGCGGGTCGCGGTCGACCTGACTGAGGGTGTCGAACGCCCGTTGGTGTCGGCCCTTTCCTCGATCAACCAGGCGCAGCACTCAACCCAAGATTCGGAGGCATCGGAGGCCTTGTCGATTGCCCTTGCCGAGCTGCGCGGCGTACGAAAGGACTTTACGGCTCTGGTGGAGGCGTTCCAGCGGCCGACCTCGGCGGAGGAATGTTGCCGCAGGCCCTGAATAGATTGGCTCTCTCGATTCGGGTGCCTGTGGAGATTCGGGTCGCGGCCAACGCCGCGGGCGGTCGTCTGGTGGAGACGGCATCGTTCTACGTCTGCTGTGAGGCGGTGACGAACGCGGTCAAACACGCCGGGGCCGAACGGGTCATGATCGAGGTGAACCGGACAGGGACCGACCATCACCGCAGTTGTGAGCGATGACGGCCGGGGTGGCGCCGACACGACAGGCTCGGGCCTTCGGGGCCTTCATGATCGGCTAGCAAGCGTGCGGGGGCGGCTCTTGGTGGTGAGTCCACCAGGAGCCGGTACCCGCCTCACTGCGACTATCCCCCTCGACGTGGTCAGGAGATCTTCCGCCACGGCTTCGCAATGAGCATGTCGTTTGGCCAGTTGTCGCTGCGATAGTTACTGAAGATCAGTTGATCTCCATCGATCGCCCAGTCCGCGCCGTACGGCTTACCGTCGAAGCAGTGCCCGGGGGCTGTCTGGGACACGGGCAGCTTGCATCCCGTCATTCGGGCCAGGCGCGCTGGGTCATAGACGAAGTACACGACGTTCCCGCTGCCACGCAGGTCGCCCACCTCGAGCGGCCCGTCCTGGACCTCATGGCCGCAATCGGTTCCCGGCAGCTGGAGGGGCCGGCAACTGAGGTCGAACTTGCCGGAGGACACCTTGAGCGTCCACGTTCCGGAGAAGCCGCCGTCGCTGTTGGTGCTGCCGGCTTTCGTCAGGTCGTCGACCGTCACAGCCACCCGGTAGGTACCGCTTGGAAGTGCGGAAGTGGTGTTGGGAATCGTTCCGAGTGGCCCGGTTTGCTGCTCTGCAGCACACAGCTGGGGGTCAATCGAGTCGGCGTGATGCGCGGCTGAGATGTTCTGCAACTCGGCCAGCAGTGGCCCGCTGGTGGCGTCGGCGGCCAGCCGGTCCAGAACCGGCTGGATCGCCTTCTTCAAACTCGCCAGCTGGGCTGCACTCGCGTCGCCGATCTCAACTCCTCGTCCGCACAGCTCGCTGACCAGCTCCGACTCGGGATAGCTGGCATCGACCGAGGCCTGCACCGCTTGGCTGGCCGCCTGCTGAACCCACCGGCGTTGTTCATCGGACAAACTGTCGAAGCGTTTCTGGCTGACACTGAGCACGAAGACTTTGGGCCAGAGGACCACATTGCCGGTGACCTGGCCGGCTTCAGTCCCGTGGCCGTTCTTGTGGTACTGCGCAACGTCGAATTCCGCGCCGCCGAGCTTGCCGCTCCGGATGTCGTCGATCCAGCCAAACCCGACGTTGACTGGTACGGCGCCCAGCGCTCGCATCACGTCGGCCTGGACCGGTGAGTTGTAGGTGCGGAACCGGATGCCCTTCCAGTCCGCTGGTTCGAGCAGGGGCGATTTCGCCGCGAACGGGCGACGCAACGGGCCTACCGAAAGACCGAGGCCGACAACCCCGGAACCGTCGAGCTGCTTCAGCACCGCAGCCCCGACAGAACCGGAAACGAGCTCCTTCTGGGCGGCGTAACTGGTGATGATCATCGGCGCTTCGACTGCTTCCAGCCCCGAGATACCGGCTTTCGCAAAGGCCCGAGTTGCCGGCCAACCTCCGTCGAGGTCACCGGAGGCAATGGCCTCCACGAGGTCTGACTCCGCGGACGCATCACCGGAGCCGTACTCCTCCACCACCTCGACCTTGAGCTTGCCGCCCGAAACCGCGGACAAGCCGTCGACGAAGGCTTGGGGTCCGTACGACTGTCCGTTGTTGTTGACATGGTCGATGGTCGCGAGCCGAAGCGTGGTGACCGTGCTGCCGGCCTTGTCTTCGGCACCCGGTGTTTGGCATGCGGCCAGCAGCAGCACTGTGGTTGCCGCCGCTAGGATGCGGATTTTCCTGATAAGCATTTCGGACCTCCTGTCGTCACCCTTTCGACGCTAGGAGCGGCGACGCTTGAGTCCCACCGAGTTTCCCCTCGGTTCGTTGCGGAAAACACTGCATCCATTCAACGCCCCGCCGAGCAGAATGGAGCCGTGGAGTCGGTCGCATCAGGGCGGTTCGGCCGCCATCGCGGAGTCCTCGGCGCGATCTTCATCACGATCATGGTCGGTGTCTTCGCGGTCTCGGCGGCGCTCCGTTATCTCCGGCCGAGCCCGATACTGGGACCGTCACCCGTCGAAGAGAGCTGGTTAGCGCTGGCCCTGGTGGCTGTTGCCGTGCTGGTTGTTGTTGCCGGGTGGTCCGCATCCATGGAGCCCGCTCCAGTAACCCTCGGCCTCGCGATTGTGACGTTCGGTTGGCTGGCGCCCGCCTGGGCGACTTTGCCCGCCATACCCGTTCGCGTTCAGGCAGTGCTGCTGGCCCTGACCCCGGTGATGATCGCCGGGCTGAACTGGCTCCTGATCCTTGGCACGAATGATGACCGTGGGACGAGGCGCGGTGCGCGCGCCGTCTGGATCCTCACTGCGTGCGCTGTCGCGATTCCAGTCTTGGGCTACAACCCGTTCGAGGATCCGGCGTGCGTGGCCACTTGCACCGACATCCAACCTGCTCTCGCGCAGACACTCACCACCAGGCAGTCGATCATGCTGTCGACGGCGTTCGTCCTGGCCGCCGCGATCGGCGCTGGCCTTCAGCTCCGACGAAGGCATCCGGCGCGATTGGCCGGAATGTACGCCGCTGCGTTGGTCGCTGCGGCATCGGCCTCTGTAGTCCGCCTAGCGGCTTGGTCATCCGACTGGCGAACCGACGTGGAGGCAGCGTTGACGGCCCTCGCCGTGTCCTTGGGTGCGGGGGCCGTGCTCGCCGCCACTGCGGTCACCAGGCGGACCCGCCGTGACGTTGAGGAGCTGGTTGCAGAACTGTCGGCGAGTGAACACGTGCCCACCATGAAGGCAGGTGCCCACTCTGTCTTGTTCTCGGTTCCGGATGAGGATCGTTGGATCGACCTGAGCGGGGCCGAGGCCAGCAACCCCACAGCCGTCCGACCCGGCCAGGCGATCGACGGTGGTGCGATCTGGCTGAGCCTGCCACGGCGCGGGCCCACGAATGGCTCAGCCACCTTCGCCGAACTCAACCCCGCCACCCGATTGGTCCTCCGCAATGCCCACCTGACCGCCCTCGGAAGGGCGCGGCTTGCCGAGGTTCATGCATCGCGACTGCGGATCCTCTTGGCATCCGATCTCGAGCGCAAGCGGATCGAGCGAGACCTGCATGACGGCGCCCAACAACGCCTTGTCAGCGCCTCAATACATCTCCGGCTTGCCCTCGGCCACGCCGATCCGGCCGCCGAGGACAGCGTGTCCCAGGCCGACAGGTGCGTCCAAGCTGCCCTCGATCAGCTGCGCAGCCTTACTCACGGCGTGTATCCCAGCGCCCTCACCGACGAGGGACTCGCCGCCGCCCTTGAGGACCTCGTCGCCAGCATCAACGTGCCGACCAGCTTAGACATCCAGCTCAGACGAGAGCACGAGATCAACACGTCTCTAACGGTGTATGCGCTAGTAGCGGACTATTTGGCTGCAGCTGCTCGGTCTTCGGTAAAGGACACGGTGACCGTACGTGTCGACGACCGGGAGGGCAGACTGACCGTCACATTCGGCAGTGGTCTTGACCTGACAGGTCAGCTGACCGACAGCGCCGATCGGGTCGGCGCCCACGGCGGCACGATGGCCACGAGACACCAACGGGGACAAGTCGTCTTAACTGCGGTGATTCCATGCGGGTCGTAATCGCCGACGACGTCATGCTCCTACGTTCCGGACTCGCTCGGCTGTTGACCGAGGCGAGTGTCGACGTAGTCGGGGAAGCGGCGGACGCAGACGACTTGCTGCGGTTGGTCGCACTCGAGCGCCCAGACGTCGCCATTGTTGATATCCGGATGCCACCAACCCACACGGACGAGGGCCTGATTGCGGCCCGCCAAATCCGCATGCAGTTTCCGAGGACGGCCGTGGTGCTCCTAAGCCAGTACCTGCAGGCTCGATATGCCCAACGACTGCTTGCCGATCAGCCGGGCGGAGTTGGCTACCTGCTCAAAGCCCGCGTGTCCGACATCGCCGTTCTGGTGGACGCGATACACCGGGTGTCCGAGGGCGAATGCGTCATCGACCCGACCATCGTGTCGCGGCTGATGGGGCGCCAGCGTGCCGATTCCCCCCTTACCCGACTGACTCCCCGCGAGAACGACATCCTCGCCCTGATGGCGCAAGGGCGCTCGAACTCAGGTATCGCAACTGAGCTGGCGGTCAGCGAGAGGACCGTCGAGGCGACCTGCGCCCAGCTGTTCCGCAAGCTGCAACTCGAACCGTCACCCGATCTCAACCGACGAGTGCTGGCCGTGCTGACACTGTTGCGAGCCTGAGCGGCACGCGGCGGCGCCGGCGGTCCATCCACAGCGAGCAGAGCGGCAGAGATTCGATCCCCCGGTCCGGGCAGGCCCTAAATGACCGGGCCGTCCGCCTGGCCAGATTGGACTTACTCCGGTGAGTCATCAAGGCACTGCGATCCCCGCAAGTCATTCGTGTGTGTAGCCGACCGCTCAGGGCGATGTCACAAGATCAGCCCTGCGATGTCTTGCTGGACCTCCGGGACCCACTCGCAAGTGGCACGGCGTGAGTCTCAGTCGCCGGGAGGAGGCTGAGCCTTAGCCGTATGCCCCATGTGTGCCCCCGCGGTGCAACCAGGGCGCGCCTGCTGCTGCAACCTGCACGTCAATCACGCCATGCTCGCGCCTGATCAGATCGACGCCATGCCTTCGCAACGAGAAGGTCAGCTTGACGACGAGCTGATTACCAAACTGCTTACCAATCCGCTCCCACAGTCGCGGTCAAGGGAGGACGCGGGTGACCAATCGCCGCCTCAGGGCCGCTCACCACACAGGCCGACTGGCGATGGCATGGAGGAGGTCAGGGTTGGAAGCTTCGACCCAGTGGGCGCGCCACCCAGACCCGCATGATCTGGAATTGCCGAGCAGGCCTCTAGTTTGATCAAGGCACACTGCCGTGCGTGACCGACTCGGTATATGGCAAGCGAGTGGCGCCGGCCCTGGCGTTGCTTCTGCCCGGGTTTGCTGTCCTCTTTGTGCTTCTGGCGGCAGCGACTCCCTATCTGGCGTCACTGCCGACATTTCGATGCGCCGGGCGAATTCCTAAATAGCTTGGTCGCGATGACCGCCAACCTCGCCTTTATCCCCTTGGGGACAGTAGGACCTCGTCATCCACAGGTCAGGGTTTGTGCGTGCGAGGTGCCGTCGTGACTGGCTTGATGGGCATGCCAGGCGGTTGAGCGTTCGGAGGGCCAGATGTCAGGGGTGAGTGGAGCGAACAACGAAGTCACGCCGCAGTCGCCCTTGAGGCCCAGGCCGCAGACCCCACACTCGATTTCGAGGGAGGCCGGAGGCCCAGCCAGGCATGGCTTTCAAGAGGATCAGCAAGTCAGATTGCCCCTTGTCCTTACAGTGGAAGAGGCCGCCGATCGACTTGGGGTCGGAAGAACCGTCATGTACGCGTTGGTCAGTTCGGGCGCCGTTGAGTCTGTCCGAATCGGTCGCCTGCGCAGGGTACCAGCCGACGCTTTGGTCGCCTTCCTTGATGCGTTGAGGGATTGCCAGCGCGGAGGTGCCGCATGACAAAGCGGCACCATCAACCCGACGGGCGTTCGACGATTTATAAAGGCGCTGATGGTCTGTGGCATGGGCGGGTGTCTATGGGCCTGACCGACCAGGGGCGCAAAGATCGACGGCACGTGTCGTCGAAGAGCAAGACGGTCGTAACGGAGAAGGTGGCCGAATGGGAGCGAGCCCGCGATGACGGACTGGCTCAGGAGATCCAGGAGAATTGGACTGTCGAGGCGTGGCTAACACATTGGCTCGAACACCTCTCGCGGCCATTTGTGAAGCAGGGCACCTATGAGGGCTACCGCGCGGCGGTCAACGTGCACCTGATCCCAGGCATCGGCCGCCACCGGCTTCACACCCTGAGGCCCGAGCACCTTGAACGTCTCTACGTCAGCATGCTCAAGCTGAGCACTCGGCGTGGCACACCTATGAGTCCCGGTCGCGTGCACCAGGTGCACCGGACGATCAGGACCGCACTCAACGAGGCCGTGCGGCGAGGTCATCTAGCTCGAAACCCTGCGGAGATGGCGAAGACGCCGCTTGTGAATGACTATGACGTGGAGCCGTACACCGTCGACGAAGTACAACAACTCTTCGTCGCGGCCCAACAGCGAGCCCAACGGCGCACGTTGGGTCTTCGCCCTGGCCCTGGGCTTGCGGCAAGGGGAAGCGTTGGGCCTTCAGTGGGGTGACGTCGATTGGTCACGGTCAGTCCTGACGATCAAGCGCAGTCGAACTCGACCCCGTTATGAACACCGATGTCAGCCCCATTGCGGCCACAAGTACGCCGGTCACTGCCCAAATCGGGTGCTCTCGCGGCCAGATTTCGACACGACTAAGTCGCGTGCTGGCCGCCGGGTGGTCCCGCTGCCGGCAGCGGTGCTCGACCTGCTTCGGGACCACGCCAAAGCTCAGGCGGTCCAGAGACGGACGGCCGCTCAGCTGTGGGTTGACGAAGGGTGGATCTTCAGTGACGAGATTGGTCGAGCGCTGAACCCGCGTACTGACTGGGACAACTGGAAGAAGCTGCTCAAGGCTGCGGGAGTACGGGATGGCCGACTCCACGACGCGCGCCACACCGCTGCGACGGTGCTCTTGCTCCTGGGGGTGCACGAGCGCACGATCATGAGCGTTCTGGGATGGTCAACGACGGCGATGGTAAGCCGCTACGCACACGTCGTTGCTCCGATTCACAGCGACGTGGCGAGTCGGCTCGACGTGCTGCTCTGGTCGAGCCCAAACAGCGCAAAAGACGAGCGAAATGTAGCCAGATGAGACCAAAGATGAGACCAAGACCTCGAACGCCGGCGCCCACCTTGTGGCGGGGCCAGCGTTTCGCCTTGTCAGTTGGCGGTGGCGGCGGGATTTGAACCCGCGGAGGGTTGCCCCTCACGCGCTTTCGAGGCGCGCTCTTTAGGCCGCTCAGACACGCCACCGCCGGAGAGATTACCCAAGGTGGTTCGGGCGCGCGAATCAGAAGCCAGCTCAGGGTTCCATGATCGGGCCGGGCTCCACTCCGCATCACCTGCCTGGACTCTGCGCCTGCTGCAAATGCGGCACAGTCCAAGTTAGTGATGCGGAGTGCCGAGACTCTGCAATGTTGGAATCCGCACAGTCACCAGCAGGCTCAGCGGTCGGCGAAGAAGTCCTTCAGCAGCGCGCCGCACTCGGCTTCGAGGACGCCGCCGTGTACCTCCACACGATGGTTGAGCCGCGGATCGCGTACGACGTCGAAGAGTGAGCTGACCGCGCCGGCCTTGGGATCGAAGGCGCCGAACACCAGCCGGGCGACTCGGGCCAGCACGAGGGCGCCGGCGCACATGGTGCAGGGCTCGAGGGTGACGACAAGCGTGAGACCGGTCAGCCTCCAGGAACGTAGCCGCCTGGACGCCTCACGCAGCGCGAGGACCTCGGCATGCGCCGTCGGATCATGCCTGACCTCACGTTCGTTGCCCGCGGCCGCCACGACGTTGCCGCTCTGGTCGATGATGACCGCGCCGACCGGCACATCGCCATGCCGCGCCGCCCGCCGGGCCTGATCGAGAGCCAGCTGCATCGAGTCGTTCCACTGGTTCAAGCGACTGAATTCACTCACCTACCGCTGCTTCGGCGGCCTTGCGAAACGGCGGGTTGAGTTTGATCTTGTCAGCGATCTCGATCAGCATGTCGACGCTACTCAGATCGAGATTGTCGATGATGGCACCCATGTCGAAGTCGCTCAGCCCGAGGTCAGCGACGATGCCGAGGTCACCGATCGGCTCGCCCTCCTCCTCGTCCTCCTCCAAGGGCTCCTCGCCGAGATAATCCACCACATCGCGGGCAACCGGCCAGTCGCTAGCAGCCGCTGCATCGGATAGCAGCACCTGCACATGTTGACCGCGTACCCGCGCGATCACGAAGACTTCCTCGACCAGGCTGACGAACCCCAGCGCACCGGCATCGCCCGGCAACCGGCGGAGCTGGACAATCAACTCCTCGAGATCGTTGGCGAGGTCTTTGCCCAGCGACTGCACGTATGGCTGGCCATCCTCGCGGTAGGCGGCCAGCACGAAATCGATCTCGTCGTCGGCCGCATCCTCAAGATCAACCTCGTCGAAATCTTCGTCATCCTCGAGATCATCGTCCGGCTCATCTGCTGTGTCTGCCGGCCCGCTCACCGAGTCAGCGCTCTTGCCCGCGCCATCCAGCTCGAACGACTCGTACTCCTCGTCGTCGAACTCCGACATGACTTCCTCCTCCGCACGATCGCGAAACCCGCTCCATCGTGTCAGACACCTCGCCCGGACACGAGTCCGATCCACAATCTCAGATCCAGCCTCGCTACGGTTCCAGCGTGGAACTACGCGTCGTCGACCATCCGCTCGTCGCTCACAAGCTCACCGTGCTGCGGGACGAGACCACCGACTCACCGACCTTCCGGCGACTCACCGAAGAGCTGGTCACCTTGCTCGCGTACGAGGCGACCCGCGATGTTCGGGTCAGCCCGCGCACGGTTCAGACGCCGCTGTCCGCCGCGGTCGGCGTGAAGCTGTCGCCCCCGCGGCCGTTGGTCGTACCGATTCTGCGCGCAGGCCTCGGCATGCTCGAGGGCATGACCCGGCTGATCCCGACGGCCGAGGTGGGGTTCGTTGGCATGATCCGCAACGAGGAAACACTCTTGGCCACCACCTACGCCGAACGGCTGCCGAATGATCTGACGGGGCGACAGTGCTACATCCTCGACCCCATGCTCGCCACCGGCGGCACTCTCGGGTCGGCCGTACAATTCCTGGTCAAGCGCGGCGCCGACCACATCACCTGTATCTGCCTGATCGCGGCTCCCGAAGGGATCGCCAGGCTCACCGAGCTGCTTGATGAGCTGCACGTACCTTGCACGCTGGTGCTGGCCGGTTTGGACGAGAAGCTCAACGACGTCGGCTACATCCTTCCTGGCCTCGGCGACGCCGGTGATCGGTTGTATGGCGTCGTCTAACGCCGACTTGTCAGAATCCAGCGGCGCTATAGCGCCGCTGGATTCTGACAAGTCGGTGATGTGAGGGAGTTAGTAGTAGTAGGGGAAGGGGCTCCAGTCGGGGGGACGCTTCTCGAGGAAGGCGTCTCGGCCCTCGACGGCCTCGTCGGTCATGTACGCCAGCCGGGTCGATTCGCCAGCGAACACCTGTTGTCCGATCAGTCCATCATCGATGGCATTGAATGCGAACTTGAGCATCCGCTGGGCAGTCGGGCTCTTGCCGCAAATGATCTTGGCCCACTCCAGCCCAACGGTCTCCAGCTCGGCATGCGGTACGACGCGGTTCACCATTCCCATCCGGTACGCGTCCTCGGCCGAGTAGGTCTCGCCCAGGAAGAAGATCTCCCGCGCCACCTTCTGCCCGACCTGCCGGGCCAGGTACGCCGACCCGAAGCCCCCATCAAAGGAACCGACATCGGCATCGGTCTGCTTGAAGCGGGCATGCTCGGCGCTGGCCAGACTCAGGTCGCACACCACGTGCAAACTGTGCCCTCCGCCGGCTGCCCAGCCGCTGACCAGCGCGATCACGATCTTCGGCATGAAACGAATGAGCCGCTGCACCTCAAGGATGTGCAGCCGGCCGAGCGCGGCGGCGTCGCCACTCTGAGCACTTGTGGCCGAGTCGTACTGATATCCAACGCGGCCTCGGATCCGCTGGTCGCCGCCGCTGCAGAACGCCCATCCCCCATCCTTCGGCGACGGTCCATTTCCGGTGAGCAACACCGCGCCCACGTCGGAGGAGATCCGGGCGTGATCTAGTGCGGCGTAGAGCTCGTCCACGGTGTGCGGGCGGAAGGCGTTGCGTACTTCGGGGCGGTCAAAGGCGACTCGCACTACAGGCGCTGCGGCGGCTCGGTGATAAGTGATGTCGGTGAAGTCGAACCCTTCCACGGCATGCCAGAGTTCAGGCGCAAACGGGCTGGTCACGCCCCCAAGTTAGCGGGCTCCCGCTCGTCCTCTTCACGGCGATGCCGGACCTGCCAGACGATGTAGCCTGCCAATCCCGCCAGCAGCACCACGAGGCTGGCAATGGCGATCGCCGGTGACAGCCCGTACACCCGCCGCCAGCCAGCGAATGTCGCGAATCCCACCGTCGCGTAGAGGAACGCCCAAAGGATTGCGCCAACGACGAGCGCAGGCAGATAGCGGCGCAACGGCATCCGCATCACCCCGGCCGCCAGGTTGACCAGCGTCTGAATTCCGACCGTCAAAAATGACAGGGTCACCACGGGAGCTCCCCAGCGGGCAACCATCTGCTGCATCCGAGCAAAGCGAGGCTTGGCCATCACGCGCGAGAGCCGGCTCCTGCGTACCCCCTCCCGCGCTGCCCGCCCGATCGCGTACGTGCCGCCCGCTCGGAGCATGACTACGAGGAACAAGGCGGCAACGGCCACCGGGTAAGGCCAGCCCCTCCAGAAATCCACTGGAGCGAGTGTAGGCGGAGCCGACCGATTGCGAGCGTCGGTAAATCGCGCGCCGCCGCACGGAGGAGCGAGCAAAGGCGTTCTTTCCTTTGCGAGAGACGACGACGGCGGCGGACTCCACGCGCGATTGCGCGAGCAATCACAAAAAAATTGGAGGGTGCCGGCCATCCCGCTACGCCAAGCGGGCCCCCGTTGACCAACACCCTCCTGCTCCAAGCCGCATCCCTTCCCACGGAATGGGATCGGCCGGAATCCCCCCTCGACGGCTGGTCTGGCCCCCAAAGACCGCCTCACATATCTTGAACACTGCGGCAATTGTGCGACAACGAACAGCAGACGGACAATGAACGGTCGCTCGAAACCGTCGAGGAAGCCAGATCTGATCAATCTGGCAAGACGCTTTCCCAATGTGGCAAGGAAAAGATGAACCTGTTCGGTGAGGAGTTGCGACGCCTGCGGAGGCGCTCCGGCCTCTCCCAGGAAACCCTTGCCACCCGCGCCGGACTGAGTCCGGAAGCCGTTTCGCTCCTCGAACGCGGTCGCCGCTCACCCCGACTGACCACCATGCGACTGCTGGCCGAGGGGCTGAGCCTGCCCGAGTCCGACCGCTCCGCCCTGTTCGCCGCGGCCAACTTCGGAGAACCATCGGTCCCATCGCTTCCAGTCTTTGCCGACCATCCGATCGGCAGGGCTGCAGAACTCAGGGCCGTAGCGGAGCTCATTGAACGCGACGACACCAGATTGCTGACCCTGCTCGGACCGGCGGGAGTCGGGAAGACCAGGATCGCCGTCGGATATGCCGCGACCCAGCCCGCACAGTTCCCCGACGGTGTGCACTGGTTTCCGGTAGGGACGCTCAACGATTCGACGACTGTGCTGAGTGCGCTGGCCGGAGCACTCGGCGTACGCGCGCCCAAGACCACTGTCAAGGAGATCATCGACCACCTACGACCCCTCTCGAGCCTCCTCGTGATCGACAACGCCGAGCATCACCTGTCCGCCTGCGCCGAACTCTGCCGCGCCATTCTGGCGAGCGCACCAAAACTCACGATCTTGATCACCAGCCGGCACCTCACCGGGGTCCCTGGGGAGCTGGCGCTTTCTGTGGTTCCGCTGCAACTGCCTTCCCAGGGCACACCCGCCGATCAGCTCAACAACATCCCGTCGTGCCAGCTGTTCCTGTCCCGATCACTGATCAACAACCGACTCGACCAACAAGCTGCCGACGCTGTGATACGCATTTGCCAACGGCTGGACGGGCTGCCACTGGCCCTGGAACTGGCAGCTGCCCGGACCAATGTGCTGACCGTCCACGAGTTGGCCGACACCCTGGAGAGTGAACTCAGCATCCTGCAGACTCCGGGCCCCGGCGGTGACCAGGAGCTCGTGGACGCCATGGTCGGCTGGACCTACCAGCGGTTGACCGTCACCGAGCGGTTGATCTTCGAGCGGCTCTCCGTATTCGGCGGCAGCTTCAGCAGGGCGGCGGTTGCCGAGGTGTGCGGCGGAGGCCTGGACGAGATCGAGGTCGTGGACGTGCTGTCCTCGCTGGTGTCCAAGTCGCTCGTCGTACGCCAGGACGAGGGGAGCCGGCAGGCGCGATTCCGGCTGCTGCAACTGATCAGGCAATACGCGCGAAGCAAGTTCGCGTTGCACCCCGACCGCGTCGTCACTCACCGGCGTCACGCCGAGTACTACCGTGATCTTGTCGAGCAGGCGGCACCACAGTTGACAGGTCATGATCAACACGAATGGCTCTCGATCATCGATCGCGAAGTCGGCAACATCCGCCCCGCTATCGCCTGGTCGATCCAACATCAGCCGGAGATCGCCTTCCGCACTGTGGCTGCGCTGGGCCGGTGGTGCTACCTGCGGGGTCGCTACACCGACGGAAGGCGCTGGGCTGACCGCGCGTTGCGGGCCTGGCCGGACGCGCCGAGAGAGCTGCGAGCACCCGTACTGGTGCTGGCCGGCACACTCGCCTTCCTCCAATGCGACTACTCGGAATCGAAGCCGCTGGTCGAGGAGGCGCAGGCGCTCTTTGCTGAAGCCGGTGATCGGGAAGGCCTGGTCTGGTCGATCGGCAGGCTGGGCGCGATAGCGCGTGAGCAGGGCAGGTACCAGGAGTCGGCCGAGCTGCATCGTCAGGCGTTGCGCTTGGCTCAGGAAGCGGGCGATGATCATGATGCAGCGGTCCAGCTGAACTATTTGTGTTTCCTGGCCTGGTTGACCGAGGACCTCGAGGAGGCCGAGGCGATCGGGCCCGAGGCGCTCCGCCGGATGCGCGAGCTGGGCGACCAAGAGGGTGTGATCTGGGCGTTGATCAATTTGGGTACCACGGCGCGCTACCGAGGGGATCTGACCGGCGCCCGACTACTGCTCAGCCAGTGCCTCGACCTGTGTAAGAAGCTGTCGTTTCGGGAGGGGATCGCTTGGTCGCTCAATCAGCTCGGCGTCGTGGCTCGACTCCGCGGCGAAACTGAACGCGCCTTCGGCATGCAGCTGGCCAGCCTGACCGAGCATCACGAGCTCGGCGACCGGTGGCGAGAGGCGAGCGTACGCGACGAGCTTGCGGCGCTCGCTATGCAACGCGGTGATCCAGCCGAAGCCGCCCGCCAGCTCGCCTCGGCGGAACAGCTCAGGGCGGAGATCCAGGCGGTGGTACCCGCATCCGAGAGAGCTGATCGCGAGCAGACAGTGCAGGCGGCGCGGCGGGCGCTCGGCGTGGCGTACGGTCTCGCCGCCCTGACCGCAGGGCTCAACGGCTCGGGGGCCTAAGCCTCTGACAAACTCGCGGGAGCCCAGCGGCTCCCGCCATGCCTGGTAGACATGGATGAATGGGGAGCCATGTCATTGTGGCTGGGGCAGGAATCGTAGGGTTGGCGACCGCCCGCGAGCTAACGCGCCGCGGGCATTCAGTAACGGTGCTCGAGAAAGAGTCGAGCCATGCTCAACATCAGACGGGCAACAACTCCGGCGTCATTCACTCCGGGCTCTACTACCGGCCCGGCAGCCTCAAGGCCACGCTGGGCACCGCTGGCGCAACCTCAATGCGGCGGTTCGCCGAAGAGAACGGGGTCTTCGTCGACATCTGCGGCAAGCTCGTGGTGGCCACTGAACTCTCGCAAGTGCCGGCCCTCCAGGAGCTGTATCGGCGAGGGCAGGCCAACGGCGTCCCATGCCGGATGATCAGCGCCGACCAGGCTAAGGGGTACGAGCCGTACGTCTCTGCTGTCTCGGCCGTACGCGTCGAGTCGACGGGCATCGTCGACTTCCGTGGCGTGAGCGACGCACTCCGGCGTCATGTGGAGCAGGCGGGCGGCGAGGTCCGCGTCGACCAGCGGATCGTCGGGATTGTGTCCCACTCTGATGCGGTGACGGTTACGACCAAGACTGACGAATTTCGCGCGGATCAATTCGTCAACTGTGCCGGACTGCACAGCGATCGGCTGGCTCGGCTGGCTGGACTGAAGCCAGACGTACGGATCATCCCGTTCCGCGGCGAGTACTACGAGCTGACACCGGAGGCGTCCTACCTCGTTAAGGGCCTGATCTATCCGGTCCCCGACCCGGCGTTCCCTTTCCTCGGCGTACATCTGACCCGGACGATCAACGGATCGATCCACGCTGGCCCCAACGCGATCTTTGCGCTGGCTCGACACGGCTACACCAAGCTGAGGATCAATCCTCGTGATGTCGTGGACAGCCTCCGCTGGCCGGGCCTGTGGAAGCTGGGCAAGCGGTTTTGGCGTACCGGACTCGATGAGGCAGCTAGATCGCTGTCAAAGAAGCGGTTCCTGGCGAGCCTGCGCGAGCTCGTCCCCGCTCTTCCTGATGATTGTCTGCTGCCGACGGGTGCCGGTGTACGCGCTCAGGCGCTGCACCGCGACGGAAGACTGGTCGATGACTTCTACTACCAGCGAGCGCCTCGTCAGGTGCACGTGCTGAATGCCCCCTCCCCGGCGGCTACCGCCTCTTTGGAGATCGCCAAGCGCATCGCAAACGAACTCGAGATCGCCGCGTTGGCGACGCCCTCCTGAGCTCATGTCAACGTCCCACGCTGCGTGGGATATTACACGATCCGTTGGTCAGCGACGCGACTTCGCGCGTCGCACCAACCATGCGGTCAGCCCAGCAGCGGCGGCGGCGCCGGCGGTGCCGGCGATGATCTTGCGGCGCGGCGAGCTCTTGGTCGGCGCCTCAATCTCCTCAGACTCCGGCCCGTCAAGCAGCCTCACTGTGCCGGCATCGCCATCCACTTTGATCAGCTGACCGCTGCGGATCCGACGGGTCGCGACGGCCGTTCCCAGCACGGCAGGGATGCCGTATTCGCGCGCCACGATCGAACTGTGGCTGAGCGGACCTCCAATGTCGGTGACGACCGCAGATGCCATGGCGAACAGCGAGGTCCATGCCGGTGTCGTGATGCTGGCCACCAGCACGTCACCAGGCTGCATCGACCCGAAGTCCTGAGGCCCACCCAAGACCCGTGCGGGGGCGGTGATGGTTCCGGCGCTCGCCCCGGTGCCCTTGATCAGGTCGCCAACCTGCTCCTCGGACGCCGCCGGCATCCATCTACGGAACATGTCGCCCCAGCCGCCTTTGGGCAGCAGCTGTGGCGGCGTGGCCCTCAGCTGCCCGCGCCACAGCTGCTTGCGTTGCTCCACCTGGTCTGCGAGGTCGCCCACCCCGTCCTCGATCTCGCTGCGGCGCAGCCAGTACACATCGTTGGGCTCGTTGATCACGCCGGACTTCTGGAGTCGTCCACCGATCTCGGCGAGCATGCGGCGCAGCTGAGGCCAGGCCAGCCCGACGTCGGCCAGTGCGTCCTCGCGCACCGGCGCCACCCGCTGCGCCCAGTGCAGCAGCCTGAGAAATGGCCTCGCGCGCACCGGATCCAGCCGCGCCAGCGCGGCCGCCGTTGCCTCCTCCCGGCGGGTCGCGGAGCGTTGCTGACGCTGGTACGGATCGACACCCTTGCCACTGACGAAGAACCGCACCGTCTCTAGCAGCGGAACCGGATCATCGGCCGGCACGGGGTTGATGAAGTCAAGGTTGTAGACGGCGTGCCCGTACGCGCTCAGGTGCGCCTGGAAGCGGGTGCGCCACTCGTGCCAGACAACATCCTCAGACTCGGCCGCCGTCTCCAGAAACTGCTCCGGGGGGAGCGCCAGCAGCGAATCGGCCAGCACCTGGTGTGTGCGGGTCCAGGTCGCAAGGTCGTAAAGGGACTTCTCGGCTCTGATCGGGGCGCTGTCATAGCCGAGCAGGAACACTGGGGCGGGCGGATCGTCCTTGCTCCGGACGACCGAGTCGTAGAGCCAGGTGAACAGCACTTCACTGGTTGCTGCAACTGGGATGATCGTCTGTACAGCGGTGTAGTACTCGGCGGCCGCGTCAACCAACTCCTGCACTCCGGCCAGCAACTCAGCGGTGGTCAGTTCGCTGATGTTTCGCGCGGTCCAGTCGCTGACAATGCGGCGATAGCGCGGATGAGAGTAGGTGCGCCAGCGATCTTGCGTTCCCCCGCTTAACAGCATCCGAAAGGCCGGCGGACTCTTCCACATGAGCCGCCCCATGCCGGAACGGCTGTAGCGGTAATAGGCGTACCCATTGACCGTCGTCAGGCCAACGTCGCTTTCCCTGATCACGTCCTCCTGCAGGAACTCTTGGAACAGGCTCTGCAATGAGCGGGTGACTGCACCGTCGATCATGTCGGCGAACAGCGGGGAAAGCGGATCAGGTAGCTGCTCGACAATGCTCGCCCTGACATACATGGCAGCTGGCTCGGGCACGGTCCAGTCCGACGGCATCGGTGCCTCGGCCTCGGGCAGCGCGGTGATCGGCCTGGCCTGCAAAATCCAGAGCTTCCCATCCGCGCGGGCCCACTCGATGTCTTGGGGTATGCCGTAGTGGTTCTCGATGCGGGTTCCGTACGCGGCCAGCTCGGCAGCCTCGGCTGCGCTCAGCACCGGCCGCTTGCGCTGGTCGGCGGGCACCGGCCGCTCCTGGGTACGCTGCTCCGCGTAAACGGTCATGACGGCCTTGTCGGCGATTTCGCTCGAGACGACCGTGCCGTCCGGCTTCCGCACCACGATGTTGTCGGTGTTGACCGCTCCGCTGACCACGGACTCTCCGAGGCCCCAAGCTGCGCTGATCACTGTCTCGGCGCGGCGGCCATTGCTCGGGTTGGCGGTGAACATGACCCCCGCAGACTCGGCGTCGATCATCTGCTGGACGACGACCGCGAGGCTGACGGTCGCTGGATCGACCCCTTGGCGCGCTCGATATGCCATGGCGCGCGCCGTCCAGAGTGACGCCCAACAGTCACGGACCGCGACCAGTAGATCCTCAAGCCCACGGACATTGAGGTAGGTGTCTTGCTGGCCCGCGAAGCTCGCCTCTGGAAGATCCTCTGCCGTCGCCGAGGAGCGGACCGCGACTGGCATGCCGTCGCCGAGAGTGGCATAGGCCTCGGCGATCTCTGCCCTGAGCGCCTCAGAGAGCTCATCGGCGAAGAGCGCTCGGATCTGTGCCGAGGCCTCGTCGTATCCAGCCGGATCGTCGCTCCGGGTAGCAAGCGCAGTAATTCTCTCGTCCAGCTGGTGCTCCGCGACATAGGACCTGTAGGCCGCGGTAGCGACCACGAAGCCAGGCGGCACGGGGAGGCCGGCGCGGGTCAACTCACCCAGGTTGGCGGCCTTGCCGCCCGCCTGATCAAGGTCGCTGCTACCCAGCTCGGCAAACTGTTTGATGAAGATCATGGGTATCCCTCAAAATCTAACGCCAGTCACTCTGGCGGAGCCCGGCGGCCGGCGTGTCGGCAAACCAGCGTCAGAAACTGTGGCAATCACCCGCGGCCTACATAGGGCATCTTGGTGGCCATCACCGTCAGGGTCGCAACATTGCTGTCCAGTGGCAGCCCGGCCATATACACGACGGCGCGAGCCACATCCGCGACCCGCATCCGTGGCTCCGCCCGTAGGCTGCCGTCGGCTTGCAGCGCACCCTCAGCCGTGGCAGTCGTCATGTCGGTGGCGGCGTTGCCGATATCGATCTGGCCGCAGGCAATGTCATAGGGGCGCCCGTCCAGGGCAGTCGACTTGGTGAGACCAGTGACGGCGTGTTTGGTCGCTGTATAGGCGATCGATAGCGGACGTGGCGCATGAGCCGAGATCGAGCCATTGTTGATGATGCGTCCACCCCGCGGCTGCTGCCTGCGCATGACGCGGAACGCCTCTCGGGTACAGAGGAACGCGCCGGTCAGATTCACGTCCACGAGGGCCCGCCACTCGTCCAGTGGGACCTCGTCGAGCTCTCGCGGCGGCCCGCCCATGCCGGCGTTGTTGAAGAGCAAATCGACTCGACCGTGCCGTGCGACGGTGACGTCGAATAGGTCGCGTACGGAGTTCTCGTCGGTCACGTCGGTTGGGACGGGATCAAGAAGGAGGTCTGGGTGCTCAGCCGCAAGCGCCTCCAACCGCGTACGTCGGCGGCCCGCGAGTACCACGAGCCAACCGTCAGTCGCGAGTGCGGTGGCTGCCGCTGCCCCGACTCCACTGCCTGCTCCCGTCACCACTGCAACTTTCTGCGCCATGCTGCCTCCTTCTGCCGACTTGTCAGCGTGTGGGGTCGCTATGGCGGCCACAGCCGCTGACAAGTCGTCAATGATGTCTGCATGCAGATTGCCATTCTGGGAACTGGTCCCGTCGGGCGGGCACTCGGTAAGGCCTTGTCCGGCGCCGGTCATGAGGTAGTGATCGGAACGCGTGATCCTGAGACAACCGGGGCAAGGGATGATTGGGCTCGCTTGGATCTGCCGCTCGCGGCGTACCAGGACCTCAATGCGGATCTGTTCATCAACGCCACAAATGGCCGCGGTTCTCTGCCTGCGCTCAAGGCGGTGGGCGACGCACTCAACAGCAAAGTTGTCATCGATACATCGAACGCGCTCGACTTCTCGCAGGGATTTCCGCCCTCACTTTTCGTCAGCAACACCGACTCGCTCGCCGAGGGGCTGCAGCGCGAGCTGCCTGAGGCGCGGCTCGTCAAGATGTTCAACACCATGGCGAACGAGGTGATGGTGAACCCGCGCGGGCTTCGTGGCGATTCGACGATCTTCGTGGCGGGCAATGACCCGGCTGCGCGAGCGACGGCGGCAGCCTTGGCCGCGGATCTCGGCTGGACCGATGTGTTCGATCTGGGCGACCTGACCGCAGCCCGCGGCCTGGAGATGTTCATTCCGCTGTGGGTACGAATCTATGCTCAGCTCGGCTACGCGGAGTACAACATCAAGCTCGTCCGCTGAGTGGGGACGCCACCGATCAGGACCGCTTCGTGGCCGACTCCTCAGAGATCGGCTCTTCGCCGGCGCCAGGCTGGTACCCCATCGATTGCTCATCGAGGGGAGGCTTGGTGTTGCGAATGAAGCACGCCAACACGACAGCCGCGATGCTGATCACAGCGGCGACACTGAAGGCGAGCTCGATGCCGCCATTCAGCGCGGCCAGCTCCGGCAGCCCGGTTTCGCTCAAGGTTGCTGTTCTGCTGGCCATGATCGCCACCAACAACGCAGCTCCCGCCGCACCTGCCACCTGCTGCAGTGTGCCCAAGGCCGCACTTCCGTGCGAATAGAGATACGGCGGCAGCGGGTTCAATCCCGCAGTGAATGAGGGTGTGAACAAGCAGGCGAGTCCCAGCATCAGCAGCATGTGCAGGCCGATGAGCATCCAAATAGGCGTGCTGGCATCGGCATTGCTGAACTGCCAGAGCGTGAAGGTCAGCAGGGCGGCGCCAGGAATGGTCACCGGCCGGGGGCCATAGCGGTCAACGATCCTGCCAACGGTTGGTCCGGACAGGCCCATCAAGAGGCCGCCGGGCAACAGCAGGAGCCCGGTCCCAAGCGATCCGATCCCTCGGATTGTCTGCAGATAAATCGGCAGCAAGATCACCATGCCGAATAGTGCCAGCATCGCCAGGCACAACAGCGCGAGGCTCAGGCTGAACATCCGGTAGCTGAATGGGCGCAGATCCAGCAGTGGGCTACGGCCACTTCGGGCGAGTCGCAGCTGCCGCCAGCCGAAGATCAGCATGAGGACCAATCCGATGGCGATGAAGCCGATCGCAACCTGTGGCCCTGACGCGCCGCGACCTAACTGGCTGAGCCCGTAAACGAGGCCGCCGAAGGCTGGGATGGAGAGCAGCACGGACACCACATCGAGCTTCTGATGGCCTGGCTGCCCGACGTTCACCAGCCGGCGCGACCCATAGACCAAGGACGCCAGCGCGATCGGCAGCACCAGCACGAACATGAAGCGCCAAGACAGGAACTGCAAGACCAGCCCAGACAGCGTCGGACCAATCGCCGGCGCCACCGAGATCGCAATGGTGATGTTCCCCATGACCACGCCACGGCGTTCGGCCGGAACCAGCGTCAGCACGGTCGTCATCAGCAGCGGGATCATCACAGCTGTACCCGAGGCCTGCACGACGCGGGCGAGCAGCAGCATCCAGAACCCGGGCGAGAGCGCCGCAAGCAAGGTACCGGCTGAGAACAGGCCCATAGCCAGCATGAAGACCGTGCGTGTGGAGATCCGCTGCAGCAGGAAGCCCGTTGTCGGAATGACCACTGCCATGGTCAACATGAAGGCGGTCGTCAGCCACTGGACCGTACGCGCGGAGATATCAAGATCGACCATCAGCCGCGGCAACGCCACGCTCATGATCGTCTCGTTCAAGATCACAACGAAAGCTGCGATCAGCAGAATCGCGATGATTTGGCGGTCCCGTGCCGGCAGGGGTTGCGAGGCCCCCGCCTCCTGGGTGCTTGGGGTGGTGCTCACCAGAACCCAATCCTTACTTCGTCGACGTGTACGACCAAAGCCGCACCGAGTGCACGGCCACGTTGCCGTACAAGAGTCAGACTCACGGTCGCGACCAAAATCATCGCCAACCGCGCACGCCGGGTGGTGGCCGACGCCATCAGACCTGACAACGCTATGGGCAGGCACTGACATTCCTCAATTGACTTTTCTGTTCGCCCAGAGCTGATCCCGCTACTGTCGGTGCCATGGCGAAGAGGAAGGTGCCAAAGATCTCAGATGAGCTGTACGAAGCCGAGATCTTCCGACTGCAAACCGAGCTCGTCAAGCTCCAGGAATGGACTCGGCAAGCCGGAGCGCGCATCCTGGTGATCTTCGAGGGCCGCGATGCGGCGGGCAAGGGCGGTGCGATCAAGCGGATCACCGAGTATCTGAGCCCACGAGTCGCGCCGATCGTGGCGCTGCCGACCCCGACCGGGCGGGAGCGCGGCCAGTGGTACTTCCAGCGCTACATCGCCCACCTTCCCAGCAGGGGTGAGATCGTGCTCTTCGACCGCTCCTGGTACAACCGCGCCGGCGTGGAGAAGGTGATGGGTTTCTGTACGCCGCAGGAGTACGACCGCTTCTTGCACCAGACTCCGATCTTCGAGCAGATGCTGATCGATGACGGCATCCTGCTCCGCAAATACTGGTTCTCCGTCTCCGATAGCGAGCAGCTGCGCCGCTTCAAGTCCCGGCATCGTGACCCCGTACGCCGCTGGAAGCTGAGCCCCATGGACGTGGAATCGATCAACCGCTGGGAGGACTACTCCCGCGCCAAAGACAAGATGATGGTGCACACCGACACCTCGATCAGCCCCTGGTTTGTGGTGGAGTCCGACATCAAGAAGCACGCGCGGCTCAATATGATCGCGCACCTGCTGTCGAGCATCCCCTACACCGAGATGCCTGCCCCCGAGGTGGACCTGCCTGAGCGGCTCACCGCGAGCTCGGACTATCAGAGGCCGCCTAGGGACCAGTTCACCTACGTACCCGATTACGCAGCTACCTTGCTGGGAGATCGCGAGGGCAGGCGCTGATCTCTGCCACGCTTCACCCCCCAAGACGGCAAACGGGTGTCCGGACGGCTGATCGAACACACGTTTCCCATCTCGGGACGGCTGATGCCGCTGACGAGTAAGGATTGGGACTCGATGACTGATCGACAAAGCGATGAAGATGCGTTCGCGGTCGACATGCTGCTGATCGAGGAGTTGGTTGACGAGCTCGGCTTGGATCGCTGGCCCGGCGATCCGGAGACCATTCTCGAGGTCGGGAACCTCGAGGACACGCGCGTACTCGCGATCCGTCACGGGCTGTTCACATTCGAGAGCACTAGTCGCGGAGTGCGCTCGACCGCTGCCGTATTCAACTTCGCCCGAGACGCTCGCCGCTACTTGATCATGGCCCTGGGCGAGTCCTTGCGCTTTCGGACGCGGATGGCACCGATCGCCATGAACGAGCTTGCCGCCGGCACAGAGCTCGAGGAAGTACCTACTGGACATCGGCTGAGCTGGCTTGCCGGCGAGGCGACCTTCTACAGGAGATATGAGGCGGTGACGTTCAGCTGGATGATTGCCGCTGACCCCGCCACCATCGCGGCGAGCTACCGGCACATCAACGGTGAGCCGCTGTTCGACCTCGGCGTCCGGGCCGAAACCGAACTGGTCGAGCGCCCCCGGGGGCGTGTCATGGATCCGCCACCCATCGAAACGCCGCCACCCGACGCGGGCGATATTGATCTGGCAACGATTGACGCCGTACTCGCCGACTTCGGCTGGAAACGCCACCAGCCGTCCGGGGCCGACGTCCTCGCGGTCGGTGATGCGCAGGTGGGCCGAGCCGTCGCCTACCGGCAGACCCAATTCATCTATGAGTCCGTGGTTCGCCCCGACTACCGCAGCCTGATGTGTACGTTCTCCAGCGCCGCCGCCGCCCGACGATTCATGATCATGGAACTCAGCAGCGTGCTCCGTATGCGGACCCGGCTGCCAAGGATCCAGCACAACCGGCTCGCTCCGGGATGCGTCATCGAGAAGGGGCCCACCGACTTCGAACTAGCCTGGCCCGGCGGCGAGGCCACATTTCCGATCGGCTACATCGGTCACCAACGCGCTCTGGATTTCAGCTGGGTTGCGGTGGCGGAACTCGCCGAGATCGCAGCCAGCTACCGGCACCCCAACGGCGAACCCCTCTTCGATCTGAGCCACCCCTTTCAGGCCTCGGCCGAATAACCCGTCTCGCGGATCTCAGCACCCAAGTAGTGATTGCTACTCAGGTAGGAACCTGAGTAGCTGACACATTGCCGCACCCGTGAGACGGGGCGAGATTCGCTTCGCCGACCTGGAGCCCGTCCGCGGCTCGGAGGCCACCAAGCGACGACCGGTGGTGATCGTGAGCAATGACGGGCGAATGCGCGAGCGGCGGCCCTTGGCCGTGGGGTGGTGACTGTCGTACCGGTGGCATCAAATATGGCCCGCGTTCTCCCCTTTCAGACCCTGCTCGAAGCGTCAGCTACCGGTTTGCCGCGCTCGCAAAGGCTCAGGCTGAACAAGTCAGATCCATTGACGCAGCCGCCTCGGGCCACGCGTCGATCAGCTGCCGCCGGCAGTGATCGCTGAGCTCGACACCGCGCTGCGGCTGCACCTCGGCCTATAGGGCCCTCGGCTGACTTTCAGGGCAGGTTTCAACCGCGCCGATCTGGGAATTTGACTCTTGAGAAGGCCCGATCCGGCGCATCGGGACTGGACTGCCTTGAATGGCCGATCGACCTCAGGGACTGGCTCCATCCAAGGATCCCGTTTCCCCGGCTCGGGCGTTGACCTTGGAGGTTTTCATGTTCGAGCTCTTGGCAGTATTGGGCGGAGCTGCGCTGGCAGCTGCCGCGGTAAGCCTCAGAGTAGTGAAGCAGTACGAGCGCGGGCTCGTCTTTCGGTTCGGTCGCGTCCTTGATCAGGTGCGGGGCCCCGGGCTGGCCATGATCGTCCCCATCGCGGATCGACTGCACAAGGTGAACATGCAGATCGTCACCATGGCGGTGCCCGCGCAGGAAGGCATCACCCGCGACAATGTGACGGTCAAGGTAGACGCGGTTGTCTACTTTCGCGTGGTCGATCCGGTGAAAGCGGTCATCAATGTCCAGGAGTATCCCTTTGCTGTCTCACAGGTGGCGCAGACCTCTCTGCGGTCGGTGATCGGCAAGAGTGATCTGGACGATCTGCTGACCAATCGAGAGCGGCTCAATGAGGGACTTGAGCTGATGATCGACAATCCTGCGGTCGAATGGGGAATCCACATCGATCGCGTGGAGATCAAGGATGTGGCGTTGCCCGAAACCATGAAACGGTCGATGTCACGGCAGGCCGAGGCGGAACGGGAGCGGCGGGCTCGTGTCATCTCGGCCGAGGGCGAGTTGCAAGCCTCGGACCGGTTGGCGAACGCAGCTGCCACCATGGCCGACACACCGGGTGCGCTCCAGCTGCGGTTGCTGGAGACGATTGTCGAGGTGGCCGCCGAGAAGAACTCGACCCTCGTACTGCCCTTCCCGGTCGAGCTGCTGCGCTTCCTGGAGCACAACACCAACCTTGCGACAGCCCTCTCCGCAGCTCAGTCTGCTGCCGACAAAACCACCGGTGACTCTGAAAGCCGCGAAAGGCTTGGCATCGGGGAAAAGCACTCCTCCGCTCCAGACGTAGCAGCGCTGGAGGCTCGGGAAGCCGACGAGAGAGATCGACCGGCTATCCGTACTGCCAACGGCCTCAGCCCGGTCAGACGGAACGGCAGCTAATCGGCCCGCAGCGGTGCATTTAGCTGCTCGCGCATCGCGCTCCGAACCCCACCGCTGTCGTCGTCGTTCGTAGAGGAAAGCGCCTCCGCTCTCCCCCTCCGTGCGGCGGCGCGATTTCCCGACGCTCGCAGCTGTTACCAGCGATCGTGGATCTCGGGCCGTAGCTCGCGGTCGTATAGCTCGCGTACGCCGGCCAGGAAGTGATCCCCCAGCGGCGGCAGGTCACCGGCCGCCGCATTTGCTTTTGCCTGGGCGACCGTCCGGGCGCCGGGAATGACCGTGGTGACGCCTGGCTGTTGCGCCACCCACGCTAAGGCCGCCTGTGCCGCCGTGGCCTCAAAGGGCAGCTGGGATACAAGATCAGCAAACTCTTGCGCGGCGCCTACACCGGTCTCGTAGTCCACACCGGAGAAGGTTTCGCCCACGTCGAATGACTGGCCGCTTCGGTTGAAGCTTCGATGATCATTTTCGGCAAACGTGGTTTTCGTGGTGTACGCCCCGCTGAGCAACCCGCTGGCTAGCGGAACGCGCGCGATGATCCCTACTCCGTTGGTGATCGCCGAGGGCAGCACAGCCTCCAGTGGTTTGAGGCGAAATGCGTTGAGGATGATCTGTACCGTTGCGGTGCCGCGCCTGGCCATCGCCGTCAAAGCCTCGTCGCACGTCTCGACACTGACGCCGTAGTTGGCGATCACTCCGTCGGCCACCAGTGTGTCCAGCGCGTCATAGATCTGATCTTGAGAGTAGACCACAGTCGGCGGGCAGTGCAGCTGGACAAGATCGAGTTGGTCCATGCCGAGATTGCGACGCGAGCGGTCGGTCCAGGTCCGGAAGTTCTGCACAGTGAAGTTCTCCGGTACCTGCTCAACCCGCCGCCCCATCTTGGTTGCGACCATGATCGGCAAGTCGGAGTGCAGCGCTCGGAAACGGCCGATCAAGCGTTCGCTACGACCGTCACCATAGACATCGGCGGTGTCGAAGAATGTCACTCCGGACTCGACGGCGACGCCAAGCACCTCCAGCGCCGCCAGCTCGCTCACCTCACCCCAGTCCGCACCGAGCTGCCAGGTACCCAGTCCAATGGCGGACACGGGGCGCTCTGTACGACCGAGTACGCGTTCCTCCATGCGCCTTACCCTACGGAGGGCTCCGCGACCGGATGGCGCGGCACCGCCTGCAGCGACCTCACGGAATGGCCCTGGTTTTGCATCAGCCCTGCACAGTTTCCCGACGCTTCGCATATGTTGCAACGTGTGCAGAGCGCCAGCAACCTGGGTGTACGTAGGTTCCGCCAAGCGAGCAAGTGAGACGGCGATGAGGTCCGTTATTGATCAAGGAGAAGCTCGGTGACGTATCAGAAGGATCCGCGGGTCGACGAGTACATCGATGCGCTGCCTGCCTGGCAGCAGGAGATCTGTCAGCAGGTCCGTGATCTTGTGCACGGTGTCGATCCGGAGGTGGTCGAGACCATTAAGCGGCGGGTGCAGCCGTACTTCGTACTCGACGGCAACATCTGCGCACTGCTGGCCGCGAAGGACCACGTCAACGTCTTCCTGTACGACGGCGCGATCGTTCCCGATCCCGAAGGCATCATCACTGGCGGCCACGACAACAAGACCGCCCGCATGGTCTCGATACGCCAGAACGAGGCGATCAACACCGACGCCCTCGGCGAGATGTTCTCCCAGATCATCGCCAACAATCGCGCGGGCGGCTGGCGCAAGATCAAACGGGAAGGCCAGGGCAGCTGGTGACCGGCCGCCCGCCGATCCCGCCGCGGGTGTGGCAGCTCGACGCCGCGAGTCTCTCCGACGCGAACAAGGCACTTCGAATCCTGCCACCGGAGCTCCGCCCATATACGCGTGGCATCCGCATGGTCGGCCGGGCAGTCACGGTCGCAGCCTCTGGCGACCTGGTCCCGGTACTCGCCGGTTTGGAGCAGTGTGGGGCTGGCGACATTCTGGTCGTCGACGCCGGGACCACCGAACACGCAGTTCTCGGTGAGCTCTTCGCCACCGAGGCCATGCGGCGCGAGATGGCCGGCATCGTCGTTTACGGACTGTGCCGCGATACCGCGACCCTGGCCCAGCTGCCGCTTCCCATCTACGCCCTCGGCACAATTCCGCGAGCCGCCGGAGCGACCCTTCTTCCGGTCACGCAGCAGCCAGTACGTCTTGGAGATGTCGAGGTCAACCCCGGCGACATCCTCCTCGGCGACGATGACGGCATCGTGGTAGTCAGCGACACCGAGCTGGACGCGGCCCTGGAGACAGCCGAAGCGATTCAGCGGCGCGAGGGCACGATCCGATCCGCTATCCAAGGTGGTACGTCATTGTTCGAACAGCTGAACTTCACCGAGCACCTCGAGAACCTACAGTCCGGGCGGCCCAGCTCGCTGAGGTTCACCGTGGAATGAAGGCGCAATCCGTGCAGTGGGCCTCGCGGCCGGCAGCGCGTAATTGGACGTCCGCACCGGTCCGAGGGAAAGCAAGGGAGTTCCACACCTCGATGCCGGGGTACCGACCGACGCCGCTGGTGGAGCTCCCGGAACTCGCTACCGAGCTCGGTGTCGGGGCTGTAGTGGTCAAGGACGAGTCCGACCGGCTCGGATTACCGGCCTTCAAGATCCTCGGTGCGTCCTGGGCGGTGAATTGCGCGCTGAGCCAGCGCAGCGGCTTCGATGCGCCGGCGAGTAGCCTCACCGAGCTGCGGGAACGTTCGGGGCCGGTCACCCTGGTCACGGCGACGGATGGCAATCACGGTCGAGCGCTGGCCCGAATGGCCGGGTTGCTCGGGCTCGCAGCCCGTATCTACGTTCCAGCAGGAACGGCCGAGGAGACCGTGGAGGCCATCGCGAGCGAGGGGGCGCGGGTGGTACAAACCGACCTGATTTACGACGAGGTTGTATGGGCCGCCGCGAGTTCAACCGCTGGCCATCCAGACGACCTGCTCATCCAAGACACGGCATGGCAGGGCTATGAGGAGATCCCGCGATGGATCGTGGACGCCTACAGCACCTTGTTCGATGAGATCACCGCGCAGCTCGGCGAGCGAAGGGTCCATCTGGTTGCGGTGCCCACTGGTGTGGGATCCCTGCTACAGGCCGCCTTGCAGCACTACCGCGCTCCCGCCCTCGAACAACAGCCAGCCGTACTCGCCGTCGAGCCGGTCACGGCGGCCTGCGTTACCGCGTGCCTCGCGGCAGGCAGGCCGGTCAGCGTCGACACCTCCGAACCCACGATCATGGCCGGACTCAACTGCGGCAGCGTGTCCACGATCGCCTGGCCCGCCATCCGCGACGGGCTGGATGCCGGTGTGGCGGTCACCGACGAGCAAGCGCGGGTAGCGATGGAGAGGCTGAACGCGCTGGGAGTCGCGGCTGGTGCCTGCGGTGGGGCATCGCTGGCCGGCGCACGCATCGCGCTGCGCAATTCCGACCACCGTGCTGCGTTGGCGGTGAGCCAGGACAGTCTCCTTGTGTTGATCAGTACCGACGGCGCGGTCTAGTGTCGCGCTAGAGGCAATGGGGCTTCATGGTCTAGGAGTTGATCATGGTCGATCAAGCCGGCGGGTCCGCGTACAACAGCTGGTGGCAGTTCCGGGCCGATTCGTGGTCGCGACTTGAGGAAGCCACCGCCCGGATCATCTCAGCACTGCGACGTAGTAAGCCGATCGCCCACATGACTGATGCAGTGCATGCGGAGTGCGCAGCATTAGCACCGCTCGAGCAGTTCTGGGCGTTCCCGGGCCACGCTGCCTTCGGCGTCGTCCAGGAGCTGGCGGCGGCCGGAAGCTGGGAACGGTTGGCACGGTTTGTGGCTCGGATCAATCGCGCGCTCGTCACCGAGTCCTATCGGGCGGCCACCCTGGACGACATCGCCCAAGGCGAGCACCGAGACGATGACGAGGACTTGGTCGTTGGGATATCGCATGATGCCCTCAGCCGACCGTATTTCGAGGTCCTGGTCGTCGAGACCATGTCGCCGACGCAGGAGGAACGACTACGCGAAGAGGTGCACAGCTGGCGCCGACCGGGAGATCCCTTTATCTACGACCTCGTCATCGTGGGTAGTGGGATCGAGGCAGCCGTGGCGATGCGACTCAACGCGAACATCCAAGCCTGCGTGATCAGGAGACGTTTTTCCCACGCTGCGGTGCGCGATCTCACGAAACTCGCCAACTTCGCGGACTCAACGCTGTCGATCGCTCTTGCGGACCATTCCCCTGATGAGCGTGCGCAGATTCTGGCGCCACGCTTGGCTCAGATCCGGCCCGAGGTCGACCTTTACTTGATGACTGAAATCGCTGTCGAGGATGTCGCGGGCACAGTGAGCCATCACTTCCGTCGGGTTTTCCACGCGCGTGAAGGCGCCCTCGAACTGCACCTGACCATCCTCGCGGGCGTCGCGGAGCGCTACCGCACTCCGTTCTTCGAGGCCCTGCGTACCTATAGCCAGCGGCCGACCGGGGTGTTCCATGCACTGCCCATCTCGCAGGGCAACTCGATCGTTAATTCGCATTGGATCCGCGACATGGTCGGCTTTTACGGCCTGGACATCTTCCTGGCCGAAACCTCGGCGACCACCGGCGGGCTCGACTCCCTGCTCGAGCCGACCGGGCCGCTGCGAGAGGCTCAACAGTTGGCAGCCGAGACCTTCGGCTCTCGACAGACCTACTTCGTGACCAACGGGACGTCGACGGCCAACAAGATCGTCGCCCAGGCATTGCTCGCGCCAGGGGACATCGTCCTGGTGGATCGCAACTGTCACCAGTCGCACCATTACGGGCTGATGTTGGCCGGCGCCGAGGTCACCTACCTGGACGCGTACCCGCTCAACGAGTACTCGATGTATGGAGCGGTTCCGCTGCAGGAGATCAAGTCCAATCTGCTTGCCCTCCGGGCTGCCGGCAAGCTCGACCGCGTCAGGCTCTTGATGCTCACGAACTGCACTTTCGACGGCATCGTCTACGACGTCGGCCGCGTCATGGAGGAATGCCTGGCGATCAAGCCGGATCTGGTGTTCCTTTGGGACGAGGCGTGGTTCGCATTCGCGCGCTTCCACCATGTCTATCGGCCACGCACGGCGATGCAGGCGGCCCGTACTCTCGCCGAGAAGTTGCGCTCGCCCAAGTACCGCTCGCAGTACGAGGCCAGCCTGCCCCGTGATGAGAGCACCGAAGCACTGCTCAGTCGACGCCTCAGCCCCGACCCGGCGCGAGCTCGGGTCAGGGTGTACTCGACTCAGTCGACCCACAAGACGCTGACTTCGCTCCGCCAGGGCTCGATGATCCACGTCTACGATCAAGACTTCGCGCTGAAAGTGCAGGAGAGCTTCCACGAGGCCTACATGGCGCACACCTCCACATCGCCCAATTACCAGATCCTCGCCTCCCTTGATCTTGGTCGGCGCCAGGCCGCGCTGGAGGGTTTTGAGCTTGTGCAGCGGCAGCTCGAGTACGCGATGAAGCTGCGCGACGCGATTGATCACAACCCATTGCTCAGCAAGTACATGCACTGCCTCAGCACCGCCGAACTGATCCCGGAACAATTCCGAGCCTCCGGTATCGCCCAGCCGCTGCGCACCGGTCTCAGCAACATGGTCACCGCCTGGGAGCAGGACGAGTTCGTCCTTGATCCATCGCGGGTGACCGTCTACATCGGACTGACCGGCATCGATGGGGCAACGTTCAAACACAAACGGCTGATGGACAAGTTCGGCATCCAGATCAACAAGACTTCACGCAACACCGTGCTGTTCATGACCAACATCGGCACCACACGCAGCTCGGTTGCCTACCTCATCGAAGTTCTAGTCAGCATCGCGCGGGACATCGACAACCAGGCTGCGGAGATGAACCTCGCCGAACGGGCGGCGTTCGAGCGGGCCGTGTTGCACCTCACCAATCCAACCGCCCCGTTGCCGCATTTCAGCGGCTTTCACCCTGCGTTTCTGAGCCAGAGTGACCCGCCGACACCGGAGGGTGATGTCCGCAAGGCCTTCTTCCTGTCGTACGACCACACCCTGTGCGAGTACCTGCCGGCGGATGAGGTCGAGGAAAAGATGGAGACCGGTGAATCAGTCGTCTCGGCTACTTTTGTGACGCCGTACCCGCCGGGCTTTCCCGTACTCGTGCCCGGCCAGGTGTTCAGCAGGGAGATCTTGTCCTTCATGCGCAGTCTCGACACGCCTGAGATCCATGGGTACCAAGAGTCCCTCGGCTATCGCGTTTATACGTCCAAAGCGCTGGAAATGGTCACGGAGCAACCCGGCGGTTGAGCGTCGATAGCCGGGGAGCTGGCTCACGATCCTGACGGAACAGCTGCGCCGCGACCACCGACAGAAACCCGAACAGGACTGCCGTCGCTATCACGAGTCGCACACTGAGGGTGCTGAGGTCTGGCCAGCCGGCGATGGCCAGGACCGCAACGTCCGCTGCCACGGCCGCGACTGCCCAGCCTCGCCGCCCAAGCGATGCGTACCGACGGGCGAACACCCCGCAGGCGGCGATCGCGCCACCGAAGCTCAATGCGAAACCGACCTCGTGCAGCAGGCCGTGCCAGCTCATGGTTGGTGCACCGGCCAAAGCACCCGGCGGAAATCCGGCACCCGCGTCGGTGACGAAGACTCCGGCGACGATCAGCCCGACTCCGGTGACGCCGACAAGCAGCGGGCCCCAGGTGCCCCCGCGACCCGGCCGCAACGCCTCTCGCATACCGATGGCACCAGCCACGTACAAGATTCCGCTGACGACGAAGTTGGCGATCTGGACCCAGCCCAGGGAACCGAGGCTGAGCAGGCTGATCGGGTGCCGACCGAGGTCGAACCCGGTGCGGGTGAACGCCTGGGCGAGGCTGGCGATGACGAACAACGGACCAGCGACGACGCCGCAGCCGAGCAGATTGCGTTTCATGATCGATACCCTCTTCCTCATGTGGCGTCCTTTTGGCGCCTCTCAAAGAGGACGTCGGAACCGAGGGCGCTAACCGGACATGGGTCCGGACACGGATCAGTGATCAGCTAGACGTGCCGCACGGCCGACCAGGTACCGCTGCTGCGGCAGGTTGGTAGCTCGGAGGGCGGCGGCCTGGTACGCCGCGCGAGCAGCCGGAATGTCGTCACTCATCTCCAGCAAGTGGGCGCGTACCGCGTACAGCCGGTGATCTTCAGCCAGTTGTTTGTCAGCTGCCAGGGTTTCCAATCGCTGGAGTCCCATCGTTGGGCCGTCCGCCATGGCCACCGCAACAGCATGATTCAGCGCAACGATCGGATTGTCGGAGATCTGCAGCAGCAACTCATAGAGCGCTTTGATCTGCGGCCAGTCGGTTTCCTCGGCGCTTGGCGCCTCGTCGTGGATCGCCGCGATCGCCGCCTGGAGTTGGTATGGACCGGTCATCCCTCGCGGTAGCGCCTCGGTGATCAACGCCACTCCCTCGGCGATGTTGTCGGTGTTCCACAAGCCACGGTTCTGCTCGGCCAGCGGTATGAGTTCACCGGTAGCGGTAGCTCGCGCGGCGCGGCGGGCGTCGGTGAGCAACATCAGTGCCAGCAGTCCGGCAACCTCGCCGTCGTCGGGCAGCAGTTCGTGGACAGTCCGGGTGAGCCGGATCGCTTCGGTCGAGAGTTCGACTCGATAAAGGCTGCGGCCCCTGGTGGCGGCGTAGCCCTCGGTGAAGATCAGGTAGAGCACGTGCAGCACGGCCGCCTGCCGCCCGGCCCGCTCGGCACGGCCCGGCAGACGAAAAGGAACCCCACTGTCCTTGATCTGCTGCTTGGCGCGTGTGATCCGCCGCGTCATGGTGGCCTCGGAGACCAGGAACGCGCGGGCGACTTCGGCGGTGCTGAGGCCGCCGACCGCCCGCAGGGTCAGCGCAATTTGCGACGGCGGCGAGAGGGCCGGGTGGCAGCACATGAACAGCAAGATCAACGTGTCATCGGCGTCCGCCGAGCCGTTTGCGGCATCAGCCTGCTCCGTCGGCAGCTCCCACTGAGCTACGGTCTCCTCACGACGCCGGCGAGCCTGCTCGCTGCGCAGCAGATCGGTCAGCCGGCGGGCCGCGACCGTGATCAACCAGCCCTTCGGATTGTCCGGCAGACCCTCACTCGGCCACTGCGTCGCCGCCGCGAGCATGGCCTCCTGTACCGCGTCTTCGGCAGTGTCGAAGTGACCGTAGCGGCGTACCACAGCGCCGAGAACCTGCGGCGCCAGTTGGCGCAGCAGGCTCTCAACGTCAGGCTCGGACATTCTCGTCAGTAGCTCAGCTCGTCAGCTGACTCCATGATCGGGCGCACGTCGGCGTACGCGTTAGCCACAACCTGCTCCGGTGCAGGACAAGCGGCGAGCCTGCCGGCGATCTCGGTCGCGCGGTCGAAGCTGTCGCATTCCACGATCCAGTAGCCGGCGAGCACCTCCTGCGTCTCGGCGTACGGCCCATCGGTGACGAACGGCGCACCGTTTTTCGCGCCAAGTCGTCGGGTGTGCACTGGCGCGGCCAGCGCTCGGGTTTCGACGAGCTCTCCGGCATCGGCCAGTTCGCCGTTGAAGGTCTCCATGAAGGCCGTCATCGCGGCGAAGTCCTCTGGCGACCACGCCTGGCCTCCGCTGGCCTGACCGGCCATGCCGTCGTAGTCCCGCTGCGAGGCGTAGCTCAAGATCATGTATTTCATGTCCATCTCCTTTTGATGCGGCACCTCTTTGGTGCCTCTCACCGGTGACGTCGAAGCTGCTGGCCCAACCCGGACACTCCTTGTCCCAATATGCCCACTTAGCGTGCCAGGATCGGGCCATGACCGAGGACTCCGCGCCGCTCCCCGCCGCTTCGGCCGCCGGCACTGATCAGGTACATCCTGATCATTTACGTAAGGAGGGCTGGACCATGGCCCTCTACGTAGCCATCTGCCTGATTGCCGCGCTTATCGCCCTGGAGAATGTCACTTTCGTCCCCGGGGACATCCTGGGGCTGGTGTGGGGCACCACGGTTGGTCTGGCAGTCGCACACGTGTTCGCGTTCCGCATGGCCTCGCAGTGCTCGTCGGTGCTTTCGCCGTCGCCGCGATCAAACATGCGCTGGCGTGTCATTAGTGGTCACTAGGCGGCATCCGCACTTTTCGTCTCAGCTGGCGACTCCACACTGACGATCTCGGCCAACGCGACAGTGATGTTGTCGGGCCCACCTGCGGTTATCGCTGCCTTCCACAACTCGAAAACCGCCGCCACGCCCCGGTTAGCTTCCAGCACAGCAGCGATCTTCGCGTCGTCAATGACGTCGCTGAGCCCGTCGGTGCAGATGAGGTAGCGCGTGGCCTCATCGATCGTGTGGGTTGAAACGTGCACATCTAGGGGCTCTGGTTCGCCGTATCCACCGAGAATCTGAGTGATGATCGCCGTGTGAGTCGCCCACGGCGGCAAGGGCGGGCTGTCGTCGACGCTGATCTGCCGCAGCCCGCCTGGACCGTGGGAGTAGACCCGGCTGTCACCGACATTGAAGACGTACGCCTCCCTGGCGGCGACAACGACGCCAGCGATCGTGGTACCCATTCCCTCTCGGGCGGGCTGACGCGCCGCCTCGGCGTAGACGGCAGTGTTGCAGGCTTCAACGGCGCTGCGTACGGCCTCCGCATCGTCAAGCTCCGGCCCGAGCCGGGCCAGCGTTTGCACAACCAGGCTGCTCGCCACCTCGCCTGCAGGGTGCCCGCCCAAGCCGTCTGCGGCAGCGATCATTGCTGGGGCTGCGAGCGGAAGGGCGAAAGTCGCCGGCGCGGTCGTGACGGTCGCGCACGCTGTCCACGGGCCGACGACCACGCTGTCCTCGTTGTGATCGCGTACGAGTCCATCGTGGGTGATGACCGATACCTCCACGAACCGCTCCGCCATGGGTCCAGCCTGCCCCCTTGCCCGCGCCATCCGCAGGCCGGTGTCTTGCCTTCTAAGTTGCCCCCGTGGGTTTCAGCTCGCGATGGGAGTTGATCTTGCTGCGTAGGGCCTTGACGGCTGGCCGAATTCGCTCCAGGCTTGGCGGGCGCGGTATTGAGCGCTCGGCGTCGCCAAGCGCCTCGACGGTTGCCCGATCCATCACCGCCAAGCGAGGCGAACCTGGAGGCAGCACCTCTACAACGGTCTCGAACAAGCGAAGCAGCGCCAACATCACAACGAGATCGCTCGAGCCGTAGCGTCCAAACAGCCCGCCGATGAAGAAGATGTAGTCGGCGAAGTTGTTTCCTGGTATGACCACGCGCCCGCTGCCTCCCGGACCGGTGATGATCTTGGTACCAAGCGGCCGGACGGCGAGGTCGCAACAGACAACAGCGAGGTGATCAATTGCTTGCACCGCAGTGTATGGATCGTTGACTGCCGGAGATAGCGCCTTGCAGCCAATGTCGATCTGCTGCCGGATGCCGAACGCGACGTCTTGTTCGATGGTCCGTTCAAAGCCAATCCGGACATCGGCGTCTACCGCCGCTTCAAAGGGTTCGGCAGCGGGCGGCGGGTCATCCGGCGAGGGCGCCCAGACCCAGCCGATGACAGTTCCCTCAACCACATGTTCACCAACCTTTTTGCGGAGGCAGAGGGTGACATCGGCATCGCTCACCAACGGAAGCAGTAGCAGTGGGTAGACGGTCTGTATGTAGCCGGACCGCCGGCCAACCAACGGCACCGCCCACTTCGGAATCTGTGGAGCCCCTTCCTCGACCGTTGCGGTGTCCTCCTGAGCAATCGCACGGCGGGTGTTGCTTTCGACTCGGCGATTGATGGCGTCGATCTGGATCGAGTGCACCAGGTGGTCGGCGAAGTAGACCACCATTCCCAGACTGACAAAGAGCAACAGGATGGCGCCACTGACTGCGATCCGTGGATAGTCCTCAGTTCGTTCACCGGCCTGCACGCCGACCGTAAAGAGACCTGCGGCGCTGTAGACGAAGGTTGCTATGAAGGCGCTGAGGACCACTTGGGTGGGACGATCCCGGAGGAAGTTGCGCAGCAGCCGCGGTGAGAACTGGGTTGAGGAGAGCTGGAGCGCGACAACAGTCAGGCCAAGGACGAGCGCGATAACCGTCACGACCGTGCTGCTGATTGTGATGAGTAGCGCCCGGGCGTCGTCCGCAGTGCCCTGGAAAGCCAGCCGACTCAGTCCGGACTCGGGTGGCGTCTCGATCTGGGAGATCCCGAAGCCCACAACAATGGCGATCAGCGCAGCTGCGCTAGGCAGCACCCAAAGCGCTCCGCCGATGTACTCCTTCAAGGCTTGCCAGCGCACGGAACGCCGGATGCTGCGAACGGAACGCCGGCTGGAAGTTGAGCTCATGGTGCGAGTCAGGCTATCGCCACCAAACCTGAGCAGTCATGGGTCTGCGATTCCCTTAAAAGTTCACTCCAGCCGTGCCGTCGCTCGGCGTGTCGGGCCGATTTCGAACATCTGGCGTCAACTTTTCAGGGACTAAGAGGCGGAGCCGGTCTTCACGGCTCGCCTGACGGCCCGCTCAGACTTAAACGTTCCTGGGCCAGGCGGAGCATCTCGCGGGCGACCATGGGACCGGCATTCTGGTTCTGCCCGGTGACCAAGTTGCCGTCGATCACCCAGTGATTCGCGAGCACGTCTGAGATCCGCCTACTGGACTCGTACAGCGCTCCCCTATTTCGCAGTTCAGTCTCAGGATGCTGTGGTGTCTTGGTGATCCGGAGGTCGCGCACCTGCCGGTTGCTGACTCCCGTGACGCGCCGACCCTCGACCAGCGGCTTACCGTCGATGGCGGTGGCGTTGATCAGCCCGAGCGGACCATGGCAGACGCCGCCGATGATCGAGCCGGCGGCGTTGGCTTCGGTGATCTTGGCGGCAAGGGGTTCGGACAAGCCGAGGTCGAAGGCGGCGCCCCAGCCGCCCGCGAGATAGACGATGTCATACGCATCAGTGTCGACGGCTGCGATGGGCAGCGAGTCGTTGACCTTGGCCCGTAACACAGCGTCGCCAAGAAAGCGGTCATCCGCCGCCGTACGGATGACAGGGTTAACCGACAAGGGCTCGACCGGGATCAGGCCGCCGGACGGACTTGCCACGTCGACATGCATGCCGGCATCGAGGAAGGCGTAGTAGGCCACTGTCAGCTCGCTCGCGAAGACCCCAGTGGGCTTGCCGATATCGATAGCAGCGTGGTTTGTGGCGATGACAAGGGCCCGGCGGCCAGTCAGGTCCACCTCGAGCCGGTCGTGATCATCAGGGTGCAGCCCCAGCCGCTGGACGATTCTGCGGAGTAGCAGCGCCGGTGGTGACGGTCGTTTCATGCTGTGCAATTCTTTCCTCTCCAGCTAGGCGAGCGTGAGTTGCGCACGGTGATGGTCGAAGTGCTGTGTTCCGTAGTGGTAGACGTCGCCCAAGGTCATCATGCCTTTGAAATATGGGTCCCAGCCCACCGGGAAATGCATCGCCCGACGAAGGCTGGATTCGTCTTCTTTGTCTAACTCGCGATGCAGTGCTTCGATGGTTCGTTTCAGCAGCTCCTCGACTCGGGTGGGGCTGAGTACGGTGCCGCCCGCCCAAGAGCCGACATAGTTGACGAGATGGAAGGGTCGGGTCGCCGCGTTCAGGACCGCCGCGAAGCTGCGGCTAGCCTGGTCTGGCAGGCGGTCGAAGAAGCGGACTATCGGCAGCAGGCGCCGCACGATCAGGTATCCGAACATCATATGGAATAGCAGCTGCTCGTTGGTCCAGCGCGTACCGTCAGACGGTCGCTCGAGGTCTGATCGAGAGGCGGTCCGTGTCAGCTGGACAAACGTCGCGTAGGAGTGGTCCATCTCGTCGTGGATTTGCTGCGGACTAATCACGGCCCATCAGAGTCCCTTTGGGATCGTCGCATATGAGGTTACGCGTAGCCGCCTCTAGCCGGGCAGGTGATCCACGCACGAGCGGTCCAGCCGCAGCTTGTAGCGTCGATGACATGACGGTGCGGCTGAACCACACGATTGTCCGCGTACGAGACAAGCAGGAGTCGGCAGCATTCCTAGTGGAGATCCTCGGCCTGCCTGAGCCGACGCCTTTTGGTCCGTTTCTGGTTGTGCAGGTCGCAAATGAGGTCTCGCTCGACTTCGCCGACGACCACGGTCCCGCAGCACCACAGCACTATGCCTTCCTGGTCAGCGAGGCTGAGTTCGATGAGATCTTCGGCCGCATCCGGGAGCGCGGCCTTGCTTATTGGGCTGATCCTTTCAAGCATCGGCCGGGTGAGTTCAATACCAACGACGGCGGCCGCGGCGTCTATTGGGAGGATCCCAGCGGACACTTCCTGGAGATCATCACCCGCCCGTACGGAGGTGGCGGCTGACGGCCTGGCTCTGACTGTCAGACGCCCGCGCGACTTTGGATCACCCTAACGGCGTACTCGAGCGTCACCGTTCCGGTCTTCTCATAGATCTGGTGCTCGACGAGCCGCAGCCCCACTCGCTCCGGGGTGTCGGGGAGCAACGGCACACCGCCGCCCAGCAGCACAGGGATGATTGCGACCTCGACCACCTCGACCAGCCCGAGCGGGAGCAGGCTGCGAAACAGGGAGCCGCCGCCGAAGAGCCATATGTCCTTACCGGGTTGCGCCTTCAGGTCCGTGACGGTCTGCAGCGGATCGTCCGAGACCGTCACGCCGCGGGCATCGGCCGGCTGCAGAGTCCGCGAGAAGACGTAGGACTTCACTCCAGGCATCCCGCCGCCACCCCCAGCCCGCGTGGCCTGGTACGTCCGCCTGCCGAGAAGGATCGTGTCGAAACGCGCGAACATCGCGTCGAAATCCAAGTCCGGGTCGATCACGATCCAGTCGCTCTCGCCCCTCGGGCCGGCGATGTAGCCGTCGAGGCTCATCGCGGCCGAGTACACGACTTTGCGCATGTCCTCCTCCGCTGGAGTTGAGTCTGTCGTACGGCGAGGACCACCGACGCTAGGGGTTGATAGGCAAGTGATTACTTGCCTATGCTGAGGGTATGGGTGATGTGTTCAAAGCCCTGGCCGATCCCACAAGACGCAAGATCCTCGACGAGCTGGCTGATCGCGATGGCCAGACGCTCTTCGAGATCTGCAATCGACTGATCATGAGGCACCAAATCTCGTCCTCGCGGCAGGCGATCTCGCAGCACCTCGATGTGCTTGAGGCAGCGGGACTGGTGCACACCCGCAGGGATGGCCGTTACAAGTTCCACCACCTCGACACGGCGCCGCTGGATCGCATCTCCGAGCGGTGGCGTCCTAAGGAGAAGAAATGAAGATCAATCTCGCCAGCGTGTTCGTCGACGACCAGGACAAGGCGCTCAGCTTCTACACCGAGACGCTGGGCTTTGTGAAGAAGACCGAGATGCCGGCCGGTGAGTTCAAGTGGCTCACCGTCGTGTCACCGGAAGACCTCGACGGGGTCGAGCTTCTGCTGGAACCGTCCGACCACCCCGCGGTGAGGCCGTTCAAGGAGGCCATCGTCGCCGACGGCATCCCCTATACCTCGTTCGCCGTCAACGACGTGCAGGCTGAGTATGAACGGCTGAGCGCGCGCGGTGTGAAGTTCGTGCAGCAGCCGGCCAGCATGGGCCCGGTCACCACGGCCGTCTTCGACGACACGTGCGGCAATCTCATCCAGATCGCCGCGATGAACTAGAGGGGAAGCTCTGCGAGTATCGCCACGTGGCACCGGTGCTCGTGGTGATTGGCGGACTTCCGGCGACTGGTAAATCGACCATCGCGACACGGCTGGCGGGCCGGACCGCGACGCCGTACGTCCGTGTCGATCGCATCGAGCAGGCGATTGTTGACTGGTCTCCGCTCTCGCATCCGCTCGGACCAGTGGGCTACGCCGTTGCCCACGAACTCGCCTTGGAACAGCTGCGGCTCGGCCTGGACGTCATCGTCGAGTGTGTTAATCCGGTCGCTGTTACGCGCGATGGCTGGCTGGGTACGGCCGCAACCGCTGGCGCTCTGCTCATTGAGGTGGAGGTGATTTGCTCCGATAAGGCGGAGCACCGGCGTCGTGTGGAGACCCGCACCTCGGACGTGGAGGGCCTGGCCAAGCCGACCTGGACGGCAGTCGTCGAGCGCGAGTACGAGCCGTGGTCCAGGGAGCGCCTGGTGATTGACTCAACGACGACGTCTCCTGACACCGCAGTGGACGGGATCGCATCGGAGATGGTGTCTGCCAGGGAGCGTAACGCCGGCCACCGCTGATCGACCACGTTGGAGCGTCCGTCTTTGATCACAAGTGTTATGAAGGCCCAGTCGTGTCGCAAAACGAGTACGTCTTCGATCACAAGCGTCGAAACCGCCAGATGCTGACGCACCGCGTACGTCTCGCGGGTGCCGAAACTCGCCGTGCCACATTTCGAAGAGACTACGTGCGTGACCACAGGGTCTGTGCAACACAGCGTCCGGTGGCGCGTCAGGACAGCTTGGCCACCGTCAGCAGCACCGCGGAATCTTCCAGCGCCTCGAGGCTATGGCGAAGATCGGGCATGATCAGCAGGTCACCCCGAGCTGCGTCCCACGACAGGTCAGCTGCCGCGAGTCGCACCCGCCCATGCAAGATCAGCGCTGTCGCCTCACCAGGATTCTCGTGCTCGGCAAGCCGAGCGCCCAGCAATCATGCCGATCACCGTCTGACGCAGCACCTTCTCATGACCGCCGTAGACGGTGTCCGCGGTGTGTCGACCACCCGCTGTTGCGGCCAATTTCATCTGCTGGCGTGCCAGGGCATCGAGCGAGATCTTCTGCATGTCAACAGTGTCCCAACTCGAAGCGACGCAGGCAGACCGGGAGCGCGGGTTGTCTAGCAGTGTCGTACGGCCTCATGCTCGGTGCATGTCGTTCGTCCGGCCGCGTCGATTGCTTGGCGTCATGATCGTTGTCTCCCTGTTGCTGGGGTGCAGCCCGTCTGACGACGACACCCGCGAGAGCGAGCAGACACCGGACAGGCCGCCGGTGGCCTCCTCCGAGCTCATCGCCTTCGTGTCTGATCGGGAGGGTGCCGACGCGTTGTTCGTCATGCGCTCGGATGGCTCCGACGTACGGCGCCTCACCGGGAACCTGCCGGCCGTGTCCCACCCCGCGTGGTCCGCCGACGGGCAGCGCATCGCGTTCAATGCCGGATCACCGACCGCCAGCGACATCTACCTCATCAACCTCGACGGCTCGGGACTGACCAAGATCACCAGTGACGCGGGCGCCAATTTCTACCCCACCTGGTCGCCGGACGGCTCTCGATTGGCGTTCAGCTCCAACCGAGACGGTGATTGGGACATCTATGTGATGCATGCCGACGGTTCGCGGGTACGGCAACTCGTTGATTCCCCCGGTTTTGACGACAAACCTCAATGGTCGCCGGACAGTTCACGGATCGGCTTCGCGACGGCCCGCAGCGGCTCTCCAGAGCTATTGACGGTCGACCCGGAGACCGGCGAGGAGGAAACGCTCTTCCCGCAGCCCACCAGCGGCCTGAATCCGGCCTGGTCATGGGACGGGTCGCAAGTCGCGTTCAATGTTGTGACGTCGAGCGGGTTCGATATCGATGTCATGTCACCTGAGGGGAACGATCGGCGCTCGGTGGTCGCCACTGGTGCGTCTGAAGAGCGGCCGCGGTGGTCGCCTGATGGCAAGCAGCTCACTTACTACTCCGACGCGGGCGGATCGTGGGACGTCTACACCGTCCTGATCGCGACAGGTGCTGCGCGATCGCTGACTGATGGGTCCGGATTCGACGGGCAGCCGGCGTGGCAGCCGACCCCGCGCTAAGGGCGCCTGCTGGTCAGCCAGTCGCTGCCGATCATCAAGATGGACTTGATCAGATCTCAAGGACACCAGCGGCAAGATATCCACCGTCGACCGGAATCGAGTGACCGGTGATGTATGACGCGTCCTCTGAGCAGAGGAAAGATACGGCAGCGGCGACCTCCTCCGGCCTGCCATAACGCTTCATAGGAATCAGCCGTAAGTAGCTCTGTCGCGTGAGTTCTGTATGAACAGCCCGCGCCGTTGCGGTATCCACCGGACCTGGGGCGACGGAGTTGACCGTGATGTTGTCTGCGGCCAGCTCGATCGCCAGTTGTCTGGTGAGCCCGATAACGGCGGTCTTGGAGGTTCCGTAGGCAATCCTTCCTGCGCTGGCGCGCACCCCACTGATGGAAGAGATGTTGACGACACGACCCCGCCTGCCCTTCCTCATCAGAGGGACAGCGTGTTGAGTCGTCAGCAAGGCACCCGTGAGGTTGATCGCGATTGTCGAGTTCCACCGTCCGAGCTGGACTTCAACCAGCGACTCAGTGCTGGCGACTCCCGCATTGTTCACGAGGACGTCACATCGACCGAGGTCATGAGTGAGCCACTCGAACAGTGCCGCGACGGACTCCGCTGCCGACACATCCACGTGCCTGCCGGACGCCCGCCCGCCTTGCGCGGAGATTTCCGTGGCCATCTCCTCGGCCCGGTTGCCGTCGAGATCGGCGATCACGATCGTGAACCCATCGGCCGACAGCCGGCGAGCAATCGCCTCACCTATGCCGGCCGCACCTCCCGTCACTACGGCTACGGCTGAATCGCCAGCTGAGCTTGCAGCGAATCGCCGACCGCCGTCGGCCGCCGCGTCATTCATGGTTGCGTGTCAGCCGCATCGTGCAGGCGTAGCCCGTGCGCGGCAGGCGGCGCTACTCGCTGGTCGCGCTGGCCGCAGCGGGTTGTGCCGGACCCTCCGGATCGACGCTGCCCCCCTGGTCGAGACGGAACGGCGGGTAATGGTCGGTCATCAGCGCCACGTACGCCACCAGCCGGTAGCTCCACCGGTTGACTCCAACCACCAAGTCATACAAGCCGGCGGGGTAACGCGTGGTGAACAACATCGCGATGGCCGCGATCAGCAGACTCGCGCCGATCAAGCTCGGGGTGGAATAGGCAACAGCGCGACCGTCCTGCATGCTCGTTGCCACGACATAACCCGAGCCGAAGAGCGCGCCGACGAGGAGGTACTGCGGAAAGGCGAGCAGCCACTTGACCAGCGGCAGCCAACGGTTCAGCTGCTGCGGGTAGTCGATCTCCAGCCGCGCCGGATAGTCCGGGACATCGGCCAAAGTGAACGGCGGGTACCGATCGGTGGCCAGCGCCGCGTAGCCGTAATAGCCCACCCGCCACGACCACCGAAGCACGCCGACGTTGAAGTCGAACAAGCCCTTCGGATACCGAGTCGTGAACAAGATCGCAAAGAAGGCGATCACGGTGACTATCCAGAACGCAAGCCACAGGAAAATCAGAATGATGTAGTGCGGGATCAGCAGCAACCACTTGACCAGCCACAACGCTCGGCTGGGTTGGTCGAAGACGCCCCGCAGGGAAAGGGGGTAAGTGGCGGAATTCATGGTGCCCTCCTTTGGTACTGCTGACGCGATCCTCGCTTGTCCACTATTGATGAAAGCCTCAGTACCGGTCAACGCGACCCACGGCTATTCTCCGGTTTGTCCATCTACGACTCCCGGAGGAGGTCGGCATGGCCGTTGTGCCGCGCGTACTCCTCGATCATGTGGCAGACAATCCATCGCAGGCTCGGTCGAGCACCGTCTGGCCAAAGGGATGCCTTGGTCAGCTGATCCAGGCCGCTTTCGGCAATTGCCGCGTTGACCAGGGAGCGCGAGCGAACCACGGCGTCCCGCCAGAGCGTGAGAAGCTGCTCGGGAGTGTCTTCCGCGGCCGAGTGCCAGTCCCAATCCAGGTCGGCGTTCCAGTCCACCGTGTCCCACGGCGGCTGTGGGTTATGTCCATGCAGCCACTGGGAGAACCAGGAGTCCTCGACGAAAGCAAGATGCTTCAGCATCCCGCCCAGGGTCATCGAGGAGGGACCGACTGTGGACGCCAGGCCCGCCGCATCCAGTCCGCTGCACTTCCACGCCAGCGTCGCGCGCTGGTAATCCAGGAAGCCCAGAAGAGTGTCAACCTCGTCGGCAGCAAGCGGAGGTTCCGGCCGACCGTGCTCGTCTAGCTCAGTCATGGGCGGTCAGCTTAGCGGCGGGCCTACGGCCGCGGCGGCAGTGTGCGGCTGATCGAGTCCGCTGATCACCCGGTGAGGTGGTCGAAGTCCCCTCGGACCCACGCGATGTAGCGGTCGGCGGAGCGCCGCACCCATCCGGCGGCGTCGCCGACGACCTGGCCGCCGAAGTTGTCGTAAAGCCGGTCGAAATCGAGTTGCAGTATCCGGTCGGCTACCTTCGCCACGACGGGCGCCGACAGCGGGATCTTGTTCGGGAAACTGCGCATGAACGAGACCCAATGCTCGTCCGGCGTACCGGCAATGGTGTCGCCACTCAGCACCACGCCCCGACCGTCGGCGCCGACAAAGTGAACGACCGCACTGCCGGGGAAGTGGCCGCCGATTCGATGAAGCACCACCCCGGGCAAGACCTCCGTCTTCTCATCCCAAGTTGCGACCACCGGGTCGTCTCGCTGGAGCCACTCCCGATCGGCCGCCTGCACATAGACCGGCACACCGCCGAACCGATGCGACCACTCGACCTGCACCCCGAACATGTGTGGATGGCTGGCGGCGACCGCGGACAACCCACCCAACTTGTCGATGGTCGCAACCAAATCATCGTCGAGGTATCCGGTGGGATCCCACAACAGGTTGCCCGACGTCGTCTGGATGAGCAGTGCACGCTGGCCGATGCCGACCGACGGCTCGATCGTGATGCCGTACAAACCGGGCTCGACTTCGGCAACCGTTCCACGGTGCCCAGCAGCTTCCAGCTCCTCCAACGTGGTCCACTGCTGGCCAGCGGGGCGCACATATTGCCGCTCATCGCTGCAGATCGCGCAGACCGCAGCTGGCTCACTGGTGTCCGGCTGCTCCACGGCGCATGTACGACAGACAAAGATCGTCATGGTGCCCTCCTTGGTTTCCAAGCCTGACTCCTATTGAAGCCTGCCGTGCGCGATGAGTTCTTGCCGGTGCACAGGTCAATACCTCTGTCACCACACAGCTATGGAGGTCAAATGAGCACGCAGCCGAGCCCGCACCACCTGGATGTCCCAGGCGGGCGCCTGTACTACGAGGTCCGCGGGTCCGGTCCGCTCCTCCTGGTGATCGGTCAGCCGATGACCAGTGGTCCGTTCGGTCCGTTGGCCGATCTGCTCGCCGATGATCACACCGTGGTCACGTACGACCCGCGCGGGCTGGGCGCTAGCACGATCGAGGATCCGTCTCGTGACGTGACGCCCGAGATCGAGGCCGAGGACCTGGCCTGCATCATCGACGCTGTCGGCGGTGAGAAAGCGGATGTGTTCGCCAGCAGTGGTGGTGCGATCGCCGCGCTGGCCTTTGCAGCTCGCCATCCCGACAAGGCCGGCACCGTCATCGCTCACGAGCCGCCGATCGCTGAGATGTTGGCCGACGCGCCGCAAATACGCGCCGCGGTCGACGATGTCGAGGATGCCTACCGCGCGTACGGTGCGGGCGCGGCGTGGGGCAAATTCGTCTCCCTCGTCATGCACCAGGGCCGGCTCACCGAGACGGGAGTGACGCCCGCCGCCTGGCCGCCGGCTGGCGACGGTCGTGAGGACACCCAGCCTCACGACGGTGAGGATGCCGACGTCGATCGAAACCTCGCCCGGGCAATCGGAGAAACAGCAGGCCGACGACGCACTGTTCTTCCTCCGCATGTTGAAGCCTTTCACCCGCTACCAACCGCCGGTCGAGGTACTCCGCTGGGGCGGCCCGCGAGTCGTCGTCGCAGTGGGCGCGGCCTCCGGCGCCGAGATCGCGCGGCGCTCGGCCGAGGCGCTGGCCGAACGGCTCGGAACCCCACCAGCTATGTTCGCCGGCGACCATGGCGGCTTCATGGCCGACCCCGCGGCGTTCGCAGCGACCATCCGGCAGGTGCTGACCGAGTCTCGCCGTAACCTTCAGCCCGCGCGACACGCGACCGCCAGGTCCGAGGGTCGGTAGCCGATACGGCTCAGCCGGGTCGTCAGGTCCGCGGCCTCACTGACCGGCTCGCCTAGCATTAACTGTGTGCTGTACGGCAGGGAGGCCCAGTGCGCCCTGATCGACAGCTTGATCGCCAAAGCTGCCGAGGCGCATAGCGGCGTACTCGTTCTGCGTGGTGAGCCCGGAATCGGCAAGTCGGCACTTCTCGACTACGCCGCCGAGAACCGGGCGTCCTGCCACCTGTTGCGGGGCGAGGGTGTCGAATCAGAGGTGCAGCTGCCGTATGCGGCCCTCCACCAGTTGCTGTATCCGGTTCTAGATCGAGTCGATGACGTGCCAGCGCTGCAGAGCGCGGCATTGAGAAGTGCATTCGGCTTAGCGCCGGCGCCGGTGCCAGACCGGTTCCTTGTTGCTGTCGCCGCCCTAACCCTGATATCTGACATCGCCGCAGACACTGGGCTCGTCTGCCTCGTGGACAACGCGCACTGGTTGGACCAGCCGTCCGCGGACGCGCTGATTTTCATTGCACGTCGTCTGCAAGCGGAAGGGATCGCTCTGCTGTTCGCTGCCAGGGAAGGCGAGGCCCATCGCTTCAGTTCGATCGGCCTCCCTGAGTACCAGGTCCGTGGCCTGTCCGAGGACAACGCAGTCGCCCTGATGACCAGCCGTACGCCGGCGCTACCGACCGCGGTAATGAAGCAGCTGATCGCCCGCACGGGGGGAAATCCCTTGGCACTGCTCGAGCTGCCGTCGGTGCTCACCGCAGCCGAACTCGCGGGGGAACACGCCTTGCCTGAGCCATTGCCGGCTGGACGACAGATAGAGCTGGCATTCGCCGCAATGGCAGCGCGCCTGGACGCTGGCACACAGAGCCTGCTGCTGGTGACGGCGGCAGAAGAGACCGGGGACCTGGCCGTCGTGCTACGAGCTGCTGCCGTGCTCGGCGCACCTTCGGGGGCCTTGGACCGTGCCGAACGCGCGGGTCTGCTCCAGGTCAGCGACCACGTGGTGAACTTTCGGCATCCGCTGGTCCGCTCCGCGATCTACCAGCGCGCCACATTTGCCGCCCGACGCGCAGCTCACGAGGCGCTCGCGGCTGAGCTGCACCGCGAGCAGGATATGGACAGACGCGCCTGGCACCTGGCTGCGGCTGCGGTGGAACCCGACTTTGATCTTGCTACAACGCTGGCGGTTTCAGCCGAAAGAGCCCGACGACGCGCTGGTCCTTCGGCTGCGGCGGCTGCGCTGGAACGCAGCGCAGAGCTCACTCCCGACGACTCGTTACGCGGGAAGCGGCTACTCGCGGCCGCAGATGCCGCGTGGGCGGCGGGTGCGCCGCAGCGCTCAATCTCGTTGCTCGCCCGGGCCGACCCGCTCATCGTCACCGCACCCGAACGGGCTGCGCTGCTCTACCTGCGCGGGTTGATCGAGTTGCGATGTGGTGTGCCTGATGCGGCGTACGAGCTGCTCCTTCGAAGCGCAGCGTACGTCCGCGAGCGAGATCCGCGCGCCGCGCTCGAAGCTTTGGTGCTCGCTGGGGAGGCGGCGTCGTATGGAGGCGACCCAAGACCGACCATCGAGCTCGGTCGGCAGGCGGCGGCTGTTCCGGCGGAGGACAGCGCCGAGCAGGAACAGATCGTTGGACTGCTAGTTGGGGCGGCGGAGGTGTTCTCAGGCGACTGGAAGAGTGGAACGCAACGGCTGCGACGCGTCGTGGAGTCGGGTCAATCATCGGATGACCCGGAGCATCTGTTACAGGTCGGTCGTGCGGCTTTCTACCTCGGCGACGACCGCGCGGCCCTCAGACTTCATGCCCGCGCCGTCGACATCAGCCGCAGAACCGGCGCCATCAGTTTGCTGCCGGTCGCCCTGGAACGCTTGGCGGCCTCCAATCTGCTTGCCGGTCGGCTCACCGACGCTGCGGTGGCCTGTAGCGAAGGACTCAAGTTGGCCGAGGACATGGGCCAAGGCGAGCCCCCAGCTCATCACCTGGTCGGGCTGGCCCTGGTGGCTGCCTGGCGCGGGGAAACCGAGGCCTGCCGCGGATATGCGAAACAGGCGAACGACATCGCCAAGAGCCGCAGGCTCGGGTTCATCGCATCGAGCACGGCCTGGGCTCTTGGCCTGCTCGACCTTGGCGCGGGCCGGCCGAGGGAGGCGCTCAAACATCTGGCCCCGATGATCAACGGACCTGGCCCGAGTCATCCCGCGGCGCGCCTCCGGGCCATCCCGGACTGGGTTGAGGCAGCTGCCCGAGCCGGCGAACCCGAACTGGCCATTCCAGCTATGCGGCAGTTCGAGAGCTGGGCCGACATGGTCGCCTTGCCGTGGGCACGCGCGGTCGCGGCGCGCTGCAGGGCGTTGCTGATTCCACCCGATGATCCCTCAGACGGTTACCTCCCTGCCCTCGCGCTGCACCATGACGGAAGCCGGCCGCACGAACGGGCCCGCACCGAGTTGGTCTACGGCGAGGCGCTGCGCCGTGCCCGGAGGCGGACGGCGTCACGGATCCATCTGCGCGCAGCCCTGGCGGGTTTCGAGCAGCTCGGTGCCAAGCCCTGGGCAGAGCGCGCCCGTGCCGAGCTGCGCGCAACTGGTGAGACAACCCAGGCGCGCGGCTTCGCGTGGGACACGCTCACCGTACAAGAGCTTCAGATCGCTCAGCTCGCTGCTCGTGGAGCATCCAACCCGGAGATCGCTGGCCAACTGTTCCTCAGCAGGCGCACCATCGAATACCACCTGCACAAGGTCTTCACCAAGCTCGGGCTGGCGTCCCGGGCGGAGCTAGCGAGCGCCAAAAACCTGGCCTAGTGCCCTCACGGATGCGGTGACCAATCCGGCTACATATGTTGGTGTCGTGGGCCAGTCCCACCAGACGCAGCTGATCGCGCTTGCGCAGTTTCATCCCTTACTGGAGGGCGACGCCTCATGATGCCGGAGTCCGCATTATCCCGTTACGCCGGACCCATCGTGCTTACCGTGGGTGCCTACGTGGTCGTGACCCATCTGGCGCTGCTAGTCGTCTTCGTGAGTTTCAGCGATCCAGCCGTAATGCTGGCTGATCCGGTATTCCGCGCTTTGAATCTGGCCTACGCCGCCGCTTTCTCCGGTTTGGTGGTCGCGGCGTTCGCTGCATACGACAAAGAGGCGCGTGAGGCGGGCACCTTTGGTCTTGTGGCACTCTGCGCCGCAATAGTCGGGACTGTGAATTTGGGCGCCGATATGTGGTTCGAGGGCTTCGCTGCTCCATGGCTCGCCGAGGTGGTACCGCAGGTCCTCACCGCGGAGAAGACGACGATTTGGAGGGTCGGTTACCTCTCCAGCTTCCTGCTCTTTGCCATCGGTTGGGTGCTCTTCGGACTTGCCTCCCTGCGAGCCGGCGTCTTTCCGCGTCTCATCAGCCTCGCGATCGTGGCCGGAGGAATCATCGGCTTCCTGGCGGCAAAACCACCGTACGGCGTGGCGCTGGGACTTGCCTTGCTGAGCCTCGGGATCTGGATGGTCAGGACTCGGAGCGCCGCCGGGTCACCTACGCAGCCGATAACCGTCTGACCGTTCTGGTGCTAGCGAGGGGTGGATTGGGAACGCCGCGCCCGAACCAACCACACGCCAAGTGTCGCGATGGCCAGAGCGAGGGGAATGCCCCAGGGGGAGAGCAAAGCCCTATACCCGGCGATACCGCCTGCCACGACGAAGAGGCAGATCCAGATGGGAAACACCCGTGCCCGAAGACTTACGAGGCCGAACGAGACCCAGCCAATGGCGAAGAGCCAGTAACTCGCGATCGCACCGAGGGCGAACAGCATGGACGGATCGCTCTTGAGAACCTCAGGGAACGGGCCCTCGGCTAGCCAGGGGACGGCGAAGCTTTCGAACCACAGGTCTCCACCGAGCAGCATCGTGCCAAGAACAGCTGCAGAAAACCCGAATGTGCCCAGCCGCCCGGCCCGGTGCGCCTGCCGTCCGTGGATACCGATCAGGGCAAGCATGAGGGCACAGAAGCCAGCCAAATAGACGACAGTGCCAGCGTTGAAGATGTTGTTCTGTGACGTGGCCACATTTCCCTGCTGGTCGAATGGCCACCAGATGGCCTGGCCAATGACCAGCAGGGTGCCAGCAGCGATGGCCAGCCAGCCTGCGGCTGCATAAAACAGCGGGGTTCGGGTTGTCGCAAGATTGGGGGCATCCGTACTAACGGTTGGCCGAACAGTGTCCATGACGCTTCTCCTGTTGAGTTCTGGCAGCGATGTGAACTTGCCGCCGAGCCGGCATGTACTTACGCAGTCTCTCGGTTACGAACGCACCATGGCATCTGTGAGATCACTAGCCTCGACTCTTCAACTCTCAGCCCCGTTGGGCGATGACGTCAGCCCGAGCAGTCGACTGCGACTGCGAGCGCCGCACAGATCTCTCTCATGCGGCTGTCCCCTAACCTGCCCAGACGGTCGACGAGCACGGCGACCGACACACTCTCAACCGAGTCCAGATTGACGGCGGACCGTCGTGGGACTGGATCGTCGATGGGCTCCAAGATGACCTCGCTAGCCAGGCCTCGGACAGTGGTCGTACACGGCGCGACCACCGCCCGGCGTAGGCGCGGGATCGCTGCGTCGCGCGATAAGACCACGACCGGGCGCCTACCGGCTTCGGCGAGCTCGCACCACCACACTTCTCCGCGTGCGGGCAGCGCTCTCACGAGGCCGCAGCAACCCGCCGAAACGAGGCGAGGTCGCCCCACTCGTCCGGCTCGTCGAGTGGGTGTTCGTCGTAGGCCGCATAGCTTGCGTCGACTTCGGCGGAGCGGTGACGCCTCAGCAGCGCTTCGAGGGCTTCGTCGACGAGCGCGGCGTCGCTGGTGCCGGGGCGCAGTCCCCGAGCGCTGTCGAGCAGCTGCTGATCGACGGTCGTGCTCAGTCGTGTGCGAGTCATGCCATAAGTATGCCACTACCCCACGCTCGGTGCGCGCTTATCGGGATGACCTGAGCCCTAAGGTGCAGCTGCGCGCAGCCGACGCAACGGCCCAGCTCCCATCGGGCGGGCGGTAGCAGCGCAAATGGTCACCGCAGATGACGTCCGGACGGTTGCGTTGTCCTTGCCGCGTACGGAAGAGGCGCTGGTCCGGGATCAGGTCAAGTTTCGCGTGGGCCGTATCGTCTACGTGGCGCTCAGCCAGGACGAGCGGTCGATGGGCTTCGGATTTCCGAAGGATGAGCGCGCCGCATTGGTCGCCGCCCAACCAGAGAAGTTCTTCATGCCGATTCCGTCCGACATGCGTTACCACTGGGTCCGAGTGTGGCTGGACGCGATCGACCTGCCGGAGATGCGGGAGCTCGTCGTCGACGCGTGGCGCATGGTCGTGCCGAAGCGAGTTGCCGCTGATTATCTAGGTGATCATCCGTGAGCGACCACGCAGAAACGGACCGTCGGTGTCCGCGATGACGACCAGCGACGCGAGCCCAAGCAATGAGCGCGGCTTACGCGCCTACGCGTGACTCTCGTACTTAAAGGACAGCTGGATCTTCGTGCGGTAGATGAGCTCGCCGCCGTCCCCGACGTGAATGTCCTGCTTCACGACCTCGGCGACCCGCAGGTCACGGACCGATTGGCGCGCCGTATTGATCGCATCAGCGGCAGCCTCCTCCCATGAGGTGGTGCTCGTGCCGACGACGTCGATCACCCGGTAGACGCTCATATTTGCCCTCCTCGTTGGATGTGCCGATCGGCCCGATGCGGCACGGTGATGATCTCGCACACACGGGGCCGAGGGCAACCACCGCATGCGATCGGCATCGCGCGCCACAAACAGTCATGATCGAATCTGTCACCGATGTCTTGTCCACTCGCGTCAGCGGCGCCATGCGCTATGACCTGCCGTTATCCCGCACCCGCAGGACTCGCGAATGATCAACTCCATCGGGAAGAGATCGTGGGCCGCGTTATTCGCGCCAAGCAGCGCACTGATCGCAGCCTCCGCCATCGCCTGAAGGGGTTGCTGGGTGAGGGTAAGGGGCGGCCAGCTGAAGGCGGACTCCTCGATGCCGTCGAAGGTGACCAGGGCGATATCACCGGGAACGGCCAGCCCCCGCTCGCGGATTGCCCGCAGCACCCCGCAGGCTGTGCTCGATTACGCCAGTGGCGTGATCAACGCCGGCCTCCCGCCCGGTTTGATCATGATCGACGATCGCTGGTCGGTCGACTACGGCGATTGGAGCTTCGACCGTGCGCGCTTCCCCCAGCCGGCCGAGATGACCCGACAGCTCCATGAAATGGGCTTCCCGATAATGCTCTGGCTGGTGCCGTTCCTGAGCCCGGATAGCGCGAACTCCCGCATGGCGGCGAGAAACGGATGGTTGATCACGGGCCCCGACTGCCGGCCAGTCGTCCGCGAGTGGTGGAACGGCTACAGCACTATCCTCGACTTGACTCATCCTGAAGCAAGTGCCTGGCTGCGCCATGTGCTTGCCGATCTGAGAACCGTCGACGGTGTGGACGGCTTCAAGTTCGACGCCGGGGATCTCCGTGATTACCGCCCCGACGACGTCACCGTGGGCGGGGGCGGTGCCGTCGGTCAGTGCGAGGCTTGGGCCCGGTTGGGCGCCGAGTTCGGCTTCAACGAGATGCGGGCGTGCTGGAAGATGGGCGGTCAGCCACTAGCGCAGCGCTTACACGACAAGCCGGCGGCCTGGGGTTACGGCGGATTGGGCTCGCTGATTCCCGAGGCCATTGCCCAGGGCTTGATCGGTCATCCCTTCAACTGCCCAGACATGATCGGCGGTGGCGACCTGGCGTATTTCACCAATGGCGCTCCTCTGGATCAAGAGCTCTTCGTACGGTTCGCCCAGTGCTCCGCCCCGTTCCCGATGATGCAGTTCTCACTGGCTCCCTGGCGGGTACTCGATGATCGACATCTGGCCGCGGTGCTGGCTGCGGTGCGCACCCGGCAGGCCATATTGCCCGATCTGCGTGCACTCTTCAGCCACGCGGCCCAGACCGGTGAACCGATCCTCCGACCACTGGCGTACCACTTCCCCGGCTACGAACTCGTTCAAGATCAATTTCTGCTCGGTGAGGACATCCTCTGCGCCCCAGTCCTGGAATCCGGCGCCAACTCCCGTCACGTCGCCCTACCGCCTGGCCGCTGGAAGAGCGACGACGGCTCGGTCGTCGAAGGTCCCGCCGACCTCGCACTTCAAGTCAGCCTCGAGTCGCTGCCGTGGTGGCGACGGATTCGTGCCTGAGACACACATCAAGCTGACGCCAGGTCGCACAATCCAGGCGACGATGGTGTGTTGAAGAGGCTCTACAGCAATCGGTGTGTTACCCGAAGCGCCATCTCCCGCGCTGACCCGGACTTACCCCTAGCGTTGCTGACGTGGACTTGCCGACGGCTGCCCCGACCTTCACGCCGTACGGCCTCTTGCACTGGGCCATGCTGGTCGGGACCGTCATCGGGGCGGTGTTGCTGGTGCGGTTTGGGCGCCGGCACCGCGGCACACCGACGGAGGAGACGTTCACGCGGGTGTTCGCCATCGTCCAGTTCGCCGTGACGTTTGGCTTCATGATTCTCTGGCTGATTCCGCCGTTCTTCGACCTGCATCAGTCGCTCCCGTTGCACTTGTCCGACGTGTTGCGGGTGGTCGCCGGCTACGCGCTCTGGAGCCGGCGGCCCTGGGCGTTTGCGCTGACCTACTACTGGGGTTTGACCCTCAACCCTCAGGCGATACTCACCCCCGATCTGCTGCCAGACGTCGCGCCGGCCCTGGAGATCGCCTCCTACTGGCTCCAGCACGTATTGGTGATGTGGGCGGTGATCTACCTGACCTGGGGTCTGGGATTGCGTCCGAACTGGCGCAGCTACCGGCTCACACTCGTGGTTACCGCGGGGTGGGCGGCAATGGTCTTCACGATCAACCGCTTACTCGGGACCAACTACGGCTACCTGAACGGCAAGCCGGGAGGGGCGTCACTACTGGATGTGCTGGGTGAGTGGCCTTGGTACCTGCTGGTGGTATTAGCAGTAGCAGCGGCTGTCTGGGCGTTGATCACCTGGCCTTGGACGCGACCTAAGCCGACGCAGCAATGAGCGGGACCCGGAGGTCAGCGGGGCATCCGGAGCGCAGACAGTGGACCCGGCAGCAATGGGACGGTTCGCCAGCTGGCGTGGAACGTTCCGTTGTGTAGCGAGCAGGTGAGCCCGAGCCGATGCGGCGTCTCGAGAAAGATGACTTCGGCTCCGAATGTGTCCTCGTCAGTCCAGCCGCCGCTGACGGCCAGCGGTACCCCGGTCCTGCCGTGGTCCGTCTCGGTCAGGTTGGTACGCCAACCTCCAGTGCCAACCGGAGCGCCGACCACGCCATCACTCTCCACGAGGGTCAGCTGCCACAACTCATCGCGTCGCTGGAGCTGCACGGCCGCGAGGGTCGGTTGAGCTTGACACACTCCGCCCGCAGGCAGGAAGGACGCCTCGGCCCAGGCTGCTGCCGACGAGTCGGGGGCGGGCTTGGCCTGGAAGGCCGCCAGCTGCAGCTGGTCAAGTCGGGCAGCCAGCTGCTCGGCGACCGGTGACGGGCCCACCGTCCCAGCCGTCATGGAAGGCACCAGATGTGTCCAAACCGCATCCAAGATCCCCTGCATGTTCTCGGTCTCGGCGGTGGTGGCAATGATCGCGTCCAGTTCGGGAAGCACTACGCAGAATTGCCCGTACGCGCCGTCACCGCGGTACCCATACCTGGACATCCAGAACTGGAACCCATAACCCCGCCGCCAGTCGGGATTCGGCTGGTTCGGGGTCGTCACCTGCACCCGGGTGGCCTCGGCGACCCACTCCTGTGACACCAACCGCTGACCGTTCCAAACCCCACCCTGCAGGTACAGCAACCCGAGCCGAGCGATCGCGTCGGTGGTCGCGTGGAGTCCGGTGTACCCGATGTCGCGCCCGTCGGGGTGCTGCTGCCAGCCGACTTCACCTATGCCCAGCGGGTCGAACAATCGAGGACGCAGGTACTCAGTCAAGGTCTGGCCGGTCTGGCGCTGCACGATCGCGGCGAGCGTGTAGGTACACGGCTGGTTATAGGCGAATACGCTGCCGGGCTCCTGATCGGGCGGGATGAGCAGGAAGCCGCGTACGGGTTCGACTCGATCGAGGGCCTTTGCCTGCTCGATGGTCTCCTCGAGATGCCCACTGGCCATGGCGGCAACGTGGCGGACCAAGATCGACCGGCTGCGCCGATCGATGATCTCGCTGTCGAGCTCAGGAAAGTAGGAGAGCACGGTCGCGTCGAGGTCCAGCACCCCTTCGGCGACAGCGAACGCCGCGGCTGTCGAGGTGAAGCTCTTGCTGAGCGAGTAGAGCAGATGCGCCTGCTCTGCCAGATACGGCGACCACCAGCCATCGGCCACCACCTGACCGTGCCGGATGATCATCAAGCTGTGCATCGCGATGTCCCGCGCAGACTCCAAGGTGTCGAGAAAGGCCAAAATTCCCGCCGGATCGACGCCCTGGGACTCCGGTGAGCTGCGCGGCAGGTCGCTGACACTCATGCCCGCGAGCCTAAACGTCCCGAAGGGACCTGGTGAGGGCATCCAAGATCACGTCGAGCCCGAAGTCGAACTCGTTCGCGAAGTCGTAGCCGGGTTTCAGGATGTATTCGGTCGCCATCTCGACGAAGTGCGGGTACGCCTCAGCTGGGAACTGCTGCAGTATCGGCTCGGCAACGTCGACCACGGCATCGGGGCCCTCGAAGGGCAGGGAGACCTCCTGTAGCGCGAATCCGTAGATGTAGCTGTCGAGCAGGGCGTACGCGTGGGCAGTCATCTCCACCGAGAAGCCGCCCGCCCGCAGAGTGCCGATGGTCGCGTCGTGGTGTCGCAGCGTTGCCGGACCCGGCGTCTTCCGAGATTCCATGAGCCCGATGGCCCAGGGGTGGCGTCTCAGCACCCGCCGAGCCGAGTTCGCTCGCCGAACGATCTCCGACCGCCAGTCACCTTCGGTCGACGGCATCTCTATTTCGCTGAAGACAAGATCCACGATGCCGTCGAGAATCTCCTCCTTGTTGGCGACGTGGTAGTAGAGCGCCATTGGCTTGACGCCGAGTTCGTGGGCAAGTGATCGCATCGTCAGGGATCCGATTCCCGTGGCGTCTGCGATCGCGACGGCGGCCCGCACCACACGGTCCCGACTGAGCGGGACGCGCTTCTCCGGAGTTTCGCTGGCTGTACCTGGCATGTCCCTCCGGAAGCTAGCACGATTTGTACTTTGTACGATACAGTGCTGTACTAAGTACGGCGAGCAGTTACGCAGTGCCCGTTCGAAAGGAAGTCGCCAATGGGATTGGAACACGAGGAAGCCCCGCTCACCAGCGACAACACCAGTCCGCCAGCGGAAGGCACCATGCGGGCCATCGTGCAAGACGCGTACGGCTCTCTGGAGGTCTTTCGTCTGGCGCAAATCAAGATCCCCGAGGTCGCCGATGACCAGGTGCTGGTACGCGTGCATGCAGCTGGTCTGGACCGGGGCACGTGGCACCTGATGGCGGGCGAGCCGTACCTGCTCCGCCTCGCCTTGGGATTCCGTAAACCGAAGAACCCAGTACCAGGGCTCGATCTTGCCGGCACGGTCGCCGCAGTCGGTTCGGCCGTGACCAGATTCTCCCCTGGTGAGGAGGTCTTCGGAACCGGCCACGGCTCGTACGCCGAGTACGCCGTGGCACCAGAAGATCAACTCGCCCGCAAGCCCGGCAACCTTTCCTTTGAGCAGGCCGCAGTCGTTCCGGTGTCTGGGCTGACCGCCTTGCATGCGCTGACCGATGTCGGGCGCGTCGAGACAGGGCAGCAGGTCTTGATCATCGGCGCCTCCGGCGGCGTCGGCAGTTACGCCGTACAGCTGGCCAAAGCTCTCGGGGCCGAGGTCACTGGCGTGAGTAGCACGACGAAACTCGATCTGGTGCGATCCCTCGGCGCCGATCATGTCATCGACTACACGCACGAGGACTTCGCCGACGGTGCGCACCGCTACGACCTGATCCTCGATATCGCGGGAAACCCCGCACTCTCCCGGCTCCGTCGCGCCCTCACACCCACAGGAACGGCCGTCATCGTCGGCGGCGAGCAAGGTGGCCGCTTGACCGGGGGGCTCGACCGACAGTTCCGAGCCGTCGCCCTGTCGCTGTTCATCCATCAGCGGCTGACGTTCTTCCTCTCCAAGGAAAGTGCCAGCGACCTGGAACGGCTCACTGAATTCATCGAAGCCGGCAGACTGGCGCCGAGTATCGATCAGATCTTCTCGCTGGACCAGGTGCCGGAAGCCATGCGCCACCTCGAAGCCGGCAAGGCACGAGGAAAGATCGCCGTCACCGTCTGAGAAGCCTGGACCGGGCTTGACCTCATCGTTATCTGAGCGGTAGTTCCAGCGCTACTGCTTCGGCGGCTCTGTCGGTACCGTGAAAAAGGTGAGCGCCGCCGCGCGAGCCGTGATCGCCGGCGCGGTCGTCGCGGCCGCGCTGGGGACCGGAGCGGTGGTCGCACTCGATGGTCGTGACCCGGCCGCGCGGGCTGAAGACCCGAACGCATCCGCTGCACGCCCCCCGAGCAACCCGCCGCCGCCCCTCAGCCCGTCCGCAAGCCCAAGCCCCCCAGGCCCCGCGCTGCTGCTGCCCAATATGCGGAGCTTGAAGCCCACTGATCTCCAAATTGAGGTCGTCGGCAACCAGCGCCGGCTACGGTTCGCTGCATCCCTAGCCAATTTCGGACCGGGACCGTTGCTGGTACTGCCGCAGGGTCGCTCGAAATGTCCGCGCGGACAGCACCCAGCCGTGCAGGTGCTGCATCGGGACGCGAACAACGACCGCGCTTTCCAGCTGAAAGGTGACAAGGCTGACCTCCGCCGCGACGTCGGGTGCATGCTCCACCACCCCGGCCACAAGCACTGGCACTACGACGCAATGGCCCGCTACTCACTACGCCTGCCTGGCACCGACAAAGCCCTAGTGGCACGTGACAAGGTCAGCTTCTGCCTCCGGGACAACCGTCGGGTCAGCGTGCCCGGCCAGGCGCAAGTCGCCCGGCAATTCCGCCGGTGCACGCGCAGCAGCCAGGGGCAAGGAGTCTCACCCGGTTGGACCGACCTGTACAAGGCGGACCTCAACGGGCAGTGGCTTCGGCTCCCCAGCGGTGTCGACCGCGAGGTGCTCTGTCTGGATCTGGAGGCCGACCCGCGCGGGCAGCTGACCGAGACCAACGAGTTGGACAATGCGACCTCGATCGCCATCCGCGTTGACGGAACGAAGGTGCGTACGGTCAACTCCGCACCCTGCAGCTAAGGTCGGTCGGGCTCAGTCGGCTGGCGGCGCCGGGGTTCCTTCTCGCGCTCGGAGCATGTAGGTGTCGCTGGTGACGGTGCGATATGACTCGGCGACGATGGCTTCCAGCACCGAAAGATCGATCTTGTCGAGATCCTTGATGTACAGACATCCAACTCCGGTGGTATGCGGCCCGAGACGCTCGAGCTGCTGCTCGTAGCGTCCAACGCCATCGACCAGATAAACCGTCGTCGCCGCCTTGCGCGGGGCAAACCCGGCTGCCGCGACATCCCCTTCGCGACCGCTCTGGTACTTGTAGTGGTACTGGCCGAAGCCGATGATGCTTCCCCATAATTGCGGCGGCTCTTCGGTCACGCGGGCCATGAGTTCCAGCAACTTCTCTGCGTCACGTCGCCGCTTCTCTGAGGTCACACCGTCGAGATAGGTCCGGACAGCCTCGCTCGGGTAACCCATGTGTCGCTCCTCCTGGAGTCTGGGAAATCTGTTGCCAATGCTGCCGCACGCACTTGAAATTCCCTGAAAACCTCACTCCAGCCGAGCATACGACCCTCGAGTGACGCGCTCAGGCTCAAGAAATCGATGCAACACCTGAGTGGGGGTGTTGGTCGTGGGGCGGTTGGTTGCTCCGGGGGAGTTCTGGGTTCAGTTGCGGGCCGGCGTCAACGTGGCGGATGCCTCGCGAGCGGTCGGGGTGTCGTGTTGGACAGGTTATTGCTGGTTGGCTGAGGTCGGCGGCCCGGCGGCTCGGGTTGGAACGCAAGGGTGGTGGCCGTCCCTGGGGCGGCCGCATGAGCGAGGAGGTCCGTGATGTGTTCTGGGCTGAGCTACGGCGCGGTGAATCGCCCTAGGTTTCATGCCGCATCGTTCTGAGTTCAGGAGGATGTGTAGATGCCTAAGAAGATTGAGCCCGCGGTGCGTGAGCGGGTGATGCGGATGATTGCCGAGCATCGCTCGGAGTACGCGACGCCGACCGAGCTGGCGAGGGTTCTCGCGGCTCGGGAGCGGCTGGGTGTGGAGACGGTGCGCCGTTGGATTGTGCAGGCCGAGGTGGATGGTGGGATCCGTCCGGGTGTCAGCAGCAGCGACCATGCCGAGATCAAAGCGTTGAAGGCCCAGGTCCGCCGACTGGAAGAAGACAATGCGATTTTGAAGGCGGCGACGGTTTTCTTCGTGGGGGAACTCGACCCCCGCAACCGCTGATCATGGGTTTCATTGACACGATGAGAGACGAGGGTCACGCAGTCGAGTCGACCTGCCGGGTGCTGCGTGAGCAGGGCTGCCAGGTCGCTGCGCGCACCTACCGGGCCTGGCGGTCCCGCCGGCCGGCGGCCAGAACGATCAGCGACGCCCAGACGGTCAACGCGATCCGTGGGATCGCCTGGATGATCAAACCCGATGGTCAACAGAAGCTGACCCCAGAAGGTCTGTACGGGCGACGCAAGATGACCGCGCAGCTGCGCCGCACCACCATGCCCACGGTCAGCTTCGGTGCGGTGGACCGGGCCATGAGGCTTCTCGCGTTGGTCGGTGTGCGCCGTGGTAAGGGGGTACGGACCACGACCCCGGCCAAGGACGGCACACGAGCTCCAGATCTGTTGGACCGTGACTTCACCGCTGCAGCCCCGAACCGGGTGTGGGTGACCGATTTCACCTACGTGCGCAGCTGGGCCGGGTTCTGCTATGTCGCCTTCATCGTTGATGTGTTCGCCCAACTCATCGTGGCCTGGCACGCTTCGACATCGAAGACCACCGAGCTGGTGATGACACCGTTGCGGATGGCGTTGTGGCAGCGCGGCCGCGAAGGCCGCCCTGCCCAGCCCGGGAAGCTGATCCATCACTCCGACGCCTGAGCCAATACACCTCGATCCGATTCACCGAGCATCTGACGCTGGAAGGCATCCGGCCCTCCATCGGCAGCGTCGGCGACGCATTCGACAACGCCTTGATGGAAACGATCAACGGCTTGTACAAGACCGAATGCATCCGCACCACCGTCTTCCACGACGGGCCCTACAAGAGCCTCGCCGACGTCGAATACGCCACCGCCGGCTGGGTCGACTGGTACAACAACCGCAGGCTCCACGGATCACTCGGGATGGTCCCGCCCGTGGAATGCGAGCAAGCCCACTACGCTGCCCTCACACCCGAGATGCAGCCCATATGAGAGCGGCACAAAACCTGGGGCGCTTCACGGCGCCACGATCAGCGCGGCGTCTGAGGTGGTCGGCGTGGCGCGAGGCACCGGATCGGCATGGCTGAAAGAGGCTGGTGGGGTGCGACCCTGTGTGACCAACCCCGAGCTGGAAGCCACCATCACCGCGGGCAGCGGCCAGTTGTCGTTCACCGACCGATGCCGGATCGAGGACCTGGTCAAGATCGGCTACAAGCCAGCCAAGATCGCGGATCTGCTGGACCGGGCTCGGTCCACGATCACCCGCGAGCTCAACCGCGGCCGTCGCGACGACCGCCGGTATCGGGCGGTGATCGCCCAGGATCGAGTTGATCAGAACCGACGCCGGGCCGGCCGGCCGGCCAAGCTGGTGGTCGGCAGTCGCTTGTTCGAGGAGGTCGTGGAACGCTTGGGGAAGCGGCATAGTCCTGAGCAGATCGCGGGACGGCTGAGACGGGATTTCCCTGACGATCCGGAGATGTGGGTGTCGCACGAGACGATCTACCAGGCTCTCTACGTCCGGCCCAGGAGCGAGCTGGCCAAGCAGGTCAAAGACGCGCTCCGTACCGGCCGGGCCCGCCGCAAGCCCCAAGGACGGCAACCCCAGCCGAAGCTGAAGGGCATGATCGGCATCGCCGACCGGCCCGCCGAGGCCGAGGATCGGGCGGTGCCCGGTCACTGGGAGGGTGACCTGATCCTCGGCGCGGGCTGCCGGTCGGCGATCGGGACCCTGGTCGAGCGCACCACCGGGTTCTTGCTGCTGCTTCATCTGCCCGACGACCACACCGCCGCCACCGTCGCCGACGCGATGAGCGCCGCGATCGGCCGGCTCCCCGAGCAGCTGTGGCGGTCATTGGCCTGGGACCAGGGCAGCGAGATGGCCCTGCACACCAAGATCACCGAAAAGACTGGGCTGCCGATCTACTTCTGCGATCCCCATAGCCCCTGGCAGCGCGGCAGCAACGAGAACACCAACGGGCTGCTGCGGCAGTACTTCCCCAAAGGCACCGACCTGTCGTTCTACGGGCCCGGCATGCTCGACCAGGTCGCCGCCGAGCTCAACGCACGACCCCGCAAACGACTCGGCTTCGAAACCCCAGCCGAAGCCCTCCAACGGCTACTGTCCGAACCAACCGAACCTGTCGCATCGACAGCCTGAACGCTAAGACGCCGCCGAAACTGGTCGAGGCGCTGGAACGCCGCCTACGGCGCAGCTTCCCGACCGTTGGAACCGGGCCCTATGACCGGCCGGCGGCCTCCCACCGCGGGGTTCCTCCATGACCAGCCCAAATCCGCCGGCGCGCAGCCGCGGTCAACCCGCCCCACCGACCGCACCCGGACGCCCATGGCTTGACCACGGCGAGCACCGGCACACCATCAGACCCGGAGGAACCCCGCCCCGAACCCGGCTACGAACCGCCGATACCCAACGACTACCCTCCGAGCCAACCGAATCCGTTGCATCGACAACCTGAATCCAAGGCGTAAATCACGCGAATGGGCTCCGGCTGGAGTGAGGTTTTCAGGGGCGGCGGTCTCAGACGACGTGGTCACGTCTTCGATGGGAGCTTCTCCGTCAACCACGACCGGAGAAAGGCGGCCGGGGCGGCGCCCACCTGCTTATCGATGACCTCGCCACGGTTCAGGAGGATCAGAGTGGGGATCGCCTGCACATCGAACTGGCTGCTCACGCTCGGAGAATCGTCGGCATTCACCTTGACCAGTTTCAGCCGCCCCGCCAACTCGCCCGCGAGCTGCTCGAGGGCCGGGCTTACCTTCCGGCAGGGACCGCACCAGGGCGCCCACACGTCAACGAGCACTGGGATCGTCGCGGCCTCGGCAACAGCGGCGAAGTCCGTGTCGGTCGCGTTCACCACCCAGCGCAGCGGGGCATGGCACTTTCCGCAGCGCGGCACACCCTTGGCGACGGACGGCACGCGGTTCTTCGTCTGGCAGTTGGAACAGACCACCACTTGCGTCGTGGAGTTTGGGTTCATGCGGCCTCCCTCTCTCGCGGGAGCGGACCGCTCGAGGGTACCGCGTAACATCTTGCAGCCCTCAGGCCACGTTTGCTGTCCTGGGACGGCAAACACGTGTCGAATGCCCCGATCAGACCCCCGCCAGCCGTCTCGAGGCGGGAAACGCAGGTGTGGGCGCTATGAGCGGACGAACGGGTCAGCCATGGGGTACAGCTCGAACGTCGACATTCCCGACTTGACGGCCGGATCCTCGGCGGTAAGCGCACTGACCTCGTTAAGGTCGTCGCCAGCAACGACCGCGAGCCCCCACGTGCCAGACGGGTCGAGCACGGGTCCGAACACGACTACGGTTCCGCGTTGCTCGAAGGGACTCCAATACGCGAAATGCTGCTGCATGATCGCAGCCTCAGCGTCGGTAATGTCGACCGGAAAAGTCGGCCGCGGCGGAATCAGCTTGTAAACGAAGTAGTTGGTCGGCGTCGCGCCGACACTCCCATTCGGGCTCGGTGTCTCGGCCTCCTCGACTTGCTCGAGGACCCACGCCTGCCCAGCGCCGGAGACCTCCCACATCGGCGCCAGCGCCTGACGAAATGACTTGGCCTGCTCGGCACCGGCGAACTCCATCCTGAGCATGTGATGGTTGGGATCGTCGGGGTCGCGGTCGATCCTGTGCTTGACGACCCCGTGCGACGTGCGGTCCATCGGGTCGGAGTCGAACACGGCCTTCCAGCGATTGAAGTCCTCGACGCGGTACTCGATCATCAGGATCGTCATCTGCCACCTCCCGTTGCCAGTGACCCTCGGGTGTTGTGCTATGGTCAGTTCCAACTAACGGTAATTCTCTACGCACGGTTAGTCAAGACGCACCAATGGTGGATCACGAGACTTTGCTGGATGCGCTCGGCGACCGGACCCGCCGCGCCATCCTCGAACAGTTACGTTCCGGACCGCGGCCGGTCGTCGAGATCGCCCGCGAGCTCCCGGTCGGACGGCCTGCCGTGTCGCAGCACCTCAAGGTGCTGAAGGCCGCCGGCCTGGTGACCGACCACGCGGCCGGCACGCGGCGCGTGTACCAGATCAATCCAGAAGGGCTCGCCGGGCTCGAGGCTTACGTGCGATCGTTTTGGTCCACAGCCCTTGCTCGCTACCAGCGTGCGGCCCAACGCGCAGCCGTCGACAACGTGAGCGAGAGCACGCGATGACAACGCCGGACAACCCCGAGGGACGCCAGCGATGCGCATGCCGTGCGCCAGTCGGTCCACGTCGAGCTGCCAACGAGCGAAGCGTTCCGCCTGTTCACCGACGGAATCGGCGAGTGGTGGCCGCTCGCGGAAGGCTACTCGTACGGAGGCGACCGTGCGCACAGCATCATCCTGGAGCCAGTCGTCGGTGGCCGCTTCTTCGAACGCTTCGTAGACGGTGACGAGATGCAGGTCGGCACGGTTGTTTCGTGCTCGCCTCCCGATGGGATCGTGTTCACCTGGCGGAGCCCGGAGTGGCAGGGCCACACCGAGGTCGACGTCCGCTTCGTGCCCGACGGTGCGGGCACCAGCGTGTTGCTCGAACACCGGGGATGGGAACGGCTCGGCCCCGAGGGAACAGCCATCGCAGCGCAATGGGCGAACGGCTGGCCTCGGGTCATGGCCGCCTTTGCGGGCCGCGCCGCCGTCGGCCAGCGGCAGATCGGCGATCCTCCCAGCTCAGGCCTGTTGCAGACCCCCATGCACGTTTGCTCTCGCAAGACGGGAAACGGGGGTGGAATGCTCCGATCAGACGCCCGTTGAACGTCTCCAGACTGGAAACGCAGACCTAAGCGCCTTCACAACACCTGGACTCTGTCGACAACGCCGTCAGGCGGGCCCGACCCCCGTCGCATGCTCGGGCCCTTCCTCCACACCTTCTTCCGGAAGCAGGCTCTTTTGGTCGAGCACGTACAACAAAACGAAGGCCGGCACGATCAAGAGCGCGGCAAGCGCGGCGGCGAAAAGGACTGCCGTAATCGTGCCGGCCGGCGCTGCCGCCTGCGACACCGTGAGCGACTCGGGAAGGATGTAGTCCCACTGGGCAACTCCCCACCCGACAACGAGCGCGCCCGCAGCGACTACGGCTGCGACCCGGCCCCCTCGATGCGGCCGGCCCCGGAGCAACACAAGCGCGCCAAGCCCAGCTAGCACCGAAATCACGACGAGAGGCAGGGCACGCGACATGAGTCCGTCGAAGAGATACGTGGCATCGCTCCGCACGACAAAAAGGCCGACCAAGGCGACGACTCCGGCCACAACGCCTGCTGCGACGGCGCGGATGCGGAAGTACGCGACCATCGTGTCGTCGGTGAGCCGCCCGGCGTCCCAGGTGAGAAGGACCCCGGCGACGTACGCCGTCACAGAGACGGCCAGCAAGCCAGCAAAAATCGACGTTGGGTTGATCCAGCTGTTCACCGGATCGCCGGCCTGACCGCCAGCCGGCACCCGCCCGGAGGCGATCCCTCCCGCAATAGCGCCGAAACAGTACGGCACCAGGACCGAAGAGACGGCAAAGATGGCTCCGAAGTGCCGCTTAAGACGGGTTCGAAACACTGCTTTGCGAAAAGCAAAGCTGGCACCACGCAGCACAATGCCAAACGCCGCGAGCGTCAGGGGCACAAACATTGTCAAGGTGATCGACGCGTACGCCTCAGGGAAGCATGTCCACAAGACAACGAAGACAAAGATCAACCACACATGGTTCGCTTCCCAGACCGGGCCGATCGAGTGGTCGATGACTTCGCGCGGCCGCTTGCCACGCTTCGCGCCCCCCGCCGTCAGGTCCCAGAAGCCCGCACCGAAATCTGCTCCGCCGAAGATGGCGTACATCGTGACGGCGGCGAACAGGATGATCGCAGCGGCGGTGCTCATCCAGCCCTCCTAGCGTCGATCGGCTGTTTCGCGCGGCCCGTAAGGGACTGACGCCTCCTCGAGCGCCGGCTGGGCTCGAGCGCGGCGGCTCATCCCGCGCAACACCAGGATCAGAGTGGTGCCCAATCCCGCGTAAAGGAGCGCAACCGCGATGAACGTAATCCAGACACCTTCATTGGTGGTGGCGGCATCCGCGACCCTCATCTTGTTGTAGACAATCCAGGGCTGGCGTCCGACCTCGCTCACGATCCAGCCGGCTTCCATGGTCACCACGGCCAGGACGCCGGTGACAGCAGCGATGCGGAGGAACCATCGACTGCGTGGCATGTCTCGTCGGAAGATCCACGACGCCCAGTACCACAGCGTGAACAAGAACAGCAACGTGCCCAGGCCAACCATGATGTCCCAGCAGAGATGGACGATATTGACTTCCCGGATCGTCGGTCGTTGATCAGCAGGAACGCTGTCGAGGCCTTGAACGACGGTCGCCCTGCCGGTGCTCGGATCCGACAGCCAGGACGCCAAGCCGGGGATCGCAATGCCTCCCTCCACTTCTCCGGCCGAGTTGAGATGGCCCAACAGCGTCTCTGGCACATCACTGCTGGTCTGCGGCACCATCTCGAGCGCGGCGAACTTGACCGGCTGGTTCTCATAGACCCATCGAGCGAGGAGGTCGCCGACCCCGATCTGGACGGGTGTCGCGATGGCTGCGACCGTGAACGGAATGATGAAGCCGAGCCTGTGGTAGCGGTCCCGTCGCCCGCGCAACATGCCGGCTGCGTACACCGACGCGACCAAGAAGCCGCCGACCAGGTATGCCGCCACGATCATGTGCGCCGCCATCAGCGGCATCGCATCGTTGAAGATCACCCCGACCGGGTCGACCTCGACGACGTTGCCGGCCGAATCGAGAGTCACGCCCTGAGGAGAGTTCATCCACGCGTTTGCCGCTATCACTGAGGCGCTGCCGAAAACACCAGCGATAGGGATCGGGACGCCGGTCCAGAAATGCGCCCATGGCTTGAGCCGACGCCAGCCGTAGATATAGATCGAGATGAAGATGGCTTCGGTGAAGAAGAACAGACCCTCGAACGCGAAGGGGACCCCGAACGCCTCTCCCCACTTCCCCATGAATTGAGGCCAGAGCAGGCCGAACTCGAAGGAGAGAACCGTCCCCGTCACGGCTCCTACCGCGAACGTCACCGCCATGTATTTGGACCAGCGCTGCGCCAAACGCAGGGCATCACCGTCGCCGCGCCTGATCGCCCGGAAGTTGGCAATCAGCGCCATCGCCGACCACGACACCCCGAGCGGCACCAGGATGATGTGAAACATCAGGGTGAACGCCATCTGCGCCCGTGCCCACGGAACCGGGTTCACTTGCAGCAACACGGGTCCGACCAGCTCCGCGAAAGTAGGGGTCACGGCGCACCACTTTCGACGCTGGCGAGGCGGCACGGGATGTTGTGGTCCATAGCGGCCTTAGGTCTCAGCCGAAGCGCTCTGTGATGTGATCGCCGACCCGCAGCGCGTTCGCGATAGCGGTCAAGGACGGATTTACCGCCCCGATGCTCGGGAAGAAGCTGGTGTCCACGACGTAGAGGTTGTCCACATCGTGCGCTTTGCAGTTCACATCGAGTGCGCTCGCGGCCGGGTCGGTGCCGAAGCGGACCGGGCCTGCCTGATGTGCTGTCGCACCGATCGGCATGCTCTTGTGCAGGTACAGACTCCGATCCAGCAGATGGTGCTCGTGCATTCCCAGCTCGCTGAGCATGCCGTCGAGTTTGTGGCGCAGTCGCTTGACACCCTCGACGTTGTTCTTCTCGTCAATGCTGAGGTGGATCGCCCCTTCCGCGTCGACCGTGACACGGTTGTCGGCCTGCGGCAGGTCCTCGCCACAGAGCCAGATGTCGACGGCGTGGTGGGCCAGCACCTCGAAAGGGAGGTCCGGAGAGACCTTGCCGGCCCATCGCGGCGCTTGGGCGTGGATCTCCTCGTCGTCGGACTTGCCGAGCATCTGGATCCCGCCGAGCGGGTAGTCCCAGTCGTCGGCTCCCAGATACCAGTCGTTCATCGCCAGCGTCTTCTGGAATCGCGTGGGATTGGGCTCCCTGGAAACGGCCATGAGGGCGTCGTTGTTGTGCCGCATATACTGCCGGCCGACCACTCCGGAGTTGTTGGCGAGCCCGTCCGGGTGACGGTCGCCGCGAGACTTGAGCAGCAGAGCGGCCGAGTTCACCGCGCCGCAGGCGACCACGACAATGTCGCCGGTGAAGGTGGTCAACGATCCGTCTTCAAGCAGTGTGACGACCCCGGTGACGCTGCGCCCGGAACCGTCGGTGTCCAAGCGCTGCACATTGGCGCCGGTGATCAACGTGACGTTGTCTCTTGACAGCACCGGGTCTACACAGATCACCTGGGCGTCCGACTTGCCGTTCAGCACGCACGGGAAGCCATCGACCCGGTCACAGCGGATGCACACGCTGGTCAGTGCTGCCCGGCCCGGCTCCACCTCCTGGAGGTTGACTCCACTCGGCAGGTGGAAGGGGTGCAGCCCGAGCTTCTCCAAGTCGTCGCTCAATTGCTGGATGCGCGGTTCATGCGACACCGGCGGGTAGGCGTACTCGGCGCTCGCGGGGCCCTCGGTCGGGTCCTCTCCGTGCTTACCGTGCACCAGGTAGAGATGCTCCGCCTGGGTGTAGTAGGGCTCCAGGTCGTCGTACGAGATCGGCCAGGCAGGCGAGATCCCACCATGGTGGCGAAGCTCACCGAAGTCCTCAGGGCGGAGCCGGAACAGCGCCGCTCCGTAGAACTTGGTGTTCCCGCCGACGTAGTAGTTGACCTCGGGCTGGAACTCGTTGCCGTGCCGGTCGTACCAGAGCTCCTGCGCGAGGTACTTCCCGCGTACGAACACAGCCTCGGTCTGCCAGTTGTCACGCTCCCGGGGCAGGAACGGCCCACGCTCCAGCCAAAGCACCTTCGCGCCGTTCGTGGCGAGCCGGTGCCCGAGCGTCCCACCCCCGGCTCCCGTCCCGATGATCACTACGTCGTAGTGCTGGTCGCTTGCCATGCCGGATCCCTCCTGGAGGGTTCTCGGATGTATCGATGCTGTCTCTAGACACCCGAGAATGTCTTGCCTCGGCGACGACGTCATCACCCGCGCTGGGTGATCACCAACGCAGCCGGGCAGAGTCACCCGCAAGGGGTGACGACTTGATCATCAGCCGGTGCTTGACTGCGAGCAGGGTCTAGGCCGGATCCAGCGGAAGGGCTCCGGCGAGGCCCACGTCCGTGGGGTCGATCACGCCAAGGAGATAACAATGACCGCGACGATCGAGAGCCAGAGCACGCCTGGGCGCGGCCAGCCAGAGAGCACGGGCCAACGCCCTGCTGACGTCTTCGTGGTCTTCGGGATTACCGGCGACCTGGCGAAGGTGATGACGTTCCGATCGCTGTACCGGCTTGAGCGACGCGGGCTGTTGGAGTGCCCGATTGTCGGAGTTGCGGTCAACGACTGGACAGTGGATCAGTTGGTGCAGCGCGCCCGCGAGTCGATCGAGGCCACTGGGGAGACGATTGATCCCACCATCTTCGACCGTTTCATGGCACGGCTGTCCTACGTGCAAGGCGACTTCGGCGACGCGGCGACCTACAAGCGGGTCGCCGGCGCGATCAAGGGTGCCGACAGTCCGGTGTTCTACCTTGAGATTCCACCCTTCCTGTTCAGCACGGTCGTCAAGGGCCTAGCCGAGGCTGACCTAACAACGACGGGACGAGTGGTTGTGGAGAAGCCGTTCGGGAACGACCGAACCTCCGCCCACGCCCTGGCCGAGGAACTGCACCAGTACATCGATGAGTCCCAGCTGTACCGGATCGACCACTACCTGGGAAAGATGGGCCTTGAGGAGATCCTCTACCTACGGTTCGCCAACACGATGTTCGAGCCGCTTTGGAGCCGCAACTACCTCGAATGCGTGCAGATCACCATGGCGGAGAACTTCGGTGTCGAAGACCGGGGGCACTTCTACGATCCCGTCGGTGCGCTCCGCGATGTGGTGGTCAATCACCTCATGCAGGTCGTGTCGGCCGCAGCCATGGAGCCGCCGTCTGGGCGTGACCCGCGGACGATCAAGGACGCACAGCTTGCGCTGTTCCGCGCGGTCGCCGAGGCCGATCCTGCCAACTACGTGCGCGGCCAGTACGACGGCTATTTGGGCATCCCTGGCGTTGCCGCCGACTCGGCCACAGAGACTTACGCGGCGCTGCGACTCGACATCGACAACTGGCGCTGGTCAGGGGTGCCGTTCTTCATCCGAACCGGAAAGCGGCTCCCGGTCACCCAGACGGAGCTCCGGCTGGTCTTCAAGCAGCCGCCCCGGCTGGGCTTCGGCTTGCATGCCGATCAACGACCGGAGACCGGCCACGTTATCGTCAGACTCGATCCATCGACTGGAATCAGACTCAGGTTCAATGCCCGGCGGGCGGGCTCACGCATCCCCGAGACCATCCACCTCGACATGGAGTTCGCGGAGGAGGGCGGCGAAGGGCCAACCCCGTACGAAGTGTTGCTCCACGCTGCGATGGTGGGCCAGAATACGCGGTTCACCCGCCAGGACGGGGTCGAGGAGACCTGGCGGATCATGCAGCCACTGCTAGACGCGCCGCCCGCGGTACACCGCTACGCTCCCGGGTCGTGGGGGCCGTCGGCTGCGGACGAGCTGACCGCTCAGAGCGGCGGTTGGCACGACCCCTGGGTGGGGCGATGAGCACCAAGGCACCGCGAGCGGTGAAGGAGCAGAGCGCTGCTGCCCCCTCGCCGTTCCCCCCGATCGCGGACTACGCGTTTCTGTCGAACTGCCACACCGGTGCCCTGATCGCACCGGACGGAGCGGTCGATTGGCTCTGCGTCCCACGCTTCGATGCGCCGAGTGTGTTCGGCTCACTGCTCGACCGTCAGGCCGGCTACTTCAGGCTAGGGCCGTTCGGGATCAACCACCCCACCGCGCGCGTGTACGAGCCCGGGACGAACGTCCTTTCTACGACGTGGAAGACGCCGACGGGCTGGCTGCTGGTCCGCGACGCTCTGACGATAGGTCCGCGGGAAGGCGAGGACCAGATCACCCCACACACCCGTCCGCCTGCGGACGACGATGGTGATCACCTACTGGTGCGTACGGTGCGCTGCCTGGACGGCACGGTCGAGATCGAGCTGGTGTGTGAGCCGGTGTTCGACTACGGCAGGTCGCCGGCGGAGTGGGCACTGGTTGACGGCGACCGGCATGCAGCGGACGCGAGTGGCGCGGGCCAGACGATCAGGCTACGGACCGATCTTGCGCTCGGCGTGGAGGGCAACCGCGCGCGCGCCCGCCATGTCCTCTCCGCCGGTGACGAGTGTTACTGCGCCTTATCGTGGGCCGAAGGCCTGTCGGCACCAGGCGACGTGGCAGAGGCCAGCGGCCGCGTCGAGGCAACCACGCGGTTCTGGCGCGACTGGCTGGGACGGGCGCGGCTCCCTGACCACCGCTGGCGGGATCCGCTACAACGCTCCGCACTGGCCATCAAAGGCATGACCTACCTGCCAACCGGTGCCACAGTCGCTGCACTTACCACGTCGTTGCCGGAGACCCCAGGCGGCGAGCGCAACTGGGACTACCGCTATACGTGGATGCGCGACACCACCTTCACCCTGCAGGCGCTGCACTTCCTCAACCTTGACTGGGAGGCCGACGAGTTCATGCAGTTCGTCGCCGATCTTGAGCCGAACCAGGACGGTGCGCTGCAGATCATGTACGGAATCGACGGACGGCGCGATCTGACTGAGTCGACCCGCGAGGACCTGTCCGGCTACGCGGGTGCCCGACCGGTGCGGGTGGGCAACGGAGCGTTCGACCAGCGCCAAAACGACGTGTTTGGCGCTGTGCTGGATTCGATCCTGCTGCACGTACGACGCAGCGATCGGCTGCCCCGGCGGTTATGGCCGATCGTCCAGTCGCAGGCGCAGTGCGCTACCGCGGTCTGGCGCGAACCGGACCAAGGGATCTGGGAAGCCCGGGGGAAGCCCCAGCACTATGTGTCGTCGAAGCTGATGGGCTGGGTCGCCCTGGATCGCGCGTCCAGACTGGCCGATATCCGCGGTGACGGCGATCTCGCTGCGGCCTGGCGGGCCACTGCTGTTGAGATCAAGGAGGACATTCTCGCTCACGGCGTCGATGACCGGGGCGTGTTACGTCAGCACTACGACACGGATGCGTTAGATGCCTCCACTTTGCTGGCAGCCATTTTCGGATTCCTGCCCCACGACGACAAGCGGCTCCGCGCAAGCGTGCTCGCCATCGCCGACGAGCTGACAGAACACGGCTTCGTACTGCGCTACCGCACCGAGGAGACCGATGACGGCCTGTCCGGCAAGGAGGGCACCTTCCTCATCTGCTCGTTCTGGCTCGTGTCCGCGTTGGCGATCATCGGTGAGGAGCAGCGTGCCCGTGACCTGATGGAGCGCTTGCTGCGGGTCGCCTCGCCGCTCGGACTCTTCGCCGAGGAATTTGACGTCGACACTGGTCGCCATCTCGGCAACTTTCCGCAGGCGTTCTCTCACCTTGCGCTGATCGAGGCTGCGGGACGGATCATCGCCGCCGAGCGGCTAGCCGAGTTCTCCTAACCGGCCGGCTCGGTGATGTCGATTGTGAAGAGGAAAGTAATAGAGGGGTCCCAGGAGAGCGCTTCCAATGGGTGAACGGGTCCTGGTTCTGGGCGGCGGGCTCGCGGGCGTCGCTTGCGCTCTTCAGCTAGGTGACGACGGGCTCGAGGTGACGCTCGTTGACCGCAACGACTACCACCAGTTCCAGCCATTGCTCTATCAGGTGGCCAGCTCCCAGCTGCCCGCCGAGGACATCGCGCGGCCCCATCGGACAATCTTCGCCGAGTACCCCTCGGTCGATGTGGTGACCGCGCAGGTGACCGCTGCGGACATGTCCGCGCGCCGTCTCACCCTCGCTGACGGGAGGACATTGCAGGGGTCGCACCTGGTGATGGCCGCAGGTGCCCGGCCGAACTTCTTCGGAGTGCCCGGTGCCGCAGAGCACGCCTTTCCGCTGTATTCCGTGGCCGACGCCGAACGGCTGCGACTGCATCTGCAAGGGTTGCTACAAGCCGTGGTGGACGATCCGGCGGCCCGCGAGCCCGGTTCCATCGACGTAGTTGTCGTGGGGGGCGGCCCGACCGGGGTCGAGACCACCGGAGCGTTGGCCGAGCTGATGCTGGCGCTACACAAATCCGGGCGGCTGGCGGTCCCGGGCCAGATCACGCTCGTTGACCTCGGGGTCGCCCTGCTGGGCCAGTTCTCCGTGAAAGCCCACGGGTACGCGCTGGAGAAGCTGACCGAAGCCGGCGCGGAGGTGCGGCTGGGGGTCGGCGTCACCGCGGTCCACCCCGACGGAGTCCAGTTCAACGACGGCAGCGCCATCTCGACCCGGACGGTGGTCTGGGGCGGCGGGGAGTCCGGGTCAGCGATCGCGCAGGCCGCCGGACCCTCTCCAGGTCGCGGTGGTCGCCTCGACGTCCGCCCAGACCTCACCGTGGCCGGCTACCCAGGTACCTACGCCATAGGGGATGTCGCGAACATTCCCTCCGGTGACGACGCGACAGTGCTGCCCCAGCTGGGCTCGGTGGCCCAGCAATCGGGCAAGTGGGCCGGGCAGAACATTCTCCGCGAGCTACGCGGAAAGCCCACCGAACCTTTTGTCTACAAAGACAAAGGCATCATGGCGATGATCGGTCGTAACGCAGCGGTGGCCGAGGTCGGCAAGCATCACCATCAGGTGGAAGGCCCTGTTGCGTTCGCCGCCTGGCTCGGCGTACACGCAGTGCTGCTCAGCGGCGTGCACAGCAAGACTGACGCATTCCTCACCTGGGCCTGGGACTACTTCGACCGCGACCACGCGGCAACCATCGAGGCAACCGCAGCAACCCCGGAACGGCTCGCGTGGGCCGACCACGGCGATGACATGCCGCACATCGTGCTGGACCGGCCTGAGGCCACGAGCACGACGTAATAGCTCAGCCCGTCAGGCATGCGACCGCCGACAACAAGACATGATCGGACGACCCAGAGGACTCACTGGAACAACGCGGAGACTCCGAAGGCTATGGCCAGAAACAGCACCATCCGCCCGAGGAGTACGGCGACGCCGAAGGCGATGATCGACATCCGGGTCGCCGGTACGGCGAGGGTCACCGCGTACAGCGGCGGAATATAGACGCAGGCGGAGAGGAAGACGATCAACACTCCCCACCAGCGCCCCAAGAATCCCACCATGCGGTCCGACCAGGCTCGCAGCCTGGTCCGAAAGCGACCGGCCGGCTTGCGAGGGCGCTCGCGTAGCCGCCGCACCAGACGGGAATCGCCGCCCCGACGCAGGGCGAGGACAATGCCGACCTTGCCGATGGTCTGTCCGATAGCACAGCCGACTGCCGTTGTGACCTCCGCGGTAAAGCCACCGACCTGAGACGCAACGATGTAGAGCTCGCTGTTGAAGATCGGTACCAGCGAGGACAAGACGCCGTATCCCACCGAGACGACAAACTCGATCAGCGGTTGCCAGTTCACAGCGACACTTACAGTACGCCTCCAGACTCCCATGATCGCCGGTCGCTGTGCGACCTTGATCATCATGGGATCGGCCGGCGCTATCGGTACAGTCCAGGTGTGAAGGCAGCCGTCCACACCACGTACGGCCCACCCGACGTAGTGCAAATCGCCGACGTCCCGAGGCCGACAGCGAGTGACAACGACCTGCTGGTCAGGGTCTATGCGACCACGGTGAACCGTACCGACTGCGGCTACCGGGCAGGTAGGCCGGTCATCGTCAGGCTGTTCAGTGGGCTCCGGAAGCCACGGGCGACGGTGCTTGGCAATGAGTTTGCCGGCAGGGTTGAGTCAGTCGGGGCGACCGTGACGTCGTTCGCAGTCGGTGACCGGGTATTCGGATACTGCGAAGGCGAGTTCGGCGCGCACGCTGAGTATCTGTCGATCCCACAAGACAGCCCGGTCGCGATCATGCCGTCGAACTTGTCGTATCAGGAGGCGGCGCCGGGCACCGAGGGCGCTCACTACGCCCTCGCGTTCATCACCAGGGCAAAGATCCGCTCAGGCCAAAAGGTGCTCGTCAACGGAGCCACGGGCGCCATCGGCTCGGCAGCAGTCCAACTCCTGAAAAGCCAAGGAGTTGACGTGACTGCCGTCTGTCGCACCGAAAACGTCGCCCTGGTGAAACGCTTGGGTGCCGATCGGATCATCGACTACGCCACCGAGGACTTCACGGCCAGCCATGATTCCTACGACACGATCCTCGACACCGTTGGCAAGAGCACCTTCGGGCGCTGCAAGCATCTTCTCAATGACCGCGGCATTTACCTCTCGTCCGAACTCGGTCCGTACTCCCAGAACCTGTTCCTGGCGCTCCTCACCCCACTGCTGCGAGGCAGAAGAGTGGTGTTTCCGCTCCCCAAACAGAACGCGCGGATTGTGGCGTACCTCAAGGAATTGATGGAGAACGGTGAGTTCACCCCCGTTATTGACAGACGGTATCCACTCGAGGAGATCGTTGCGGCATACCGATATGTCGAGTCCGGCCAAAAGGTCGGCAACGTAGTGATTACCGTCGTCGAGCCGGCTTAGGGGCCTGAAGCGCGCCCTAGCGGCATAGAACGCCGCTCGCCCACGTTGCAGCGGCATGACCGACCCATCCGCGCTGCAGCGCAACAAGGAAAACGTCCAAGCCTTCTATGACCTGATGTTCAACGAGGCCCGTCCGGCCGAGGCTATCGCCCGCTATGCCGGCGACGCCTACATCCAACACAATCCGCACGTCGGCGACGGCAAGCAGGCCTTCATCGAATACTTCGAGCGCATGGCCGCCGAGTACCCGGGCAAGCGTGTGGAGTTCAAACGGGCGCTGGCCGACGGTGACTACGTAGTCTTGCACTGCCACCAGACCTGGCCCGGCGACCACGACTACGCAGGCATCGACATCTTCCGACTCGACAGCGACGGCAGAGTCGTCGAGCACTGGGACGTGCTGCAGATCATTCCCGACCAGTCCGCTAACGCCAACGGCATGTTCTAACACATCGGGGGCGTAGTTTGCTGACGGACCTGGGCGAAGGGTGGGATGAGATGGATGCAGACAGCCGGCGCAGTAGCGCGGCAGCCTCGGACAGCGCCCTACACCGGCTGGCGACGTACGGATCTCTTGCGCCGGGTGGCCCGAACCATCATCAGCTCGACGGTCTCGACGGTCACTGGCTCGACGGCCACGTTCGCGGGAGGCTGGTCACTGCCGGTTGGGGTGCCGGCCTCGGCTATCCGGCGCTGATCCTGGATCCCGCGGGCCCGGAGATACCGGTTCAGGTCTTCGAGTCGGTGGACCTCCTCGATCACTGGTCGCGCCTCGACGACTTCGAAGGAGCTGGCTATCAGCGCCTTGTGACCACGGTCCGCACCTCTGCTGGCGACGTTGACGCATTTATCTGTTCACTGCAAGCGAAGGTGCCCTAGCTCGCATGGCAAGGGTCGTCCGGTTCGCTCGGTCGGTCTTTCACTCCCGACCTGCGTTTCCCATCGTGAGACGGCCAACGAGGGTCTGCCGGGTGCATTCGAGCTCCGTTTGCCGTCTTGTGGCAGCAAACATTGGCTCGAGCCGCCGCCAGAGGTGATTAACGTTTCCGGTATCGAGGCGTAAAGCTGGATTACTGCAGCGGGCTGATCAAGCCCTGACCGCCTGCGTGCCCGAGAGCTCCGGGACGCCGGCCCCCTCAGGCTCTAGCGCAGCCTCCTCATGCACGACCTCGGCGTTGCGGTAGCGGCCCGCGAACATCAGCGCGACCCCGACGAGTGCCCACCCCGCGAGCACGAGCCACGGCATCGTCGCATCCGCCTCGGGGAAGTAGGAGAGGTCGCGCAACAGTGTGATGGATGCGCCGGGCACGAACCACTGACCGATCGCGCCCCACGGTTCCGGCAGGAACTCCAGCGGCTGGGCGGCCGCGGAGATGGGATTGCCGATCAGCAGCGTGATCATCGCGCCAACTGCGATGCCGGCAGGACCGATCAGCGCGGTCAGGCCGACGATGGTGGCGCCGGTCGCAAACAGCGAGAGGGCGATCGCGGCGGAGTTCGCGAGGTAGTCCCCTTGCAGTACCCCGAACCAAGCCTGCATGATGGCGGCGAGCCCAGCGCCCGCGATGAGCGCGTAGGCGGTGAGGGAGACGAGGCGGCGCCAGACCCCGACGACGAGCACCGACACGAGGATGCCGCCGAGCATTCCACCGAGCACCATCGGGAAGGCGGCCGCGGTCAGCCCAATGCCCCGCTCGTCCGTCGATGCGAGCGGCACGACATCGGTGACCGTCACGACGATCGGATCGGGCGCCGGAGCGCCGGCTTGCTGCGCCGCGACGGTCTGTTGGGCGACGATCGCATTGACCTGTTGCTGGAGCTGGGCGGCGATCTGGCTCATGAGCTGACTGGTGACGGCACCGTTGGCCGACGCCATCAGCACCTCCGGCCCCGGGCCCAGGATGACGGCTCCGTAGACCTCGCGCTCCTCGATGCTCTGCACCGCGGCATCCCGATGGGCGGCCTCGGTCACGTTGAATCGGCCGGCCGCGTTTTGGTCGAGGGCGCCCTTGAACGCGGTCACCTGTTCGCCGGGGCCGGCCACGGCGATCGGGAAGTCCTTGACCGTCGACGTGATCGCCGGCCACATGAAAGCGAGCACAACGACCGCGACGAGGAGTGCCGCGCCGGCGGCGATGCCGATTGCGCGGCCCCAGCGCGTGTGAGGAGGCGTGGAGAGTGGAATGGACATGTCAATGCTCCTCGCTAAAACGAATGAACATTCTTTATTGTGAGTTCAGCCTTGTAACTTGTCAAGAACGAACGTTCTTTTATTGTGGACCTGTGCCCAAGGTTTCGGAGGAGTACCGGACGGCCCGGCGCAGCGAGATCGCCCGGGCCGCACTGCGCTGCTTCGCGCGCAAGGGATTCGATGCCACGTCAATGGCCGACATCATCGCCGAGTCCGGCCTGTCGGCCGGCGCCATCTACGGCCACTACAAGAGCAAGAACGAACTGATCCAGCTGACGGTCGCCGACCTCCTCGAACGCCGATTCGACGACCTCAGCGGCGTCCTGTCCGCCGAACATCTCGTCCCACCGGGGGAACTCATCGGTCTCTTCCTCCGCGGCATCCAATCGGAGATCGGCGATGTCAGCATCCTCGTGCAGCTCTGGGCGGCGGCTGTGCGCGATGCGGAGCTCCGTCGCATGGCGTCGGGCATCGCCGCGAAGATCCAGGGCATGTTTACTCGCTACCTCACCGCGTGGCACGAACAGGAGGGGATGCCACCCGCCGAGGCCCAGGATCGCGCGGCCCGGGAGTCAGCGATCTGCATCGGCATCGCCCAGGGGTATGTCGTGCAGACCGCGATCCTCGACGGCTTCGACGGCGACGCCTACATTGCGTCGGTGGAGTCCGTCTTCCGCTGAGCGCCGACGGATCGGGACTTCTGGCAGAGGCTGCTCCCCAGCCCGCTGATAAGAGCTTGTCTTGATGGGCGTGACCGTTGATGGCCGTGGACCGGGCGCACGGCTGAGACATAGGCTCGCGCCAGCCGCATCAGTACAGCCGGATCAGTGGGGTGCCCATGTCGTACGCACGCGAGCGAGTGCCGCGGGTCCCGCCTCGCTGGTTCGTCCGCTTCGCCTGGTACGCGCACCGTGCGTTGTACCGCCTCACCGGTGGAAGAGTCGGACTCTGGAGGGCGAGGACCAATCGCTGGGGCACTCTGCGACTTACGACGACTGGGCGTCGCACCAACCAGGAGCGGAGCGTCATCCTCGGCTATCTCGAGGATGGCCCGAACCTCATCACCATGGCGATGAACGGTTGGGCTGACGGCGAGCCCGCCTGGTGGCTAAACCTGCTGGCGCATCCAAACGCGAAAGTCGACCTCGCCGACGGCCCGCGGCTGGTCAAAGCACGCGCAGCAGCGGGAGCGGAGCGGTCCCGGCTGTGGGCCAAGTGGCGTGACATAGATCCACAACTAGATGGCTACGCGGCGCTCCGTTCGTCTCAGACCGCCGTGGTGATCCTTGAGCCGAGCGCCGATCCTGTCCAATGAGACCACGCCGCTGGTGGACTCAGGACCAACAGGCGTCACGCCCGGTGCTATCGGCGACCAAGGCGGTCAGTCAGGCCCACTGGCTGGGCTGGGGGTCGCTGGTTGCATCCCGTTGAAGGCTCGCAGCAGTGCCAACACCAAGAGAGACGTGGCAAGCAGCGGAAGGATGATCGTCCACGCAGTCGCGATGCCTGCGGCGAGGCAACCGACAGCGGTCAGAGCAAAGGAAAGCCAGAGTCTCCGTGACAGCGCAAACGTGCCGAGGAGGATCAGCGCGCCGCCGCCGCAGAGCGATCCGAACCAGAAGATAAGTCCGCCGGCGTCGCTGCGGATAGCACGAACGGTCTCGGCTATCCCGTCGAGGATGAAAATGATGCCCAAGACGAGGGCCAGTCGACGTCGCCATCTATCCACGGGCGTAGCCTACGGGCCGTCTTGGCGCACCCGGAGGGATTGCTGTCAGCCCATCGAGGTGGGTGCAGCGATAGTTACACCGTTTGGCCGCCGTCGACGATCATGGCGTGTCCGATGACGAAGGAGGCGGCGTCCGAACACAGCCAGAGGACGGATGCGGCGATCTCTTCGGGCGTCCCCATCCGCCCGATCGGCTCCTGTGCGATCACCCTGTCTCGGCCCTCGACGGTGCCGCCGGTGAACCGCTGCATCATTTCGGTGTCGATAATTCCTGGGCAGATGGCGTTGACCCGGATGTTGGACGACGCGTGGTCGACCGCGGCGTCTTTGGTGCGGCCAATCACGCCGTGCTTCGCGGCGGTGTACGCGGCTCCGCCTCCGAAGCCCCTGATTCCGGCGCCCGAGGAGGTGTTCACGATCGCGTCGCCCCCGTGCTGGAGCATCAGCGGGATCTCATACTTCATGCACACGAACACGCCCCGGAGGTTGACCGCGATAGCCCAACCGCGCCGTCGCCGACCACAGCAACCGTCTTGCCCGGGCCGGCCTCCGCCGCAACGGCGCCGAACCAGCCAGTGCCAAGCACATCGGAGGTTGCCAGAAAGCTCGGAATGAGATCATCCGCAGGCAACTCCGGGGTTGCGACCAACGTCCCGTCCGCGAGAGGAACCCGTAACAGCTCGGCCTGGGCCGAGCCCATGCCCACACGCTGGATGCAAGCGCACTGATAACCCGCCTGGCAAATCTGGCAGGTGTTATCGGAAGCCCAAAACGACCCGACGACGAACTGTCCCGGCTTGATCGTCTTGACCTCGCTGCCGACCTCTTCGACAACACCGACGTACTCATGCCCCATCGGCCGCGGCCGCTCGATCGACACGGCGCCCCAGTAGGGCCACAGGTCCGATCCACAAATGCAGGTCGCGGACAGGCGGAGGATCGCATCGGTTGGCGCCAGGATCTTCGGATCGGGACGGTCCTCGACCCCGACGTCCCGGGGGGCGTACATGACAGCGATACGCACAACGCTCTCCTTGATCTTGATGTAGTTGAAGCAGCGGCAGTCGGAACGCCACCGACCCAGCGGCCACAGCATCTACGATTTCAGCTCCACACCCCGCGAGGAAGTCTCTGTTAAAAGGTGTACCGATAGGGCATCCCATCAGGCCGGCCTACGCCGTACGGTCTCTTGCATGGACAACCGGGCCGAGGTCCGCGAATTCCTCGTCTCGCGGCGAGCCAAACTCACCCCCCAACAGACAGGCCTGCCCGACATCGGCAACCGTCGCGTCCCCGGCCTGCGCCGCGGCGAGGTCGCCGCACTCGCCGGGGTGAGCGTCGAGTACTACTCCAAACTGGAGCGCGGCGCCCTCGCCGGAGTCTCGGCCTCCGTACTCGACGCGATCGCCCGCGCTCTGCAACTCGACGACGCCGAACGGGCCCACCTGTTCCACCTCGCCCACGCCGCCGACGGCACCAGCGCCGGAATGCGACCCCGCCGCCGCCCCGCGAAACGCTGGACGCCACGGCCCAGCCTGCAATGGGTCCTCGACACAATCACCGCGCCAGCGATCATCCGTAACGGCAGGATGGACCTACTCGCGACCAACCACCTCGGCCGAGCCATGCACTCCTCGCTGTACGACAGGGACCCGAGCGGCCCGCCGAACTTCGCCCGCTACACGTTCCTTGACGACGACTCACGCCGCTTCTACCCCGACTGGGACAGCGCCGCCGACACCTGCGTGGCCATCCTGCGCACTGAAGCCGGCCGCGACCCCTATGACAAGGGTCTGCACGACCTCGTCGGGGAGCTATCCACACGCAGCGAGGAATTCCGCCGCCGCTGGAGTGCCCACAACGTCCGCTACCACGGCGCGGGCACCAAACACTTCCACCACCAGGTCGTGAGCAATCTAGAGCTGGCTTACGAGAGCGTCGACATGATTTCCGAACCCGGACTACACAATGACGATCTACGCCGCCGAACCAGGCTCTCCCACCGAACAAGCCCTAGCCCTCCTCGCATCCTGGGCGGCCACCCAAAACATTCACACCGCAGCCCAGCCGACCTAAACGCAGCGACCCGGGGATTTCACCCAACCCCTCAGCACGGAAAAGGACCACCATGAACCCTCGCTACGACTTCACCGGCCAGGTCGCCCTGGTCACCGGCGGCAGCTCCGGAATGGGCCTTGCCACCGCGCAAGCCTTCGCCGAGGCCGGCGCCGCCGTGGTCTTGGCCGATGTCAACGAAGACACCCTCCGCAAAGCCACCGACGACCTGGCCGCTGCCGGCCACCAAGCGCTGAGCGTCACCTGCGACGTCTCCTCAGAAGACCAGGTCGCCGCCATGGTCGACCGCGCGGTCGCCACGTTCGGGCGGCTGGACATGGCGTTCAACAACGCCGGCATCCAAGCCCCACCCACCGACGCCGCCGAGGAACCTGCCGAAACCTTCGACCGGGTGAACGCGATCAACCTCCGCGGCGTATGGGCCTGCATGAAACACGAGCTGCGACAGATGCGCAGCCAAGGCAGCGGCGCCATCGTCAACTGCTCCTCCCTCGGAGGACTCGTCGGACTGCCCGGCCGCGCCGCCTACCACGCCTCAAAGCACGGAGTCATCGGCCTCACCCGCAGCGCCGCACTCGAATACGCGCCACGCGGTATCCGTATCAACGCCGTCTGCCCCGGGACCATCGAAACGCCGATGGTGACCGACATGATCGCCAAGGGCGAGCTCAGCGTGCCCGACGCCGTGGCCAACCAGCCGATCGGCCGCCTCGGCCGGGCCGACGAAATCGCCGCCGCCGTGCTATGGCTCTGCAGCCCCGGCGCCAGCCTCATCGTCGGCGTCGCCCTCCCCGTCGACGGCGGATACACCGCCCGCTGACCCTGCGCCCTGTGGCCACCCAGTCGCCTGACGTCGGCGGTGTTAAGTTCGGCTGGAGTACCGACTCTCTTAGCCTGATGCACGACAGGAGGCCCTTGTCGATCCCAGTCCGGCTCGTGCTGGCCAGCACGCTGATGCTGTTCCTGGAGCTGTCGCTGATTCGGTGGTCGGGCGCCCAGGTGGTTCATCTCAGCTACTTCAGCAACTTCATCCTGCTGGGCTCGTTCCTGGGCATCGGCCTCGGCTTCCTGCGGGCCAGCCGATCAAAACGTAGGCAGCCGCTCTATTCATTGGTGGCACTGCTGGCCTACGTGGGCTTCCTGTCTACGTTCCCGGTGGCGGTCAATCGCGACCAGGAGTCGGTGATCTACTTCACCAGCCTGAGCACCTCCGGACCACCGCTCTGGGTCACCCTGCCGGTGATCTTCCTCGCGGTGGCCGCCATCATGGCTGGCCCAGGCGAGCTGGTGGCCGACTGCTTCTCCCAACTGCCCCGACTCGACGCCTACCGCTACGACCTGATCGGCTCGTTGATCGGCATTGTCGGCTTCACGGTCTGCGCGTTCACCGGTGCCCCGCCCATTGTCTGGTTCCTGCTGGTGGCCGCGCTGTTCGTGGTGCTGCTCGCCGGCGCTGGTCGGGTCGTGACGATCGCCTCACTGGCTGTCACGCTGGCGCTGTTCGCTTACCCCCTCGTCAATGCGACCGGAGTCTTCTGGTCGCCTTACTACCGGGTGACCACCTTCGCCCAGTCCGACGGCAACAACGGGACCGAATGGCAGATCTACGTCAACGGGATCCCACACCAGAGACTGACCACGGCAGCAACCCGGATAGAGCAGGAACCGTTCTATGACGAGCCCTATCGGCGGGTCACCAAGCCACCTGAGCAAGTGCTGATCGTCGGCGCGGGAACCGGCACCGATGTGTCGATCGCCCTGTCCCACGAGGTTGCGCATGTCGACGCAGTGGAGATAGACCCGCGGCTGCTGCGCTTCGGGCGAGAACACAACCCGGACCGCGCGTACGACGATCCTCGGGTGACCGCCTACGTCAACGACGGCCGCGCGTTCCTGGAGCGGACGGACAAGAAGTACGACCTGATCTTGTTCGCATTGCCGGACTCACTGACTTTGGTGTCCGGGGCGAGCGCTCTGCGACTGGAGAGCTATCTGTTCACCGAGGAGGCGATCCAGTCCGCCCGCGAGCACCTCGCCCCGGGCGGGGCGTTCTCGATGTACAACTACTACCGCGAGCAATGGCTGGTGGACCGGTTGGGGAACACGCTGGCCACCACTTTCGGCCACTCGCCGTGCCTGCTCTCCAGCCCGCAGGCGATTTCACTGGCGGTGTTCGTGGTCGGCGCGACACCGGCCGACCAGCGGTGCGATACGACCTGGGCTCCGACCGGAACGCCGCCTCAGCCGTCCACCGACGACCGGCCGTTCCTCTACGTCCAAGAAGACACCGGGTTCTTGGGCATCCCGACGATCTATCTGGTCGCGATCGGCTTGATCATGTTGTTCAGCGTGCTGGCCATCGGTCTGACCGGCGGGGTGAGCCAGCTCCGAACTATGTGGCAATACCGTGATCTGTTCCTGCTGGGAGTTGCCTTCCTGTTGCTGGAAACCAAGAACGTCACGGGGTTCGCGCTCTACTTCGGCACCACGTGGCTGGTCAATGCGCTGGTCTTCGCCGGAGTGCTGGTCGCCGTGCTCGCGGCGGTCGAGATCACTCGACGATTCCGTACGCCGCCGTTGCGCCTCATGTACGTCGTACTCTTCGGCGGCCTGGCCCTGGCCTGGCTGGTGCCGGCCTCCTGGGTGCTCTCGCTGCCGTTGCCCGTGCGGCTGGTGGTGGCGATCCTGCTGGCCTTCCTGCCGATCATGGCCGCGAACATCATCTTCGCTAAGCGCTTCGAGTCGAGCGCCCATCCGATGACCGCATTCGGCACCAACCTGCTGGGCGCGATGGTCGGTGGTTGCCTGGAGTACGCGGCTCTGGCCATCGGCTACCGCTGGCTCTTGGTCATTTGCGCGTGCCTCTATCTGGCGGCCTACTTGATCACGCCCCGCGGGTCACAGCGTCGGATTGCGTTGCAGAGCGCCGGCGGGCGCGGTGTCCTGACGGGCTCGCCCTAACGATCCTCGGTCGCCAGGAAACCAACTCTCAGGGGTTCGATCCGCTAAACGTGACCGCCGGGTAGCCCGGCAGCTCTACCTGCACCCGCAGGTAGCGAGTCTGGAACAGCTCCGTCGGGTCCTCGACTCGGAACGTCTTGCTGATCGTGCCCTTCGCCCCGCTGGCGATCACGGTGGCACGACTGGCCACCAAGGGCGGAACCAACTCCTCGTCCCGGTCGCCGCGATAAGCCAGGCTCATTGCGACGTCGCTGGCACCGATTGCCATGCCTGCGTTCTCGACCAAGACTGACACGGTGACCTCGTTGCCGGGGATCTTCGGCGGCCCATTGGCTCGATCGTTGTCCACCTCCGACAACCCGAACTCGCCGAGCTCGTAACGGGTGCCGTCGGGGAAGACCGCTCGCTGGTGCAGGGTCAGGTTGGTCTGCCCGAGGTCGGCGGCGCAGCCGCACAGCAGAATGAGCCCGGCGATCCCGACCGCGACTCGTCTCACGGTTAGGAGCGTAGTGCGGGCGACCGGATGGATTCGGACTCCCAACCTTGAGCCCCTCAAAACGTGACGCCAGATGCTCAAGAAAGGCTCGACACGCCGGGCGGAACGGCAACTGGCGTCTGTTTTTGAGGGATGTGCAGCTAAATCAGGATGTTGCCGCTGGGGATGACAAGCCCATGGACATCGAAGACTTCGGCTGCTTGCCCGATCGAGGGCGGAGGCTGGTCGCCGGCCAGTTCCCGCATCAGGGGGAAGACGATGTCGGTATTGGCGCGGTCGTAGTGCTCCTTGGACTCCCAGACCTCAACCGTCTGGAAGCCGTCGGTGGTCGCACGCCCGACGTGGACCAGCAAACCATCGATGGACGTGCCGGCTCGCTTGATCATCTCGGCATGCATCCCGTCGTACATCTCGACGGGTGCTGGGACTGTGGTGATGACTCCGTACATCTGAAACCTCCTCATTGTCGTGAGGGCCGGCCGCCCTCAGGGATTCTCATGAAACGCCGCATGATCAGCTTTGGTTATCCTCGGCGGCCGGCACTGCAAGTCGCTCGGTGATCGTGTGCACGCCCGGGCCCGACAGGTGCGGCGCAGCAGTCGGGGTACGCCCGGTCAACAGGAGCAAGAGCATCCGGATCGGTCCCCGCACTTCGACCCCAGCACCGGCGGACCAGTCAATGTCGGTGGCGACCAGCCTCACGCCGCGCAGTCGGCGACGGGCCCAGAACGGCCATCCCATGGTCCACACTCGGTGGGCACCGACCCGCGCAGGCTCAGGGGGCATCGGATAGTCCCGGTCCAGCGGGATCGCGATGTCCTGAGCGTGGACGAGCACGTCGAAGAGAATGTTGCGGTAGTTCGTCACCACCGGTAACCGGCGAGAATCCGCATAGGTACGCAGCTCGTCAAGGATGTCACGCGTCGGGCGTGCGGCGTGGCGCACGGCAACGTCGTGGTTGAGCCGGTGGCACTACACGCTTCGATCGCGCATGATGGTATAGAGCTGTCGCGGCTGCAGAAGGTCGAAGCCCTGCGGGATTGGTCTGGCGCGCTCGACCGCATGTATGTATGCACATCAAACACGAGCGGGGGCGCGAACTGTGGGAAATGTGAGAAGTGTGTCCGAACGCGCGTGCACCTGCTGGTTGCCGGAGTGCTGGCTGACGCGGGCGCGTCGCCAGGAGCCGACGTCAGTGCGGACGAGGTCCGCGCGGTACGGATCGCAGAGCGAGGACGCGTGATCTGTTTCGAGGAAGCGGTGACTCGGTTGAAGCAACTCGGTCGGCGCTATTTCACTGAGGCGGTCGAAGGTGTGTTGGCCCACTACGCCCGGTCGCAGGCGGAGAAGGCGCGGGTAGGCTGGGAACGGAGCTCGCTGCGCCGCGTGGCGCGGCACGTGACTCGATTCTTTTCGCGCTGAGAACCGGAGGTGGACGTCCTCACCGGCGCCACTCGGGTGTGGTACGCTC
>CAVRQV010000031.1:0-17939 GCA_963723475.1 uncultured Actinomycetota bacterium
GGGCAGACCACGCTTACGTCTACGTGCAACCGCTCCATCTCATGCACTGCCCAGTCGCCCTCTTGAGCGCGAGTGACCGGCGACACGGTTCCACCGATGTTGTAGACCTCGAGCCAGCTGGCCCGCGACAGCACGATAGCGGCGTCGAGGGAGTTGGTCACGACCGTGAGCCCGCGTCCCTCCGGTGGGGAACTGACGATGATATGTGCGAGGGCGTGCGTCAGGTTGCCGGTGCCGATCAGAATGGTGCCGCGGCGCGGCAGCTCCTCCCAAACCCGGCCAGCGAGCTCGAGGTGATCCAGGGCGGTCGGGGGGTGGCTGTTTCGCAGTGCCAGTGGATTGGTGACAATGCGTACCGCCCCGCCGTGGACGCGTTGCAGCTTGCCGGCGGTCTCCATCGCGCGCAGGTCGCGCCGGATGGTCTCCTGCGCAACGCCCAGTCGGTTTGCAATGTCGACAACGTCCACCCGGCCCTCGGCGGCCAACAGGTCAGTGATCGCCTGGAAGCGAGCCGCGACCTGTGCGTTCTGGACGGTCATGATGCCCTCTCGCTCGTACGCCCTCCGGATCATGCGGCGTGCGGATGTCACAGGGACACCCGCGTACGCGTTGACCGAATGTCTGCAAAAAGACCTTTGAATCGCTTCTCTAGCGGAGGCTAGCGCAGCTCGGATGGCGGGTCTAGTGTCCGAGTTCAACCGTCAACTGGATCGGTGTGACCGATTCTGCAGGTCGCGATCTTCGCGACCTGCATTCGGTCAGTCGTGTGAAGATGGTGCCAGAAAGGCAGCCATGACGATGTATCCGCCCGAGCGGCAGCGGGCGATAACCGAGTTATTGATCCAACACGATGGTCGACGTGCCAGCGTGACACGGATCAGCGAGCAGCTCAGAGTGACCACCGAGACGGTGCGCCGTGATCTTGACGTCCTGGAGCGGCGTGGCGTGTTACGCAGGATCCGGGGTGGTGCGGAACTGATGGACTCCACACCGTTCGAGCAGGCGCTCGCCGCCCGGCATGCGGAGCAGTTCGAGGACAAGCTCGTTATCGCACACCGGGTCGCCGAAGAGCTTCCTCAGGATGGCGTCGTGGTGCTCGATTCCGGTTCGCTGACCTTGTTCTGCGCTCAGGCGATGCCGAAGGATCGAGCCCTCGCGGTGGTGACCAACAACCTGCCAGCGGCTCAGTATTTGGCTGACTATGACAACTTACGCATCTTCACACTCCCGGGGACGATCAGGGGGTTGACCTCGGCTGCGGTCGATGCTTGGACCACCCGGCGGCTGGGCACCCTGACCGTTGATCTGGCGATCATCGGCGTCAACGGCATGACGCCGACGCACGGCCTGACGACGACCAACCCGGAGGAGGCGGCAGCTAAGCGAGCCATGCTGCTCTCCGCCCGACGGAGGATCGTGCCGGTGATCTCCGGGAGGATCGGCCGAAACTCGTTTTGCTCGTTCGCCGCCGTCAACGAGGTGGATCTGGTGGTCACTGATGCAGCGGCGAATGCCGAGATGGTGAGTGAGCTGGCGGCCGCTGGTCCTGAGGTCGTCATCGCGGTGTAGCAGAGGCTGTGGGCTGGGCTTTGCGTCGGATTGGGAATCCCGGCAGGATTGGCGGGTGGTGGCAGAGCAGGGGCGGTCGGATCGCTCGCGACGCGGAGCGTCTGGGCGGCCCGGTGCCTCACGGCCAAGGGCCAGTGGGGCACGGCAGCCTCCAGTCAAGGGCTCCGATCAGCGCGGCCGGGATCCAGATCGCCGCGACGACCGGCAGCGTCAGGGCCGTTCGGAGCGGCCAGAGCCCAAGCTGCAGCGTCGAGGTGATCGACAACGCCGGGAGGTTTCCGAACGGACTCGGCGACCGGAGCAGAGCGCGCGACCTGGTCTGGTGCGCCGGAAGAACGAACCGCCCATTCCGGAGGGCGTCGACTCACGTTCCCTGCATGCGGCGGTCCGGGCTGAGCTACGCGGCCTACCCAAGGATCTCGCCGAGATCGTCGCAGCGCATCTGGTAGTCGCGGGCCAACTTGTCGATGATGACCCAGACCTGGCCTACGCCCATGCCGAGGCCGCACGCCGCCGCGCTGCTCGGCTGCCGATCGTCCGTGAGGCGGCAGCCGAGACGGCCTACGCCGCTGGTTTGTACGACGTTGCGCTCACTGAATTCCGCGCGCTGCGGCGGATGACCGGATCGCCGGACTACCTACCGGTGATGGCTGATTGCGAGCGCGCTCTGGGTCGCCCGCACAATGCACTCAAGCTGGCACGGGAGGCCGACAAGGCCGGGCTGGATCCCGCGCTACGAATCGAGATGATCATCGTTGAGGCCGGTGCCCGGCACGACCTTGGCCAAGATCACGAGGCGCGGCGGATTCTGGAACGGACGGTCGCCCAGGCACGACCTGAAGACATTTCACACGTAGCCGTGGCCAGGCTGCGCTACGCGTACGCCGATGCGCTCCTCGAGGCTGGCCAGAAGTCTGAGGCGCGCCAGTGGTTTGCCTCCGCGGCGAAGCTTGATCGTGATCAGGAGACCGATGCAGAGCAACGAATCGAGGAGCTCGATGGTTTCTTGATCGTCTACGACGAGGATGACGGACCAGACAGCCCGTCATCGCAGGAGCCGGGGCGGAACAGCTTCCCATGACTGCACCGATAGCAGTCATCGACTCCTACGACGCGGTTTTGTTCGATCTCGATGGCGTCATCTATCTCGGCCCGATCGCCGTGCCAGGCGCAGCAGAAGGCATCGCGCAGCTCCGTGATCGTGGTACCAAGATCGGTTTCGTGACCAACAACGCCGCCCGCCCACCAGCCTCGGTCGCCGATCATCTGGTCGAGCTTGGTATCTCGGCGACCGCGGCGGACATCGTCACCTCGGCACAGGCCGCGGCGCATCTGCTGGTCAACCGCTTCGGTGGTGGCGCCAGAATCCTTGCCGTCGGGGGCGACGGAGTCATTGCGGCATTGAGCGAAGCAGGCCTGGTAGGTGTGCATTCCGCCGATGACCATCCAGTCGCGGTGATGCAAGGCTATGGCTTCAACCTGGCGTGGCAGGAGCTCAACGAAGCCGCGATCGCCATTCATCGCGGTGCCCATTGGGTCGCGACGAACATCGATCCGACGCGACCGACCGAGCGTGGCCTGGTGCCAGGCAACGGCGCGGCGGTCGCTGCAGTGAAGATGGCTGTGCCGGCCGAGCCAGAAGTGGCTGGGAAACCCTACCGACCGCTGCTGGACGACACGGTTGACCGGCTCGGTGCGCACCATCCGTTGTTCGTGGGGGATCGGCTCGACACCGACATCGCCGGAGCGGTCAACGCGGGTCTGGACAGCATGTTCGTGCTCTCCGGATCTCATCGGGCCGAAGACCTGCTCGCGGCCGCGCCGCGGGGAGCGACCGACGTTCCTGGGCGAGGACCTCCGGGCGCTCCTGCGGCCAGGGTTGACCATCACCAACCACGCGGGTGAGTTCCGCTGCGGTCCGGCGGCCGCGTCCGCTGTGGATGGTCGGCTGATGGTCCAAATCAATGGCTCGAGCAACGTCGAGGCGGTCTGGGCGGCGGCGAACGCGACATGGTGGGCCGTTGATCATGGATTGGGGCTTGACTGGCGTGATGCGCTGGAGCGGCTGCGGTAACGTGGCCCTGCGGCGCTCCCGTGCCCACTCGTCGGCAGTCAGCGCGTCCCTGAGCGGCAGAAAGGCGTGAAGCGTGGCCGATTCATTTCAGGCCTACATCAACATGGTGACCGGTGTGACCAAGAGCAGTCAGGCGAAGGCCGCGGCCACCGCCCGGGCGCTGCTCAAGCAAGCCGGCCTTGAAGAGGTAGCGACGGAGACCAACGAGCGGGTCACGAAGCTCACCGAAGAGATCATGCATGCGAGTCGCACCAATCGGGAGCTGTTGCAACACTTCGTCATGTCAGAGGTCGACAAGGTGGCGACGCGGCTCGGCCTGGCGCGAGCCGACGAGGTCCAGGCACTTCGGGATGAGGTTGCTGGCTTACGAGCGCAGCTCAACGCGACGGCGCGTACGGCGAAATTTGCGTCTGCGAAGGCCACGACGAAGAAGACATCCGCGAGGAAAGCGGCCGCGACAATGACCCCTAGCAACAAGGCAACGAAGAGGGCTCCTGGTCGAAAGGCGCCGGATACGGCGGCGCCGAGCGCGGAGAGCTCCTCGCAGCCAGGCGAGGAATGACCGAGCGAGAGCATGGGCAGCTCGACGATCGTGAACCCGACCCTGTGACCAGCCCGTCGCAGACGGGGCATGCTGCGATCGACGACGCGCTGCGCGGGCTTGCTGATCTTGCCTCGGCTCCACTTGCCGATCATCATGATCGCCTCGCGAAAGCCCACGAGGTGTTGGATGAGGCACTGCACCGACCCGACCACCAAACCGACGATGCGGAGTCCTGCTGAACCGGTGACGGAGCGTCTGGATCGCGAGCTGGTCAAGCGCGGGCTGGCACGGTCACGTAGCCATGCGCAGGCCATGATCAACGCCGGTCAGGTCAGGGTCGACGGCTCGGTTGTCGAGCGGCCGGGTGAACAAGTGGTCTCGTCTGCCACCATCCACGCACCGGTTGATCGTTTCGTCTCACGCGGTGCCCACAAGCTGATCGGAGCGTTGGATGACCTCCAGCTCAGAGTGGCGGGACGAGCCCTCGATGCCGGCGCCTCCACAGGAGGCTTCACTCAGGTCCTGCTGGCCCGAGGCTGCCGCGAGGTGATTGCCGTGGACGTCGGCAGCGGGCAGCTGGCACCTGAGCTGCGGGCCGACCCGAGAGTCCGGCTGCATGAACGAACCAATCTCCGCGACCTACACCTCGATGATGTCGGAGGAGTTGCCGTCGATCTGGCGGTGGCCGACGTCTCTTTCATCTCGCTGAGGTTGCTGGTTGGCCCACTGGTCTCGGTGACCCAAGATGACGGCTGGCTGCTGCTCCTGGTCAAGCCACAGTTCGAGGTGGGGCGGGAGCTGTTGGGCAAGGGCGGGGTCGTCCGCGCCCCGGCGGACCAACTCCGGGCAATCTCGGGTGTGATCAACACGGCTGTCGAATATGACTGGCGCGCCGTGGGCGCCGTCCCTAGCCGGCTGCCGGGTGCGTCAGGCAACCGTGAGTTCTTCGTCCTGCTGCGGCGAACCGAGTCTGCGCCGGACCTGGACCTGACCGCACTAGTCCAGGCATAACCGAGCCCAGCTGCGAGCGTGCGCGAGCAGCTCAAAACAACCCTGAATATGCTGTGGCAGTGACCGAGGCCTCAGCCGGCAGAAGTGGCCAGCCAAGCGGCGTCAGCCCAGATTCGACGCGTCGTGTTGCCGTGCTGACCCACATGGGTCGGCCTGCTGCCATCGCCGCGGCAACGCGTCTGGTCGAGGGGCTGAATGCGGCAGGCATCGTCTCCGCTCTGCCCGCCGATGACATAGCGGCGCTTGACCCGCGGCTAGCGCACGCGATGACACCGCTCAACAAGCCGGTGACGCTTGAGGACGGCATTGAGCTGATGGTGGTGTTGGGAGGCGATGGCACGATCCTGCGCGGCGCGGAATGGGTCTTGCCGAGCGAGATCCCGCTTCTCGGAGTCAACCTGGGACACGTCGGCTTTTTAGCCGAGGCCGAGTCGTCGGAGATCGACATCATCGTCGCGCATGTGGTTGAGCGCTCCTACACCGTTGAGGAGCGCTTCACCATCGATGTCACGCTCCGGGATACCAAGACCTTCGAGTCGGAGTGGTCGTCCTACGCGATCAACGAAGTCTCGATCGAGAAAGCTTCACGGGAGCGGATGCTCGAGGTGCTCGTGGAAGTGGATGGCCGGCCACTTTCTCGCTGGGCCTGCGATGGGATGCTGGTTTCGACCCCCACCGGCTCCACCGCGTACGCCTTCTCGGCCGGTGGGCCGGTGATCTGGCCGGGCGTCGATGCACTCCTCGTGGTACCGCTCAGCGCCCACGCACTCTTCGCCCGACCGCTGGTGCTCAGTCCTACCTCGACCGTGGTGGTAGAGGTTCTCGACGTCTCCCCGACCCACGGAATGGTCTGGTGTGACGGGCGCCGTTCGGTCGAGTTGCATGCAGGTATGGAGATCGAAGTGACGCGCGGAAAGCAGCGGCTCCGATTGGCGCGGCTGTCGCAGGCTCCGTTCACCGACCGGTTGGTCCAGAAGTTCGGGCTCCGAGTAGAGGGCTGGCGAGGGTTGGCTGATCCAGCCATCACCATGATCGACACTCCTGCATGATCACCGAGCTGCGCATCGCCGACCTAGGTGTGATCAATGACGCGACGATCGGGCTTCATCGAGGCCTGACCGTGGTCACCGGGGAGACCGGTGCGGGCAAGACGATGATCGTCAGCGGGCTCGGTCTGCTGCTCGGCGGCCGGGCCGACCCGCGATCGGTTCGTCGCGGGACAGAGCGAGCACGCGTGGAAGGCAGGTTCAGGATCGAGAATCCTGAACTGCTGCAGCGGGTGAGCGAGGCCGGCGGCGAGATGGACGATGACGAGCTGATCCTGGCACGCCACGTCACAGCGGCCGGGCGCTCCCGTGCCTACCTGGGCGGTGCCCAGGTACCGGCCAGTGCGTGCGCTGAGCTGACCGCGGAGCTCGTGACGATCTATGGGCAGGCGGAGCAGGAACGACTCACCGAGGCCGACAGACAAAGGCAGCTCCTGGATCGCTTCGCCGGCACTGCCGTCCTCGAACCGCTGGCCAGGTACTGCGCCCTGTGGGCGGAGGATCGCACCGCACAGACGGAGCTGGCTGAGCTCCGTGCCGAGGCCCAAAGTCGGGCGCGCGAGATTGATCTGTTGACCTTCGGGCTGGAAGAGATCGAGCGAATCGGACCCGTCCCGGGCGAAGATGTCGCGCTGGCGGTGGAGACTGCGCGGCTGCAGTCCGCAGATGACTTGCGGGAGTCCGCGCAGTCGGCCGTCCACGCTCTCGCTGGCCCCGAGGATGAGGCAGGCGGTGCACTGGCGATGCTCTACGCGGCGCGCAAAGCCTTTGAGTCGGCAGTCTCTCGAGACGCCACTGCAACCCAGCTGGGTGATCGGCTGGCTGAGGCGAGCTATCAGCTCACCGATCTGACAGCGGATTTGGTGCGCTATCTGGACGGCTTGGACAGCCAACCCGGGCGGCTGGAACAGATTGCTGAGCGCCGAGCTCAGCTGGGCACGCTGACTCGGAAGTACGGCAGCACGTGTGACGAGGTGTTGCAGTGGGCTGCAGACTCTGCGGTGCGGCTCACTCAACTCGGGCAGAGCGATGAGCGGATCGCCACCTTGACCGAGCGACTCGAGCAGCTGAGGACCGAGCTGATGTCACTGGCGGCTCAGATCGGTGCGGCCCGGCGGGAGGCGGCAGCCAGATTCAGTGAGTTGGTGCGCATTGAGCTTGCCGCACTGGCCATGCCGCACGCTCAGCTCAGCTTCGAGATAAGCGGCGCTGACCTCGGCCCGTGGGGCGCTGATCGGGTGGATCTGGTCTTTGCCGCCAATCCGGGCAGCGAGTTGCGCAGTCTGGGCAAAGTTGCATCAGGTGGCGAGCTGTCGAGGGTTCGGCTGGCCTTGGAGGTGGTGCTTGCGGCCGATCGCGAGGCCGTCACGCTCGTCTTCGACGAGATCGATGCCGGTGTCGGCGGCAGGGTCGCCGTCGAGGTGGGCCGCCGCCTGGCCCGGCTGTCCCAACACACCCAGGTCGTTGTGGTCACCCATCTCGCACAGGTCGCCGCCTTCGCGGATCGGCACTATGTGGTGGTGAAGGCGGACGACGGTCAAGTCACCACCAGCGGAGTGGTTGCGGTGGCTGACGAGGACCGGGCGGTGGAGCTGGCTCGGATGATGGCAGGTCTGGACACAACGGAGTCCGCCGTAGCCCATGCCAGCGAGTTGGTAGAGCTTGCAGCCGCAGCGCGAGCGTCCGCGCTCTCATAAGGCTCTCATCTGTAGCTGAATAGCTTCGCAACATGCGGGTGCTCGTCGTCGAAGATGACATACGGATGGCGGCCGCGATCAGGCGTGCTTTGCGCACGGTCAATGTGATGGGTGACGTGGCGAGCACGTCCAAAGCGGCCTGCGCCAAACTTGCCGATACGGCGTACGACGTCATCGTGTTGGATGTCATGCTGCCGGACACAGACGGATTCACTACCTGCCGCCAGCTACGCAGCGCCGGTGAGTGGACGCCGATCATCATGGTTGCTGCGCGTGATGCGGTCGATGATCGGATTCGCGGGCTTGATGCGGGCGCCGACGACTACCTCGCCAAGCCTTTCGCCTTCGGCGAGTTGCTGGCCCGGCTGCGTTCTCTGGCACGTCGCAACCCGGCCGAACGTCCAATGATCATCGCAGTCGGTCCGTTGCGCCTCGACCCGGCCGCGGCCCGAGTCTGGCGAGGTGATCGGGAGATTCGGTTATCCACCCGCGAGTTCGCGCTGTTCGAGGCCTTCATGCGGAGCCCCGGCCAAGTTCTCGGTCATGGCCAGCTGCTTGATGCGGCTTGGGACATCGGGCACGACTATCGATCCAACGTGATCGAGGTGTACATCCGCTACCTCAGGGAGAAGATCGACCGGCCGTTCGGCGTACGGTCGCTGGAGACCGTACGCGGCCTCGGCTACCGACTCCGACGCGACGGCGGAAGATGAGCAGGCGACCGATCACGGTTTGCCCTCGCTGGCTCACTCGTTCGGGATCTCTCCGTTAGCTGAACCCCTCCTTGCGCGGGTGGAAGGATGGACCCCGACATGCGACTTCCCACCCTGCTCCGCAAACGCGCTACACCGACCCAGATCGGCGGTGTTGCCCGGCTCGATCGGCGTACCAAGAACCTCACCAAACGGCTGCGCGCTGGTGAGATCGCGATTATCCATCACAGCGATCTGGATCGAGTGAGCGCGGAGGCCCTGGTCGACGTCGGTGCCGCCGCAGTAGTGAATGCGGTCTCCTCAGTCTCGGGTCGCTATCCCAACCTGGGGCCCGGGATCTTGCTGGAGGCCGGGATTCCGCTCATTGACAATGCCGGCGACCACATCTTCACTCGCGTTCACGAAGGTGAGTCGCTGACGCTGGATGGTGGCAAGTTGGTCAACGCGGCAGGCAGCGTCGTGGCGGAGGGCACCGTCTACACCACCGAGATCCTGGAGGACCATCTCGCATATGCCCGGACTGGTCTCTCGGATCAGATCGAGGCGTTTGCCGAAAACACCATGACCTACTTGCGGGTGGAGAAGGAGCTGCTGCTCGAGGGTGTCGGCGTGCCTGAGGTGGCTACCGAGATTGAAGGCCGGCACGTGTTGATCGTGGTCCGCGGTTACGACTATCGCGGTGATCTGGCTGCGCTGCGGCCCTACATCTCGGAGTACCGCCCTCTTCTGATGGGAGTCGACGGGGGAGCTGACGCGCTGATCGAGGCGGGCTACAAGCCGGACATGATCATCGGTGACATGGATTCCTGTTCCGACGAAACCTTGCGGTGTGGCGCGGAGTTGGTGGTGCATGCCTACCATGACGGTCGCGCGCCCGGGATGGAGCGGATCGAGAAACTCGGACTCGAGGCGGTCATTTTTCCGGCTCTCGGCACGAGCGAGGACGCTGCGATGTTGCTCGCCGACTCCAAGGGGGCCAGCTTGATCGTCGCTGTGGGCACCCATGCCTCGCTTGTCGAGTTCTTGGACAAAGGTCGAGCCGGCATGGCCTCCACATTCCTGACCAGGCTGCGTGTCGGTCCCAAGCTAGTTGACGCCAAGGGCGTGTCCCGGATCTACCGCAGCCAGATCAAGACCTGGCACCTGATGCTGTTTGTCCTGTCCGGGATTGTGGCGCTCCTCACAGCGCTGCTGTTCACCGACGTGGGTTGGGCATTCGGCAATGTCATCGTCGCGCGGATCCGCGACCTGCTCTACTGGACAAAGGAACTCATCACTTGATCAATTTCCGCTACCACATCGTGTCGTTGATGGCGGTCTTCATTGCTTTGTCCGTAGGCATCGCAGTTGGTGTATCACTCAGCCCGTCGGTCGACCAGGGACTGCTCCAGCAGGCGGCGCAGGATCGCGAGCAGGTGGCGGATCTGCGCGCAGAGCTCGATCGGCGCAAGGCACTCGACGACTACCGCAACGCCTACGACGAGCAGGTCGGCGCGGCCGTCACTGCCGGTGTGCTCGACGGGCAACGGGTGGCGACGGTCGCCATGCCAGAAGCCCCGGCGGACGTGGTGCGCTCCATTTCGAGTGCTGTCGTGGAAGCTGGCGGCACCGTGGTCCGCGAAGTCGATGTCAATGCCGAAGCCTTCGACGCCGGGAAGGCAGAGGATGTCACCGAGGCACTGGCTGACTACTTCGGCCCGCTTGGGCTCAACGACACCATGGCTCCTGCCACCAGGCTGGGGGTCGCCCTCGGTAGGTCAATTGGATCCAAGGAGATGGAAGATCGCGACCCGCTCGCCATAGCCGTGGGGGAGTCGCTGGAAAGCCGGGGCTTGGTGACGATCAGCGAGGGATCGCCAGCCCAAGCACAGCTGATCATCGTGGTGACTGCTCCGGCATCGGATCCGCGACCGACCCCAGAGGAGCTCACCGCACACGTGCAGTTTCAGGTGGGGCTGACGATGCGGGCGGGTGTGGTTCTGGCCGGCCCGAACAGCGAGGACATCGAGGGCACCGATGTGCTGGCGGCCCGGTCGGACCCGACTGCGGTAGATAGCCTCAGCACCGTGGATGTGGCCGATCTCAGCAGCGGGGTGACGACTGTCGTACTGGCCGGGAAAGAGCGACTGCTCGGCCGTCCAAGTCAGCACTACGGTGCACTGACGAGGGCCGACGCGCCGCTGCCCGAGCTGCCGGTGCGTTAGTGTCGCGCCGCCTGCTGGCCAGCTCGGCCTCGGGGTTTGCTGCGGCCCTGGTGGCGGCGACCGCCAACCGGCTAGCGGTTCGGGCATTGCCGGACCCCGCCGATCAGGATCCTGACCACACCGAATCAGAGTCGGGCTGGATCCGGACCAACCACGCGGGGGTGAGCGTCACTCTCGCGGAGGGCCCGATCGCGGTCGTCGCACTTCTGGCAGGCGTGGGGATGGATCGGCTGCTGGACAAGTCGGGGCACCGGAGCCTGGCCGTGGCCGTGGCCGGTGTTGGATCTGGAGCAGTCGGGGCGTACGACGACCTCTATGGAACGAGCCAGGCGAAGGGCTTCCGCGGGCACCTTCGCGCGCTGCGTTCCGGTGAGGTGACCAGCGGAATGATCAAGATTCTTGGAGTCGGCCTCAGTGCAGCTGCCGCGGCGGCCCTGATCCAGTACGCGCGGCCCGGTTGTCCGAAGCCGGTCTGCCGTGCCCTGGACGGCTTGCTCGACACTGCACTCATCGCAGCGACAGCCAATCTCACCAATCTTCTCGACCTGAGGCCGGGTCGAGCGGCCAAGGTGATCATCCTGCTCGGCGCGGGCCTGTTCGGCTCCGGCGCCGCGCCGGCGGTCGGCGCTGCTGTGGGCAGCCTGCCGACCGATCTGGCAGCGCGATCCATGCTGGGTGATTGCGGCGCCAATGCGCTCGGTGCCGCTGTCGGCACTGCCGCTGCCGAGTCTCTACCGCGGCGGTTCCGGCTGCTCGCATTCGGCGCCGTTGCGGCGCTCAACTTCGCCAGCGAGGCAGTGAGCTTCACGGCCGTGATCGAGCGCAAGCCGCTGCTGCGCCGGCTTGATCAGCTCGGGCGCCCGGTCTCGCCAACCTCCGCCTCAACCAACGAGCCCGCGTGAGAGCGGGTCTCGCTTCCGTCGCCGCAGGCGTCGCGGGTCTCACCCTTGCAGCGCGCCTCGTCGGCTTTGGCCGGTCCCTGGTCTTCTCCAAGACCGTTGGCGACACCTGCCTTGGCGATGTTTACAGCGCCGCCAACAGCCTGCCCAACGTGCTATTCGAGATCGTCGCCGGGGGCGTCCTGGCGGGTGTGGTGGTGCCTGTGGTGGCACGGCATGTCGGCTCGGGACGGAGCGGGCACGCTACTCGCACCGCGTCAGCGCTGATGACCTGGACGCTGTTGGTGCTTACGCCGGCCGGGCTAGCGGTGCTCGCCGGCGCGCAGCTGTTCGCCGCAGCCTTTGCGAAGGCCGACTGTGCCGGCAGTGCGGAGGTTCTGGCCTCGCTCGTGGTCATGTTCGCACCGCAGGTTTGGTTGTACGGGTTGGCGGTGGTGAGCGCAGGAATACTGCAGGCTCATCATCGGTTTCTCGCCGCTGCTGCGGCTCCGCTGGTCTCCAGCGTGGTCGTGATCATGGCCTACCTCAGCTACGCGGCTCTGGCAACTCCTTCGGCTAATGACAACCCGACCGAGCTGACTGGCGATGCCCTCGCTGCCCTCGGATGGGGTACCACAATGGGTGTCTGTGCCTTGGCCGCTTGCACCCTGGTGCCTCTGGGACGTATCGGACTGCGACTCAGGCCGCGGCTGCGGTTTGCCGATGGCGATCGACCTGTGATCATCACGATCGCTGCTGCCGGGATCGTCGGCCTGGTGCTGCAACAGCTCAGCGTGCTGTTGATCAACTGGTCGGCCCAGCAGACCGCTGATCAAGGCGCCTTGACGCGGTTCACCTGGGCAAACGCCATCTACCTGCTCCCGTACGCCGTGCTGGCGGCACCGCTGCTGCAGCTGAGCTTCCCGAGGCTGGCCACCGCCGCCGAGCGGGGACGCACTGAGGTCGGCCAGGTGCTTGCCGAAACAGGCCCGGCCGCAGTCGTGATGGCGTGGCTGGGCGCTGCCCTCCTGGTGGGCACAGCAGTCCCCGTAGCCCGCGTTTTCGTGCTTGGACCAGGCTCCGGGAACACGGAGGCACTAGCGTGGCCGATTGTGGCGTTCGCGCCCGCGATTGTCGGGTTCACCCTGCTTGGCCTGGCTTCGCGCACCCTGCTCGCCCAGCACCTGGGGAAGGCGTCGGGCATTGCCAACGCGATGGCCTGGGGTGTGGTGATCGTTAGTGTGGCCCTGCTGCGGCTGGTCGTTCCGGCGGATTGGCTGGTGCCGGCGCTGGCGGGCAGCGTGTCGCTGGGGATGGTCGCGGGCGCGGCGGCCGGGTGGGCGCTCCTGCGACGGTCCGGATTGTCAGCTGTTGGGCTGGGGAGACCGATGCTGGTCAGCCTGGCCGCCGCTGTGCTGGCAGGCGGAGTGTCGGCGGCCGGTTCCCAACTGTTAGCCGATGTCAGCATCGTGGCAGCCGTGCTCGGTGCGGTCGCTGCGGCTGCACTGTGTGTAGCGGTTTTCGTGGGGATGCTGCGACTTCTGGCACCGGCGCTGCTGGAGCAGCTCTGGGCGCTGCGGCGGCGTACACCTTCGGCAGAGGTGGGCTCATCATGAAGATCGCGCAGCTGCTGACCGCCAGTACCGGCGGCATCGGGCGTCACGTAGCGAGCATCGCCCCACGGCTGGAGCGGCGCGGTCACCAGATCCGGGTGTTCTGCCCAAAGGTCACGGCCGAGGCCCAGGGCTTCAAAGAGCTTGGCTTTGATGTCTGGCCGCTCACTAGCCAGCGCCGGTTCATCGGCGCCGATCTGGTGCACGCACACGGGCTGAAGGCGGGCTGGTTGGGGATACCGATCGCCTGGATGTTCAAAGTGCCACTTGTTGTGACGTGGCACAACGCTCTGTTGGGCGATGGACTCATGACGGCAACGGTGCGCCAGATGCAACGAGCGGTGGCGATGGGAGCGGATCTGACGCTTGCCGCGAGCAGCGATCTTGTCGCTCAAGCCGTACGACTCGGAGCCCGGGACGCGCGGCTGTCACCGATTGCTGCACCAGTGCTACCACCGGCCAAGATCAGCCGCGACGAGCAGCGTCGGGCTCTCGGAGCTGGTGCTCGAGACACGGTCGTGCTCACGGTCAGCCGGCTGGCGCCCCAGAAGAACCTTGGCATGTTGCTCGACATCGCCGCGGCCGTACGCGATCGGCCCGACCTCCGATTTATCGTCGTCGGCGATGGGCCGGAGCAAGATACGTTGCATCGCCGCATCACCGGCGAGCGTCTGCAGGTGCATTTAGCCGGACGAAGCGATGACATCGGTTCGTTGCTCGCAGCTGCAGACGTCGCGCTGTTGACCTCCACCTGGGAAGCCCGCGCGCTGGTGGCGCAGGAGGCTTTGTTGGCTGGCGTGCCCCTGGTCAGTACACGGGTCGGTGGCATTCAGGAACTGGTCGGGTCAGCGGCAGTGCTGGTCCCGCCCGGCGATGTCGAAGAGGCGGCGCACCAGATCATTGACCTAGCAGACAACCCCGAAAAGCGTCGCCGATTGCGAGAGGCGGGTCTCCGGCAGGCAGCCACGTGGCCCGGCGAAGACGATGTTGTCGACGACCTGTTGCGGGCTTATGCCGACCTCGGTCGACATCGGCGGTACAAAGGCTTCTGGGACGACTCCGGCGGGTTTGCCGTCAGATAGGGCTCCACGACGTAAGCTGGAGGCCCGTGGGATACCGCGTGACACTTACCAAACACCTCTTCGTGACCGGGGGCGTCGCCTCCTCACTCGGCAAAGGCCTCACGGCTTCCAGTCTTGGCAACCTCCTGGTGGCCCGGGGGCTCAGGGTTTCCATGCAGAAACTCGACCCGTACCTCAATGTCGACCCTGGCACGATGAACCCGTTCCAGCACGGCGAGGTGTTCGTCACCGACGATGGCGCGGAGACCGATCTCGACGTCGGTCACTACGAGCGTTTCCTGAACGTCAACCTGACAGGCGATGCCAACATCACCACTGGAAAGGTCTACTCGTCGGTGATTGCCAAGGAGCGGCGCGGCGACTATCTCGGTGACACCGTGCAAGTCATTCCGCACATCACCAACGAGATCAAAGACTCGATGATGGCCATGGGAGGGCCCGACATCGACGTCGTGATCCACGAGATCGGCGGCACTGTCGGCGACATCGAGTCCTTGCCCTTCCTGGAGGCGGCGCGCCAGGTGCGGCACGATGTGGGCCGCGAAAACGTCTTCTTCCTGCACGTTTCCCTCGTGCCCTACATCGGTCCTAGCGGCGAGCTGAAGACGAAACCGACCCAGCACTCGGTCGCTGCGCTCCGTCAGGTCGGCATCCAGCCTGATGCCGTCGTCTGCCGGTCCGACCGGGACATTCCCGAGTCTGTGAAACGCAAGATCTCGCTGATGTGTGACGTCGACGAATCGGCTGTGGTCGCCGCGATCGACGCGCCGAGCATCTACGACATTCCTAAGGTGCTGCACTCCGAAGGGTTGGACGCGTACGTGGTGCGGCGGCTCGACCTGCGGTTCCGTGATGTGGACTGGACGCGCTGGAACGCCCTGCTGGACAGCGTGCACCACCCGAAGGAGGAGGTGACGATCGCGCTGGTCGGCAAGTACGTCGATCTGCACGACGCGTACCTCTCAGTCTGCGAGGCGCTGCGTGCCGGCGGTTTCGCCAGCCATGCCAGGGTCGCGATTCGCTGGGTGCCCTCGGACGACTGCCAGACTCGGGAGGGCGCGGCGCGGATACTGAGCGAGGTTGACGGAGTCGTCATCCCCGGCGGATTCGGGATCCGGGGCGTTGAAGGCAAGGTCGGCGCAATCCGCTACGCCCGAGAAAACCAGATCCCGATCTTGGGACTCTGCCTCGGCCTGCAGTGCATGGTGATCGAGGTCGCTCGGCACCTGGCAGGACTCGACGGAGCCGACAGCAGCGAGTTCGCGCCTGATACGCCGCATCCGGTCATCGCGACGATGGCCGAGCAGGTCGCGATCGTCGAGGGCGGTGGCGATCTTGGCGGGTCCATGCGGCTGGGTTCCTATCCAGCCGAACTGCTGCCCGGCTCGATCGTCGCCAAGCGCTACGGCCAAGCCCACGTCGAGGAGCGGCATCGGCATCGTTATGAGGTCAACAACGCATACCGCAACCAGCTCGAGGATGCCGGACTGGTGATCAGCGGCACCTCGCCGGACGCCAAGTTGATCGAGTTCATTGAGTTGCCGAGCGAGGTTCATCCCTACTTCGTCGCCACCCAAGCGCACCCAGAACTCAAGTCGCGGCCAACCAGACCCCATCCGCTCTTCGTCGGTCTCGTCGAGGCGGCGCTGGACCGCAGGCTGGCCACGCGGCTGCCGGTCGACAACGACCATCGATGAACGTTCTCGGTCCCGATGAGCTGACCGATGCGCCACTCGCCTGGCCGATCGACTCGTCGACCGTGCTGGCCCAGGGCACGATCACCAGCTATGTGCAAGATCAGGTGCGGACGCCTGACGGGCACGTGATCGCGCGGGAGTATCTCAAGCACCCTGGGGCGGTCGGAGTGATCGCGCTCGATGAGCATGACCGGGTGGCTCTGGTTCGGCAATACCGGCATCCGGTACGGCACCGGCTTATCGAGCCGCCCGCGGGACTGCTCAATGTCGGAGGCGAGGACTACCTTGAGGCCATCAAGCGGGAGATGGCAGAGGAGGTGGGACTCGCGGCCCGAAGCTGGGCCGTACTCGTCGATCTGTTCACGACCCCGGGAATCCTCGCCGAATCGCTGCGCATCTATCTCGCCCGCGACCTGGCGGCCATCGATCCTCCGGACGGTTTCACCCGTGAGGGCGAAGAGGCACATATGGACACCGCGTGGGCGTCTCTCGACGACCTCGTTGACGCGGTCTTGGCTGGCCGGTTGCACAACCCGACCGTTGTCTCGGGGGTATTGGCCGCGTGGACCGCGCGGCAGCGGGATGGTTTCCGGAGCCTGCGCCCCGCCAACGCAGCTTGGCCTGCTCATGAGGTGCTCGCGACCGTGGGAATCTAGTCCGCTCGTTGAGCTTCTGGGCCGATGGGTGTTGTCCTGATCGGTCGAGTGTTGTCCGTTTGCGGCGACGCGTCGAATGAGGGGTGGAGTGTAAGCCCCTCACCATATATTGAATGTGTGTCCTGGATATCTGCTTGAGTGCAGTACCGTGGGATCGTGGACGGTCGGCGTCCGGTCGGCGGGCGTGACTATCCGCGGACCTATCAGGAGTTCCGGTCTTGGTTCCCCGACGAGTGGAGGTGTCGGGAGTATCTGGCTGGACTGCGTTGGCCGCAGGGGTTCTCGTGTCCAAGCTGCGGCAGCGGTGGCTGCTGGCGGACTGGCACAGGGTTGTGGATGTGCGCTGAGTGTGGGCTGAAGACCTCGGCCACCGCCGGCACGATCTTTCATCGCTCACATACGCCGTTGTCGACCTGGTTCGCCGCGATCTGGTTCGTCACTTCGCAGAAGAATGGGGTGTCGGCGCGGGGTTTGCAGGACGCTCTCGGGTTCGGTTCCTATGAGACCGCGTGGGCGTGGCTGCACAAGTTGCGCCGTGCCATGGTCCGACCGGAACGCGAGCAGCTCAGCGGCGTGGTCGAACTCGACCAGAGCTTCCTGGGCGGCCGCAGCCACGGCAAGGCGGGCGGGGCAACCCAGAAGGCGCCGATCACCATCGCCGTGGAGCGGCTTGCCAGTGGCCGTCTGGGCCGAGCGCGGCTGCAGCTAGCCGACATGCCCGGCGGCCTGGATCAGGTCGAGTTCGCCCGTGAGGTCATCGCGCCCGGCACCCAGATCCACACCGATGGCGCCCTCGTGCTCACCCGACTCAGCGACCACGGCTTCACCCATCGCCCCACCGCGGGCTACCTCGCCAGTGACCTCGACGCGGTCATGCCCGGACCGCACCTGATCTCCTCGCTGCTCAAACGATGGACAGCCGGCACCCTGCACCACCGGATCAGCCGCCAACACCTGCCCTACTACCTCGACGAGTTCACCTTCCGGTTCAACCGGCGGACCTCCCGAGCTCGAGGGCTGCTGTTCTACCGACTGCTGCAGCAGGCCGCCGGCACCGACCCGCACCCCCTCAGCGAGATCACCGGCGGCACCGGCGACGACTGGGACGAACTCACAAACGACTAGGCGTCAACTGCACTCAAGCGGATATGCAGG
>CAVRQV010000032.1:0-165118 GCA_963723475.1 uncultured Actinomycetota bacterium
TAAATCTCGCCACCGATCTCAACGAGCTCGTCGACGGGATCAACTGTGGTCCCGGCGACCTGATCGACGACCACGCGCTGCTGTCCGGCGATCTTGTTCAGCAAGCTTGACTTGCCGACATTGGGCTTTCCTACGATCGCCACCCGGCGCGGACCCCGCGCATGGTCATGCAGCGCTCGCGGGGCCTCCGGAATCGCCACCAGGATCGCATCCAGCAGGTCCCCGCTCCCCCGGCCGTGGAGGGCCGACACGGGGAACGGCTCGCCGAGGCCTAGCTGCCACATCGCGGCCGCCTCGGCCTCGGTGCGCTGATCATCGACCTTGTTGGCAGCCAAAATCACCGGCTTGCCGCTGCGACGCAACACTTTGACGACCGCCTCGTCGATGTCTTGTGTGCCAACCGTTGCGTCGACAACAAAGACCACGGCATCCGCCGCGGCGACCGCGAGCTCGGCTTGCTCTGTGACCTGAGCAGCCATTCCTTTCGCATCTGGAGCCCAGCCACCGGTGTCCACGAGCACGAACTCGCGCCCATTCCACGTGGCGTCGTAGGAGACCCGGTCACGAGTCACTCCTGGTACGTCTTGGACGACGGCTTCACGACGGCCGATCATGCGATTCACCAAAGTCGACTTACCGACATTCGGTCGGCCAACAACCGCCACCACAGGCACGACCTGCGACTCTTCTGCAGTCGCGATGTCACTCATTTTCGCTTCGCTTAGGACTCGTGAGCCTGCTGGCTGCTCTTGGCTAGACGGTGGACAGGGTGGATTTGATCTTCGGTGGCCCCGGCAAGGGTAGCCCGGTCAGCGCCTGCGCCGCGACCACGTGAGCGGCCATACGTTCCCGGACGACCTCGGTCCACTGAGCGACGATGGATTTGCGCCGTGGCCATGAAGATCGTGGGACAGTGAACGGCTCGCCATAGACCACGTGGATTGGCCCACGCGAGCGAGGTAGTTGGCTCTTGCTCTGGCCTGGGTCACGGGTGCCCAGGATGGCGACCGGGACAATCGGCGCCCCTGAGACCATCGCCAAGTACGCCGCGCCTCCCTTCGCCGAGGCGACTTCACCGCTCCCCCGTACTCCTTCGGGGAAGACCCCCAGCACTTTGCCGGCACGCAGCACCTGGATTGCTCTACGGATCGCTTGTGGGTCGATCTCTCGGCGGTTGAGCGAGATTTGGCCCACGTGGGTCAGGAACCGGCCGACCGGGCCAGAGAAGGCCTCCCGCTTCACCATGGCGAATGTGAGCCGCCTGGTTAATGCCACGAGGGCCGGGCCGTCCAACAAGCCGATGTGGTTAGCCGCCAAGATCACCGGGCCGGTGCTCGGGACGTGCCGAGCGCCATGTACCGTCACCCGCCAAGACAGACGCAAGACAAGGCGTACCAGCGGCGTGGCGAGCCGCAGGCCCCACTCCCTCTGCGCGGGCAGTCGATCGGTATGCGGGAGATCGGGGCTAACCCCTTGGATCACGCTTGGCTCCGAGCGCTCGGACCGGAACGAACGCGCAGATCGTTTCGATCACCTCCTCGAGGCTAAAGAATGTGGAGTCGACCACGTGCACTCCAGGAGCCGCCGATTCGAACTCGGCGACCATGGAATCGTCACGGTCTCGGCGGATCACCTGATCGGTCACCTCATCAACGTGGATCTGATGCTCGGCAAGCTCGGCATGTCTCCGCGCTACTCGCGCCGCCGGGTCGGCAACAAGGAGCACGCGTACATCGGCGTCGGGAGCCACCACAGTGGTGATGTCTCTTCCCTCAGCGACGATGCCGTCGGCTGCCTCGGCGATCAGCTTCTTCTGCCGCGCTACCAGATCCGCCCGAATGTCCAAGTTGGTGGCAACTGCGCTGACAGCGGCCGACACCTCAGGTGCTCTGATCGCTTCGGAGACATCGACCCCATTGATGGCAATCGCCGGGCGCTGGGGGTCCTGGTCGATGTCCATCGATGCGTGTGCCAGCAGGTCAGCGACAGCCGCCTGGTCGTCCAGGTCGACACCTTCTTTCAGCGCTAGCCAGGTGATCGCCCGATACATCGCGCCAGTGTCCAAGAAAGCCAGCCCGAGCCGCTCTGCGACTCCTCGGGCCGTGCTGGACTTCCCCGAGCCACTGGGGCCGTCGATGGCTATCACGAGCGGCCGATTCGATCCTGCGCTCCGACTTGGCCCCCTCGGAGTCTGGTACTGGTCGGTCATCGCTGCCTCAGACACGCGCTTCACAGTACCGGCCGCTTGTTACGCGACTGACCAACCGCGTGACAGCATGGTCTCGACTAGCGCATACGCCTGCTCAGGAGCGACCGACAAGGCGAGATAGCCGACCTCCCGGGCCGGATCGTGCTCGATAGAGATGTCCTCCACGTTCACGCCCGCCGCACTGACGTCACCAAACAGACGGGCAAGCGCTCCGGGTTCGTCCGGAATCGCGACGACGACCTCGCTGTAACGGACTGCTGCGGCCCCGTGCTTGCCGGCGATCTTGCGCGTCCCGGCGACCCCGCGTTCCAGCTGGCTCCTCAGGTCGTCGGTGGCCGGCGTCGCCTCAACCGCCTTGATCAACAAGCCGAGCTGGTCCTGCACGCCGCGCAGCTCTTCCAGCACCGCGTCCGAGTTCGCTCCCACAATCTGCTGCCAGAGCGCTGGATCGCTGCCGGCTATGCGAGTCACGTCACGCAGACCTTGGCCGGCGAGCAGGAGGTCGCGATCTGGAATCGCAGTCAGGCGGCTGGCAATCAGCACCGACATCAGGTGGGGCAAGTGAGAGACCCGAGCGACCGCCGCGTCGTGATCATCAACGTCCATGATCACCTCGCGCGCCCGGCAGGCTCGGACTGCGGCCCGTACCTGGTCCACCGAATCGGCTGCCGAGCGTCGGTGCGGGGTGACAACCCAGGTGCGGTCAACAAACAGGTCCGGATGGGCAGTCATCGGCCCTGAGTGATGGGAGCCAGCCATCGGATGTGACCCCACATAGCGGCTGAGGTCGACATCGCGCTGCCACAAAGTGTCCAGCACTCCCGCTTTCACCGAGCCGACATCAGTGACGGTCGCGTTGGGATAAACCTGCAGGCTGTGCACGACAAGATCGGGAATGGCGCCTGGCGGCACCGCTACCACAACCATGGCGACGTCTGCTGACACGGGAGGATCGATTGTGCCTGCACCCAAGCCGGCGGCGACCTTGGCGTGGCTGATCTTGTGGTCTCGCAGGTGCACCGCATAGCCGGCCGCCGAGAGTGCGCACCCGATCGATGCACCGATCAACCCCGCCCCGATGATCACGACGCGGCCAGTCCGGCGCTTCTCAGCGCCGGTGGGTGAGGTCGTCTCGCTCACGTGCCGGTGGGCTTCTTCGGGGGCTCCTCCGCGCCGCTGACCGAACCGCGCGCCTGCTGCGCTTTGTCGGCCTCTTTGTCCGATCCCGGCCCATCGGCGAGCAAAGCGGCAAGCCGATCACCCTTGATGCGCCGGAACTTGCGTGGCATTGCCCTGTTCCGGTCGAGGACAGCAACTTCCAAAGCTTCCACGCCCAACACGCGCGGTGGCGCGTTTGGGCCACCATCAGAACTGAGCGCGCGCACTGCGAGCTGGGCCGCATCGGCGAGGCTGAGGCCCGGACTGAATCCGTGACTGACTATCTCAGCTATGACGTCGGCCGACCCGCCCATGACGGCGAAATTCGCTTCGTCGGCCACGGAACCGTCATAAGTCAGCCGGTAGATCTGGTCGAGCCCATGTGTGATCCCAAGCTCGGCCACCACGATCTCCACCTCGTACGGCTTGTCAGCGCCGGAGGAGAAGATGGTGCCGAGTATCTGCGCGTAGCTGTTGGCCAGTCCGCGGCCAGTCACATCTGTTCGGTCATAGCTGTAACCGCGTAAGTCGGCGTACCGGATCCCGGCCTGTCGCAGGTTCTCGAACTCGTTGTATCGACCGACGGCCGCGAAGGCGATGCGATCGTAGATCTCGCTGACCTTGTGAAGGGCCTGCGACCTGTTCTCAGCTACGAACAAGATGCCGTCTACGTAGTACAAGACGACCACTGACCGGCCTCGAGCGATGCCCTTGCGCGCGTAGTCGGCCCGATCCTTCATCTGTTGCTCGGGTGCAACGTAGAACGGGAGGCTCATCGATCCGTCCTTTTAGGCAAGTGGCGCTCCCGGTCCGTCGGGTCGCTCGGCGCGGCTTGCCATGAGCCGCCCGATCATCTCGGCAATCCGCTCATCGCTCATGCGCTGGACGCCATCCCCGGTCGCAGCCAGCACGACGGGAAAAATCTTTCGCGTGAGGTCGGGTCCACCGGTCGCCGAATCATCGTCGGCCGCGTCATAGAGCGCCTGGATCACCGCCATGGCCACGTCACTCGCGTCGAAGTCGGGCCGATAGAGCTTTTTCAGTGAGCCGCGGGCGAAAATCGAGCCGGACCCCACCGAGAAGTAGGCATGCTCCTCGTAGCGGCCGCCGGTAGCGTCATACGAAAAGATCCGGCCCTCCTGCGTTATTTCGTCCCAGCCGGCGAACAGCGGCACCACGACGAGCCCCTGCATGGCGAGGCCCAGATTCAGTCGGATCATGGTGGCCAGCCGATTCGCCTTGCCGACCAGGGACAGCGGAGCGCCTTCGATCTTCTCGTAGTGCTCCAGCTCGACTTGGAACAAGCCAACCAACTCAACCGCCAGTCCAGCAGCCCCGGCAATTCCGATGATCGAGGACTCATCAGCCGCAAACACCTTCTCGATGTCTCGTTGCGCGATGATGTTGCCCATCGTGGCCCTCCGGTCACCGGCCATGACGACTCCGCCAGGGAAGGTCGCGGCCACGATCGTCGTGCCATGCGGTGACAGGTCACCGATCCCGGGAGCCGCAGTACGCGACAGGGGTAAGACGTTCGGGGCCACCCGTGAGGCGAAGTCAGTGAAGGAAGAAGACCCGATACGAAAGAACTCTGAGGTCAGCTCAACGACTCGTTGTCCGTCGTTCACTGGCCGCCTTTCTGAACGAATGAGCGCACAAACTCCTCGGCGTTGACCTCGAGCACGTCGTCTATTTCGTCCAGCAGCGAGTCCACCTCTGAGTCCAGTTCCGCCTTGTGCGCCGCATCGGCCGGCGTCAGATCCTCGATCTCGCGATCGTCGGCTCGCCGTGCCTTACGTTGGCTCTGCTCTGACTCAGCCATACCCGCTCCTCGTCTGTCTGGCCTCAAGCGTAACGAACACCGCCCACAAGGCCATTACTTTCCCAAGCGTGTAGTTTCCAGGGTCTGCTACCGACCCAGGGCTGCGAACAGCTCAGTGACGGAATTGCATTCGTCGATCATCTGGCCAACTTGTTCCCGCGTGCCTCGCAGCGGGTCCAGCAGCGGCAGTCGCTGCAGCGCAGGACGGTCGGGAACGTCGAAGATCACCGAATCCCAGGAGGCCGCAACCACAGAGGAGCCAAACTTCTCCATGACCCGGCCCCGGAAGTACGCCCGCGTGTCATCTGGTGGCGAGGTGCGGGCCCGCTCGATCTCGTCATCAGTGACGAGTCGCCGCATCTTTCCGTTGCTCAGCAGCGCTCGGTACAGGCTGCGGCGCGGGTCGATGTCGGCGTACTGCAGGTCGATCAGGGCGAGCTTGGGGGCGGACCAGCTCAGCCCGTCGCGCTCCCGATAGGACTCCAACAGCCTGAGCTTGGCCACCCAGTCAAGCTGGTCAGCCAGGCTGAATATGTCGGTGCGCAGCGCATCAAGACAGTCCTGCCAGCGGCTGAATATGTCCTTCGCCTCGATCCGAGCCGTCTCGGTGAGGTCTCCGGCAATCCGCTCGTAGTGGTTGCGGCAAGCGTCCAGGTACACCTCCTGGAGGTCCAGGGCTGTCATGCTCGGACCCTCGAGGAGGTAGAGGGGTTCCCGAACCAGCAGGTCGTGGCTGACCGTCCGCATCGCCGCCACCGGACCGTCCAGTCGAACGTCACTGCCCAGCTCGCCGGCCTCGATAACCCGCAGCACCCACGCCGCGGTACCTACCTTGAGGTAGGTCGAGATCTCCGACAGGTTGGCATCTCCAGTGATCACATGCAGCCTGCGATGCCGGCTCGCGTCGGCGTGTGGCTCGTCCCGCGTGTTGATGATCGGCCTATTGAGCGTGGTCTCCAGGCCCACCTCAGCCTCGAAGAAGTCCGCCCGTTGGCTGATCTGGAAACCGGGCGTCTGGCTGGACTGACCCACGCCCACTCGGCCTGCTCCGGTGATCACCTGCCGCGAGACGAGGAAGGCTGTGAACTGCGTCACAATGCGGTCGAAAGGTGTGCTGCGCTGCAGCAGGTAGTTCTCGTGGGTGCCGTAGGAGGCGCCCTTGCCGTCGGTGTTGTTCTTGTAAAGCCGAACAGAACGTCCCAGCGACTGTGTGGCGCGTTGCGCGGCGATCGCCATCACAGCCTCGCCGGCCTTGTCATAGCGCACAGCATCGAGCGCGCAGGTCACCTCAGGGCTGGAATACTCCGGATGCGCGTGGTCGACGTACAGCCGCGCCCCGTTGGTCAGGATGACGTTGGCCATGCCGAGATCGGTGTCGGTCAGCTGGTCCGGGTGAGCGGCTGCTCGAGAGATCTCGTAGCCGCGAATGTCCCGCAGCGGGGTCTCGGTCTCGTAGTCCCAGCCCGCGGGCTGGCCTGCGGCTGAGGCGCCGTACGCCTTGACGACATGGTTGGACAGTTGCATGGGATGCAGATCGTCCTCGACGAACGCGTTGCCGAATCCACTCGGCAACGCGGACGGGCCCGGTGACAGCGCGCTGATGCCGTACTCAGTCTCGATGCCCATCACTCGAGTGTTCAGGCGGGCAGCCAGCTCCGAGCCCGCCGGAGCGGACTCGTCACGATGAGCTGTGGAAGCCATGGCCTCAGCGTAGTGTGATGTTCATGCAGATCCTTCCGGCGATTGCTGTGGATGTGATCTGCATCCTGATCTTTGCGATCGTCGGACGCAGCAGCCATCAGGAGGCGACCGACCTCCTGGGCGTGGCGCACACCGCGTGGCCATTCCTCGCCGGATGCCTGGTTGGAACCCTCCTCGGCCGCACTTGGCGGCACCCATTCTCACTGCGATCCGGCGTTGCGGTTTGGCTCGGCACCGTCGTCGTTGGCATGAGCCTCCGGCTGCTCACCGACGCCGGAATACAGCCGTCCTTCGTCATCGTGGCGAGCTGCGTTTTGGCGCTGTTCCTTATCGGCTGGCGAGCCGGGCTGCAGCTCATCCAGCACGCTCGCGCCACGACCTCGGCTGAGCCCGCCCCAGGCACCTCGCCTCACGCCACTAGCGCGAACAGCGTCCTACAGATACTGGCCTGTGTTCGACACCGTGTCGATGGACCGGCCTGGTTGCGTGCCCTGCTTGGAGGAGATGAGGGTTCGGATGAAGACGATCCGCTCACCCTTCTTCCCAGAGATCTTCGCCCAGTCGTCAGGGTTGGTGGTGTTGGGCAGATCCTCGTTCTCGGCGAACTCATCCAGGCAGGCCTGCATCAGGTGCCCAATCCGCAAGCCGCGTACGGCAGTCTCGAGGAAGTCCTTGATCGCCATCTTCTTGGCGCGGTCCACGATGTTTTGAATCATTGCTCCGGAGTTGAAGTCCTTGAAATAGAGGACCTCCTTGTCGCCGCCGGCGTAGGTGACCTCGAGGAACTGGTTTTCCTCCGACTCCTCATACATCCGGCCGACCGTGCGGTCGATCATGGCTTGCACGCAGGTCTGCGGGTCATGATCGAATTCCGCGAGATCCTCCGGGTGCAGCGGCAGGGTCGGCGTCAGGTACTTGCTGAAGATCTCCCGTGCACCCTCCGCGTCCGGCCGCTCGATCTTGATCTTCACGTCCAGGCGACCGGGTCGCAGGATAGCCGGATCGATCATGTCCTCGCGGTTCGAGGCGCCGATGATGATCACGTTGTCCAGGCCCTCGACACCGTCGATCTCACTCAGCAGCTGCGGCACAATCGTGTTCTCCACGTCTGAAGACACCCCAGAGCCGCGGGTCCGGAACAACGAGTCCATCTCGTCAAAGAAAACGATCACCGGCATCCCGTCGGTTGCCTTGTCTCGGGCACGCTGAAAGACCAGCCGGATGTGCCGTTCCGTTTCACCGACATACTTGTTCAGCAGCTCAGGGCCCTTGATGTTGAGGAAGAAGCTCCGCCCTTCCTCACCGGTCCGCTCGCTGACCTTCTTGGCCAGCGAGTTCGCGACAGCCTTGGCGATCAACGTCTTGCCGCAGCCCGGCGGTCCGTAGAGCAAGATTCCCTTTGGTGCCTTGAGTTCGTGCTCGGCGAAGAGTTCCTTGTGCAGGAATGGCAGTTCAACCGCATCTCGGATCGCCTCGATCTGGTTGGACAGGCCGCCGATCACCGTGTAATCGATGTCGGGTACCTCTTCCAGCACCAGCTCCTCGACATCGAGCTTCGGGATCCGCTCGTACGCGAAATGCACCCGACGGTCGATCAGCAGTGAGTCCCCGGAGCGCAGATGTTGATCACGAAGCCGATACGCGAGTCGGACCACGCTTTCCTCATCGCCATGTCCGATCACCAACGCCCGGTCGTCGCCCTCAAGCATCTCTTTGAGTAGCACGACCTCGCCGACCTCGTCGAAGTCGAGGACCTTCACCACGTTCATCGCCTCGTTGACCATCACCTCCTTGCCAGGCGAGAGCGACTCAAGATCAACATCCGGGCTCACACTGACTCGCATCTTGCGACCAGCGGTAAAGATGTCCGCGGTCTGCTCCTCACGCGCCGCGAGGAAGACTGCGAAGCTGGCGGGTGGTTGCGCGAGGCGGTCGACTTCATTCTTCAACGACACGATCTGGTCCCGCGCCTCACGCAGTGTGGCTGCGAGGCGCTCGTTGTTGGCGGCGGTGGTCCGGGCATCAGAGCGGGCATCGGCTAGCCGTCGTTCCAGCATCGCGATCTCGTGCGGATGTGACGTGACCCGTTCTCGGAGCCGATCAAGCTCGTCTCTGAGCGCACCGATCTGGGCTATCAAAGATTCGCGGTCCTCGTACGGAACGCGATCGTGGATAGGTCCGGTCATGACACACCTCCTGCCAAGACACTACCCGGGCTGCCTGCGCGGTCCCTTGTAATCGTTCCCGTACGCGCCGGGTGCTGGGCGACGTTTGCGTAACGGTGCTGTGAAGCCTGGAGCCAGTCGCCGTGCCGTGATCACAAATCCAGTGTGGCCCACCATGTCGTGCCGCGGTCGTACGGCCAGCCCCTCGACGTGCCAGGCGCGGACCAGTGACTCGGTGGCCACGGGCTCGGTGAAGCCGCTGTGGACGCGCAGCGTCTCCACCGTCTCAGCGAGCTGGGTTGTGGTGGCGACGTAGGCGCAGAACACTCCGCCTGGAACGAGCAACTCCGCCAGCGCCGCCACACAGTCCCAGGGGGCGAGCATGTCAAGCACCACGCGGTCCAGGGTTTCTTCGGTCAGCGACGCGGGCAAGCTCAGCGACTCGCAGGTCCCAACTGGGTGGACTCGCCCCGAAGAAGTTCTCGACGTTGCGCCGAGCGATCGCTGCGAAGTCCTCGCGACGCTCATAGGAGATCAAACGCCCGCCTGGACCGATGGCCCGCAGCAGGCTGCACGTTAGAGCGCCGGATCCGGCGCCCGCCTCCAGGACCCGGGCGCCGGGAAAGATGTCGGCGCCCATCGAGGATTTGTGCGGCGTCCTTGGGATAGATCACTGCCGCGCCGCGCGGCATGCTCACGGTGAACTCGTTGAGCAGCGGCCTCATGGCCAAGAACTGCGTGCCGCCCGTCGTGCCCACCACGATCCCCTCAGGGCGGGAGATGAGATCGTCGTGGCTGACGGCACCCTTCTCGGTATGGAACTGGCCACCCGCAGTGAGCACGACTGAATGGCGGCGCCCTTTGGGGTCGATCAGGGTAATCCGCTCCCCTGCCAAGAGCGGTCCGAGCCGGACCCCGGAGAGCTGGAGCTGCTCAGCCATTGCTGATACCGAAGAACCCGAGCTGCATGCCAGGGCCGTAGGAGTCGCTCATCTCCACCCCGCGCCGTAGGTAGACATGCTCGTCGGACTGGCTGACCGGCAGCACGGTCAGATCCACGGCTGCCTGCTGCTGCAGCGCTGCCAGCAGCCGAAGCGCCTCGCCGTCATCCGTGGTGGCCCGAAACTCGGTTTCGATCGTCGCGACTGTCGATGCGGCGGTCGGCAGCGGCGCATCGAGATATGGCTGCATCCATGCCAGGGCTGTTGCCGTCCAGGCCTTACGGTCCATAAGGGTGAGGTCCGCATCCGTCGCTCCTGGTTTGAGCTGCACGCTCAACCCACCCGTGTCCTCCAACCGGATGCGGATCTGGGTCGCCATGTCCTTACCGTTGGGCATGGAGGCGTCGTAGCCGAGCGTGAGGTTGATCCGGCTCTTCCAGGTCACTTTCGGCTTGGCCCTCCCGCCAAGCGGAAATGCGGGGGTGTGCCCGACCACACCTGTTGGCACGATGGAATCGGACGTACGGTCGCCTTGCAGGGCAACCGCGATGGCCTGCCGCAACGCTTTGTTCGACCGCATCCGCGACGTCGGTGACCATTCGAGTTGCAGCACCCGCGCACCGCCCAGCACGTTCTGAGTGAAGCCATTGATGGTCTCGTCGTTGGGGCTCTGAGCCACTTGCTGGCTGAATCGGGTGACCGCCGGTGCATCGAGACCCCTCCAGACCACGTCGACGGTGCCCTTAGCCATGGCGTCCTCGAGCGTCGGAGTGTCGACCACGCTGCGGTAGACAAGAGCAGGAAGCCGGGCCGGGTTACGCCCGACGTAGTCCTCGTACCGGCTGACTTGCAGCTGGTTTCCGGTGTACTTGGTGACCACGAAGGGTCCCGAACCAACGATGGGATCCTTCAGGTCCCGCAACCGATCCGCGTCGTAGACCTCCTCATCGACAATCGACGCAGCCGGCGCAGCCAACGCCCAACCAAACTGGGTGTCAGGCCCGCTCAGCACGAATCGCACCGTCTTCTGGTCCGGCGTCTGGATCCTACGGAGGGAGGACAGCGCGACCGCTGAGGAGCCCGGTACGTTGAGCCGTGCTGCGCGCTCGATGCTGAACTTCACATCGCTGGAGGTCAGCGGATGCCCATTGTGGAACGCCAGATCATCGTTCAGGGTGCAGGTGTAGATCGTTGTTGAGGTAAATAGGCAGTCCCGCGCCGCGTCCGGCTTCAGAACCGAGCCTCCGGGCTCGGCCGTCATCAGCCGCTGGAATACGTTGAGCGAGAGCACGGTCGAGGCGGCGTCGGTGATGGCAGCAGGATCGGTGACCCGGATCTGGTCGGTGGACATCACCGTGAACGGCCTCGGCGTCGGGCTCGGCCTAGGCGTCGGTACCGGCTGCTCTCCAGGTGTTCGGCACGCGCTCAGCAGCAACAGCAGGGCGACTCCAGCCAGCAGCCAGCGCACACCCTTTTTCCTCTGCTCGCGCGGCGCCCCGGGAAGCTGGCGCCTACCGACGCTCGCAGAGGGATCAATCCTCATCGAACTGCTCCAGCATTTTCGCTACAGCAGCCGCATCCAGGTCGGCGAGGGAGGGTATGTGGACCCGGCGCGGAGCCTCCGGGATCTCCACGCGGTTGGGCACGGCGACCACCAACGCTCCGGCAGCGTTCCCGGCGCGGCAGCCCGTCTCGGAGTCCTCGATGACCACGCAATGCCGAGCGGCGACCCCGAGCGCCGTACACGCCTTCTCGTACGGCTCCGGGTGTGGCTTGCCTCGGCTCACCTCATCTCCAGCTACCGACACTTGGAAGGTTCCCTCGGGCAGTTGACTCAATGCCGCGTCCAGCAGCACCCGGTATGACGCCGAAACCAGCGCGCACGGAACACCCGCCGCGGCGAAGGAGTCGAGCAGTTCGATCGCCCCCGGGCGCCAGACGATCGGGTGCCGTCGGACGTGGTTGACCACGGTTGTGAGCAGCTGCTCCACAACCCACGCCGGGCTGAGATCAACTCGCCCAATCGCGTTCAAGATGTACGAACCAGAGTCCAGCAGCGAGTTGCCCACCAGCTGCTCGGCGTGTTCGTCTGACCAGGTGCCGCCCAGCTGGCCGATCAGTTCGTATTCGGCAGCAATCCAGAGCGGCTCGGTGTCGGCCAGCGTGCCGTCGAAGTCCCACAATGCAGCGGCCAGCGTAGAAATTGTCGTGTCGCTCATGGCCCGGCCATTCTTCCTCACTGCGCGGGGCATGCGCGAACCCGTTCATCAGTATCGACTGCCGTAGCCGTGCCCGGCCGGCTTCAGGCGGGAAAGCGTACGTCTGTCATCACAGCCGTCAAAATGCCCGGTTTCGGGGGCGGGAGGCGTGCGTCTGCCATCACAGCCGTCAAAACAGTCGGTTTCCGAGGGCGAGCGGGATGCGCACGGCGGAGCCCCCCGGAGTCAGCGCGCGTTGAAGTACTTCGCCTCCGGATGGTGCACGATCATCGCATCAGTCGACTGCTCAGGATGCAGCTGCAGCTCCTCAGAGAGCTCAACGCCGATCCGCTCCGGATGGAGCAGCGCCACCAACTTGCGACGGTCGCCCAGCTCGGGACATGCAGGGTAACCGAAGGAGTACCGCGAGCCACGGTAGGCCTGGTCGCGGATCATCTCCTCCATCGGCCCGTCGTCGCTGACGAAGCCAAGGTCCGCCCGGATCCTGGCATGCCACATCTCGGCGAGAGCCTCGGTCAGTTGGACGCTGAGCCCGTGCAGCTCGAGATAGTCCCGGTACGCGTTGTCCTCGAACAGGCTCGCGGTCACCTTCGACACCTGCGCACCCATGGTCACCAGGTGGAACGCGACGACATCGGGACCCTTGTCGAGCCGCCAACTGACGGTCGCGGAAGAAGTCGGCTAGGCAGAGGAAACGCCCGCGGGTCTGGCGCGGGAAGGTGTAGCGCTGCAGCTCTGCGGCAGGATCGGAGGCATCGGCTCCACGATGGAGCACGACAAGGTCGTTGCCCTCGCTGTAGCAGGGCCAGTACCCGTAGACCACGGCGAACTCCGCGATCCCGTCTGTCTGGATCCGGTCCAGCCAGGCGCGCAGCCGGGGCCGGCCTTCGGTTTCGACCAGCTCCTCATACGAGACGCCGTTACGGGTGCCCTTGAGACCCCATTGGCCCATGAAGGTGGCCCGCTCATCGAGGTAGGCCGCGACATCGGCCAAGCGAGATGCCTTTGACGATCCGGTCGCCCCAGAACGGCGGAGTCGGTACGTCGATGTCCACCGCGACGTCGGAACGCCGGGCCACCTCGATGGCAACCCGCTCCTCGACCAGGGTCGTCCCGCGGGCCTTGACCCGCCGCTCCCGCGGCGCCGGCAGCGCGGCCCCCTCCTCGCCGCGCTTGACCGCCATCAGTGCGTCCATCAGCCGGAGCCCCTCGAAGGCATCTCGGGCGTAACGCACCTCGCCAGCAAAGATCTCGCGGAGATCTTGCTCGACGTAGGCCCGGGTGAGGGCGGCTCCGCCGAGGAATACCGGGTAGGCCGTCGCAATCCCACGCTGGTTGAGCTCCTCCAGGTTCTCCTTCATGACGACCGTGGACTTCACCAGCAGCCCCGACATACCGATCGCGTCAGCGTCTTGCTCCTGCGCTGCATCGATGATCGCGCTGATCGGCTGCTTGATCCCCAGATTCACCACGGTGTAGCCGTTGTTGGTGAGAATGATGTCGACCAGGTTCTTGCCGATGTCGTGCACGTCCCCCTTCACGGTCGCTAGCACGATGGTGCCCTTGCCGCGGGCATCAGCCTTCTCCAAATGCGGCTCGAGGTGGGCAACCGCGGTTTTCATCACCTCTGCCGATTGCAGTACGAACGGCAGCTGCATCTGACCCGACCCAAAGAGCTCACCAACCACCCGCATGCCGGCCAGCAGGTCGGTGTTGATGATCTCCATCGCCGGCTTGCCCTCCGCGAGCGCGGCATCAAGATCATCCGAAAGGCCCTTGCCCTCGCCGTCGATGATGCGGCGCTGCAGCCGTTCGCTGATGGGGAGCTTGAGCAGCTCCGCGGCACGTTCTGCCTTCGCGTCGGCGGTCGTCACCCCTTCGAAGAGCTCCAGGAAGAGTTGCAGTGGGTCGTACGCGGGCTCGGTGGCGGTGGCCGGTCGCCGCCGGTCGTACACCATGTCGAGCGCCACTTCTCGTTGCTCGTCAGGGATCCGGGCCATGGGGATGATCTTGGCGGCGTGCACGATCGCGGAGTCCAGGCCGGCCTCGATGCACTCGTTGAGAAAGACCGAGTTGAGCACGACACGAGCGGCCGGGTTGAGACCGAAGGAGACGTTGGAAAGGCCCAGCGTGGTCTGCACATCGGGGAAGAGCCGCTTGACCTCGCGGATGGCCTCGATAGTCTCGATGCCGTCGCGGCGGGTTTCCTCCTGTCCAGTGGCGATGGGGAAGGTGAGACAGTCGAGGATGATGTCGCTCTGGCGCAGTCCCCAGTTCTCAGTGATGTCGTAGATCGCGCGCTGCGCGACGCGCACCTTCCACTCCGCCGTACGCGCTTGGCCTTCCTCGTCGATGGTCAACACGATCACCGCCGCGCCATGCTCGGCGACGAGCTTCATGACCCGGCTGAAGCGTGACTCGGGCCCGTCGCCGTCCTCATAGTTGGCGGAGTTGATCACCGCGCGTCCGCCAAGACATTCCAGGCCCGCTTGCAGCACCGCAGGTTCGGTGGAGTCAAGCACGATGGGCAGGGTCGACGCCGTCGCCAGCCGGTAGGTCAGCTCTCGCATGTCGGCGACGCCGTCCCGGCCGACGTAGTCGATATTGAGATCGAGCATGTGGGCGCCGTCTCTGATCTGGGACCGCGCGATGTCCACGCAATCGTCCCAGCGCTCGGCCAACAGCGCCTCGCGGAAGGCCTTCGACCCGTTGGCGTTGGTCCGCTCGCCGATCGACAGATAGCTGATGTCCTGGCGGAACGGCACCTCGGCGTACAAGGAGGATGCTGCTGGGACATGGCTCGGTGAGCGGGCACCGACTGGCTGGCCTTCCAGGCGCGCGACAACCTGCCGCAGATGCTCCGGTCCAGTGCCGCAGCAACCGCCCACCAGGCCGAGTCCGAACTCGCCGACAAACTGTTCCAGGGCATCAGCCAGCTCGACCGGCTGTAGCGGGTACACGCGCTCCGTCGGCGGTCAGCTGCGGCAGGCCGGCATTCGGCATGCAACTCACGCCGATCTGGGCATGCCGGGAAAGGTGCCGCAGGTGCTCACTCATTTCTGCCGGGCCGGTCGCACAGTTCAGACCGATGAGGTCGATGCCGAGCGGCTCAAGGGCAGTGAGGGCGGCACCGATCTCTGAGCCGAGCAACATCGTGCCCGTGGTCTCGACTGTCACATGCACGATCACCGGGAGATCGCGGCCCGCGTACGCCAGTGCCCTTTTGGCACCGAGCGTCGCCGCCTTCGTCTGCAGCAGATCCTGTGACGTCTCGATCAGCACCGCGTCGACTCCGCCAGCAATCAAGCCTTCGATCTGCTGCTGATAGGCGTCACGGAGCCGCGCGTACGAGACGTGCCCGAGCGTCGGCAGCTTGGTGCCGGGGCCGACGCTGCCCAGCACCCAGCGGGGGCGATCAGATGTGCTGTGCGCGTCGGCCGACTCCCGCGCAATCCGCGCGCCAGCCTCTGCCAGCTCCGTGATCTTGTCGGCGATGCCGTACTCCCCGAGAGCGGAAAGATTCGCGCCGAAGGTGTTGGTCTCGACCGCATCCACACCGACCTCGAAATAGGCATCGTGGATCGCACGCACGATGTCGGGGCGGGTGAGGTTCAAGATCTCGTTGCAGCCCTCGAGCTGCTGGAAATCCTCCAGCGTCAGGTCATAGCCCTGCAGCATGGTGCCCATCGCCCCATCGGCGATCACGACGCGTTCTGACAACGTCGCGCGGAGATCAGACCGCGGGAATTGGGGAGGGGCGGCACTGCAGGCCATCGGGCATCTCGTGAGAATAATCGCCATGCGATGCCTTCGCGGCAGACCTACCACGATGTGGAGCGAGATTGCATTGCCGAGCCGACGGCTACAGTGAAGGCCATGCCCGACTCCCCCAGCTCGGCCACCCGCGATCTTCGCGATCTGGTCAACCCGGTGGTTGTGATGGCCTTCGGTGGCTGGAACGACGCAGGGAACGCGGCAACCGGTGCCATCGAGCATCTCGCCGAGGCCTACCAGGCCGAGCCGGTGTACGCGCTCGACCCAGACGACTTCTACGACTTTCAGGTCAACCGACCTCAGGTGGCATTCACCGAGGACGATGAGCGCGAGATCAGCTGGCCCACCACGGAACTGAAGATCGCTCAGCTGCCCGACGGCCGTGACTTGATCTTGGTGGAAGGCCTGGAGCCCAATCTGCGGTGGCGCCAGTTCAGCACCATGATCGCGTCTGCGCTCAGCTCGGCCAACGTCACGCGGGTCCACCTGCTGGGCGCGCTGCTTGCCGACACTCCGCACACCCGCCCGATCCCGGTATCGGTGTCGACCACCAACCGCGAGTTGATGAAACAGCTTGGCCTGGCGCCAGCGACGTATGAGGGTCCGACCGGCATCATCGGCGTTCTGGGCGAGACCTTGACGCGAGGAGGAGTGGAGGTCCTCACACTCTGGTCGGCAATCCCGCACTACGTCTCGCATCCGCCGTGCCCGAAGGCAACGCTTGCGTTGCTGTCCCAGTTGGAGCGGGTGCTCGACGCCTCCTTCGATCTTGGTGAGCTGACCGAGCTGGCCCGCGCGTGGGAGCGTGGCGTAGACGAGCTGGCGGCCGAGGACTCCGAGGTCGCCGAGTATGTCGCCTCGCTGGAGCAGATGCAGGACGCAACGGAGCTGCCGGAGGCGAGCGGCGATGCGATCGCGGCGGAGTTCGAGCGCTATCTGCGCCGCCGCCAGGGTTAATTGACTCGCGACTTGTCGGAACGCAGTGGCGCTATAGCACCACTGGGTTCTGACAAGCTCGGCTGGAGTCAGGTCGCGGCGGCCGCCAGGTCGCGCAGCTGCCACCATCGCGTCGGGATCAGCTGCGGCAAATACCGAAGAGCCGGCAACGAACGAGTCCACGCCTGCTGCCGCGCACCGTTCCATGGTTTCGGCCGAGACGCCGCCGTCGATCTGCAGCCAGATATCGCCACCCAGCTTGTCCAGCATCGCGCGAGTGCGAGCGATCTTGGGCAGGCAGAGATCAAGAAAGCTCTGGCCGCCGAAGCCGGGTTCCACAGTCATGATCAACACCATGTCGAGCTCCGGTAGCAGGTCCTCGTACGGTTCGATCGGCGTAGCCGGCTTGAGTGCCATTGCGGCCCGCGCCCCCCGGCTGCGCAGCTCGCGGGCCAGCCGCACCGGTGCCCCGGCCGCCTCGACATGAAAGGTGACGGACTCGGCCCCCGCCTCGGCGTACGCCGGCGCCCAGCGGTCGGGCTGCTCGATCATCAAGTGGATGTCCAACATCTTGTCGGTGATCTTGCGGATGGACTTCACCACAGGGAGCCCAAGGGTGAGGTTCGGCACGAAGTGGTTGTCCATCACGTCGACATGCAGGGCGTCTGAGCTGGGCACCTTTTCGATCGAGCGTCTGCAGGTTCGCGAAGTCGGCCGAGAGCAGGCTCGGCATGATTCTCAGGGCCACGGCTTGACTCTAGTGCCCTGGAAGGGAAATCTCTTGACGCTTCGCGCCGCCCAGGCACGCACCTCGGCGGCGTTCTCCTCGGTCGACATACGACCCGGTATCCCTCCCTCGTCGGCCTTGCGATGCACGCACCTGAAGGACGCCAAGCGCCAAGGAACTTCCCTTCCAGGGCACTAGTGCCCAACGCCGGGCTGACACGTCAGCGGGTCTTGCGCAGGTAGGCCGCGAACATGGCATCAGTACCGTGTCGATGCGGCCAGAGCTGAAGGTACGGGCCTAGGCCTGCGTTGGGAACTTCGGGCAGCAGCTGCGCCGCCGGGATCACCTCGATATCAGCGCGTACGGCGATCGTCTCGCTCAGCACGTCAGTTGTCTCCCGACGGTGCGGTGAGCAGGTCAGGTAGCCGATGATGCCACCAGGAGCGGCACTGTCGATCGATGACGCCAGCAGTGCCAGTTGCAACGAGTGCAGCTGCTCCACGTCGGCTGGTTCGCGCCGCCAGCGAGATTCCGGCCGGCGGCGCAGGGCGCCGAGGCCTGAGCACGGCACATCGGCCAGTACCCGGACAAACGAGTCAGGCACGCCAGGCAGGTCGGGTTCCGTCGGCAACCACGACGGTCGGAGCCGATCCTTGCCCGGCGAATGCCCGTACTGCTGCTGCCACGAGGCTCGCCCGATGCGGAGCGAGATCCGATGCCAGCAGCGCGACTGCCGTCCAGGCGGGCCAGACCGGTCAGCAGGGCCGATTTGCCGCCAGGTCCGGCACACAGGTCGAGCCACCATCCGGCCGGAGCCGGCACCTTGGTGAGTGCCCAGGTGACCAGCTGGGAGCCCTCGTCCTGGACTCCGGTGAGGCCGTCGCGGACCAGCGCGAGCTGGGCTGGGTCACCGCGCCAGCGTGCCCCGAAAGGCGAGTAGGGACTCGGCTGCGCTCCTGCGCGTACCAGATCTGCCACCTCGGCGAGGCCCGGCCGGATGGCCAGGCAGATATCCGGACTGCGATTGTTGGCGGCCAGTGCTTCCTCGAGCTCCGGCTCTGGCAGCAGCTCGGCATACGCGTCGACGATCCAGCGCGGATGTGCCGTACGCAGCGCGAGCCGATCGTGGTCGTCAAGTCCTTCAGACAGCTGGTGGAGCCAGTCGTCCAGACTCCTTTCGGCAACTCGGCGCAGCACGGCGTTGGTGAGGCCGGTGACCCGCTCCCCCACCGTGGCAGCGGCCAGATCGACCGATGCGGCGACAGCGGCTGGCGCTGGTACGCGCATGGACAGGATCTGGTGCGACCCGAGGCGCAGCAGATCCAGCATGGCCGGCTGGAACTCACTCAGTGGTCGACCAGCCGCTGCGGCGATGATCACGTCATAGCTGCCCTGCCAGCGGCACGTGCCTGCGTGCAGCTCGGTCGCAAAGGCCGCATCGCGTCCGGTCAGGCCACGCTCACGAAGCAGGGCCGGCAAGATCAAGTTGGCGTACGCCCCGTCGGCATTCACCGCACGCAGTGCGTCGAACGCAGCTCGGCGGGCCCGATCAGGACGACGACGCCGATGGCGCGCGGTGACTTGAGGGCTCACTCAGGTACCGAGTCTCGGCTCCGGTTCGAAAGCGACACCGCGTGCCCAGTCGGCGGCAGCCATGGGCTTCTTGCCCTGGGCCTGGACCTCACCGAGCTCGAGTCCTTGAGTCGCGGTGCCGACCCGCACGACCCGTTTGCTGATCTCCAGCGCACCAGGCGGCAGGACAGTGCCGGAGATGCGCGCTGAGTTGATCTTGAACCGTGCACCCTGGAAGGTGGTCCAGGCTCCGGGGGCTGGGGCACAGGCGCGGATCAGCCGCTCCAGGATTTCGGCGGGTTGGGTCCAATCGATGTGGCCGTCCGCTACGTTGATCTTGGAGGCGTAGCTCAGGTGGGCATCGGTTTCTGGCTGTGGTGTGGGTGTGAGGGTGCAGTCTTCGATCCCATCCAGTGTGTCGACGAGGAGCCGAGCACCGCTCAGCGAGAGCCGCTGCAACAGCTCACCCGCTGTGTCATCTGGTCGGATCGGCTCCGTCACCGTGGCGAAGATGGGCCCAGCGTCGAGCTCGAGCACAATTCGGAAGGTCGTCGCGCCCGTTATCTGATCACCAGCCAGGATCGCGCGCTGGACTGGCGCCGCGCCACGCCAAGCAGGCAGCAGCGAGAAGTGCAGGTTGACCCAGCCGTGCCGCGGGATGTCCAGGACCCGCTGCGGGAGCAGCGCGCCATAGGCGACCACCGGGCAGCTGTCCGGCGCGATCTGAGTTAGGCGACTGACAAACTCCTCATCCCGGGGACGCTGCGGCCTCAAGACCTCAATCCCAAGTTCGGTGGCGCGCTGCGCGACTGGGCTGGCGGTCAGCTTCTTGCCCCGGCCACTCGGTGCATCAGGCCGTGTTACGACGGCGACCAGGTCGTGGCGGGAATCGGCCAGCGCATCCAACGACGGGATCGCGACATCCGGAGTGCCGCCAAAGACGATTCGCACCGCAGGAGTCTAGTGCCGTATCGACACTAGGGCGGCTCGCCAGATCCCGGGTCGCCGCCAGACCCGGGCCCAGACGTCACGTGCCGCACATAGCGCCCGCTGAGATCCTCAAGCTGCTCCCGAAGATCGGCGAAAAGAGGGATGCTCAAGTTTCCCGGCCAGTCAGCAGGCAGCCACGCTGCAGGCAGGCGTGGGTCGATGTAGGGAATGACCCGCCACGCATCCAAGCACCCGATCCAGGTCGCGAACGCCTGCCGGGGCGCCAGGTTCTCCCCCACCACCGACCCGTACGCAGACAGGAACGCATGATGTCGGGCGGCAATGGCTGGTAGGTCCCACCATTGCCCGACCGCCCGCCCGAGCCCACCGTCCACCCGCGTCTCGTCGGCCAAGAAGATCGAGGCCGATGCGCGTACGCCGAGTTCAGTGAGGATCTCTTCCACCTCGCCAGTGAGGTACTCCGGGCAGATCCACAGCGCGGCCGTGACAGTGCCACAGCCGATCCACGACAGCCGGCGGCGCAGCTGATGCCGGAGCTGGCGCTGGCTTTCGGGGATCGAGTACGAGATCAGGCACCAGCGGTCGGACGTGCCCATCTGACGCGGCGCGTAGATGCGCCGATCGCCCCTGGCCAGCGCCGGAATAGCGGCCGGGTCCAGCGCGTAGCCGACATATCCCTGCAGTACCTCTGGGGCGAGCAGCCCCTTGCCACGAACCCGGAGAATGGCGGTCCTGGTACGTGCCTGGTTGACCCCGACCGTCGTCATCAGCTCGATCAAGGCTTCGGCGGCAATCCAGCCACCAAGGCGTCGCAGGTAGCAGCCGACAATCGTCCGAAGCAGTGAGGTCGCGCTGCCGTGGCGCGAGTCCGCATCGTCAAGGACGGCTGCAGGCCGTGTTGCGGGCCGCGCCGTTAACTCACTTGTTGCCATAGCACCTCCCGCACGGCCACGAGTCCCCGGTACACCTCGCCAAAGCTGGTGCTCAACGGCGAAAGGCCGATCCGGAGTCCGTCGGGTGGCCGGAAGTCGGGAATGACACCCAGCTCCCAAAGCCGCTCCGTGGCGACGCTGAACTCAGGATGCTCCAGCGTGATGTGGCTCCCGCGCACTGCCCTGTCGCGAGGCGATCCGACCTGTACGGCCAGCGGGCCGAGCAGCTCATCGGAGACCTGGATCGCGAACCCGGTGAGCGCTACGGACTTGGCCCGGATGGCCTCGAGACCTGCTTGTTCGATGAGCGCCAGCATGTCCTGCATGGCCTGCATCGCGATGATCGACGGGGTGCCGCTGAGAAAGCGCCGGATGCCGTCAGACGGCGTGTAATGCTCCGCCATCGCGAACGGCTCGGCCGAGCCCATCCAGCCCTGGATTGGCTGCCGCAAACGCTTCTGAAGATCGGCCCGCACGTAACCGAAGGCAGGTGAGCCAGGTCCGCCATTGAGGTACTTGTAGGTGCAGCCGACGGCCAGGTCGACCTGCCAGTCATCGAGCCGCCGCGGAATCACACCTGCCGAGTGACACACATCCCACAGCACGAGCGCACCATGATCGTGAGCCATCGCGGTGATGGCCGCAACGTCGGCCAGATATCCGGATCGATAGGCCACGTCGCTGAGCACGATAAGGGCGGTGCGCGACCCGGTCGCTTCAGTCACTTGGTCGACCGTGACGCCGCCTCTCCGGTCCGCCTCAAGCCATCTCAGGCGCATTCCCAGCTCGGCCGCGATTCCCTCGACGACAAAGCGGTCGGTCGGAAAGTTGCCAACGTCGACGATGATCTCGTCTCGGCCGGCTTGGCTCGCCAGCGCGGCCCGAATCCACTTGTAGAGCATCACGCTCGTTGAGTCCCCGACCACAGTTTGACCGGGCGCCGCACCTAACACCACGCGACCGATCTGGTCACCGATGCGTAGCGGATCGTCCATCCAGCCCTCGTCCCAGGCACGGATCAGCCGTCTCCCCCAGATCTCCTCGACAAAGCGGCTGATCCGTTCACGTGTAGCCCGTAGCGGACGACCCAGAGAGTTGCCATCGAAATAGGCAATGATCTTGGGGTCGTCTGAGCCGATGAACTGATCGTGGAAGTCGGCCAACGGGTCGGCTGCATCGAGCGCTGCCGCTTGGCCGGCAAGATCATCTGCGCTCTCGCTTCTGCTCTTCAGGCCCGCTGGCCCAGTCAGTCTTTCGGTCATGCTCAGTCCTTCGGTCACAGGGCACTTTCCTTCAGCGCCTGCATCAGCCGGTGCGCCTGCTTGATCCAGACCGCAAATTCGTCAGCGCCGTACGGCAGTGGGAGCGGCGCGTAGACAGCGGCCGCAGCTAACAGATCGTGGCCTGGTGGACCTGTCAGTGACTCCAGCAGTGCATTACCGGTCAGGCCCGCTTGACCCAAGGCACTAATCTCCTCCGGCCGCGGCCCAACAGGCATTGGGCCCTCGTACCTGTCATTGCCCATGTCTGTGCCGTAATCAAGCCGCCCTCCGAGCCGGATGAACCGGCGTGCATTGTCGAGCGCTCTTCCGCGGTCTGGTTCTGTGTGAATCGCAAACGTGGACGTCCACCTCATAGAGCCCGCCATCGCACGGAGCAGATCGTCAGGCACCGACTCCGTCCACGGCACATGGACGAGGATGTCGGCGCCGGCCTCGAAGGCACGGCGAGCCTGACCCTCGCCCTCGGCATGTACGCCGACTGGCAGGTGATGCCGGTGTGAGGCGCGGACCACCGCAACCAACGTCGCGTCGTCGAGCAATGGACCCCCGCTGTGGAGGACCAGTTTGATCAGGTCGTGTCCGTGCGCGGCGGCCTCGTCGACCGCGCTCACGCCGTCCGCAGGTCCTGCCAGTTCACGCACAGACCCCGATGGAGCCCAGGCCCGAGCGACCGGGTACCCGCCTGGCGCGGTCAAGAACGGTCCGGCGATCCTGACCGGGCCCCCGGTGGGCGGATCAATCTTCCAACTGCGTGCGATGTGCGGCACCCAGCCCAAGTCGTGGACCTCGACCACCGGGTGTCCGCCAATGCGGCGGCATCAACCAGACCGAGGTGGACATGCCGGTCGACGAGGCCCGGCATCAGCGCGCCAGGAAGCCTCGGTACACGGGCCCGCCGCACAGTCGTACGCCCGAATGCGACCGGCCGCAGCTCATCGTCAACCTGCTCGAGGAGAGTCGGTCCGAGTCGACTGCCGATCCATAGATCGTCAACGGCAAACCGCATAACTGGTGTCACGACACTAGGGGCCTATCTCGGTCCGCACCGCATAAAGCTCAGGGAAGAAGGTCAGGTCCAGCGCCTTCTGCAGGAAGCGCGCCCAAGATGAGCCGCCGGTGCCGGATTTGAAGCCGATGGTGCGCTCCTCCTTGTGTTCGCTCGCGCTCGAGCGTATCACTTTCCTGACGGCCGTTAGAAAAGTGAAATATGGCAACCAGTCAGCTCAGCTCTGCCGGATTCACCCTGATCCGGAGCGAGCCAATGCTCTTCCGCGCGCTCCGGATGGCAACAACCTCCTTCGTGGCGCGCACCAGCTGGGCAGTCTCGCTGACTGGAGCGCGCATAGTCAGGCGCTGGATGACCGCTCCTGAGCCGTCGTCAGTGGGAGGCCGCTGCAGATCGGGCTCCACTGGACCGAGCAGTTCGGTGTGCTGCGATGCCTGAAGCAGCGAGCTGAACTCATCCAAGGCCTCCGGTGGACCCTCAACTGTGATCAGCGTGACCGCGGGTGGAAAGCGTGCAGCAGCTCGGTCAGCCAGCTCACGCGCGGCGAATCCGCCGGGATCGATGCGCACCAGGGCCTGTAGCGGACGACCCGAGCTCTCCCCGACCGCTATGACCGAGCCGCCGTCGGCGCCGCTTCGGACGAGCGCGACCACATTGAGCCACCGGCGTAACGCCTCCTCGGCCGCTCTCAGATCCTGGCGGACCAACAACAACCCCGTGTCCAGCAGCACGGCGCCGGCGTAACCGCCCACGGCCGGCGGCTCGGCACCAGGCGTAGCCACTACGATCCCCGCGGTGTCGGTCACGGTGGCGATCCGCTTTCCGCCGATGGACTGCCTGACGGGCGTTTGAGGAAATGCCTTTCCCAGTTCCTCAGCCGTCCTTTCGGCGCCGACGACGGGCGCCCGTACCCGGCGGGAGCCGCAGATCGGGCATTCCCAGCCGGTCTGCGGTCTGCCGCACCAGGCGCAGGTCGTTCCAGCGGTCGCTGCCTCACCAACCCCACCGGTAGAGACTCTGGTCGGGCCGCCGCAAAAACGACACCGCGCCGGCTCCCGGCAGCCCTGGCAGACCAGGGCCGCGAGGTAACCCCCGCGAGGCACCTGAACCAATACGGGTCCCTGCGGCAAGGTCGCTCGCATCATGTCGAATACTTCGTGCGGTACGCGAGCCGCGCGAGCCGCTGGATCGCGTTCGAGCGCGTAGTCGGAATCCGCCGTCACCTTCACCCGTGGTGCGGTGTGCCGTACCACGACCCGGTCATCGGCCAGCTCGCGCAGCCAGCCACGCTCGACCCAGGCTTGCAGTTCGGCTGTTCTGGCGTAGCTCGCAAACAGCACGCCGGCCTTGGCACTGTCAGCTCTCAGGGCCAGCACCTCCCGTGCATGGGGATACGGCGCGCGCTGCTCGGCCAGCAGGTCGTCGCCATCGTCCCAGAGTGCGACCAGACCTAGATCATGAACCGGTGCGTACGCAGCGGCCCGGTTGCCGATCACCACACGCACCTCTCGGCGCAGTGCCGACAAAAAGGCCCGGTACCGCGCTGCCGGGCCGGCTTCGGCCACCAGCACCGCGAAGCCAGTCGCACCGAGCACCTGCGTACAGGCTTCGCCGAGTCGATCAAGATCAGCCTGGTCCGGCACGATGATCACTGCGCCACGTTCGCTGTCCGCGCAGGCACGCGCCGCGGTGGCAAGGCCGAGAGCCCAGTCGCCGCTCGGTGTCGCGCTGGGGGTGACCTGCCACATCGCGCGCGGGCGCCCTCCGTCCCGCAGCGCCGCCAGGAACCCTGGACCCGCTGGAGACTCGACCAGCGGTCCAGCCGGATGATCAACCGGCAACGAGCGCCAGGCCCTGCCTCGCTCCGCCTGCTCGGTCGCGGCATGACGCGGCGGCACAGCCAGGCGCATCACGTCGGCAAAGGTCCCGGCGTAGTGATCGGCAACCTTCCTGATCAACGTCGCGATCTCAACGGTGAGTACCGGCTCGCTGGAGATGATCTTGGCCAGCGGGGCCAAGACTCCTTCATGATCACCAGTGGCAACCCGTTCCAGGATGAACCCGTCCCTGAGTCGACCGGAGAACCGAACACGCACCCGAGCGCCGGGAACCGCGGCGGAATCCTGCTCAGCCGTCACCGCATAGTCGAAGGAACGGTCCAGGTGACTGAGCGGGATATCGACAGCCACCCTGGCAACTGGGAGTGCGGGTTGGCTGGGCTCGGGCACACCCGATGATAGGCAGCGACTTCCGACACTAGGCCGGACGGCCCACGTCAGCCTCGGACAGCCGCCGCCAGCGCATCGGCTCGGTCGATGTTCTCCCAGCTGGCTCCGGGCAGTTGCCGGCCAAAGTGTCCGTACGCCGCCGTCTGCGCGTAGACCGGCCGCTTGAGATCGAGGTCCCGAATGATCGCGGCGGGGCGTAGATCGAACACCTGGAGCACCGCTTCTTGGATTTGTTCCACCGGCACGCGCTCGGTGCCGAAGGTCTCGACGTAGAACCCAACCGGATGGGCCTTGCCAATTGCGTAGGCCACCTGCACTTCGCAGCGGCCGGCTAGCCCCGCTGCCACCACGTTCTTGGCCACCCACCGCATCGCATAGGCCCCAGAGCGGTCCACCTTGGAGGGGTCTTTTCCGGAGAAGGCCCCGCCCCCGTGTCGTGACATTCCGCCGTAGCTGTCGACGATGATCTTGCGTCCGGTGAGCCCAGCGTCCCCCATCGGTCCGCCGATCTCGAATCGTCCGGTGGGGTTCACCAGCAGCCGATAGTCCGAAGCGTCGACCTGGTAGCGCTCCAGGATCGGGTCTACGACGTGTTTGCGGACATCGGGCGCCAGCAGCGCCTCCAAGTCGATGTCGGCGGCATGCTGGCTTGATAGGACGACGGTGTCAACGCGCTCTGGGCGGTCACCGTTGTACTCGATGGTCACCTGGGTTTTGCCGTCGGGCCGCAGGTACGGCATCGTGCCATCCTTGCGTACCGCGGCGAGCTGTTCCGCCAGCCGATGCGCCAAGTCGATCGGCAGCGGCATCAATGATGGCGTCTCGCTGCAGGCGTAGCCGAACATCAGACCCTGGTCCCCGGCGCCTTGCAGATCAAGCACATCGGTGGCTTCACCGATGCGGCTTTCAAATGCCACGTCCACACCCTGCGCAATGTCGGGTGACTGTTGGCCGATGGCTATGGTGACCCCGCACGAGCCACCGTCGAAGCCCTTGGTTGAGGAGTCATAGCCGATGTCGATGATCCGCTCACGGACGACGCGAGGGATCTCCACGTACGACTCGGTGGTGACCTCGCCGGCGACCACAACGAGCCCCGTCGTTACCAGACATTCCACTGCCACCCGGCTGTTCGGATCCTGACGCAGCAGCTCGTCGAGCACCACGTCGCTGATCTGGTCGGCGATCTTATCCGGGTGTCCCTCGGTCACCGACTCCGAGGTGAAAAGTCTACGAGTCATGAGATGAGAACCTACCGGCGTGCCCGCTGCGCAAGGGCCTCGTCCCAAATGTGATGCGCAAGTGTGTCCTTGCTCCCGGTGATCGGCCCAGTCACGCTTTCTGCGCTCAGTAGCGTTATCTGACTGTTGGATTGACCGAAGACCAGATTGTGGCCGACCTCGTTGAGAACCAACAAGTCGCAGCCCTTACGCGCGAGTTTGGCACGGCCCAGGTCGAGCAGGGTCTCTCGAGCACCCGGAGTCTCTGCGGCAAAGCCGACCAAGATCTGGCGGGCGTCGGTCCGGGCCGCCACGAGACTAGCGAGCACGTCGGTGGTCTGCACCAACCTCAGCTCTAGACCGCCATCGGGAGATTTCTTGATCTTGGTCTGACTGGCGCTGGCGGGAGTGAAGTCGGCGGGTGCCGCCGCCATGACCGCGATATCGGCATCTTTGGCAGCCACCGCCATGGCCTGGGCCAGATCGGCAGTCGAGCTCACCGGCTCGACCTCGGTGCCCGGCGGAGCGGGCAGAGAAACATTCGCGGCGACCAAGCGGACGTCGGCACCGCGCAAGACCGCAGCCCGGGCGAGTGCCCAACCCATCAGGCCCGAGGAGGAATTGCCGATGAAGCGCACCGGATCGAGGTGCTCACGGGTACCCCCGGCGCTGACAACGACCTTGAGGCCTGTCATGTCCTGACCGGCAGCGCGTACCGCCATGCTTGGGTCGGCCAGCACAGCGACTGCCACCGCAAAGAGTTCGGCTGGATCAGGAAGCCGTCCTGGACCCGCGTCAGGCCCGGTCAGCCGTCCCGTGTCCGGTCGCACGACGACGGCTCCGCGGCTTCGGAGCGTGTCCACGTTCGCCTGGGTTGCAGCGTGCAACCACATCTCGCTGTGCATGGCAGGGGCAAAGACAATCGGGCAGTGCGCTGTCAACAAGACATTTGTCAGCAGATCGTCGGCGCGTCCTGATGCCGCCCGAGCCAGCAGATCGGCGGTCGCGGGGGCAACAAAAACCAGGTCGACCTCTTGGCCGATCTTGACGTGCGGCACCAGATGCGCGTCGTCGAACACTGAGGTGTGCACCGGCCGTCCGGACAAGGCAGCCCAGGTGCTCAGTCCGATGAATTCCAGGGCCGCTGCAGTCGGCACCACCGTGACCTCGTGGCCGGCACCCAGCAGACGACGTAAGAGATCGCACGCCTTGTACGCGGCGATGCCGCCAGATACCCCAAGGACGATGCGACTCATCGCGCCCTCCTGTTGGTCACCGAGGGCGGCTGCTCAAGCAGTCTCGAAAGGTGACTCGCTGTCGGAGTCCACCGGCGCTTCAGGGTCGACGTCTATTGACATCAGCTTGCCTTCGTTCACCTCACGAAGCGCAATAGACAGGGGCTTCTCCTGAACAGTGGTCTCGACCAGCGGGCCAACGTGGTCCAGCAAGCCCTCGCCGAGCTGGGAGTAGTAGGCGTTGATCTGTCGCGCGCGTTTGGCCGCGAACAAGACCAGTTTGTACTTTGAATCTGACTTCGTCAGAAGCTCGTCGATCGGTGGATTGGTGATCCCCTCAGCAGGCAGATGCTTTCCAGACACGTATGAACCTTCGGTTTGGGTGAACAAAGCCAGCGGCGTTGCACAACTCGAACCAAGTCAGATATCCCTGAATCAGCACACGCCGAAGTGCTCTGCACGGCTACAGACAGAGCAAGGCTACCAAGTCATTGACCGCCTGGCCTATTTCGCCGTTGACGACCACGAAGTCGAACTCGGCCTGAGCCGCCATCTCGGCTCGCGCAGTCTCCAGCCGCCGCTCCCGCTGGGCGATCGACTCGGTGCCCCGCCCTACCTGGCGGCGTACCAGCTCCTCCCACGACGGCGGTGCAAGGAACACGAACCGAGCCTCAGGCCAGCTCTGCCGTACCTGGCGTGCCCCCTGCAGGTCGATCTCCAACAAGGCAGGACGTCCTTCAGCGATCGCCTGTAAGACGGGGGTGCGTGGCGTGCCGTAACGGTGGACGCCGTGCACGGTCGCCCACTCCAGGAGGGCACCTTCGGCGATGAGCCCATCGAACTCATCAGCGGATACGAAATGGTAGTGAACATCGTCGATCTCACCAGGCCGTGGCGAGCGGGTGGTAACCGAAACGGAGACGAAGATCTCTGGATGTTCCTTCGCGAGGCGCGCGACGACGGTTCCCTTGCCCACCGCGGTAGGACCCGAGACTACGGTGAGACGCGCGCGTGCCGCGCCTTCGCTCACGAGCGAGGCGGAGTGGACCGGTCAGAGAACTCCGAGATCAGGGCGGCAGTCTGATGCTTGCCTAAGCCCCGCAGCCGGCGGTTGGCTGCAATGTCGAGCCGTTCCATGACTTTGCTCGCGCGGACTGTGCCAACCCGAGGCAATGCCTTCAAGACATCGATGACCTTGGCGTGGGCAATGACGTCGTCAGACTCAGCTAGGTCCAGCACTTGGGCGAGGCTCTGCTCGCCGGACCGAAGCGCCTGCTTCATCTCGGCGCGGCGGCGTCGAGCCTCGGTCGCGGCATGCCGTGCTTGCTGGCGCTGCTCATCGCTCAAGGGGGGAATCGTCACAGCTCGCGTCCTCATCTGGCGGCCCGGTATGTGGATCCGCCAGTCCGCGGCGAATCAGTGGGAGGCTTGAGAACTTACCTCAACCCGATGACTGCTTTCATCTCACCCAGCACCCGTGTCGCGGCAGCCTGCAGACCGGCTGGCGCTGGTCCTGCCGAAATCACCTCGCGACTGGTGGATGGCAGAACGAGTCGGGTCGCGTCACCAAAGACTCCTGGGAGGTCGGCGGCAGTACCGCCTTGTGCTCCGATGCCGGGAGCCAGGATCGACCCACCGAGAGCACTGAAGTCGGTCGCCGTGTGTCCGATAGTCGCGCCAATCACGACACCCACAGGGCCGAGGCTGGCTCCCGGCTTGCGACGAACCGCGTTCCGGCGGGCTGCCTCATCGATGACGATCTGGCCTACCGTGCGACCGTCGGCCCCGCGAGCGTGCTGGACCTGCGCACCTTCGGGGTTGCTGGTCAGGGCGAGGACGTACACGCCGCGACCCCCCCGATCGGCCAGCTCGATCGCGCCGTCCAATGAGCCGAAGCCGAGGTACGGGCTGAGGGTTACCGCGTCGGCAGCCAGCGGTGAACCATCGCTGAGATAAGCCGCCGCGTACGCGTCCATGGTCGACCCGATGTCACCCCGTTTCACATCGAGCAGCGAGATGGCTCCGGCAGCCTTGATGTCGGCCAGAGTGCGCTCCAGAACGGCAATTCCGGCTGCACCGTACGCCTCGAAGAACGCCGACTGCGGTTTGAAGACCGGCACAGTCCCGCCCAGCGCCTCGATCAGTCCGCGAGCGCAGCGTTCCAGGCCCTGCGCATCGGCAGCAAGGCCCCAGGAGGCCAGCAGGCTGGGGTGTGGATCTACACCCACGCAGAGCGGGCCGCGTTCGGCGGTCAAGGTCGCAAGCCGTTCACCGTAGGAGATGATCAGGTGCTCCTTCCAGCGGGCTCGGGGCATTCAGCCGGTTCAGATCGGCGACCAGTGGAGGACCGCGGTAGACGTAGCCGGTGTAGATCTGCAACAAGCTGGCCCCTGCATCCAGCATCGCCTGGCCATCGTCGCGGCTCATGATGCCGCCGACGCCAATGATCGGCAATGTGGTGCGCTCAGCCAGGAAGCGCACCACATGCCGAGCGCGTCTGGTGAGCGGTGCTCCCGACAGGCCGCCGGCTTCCGAGGCCAGCGGCTGGTCTGCTGGGATGCCGTCGCGGCCCAGCGTCGTGTTGGTGGCGATGAGACCCTCGGCACCGGCTTCGGTACAGACCCGCACGACCTCCTCCAGTGCTGCCTCGGTGAGGTCGGGCGCCACCTTGACAAAAATAGGTACGGGCGGGGCACCAGCTGCGAGCCGCCATGCCTGGTCGACCAGCGCTGAGATGAGGTCAGCCAGGGTCTCGGCATCCTGCAGAGAACGCAGCCCTGGGGTGTTGGGGCTGGAGACATTGATGGCGAGATAGTCCGCGTATCGAGAAACCGTACGGAGTGAAGCGAGGTAGTCCTCTGCTGCCTCATCGAGCGGAGCCTTCTTCGTCTTGCCGATCGAGATGCCGACCGGGATGCCAACGGCCAGGTTGCCGCGGCTGACCCCGGCGGCGGCGAGCCGCTCGGCCAGGGCTGACGCGCCGAGATTGTTGAAGCCCATCCGGTTGATGATCGCTCGGCTCTCGGGCAGTCGGAACAGTCGGGGCCTGTCATTTCCTGGCTGCGGCTGCGCGGTGACGGTGCCCAGCTCAACATGGCCAAAGCCGAGGGCGCCCCAGGTCTTGATGCCCACCCCGTTCTTGTCCATCCCAGCGGCGAGCCCGACCAGGCCTGGGAAACCGATGCCGGCGACGGTGGCCGGCGTCCGGTGTCTGGCGCCGAGGGTGGCAAGGGCGGCAAGTGCCGGCCGGCTCCGCCCGATCCGAGCAATTGCGGCCAGGGTTTGCTCGTGAACGCGTTCTGCGTCGCCGCCGTAAGCACGGAACATCAGCGGCCGCAGGATGCGGCGGTAACCGAGATCGCCGATCACGTTACCGACAGCTCAAGAGGCATCGCTGCTGCTCCACGACTGCAGCGACCGGACCCCCACGTTGCCGGCAATGATCGACTCGATGCCTTGCACTGCGGCAGCGAGGCCCTGCACTGTGGTGACGCACGGGATGCTGCGGAGTACCGCTGCGGTGCGAATCTCGTAGCCGTCGAATCGTGGGCGTCCGTCCGGACTCAGGCCGTGGGGAGTATTGAAGATCATGTCCACCTGGCCGTCCAGGATGGCCTGCACGATGGTCTTCTCCCCGTGCGGCCCGACGCCCTGGCTGAACTTGCGCACCGTAGTCACCACAACCCCATGACGGCGCAGCATCGACGCTGTTCCTGCGGTTGCCAAGATCTCAAAACCAAGATCAGCGAGGCGCTTCACAGGAAAGATCACGAATCGCTTGTCGCGGTTGGCGACGGAGATGAAGACGGTGCCCTTGGTTGGTAGCGGTCCAAAACCGGCAACCTGGCTCTTGGCGAAGGCGGTGCCGAAACTGAGGTCGATACCCATCACCTCCCCGGTTGACTTCATCTCCGGACCGAGGACGGTGTCGACCGAAATCCCCTCCACCGTCCGGAAGCGATTGAAGGGCATCACCGCCTCCTTGACCGCGATCGGCGACGATGAGTCCTCGGTCGAGCCGTCACCGGTTGCCCGTAGCAGCCCCTCGGCACGCAGTTGCTGCACGGTCGCACCCAGCATGATGCGGGCGGCCGCCTTGGCCAGCGGGGTCGCCGTCGCCTTGGAGACGAACGGCACCGTACGCGAGGCGCGCGGGTTGGCTTCCAGGACGAACAGGGTGTCGCCGGCCATCGCAAACTGGATGTTGATCAAGCCACGGACGCCGACTCCCTGAGCGATCGCCGCGGTAGAGCAGCGAATCCGGTCCACCAGCTCGGTGCCGAGAGTGATCGGCGGCAATGCGCAAGCTGAGTCACCGGAGTGGATGCCTGCCTCCTCAATGTGCTCCATGACACCGCCGAGGTAGAGATCGGTGCCGTCATAAAGGGCGTCGACGTCGATCTCGACCGCATCATCGAGGAAGTGGTCGACCAGCACGGGGTGCGTCGGCGAGACTTCGGTGGCCCGTTCGATGTATGCCGAGAGCGTCGACTCGTCGTAAGCAATCTCCATGCCGCGGCCGCCGAGCACGTACGACGGACGCACCAGCACCGGATAGCCGATCTCGTCGGCGATGCTCTTCGCCTCGGCAAAGGAACGAGCGAGTCCGTGCTTGGGTGCAGGCAGGTTGGCCTCCGCGAGGACCTGGCCAAAGGCGCCCCGCTCCTCGGCGAGGTGGATCGCCTCCGGGCTGGTGCCCACGATCGGAACGCCGGCATCCTTGAGCGGCTGAGCGAGTCGAAGCGGAGTCTGTCCACCAAGCTGCACGATGACCCCCGCTATGGGCCCCGCTGCCTGCTCGGCGTGCACCACCTCCAGTACGTCTTCGAGCGTCAGTGGCTCGAAGTAGAGCCGGTCTGCGGTGTCGTAGTCGGTTGAGACGGTCTCGGGGTTGCAGTTCACCATGATCGTCTCGTACCCGGCGCCCTGGTTATCCGGGGAATTTGACAGCGCCATCGCCGCGTGGACGCAGGAGTAGTCGAACTCGATGCCCTGACCAATCCGGTTCGGTCCGCTGCCTAAGATCAACACCGCCGGCCTCTGGCGGGGGGCGACCTCGGTCTCCAGGTCGTAGGAGCTGTAGTGGTAAGGGGTCTGGGCGGCGAATTCGGCAGCGCAGGTGTCCACGGTCTTGTAAACCGGGCGGATTCCCAAGGCCCAGCGAACCCCACGTACCACGTCCTCGCTGAGGTGTCGCAGACCGGCGATCTGGGCGTCAGAAAATCCGTGTCGCTTGGCCGTGCGCAACACCTCGGCAGTCAGCTCCGGCGCGGATTCGATCATGGTCGCAATCTCCAGCAGCATCACCAGCTGATCGACGAACCAGGGATCGATCCTGGTTGCTTGGTGTACCTGCTCTGGCGTGGCGCCTGCGCGGAGTGCCTGCATGACGATGTTGAGCCGGCCGTCGTGCGGTCTTGAAGCCCGTTCCAGCAGATCCTCGGCTGATTCGGTGATCTCGCCAGTGAACCGGAATGGTGCCTTCGGATCTTCCAGGCTCCGCAGGGCCTTTCCCAACGCCTCGGTGAAGTTGCGCCCGATCGCCATTGCTTCGCCCACGCTCTTCATGTGGGTGGTCAGTGTGGAATCAGCCGAGGGGAACTTCTCGAAAGCGAATCGCGGCACCTTGACCACGACATAGTCCAGCGTGGGTTCGAAGCTTGCCGGTGTCTGCCGGGTGATGTCGTTGGGAATCTCGTCGAGGGTATAGCCGATCGCGACTTTGGCAGCGATCTTGGCGATCGGAAAGCCGGTGGCCTTCGATGCCAAGGCCGAGGATCGCGATACTCGCGGGTTCATCTCGATCACGATCATCCGCCCGTTGGTGGGATCGATCGCGAACTGAATGTTGCAACCGCCGGTCTCCACCCCGACCGCCCGGATGATACCGATTGCGACGTCGCGCATCCGTTGGAACTCACGGTCGGTGAGGGTTATTGAGGGGGCCACGGTGATCGAGTCGCCGGTATGTACGCCCATCGGGTCGAGGTTCTCGATCGAGCAGACGATCACCACGTTGTCGGCCTTGTCGCGCATCACCTCGAGCTCGTATTCCTTCCAGCCCAAGATCGACTCCTCGATCAACACCTCCCGGGTAGGACTGGCGGAAAGACCGGCGCCTGCCATCCGTCGTAGATCAGCTTCGTCATGGGCGAACCCCGAGCCCATGCCGCCCATGGTGAAACTGGGCCGGACCACCAGCGGGTAACCAAGGTCATCCGCAGCCCGCAGCACTTCTTCGATCGAGTGGCAGATACGACTGCGTGCAACCTCGGCAGGTCCGCCCGGGATGTCAGACAGCCCCTCCACGATCGCTTTGAACTGCTCGCGGTTCTCACCGCGTTGGATGGCCTCAATCGATGCCCCGATGAGCTCGACTCCGTAGCGCTCCAGAACGCCGTTCTCGTGCAGCGCGACCGCGGTGTTCAGAGCCGTCTGGCCACCTAGAGTGGCCAGCAACGCATCCGGCCGCTCCTTCGCGATGACCATCTCGACGAACTCAGGTGTTATCGGCTCGATGTAGGTCGCATCGGCGAACTCGGGATCGGTCATGATCGTCGCTGGATTGGAGTTGACCAAGATCACCCGGAAGCCCTCGTCGCGCAGCACCCTGCAGGCTTGGGTACCGGAATAGTCGAACTCGCAGGCCTGGCCAATAACGATCGGACCCGACCCGATGACGAGGATGGATGCGATATCGGTCCGGCGCGGCATTACACGGCTCCCCCGTTACTTGCCATGAGCGCTACGAACCGATCAAACAGGTAGCTGGCGTCATGGGGACCCGCGGCGGCTTCTGGGTGGTATTGCACGGAGAAACCCAGCAACTCTCCGGATGGACCGGTGAGCTGCAGCCCCTCGACAACCTCATCATTGAGACAGACGTGGCTTACCTCGGCGGTGCCGAACGGCGTCTGGTACCGCTCCCCCGGAGTGGCGGCCACGGCGAAACCGTGGTTGTGCGCGGTGACCTCTACTTTGCGGGTGGTGAGATCCATCACTGGCTGGTTGATGCCGCGGTGACCGTAGCCAAGCTTGAAGGTGCCGAAGCCGAGTGCCCGGCCGAACAGCTGGTTGCCGAAGCAGATGCCGAAGTACGGGATGTCGGCTGCCAGCACGGACTTCAAAAGCTCAACCTGCCCCTCAGCCGCGGCTGGATCGCCGGGGCCGTTGGAGAAGAACACCCCGTCGGGATGCAGCGCCTCGATTTCGGCAAACGTGATGGTCGAAGGGACGACGTGAACCTGTAGGCCGCGCTCGGCCATCCGTACCGGGGTCATGGATTTGATGCCGAGGTCAACGGCGACCACCTGGAAGCGTGGTTCACCGTCTGGTCTTACGACGTAGGGCTCGGTCGTGCTCACGTCGTCGGCGAGATGGGCACCAATCATCGAGGGCTGGGCTCGGACCCGCTTCAGCAAGGCCGCTGCATTGCTCTCCATACTGGAGACGCCCACCCGCATCGCGCCTCGCGCGCGGATGTGTCGGGTGAGAGCTCGGGTGTCGACCTCGCACATGCCGACGACGCCTTGGGCGCGCAGCTCGAGGTCCAGATCTCGGCGCGATCGCCAGTTGGACGAGATCCGAGCCGCATCGCGTACCACGTAGCCAGCGACCCATATCCGGCTGGATTCGCCGTCCTCGTCATTCCAACCGGTATTGCCGATGTGCGGCGCCGTCGCAATGACCACCTGGCGGTGGTAGCTGGGATCAGTCAAGGTCTCCTGATAACCCGACATGCCGGTCGTGAAGACTGCCTCGCCAAATGTCTCACCGATTGCACCAAACGCCCGTCCGTGGAACGTGCGGCCGTCCTCAAGCACCAAGAGCGCCGGCGGAGAAGTTTCAACCACCGAAATTTCCGGGCACGTTGATGGCTGCGAACATGACCGTCCTTTCCTGCCCACCACCCAGGACTTGAGGTCTGGCGAATCGCAACAGAGGGTATCAGTCGCCCGCTGCGCAAGCCGTACCTCACGAATGACCACCAGTGGCAAACATGCGGGCCGAGATCGAGTATCAGACGTCCAGTCGTCGCCCTCCTCTCCAAGTAGAGAGCGCATCGAGCCCATTCGGGCGCCCTGATCCGATCAAGGAGTTGCTATGCCGCATACGTCCTGGGGTGATGTGACCGTGCATCCCCACCACGTCGACGATCTTTGTGTTATTGGCCCTTCGCCGGAAGTCAAGGCACGCCTCATCGACCAATTCAACCGGCTCCGCAACAGAGCTGCTGACCTTGTCGGCCGCAACATCTCGTTGACGACACCCAGCTACGTCGGCCTCAACGACGGTTTGATCTATCCGGGCACCTACTATCCGCTGGGCACGACTGCCGCCGTCGCCCGCCGCGCCGCGTTGGATCGCGCACCACTGCGTGGAACCGTGCGGGTCATCGTCGTACTCGTCGACTTCAGCGACAAAGCCATGGGGGCAGGAGCTGCAGATCGATTCCGGGAACTCTTCTTCTCCACTGGTGTGCTTCCGCACGGCAGCGTGAAGGAGTACTTCACCGACGTCAGCGGCGGCCTGATCACCATCGACGGTGAGGTCGTCGGTCCGTACCAGCTCCCTCAGACGATCGCGGCGTACGCGGGCGTTGACAACGGCCTGCAACCGGCTTTTCCGAACGCCCGCACCATGGCCAATGACGCCGTGACATCAGCCGATCCCGATGTGGACTTCACCCCATACGACAACGACGGCAATGGCTTCGTCGACGCCTTCATCGTCGTACACGCCGGACGCGGCGCTGAGGAGACAGGATCTGCCGCCGACATCTGGTCCCACAAGTGGATACTGCCGGCGGAGCGTTCGGTCGACAGCGCGAAGATCTTCGCGTACCTGACTGTCCCCGAGGATGCCAGGCTTGGTGTGTGCGCCCACGAACTGGGCCACCTGCTCTTCGGTCTGCCGGATCTCTACGACACCGACAACACCTCTGAGGGCATCGGCAACTGGTGCCTCATGGCCTCGGGGTCCTGGGGCCTAAACGGCGACCGGCCGACGCATCCTTCAGCATGGTGCAAGGCGACCCAAGGCTGGATCAACGTGGTGACCCAGGTCAACAACGCCACTGTCACGCATCAACGACGTCAAGTCCAGCCGAACGGCCTACCGCTTGTGGAAAGACGGAGCCGGTGGCAATGAGTACTTCCTCGTCGAAAACCGGCAGCAGGACGGCTACGACGCGTCAATGCCGGGCCAGGGCCTGCTGATCTGGCACATCGACGAGGCGATCTCGACCAACACCAACGAAAGCCACTACAAGGTCGCGCTCATGCAGGCCGACGGCAACCGCGACCTGGAGAACAACACAAATCGGGGAGACGCCGGGGATCCGTGGCCGGGATCCACAGGCAAGACATCGTTTACGAACACATCCACGCCCAACAGCAAGTCTTATGCAGGGTCGAACACCTGTGTCGCGGTAACCAGCATCCCGGCGTCTGCTCCCGCCATGTCGGCGCATCTGGCGGTCCGCTGCTTCGTCAAGCCGCTGAAGGAGCTGAAGGAGGGACCCAAGGAGCTCAAGGAGATCAAGGAGCGGATCAAGGAGCTCAAGGAACGTCCCAAGGAGTTGATCAAGGAACGCCCCAAGGAGATCAAGGAAGTCCCGAAAGAGATCAAGGAAGGCCCGAAAGAGATCAAAGAAGGTAAGGAGATCAAAGAAGGTAAGGAGATCTTCGAGAACAAGTTGGTTGACGGCGGGCCATTTGATCCAGGCTCCTTCGGCGGACCGGCCTGGGCGGCGCCTGGTTCGGGCAGCATTGAATCGCGGCTGTCGGCCATCGAGCAGACCCTACAGAACCTGGTTGCCGCTTTCGGCGGCGCCCAGCTCACCGGTTGGCCGACTGGGGAGGAGCCATTCATCGGCGATGTCGAACGACCCCAGGTCGGCCTGGATGTCGGCCAGCCTGACCTGAGCGAGTTGCGAGCGGCCATGGAGTCTGGATCGGCCAGCGCGAAGCAGGTGTATGACAACCTGCCACCGAGCTGAGACGACACAGTGACTCCAAGAGTCGCGATCCTGGCACACTTCGGCGACGCGGGTGCGGTGGCGCTGGCCACCCACCTGCGCCGTCGGGGGGTTGCCCAGGCTCTCCTCGCCGACGAACGAGCCCTGGTTCGAGCCAGGCTCGTCCATCATCCGCCCAGTGGCTCACTCAATGGCAAGGCGATGGCGCCGATACCGGACGCCGTGTATCTGCCCGACGGCACGATGCTCGACGGAAACACCGACCTCATCGTGTCGCGACTCTCGACTTTTGCCCCGGCGCTCCAGGCAACGCCGGCACGCCGGGAATACGCGGAGGCTGAGGCTTTCGCGTTCGTGCTGAGCTGGCTCGCAGGCCTGGGCGATCGGACGCTCAACCGTCCGAACCCGATGGGATTGGCCGGCCATCAGCCGGATGTGTTGTTGTTAGCCCGGCTGGCAGCCGCGGTCGGCCTCGCGACACCACATCTGCGGCTGTCGATCAACGGCGCATCGGCCGCTCCCGTCGGCTCGGTTCGGTTGAGCTGGCCAGGGTCCACAACTCCAGTTGCCTATCCGACACAGACCCTCCCGGCTACCGGCCCGCCGCTGCCGATGCCGGTCATGTTTGCCGAGCCGGTCAGCCTCGTCTCGATTGCCCTTGTCGCCGGCGGCCGAGTCGCCGGTGCACCACAAGGACTCGAGGAACGCACTGCCGCCCTGGTTGCGGCGGCCGAGCTAAACGTGGCTGAAGTGACATTCGGATCGGCTGGCGCGGGCGGCTCGCCTCTGGTTGTCGAGGTGCAGCCCGTCCCGCGCATCGTTGACTTTCCCCAGCTCGACTTGCTGGCCAAATACGCCGAGGAGCGTGCCTGTCGCCATCATGCCGTGAGGGTCGGCGTGAACCCGACAAGCCACCGGAGGAGCGAATGATCGTACTCGTGGGCATGCCGGACGAGCCGCCGGTCAGCCGACTAGCGGAGGAGGCGGCCAAACTTGGAGTCGCCGTTGAGATGCTGACCGAGACCGAAGCCGCGTCATGGAACCTGACCGTCGATGCCGGTCCTCAGGCTCTGCGTGCCACCGTTGGCGCAGCGGGCCGAACGATAGACCTCGATGACGCCACCGGGCTCTACCTGCGGATTACCGCGCCCCGAGTGGCCGGGCCGGTGCCGGACCCCCTCAGCCGCTCGCGCGCTGACGCAGCATTGGCCCTGCTCTGCGCCTGGGCCAACGTTGCCACGATGCGGATTGCCAACCGACCAACGGCCATGGCGAGCAACAACTCCAAGCCATATCAGGCAGGCATTATCCGCCGAGCCGGCTTCGGCGTACCCGACACGTTGGTTACCAACGATCCGGAGCAGGTACGCACGTTCAAACGGCATCACTCACGGGTGATCTATAAGTCAACCAGTGGCATGCGATCGATCGTTCACGAGGCAACGCCCGCGCGGCTCGCTACTCTCGACCGGGTACGGAACTTGCCTACCCAGTTCCAGCAACTTCTGCCGGGCACCAACGTTCGGGCTCATGTCGTCGGCAACGAGGTCTTCGCCTGCGAGATCAAGGCCGCCACGATCGACTACCGATACAGCGAGGGCGGCGTACAGGCACAAATGCATCCGGTCGACTTGCCCGAGGATGTGCGTTCGCGCTGTCTCAAGGTTTCGGCCGCCCTCGACCTTCCGCTGGCCGGCATTGACTTACTGCGCGACGCCGATGACGAGTGGTGGTGCTTCGAAGTCAATCCCTCGCCGGCGTACACCTGCTTCGAGGAACCGACCGGCCTACCAATCGCCGCGGCCCTGGCTCGATGGCTCGCCTGTCGAGATGTGCTCTAGGGACAATGCACTTGTGATCAGTGCTGTCGAGAATCGGGCAATCGTCGAGCTACGGCCGGTCGGGCCGCCGGCGCCCGGACCGAACCCGGACTGGCTTGTCTACCAGGTGGTGGTGGAGTCGTCGCGCGATGTTGAGGGTTATCCCAACCTCCTTGCCGCGGGGCTGCCCCGCGAAATGAAAGCGCTCGTTCGAGCCAGCATGGCCGCCGACCTCGGAGCTGCGAATCGTTGGCGTGTCGAGGCCTCCCTGGTGAGTCCCAACCAGCTTCGGGTCGAGCGAAAGGCGTAGTGATCGAGGGGTCACGACTCCGATAGGCGCTGCATCAAATACCTGCGCTCGACCGGGTTCGTGACCAGCTCGACGGCTCGTCGATACGCGGCCTTCGCTTCGCCGGCGCGTCCGGTCCTGCGGAGCAGGTCGGCCCTCGCGGCGTGGAACAGGTGATATCGGTCCAGCTCGTCGGCGAGCGGCTCCATGAGCGCAAGCCCTGCATCAGGTCCGTCAGCCATCGCGACGGCAACCGCCCTGTTCAACTGGATCACAGGTGACGGCGACATCGTCGTCAGGACCCGATACAGCGTTGCGATCTCCGGCCAGTCGGTGTCCTCAGGTCGCGGCGCCCGCGCATGAAGCGCGGCAACCGCCGCTTGCACCTGGTAGGGGCCAGGTCGCCGCATGGCTACTGCCGCATCGAGTATCGCGAGCCCTTCATCGATCATCTCCTGATCCCAGCGAGCGCGATCCTGATCCTCCAGCAGCACCAGATCACCATGCTCGTCCACCCGAGCATGACGTCGGGAATGCTGCAGCAGCATCAGCGCAACCAGTCCCCTGGTCTCCGGCTCGGCCGGCATCAGCCCGTCCACGACACGGGCCAGCCAGATCGCTTCGTCGCACAGCTCGACGTTCAACAACTCACCTTCGGTCGAGGTGTAACCCTCGTTGAAGATGAGATAGACGACGGCGAGCACGCCGCTGAGGCGTTCGGCCAGCAGCTCCCGGGGTGGCACCCGGTACGGGATCCCTGCGTCACGGATCTTGCGCTTTGCCCGGACGAGACGCTGCTGGACCGTGGGCTCGCTGATCAGGAACGCGCGAGCGATTTCGCGCGAGGAGAGTCCGCCCACCGTGCGGAGCGTGAGCGCGACCCGCGCCTCCATCGCGAGGGCTGGATGGCAACACGTGAATATCAGCCGCAGCCGCTCGTCAGGAATCTGCTGATCATCCGATCCCAGCATTTCCAGCGCCCGGACCTCTGCGGCCTGTGCCTCCTTGACGACTCCTATCCGCCCCCGTCGGAGGCGATCGATGGCCCGATTGCGGGCTGTCGTGATGATCCACGCCCCAGGGTTGTTGGGAAGTCCCCGCTCCGGCCAGGTGCGAAGCGCCTGCTCAAACGCATCCTGGACAGCTTCCTCCGCGAGGTCGAAGCTGCCGGTCGCCCGGATCAAGGCCGCGACCGCCCGCCCCGCCTCGCGGCGGAACAGGAGGTCGACGTCCCCGCGTGCCTCGTCCGTGGCCTCAGCCTTACGGCTGGTCCGGGAAGTCCAGGATGGGTCGCAGCTCGATCGTGCCGAACATGGCGCCGGGACAGCGCGCGCCTGCTTGGATCGCCTCGTCAGCGTTGGCGACGTCGAGCACGTAATAGCCGCCGAGCTGCTCCTTGGTTTCGGCGAAGGGTCCGTCGGTCACGATGGGCTTGCCGTCGGACGCCCGGACCGATGTCGCCGTGGAAGTCGGCTGCAGCGCTTCGCCGGCCAGGTACCAACCCTTTTCCTGGAGCCAGTCGCCGTATTCGAACCAGCCCTTCGCTTCCGAGGCTTGCTCCTCCGGTGTGGTGCCGGCTCTTGCCGCCTCCATCGCTGCCTCATCGCCGTAGATCAGCAGCAAGTACTTCATGCGCCCTCCTTATGCTCCGGGCGGATTTTCCGCCCTCTCACCCTAATGACGAACACGCTTGCCGTTCCTCGACGGCGCTGTGATTGAGTGCCTTCCATGGCTGACGCGCCCGCCACCGACTTCACTGTGCGCCCGATTGGACGCGTCCAGAGTCCCCTCCTTTCGATACCCGACGCGCCGCGGCAGGGGGATGAAGGCGCACCGGACGCGTACCTGGTGCTGGACCCCGAGGTTCAAGCGGGCCTGGATGGCCTGGCGGTGGGCGAGGAGATCATCGTGTTGAGCTGGTTGCACGAGGCTGACCGGACCGTGTTGCGGGTGCATCCGCGCGGTGACCTGAGTCGAGCCGAGGCCGGCGTCTTCAGCACCAGGGCACCGAGCCGACCCAACCCGATTGGCCTGCATCGAGTGACCGTCCTCGGCATTGATGGGGTGCGCGTACACGTAAGCGGACTGGAAGCGATCGATGGGACGCCTGTCATCGACCTCAAGCCGGTCCTGTCGAGTATCGAAGAACGGTAACCGCAGTCAGCGGGAAGACCGCTCAGCCGACGTTGGACGCCGCCACAGCGCGCAACACCCCGTTCACGAACGCCGGCGAGTCGTCAGTGGACAGCTCAGAGACAAGCTGAACCGCTTCGGATACCGCAACTGCGTCGGGTACCTCGCTGTAGTCGATTTCGAAGACGGCGATCCGCAGCGCAGCGCGATCGACTCGAGGTATCCGCGGCAGAGTCCAGCCTGGGGCTAGGCAGGCGCTGATCCGGGCATCGATCTCGCTGGCGTGAGCGACCACCCCGCGCACCAGCTGCGTCGTGTACTCGCGAACCGGCGGATCCGCCGCAGCCGCCCGCTCCTCCAGTGTCGCGATAGGGTCCACCCCCCGAAGCTCCGCCTCGAACAAGATGTCCAGCGCCCGTTTGCGGGACTTGCGCCGCGACGAGCTGCGACCCCGTCGTACGGGATCGCCTTCGGGACTAGCGGGCTCGCTCATCAGGACTCGGTGCTCCATCACTAGCTGCCGACGCGGCTGAGATATTCGCCCGACCGGGTGTCGACCTTGACCTTTTCGCCGGTGGTCAGAAAGAGCGGAACCTGGATCTGCAAACCAGTCTCGACCGTGGCCGGCTTGGTTCCGCCGGTGCTGCGGTCGCCCTGCAGGCCTGGCTCGGTATAGGAGATCACCAGCTCGACCGAAGCGGGCAGTTCAACGTAGAGCGGAGTGCCGTCGTGGATGGCGACCGTCGCCACCTGACCCTCGAGCAGGTAGTTCTTTGCATCTCCAATGGTCTCGTCGGGGATGGTCATCTGGTCGTAGCTGGTGGTGTCCATGAACACGAAGCCCGAGCCGTCGTGGTAGAGATACTGCATATCGCGCCGGTCGACGTTGGCCGTGTCCACTTTGGTGTCGGCCGTGAAGGTCTTGTCGACGACCTTGCCAGACAGCACATGCTTGAGCTTCGTGCGTACCACGGTGTTGCCTTTGCCGGGCTTGTGGTGCTGGAACCAGACCACGGACCAGAGCTGCCCGTCCAGGTCCAAGACCATGCCGTTCTTCAGATCGTTCGTCGATGCCACCCTGGCCACCCTTCTGCTTGCGCCACCCTCTGACTGGCAGCGGCCCAGTTTAGACCCAGGGTGGAGATCGTCAGACCACACTGAAATCCGGGCTCAGAGTGCCCCGGCCAGTGAGCGCACGCAGCAGCTCTATCCCATGGCCGCGCAGCACCGCCGCCGTCGCCGCTACCCTGACGACCTCACTCAGCGACTGATCGCTGAAGCCGAGCGGTTCAATCTCAGGCACGGCAGCGGTGATGTCAAGGCTGTGTACCACGAGTTCGAAGGTCCGGGTGGAAAGGTAGCTCTCGAGGCGCATGCCGCCGGCCACGGTTTGAATCAGCGGATTGCCAGCGGTGTCGAGCTGTGCAATCACCCTTTGCGCAAGAGCATCCACGAACTGAGTTGGATCGTCGCCGAGAGCCTTGCCCGCCTCCCGACCTCGGGCAGCGACGTCGGCGGGATCGATGTCGGCGGTGGCAACGTAGTACGCCGCGGGTCCTGGCACATCCTCGGTGTCAGCAGGCCGACCGAGATAGGTCTCTACCGTCAGCAGTGCGCGAGAGGTGTGCCCGACGAGTGAACGCAGATCCCACTCGCCCAGTCCCGGGCCGTCCCAACAGTCCTGCGGGATGCGCCGGACAAGATCGGCAAAGGTCCGCGCCGCCTCCCCGAATGTTTCCCGCACATCGAGCGTGCCCCAGGCTTCGATCATGGCTGACATTATTGCTGGCGGGCTCGCGCCCGGTCGGGCTCCACAGATCCTGTCTTCCTCCCGCGTTCGCACGACCGGCGATGCGAGGATTCGCTCAGTTCGTGCGGTCGTGCTCACTTAGTCGTCCAGACAGGATCCGTCGCCCTCCCTACCCGACGCTCGCCCGCGATATTTCCGCCTAGGCCGCGACTGCCGCGTATGCGGCGCGCAGCAAGTAGTGGTCGGGTGCGGTGAGGATCTCAGCGCTGGCCAGCCCATTCAAGATCACGAACCGCAGGGTCGAGCCGCGTGTCTTCTTGTCGAGGGCCATGCTGTGCAACAGGTCATCGAAGGCGCTAGCAGGGTAGCTCGTAGGCAATCCCACGCTCGACAGCACCGCGCGATGCCGACTGGTAGTTGCCGGGTCGAGCCGGCCCGCGAGCCGGGCTAGCTCAGCAGCGAAGACCATGCCGACACTGATCGCGTCGCCGTGGCGCCAGCTGAAGCGTTCCCGCCGCTCGATCGCATGACCGACAGTGTGGCCATAGTTGAGCAGCTCCCTGCCCACCGTGGACCCTGTCGATGTGCTCTCACGGAAGTCAGCCGTGACAACCCGCGCCTTCACCGAGACCGCACGCTCGACAAGCTCGCGGAGCACCAACGAATCGGGGCGCACCGCGGAGGCCGGATCTGATTCGATCATCGTCAAGATCTCAGGGTCGGCGATAAAGCCGCATTTGATCACTTCCGCCAGCCCGCCGACCAGGTCCGCAGGCGGCAACGTCGACAGTGCCTCAAGATCACAGACCACACCGACCGGCTCGTAGAAGCAGCCGACGAGGTTCTTGCCTTCGGCCGTGTTGATCCCAGTCTTGCCACCGACAGCGGCGTCAACCATCCCAAGCAGGGTGGTAGGGACCATGACCACTCGTACGCCGCGCAGCCAGGTGGCTGCCACGAAGCCGGCCAGATCGGTCGTGGCACCGCCACCGAGGCCGACCACCGCGTCGGAGCGCGTGAAGCCCGCATTACCGAGAATCGACCAGCAACGCTCCGCGACCGCGACACTCTTCGCCGCCTCGGCGTCGGGCACATCGACGCGAACCGGCTCCAGGCCCGCTGCACTCAGCAGGTGCGAGAGCCGCTCGGCACTCTTGATCATCGTCGGCGGATGCAGCAGCGCTACCCGTTGCACGCCAGGGCCCAGCAACGCAGGCACCTCTTCAAGCAGTCCTCGCCCCACAAGCACTTGGTACGGCCGCTCAGCCGCGACAGTGATCCGAGACGGCTCAGCGATAGGCAGCATGCGCGTTCATGATCATCTCGACGACCTCGGCAGGGGTCGTGTGATCGGTGTCGACCACCTCGGTTGCTACCTCGGTGTAGAGAGTTGCTCGCTCATTCAGCAGCTTCAGGAGCCGACCGCGGACATTGCCGAGGAGCAACGGGCGAGCGGTGTCGAGACCAACCCGCTTCACGGACTGGCTCAAGCCGATCCTCAACCAGACCACCCGATTGCCACGCAGTGCCGCCCTGGTGGTGGCTGACAAGACTGCACCGCCACCGAGTGACAAGACGCCGGGTAACTCCAGGAGTTCAGCGGTGATCTGCTCCTCGAGAACGCGGAATGCAGCCTCCCCGTCGTCCGCGAAGATCTCAGCAATCGACTTGCCCGCCCGCTCGACAATCACGTCGTCGACATCGGTGAATGTCACGCCTAGGCGCTTGGCAAGCAGGGCTCCAACGGTGCTCTTGCCGGAGCCGGGCGCACCGACGAGGACGATCGGCCTGTCGAACAGCTCAGTTTTCAACTGTTCAGGGCTCGACTCTGGATGGATGCTCATGGCTGGGGCCGCACCTGAAGTCCCCGATCCGCCAACTGCTTGAGATAGCTCTCGTAGTTTCGCCTGGTTTCAGCCACCGAATCACCGCCGAATTTCTCCAGGGCCGCATTGGCGAGCACAAGCGCAACCATGGCCTCCGCAACCACCCCGGCCGCTGGTACCGCGCAAACATCCGAGCGCTGATGGTGGGCGACCGCCGCCTGGCCTGTGGCGACGTCGACGGTACGCAACGCCCGGGGCACCGTCGAAATTGGCTTCATCGCCGCGCGGACCCGCAGCACCTCACCTGTGCTCATGCCGCCCTCTGTGCCGCCTGACCGGTGAGACGCCCGGGCGATGCCCTGCTCACCCGGGACGATCTCGTCGTGGGCCGCGCTGCCTCGACTGCGAGCCAGCTCGAATCCGTCGCCGACCTCGACACCCTTGATGGCCTGGATCCCCATCAGTGCTCCCGCAAGCTGCGCATCGAGGCGGCGATCCCAGTGAACATAGGAGCCCAGCCCGGGCGGCAAGCCCCATGACGACAACTTCGACAACACCGCCGAGCGTGTCGCCGTCTTTCTGTGCCCCTTCCACCTCCGCGACCATCGCGGCGCTCGCGGTCGAGTCGAAGCAGCGGACCGGGTCCTCGTCAATAGCGGCCAGGTCGGCCGCAGTCGGGATCACTCCGGCAGGCGCCCTTGCGGTACCGAGCTCAACGACGTGGCTCAGCAGGCTGACACCGAGCGCTTGCTGCAAGAAGGCGGATGCCACCCGGCCCAACGCCACCCGGGCAGCCGTCTCCCGGGCGCTGGCACGCTCCAGCACTGGCCGGGACTCTTCGAAGTCGAACTTCTGCATTCCCACGAGGTCAGCGTGACCCGGGCGCGGTCTGGTCAGGGCGGCGCTGCGGGCCTGGCCCTCGAGGTCCGAGGCCGGGACCGGATCGGCCGCCATCACGATCTCCCACTTCGGCCACTCAGTGTTTGCCACTTGAATAGCGATCGGGCCGCCTTGGGTCTCGCCGTGCCGGATCCCCCCAAGGATCGTGACAGCGTCGGCCTCGAACTTCATCCGCGCGCCACGCCCGTACCCCAACCTGCGCCGAGCCAACGCATCGCCGATCTCGCCGCTGGTGATGAGCACATGAGCCGGCAGCCCTTCGAGGATCGCCACCAGCGCGGGACCGTGCGACTCGCCGGCGGTCAGCCATCTGAGCATGATCAGCAGTCTTCCACGTGCACCGACTTGTCAGCGTCCACGGTCGTCAGGACGACCACTCACGCTGACGACTCGGCGGGGAGGGCGGCGTAAAGGACGTCGGCTGCGACAGTACGGCCGGTCATCAGCTCGATTTGCAGCAGCGCCTGGCCGATCAGTAAATCTAGGCCGCTGACGACCGTGCAGCCAGCTCGTTGGGCGGCTGTTGCGAGGACAGTCGGCCACGGATCGTAGATGATGTCGACGATCAGCGGGGCTCTGCCCGCCACAGCCGGTGCGACGTTATCGGCGGCACCTGACACGACCGCCGAAACGACCAGGTCGGCATCGGGTAGCTCGCTGGACCATGACCTGATTTCCAGCTTTACGCCCAGCTCGTTGCTCAGCGCCCTGAGCGCCTCGGCCCGGGCGGGCGTACGCGCCACAACTGTCACCAGCTGCGCGCCAAGCTGGGTCGCGGCGATGAGTGCGGCCCTTGACGTGGCCCCCGCGCCCAGGATGGTCACTCGCTGGAGGGGCGATGTGGCCACCTGCCCGACTGCCCAGATCAAGCCGCCAACGTCGGTGTTATAGACCCGGCGTTCGTCGCCTTCCAGGATGAGCGTGTTGCCAGCGCCTGCGAGCCTTGCCAGCTCGTCGACTTGGCCCAGCTCCAGGACCGCAACTTTGAGCGGCATCGTCAGGCTGAGGCCGCGCCAGGATGCGTCAAGCCCCCGGACGAAGGAGGGGAGCCGCTGCTCATCGAGCTCAACCCGGTCGTATGTCCAATTGAGGCCGAGCTGGGCGTAGGCGGCGCGGTGCAGAGCTGGGGAAAGCGAATGCCCGATCGGCGAGCCGAGCACGGCGCAGCGCCTCATGACAGTCGTCGCGGGGTCGTCAACTCTCACATCGGCCGGGGTTGGATTGGCACCAGGTCTGGAACTCCAAACGGATCTTCTCGAAGTTCGTCTGGTTTTCCGCGAACTTCGTCTCGCCGGTGTCGAGGTTCACCGTGACGAAATAGAGCCACTTGCCAGCCTCGGGGTTCGCCGCCGCCTCGAGCGCTGCCTTCCCCGGCGCCGAAATTGGCCCGGGCGGCAGTCCCTTGTACCGGTAGGTGTTGTACTTCGACTTGCTCTTGCGGTCCTCTTTCGTGGTCGTGGTGGTCTTGAGCTTCTCGGCGTAGGTCACGGTTGAGTCGAGCTCGAGTTTCCTGTCCCTGTCGAGCCGGTTGTAGATGACACGCGCCACCTTGGCGCGGTCTTCCTCCCTGCGCACCTCACGTTCGATGATGCTGGCCACGATCAGCACGTCGTACGGTTTCCGCTTGATCTCCTTCGCGTCGACCTCAAATTCGATCTCGCGGGTAACCGCCTTGTACTGGTCGACCATTTGCGTCAGGGTCGAGGTCGCCGTCGAGTCGGCGGTTAGTTCGTAGGTGTCAGGAAAGAGGAAACCTTCCGGTCTCTGCTTTGAGTACTTGGGCAGTTTGAGGGTCTTTGGCTTGTCCAACGCTGCCCGGTACGCCGATTTCTTGATCTTGGTGCCTTTCACCAAGGCATCCACCTGGGCGGTGAGCCGAAGCCCCTCGGGGATGGTGAACTGCAGGCGAATCTTCGAGCTCCCGGGATTGATCAGCAGGCGGAGGGCGTCAATGGCCTTCATCTGGGTCTTCATCAGGTACCGGCCGGCCTGAACGCTCGTCGCCCGCTCCTCAGTGCGCACGGCTCTGTCCCAGGCCTTTCTCGACTTGACCACATCGCGGTCCACCAGGATGCCGCCGATCACATCCAAGGACGCGCCCTCGGGTACATCGAGGAGGATCTTTCTAGTGCCGGGGCCTGCATAGTCGGGTACCTCACCGAAGGTGGACAAGAAGGTGCTGGCCTTGTCCCAGACGAAGTAGCCGCCGAGCACCAGGACGGCGGCGGCGACAAAGACTGCGAAGCAACCTTTGGCGGTGCGGGCGATCTCTTTCGACTGGCTCGTCGGGACCTCGGGGTCGAGCATCGATGACACGCTTGCTGATCTCCCTCAGGTCTACAGAGGACCCTCCTGCACTGCGCGGCCAGGCAGGTCCGGCCCGTCGGTGACCGGGCCGCCAGAAGGTGATACTAGCTCCCCCGGCGGGATTCCTCGGGATTGCTCAAACGCCAAGGCCTGCTCGAGAATGGCGACCGCGGCCGCCGCATCGATCAACTCCCGTTGCTCCTTGGCCCGCTTTCCGCTCTCGTGGAGCCGCTGCGCTGCCGCAACGGTCGTGAGGCGCTCATCGACGAGCCGGACCGGCACACGAATCGCGCCGGCAAATCGCTCCGCCCGCTCCCGCGCCTTCGCCGCCGCCGGCCCCTCGCCCCCACTCAGACTGCGCGGCAACCCCACGAGTAACTCGATCGGCTCGTACTCAGCGACCAATGCCTCCAACTCGGCAATCTCATCCGCCCCCGCCCGAACAGTGCTCACCGGATAAGCCAGCACCCCGTCCGGGTCACACGCCGCAACCCCGATCCGCACATCCCCCCAATCGAGCGCGATCCGTACGCCACGTCGCATCCGTCCTGGTCCTCTCTCTCACCCGTGGTCTGGCTGTGGGCCAGCGCGGCCGTGAACGCTCCCGGGTGCCGGGAAAACGTGGTGGTTGGATCGGGCGGCACGCGAGACTAAGCGCATCCCAGGTTTCAAGCATCTTAGGTTTTCCCGGCACCCGGCAGCGTCCCCGGCCGCGCCGCTTGTCCAGCCGGGACCCGCAAGGCCGACATCGCAGCCGGCAGCTCCAGAGGCCGCGCGTCGAACGTGACCTGAGGCCGGGACCCTGCCCTCGGGCACACGCTGAGCCCCGAGGCCGCGCGACCCGTGCGAAGGCGAAGGGCTCAGCGGCAGGCCGGCGAAAACCTAAGATGCTTGAAACCCGAGGGCTACGAAGTCCTGCCGACCGCCAAACTCGACCACCACGTTTTCGCCGGCCCGCCGCTGAGCTCCTCGCCGAAGGAGTCAGAAACCGCGCGGCCAAATCAGGACTGCAGCGCGTGCCCGATGGCGTACTCCACGGCCTTGAGGGCATCTTCGGCGCGACCGCCGTCGGTGCCGCCGCCCTGAGCGATGTCGGCCTTGCCCCCACCGCGACCTCCGAGGGTCTCGCTCGCGACACGCACCAACTCGCTGGCGTCCAGACCGCGGTCCCGGGCACCCTGCGTCGTCACGATGACCACGCTCGGCTTGTCGACCGGTCCGCCGACCAGAGCCACAACTGACGCCGTGTCTTGGACGCGATTGCGGATCTCAAGGGCGAGGGATCGCAGGTCGTTGCCGGATAAACCGTCCGCGTGGTGGGCAATGTAGCCAATGCCCCACATGTCGTGGCTCTTGGCAACGATGCTGCCGACATCGGACAAGACCGTCTGGCTCCTCATATCCGCGATCCGCTTCTCGGCGTCTTTGAGCTGTGCAACGAGCTTGTTGATCCGATCCGGGAGCTGCTCGGGCTGCACCTTGAGTGCGTCGCTGAGTTCCAGCACCAGCGACCGTTCCTTCGCCAGGTAGCGGAACGCTTCGATGCCAACAAACGCCTCAACGCGACGTACGCCGGACCCCACACTGGACTCGCCGGTGACGGTGACCAGTCCGATCTGGGAGGTGTGCTGCACATGGGTCCCGCCGCACAGTTCCCGCGACCAAGGACCGCCCATCTCGACGACCCGCACCTGCTCGTCGTAGGTCTCGCCGAACAGAGCCAGTGCGCCGATCTCGCGGGCCCTGGCTAGCGGCATGATGTTCGCGCTGACGTTCAGGTCTTTGCGGATCGCCTGATTCGCCGCCTCTTCGACGTCGGCCCGGATTTGCTGGCTGAGCCCGCTCTGCCAAGCGAAGTCGAGCCGCAGGTAGCCCGGTTTGTTGTAAGAGCCGCTCTGCAGTGCCGTCGGGCCGAGCACCTGCCGCAGCGCAGCGTGCATGACGTGAGTGCCCGAGTGCGCCTGGCAGGCCCCGAGGCGCCATTCACCATCAACCGCCGCCAGCACTTGAGCGCCGCTGAGCAGCTCACCCTGCTTGACCCGTACCCGATGCACGATCAGGCCTTTCACCGGGCGCTGCACATCGACTACCTCTAGCTCGACGCCATCGCCAATGATCCGGCCGGCGTCGGAGTCCTGGCCGCCCGATTCGGCGTAGAACGGCGTCTGCTCCAAGACAACCTCGACAAGATCGCCCTCTTCGGCGGCCTCGGAGGGCATCCCGTCCACGACAATCCCGCGGACCTTCGACTCGGTGGTCAACTCGGTGTAGCCGGTGAAGGGGGTCGGCCCGAGTGCCCGCAGCTCGCGGTAGATCTCGACCGCGTGTGCGCCCGCCTTCTTGGACCTGGCGTCGGCCTTGGCGCGGTCCTTCTGCTCCTGCATCAACCGCCGGAAGCCCGGCTCATCGACGCTCAGCCCCTGTTCGGCAGCCATCTCCAGAGTGAGATCGATCGGGAAACCGTAGGTGTCGTGCAGCTGAAATGCCCGATCGCTGCTCAGCACCTTCTGCTGCTCCCGCTTGGCGTCGGCCACGGCGAGATCGAAGATCTGGGTACCGGTGGCCAAGGTGCGCCGGAACGCTTCCTCTTCGGCATAGGCGATCTGGGAGATACGTGCCCAGTCTGAGGCGACTTCGGGATAGGACTCTGCCATCAGGTCGCGGCTGATGGGCAACAGTTCAGGCAGCACAGGCTCGGTGACGCCGAGCAATCGCATGGCCCGTACCGCCCGACGCAGCAGCCGGCGCAGCACGTAACCGCGGGCCTCGTTGCCCGGCGTGACACCATCGGTGATCAACATCAGCCCGGATCGAACATGATCCCCGACCACGCGCAGCCGGACATCATCTTGGTGCTCGTGCGCCGTAACGTTTGCCCGCGAGTTGGGCGGCATGGTCGATCACGGGGTAGACCTGGTCGATTTCGTAAAGGTTGTCCACCCCCTGCAAGAGGTAGGCAACCCGTTCCAGACCCAAACCGGTGTCGATGTTCTTACGCGGCAGCGGGCGCGCCACGTCAAAGTCGTCTTTCTTCCGGACAGCTGACAGCTCCTCCTGCATGAAGACGAGATTCCAGATCTCCAGGAAGCGATCCTCATCCACCACGGGGCCGCCATCAGGTCCATACTCGGGGCCGCGGTCGACGTAGATCTCGCTACACGGCCCACCTGGCCCCGGAACACCCATATGCCAGTAGTTGTCAAGGACTCCGCGCCGCTGAATGCGTTCGGGTGACAGGCCAGCGACGCTTTGCCAGAGTGCCGCCGCCTCATCGTCGGTGGTCAGTACCGTGACCCAGATCCTGGCCGGGTCAAACCCGTATCCGCCGCCGTCTTGGGAACCGGTAACCAGCTCCCACGCGTACTGAATGGCCTCGGCCTTGAAGTAGTCACCGAAGGAAAAGTTCCCGTTCATCTGGAAGAACGTGGCATGGCGGGTCGTCTTACCGACCTCGTCGATGTCGAGGGTCCGGACGCACTTCTGCACGCTCGCCGCGCGGTCGAAAGGCGGGGTCTCGGCTCCGATGAAGTAACGCTTGAACGGCACCATGCCGGCATTGACGAACAACAGGGTGGGATCGTTGTACAACAGCGGTGCAGATGGCACGACTTCGTGATCACGCGATGCGAAGAAATCCAGGAAGCGGCGCCGAATCTCGGCGGTTTTCATGACGTGTTCCTTGGCTGAATCGAGAACGGGCTAGCGTCGAGGTTGCTCATCGGGCAGGCCGAGCGACTCACGGAGCTCCGTTTCTCGCTCGGCCATACCGGCTCGTACGCGGTCGACGAACCCGCGAGCTGACTCGCTCACGCCGCTGGCGGATTCGGCAACTCGATGACCGATGGCCTCCGGACGTGTCTTCTTGATATAGCCCCGGACTTTGGTCAACACGAAGACCGCGACACCCGCGCCGACAATGAACCAGAACACGCGCCGGAACATCAGGTGCTCCGCTTCGCCTTACGGCGTGAGCCGTTGCCGCGAATCGCCTTGCGTACGCCGTAGCTGAACGCCGCCGTTTTGACCAGCGGCCCACCAAGAGTCGCGGAAAACAGAGTAGTCATCTGCGCCGCGTTCTCGCTGACCACCGTCGCATTGCGGCTCACCGTGGCGGCATCCTCGGTCACGACAGCGAGCTTGACCAGCTCATCGTTGGTTGCGCGTACCGTGCCCCGCAGCTCGGTCAGAATCGGCACCGATTCATGGCCGATATCACGCACGGCGAGCCGGACCTCCTCGAGAACCCTCCCGAGCTTGAGCAGCGGCACGGCCGTCAACGCCACCAGGGCAACAAAGGCAACGGCGGCGATCAGGCCTGCGATCTCCCCTACCGACATCGGATTTCCTTCTACTCAGTGGACAGTACGGAGCGGCCACCCGGCGTGCCTATGAGACCTTACCCTGCTCGTACCCGGGCGAGGTTGGGATTCCCAGGACACTAGTCTTCCGAGCGACCCAGGAGCTCCTCGATGCGCGCCAGCCTCGTCACCATCGCTGCCTCGGCGCCGTACTCGGTTGGAGCGTAGTAGCGCGCGCCGGCCAGCTCATCCGGGAGGTACTGCTGGGCTGCGATGCCGTGCGGTTCGTCGTGGGCGTACGCGTAATCCTGGCCATGTCCGAGCCGCGTGGCGCCCGGATAGTGAGCATCTCGCAGATGGCGCGGCACCAAGCCGATCCGGCCCGCGTTCACGTCATCGAGTGCGGCGTCGACGGCCGTGATCACCGCGTTCGACTTGGGCGCCAGGGCAAGTGCAATAACCGCCTGGGCCAGATTGATCCGCCCTTCGGGCATACCGATGAACTCGACCGCGTGCGCAGCAGCGACGGCTGTCTGCAACGCCGTAGGGTCGGCAAGACCGATATCCTCCGACGCCAAGATCACTAGCCGCCGCGCGATGAAGCGCGGGTCCTCGCCTGCTGCGATCATCCGGGCGAGGTAGTGCAGTGCCGCCTGGACATCCGAGCCTCGAATCGACTTGATGAACGCGCTGATCACGTCATAGTGCTGATCACCGGCACGGTCGTAGCGGACCGCTGCCTTGTCGACGGCACGCTCGACCATCTCAGTGGTGATCATGGTCTGGGTCACGGCGGAGGCGCCCGCGGCCGACTCCTCCAGGAAGGTCAGGGCGCGCCGCGCATCAGCTCCGGAGAGACGCACGATCATGGCGCGAGCGTCGGGGTCGAGCTGGTATTCGCCGGCCAGTCCACGGTCCTCACTCAGCGCGCGATCCAACAGAGCAGAGATGTCCTCGTCGCTGAGTGGCTTCAGGGTCAGCAACAAGGACCTCGACAGCAGCGGAGAGATGACCGAGAAGCTCGGGTTCTCCGTGGTTGCAGCGATCAGCGTGACCAGCCGGTTCTCCACTGCTGGCAGCAGCACGTCCTGTTGGGTCTTGGAGAAGCGATGCACTTCGTCGATGAACAGCACGGTTTGCCGCGCCGTACGCAGGTCCCGGCGGGCTTGGTCAAGCACAGCCCTGACATCCTTCACACCAGCGGTGACGGCGGAGAGCTCTACGAACCTCGAATCGCTCTGGTGGGAGACGACCGCGGCAATCGTGGTCTTACCGACGCCAGGTGGTCCCCACAGGAAGACCGACATTGGCTCGCCCGCGGCAAGCCGGCGCAGCGGAGATCCGGGTCCCATGAGGTGGTCCTGCCCGAGAATCTCCTCCAGGCTGCGCGGTCGCATGCGTACCGCCAGCGGCAAGCCGGCACGGTCGCTGTCCGCCAAGCTGCCACTGGGTGTGGCCGCCTGACCGCCGACGGTGCCACCGAAGAGATCCTCGCTCATCGCCAGAGATCCTACGGACACCGCCCCAACGACGAATCAGCGCTCTGGACCTCGGCTTAGCTGGTCACTGGGTGGTTGGACTGGAACAGGTCATCCGGATCGTAACGCTGCTTGACCTCGCGGAGGCGCTCGACCGTCGCCGCCGGGAACGCCTGGGTCAGGTCGAAGGGCTGCTCGGCGAAATTGAGGTACATACCGGCGTCGTAGGGCGCCAGCGCCGCTTTGTATGTGCCCAGCCAAGCGCGGGTCGGCGCCATCGCCTCCGGCACTGGGACGAAGCCGATCCCAAATGTGGAGAAGGAACCAGGCAGCGTGGCGAGCGCGCCGCCGCCCTGCGACGTCCGCGCAAGGGCGCCGCCGCAGTGCCGCAGCTCAACAGAGAGGAGCGGCGAGCCTGAGCCGGGCCCGATTGCCCCCAGCAGGGAGTCGATCGCGGTGGCGGGCAGTTCGCCGATCAGCATGGAGTCCGCCCAGTACGGCACAGGGTCGGGCGGATCCATATGCAGCTCGGCGATCCCCGCCGGCGGCTGAACAGCCATCGTGTCCATGACGACACCGCCGAGCTCGCGCAGCGGCGCCACCAGCCCATCGCCGTCAGCCGGGTCCCCACAGTAGATCAGCTCGAGCAGGGTGAACGACTTTCCGCGGAAAGGCTCGGGCACCTCCGGAACCGGCGGGAAGTTCAGGAGCCGCCCGACCGAGGTCATCTCCTCCGGCACGCCGCCGATCCACTCCCGCCAGCCGTGCAGGACGTCGCTCGCCTGCTCGGCGGGGAAGAAAAGAGCGCCGGCGAAGATCTCTGGCAGCGGCAGCAGGTCGAACTCGAGCGCGGTGACCACACCGAAGCTGCCACCGCCGCCACGCAGAGCCCAGAACAGGTCGGGCTCGTTCTGGGCGTCGACCCGGATCCGTTCGCCGCGAGCGGTGACAAGCTCGATCGCGGTCACCCGGTTGCAGGCGAGCCCGTGCTTGCGAGCGTAGAAACTGACGCCGCCACCGAGCGTGTAGCCGGTGATGCCGACATTCTCTGCCGAGCCGTGCAGAGAGCCGAAGCCCAGCTCGGACGCCTGAGGCACCAGATCGCCCCAGAGCGCGCCGGCGCCGACCCGCGCAGTGCCAGCATCGGCATCGATTTGGACGCCGCCGAGGCCAGCGGTGTGTAGCAGCACGGTGCCGCTGAGCGAACTGAGGGGCGCCGCCAGGTGCCCGGTGCGCTGGGCGGCGACGCGTTTGCCATCAGCGGCCGCGGACCGGACGACCTCGCTGACTTCGTCCGCGTTCTGCGGCACAGCAATCCCGGCCGGCTGCTGGTCGATCACGAGATTGAACGCGCCGCGTTCGCGGTCCCAGTTGGCGGCGTCCTCTGAGGTCAACCAGTGAGCAACCATAAGTTTCTCTATCAGACCTCAGGGAGGACGTCGACTCCGGCCTCCTTGCGCTGCTCGGCGGTGATCGGCGCCGGAGCGTCTGTGAGTGGATCCACGCCACCGCCAGTTTTCGGGAATGCGATCACGTCGCGAATCGAGTCGGTTCCTGACAGTAGGGCGCAGATCCGATCCCATCCGAACGCGATTCCTCCGTGCGGCGGCGGGCCGTAGTTGAAAGCCTCCAGTAGGAAGCCGAACTTCTCCTGCGCCTCCTCCTTCGACAACCCCATCACGGCGAACACCCGCTCCTGGATGTCCCGCCGATGGATACGGATCGAGCCGCCGCCGATCTCGTTGCCATTGCAGACGATGTCGTAGGCGTACGCGAGTGCTGAACCGGGATCGGTGTCGAAGGTCTCCTGATCCCTTGGTGCGGTGAACGCATGATGGACCGCAGTCCAGGCACCTGCACCGACTGTGATGTCGCCCGCGGCCAAGGCGACACTCGATGGTTCGAAGAGGGGGGCGTCGACTACCCAGCAGAAGGCCCAGGCATTCTCGTCGATGAGCCCTACGCGGCGGCCGATCTCCAGCCGGGTGGCACCGAGTAGTGCCTGGGCCGGAGCCCGCATACCGGCCGCGAAGAAGATACAGTCCCCCGGCGCGGCAGCAACCGCCGCGGCCAATCCGTAGCGCTCGGAGTCCGAGAGGTTCTTCGCCACCGGTCCGCCCAGCTCGCCGTCCTCGCCGACCAGCACGTACGCCAGCCCGCGGTGGCCACGCTGCCGGGCAAACTCCTGCCACCCGTCCAGCTGCTTGCGTGGCTGACTCGCACCACCAGGCATCACAACGGCACCGACGTAGTCCGCCTGGAATACCCGAAACGGTGTCTCAGCGAAGTAGTCGGTCACCTCGACCAGTTCCCGCCCAAACCGCAGGTCAGGCTTGTCAGTGCCGAATCGGTTCATCGCCTCTGCGTATGTCAGGCGCGGCACCGGGGTCGTGACCTCGACGCCGATCAGCTGCCAGATGGCAGTGATCAGCGCCTCGGTGAGCTCAATCACGTCGTCCTGGTCGACGAAGCTCATCTCGACGTCGAGCTGGGTGAATTCCGGCTGCCGATCTGCTCGGAAGTCCTCGTCGCGATAACACCGGGCAATCTGGTAGTAGCGGTCCATCCCGGCCACCATGAGCAGCTGCTTGAACAGCTGTGGGCTCTGCGGTAGCGCATACCAGGAGCCGGGCTTGAGACGTGCCGGGACCAGGAAGTCGCGCGCCCCCTCCGGCGTGGAACGGGTCAGGGTGGGTGTTTCGATCTCGACGAAGCCACGCTCAGCAAGCAGCGTCCGGGCCACCCGATTGACCTCGCTGCGCAGCCGAAGCGCCGCTGCTGGCGCCGGACGACGCAGATCGAGATAGCGATACTTCAGCCTCGTCTCCTCCCCCACGTTCACCCGCTCGTCGATTTGGAATGGCAAGGGCGCGGCCGGGCTCAGGACGTTGAGCCTGGTGGCGACGACCTCCACCTCTCCCGTGGGCAGCTCGGCATTGGCGTTGCCCTCGGGTCGCGGCTCGACCTCACCGGTGACGACGATGCAGTACTCGCTACGCAGCTCGTGAGCCCCAGATGCGGCCAACATCTCGTCACGTACCACCACCTGAACGAGTCCAGATGCATCGCGAAGATCAAGAAACGCAACTCCACCATGGTCTCGGCGGCGGGCGACCCAGCCGGCCAGGGTGACAGTTCGTCCGGCATGCTCGGCGCGCAGAGTGCCGGCGCCGTGGGTGCGCATCACGAGCAGGTGTCCTTTCCAATGCGTGGAGCGACACCCGATCCTACGGGCCGGCCGTCTCCCTCCCGTACTGCTTTTGATACTGGCCATCCCCACTGTTGAAGGGCTCGGCCACCAGCGCCACATGTCACTGGCAAGTGGCAGAGTCGTAACCGTGCTCAATCGGCTCCGGGCGAGGCAGGAGTGGCAGTTCTTTGGCGCACTGCCCAAGGCCGATCCGGTGCTGGCCACGGTTTGGTGGGCGCTCCTGATCTTGAACGGTGTGATGCCCGCCGTCTTTGCGGTAGCCATCGGTGCCACGGTCAGCGCAGTCCAGCAGGCTCGCCCAGTCTCGGTTTCCCTTGCGCTGACCGGCGTGGTCTTCGTGCTCATGCTGATCATGAATCCGATCCAGACCGCAGTCAGCATGAACCTTGGCAACAAGGTGTCCACTTGGCTCAACGAGGCGCTCATTCGCGCCTGCGTACAACCACCCGGAATCGGACACTTGGAGGATTCGGACCTTGCTGAGGATCTGACGACCGCGCGTGAATTCGACCGCGGCATGACGGGTCCGCCGATGTATCTCAACGTCGACTTCATTGCCACCAGCCTGGTGAGTGCCGTGAGCGGTGTGGCCTCAGCCGTCGTCCTCATCGGGTTCAGCTGGTGGGCACCACTGGTTCTCGTGACGGCATGGGGATCGACCCATTGGCTGCTTCGTGAGAGCGGGGTTTGGAAGGACCGGAACACCCCAGAGGTGCGGTCGGCCCAGCGCCATGCGGACTATGCCTACCGGCTCGCTGTCGATCCTCAGTCGGCCAAAGAGCTGCGGCTCTTCGGGCTGGCGGGCTGGACCGTCGAGCGCTTCATCGCGCGCCGCAAACGGCTGTTCGAGCTGCAGTACCGCGCAACGCGACTCCGAGAGCACTCAGTGATCTTGTGCATGATCATCGTGATCGCAGCCAACGCCGCGGTTTTTGGTGCACTTGGCTTCGAAGCCGTTTCGGGGGACATGTCGCTCGATCGGCTCGTCGTCTACGCCCAGGTTGCGCTCGGGGTCAGCCTCATCGCGTTCGGCGGTCTCAACTGGGCATTGGATGGAGCCGCCGCTCCGGTCTCCGCGGTCGCTCGGCTGGGACCGGCGATGGCACCGCTGGGAAGCCTGGCTGTCGGGCACGACCCGGCGGCCGGAATGCCGAGCAAAGACATCGCTTTCCGTGACGTCTCGTTCGCCTACCCAGGAAGTAGCCGCGCGGTCCTCTCCGGGCTCGACCTCACTGTGCAGGCTGGCACTTCGCTGGCGATCGTCGGCCAGAACGGCGCAGGCAAGACCACCCTCGCCAAGTTGCTCTGCCGCCTCTACGACCCGAGTGCCGGGGCTATCAAGGTGGACGGGGTCGACCTGCGCAGCCTCGAACCTGGCGGTTGGCGGCGTCGCATCGCAGCGGTCTTCCAGGACTTTGTCCGCTTCGAGCTGTCCCTGCGCGAAAATGTCGACCCCGCTCGGGAGGCCAGCGACGAAGAGATTAAGGCAGCACTCGTCGACGCAGGTGCGGCGAACCTTGCCGAGCTCGACACGCCGTTGGCCAAGGGATACAGCGACGGCATCGACCTGTCGGGTGGTCAGTGGCAGCGCGTTGCCCTGGCACGGGCGCTGTGCGCAGTACGACGCGGCGCAGGGTTGGTGCTGCTCGACGAGCCGACAGCACAGCTCGATGTCCGCGGCGAAGCCGAGGTATTCGACAGGGTGCTGCAGGCCACTCGCGACGCCACCACGATCTTGATCTCCCACCGGTTCTCCACGGTGCGGCACGCGGACCGTATCTGCGTTCTCGAGCACGGGCGAGTTGTCGAGCTGGGTAGCCATCACGAGCTGATGGCACTGGGTGGCCGCTACAAGACGATGTTCGAACTCCAGGCCAAGAGGTTCGAGGCAACGATGGATGAGGAAGGTGTCGTGTTCGATGTCCTCTAACGCGACAGCTGACCAGGCCTCGCGCCGGTCATCACCATCCGGTCGGGACGAGCTCCCGCCAGCACTCTCGTCGATGTGGCGGCTATGCAGGCTCGGATACACCCACGAGCCGCGGCTGGTCGTCGTAGTGGTCACGCTCACCTTGCTGCAGGCAGTGCCGGACGCGTTGTTCGCTCTGTGGCTGAGCCTGATGGCCGATGCGCTCTTGGCAGGTAATGCCGCCATGTTGTTCGCCACACTGGCGGCAATCGCGGCGTCGGCGACTTTGACCTGGCTCCTCCGAGTCGTCGCGACGCGAATGACCCGACAGTTCCGAGACCGTGTCACGATCGCGCTCGAGACCCACGTCGCCACACTCCAGGCGTCGGTCTCGGGACTTGAACTCCAAGAGCGCCAGGACTATCTCGACCGGCTGGCGGTGCTCCGCAACCAGGTCTTTGTGTTGGATCACATGTACATGTCGCTGCTGGAGACGATCGGCTGGATCGTACGCGTCATCATCACGATCGTGCTGCTCACCAGCATCGATCCGGTGCTGGTGCTGCTGGCGGTTTTCGCAGTGCCGACTGTGCTCAGCGCGGCCTGGCGGCCAGGTGTCGAGCGGCAGGTGGAAGAGCGGTCCGCCCAGCACCACCGGCTTGCTGAGCACATGTTCGCTACGGCAACCAGTGCTACCGCAGCGAAGGAGGTGCGGGTCACCGGCATTGGAGACGACCTGGCTGACCGGCGTCGTACCGAGTGGCAACGCTGGTTCGCCCCCGTGGCGCGGGCGCGCTGGGGAACGGCCATCTCGCACTCGGTGGCATGGGCAATCTTCGGCTTGGGTTACGTCGGAGCTGTCGTGTTCGTTGTCGTCGGGCTCGACGCCGCGGTCGGCTCGGTGTTGCTGATCTTGGCAGCCGGTGCTCGGTTGTCAGCGTACGTCGGTGGCACGATCGGCGAGATCGGCTTCCTGCGGGGCATTTGGCTCGACGGATCGAGGAGGCTGGTCTGGTTGGAGAACTACAGCGCCGCGTTGACCGCCGAAAACGACATCGCGGTGCCGGAGCGACTCGTCGAGGGCATCAGCCTGGAGCACGTGTCGTTTGCGTACCCCGGGGCCAGTCACCTCGCGCTGCAGGACATCACTCTGCACCTGCCGGCCGGCGCGGTGGTCGCGGTCGTCGGAGAAAATGGCGCAGGGAAGTCCACGCTGGTCAAGCTGCTCGCCAAGATGTACGAACCAACATCTGGAGACATATTGATCGACAACCAGCCGCTGCGCAGGATGTCGGCGTCAGAGTGGCGCAACCGGCTGACCGGCGCCTTCCAGGACTTCTTCCGGTTCGAGTTCAGCGCCCAGCACAGCGTCGGCCTCGGGGATCTCCCCAGGCTCGACAATGAGCCAGCGGTGACGGATGCGGTGCGAAAAGCAGGAGCCCGCGACGTCGTCGAGCGCTTGCCGGAGGGCCTGCACAGCCAGCTGGGCTCGACTTGGCCGGGCGGTCAGGAGCTGAGCTTCGGGCAATGGCAGAAGCTGGCGCTTTCCCGCGGCTACATGCGCGCCGCACCACTTCTGATGGTGCTTGATGAGCCGACAGCGGCGCTGGACGCCGAGACCGAACACGAACTGTTCGAACGCTACGCAGACGCAGCGCGTGGCGATCAGTCGGCGAGCATAGACGCGGGCAGCATGACGATCTTGGTCTCGCACCGCTTCAGCACCGTGCGCATGGCCGATCTCATCGTCGTCCTCGACGGCTCGCGACTTGCCGAGGTGGGCAGCCACGATGCGCTGATGCAGCGGAACGGCCCCTACGCGGACCTCTACCGGATCCAAGCCGCTGCGTACCGGTAGCACCACAGCAACGATCTTGTGTTCCCGGCGAGGGCAGCCGAGACTTGCCAAGTGAGGAGGCTCACGTGTCTGGTCGCCCTGATGGCCTCACTGCTGTTGGGCACCTGCATCGCGCTCGTCGACACGACAGAAGCCTTCGCATGTAGCTGTGTGGGCATTTCGACCAATCGGGCATTGCGTGAAGCCGATGCGGTCTTCCGCGGCACGGTGATCAGCAAGGACGTCGTCGGCCGTAGCGATCGCGCACGTACCGATATCCGGTTCGCCGTTGACCGGGTCTACAAGGGCACGGTCTACCGCGAACAGCTCGTCGCCTCCTCGCGTGCCTCGGACGCCTGTGGTCTGGACCCGGAGATCGGGAGCACATGGGTGATCTTCGCCATCCAGGGCATCGAGGGGGAAGGCGACCGGGCCGTGTACCGGCTCATCACGACGTTGTGCAGCGGGAACCTACCAACCGGCGTTGCACCGCCAGTTCTCCGGACTCCCAGACCACCTCTGGCTGGAGCATCCGATCGGGAGGAAAGATCCACCAACACGGATCGAATCCTGACGCGCGGGTTCGCCGTCGCGGGAATCGGGGCGCTCTTCATAGGCGCTCTAGCCGTGATCGGTCTAGGGGTGCTCTGGCGACCTGGCCGCACCCACTGACGGGGCGGACATCACTGCCTCAGGGACGAAACGATGAGCCGGTTCGCTGCAGCGCACCGTCGACGACCGGAAGCACTCCACGACGCACCGCCTTCACCAGTTCCGCATGGTCAGCTTCGGTTTGATCGGCGTAGGATCTGGCGAATTTCGCCAGCGCCTGATCCAACTTGTCCGTCGCTCCCGCATAGCCGGCGATCATCGAAGCGCCGCTGGTTCGAGCGTGGCCCTTGGCCAGCAGATGGCCGACAATCCCGGCGTAGTCGGTGAGCGCCGCCGCATCGATTGCGTCCAACGGGATGGTCCCTTTCATGTTGCGGAACTGGCGCACGTAGTACTGCAACTCGCCGATCGTGGTCCAGCCAAGCAGTGGGTCGCTCACGGTCTGCAGCGCTTGCTGGTACTCCACGACGCGCTGACCCTGGTGCGCGTGCCACGCTGAATCGCCGTGCACGTATTTCGCCAGCACCGAGCGACGAGCCTGCTTGAGCTGCAGAAAGACCACGTCCTCGGGGCTGCTCCCTTCCAACAAGGCCACGTACGCCCGCAGGCCCACGCTGCCGACGCCAACAACCTTGTGCGCGACGTCGATGAGGGTGTAGCCGCCGAGCGCACGCCGCCAGTGCGGCGCCAGGGTTTGAAGGTAATCGTCCAAGGCCAAGGCGACCGCCTCGTACTCCTGCTCGCTGAGCCGAGTGATCAAGGGAGGGTCCTCGATGATGTGCCGCTGGCCGTCGCGCTCGGCGGTGAATCGCGGAAGCGCACGGTCGCTGGTGCGTGAGCGGGCACGCTTGGCCGAACGGTCGATTTCCTCCCGAAGCGACTTCTCGGTGGCTGTCTCGTGGAGCCGACTGACATCGAGACGGTTGTAGCTGCGCATCAACAGCGGCTGGTCGGCCAGGAATCGAACCTCATCGCGGTATGCCGCAACACAGGCCAGGACCGACGCACGGCACTGATCCTCCGCCGACCCGTTCTCCCGGCCCGCCACCCAGATGCTGGCAACCAGCCGCCGCAGGTCCCACTCCCAACAGCCTGGATGGGCTTCATCGAAGTCGTTCAGGTCGATGACGAGCTCGCCCTCGGGTGAGGCGTAGAAGCCGAAATTGCCTAGATGCGCGTCGCCACAGACAACAGGGTTGATACCGGTCGACGGCAGCCGCGCCACGTCGTCGGCCATCACGACCGCCGTACCGCGCAGGAACCCGTACGGGGAAAGCACCATGCGAGCCACCCGGACCGGAATCAACCAGTCCAGCCGACCCTCATGTGACTCAATGATCAACTGGACCGGGTCTGGGCGGTCGGCCGATGCCCGCCACCCACCGAGGCTCTTGCGCGGGACCTCGCGCCGTAGCGCCCGGCCCATCGCGTACCGCTCCGCGCGCGAGCTGGGACGCTTGCGAAGCGAGGCATAGACGTCGCTGTCCGCCGACGCCAGAACGGTATGCCCGGCTGACCGCACGGTCACGATCTCCTCCTCGCTTGATTGGACGTCACCTTATAGGGCTTGGCTTCTTCTCTGCGAGCGTCGGTAGACGCTTCCCGGGCGCCGCGCAAGCAGAGACAGAAATGGCGTCAGGCGATGATCGTGAGCTCGAGCTCCTTCCCGAGGAAGGTCGCCAGCTTGCCGGCCGACGCCTCCACCAGCGCGCCTGAGCGCCGCCTGACAGCGGGAGCCAGCGCAATCTCCATGATCATCTTGCGACCTTTCACGGTACGCCGCCAGGTACCGACATTCGTCTCAGCGATGATCACGCTGCCAACGAAGAGATCCTCGCCCGGTGTGTGAGGATGGCCGGCCGCTTGTGGAAAGTTGATCACCGGATAGCTCAGGGTCAGTTCGTCGTACAGCGGTACCAGCAGCGCGCCTGACGACTGGCCCGCAGATGGTGCGTCCGGGTCGAACCACAGCTCAAGTCCCTCGACCGTAACGCAGTCCAGCCGGTCCTTGACCGCATCCACTGCGTCCCGGCATTGGCTGATGGTGAGTGAGGACCAGCGGGCTAGGTCCTGAATGCTTGCTGGTCCGTGACCGACGAAGAACCGCCGCGCCAGCTCGGCCGCGTCGCCCCCTTCTGCGCTGCTCGCGCATCGCGCTTGGAGTCCGCCGCCGTCGTCGTCGGCGTCACCGGAGCGCGGCGCACGCTCGTCGAGCAGCGCGTAGGTCTGCTGCGCACCGCGCACGGGCCCACTGCAAATCACGCCTTGGAGCTCCGCGTTCATCACGATGTAGGCCAACCCCAGGCGCTGATTGACCAGGTGCTGGTCGGCCAACGCTTGGCCGAGCTCGGCCCGGGTGCGATACCGCCCGCCTTTGAGTTCCTCGACGATCAGCGCGACGCCGCGGTCCAGAGTGGCCGGATCGAGGCTCTCCTGGCGATAGATCGTCTGATTGAGCTTCTGCACTCGCGGCGCTGTGACCTCCAGGATCCAACGGATGTCCTCGGCGGGCACAAAGTGCCAGGTTGGGCGCAGGATATGCGTCCGGAGGAAGTCACCGCGGTCGAACTCGGCCTGCACATCAGCGGCCCCGAGCCCCGAAGTTCGCATACCCAGCGACCAGAGAGCATGGGCATACTCCTGCGACTGCACGCAGCCGAGCAACCGGACGACCTCTGCCGCGGACGGCAGCTGGTCAGCATGCAGGCGCTGGGTTGCCAGCCGGCGACGCAGCAATTCGCGTCGGTCGATCTGTGTCACGATGTCGGGACACTATCTGGAGCCGCCGACACACGCGAGGATGCCCCTGATGCCTCAGATTCTGATCCGTGCACACAAGAATCCATTCAGGGTGGCCGACGCCGATACCACATACCGGCTGAACCTGATCGGCAACAACACAGGCAACCTTGTCTTCAGCCAGGCGGTGTACCGGCTGCTATCGACAGCTGATGCAGAGCTAGAGACGTCGGGAGCCGACCTCGAGACGTCGGAATTGGCCAAGAGTCAGCCACGAGTCATCAACTCCCGATTCGATCACCTCGTGATTCCGCTGGCCAACGCGTTCCGACCCTCCTACATTGAGAAGCTCGATGCGCTGAGCACCCGGATCGAGCAATTGACCATCCCGGTGACCGTGCTGGGCGTCGGATCACAGGCTTCCTTGGAAGGGATCCACAGTGGTGCCGACAGCCTCAAGCCAGCGACGACGCGATTCGTACGTGCCGTGCTCAATCACTCACCCTCGATCGGGGTGCGGGGCCAGCGCACCCAGGACTACTTGAAGTCCCTGGGTTTCGGCGCAGAGCACGTGAAGGTGATCGGCTGTCCGTCGATGTTCATGTACGGGCCCGACCTGCATGTGGCACGGAAGGTCACCTCGCTCACCGTCGACTCACCGATCGCCTTCAACGTGTCGCCTTATGTGCCTGAGATGGGCCCGATCTCGATGAACGCCGCCGAGCATTTCCCGCGGCTGGTGTACATGGCCCAGAACATTCAAACCCTCGAGCTGATGCTCTACGGCAGCTACCCGAAGAGTAAGAAGATGAAGGCAATGGCAGCATCGGGCGCGCCCATAACACTGGACCATCCACTGATCCGCTCCGACCGCGTCCGGTTCTTTCTGGACCCGAAGACCTGGTTTGAGCATCTGGCACAATACGACTTCTCGTTCGGCACCCGCATTCACGGCAACATCGCGGCCCTGTTGGCCGGCACTCCGGCCCTTCTGCTCGCTCACGACTCGCGCACTCTCGAGCTCGCCGAATATCACGAGATCCCGCACCGAACGATCACCAGTATCGAAGACGGCGCCGACGCTATCAGCCTCTACTCCGAGGGCGACTGGAATGCGCTGAACAAGGCACATCCTGACCGCTGGCACACCTTCGCAGCGTTCTTGGAGGCGCACAATCTCGCCCATGTCTACGAAGAGGGTCAGGACCCCAGCGCCTTCGATCATCGGCTCACAGCCACCGAGTTCCCGCCGCCGGTGCGTACTCTGATGGGATTCTCGCCAGAAGAGTTGTACGAGATGAGGCGCACCGTTACCGATCTCCGCAGAGAGCTACAAGTCGCCTACAACGACCTCAACGCTCAACGACGCTGGAGACCGCGCCAAGTGGGTCAACGCGCGTGGAATCGGATTGACCGGGCGGTCCGCAGTCTCAGGTTGAAGTCGCGAGACTGACGACGGACGGTCTGAGGTCTGCAACGCTCGGCATCCAGGACGACGGGTCGGCGGGGCCCTGCGTACCCGTCCGGATGTCCTTGACTTCCCCGCCGACGGCTCCGCCGAACCACACGTAGGGGATGCGGCGGCGGTCCGCGTAGCGGATCTGACGGCCGAATTTCTCCGCCTTGGGTGCTACCTCAGTCGGGATCCCGCGGGCGCGAAGCTGCTCGGCCACTTCAATTGCTGTGGCGCGGGTCTCCTCGGAGTCGACAGCGACCAGCACGGCTGTTGGGACCGCCCGAGAAGCACGGAGCATTCCCTTGGCCAACAGCGGGGCCAAGAGTCTGGTGACCCCGATCGAGAGCCCAACGCCCGGGTAGGTGATCCGGCCATCACTGGCCAGCGAATCGTACCGGCCGCCGGACGCGATCGACCCCCAGGACTCAAACCCGACGAGCTCAGTCTCATAGACGGTGCCGGTGTAGTAGTCGAGACCGCGCGCGACCCTGAGATCCGCGATCAGGCGGCCGGGTACATAGCGGGCCGCAGTCGTCACCACCTCGGCCAGCAAGTCGAGTCCCTCGTCGAGCTGATCATGCTCAACACCCAGCCGGCGCACTTCGGAAACGAACGAAACATCATCGGAGCGGATCTCGGCGAGCTGCACACACCTTCGGGCCTGCGCCGCTGTGATCTTGACCTCATTGATCAACTGCTCAATCACCCGATCAGGCCCAATTTTGTCGATCTTGTCGACCTGCCGCAGCACTGCGGCAGGATCGGCGATATCCAAGCCCAGGTAGAACCCCTGTGCCAGCTTGCGATTGTTCACCCGCATCAGGACCGGCGGCAGGCCAAGATCAATATGAAGTCGCTCTAGTGCGGCCAGGGTGACCAGCGGGAGCTCGACGTCATGGTGTGCGGCGAGTGTCTCGGCATTCACAATGTCCACGTCAGCCTGAGTGAACTCGCGATACCTACCCTCCTGCGGACGCTCGCCTCGCCAAACCTTCTGGATCTGATAGCGCCGGAACGGAAACGCCAGCTGATGCGCGTTCTCGAGTACGTAGCGGGCCAAGGGTACGGTCAGATCGAAACGCAAACCAAGATCAGCCGGCTCGTCCGCAGCACCGTGCAGCCGCTGGACGGTGTACACCTCCTTGTCGATCTCACCTTGCTTGGCCAGACGATCCAACGGCTCGACTGCGCGGGTCTCGATCGAAACGAAACCATGCAGTTCGAAGGTTTCTCGCAGCCGGTCGAGTACGAACTGTTCGACGATGCGGGCTTCCGGTGTGTACTCCGGGAAGCCCGACAACGGCTTGGGGCGACTCACGCGCTACTCCTTGGACAGTTCTGCGAGGTTTTGCAGGTAAGGGTTGCCGACTCGCTCGCGGGCCATGGTCGTCTGCGGACCGTGTCCGGGAAGTACAGCGACCGTGTCCGGCAAGGGCAGCACCTTGGTACGCAGGCTCTTCAGCATGTCGGGGAGGCTTCCGCCTGGCAAGTCAGTTCTGCCGATCGAGCCAGCAAACAAGACGTCGCCGGAGAACACCACGGAATCGCTGTCGCCCGTTTTTGGAGCTGCTCGCAGCTCGGTATGGAACATGGTCGAGCCAGGGGTATGTCCGGGCGCGTGCAACGCATGAAAGGTGAGTCCCGCAACCGCGACGTCGACGCCGTCAGTCAGCTCCCGCACGTCGTCAGGCTCGGTGAAGACTGCCGGGTGTCCCGTCAGACGCTGCAGCATGAGCCGAACCTCAGCGCCCATGGCTCGCCATGGATCCGACAGCAGCCCTCGGTCGTCGGGATGTACCCAGCAGGTGGAGTCGTACGAGCGGCACAACGGCGTGACGGACCACATGTGATCAAGGTGCCCGTGGGTGAGCATCACGGCTACTGGCTTGAGGCGGTGCTCCATGATCAACTCGGTGACACCGGCCACTGCGTCCATCCCTGGATCGATGATCACGCACTCAGCGCCAGGCGTAGCAGCCACCAGATAACAGTTGGTTTGCCAAGGCCCAGCAGGAAATGAGGCTATGAGCACACGTTCGAGACTATTCGAGACTATCGGGCAGGATGGAGTTATGACCGAACAAGCTGGGCCCGAAGCGGTGGGCCCGGCTGCCTTCGGACGGGTGGAGAGCGACGGCACGGTGTATGTGCGCACAGTGGCCGGGGAACGCGCGGTCGGGCAGGTACCCGATGTTCCGGCCGCCGAGGCGCTGAGCTTCTTCACTCGCAGGTTCGAGGCTCTGGAGCTTGAGGTCTCGCTTCTGGAGCGGCGCATCGAGACTGGGGCTCTGTCGCCAGATGATGCCGTCACCTCGATCAGCAAGGTGCGCGCCGCAGTCGCTGATGCCCGGGCTGTCGGTGATCTGGATGGGTTGCAGTCTCGACTGGCGGCGCTGTCTCCCGTGATCGCGAGCCAGCGGGCTGCTCGCAAGGCGGAACGAGCCAGGCAGCATGAGGAGACTCGGACTGCCAAGGAGAGGTTCGTGCTGGAGGCTGAGCGTCTCGCGGCCGGCAACGACTGGCGCGGTGGTGTCAACCGGTTTCGTGCGCTGCTTGAGGAGTGGAAGTCGCTACCGCGCCTCGATCGTGCTACCGACGACGCACTGTGGCACCGGTTCTCCAGCGCCCGCACTACCTACACGCGGCGCCGCAAGGCCCAGTTCGCTCAGCAGAACGAGCAACGCGAGGCGGCACGCGTGATCAAGGAGAGGCTTGTCACCGAGGCGGAAGCGATGGCTGGATCCACTGACTGGGGTCCGACGACAGGTGCCTTCCGGGACCTGATGGCGCGCTGGAAGGCGGCCGGGCCGGCCCCGCGCGATGTCGATGAGTTGCTCTGGAAACGGTTTCGCGAGGCCCAGGATCGGTTCTTCATGGCCAAGCAGGCGGCACTGTCGGGGCAGCACACCGAATTCCGGGTCAACGCTCAGGCCAAGGAAAAGCTCCTGGCGGAGGCTGAGGCGCTGCTGCCGATCACTAACTCGAGCGCTGCCCGGGTCGCCTACCGCGACATCCTGGAGCGCTGGTCCGCCATCGGAAAGGTGCCCCGCGAGGCGATTCGCCCACTCGAGTCTCGCCTTCGTGCCGTGGAGAACGCCATCAAGGCTGCCGAGGACGAGCGCTGGCAGCGCAGCAATCCTGAGGCGAGGGCGCGGGCTGCAGACACAGCGGCAAAGTTGCAGGCACAGATCACCGCGCTCGAGGCACGAGCCGCGGAAGCCGAGGCACGTGGCGACGAGCGAGCGGCACGTGAGGCGACTGCCTCTGCTGCCACCTATCGCGAATGGCTCGTCCAGGCCGAGCGAACGGCGAGCGATCTCGGCGGCTGATTTGCGCGCCCGCCGCACATCCCTGCTACTGGTGAATGCGGTACGCCTCGTAGACCGCCGGGACCCCGCGCACCGCGCGTAGTACGTGGTCCAGGTGGGTGGGGTCGGCGGTCTCGAAGGTGAACTTGGCTCGGCAGATGCGGTCCTTGCTGGTGTTCAGGGCCGCAGACAAGATGTTGACGTGCTGGTCCGACAGGGCACGGGTGATGTCGGACAGCAGCCGGTTGCGGTCCAGAGCCTCAATTTGAATGGCAACCAGGAACGAGCTCTTAGCGTTGGGTGCCCACTCGACGGGGATCAGACGCTCCGGCTCGGAGCGCAGGCTGTCCGCGTTGCCGCAATCCAGGCGGTGCACCGATATTCCCGCTCCACGTGTCACGAAGCCCAAGATGTCGTCGCCTGGCACTGGTGTACAGCACTTGGCCAACTTAACGAGGAGGTCGCTGGCACCAGATGACGCGGATTCCGCAATCGCTGGCACCACTGCTGCTGCGCCGACGCCGCCCGGTGACGACCCGATCTTCGCTGGTCTCATCCGCGACGATCTCGTCGCCGCCCTCGACCATGATCAGCCTGTTCACCACGGCCTGGGCACCGACTGTTCCTTCGCCAACAGCCGCGTAAAGGGCAGAGACGTCTGACAGCTTGAAGAACCCAGCCACCGCGGTCAGATGCTCAAGGGTGAGCAGCCGCTGCAGCGGCAGGCCGCCCTTGCGCAGCTGTCGCGCAAGCATCTCCTTGCCGCCTTCGATCGACTCCTCCCGACGCTCACGGGTGAAGTAGTGGCGGATCTTGTTGCGCGCCCGCGGGCTACGAACGAAGCTAAGCCAGTCTCGGGTGGGGCCGGCGTTCTCGGCCTTGGAGGTGAAGATCTCCACCACGTCGCCGTTCGCCAAAGACGACTCCAGGGGGACCAGCCGACCGTTCACGCGGGCGCCGATCGTTTTGTGTCCGACTTCGGTGTGGATCGCGTACGCGAAATCGATCGGCGTGGAATCCTGCGGGAGTGAGATGACGTCGCCTCGCGGCGTGAACGCATAAACCTCATTGGAGTTGATCTCGAAGCGCAGCGAATCGAGGAATTCGCTAGGGTCGGCCGTCTCGCGCTGCCAGTCAAGTAGCTGCCTGACCCAGATCAGCTCGCCAGCATCATCAGCACCCTTGACGGGCAGAGCGGCACCTTTGCCCTCCTTGTACTTCCAGTGCGCTGCTACGCCGTACTCGGCACGACGATGCATGTCGTCCGTCCGGATCTGTAGCTCGACCGGCTTCCCCTCCGGTCCGAGGACCGTGGTGTGCAAGGACTGGTACATATTGAACTTCGGCATGGCGATGTAGTCCTTGAACCGGCCCGGCAACGGGTTCCAGCGGACGTGCAATACGCCGAGCGCTGCGTAACAGTCGCGATTGCTCTCTACCAGCACGCGGAGACCCACCAGATCGTAGATTTCTTGGAAGTCCCGACCGCGGACCACCATCTTCTGGTAGATCGAGTAGTAGTGCTTGGGTCGTCCGGTGACGGACGCTTTGAGCTTGGCTGCGCGAAGGTCGGCCTGCACCTGGTCGATCACGGTTGACAGATACTCGTCGCGGCTGGGCGCGGCCTCGGCCACGAGCCGGATGATCTCGTCGTAAACCTTGGGATACAAGGTGCCGAAGGCGAGGTCTTCCAGCTCCCACTTGATGGTGTTCATGCCGAGTCGATGCGCCAGTGGGGCGAAGATCTCGAGCGTCTCGCCCGCGATCCGGGATTGCTTGTCCGGCCTCAAGTAGTGCAACGTCCGCATGTTGTGCAGCCGGTCGGCAAGCTTGATCACCAGCACTCTGATGTCCCTGCTCATCGCGACGACCATCTTCCGGATGGTCTCGGACTTGGCCGACTCACCGTACTTGACCTTGTCCAGCTTGGTGCAGCCGTCGACCAGCAGCGCGATCTCTTCCCCGAAGTCGCGGGTCAGTTGGCCAAGTGTGTAGTCGGTGTCTTCCACCGTGTCGTGGAGCAATGCCGCGCACAGCGACGCCTCAGTCATGCCCAGCTCGGCGAGGATGGTTGTTACTGCGAGCGGATGAGTGATGAAGGCATCCCCACTCTTGCGCATCTGGCCGTTGTGCAGCCGCTCAGCTTTGCGGTACGCGCGCTCGACCAGCGCCAGGTCAGCCTTCGGGTGGTTGGCGCGAATGACTCGGAACAGCGGATCGAGCGCAGGCGTCTGCGGCCGACTGGAACCGAGGCGGGCAATCCGCTGCCGCATCTTGACGCGCTGCTGCTCGGCGCCGGCGCTGATCCTGCCCGGAAGGCTGGGGCTGGACTCGCTGCCGCCGCCCTCAGCCTCGGGCTCAGGCAGAATGAGGGCGCGCCGTGGCTCATGGGCGACGTGGCCTCTTGGCCCCGGCGGCTTGGCTTCTGGGACAGGCGACCGTATCGCCGCCCCCTGATCGCTCACAGCCAGTTCCTCCTCAGCAGAATGCCATTCTAGACAACGAGTTGCTTCCGCCCGTAGAAGTCGCCGCCTGGCGCTCAGTTAGAGGCATTTTTTGCGGGTACAAGGCGACTGGACTCCGCTACCCGGCACTACCGCAGCGCGCCGCCTTCAGCTCTGTTGCGCTGCTCGATTCCGACGAGCTGCGCTGATGGCCTGCTGCTCAACTTCCTCGGCTGCTTGACGGACCACGACGACCTGGTCTCCTCCCTCGAGGGTCGCCACCGTGGGGTCGTAGAAGCGGCGCAGCGTCTTGTTACGAACCACCGCTATCACCCGCTCTCCGTCTACCTGACTGGGAGAGCGGCCGATCTCTTCCTTGGTCACCGGCCGCTCGCTCACTTCGAGACCTTCATTGCTCGAGAGCAGGTCCTCGATGATCGTGCCCAGGTTGGGGCTCACTGCGGACAGCCCAAGCAGCCGTCCCACCGCTTCTGACGATGTCACCACCGCATTGGCTCCCGACTGACGGAGCAAGGAGGCGTTGTCGTCCTCGCGGACCGCCACCACGACGTGGGCGCTGGGGTTCAGCTGGCGCACGGTGAGCATGACGAGGATCGCAGAGTCGTCCCGATCAACAGTGATCAGCACCTCTCGTGCCTTCATGATCTCGGCCCGCCGCAGGATGTCCCGTCGAGTCGCGTCACCTTCGATGGCGGCGTACCCGCGCAGGTTCGCATCGGTGATCGCTGCCGGCCGGCTGTCGATGATGACCACTTGGTTGGGATTGGCGCCATTGAGCTGCAGCGTCTCAACCGCGCTCTTGCCCTTGGTGCCAAAGCCCACAACGACGACGTGATTGCGCATCCGTTTCCTCCAGCGTGCGTCTTTGAATATGCGACGGCCATGGTGCGCCAGCACCTCAATGGTCGCCCCGACCAACAACACCAGGAACGCGATCCGCAAGGGCGTGACGATGACCGCACTGATGACCCTGGCATGCGGCTCCACCGGGGTGATGTCGCCATAGCCCGTCGTGGTGATCGTTACGGTCGCGTAGTAGATCGCGTCGATCAGACCGACCTCGCCGTCGTAATTGTCGGTGTAGGCGTCCCGGTCAAACCACACAATCATGACCAGAATCAGCAACAACAGCAGAGCCAGCAGTCCGCGACGCATCAGCTCAACGGCCGGTGTCGCGGTACGTGCGGGCAGGCTGACGAGCGCGTCGGGCGTTTCGGACCGCCTCGACCGGTCCCGGCGGCGCCCCGGCTCGGTCAGGCTCATGTGCCTACTTCTTCCGCTGGCTGCGGGATTTGTTTTGCGGCTGGGGACGCTTTGCCGCCCCGTCGCGATGCGTTCGTACGTCCGGCTTGACGGTCACCGTGGCCCGCTTGGCGCCGTTCCCGGCCGCCGAGCTGGCCGCCTCAAGTTCTGCGTTGCTGGGTTCGGCGTCGTCAGTGGCAGCGGTGCCGGCGACCTCCGCCTCACCGACCGGTGCTGAGCTTGTGGTCTCGACCACGCGCTCCTTCTGGGTCTCCTTGGCACGACGTGCGCGGACCCGCGCTGCCAGCTTCTTCATCTCGGGCTCGCGTTCCTTCATCTGGGCCAGCAGCGGAGTTGCGATGAAGATGGAGGAGTACGCACCGGAAACCATGCCGACGAACAGCGCTAACGCGAGGTCCTTCAGTGGACCCTCACCCAAGATCACGGCTCCCGCGAACAGCAGTGCCACGACCGGCAAAACGCCGATCACGGTGGTGTTGATGGAGCGGACCAGCACCTGGTTGACGGCAAGATTGGCAGCCTCGGAGTAGGTACGCGTAGTACTGGAGCGAATGTCGCGAACGTTCTCACGCACCTTGTCGAACACCACGACCGTGTCGTAAAGCGAGTAGCCGAGGATCGTCAGCAAGCCGATGAGTGTGGCCGGCGTCACGGTGAAACCGACGAGGGCATAGATGCCGATGGTCAACATCACGTCGTGAACCAGCGCGATGAGCGCCGCAGCCGACATCTTGGCGTCCCGGAAGTAGATCCCGATGACCAGCGCGACCAGTGCCAGGAAAACCGCTAACGCAATCAGTGCGCGCTCAGTGATCTGGCCGCCCCACGAAGCGCCGATCAGACTGTAGGCGACCTGGTCTGGGTTGATGCCGACCTCGTCGGCAATAGCAGCCCGCACTTTGGGTACTTCTTCGGTCGGATCGAGCGTGCGGGTTTGCACTCTGATCTGGTTGTCGCCGATGGTGTTGACGATTGCTTCGTCGAGTTCAGAAACGCCGGAATTGCGGAGCGCGTCCCGCATCGAGTCGACGGTTTGCCCGGTGACTTGGGTCGGCGCCTTGAAGTCAGCGCCGCCCCTGAACTCGATGCCAAAGTCCAGTCCCCGCCACACCAAGGAGATAAGCGCGATGGCGATCAGAATGGCCGACAGGGTGTACCAGCGACGACGATGCCCGATGAAGTCGTAGGAGATCTCGCCGGTATAGAGGCGATGCCCGATCGTGCCCAGCTTCGACATCAGGCCCCCTCCTCACTAACTGCTGCCGGACGCGCCACTGCCGGCCGACGAGAACGTGAGCCAGGCAGTGCCTGAACGCCGAGGTGTTCCGGATCGAGCCCGGAGAGTCTGTGGCCACCGCCGAAGAACTTGGTTCGTGCCAGCAGAGTCATCAGCGGTTTGGTGAAGAGGAAGACCACCACCACATCGATCAGTGTGGTCAGGCCGAGTGTGAAGGCGAATCCCTTCACCGACCCGATTGCCAGCACGAACAACACCAGCGCCGAAAGTAAAGACACGGTGTCCGCGATCAAGATCGTCTGCCGGGCTCGCCGCCAGCCCGTCTCGACCGCCGTTCGCAGGCTACGTCCTTCGCGCACCTCGTCACGGATCCGCTCGAAGAAGATCACGAAGCTGTCCGCGGTAATCCCGATAGCGACGATGATGCCGGCGATGCCTGGAAGGTTCAGGGCGAAGCCGACCGAGCTGCCGAGCAGCACCACACAGGCGTAGGTGAGGATCCCGGCGATGCCTAGCGAGGCCACTACGACGATCCCAAGGCCGCGGTAATACCAGAAGCAGTAAGCGACGACCAGCGCGAGTCCGACGATCCCGGCGATGATGCCGGCTCGCAACTGCTCGCCGCCCAACGTGGCGGAGACGTTGCTGACTTCCGAAACGTCGAAGGCCAGCGGCAGCGCTCCATACTTCAGAACATTGGCGAGCTCGGTAGCGCTCTTTTGGGTGAAGTTGCCCGAGATCTCGGCCCGGCCGCCCGGTATGGCCTCATTGACCGACGGTGCCGAGATGGAGACTCCGTCCAGGACGATGGCGAAGCGGTTCTGCGGCTCGCCCTTCTGAGAGATCTCCCGCGTTGCTTGCTCGAACGCCGCCGCGCCTTCGGAGTTGAACTCCAGGTTGACGACCCAGTTGACATTGTTCTGCGGAATGCCGGCAACTGCCGTCGTCAGCTGGTTCCCCTCGATCAGCGTCGGCCCGAGCAGGTATTTCTCGTTCTTCTCCTGGTTGCACGCGAACAGGCCCTGGTCCGCGACCTCCGTCACTTTGGTTTCACACGTGAATTCTGCGAACGCAGCCTGGCAGGCTTCGGAGGGCTGCCATGCCAGCGCCTGATCAGGCGGAGTTCCCTTGCCGTCCGGCGGCACACAGGCCTTGTCCAGCGGGACCGGGGGTGCGGTCGGCAGGGCGGGCAGCGGTTTGTTGTTGCCAGCGCCGCTTGGCTCCGTGCTGGGCTCCTCGGCCGGCGGCTGCGCTGTTTCCGAGGCACCTGCAGTGGGCTCATCGCTCGACGCGGCGGTGGGTGATTGGGTGGGTTCGCTTGTCGTGGCCGGCGCCGGCTCCGGCGGTTGCACTTGCTCGGCCGCATGCACCGCACGGAACCGCAAGACGGCAGTCTGGCCGACGAGCCGGACCAGTTCGTCCTGCTGCACGTTCGGCACTGTGACGATGATCTGGTTGTCGCCGGCTGTGGTCACCTCGGATTCGCCGACGCCCAGGCTGTCCACTCGGCTTTGGATGATGGTCTTCGCGAGCTGCAGGCTGTTGGGATCCACCGTCCCGGAGCCAGTGGTATTCGTGGCCGTCAAGGTGATGGTGGTGCCGCCCCGGAGGTCCAAGCCGAGCTTCGGTATCCAGGTCCCGCTGACCGCCATCAGGGTGATCAGTCCAACCACCAACACCGCCAACACGATCAAGGTGCGGCCCGGGTGACCAGTCGTCGTTGCCACTCGCGTGTACTTCCTAGCTATCGGGAAGGCTCAGTCAGCAGTCGGAGGCTTCGAATCGCGGGGCGTCGATGACGAGTCAGGCTCGGCGGCAGGTTCGCTGTTGTTTGCCGTTGTCGGCTCCTCCAGGGGCCGATCACTGTGCAGCTCAATTGGCTCATCGAGAGACGTCATCGGCTCCTCGAGCTCGTCGTCCTCATCAAGACGATCCTCGTCATCCTCGGTGACGACCTTCGTGATCGCCTGCTTGAGCACGGTGAGCTCAGCACCAGGTGAGATCTCCAGCACGACTTGTCGCGGGCCCACCGACACGACTGTGCCGAAAACGCCGCTGGCGAGCATCACTCGGCTGCCCGGGCTGAGCGCATTCATGGTCCGCTGCTGGGTTTGCTGGCGTTTCCTCTGTGGCCGCAAGATCAAGAAATAGAAGGCCGCCACCAGCGCGGCGATGAAGATCAGGGTCGAGTATTGCTGCATTGCTCCGGCATCCGATTGTGAGGGTGCTGCACTGTGGCACAGTACCGATGAATTGTTCCCTGCGGCTCAGTCTTGCGACCTCTGCTGAAAGAAACCGACCGCCGTACTCTACCTAGTCTGCGACGAAAACCTGCATCGTACGACCGCATCGGCAGGCCCAAAGGGGCGGCGCCGGGGGTTCAGGCAAGTGGCTCAGGCAAACAGGTCAGGTGTGACCTCGACACCAGGTGAGGGATTCGGAGCTGTCAGGCCGATGTGACGCCAGGCTGCAGCAGTGGCAACCCGACCGCGCGGAGTGCGCATCAGGAAGCCCTGCCGGACCAGGAACGGCTCCGCGACCGCTTCGACTGTTTCGCGCTCCTCACCGACTGAAATGGCGAGCGTCGATAGTCCGACCGGACCACCACCGAACCGACGACACACCGCGTCAAGCACGGAGCGGTCGAGTCGATCGAGACCGAGCTCATCCACTTCGTAGAGCTCGAGTGCATCTTGGGCGACCGTGAGTGTCACGTCGCCGTCCGCTCGGACTTGGGCATAGTCGCGTACTCGGCGAAGCAGCCGGTTGGCAATGCGCGGAGTGCCGCGGGAACGGTTGGCGATCTCGGAGGCACCGGTCGGCTCCAGGTGGACCCCAAGTAAGTCTGCCGAGCGGTGCAGGATGTGTTCCAAGGCGACCGCGTCGTAAAAATCGAGCTGCGCGGTGAAGCCGAAGCGGTCCCGCAACGGGCCCGGGAGTAGGCCTGCCCGGGTGGTAGCACCAACCATCGTAAAACGCGGGATCTCCAAAGGGATCGCGGTTGCTCCCGGCCCTTTGCCGACAACAACATCGACCCGGAAGTCCTCCATCGCGAGGTAGAGCATCTCCTCGGCTGGGCGGGACATTCGGTGGATCTCATCGAGGAAGAAGACCTCGCCTTCGACCAGCCCGGAAAGGATCGCGGCGAGGTCGCCGGCATGCTGAATGGCCGGACCGCTTGAGATCCGCAGCGGCGCATTCATCTCTCTGGCGATGATCATCGCGAGCGTTGTCTTGCCGAGGCCGGGCGGGCCGGACAGCAAAACATGGTCGGGCACGCTCCCGCGATGCCGTGCTGCCTCAAGCATCAAACCGAGCTGGTCGCTGACCCGAGGCTGGCCCTCGAACTCGGCGAGGGTGCCAGGTCGGAGCATCGTTTCGGCGGCGCGCTCATCCGGATCGGCGTAAGGACGTACCAGCCCGACGATGTCGTTGTCACTCACATGACTCACCGGACTCCGCTACTTCCGAGCCAAGCTCTGCAATGCGGCCCGCATCAAGACCGCGACGTTGACCTGCGGGTCGTCACGCGCCAGGTACTCCACCTCCTCGCAGGCCGACTCAGCGTCCCTTGCCGACCACCCCAGACCCTGCAGTCCCTGCATCACCTGAGCTCGCCAGGCTGCAGAGGGCCTGACCGCGGAGACCGGCGCATCAGCGTGGCCGACGGTGTTGATCTTGTCCTTGAGCTCGATGACAATGCGTTGCGCCCCCTTGCGACCGACGCCGGGCACCTTGCACAGCTGCATCAGATTCTCGGTGGCGATGGCGTTGCGTAGCTCATCTGGACTGAGCACTGCCAGCGCTGCCTGAGCCAGCTTGGGTCCGACTCCGCTTGCCGTCAGCAAGAGCTCAAAGAACTCCCGCTCGTCGGTCGAGGCGAAACCGTACAGGGTGAGCGAGTCCTCCCGCACGACGAGTGACGTCGCCAGGGTTGCCTGCTGTCCGAGGCGCAGTCCGGCCAATGTGCCCGGGCTGCAGACCGCTTGAATACCGATGCCGCCCACCTCGATAACCGCCGACGTCGGGCCAATCTGGGCGACCACGCCGGTCAACTGCGCGATCATGTTCCCCCACTGCAGGGTGTACGGGACCGCCCGAAGGCACTCCGCTGCCGCTCGGCCTGCTGAGCGGCAGCCTCAACGGCCGCGTTCAGCCTGGATGTGGTGCTACCCCGCCACACGTGACAGATCGCAAGCGCCAGAGCATCCGCCGCGTCTGGCGGCTTGGGCGGGTCGTCGAGCCTGAGAATCTTTGTCACCATGGCTCCGACTTGTTCCTTCGGGGCGCGGCCCGAACCAGTGATCGAGGCCTTGACTTCGCTCGGCGTATGCAAGCTCACCGGAATTCCATGCCTGGCGGCGACCAACATCGCCACCCCAGCAGCCTGGGCGGTGCCCATCACCGTGTGCATATTGTGCTGGGCAAACACACGTTCAATGGCGACCGCGGTGGGCCGATAGCGGGCAACCCAGTCTGCGATGATCTCTTCGATCGCCAGGAGGCGACGCGCGATATCCAGCTCTGTCGGCGTACGGATGACGTCGAAGGCGACCAGCAGCGGCTGTCGGCCCGGGACACCATCGACCACGCCCAACCCGCATCTGGTCAGGCCCGGGTCGATTCCCAGTACCCGCATCCGTTCCCCTCGGTGTCGCGTGATCGGATCGCGCACGCGATCCCCCCTAGCACTGAATAAACGAACAGATGTTCGGCAGCCTATGTGGCGCTCCTGACGTTGGCGACCCCGACACGCTGTCCGTTCGCAACTAGTGTCCGTACGCGCAGGACTAGCGTTCCAGCCACCTGCCCGGCTGGCGGGGGTGCCCTGATCTGCTGGATGCGGAACCAGTCCCGGCCTTGCGTCCGGCGCTAGCTGATCCTGGCCAGCACCTCGTCGGAGGCATCAAAGTTCGCGTACACGTTCTGGACATCGTCGGAGTCCTCGAGCGCGTCGATGATGCGCATCAGCTTCTCGGCTGTTACCGCATCGACCTCCTGGGTGTACTCGGGGACGAAGGAGACCTCGGCTGATTCGTAGTCAAGCCCTGCTTGTTGCACCGCAGTGCGCACCGGCACGGTGTTGCTCGGGTCGGTGATGATCTCGAAGCTGTCACCAAGGTCGGTGATCTCTTCGGGGTCGGCATCCAAGGTGGCTTCCAGCAGATCGTCCTCGGTGATGCTGCGACCCTCTTGCTCCTTGGCCAGGATGACCACGCCCTTGCGAGTAAACATCCGCGCGGTCGAGCCGGCGTCGGCCATGGTCCCGCCGTTGCGCGTCACAGCGACCCGAACATCCGATGCGGAGCGGTTCCGATTGTCAGTGAGGCACTCGATGAGCAACGCAATGCCGGCTGGACCGTACGCCTCGTACATCAGGGTCTCGTAGTTGGCGCCGCCACCCTCGGCCCCGGAGCCGCGTTTGACAGCCCGGTCGATGTTGTCGTTGGGAACCGAGTTCTTCTTGGCCTTCTGGATTGCGTCGTACAGCGTCGGGTTTCCGGCTGGGTCTGCACCACCAACACGCGCCGCCACCTCGATGTTCTTGATCAGCTTCGCGAACAGCTTGCCGCGGCGGGCATCGACAACAGCCTTCTTGTGCTTGGTCGTGGCCCACTTGGAATGACCGGACATGTGCGAAATCCTAACCGTCGCTGGGTTGCGGGTCCTTTGCTCCACTCCGCCGCAATTGCTTGGACGGCGCATCATCTGCAGATGGCGCACAGTACAAGCAACTGATGCGGAGTGCCGTCACCTTGAGGCCGTCAGCGGCGCCAGATCGGCACGTCCTGCGGCTTGCCTCCTTTGACTGGCGGGTCACTCTGCTCCCAGATGCGGCGCCAGCTCGATGCCGGCGGCTCAGCCACCTCAGCAGAGCCCCGCTGGGCCTCCCACCACGAGGCGGCATCCTCGGCCAGCAGCTTCTTGACGGCGTCGAAGACCCGCGGCGTGAAGTCCTCGGGCGTTTCGCCAGCCCGGGACATGATCGGCGGTCCATATCGGAGGCTCACCCGCGGACGCCCTGGCAGCGGCCAGTTGCTCCCCCGCGGCATCGCCGCGTACGTGCCGAGGATCCCGACTGGAATGACCGGCACCTGACACGCAATTGCCATCTCCGCTGAGTCCACACGAAACTGGCCGACGAACCCATCTCGGGAACGGCTGCCTTCGGGAAAGATCACCACGGTCCAGCCGTGGGCCAGCAACCTGGCTGGAGTGCTGGCAAACACATCGCCGCTGTGTTGTTGAATCGGGAAGGTATTGAAAGCGATCGCTGACGCGCTCGACCGGAGCCAACTGTTGAAGAAGTGGTCCCCTGCCACCCCCACCGCTGTGCGGCGACGACGTTTGGCCGGCAAGGTTGACAGCAGCACGGCCGTGTCGAGGTGCGAGGCGTGATTCGCCACGATCAAGGCTGGGCCATCCAGCTGGCCGAGCACATCGAGCCCGTAAACCTCTACGGAAAGCTCCTTCCGCATCACACTCTTGACGCCGACCACCTGGACACACTCGCGCACCGCGCGCACCGGGGCCAAGCGTGCCCAGTTTGTCCGTCTTACTGGCCGACCATTCCTCATTTGATGTCGACCAGGACCGTCGGAGGACTGTGCAGGTAATTGATCGAGGGTGTCCGTCCTACCGTCGATGCCACGATCTCAAGCGCGTCGGCAAGTGTGGAGGCAGCGCGAAAGCCCATCCGTGCCGCACTGTCGCGGTCGGCCCCGACCCACACGATGTCGCTGCAGTGTCGTTGAGCGGCCGCGGTCTGGTACCAGAGGTGCATCGGATGCACGCCGTGGAACGCCTGGCTGGTGCGGTAGAGGTGGACATACCAGGAGTCGTTGGCAAACTTCTCCTCGTAGTCCGCCGCGATGTGTTCGGGGTCGGTCGTCACGGTCAGCACGTCTGTGAAGAAATCCACGTACGACGGATGGTGTAGCGCAGAGAACTCCGCATGCAGCGGGTGATAGATGATCAAAGCGCCACCAGGCCGGACGAAGGGTGAGCCGGTGTGCGAGCCGAATGCAGCGGCAAGTCCGCTCCAGGCGGCAAGAATCGGGTTGGTCACCGAGTCGACGCTGTATCGGGTGCGCGCTCCCACCCCAAGAACGCCGACATCAGCTGGCGCTGACACTTCTACGAGCTGTTGAACGGTTATCTGAGCGCGGCTTGCCTCTTGGACGGCCGCCGGTGCACCGGCGGTGACCAGTGTGGCGTGGTAGTCGCCCTCGGCGCGGTTCATCAGCCGACGTCGGGCGCGCTGGGGACTCCATTGCAGACCCCGGGACACGCCGAACCACGTTGCCCTGTCCCGGAGGCTCCATTCCCATTCACGGTGGCCCAAGAACTCCACCGGTGACGCGAAGACGTCATTGTCGAGCACAGCATCGATCTCGAAAACGGGTACGGCGGACGTGATCAAATCCGCAATCTCGGCTGCGGGGTTACTCGCCTCGGCGCCGAGCCCCGACAGCTGGCCGATCGTCGCCGTCGAGCCGAGTCCGGCGGCGATCGCTGCTGCGCCACGGGGCTGCGCGTCCACCAAGTGCACGAAGATCAGCAGGTCGGAGCCAGCGGCGCGGGCATTCAATGCGATCTCGCCAGTCACCGTGCTCCCAATCTTGGAAAGATTGTCGGCATCTTCGGCATCGTGATTGGTCAGTAGGCCATCGGCGTAAAAAGATCGGAAGACCCGCTCGCCCACGATGTATTGAAGTTCCTCCGACGACATTCGGCGGTTCAGACCGTTCGCGCTGACAAGGGCAACATCGTCCACCCCCGCGGCCGCAGCCCGCGCCAATACCGCCTCGATCACTCTTCCGCGGATGTCAGGTCGCCGCATTCTCGGCGTCGGGGTTCCGATGTCATCGAAGGCGATCGTCAGCCGCATTTCCGGTTCCAGCAGTGCCGAGAGCGGCTCTGACTGCAGCGGCGCATCGAGTGCAGTATTGATCGCTTCGCCGAGGTCAGGCACCCGCGTCAGCGACTCGGCCGGATAGATCACCCTGGTTCCGAGTGGGAGCTTCTCAAGGCGGAAGCGATCTCCGTCGGGCACTAGCAGCGGCGGAGTGCGGTCGTCGACCTCGAGAACGAAACCGGGTCGGCCCATCTACCAACCTCCTTACGTCGGCAGCGCCCAGCGCGGCGTGATCGGTTTGATCTTCCACTCCACGACGGACCACTGGTTGCGCTGAGCTGCCCGCATCAGCGGGATGTCGGGGCTGACCGCCACTGCATTGGCCACGGTTTCCAGCATTGGCAGATCGGAGTGGGAATCGGCGTACGCGAAGCTGCGGTCCAGGTCAACCTCATGCAGCGCCGCATAGTGCTTGAGCCAGGCAGCTCGGGACTCCCCTACCAACGGCGGCGCGGTGAGAAAGCCCGTGCAGCGGCCTTCCTCGTCCACTCCAAGCTCTGCGGCGACGATGACGTCGAACAGCGGCTGGATCGGCCGGGTCAGCGGCAGCACCACCCCAGTGATCAGGATGGTGGTGTGTCCGGCGGCACGATGTTCCCTGATCCGGCGTACGGCCTCAGGTGAGAGCCTGCTCAAGATGTGGGGGGCCATCGAGGCGTCGACGAAACGCTCCAGGGCGGCCAGATCAGCGCCCCGATAGCGGCGGTAGACCGCCCGCAAGAACGTGCCGCGGTCTCGTCGCTCGGCGCGCAGGTACGACGGCAGGCGCCGCATGACCTGGCCGACCTCGGCAAGCTGACGGGTGCGTGACAGCTCTGGCAGTCGAGCCCAGAGGTATTGCTCGATCACGTTGGTGGACATGATGGTGCCGTCCAGGTCAAAGATCGCCAGCGCAGCGGAGCCGGAGGTGTCCTTTTCCAGGTCCTTCATCGTGGTCGGCCGGTTGCCGCGCTTGCTACGGATTGCATCCATCCGGCGGACCGGAGCCGCTATGGATGGAACGTGCACCTCCTCGACGTAGGTCTTCCAGTCGAAGACCGAGGTGTCGAAGGCGAAGACCGCTTGATCTTCGGGATGCAGCGCCTGGGTGAGGGCGAGGGTGTTGTCATCAACGAAGTGCAACTCCGATTGCGCGTACTCCTTGTAGAGCGTGTGATAGCGCCGCAGGAAATCCAGCCGTATCCGAGTGCGATCCAGGTCCTTGGCAATCTTTCGAGTTCGGTCCGACCGCGGCACTTGGGCCAACGCACGCTCGGCCAGCTTATGGGCGCGTTCTGAGGTGGAGAGAAGCCGCTCGATTGAGGAGGCGCCTGGGAACTGCCACTGCGGCAGCCGAGCGGCCCCCCGCGGACCACCCTCGAAGGGGTGGTCGAGGAAGTAAGCGCGAATGTAGGTATAGAGCTCGTTGAAGGTCAACGGATTCCGGGCACCCGAGTTGACGTGGTAGTACTCGGGGTTCCCGATCGTGGGCTGTGTGGCGCAGACCGCGAGGATGGCGTTCACAACATGGTCGCAGGGCACGATGTCGACGATCGCCTCCGGCGTCGCCGGGAACTCTGGAAGCTCGCCGCGCCCGTACGCCAAGATCAAGGGCTCCGCCATTTTGAAGCCTTCTATCCAGCCCGGATATGGATGCAACCAGGAGGACTCCACGATCGCCGGTCGAACAATCGAGACGTGCACGTCCCGGCCGACATCAGCAACCACCCGCTCGCCGAGAGCCTTGGTGAAGGTATAGGCGTCGGTCCAGCCGAGCGAGCGGGCTCGCTCGGTACCGGCCTTGATCAGCTCAGCCTGGACCCAATCGAGGCGGCGGCGCTCGGTGGCGGTGGCTGTGGTCAGGAAGCCGGCCTGCCGGTGCTCGCGCTCTGCCTCTTTGCGGAGCTTCGCAAGCTGCTCCGAGGTACGCGACTCGGATTCGATCAGATCCCGCATCGCAATACCGGCGGCTGCCTCGGCGTCGTAGTCGATGTCGTGCACATGGGGCGCCTCAGGAATCGCGCCCCGCCGCCGACCGGCCGTGTACGCAGTGGAGATGTGCACGTAATGCGGCATCCTGCGCAATTGCCCCGCCTCATCAGTGACCGCATCCAGCATTCTGTCCATCAATGCCTTAGTGCCGATCACGTTGGTCATGAAGGCCTGGTCAATCGGCGGGTCGAACGAGACGTCGCCCGCGCAGTGCACCACGATGTCAAGATCGGCCGGCAGTTGCGGGACATTGGGCAGATCGCCTTCGATGACCTCAACTCTGGTCTCCAGCAGCTCTGCAGCGCCTCCCGCGGCCGTCCGAACATCGTTGAAGATCGGCTTCTTGACGACGGTGATCATCCGCTCCCGTGCACCTGCCGAGCCCTTGCGGCGGACCAGCACTGATGGCATAGTCTCGGGTAGTTCGGTCAGGATCTTCCACAGCAGTTGCTCGCCGATGAAACCTGTCACGCCGGTCATCACAATCTTCTTGCCGGCTAGCAAATCGCGCAGCCGGCCGTCGAGCCGCTGAACGGAACGGCCCGTGTCGGCGGGCGCGGCGGTCATGTGTGGTTGCTCCCTGTGGTGCTCAGCTGCGCGGCCGCGAGGGCCTCCTCGATGGTGAAGCGGCCAACATAGAGCGCGGTCCCAATGATGGCACCCTCCACCCCGAACGGGACCATGTCCCTGAGGGCCAAGACGTCTTCAATGGTGGAGATGCCGCCGCTGGCGATGACCGGACGGTCGGTCTCATCGCACACCTGGTGGAGCAGCTCGAGGTTGGGGCCGCGGAGCATGCCGTCGGCGGACACGTCGGTGACGACGAAGCGGGCACAACCCGCGCGATCAAGCCGGTGCAGCGTCGCGAGGAGATCGCCGCCCTCCCGGGTCCAGCCCCGAGCGGCGAGCTTGCTGCCTCTGACATCCAGTCCAATGGCGATCCGCTCGCCATAGCGGTGGATTATCTCCTCGCACCACTCAGGACGCTCCAGTGCGGCGGTACCAATGTTGACCCGAGCACACCCGGTCGCCAACGCCCGCTCCAGCGACTCATCGTCACGAATGCCGCCGGACAACTCGACGTTGAGCCGCAGGTGCGAAGTGAGCTCGGCCACGATCTCGGCATTGCTGCCGCGTCCGAAGGCGGCGTCCAAATCGACCAGGTGAATCCACTCCGCGCCCGCATCTTGCCAGCGTTGGGCAGCCGCGCGTGGGTCACCGAACTGTTTTTCCGACCCGGCCTGGCCTTGGACCAGCTGCACCGCCTGTCCTCCCGCGATGTCGACCGCAGGCAAAAGTACGAGCCGGCCGACCCGAGCCACGCGCTGTGAAGGACTTGCCGAATGCACCAGATGACCTTATCGCCAGCCGTTGGTCACGCCGGACGCTTGGACTTCGGCAGCTTCGCCACGATGAGGTCGTACGAAGCGTCGATCAGGTCTTGAATCTCGTCGGGCGGGATAGTCCCGTCGAGGATGAAGGTGTTCCAGCCGTGCTGGCCGATGTACGCCATCTTGCTGGCGGCACCGTGATAGCGGTCGAGCAACAGGTCAGCGGTCTCGCGGTCACCGCATTTCAAACCGATCGTCGTCTGGTTCTCGACAGGTCCGAGGAAGGCAAAGATCTTGTCGCCCACCTTGGCAACCACATCACCTTCCCAGGGCTCGTCCTGCCACGCGCCTGGCTTGGCAAGGCAGTAATCGAGCCAGCGCGTTTTGCTCACCATTCGGTCAGCCCTTTCACTCACAGCGTCGTGATCCAGTTGGAGATCAGGCGAGCTCCGGCGTCACCTGACTTCTCGGGATGGAACTGGGTGGACCAGAGCGAGCCGTCCTCCACGGCCGCCACGAAATGATCACCGCCGTGCTCTGCCCACGTGACGCGCAGCTCGGGAGCCGTAGGCAGCGCGCGCACCCCATAGCTGTGCACGAAGTAGAAGCGTTCGGATCCGATACCCGCGAATAGCTGGCTACCGGTGGCTGCTTCGATCGTGTTCCAGCCCATGTGCGGCAGTCGCACGGCGCGCAGTTGTTCCACGAGCCCCGGCCAGATGCCGCATCCCTCGGTGCGTACGCCGTGCTCAATGCCAGCGTCGAACAACACTTGGTGGCCGACGCAGATGGCAAGCGTGGGCCGCCCACTGGTGCGACGGGCGGCGATGATCTCTGGCCCACCGACCGCCACCAAGCCGGCCATACATGCGGCAAACGCCCCGACGCCAGGCACGACAAGTCCGTCGGCACCTATCGCGAGCCGTGCATCGGTGGTGACTGTGACGTCAGCGCCGGCCCTAGCAACTGCCCGCTCGGCAGAACGGATGTTGCCTGATCCGTAGTCGAGGACGACAACTGTCCTCACAAGACTCCCTTGGTGCTGGGTACGCCCTCCATTCGCTGGTCAAATGCGATCGCGTCTCGAAGTGCGCGAGCCAGAGCTTTGAACTGACACTCGACCACATGGTGCGGATCGCGGCCGGAGATCACTGTCAGGTGCAGGCAGATCTGGGCGTGGAAGGCCAGCGTTTCCATGATGTGCCGGGTCAGCGAGCCTGGATACGGAACGCTGGTTGCGACGCCGCCGATTCCTTGGGAACCACCGATCAGGACATACTCCTGTCCGGTCGGCTCTCCGGTGTGAACGCAGTATGGCCGCCCAGAAACGTCCACCACCGCCTGGGCCAACGCTTCGTCCAGTGGCACCAATGCGCTTCCGAAACGGCGGATGCCGCGCTTGTCGCCCAGCGCGGAACGAATGGCCTGCCCAAGCACGATCGCAGTGTCTTCGACGGTGTGGTGCGCATCGATGTGCCAGTCACCGGCGCACTCCACCTCGAGGTCGATCAGCGAGTGCGTAGCGAAGGCCGTCAGCATGTGGTCGAAGAATCCGACACCTGTCGAAATCTGGGACCGGCCGGTGCCGTCGAGATCCAGGCTGAGCCTGACCTTCGACTCCGAAGTCTCCCGTTCCACGTTGGCCGTGCGGGCCTTGCTCATGGCATCTCCTTGTCGATTTCGGTTGCCAGCACGGCCACCAGTGCGTCCTTGAAGGCCCGCATTTCCGTCGGTGTGCCTGCGGATACCCGCAGCCAGCCGTGCGGTCCGGTTTCTCGGATCAGTACTCCGCGGTCGAGCAGTGCCTGCCAGACCGCATGGCGGTCGGCGAAGCGCCCGAAGAGTACGAAGTTGGCGTCCGATTCAGCGACCTGCAGGCCTCGGGCGACGAGCCACTGCGCCAAATCATCCCGGGCACTGCGTAGCTGATCAACTTTCGCAAGCATCTCCGGCGCATGCGCCAGGGCTACCCGCGCGGCAGCCTGGGTGAGCGCCGACAGGTGATACGGAAGCCGTACGATGCGGAGCGCTTCGATGAAGGCCGGAGCCGCGGCGAGATAACCCAGCCGACCCGCCGCGAAAGCGAAGGCCTTGGACATCGTCCTGCTGACCGCGAGCCGCGGGTAGTGCGGAAGCAGTTGCAATGCGCTCGGAGTGCCACTCCGGGCGAACTCGTGGTACGCCTCGTCCACGACCACCACACCGGGAGCCACATCGCAGATCGCCCGGATCGTAGGCAAACCAACAGCCGTGCCGGTCGGGTTGTTCGGGCTGGTAATCAGCACCACGGCCGGCCGGGCTTCGAGCACCGCAGCCGCGGCCGCGTCCGGATCGATGGTGAAGTCGTCGCGGCGGGGAACGGTGCACCACTCGCTGTGCGTGTCGCGGGCGTACTCGGGATACATCGAATATGTCGGTGCGAACGAGAGCACCCCCCGACCTGGGCCAGCGAACGCTAGCAGCACGTGCAGCATCACCTCGTTGCTGCCATTGGCGGCCCAGACCTGCTCGGCGGTCAACCCGTAGCCGAGGTAACGAGCCAGGTCGCCGCGCAGCGCAAGCGCGTCACGCTCTGGATAGCGGTTCATCGAGCGGCCGGCCTCGGCAACTGCCGCGGCGATTTCGCTGATCACCTGCTCGCTCGGCGGATACGGATTCTCGTTGACGTTCAAGCAAACAGCGACATCGAGCTGAGGTGCTCCGTACGGCGTCTCGCCAACCAGCTCCGGCCGGAGTGGAAGCTCCTCAAGCGCCGGACTCGCGGTGGCGGCCGACATCACTGTGCGCGTATCGACGGAAAGAATCTGCGGGCAATTGCAGCGCCGTGAGCCGGCAGGTCCTCGGCATCGGCGAACACCTCCACCTTCCGGGCGACCTCCGCGAACGCCGCCTCGGTGTAGCTGACGATGTGCATCATTTTGAGGAAGCTCCGTACGTTCAGCCCCGACGAGTGGCACGCGCAACCGCCCGTCGGCAGCACATGGGTGCTGCCCGCGCAGTAGTCACCCAGCGAAACTGGGGACCACGGACCGACAAAGACCGCGCCCGCGTTGACGATCATGGACGCCACCTGCTCGGAGTTGGCGGTCTGAATCTCGAGGTGTTCTGCGGCGTAGCCGTTGGCCACCTCGATGCCCTGCTCGATGTCGTCCACCATCACAATCGCGGACTGGCGGCCTGCCAATGATTGGACGATTCGTTCCACGTGCTTGGTAGAGGGCACCTGGGCGGAGAGCTCAGCCTGAGTGCCCTCGGCCAGCTCGTCTGAGTCAGTGATCAACACCGCCGCCGCGAGCGGATCGTGCTCGGCCTGTGAGATGAGGTCGGCAGCCACATGAACCGGATCCGCCGTTTTATCTGCAAGCACCGCGATCTCGGTCGGCCCCGCCTCGGCGTCGATACTGACCCGGCCCCTGAGGAGCCGCTTTGCCGCGACAACGTAGATGTTGCCTGGTCCGGTGATCAAATCGACTTGTCGGCAAAGATCGGGCACACCAAAGGCGAACATGGCGATCGCTTGCGCTCCTCCGACTGCATAAACCTCCTCGACACCGAGGATGTGGCAGAGCGCGAGGATGTTGGGATGCGGCAGGCCGCCGAACTCGATTTGCGGCGGCGAGGCGAGCGCAATCGAGGGCACGCCGGCGACCTTGGCCGGAACGGCGTTCATGATCACGCTCGAAGCCAACGGCGCCAACCCGCCCGGGACGTACAAGCCGACGCGGCTGACCGGAATCATCCGTCGCCGTACCACTGCGCCGGGTGCCACGCTGACCTCCCCGCCACTGTCACCAAGCTCAGTCTCACTGACTCGACGCCTGCGCTCGATCGCCGTCGCAAAGGCCTTCCGCAGGTCAGGCTGGAGCCGTGCAGCGGCGGTTTTCAATGCCGTCGTCGGCACCCGGAACGTGTCGGGAAGCACGCGATCGAAACGGACCGAGTAGTCAGCCAGTGCAGCCACCCCGCGACGCGCAACGTCATCACAGATCGGCCGAACGATCTCGGTCGCGGCGGCTACATCGAAATCAGCTCGCGGTACAACGGCGGAGTAGTCGAGCCGCTCGCCGGCCGCGCGTCGCCCGCGAAGATTGATCACCCGAAGCACGGAGCGATTCTACGGCCCAGGCATCCTGCGCCGACCCCGATAACCAACGGCCGATCTGGATCGCCGATTAGTATCTCCTCCGTCGGAGCGCCGCTCAGTTGCTGAGGAGGTTCGTGGAAGAGCCACTGCCGGAACGCACTGCCATCCTGAGGGCAGCGATCGGCATTGGCCTTTACGCAATGGCTTTTGGTGCCTCCTTCGGAGCGATCTCCGTGGGTTCCGGATTGACTCTCGCCCAGACGATGGTGCTGAGCCTGGTGATGTTCACCGGGGCATCGCAGTTCGCATTCGTCGGGGTCGCCACGGCGGGCGGCTCAGCTTTCGCAGCAGTACCGGCGAGCCTGCTACTTGGAGCACGCAACGCCTTTTACGGCGTACCTCTTTCGGAATTCTTGCACCCGCGCGGTCTGGGCAGGCTAGGGACCGCCCACTTCGTGATCGACGAGACAACGGCGATGGCAATGAGCCAAGCCACCCCGCGCGCCCGGCGTTACGCATTCTGGGCCACCGGTTTGATTTTGTTCTGCCTGTGGCAGCTTGGCAGCCTCTCCGGTGGGCTCATCGGTCGCGCGGTCAACCCCAGCGACGTCGGGCTGGACGCTGCCGCGCCGGCGGTCTTCTTGGCTCTCCTGTGGCCTTCGCTTCGGCGCCGCGAGGCACGTTGGGTGGCACTCGGCGGCGCAGCAGTCGCTCTTGCCCTGGTCCCCGTGACACCGCCCGGCATGCCGGTGGTCGCCGCGGCCGGCGTGGCACTTGTCGCCGGGCTCCGCTCGAGTCGCGAAGGCGATGAGCCTGTTCCGGATCGGGAGCCGACGTGACTCCACTGTGGCTGGCACTACTCGTCGCAGCGGTCGGCTCGTACCTGCTGAAGCTTGCGGGCGTCTCGCTACCCGAATCGATCTTGAACCATCCCAAGGTGCAGCGAGTTGCCGAGCTGCTGCCGGTTGCGATGCTGGCCGCGCTGGTGGCGGTCGAGCTATTCGATGGTGGCGGCCGCTACGCGGTGGACTGGCACACCCTGGCTGGCGTTGCCGCCGGCGTCGTCGCTCTACTGCTGCGGCGCGGTTTCCTCGAGGTGTTTCTGATCGCCATTGGTGTGACCGCCCTGCTACGTCTCGTTACCTGAGCGTCGCCGGCGGAGCAACGGGCGTGGTTCCTCCTCGTCACGTCCGAGGGAGGAGCCCAGCAGTACCGGGATGATGGCGAAAAACGGCCACGTGAGCAGTGACGCGTAGGCGCGCAGGGTGAGCGGTATCGGCACCAGATCTCCCGGCTGAGCTGCGGCCAGGCGAGCCGAGAAATCGCCTGGTCCGAGTAGGTAACCGACGAGCCAGCAGGTCAGGGCCGAGGCTGTGGCCCACACCAGCACCACGAGCACCACCAGCCAGCCGAGATCGCGAAGCCAGCGCCAAGCTGCGAGTCCGAGTAACAATCCCACCACCAGGCCGATTGCGCAGAACCATGCGTCGCCAGCGATGAATTGCGTCAGGCCTCGTTCGGTGGTCGAGGCTCCCCCGCCACTGTTCAGCTCGTACGCGGGAGGATCCACCACTATCCACCAGACAACCCCGGCGACAGCACCCAACCCGAGCGAGGCGGCCGCGAAGCCCCACAATCGGGCGTCGAGTCCCAAGGTCCGGCGCGTCGGGGTCGAAGCTGATTCGTTTAGGACGCCAGACACGATGGACCCAGCAAAGCCTTGAGGTCGGCCATCAGCGGTGGCGACGGGGTTACCCTTAGCCGCTCGTCGAGCTTCATCACGGTCGTCCTGTCCGCGGACCGGAGCCGCAGCCGCACCTCGGTCAGTCCGGGATGCGCCGCGAGCACGTCACGGAGCTGTTGTACGACCTGGGGCGTACACCGGGCCGCCGACAACGTGATCACCACCGGCTCGCTTCTCACCTCAGTGACGTCAGGAAGGCTGAGTTCGGCGGCGTTCAGCGACACAACATCGTCCTCGACCTTCACCCTGCCCTTGATCTTGACCACGGTGTCTGTGGCCAGCACGGTTGACACCATTTCGTACGCCCTGGGGAAAAGCAGCACCTCGATCGACGCCTCCAGGTCCTCGACGGTGATCACCGCCCAGATGTCCCCCCGCCGAGTGGTCTTGCGGGTGATGTTGGTGATCATGCCGGCGATAGTCACGGTGCTTTCCCTGGGACCGTCCTCGGCGAGCAACTCGCCGATGCCTAGGTCCCGCTCCGCAGCCAGGATGTGCTCCAGACCCTGCAGCGGATGATCACTGACGTAGAGGCCGAGCATCTCGCGCTCGAACGCCAGTTTGGTTCGCTTGTCCCAGTCGGGCAGGTCTGGAACGCTGCCCGTCAGCACCGGATCGGTCTCGGCGAGCTCGCCGAAAAGATCATCCTGGCCATTGGCTTCGTTCCGCTTCAGGTCAAGCACCCCGTCTACCGCCGCCTCGTAGACGCTCATCAGGGCCCGCCGGGAATGCCCCATCGACTCGAAGGCTCCGGCCTTGATCAAAGACTCGATCACCCGCTTGTTGCACACCACCAATGGCACCTGGTCGAGGAAGCCGTGGAAGTTCACAGCCTTCCCGTACGCCTCCCGAGCAGCAACGATCCCGTCCACCACGCTGTGGCCGACGTTGCGTACTGCGGTCAGGCCGAAGCGGATATCGGCACCGACCGGGGTGAAGTTGGCCGCCGATTCGTTGACGTCCGGCGGCAGCACCTGGATTCCCATGCGGCGACACTCGTTGAGGTACACCGCCATTTTGTCTTTGTCGTCTGCCACCGAGGTGAGCAGTGCTGCCATGAACTCGGCGGGGAAATTGGCCTTCAGATACGCAGTCCAGTACGAGACCATTCCGTACGCCGCGGTGTGCGCCTTGTTGAAGGCGTAGTCCGAGAACGGAACAAGGGTGTCCCAAAGCGCGGTTATTGCGGCGCGGGAGTAGCCGTTCGCCTCCATGCCCGCGGAGAACGGCACGAACTCCGCGTCGAGGATCTCTTTCTTCTTCTTGCCCATGGCCCGGCGCATGTTGTCTGCCTGGCTCAGGGTGAAGCCGGCGACCTTTTGGGCGATCGCCATGACCTGCTCTTGGTAGACGATCAAGCCGTGAGTGGTGTCAAGGATCTCGGCTAGCGGCTCGGCCAACTCAGGGTGGATCGGCGTGATCTCCTGCCGCCGGTTCTTGCGGAGCGCATAGTTCGTATGACTGTCTGCTCCCATTGGCCCCGGCCGGTAAAGCGCCAGCACCGCTGAGATGTCCTCGAAGTTGTCCGGACGCATGAGGCGCAACAGCGATCTCATCGGCCCGCCGTCGAGCTGAAACACCCCGAGCGTCTCGCCGCGCCCGAGCAGCCCGTACGCCGGCGCGTCGTCCAGCGGTAGGTCCTCCAGTACGAGCTTGAACCCGCGGTTGAGTGCGATGTTGGCCACCGCATCATCAAGCACGGTGAGATTGCGCAGGCCCAGAAAGTCCATCTTCATCAGGCCCAACGACTCACAAGTCGGATAGTCGAACTGCGTGATGATCGCGCCGTCCTGCTCCCGGCGCATGATCGGCATGATGTCGATCAAGGGGGCGCTGGACATGATCACCCCGGCGGCGTGGACGCCCCACTGCCGCTTCAGGCCTTCCAGGTCCTTCGCGGTGTCCACCACCGTCTGGACGTCCGGGTCGACCTCGTAAAGCGCCCGAAACTCCCCGCCTTCGCCGTAGCGCGGATGCTCGCGGTCGAAGAGCTTGGCGAGCGGCACGTCCTTGCCCATCACCGGGGCCGGCATCGCCTTGGTGATCTTTTCCCCGACCCCGAATGGGTAACCCAAGACACGTGAGGCATCCTTCACCGCCTGCTTGGCCTTGATCGTCCCGTACGTGACGATCTGGCTCACCCGGTCCTCACCGTATTTCTCAGTGACATAGCGAATCACCTCGCCGCGTCGGCGCTCGTCGAAGTCGATGTCGAAGTCCGGCATCGAGACGCGGTCAGGATTGAGAAAACGCTCGAAGATCAGTCCGTGGGCGAGCGGATCGAGATCAGTGATCCGCATCGCGTACGCGGCGATCGAGCCGGCGCCAGAGCCACGCCCGGGCCCGACCCGGATGCCGCGCTCTTTCGCCCAGTTGACGAAGTCGGCAACCACCAGGAAGTATCCGGCGAAGCCCATCGAGATGATCACGTTGGTCTCGAAGTCGGCCTGCTTGCGCACCGTGTCGGGAATCCCACCGGGATAGCGGCGATGCAAGCCCGCTTCGACCTCATGCACGAACCAGGAATCCTCGGTCTGACCCTCCGGGCAGGGATAACGCGGCATGTAGGTGCCGTTGCCCTCGGTAAAAGACACTTCACACCGTTCGGCGATCGCCAGGGTGTTGTCGCACGCCTCGGGAATCTCGGCGAACAGCGCGCGCATCTCCGTCGGTGACTTGAGGTAATAGCTATCACCTTCGAACTTGAGGCGATTACCCTCCGCCATGGTGGAGCCGGTCTGCACACAGAGCAGTACTTCGTGAGCCGCGGCGTCGGTCTGCTGGGCGTAATGCAGATCGTTGGTGGCGACCAGCGGCAGCTTGAGCTCTCGCGCTATCCGCAACAGATCGTCGCGGACCCGGCGCTCGATCGTGATGCCATGGTCCATCAGCTCCACGTAATAGTTGCCGGCGCCGAACAGATCGCGGAATTCCGCGGCACTGGCGAGGGCGTCGCTGTACCGACCCAACCGCAGGTAGGTCTGCACTTCTCCGCCGGGGCAGCCGGTGGTGGCGATCAGCCCGCCCGCATACCGGGCGAGCAGCTCGCGATCGATGCGTGGCTTGTAGAAGTAACCCTCCAGCGACGCCAGGGAGCTCAGCCGGAACAGATTGTGCATGCCGGGGGTGTTCTCTGCCCAGATCGTCAGGTGGGTAAAGGCGCCGCCACCGCTGACATCATCCGATCCACCATCGCCCCAGAGAACTCGTCGCCGCTCGGATCGGTGGGTCTTCGGGGTGAGATAGGCCTCGATGCCGACAATCGGTTTGACCGCTGAGGACCGCGACGCCTTGTAGAACTCATACGCTCCGAAGGTGTTGCCGTGGTCAGTGATCGCGATGGCGGGCATACCCAGTTGCTCGCAGCCGGAGAAAAGGTCGGCAACTCGCGCCGCCCCATCGAGCATCGAATACTCCGAGTGCACGTGGAGGTGGACGAATGAGCCGTCCCCAGGTTGCGTGCTTCCCGGCATACCTGCACCAACCTCCAAATCGAACCACGCTGCACGCGTCCTGCCGGACGCGAGGGGGAAGCTCAGCAAGGGCCTACATTAGTCGCCCGATCCCCCTACCAGTCTGCGGCGCGCCTCTGACACCCCGGATCTGCCGGGTCTCACGTGCAGAGCGCCAGCACCTTCTCGATGGTCCGGATATTCCGGACCGTCGAGCTCACGCCGATGATGGAGCTGAACTTCTCGGCCAGCTTGCTCTTTCCAATGCCCTGTGAGTAGTTGACGTAGACCTGCTGGCCGGAGAAGGTGAACGGCTCGTAGTCTTGCGCGACCGCAGCCACCTTCTGCTCCGCGTCCGCTCCCGGCGCTTTGGTCAGGAAGGCGACCGTGACCTGGCTCGGGTTGCCGTCCGGATAGGGGTTCTCAGCGAGGAGCTTCTTCAGTTCCGCCGGCGTACGCACTGCGACATCGATCGGGCGGCCGAAGGTCTCCTTGATCGCTCTGGCGATCTCCCCCTCCACGGTCGCTGCCTTCTTCGGCGAGCTGATGATCAGGTTGCCGCTGTTGATGTAGGTCGTGACATCGGTGTAGCCGATCTCTTCGGCCATGGCGCGCAGCGCCGGCATCGAGATCTTGTTGTTGGGCCCGAGATTGACACCGCGCAGGAAGGCGACATAAGTAGCCACAACGCCATCCTTCCAGCCTTCGGGATTGCCCTCGACTCCCTTTTCTCAGACCGAGTGCGCACTAATCGCCCACCCCAAGCCGGACCTTCAAGTAGACCTTGATCATTGGTGGTTTTCGAGTCCTCGAGGTGTGATCGCCTGTACCAGAGCCCGCATGGCCGAGGCCGAGCTCCGCGTCGACGTGGGGCCGAGGGCTACGAGGCTGGCGATCAGGGCGGCGATCTCTTCGAACGTCAGCGGGACCGGGTTAGGCGTGGCGTTCCGAGGCAGCCGGTGGCCTCCGGCAGGACCAGGCATGGATTCAATCGGCACGCCCGATTGACGCAGCCTGGCGAGATCGCGCTCGACGGTGCGCAGGCCCACCCCGAGCCGTCGTGCGAGTACGGCACTAGGCACCGGATCTCGGACTGCGCCGAGAAGCTCGACAAGCCGCTGCTGCCTCTCCACTCGCCTAAGGGTGAGGTGGTTGTCACGTGATTCCGCAGCTAGGTGTAGGACGGCCGTAGCGTTTGGGCCCATACGGGGAAGTTACTCCGATTCCCGCCGCGGGCCCGGCGGCATCGGACCGTAACGTCGACCGCATGCAACCCATCACCACCATCGAGTCGATCGAGGACTTCTTCGCCCGCTACACCGGCTATCTCACCGCGGGCGACATTGAGGGACTGGCCGCCATCTACCACTACCCGTCCCTCGCTGTCACTGCCATGGGCTGCCTGGCCATCACCGATCCCCAGCAGTCCCGCGACTTCTTCAGCCAGGGCCAGCAGTTCTACCGCAGCGGCGGAATCCAAGGAGTACGCGCCCGCGACATCGTGACCGACGTCGAAGTCCCGGGCATCTGGGTGGGTCGCCTCGTGCTGGAGAACCTCGATGACAGCGGTATGGCGGTAGGCGTGGAACGCAACGCCTACCAGGTAGTCACTGTCGCGGACGGAACGCGCCGGATCGCCGTGTCCACGCCACTGGACGCGTATCCCGATCAGGCAAGCGACACAACACCTGATAGCTGATCAGCAAGCGACTCAGACGCCAAGCAGCCGTCCGGGGCGCTGGCGCATGAAGCGACCCGGTAACCAGGCAGCACACGACGTAAAAGGCAACGAAAGCGACGTAGGCGCCGTCACCGTTCTTCAGTGTGAGGAAGGAACTGCCGGAAGGCGAGGTTCACCATCATCCCGTCTAACGCGCCGATGGCTCCGGCCAAGCCGATCAAGGCACCCGAGCCGGCGGATCGCGCGATGATCCGCCTCCGCCAGATTAAGCCGAGCACCCAGCTCGATCTGCGCCTTGGCGTGGAAGATCGCCGGGATCATTCAATGCCGAGCGAATTGATGTCACGAGCGCCTCTGTAGAGGAAACTGTCGGCAGATTGCACCGTAAAGGCCCCGGTCGATGCAATCTCTCGACAGTTGTTGTCCACAAGCTGACATTGGGACGTACCACCATCCACAGATGTCGAGCCCACCGGCTGATCAACCACCTTCGTACGCATGCTCCGAGCATGAAGGTTTCAACGGACCCTCTGAACACGCGTTCCGCGGCCATCGACGTCTGGCCGGCTGGCGCAGGATGTCCTACGGCCTCTACATCGAGGATCGCGAACCAAGCTCGCTAGCCGATCAGCTCAAAGCGTGGAGTCTGGTGCTCCCCACTGCGGCGGCCTTTACCCACCTCACCGCAGCTGAACTTCGGGGTTGGTGGTTACCGCACGCTATCCCGCATCCGGTCTTCGCCGCTCTCCGTCAGGGCGACCCGTGCCCGCACCGAGCAGGCTTGTCGTCAGCCGCCACTCCTCCCGCCTACCCTCCGAGCTGGTGTCGGGAATCCGGCTAACCACGCCTGCCGAGACCCTGCTGGCCGCTGCTCGCGACCTCGGCGTGCTCGATCTGGTGCTGATGGGTGACTCGGCGTTGCGCCTCGGCCACTGCGCGATCGACGAACTAGTCGACGCAGCTGCACAGCGTCGCCGTGGGGCACCCATGCTCCGTCGGGTCATCGGCATGCTCGACAAGCGCAGCGAGTCGCCTTGGGAGTCTGTCATGCGGGTACTGCATCGAGCCGCGGACATCCCGGTGGAGCCGCAGAAGGAGGTCTTCGATCAGTGGGGACACTTCGTTGCGAGGGCCGATCTGTGGATCGTCGGCACGAACCGGCTGCATGAGTTCGATGGTGGTGTGCACCGTGATCCCGAGACCCAGAGCCGCGATCTGGCCCGTGACCGGCGGTTGATCATGGCGGGGTGCCAGCGATTCGGCTTCACCAAGGCCCAGGTGCTCAACGACGGCGCCTCACATCGCGTCAGACACTGCTGGGTCGGAGCTGGGATCCCGGCGGCTGCGCCAATGGAATGCCTGATAGCAGATTCGATGTTCGGCCGCCCGGGCGGGCCGGCATCTCGCTGGCAGCTCGGTAACTGTCGGCAGATTGCACATCGGCCTGTTCCGATGCAATCTGGCGACAGTTACCAGAGGATGATGAACTCAGACCATCATCTGGCGAGCCGTAGGCGGGATCGGGCGCGGCAGCTTGGTGGAGCCGGAGAGATATTCATCCACACCAGCAGCACAGGCGCGGCCTTCAGCGATCGCCCAGACAATCAGCGACTGACCGCGGCCGGCATCGCCGCAGACGTAAACACCGTCCACATCGGTGGCGTAATTCTTGTCGCGCGCCACGTTGCCGCGCTCATCAAGGGAAACTCCCAATTGGGAGATCACGGTGTCTCTCTCCGGACCAACGAAACCCATCGCGAGGAGGACCAACTCTGCCGGAATCTCCCTTTCGGTCCCCTCGACCGGGATGATCTTTCCCGCCTGGAATCTCACTTCAGAGATCCGCAACGAGGCCACGTTGTCGTTGTAGTCACCGATGAACTCCGAGGTCGACACCGAGTAGACCCGCTCCCCCGCCTCCTCGTGCGCCGAGGAAACCCGATAGATCATCGGGTACGTCGGCCAGGGCTGGTTCGGCGGCCGCTCGTCGGGTGGGGTCGGCATGATCTCCAGTTGCACGATCGACTTCGGCTGCTGCCGGATCGCAGTACCGAGGCAGTCCGCGCCTGTGTCGCCGCCGCCGATGATCACCACGTGCTTGTCATTGGCGGTGATTTGGTCCTCCACGTGGCGGCCCAACGCTGACCGGTTGGCTTGTGGCAGGAACTCCATCGCCTGATGGATGCCACCGAGTTCTCGCCCCGGAACCGGCAGTTCACGACCGATCGTGGAGCCGACTGCCAGCACGATCGCGTCATAGCGCTCCTTGAGCTCGCGCCCGGTGATCTTGACGCCAACCTCAACGCCACAACGGAAGTTGGTGCCCTCGTCATGCATCTGCCGGATACGGCGATCCAGCACAGACTTCTCCATCTTGAATTCGGGAATGCCGTAGCGCAGGAGGCCCCCGGGTGCGTCGGACCGCTCGTAGACCACGACTGTGTGCCCGGCGCGAGTGAGCTGCTGGGCGGCTGCCAGCCCGGCCGGCCCTGAGCCGACAACCGCGACTCTCTTGCCGGTGAGCCATTCCGGCGGCTGCGGGGTGACGCGGCGTTCGTCCCACCCCTTGTCGATGATCGCGACTTCGACATTCTTGATCGTCACGGCGTCGCGATTGATGCCCACGACGCAAGCGGTCTCGCACGGCGCCGGGCACAACCGACCCGTGAACTCCGGGAAGTTGTTGGTCGCGTGCAGCCGCTCCAGCGCTTCGTCCCAGTCGCTGCGCCAGACCAGGTCATTCCACTCCGGAATGAGGTTGCCCAGCGGGCAGCCTGTGTGGCAGAAAGGAATGCCGCAGTCCATGCAACGGCCTGCCTGCTCGGAGATGATCGGCAGCACCGCCCGCCCCGGCGTGCCCGGATAGACCTCTTTCCAATCGTGAATCCGCTCCGCAACTGGCCGCCGCGCAGCGACCCGTCTCGGCGACGTCATGAATCCCTTCGGATCAGCCATGCTCAACCCCCCTTCAACTGGAGAGGAGCGTTGGGCTCGACCAGCTGCTCGGGCGGAGCGCAGGGCTCGCGTCCGCGAGCGGCGGACGGGCCTGGCGGGAGCCCGAGCCTGCGAGGGTGGATGGTTGCGACGATCGACCCGCGGGCCGGCCGAGCGCGCCAGAGCGAAGGGGCGCGACGAGCTCATCCATGGGCCGCTTCCATCATCTTGCTGGTGGTTTCGGCCTCATCCAGCCCCTCTGACTCGGCTTCTTGCCGAGCGGCGATGACTCGTGCATAGTCGCGCGGCAAGACCTTGGTGAAGCGTCTGGCGGCTGATCGCCAGTCGGCAAGCAACGACTCGGCGACGTCGGAACCCGTCTCCTCCCGATGCTGCACGATCAGCCTTCTGAGTAGCTCAAGATCGGCTTCGGATGGTACGAGCGCATCGACCATCTCGGCGTTGAGCAGCGTCGGGTCGAGGTCGAGGAAGTAGCCAATGCCGCCCGACATACCCGCCGCGACATTGCGCCCCGTCTTGCCGAGCACCACGGCGACGCCGCCGGTCATGTATTCGCAACCGTGATCGCCCAGCCCCTCGACGACAGCGATCGCACCGGAGTTGCGGACGCAGAACCGCTCGCCGACCTGACCGCGGATGAACAGCTCACCGGACGTCGCGCCGTACCCGATCACATTGCCGGCGATGATGTTGTCTGCCGCGACGAACCGAGCCGTGCGCGGCGGCCGCACCACGATGCGACCACCAGAGAGTCCCTTGGCCAGATAGTCGTTGGCATCGCCCTCCAGTCGCAGCGTGATGCCGGCGGGCAAGAAAGCCCCAAAGCTCTGTCCGGCAGAGCCTTCGAGGGTGATGTCGATCGTGCCGTCCGGAAGACCTTCACCTCTAGTCGCCTTGGTCACCTCGTGACCCAAGATCGTTCCCACCGTCCGATCGACGTTTCGGATCGGCAGGGAGGCGCGAATCGCCTCACCGGTCTCCAGTGCCGGCCGGCAGATCTTGATCAACTCCTGGTCCAGCGCCTCTGCTATCCCGTGATCTTGAACCGTGACATTGTGCAACGCGGTGCCCTCGGGAAGTTGCGGCTTGTGCAAGATCGGCCGGAGATCCAAGCCGTGCGCCTTCCAATGCGCCTCGGCCCGCGTGGTATCCAGAACTTCCACGTGGCCGATCGCCTCGGCCAGTGATCGGAAGCCCAACGCTGCAAGGTGTTCTCGGACCTCCTCGGCGATGAACTCGAAGAAGTTGATCACGAACTCCGGCTTCCCGGAGAACTTCGAGCGCAGCTCGGTGTTCTGCGTCGCCACTCCGACCGGGCAGGTGTCAAGATGGCAGACCCGCATCATGATGCAGCCACTGACCACCAACGGAGCGGTCGCGAAGCCGAACTCCTCTGCCCCGAGCAGCGCACCCATGATCACGTCACGACCCGTCTTCAGCTGACCGTCGACTTGCACCACGATCCGATCTCGGAGGCCATTCAGTAGCAGCGTCTGCTGTGTCTCGGCTAGGCCGAGCTCCCACGGGCCGCCGGCGTGCTTCAGCGAGGTAAGCGGAGCGGCACCCGTACCGCCATCGTGACCCGAGATCAACACCACATCCGCCTTGGCCTTGGAGACCCCGGCGGCGACCGTACCGACACCGACCTCGGCAACCAGCTTGACGTGCACTCGGGCAGACGGATTGGAGCACTTCAAATCGTGGATCAGCTGCTTGAGATCCTCGATCGAGTAGATGTCATGGTGCGGGGGCGGTGAGATGAGTCCCACTCCAGGCGTGGAGTGCCGCGTCTTCGCGATCCACGGATACACCTTCTGACCTGGCAGCTGGCCGCCCTCTCCAGGCTTGGCGCCTTGCGCCATCTTGATCTGGAGGTCGCTTGCATTCGTGAGGTAGTCCGAGGTGACGCCGAAGCGGCCCGAGGCGACCTGCTTGATCGCGCTACGCCGCTCCGGATCGTAGAGGCGGTCCTTGTCCTCCCCGCCTTCGCCGGTGTTGGACTTGCCGCCGATTCTGTTCATGGCGATGGCGAGCGTCTCATGCGCCTCCTTGCTGATCGAGCCGTACGACATGGCTCCAGTGCAGAAGCGCTTGACGATTTCGCTGACCGGCTCAACTTCCTCAATCGGAATCGGCGGACGGTCGGAAGCAAACTTCAGCAGCCCACGCAAAGTCATCAGCCGCTCGGATTGCGTATCGATGTGGTGGGTGTACTGCTTGAAGATGTCGTAGCGTCCGGAGCGGGTTGAGTGTTGCAGCCGGAAGACCGTCTCGGGATCGAACAGGTGCGGCTCGCCCTCACGGCGCCACTGGTACTCACCACCGACGGACAGCAACCGGTGGGCCAGCGGGATGCCGTCGCTCGGGTACGCGGTGAGATGCCGCCTGCGCACCTCCTCCGCGATCTGTTCCAGAGTCACACCGCCGAGCTTGCTCGTCGTGCCGGTGAAGTAGCGGTCGACCACCTCTCGGGAAAGACCGAGCGCCTCGAAGATCTGGGCGCCGGTGTAGGAGGCAACGGTCGAGACACCCATCTTGCTCATCACCTTGAGCACGCCTTTGCCGAGCGCCTTGATGACGTTGCTGACTGCCTTCTCCGGCTGGACGTCGGTATAGACCCGGTGCCGCGCTAAGTCCTCCACCGACTCGATGGCGAGGTACGGATTCACCGCTGCGGCGCCGTAACCGATGAGCAACGCGACGTGGTGTACCTCGCGTACGTCGCCTGCCTCCACAATCAACCCGACCTGGGTCCGGGTCTTTTCCCGGACCAGATGGTGGTGCACAGCTGCGGTGAACAGCAGCGAGGGAATCGGGGCCAGCTCGGCATTGGAGTTCCGATCGGACAGCAGAATGATTCTGGCCCCATCGGCGATCGCCGCGGAGATCTCGGCGCAGAGCTCCTCCAGCTTGGCGGTCAGCGCGGCCGCTCCCCCAGCCACCTCGTACAGGCCGCGGGCCACGTAGGTCTGGTACCCGGGCAGGTCGCCCTCACGATTGATCTTGACGATCTTGCTCAGGGCATCGTCGTCCAGCACCGGGAACGGCAGCACCAACCGTCGACACGAGGCTGGGGTGGGGTCGAGGAGGTTACACTCCGGACCGATCGTGTTGTACAGCGAAGTCACCAACTCCTCGCGGATCGCATCCAGCGGGGGGTTGGTCACTTGCGCGAAGAGCTGAGCGAAGTAGTCGAACAGTAGCCGCGGCTTGTCACTCAGCGCCGCCAGTGGTGTGTCGGTGCCCATGGAACCCAACGGCTCGACACCAGCGGAGGCCATCGGCGCCAAGATCAGCCGCAACTCCTCTTCGGTGTAGCCGAAAACCTGCTGGCGACGAGTGACCGAGGCATGCGTGTGGACCACATGCTCCCTATCCGGCAGGTCGGACAGCAGGATCCTTCCTGCAATGAGCCACTCCCCGTACGGCGCCGCTGCGGCGAGCTGGGCCTTGATCTCCTCGTCGGACACGATCCGATGCTTGTCAAGATCAACGAGGAACATCCGGCCGGGTTGCAGTCGGCCCTTCTGGACGATCTTGTCCTGCGGGATGTCCAGCACTCCGGCCTCTGACGCGAGCACCACCAAGCCGTCATCGGTCACCCAGAAACGTCCAGGACGCAGGCCGTTGCGATCCAACACCCCGCCCACCACGGTGCCGTCGGTGAACACCACGCCAGCGGGGCCGTCCCAGGGTTCCATCAGGCAGGAGTGGAAGGCGTAGAACTCCCGCCGGGCCTGGTCCATCTGTGGGTTGTTCTCCCAGGCCTCCGGGATCATCATGAGCATGGCGTGAGGCAACGAGCGCCCACCGAGGTGCAGCAGCTCCACCACCTCGTCGAACGAGGCGGAGTCCGACGCGTCGGGCGTACAGATCGGGAACAAGCGCTCTAAGTCGCCGGGGATGACATCGCTGGCGAGCAGGGCCTCGCGGGCACGCATCCAGTTGCGATTGCCCATCACCGTGTTGATCTCCCCGTTGTGGGCGATCATCCGGAACGGATGGGCCAGCTCCCAGGCCGGGAACGTGTTGGTGGAAAAGCGGGAGTGCACCACGACGAGTGCGCTCGCCATCCGCTCGTCCAGAAGCTCGGGGAAGACCTGAGGCAACTGTGCGGTGGTCACCATGCCCTTGTAGACGATGGTCCGGCACGACAGGGACGCGAAGTAGATGCCGGTCTCGTGCTCGGCCCTGCGGCGCAGGCGATAGGCCAGCCGGTCCAGGGCGATACCCATGACTGGGCCGCCTTTGGCGGCGACGAATAGCTGCTCGAAGTAAGGCATGTTGGACCTGGTGAGGTCGCTGAGGCTGGAGTCGTTGGTGGGCACCCGGCGCCAGCCGAGCACGGACAGGTTCTCCTCCGACGCGATCTGCTCAATGCTGGCCTTGGCCTTGGCGGCCAGCTCGGCGTCGGTGGGAAGGAATGCGTTGCCCACCGCGTACTCGCCCTGTCCCGGGATTTCGAAGTCCACCTCGCCGCGGAAGAAGCTGTCGGGAATCTGCAGCAACATGCCGGCGCCATCGCCGGTCTTCGGGTCCGCGCCAACCGCGCCGCGATGATCCAGGTTGCGGAGCGCTTCCAGGCCCTGGCTGATGATCTCGTGGCTGGCGACTCCGGTCAGCGTCGCAACAAACGCGACCCCGCACGAATCGTGCTCGAACGCCGGATCGTAGAGGCCCTCTGCCTTGCGGACCCTCGAAAGGGCATGAGCAGCTGTCATGAACAAACTCCCGTCGTCCAGCCACTAGCAGAGTCGGGGCCTCTGCCACGGGTCACGGCTGAGCGGCACGGCTTCGGGGCAAAGAGTGCGCGCTACAGAGCTTGCGGGACAACATTGGCCCAAAGTTGATGCAAAGGGTAACGCACCTAGCCGGGATCATGGAACGTGAAAACTGCTCTGTGTAGCGGCGGAGACTAGGCCCGAGAGGTGGGGTCCTGGGTTGCTGCCCGGCTTGTGACATCGTCGCCCGGGAACTCATCTGCCTCAACCGCATCGTCACCTGAGGATGTCTCCGTGGTGCCGCCTTCAGCGACAGATTCAACACCCAGCCCAATGCCCTCGACAATTTCTTCACGACCCGGTCTGTTTCGGATCAGCCAGATGAGCCACACCAGCGCGACGACAAAGCCAATCAGCGCGGTGTAGTTGTTGAGCCGAAATCCGCCGACTTCGTTGACAGTGTCGATGCGCAGCGCCTCGATCCAGAAGCGGCCGGCGCAGTACAGCATGACGTAGAGCGCGAAGACCTTGCCGTGGCCAAGCCGGAACCGTCGGTCCAGCCAGACCAGCAGGACCGCGGCCGCGAGACACCAGAGCATCTCGTACAGGAATGTCGGGTGAAATGTGGCGAACTGGCCGTAGGCAGCCGGGCGGTACTGCTGTGCGATCTCCAGCCCCCACGGCAATGTGGTCGGACGGCCGAACAACTCCTGGTTGAACCAGTTGCCCAACCTCCCGATCGCTTGGGCCACCAGGATTGCCGGTGCGATGGCATCGAGCACCGCAGGGAAGGCGATCTTGCGACGCCGTGCCACGAGGTAGCCGCCAAGGACGCCGAAGGCAATAGCTCCCCAGACCCCGAGCCCGCCTTGCCAGATCTTCAGCGCGTCGAGCGGCTGCCGACCTGGGCCGAAGTAGAGCTGGTAGTCAGTGATCACGTGGTAGAGGCGGGCACCCACGATGCCGAAGGGCACCCCAACCACGACTATCAGCTCCATGCTGTCGGCCGTGCCGCCTCGGGCTTGCCACCGCCGCGTCGCGATGATCAGGGCCACGATGATCCCCGCGATGATGCACAGCGCGTACGCGCGGAGCGGGAAGGCGCCGATGTGCCAGATGCCCGTGCTGGGGCTGGGGATCGACAAGACGGCATGCGCCGACATGGCCGTCACCACAGTGTTCCCATAACGCCCGCTCTTCCTTCGCTCAGATCCGTGACGGCAACCCTACGTTAGACCGGGATGTGTTCCTGCTACTTCTGGGCCTATTTCTGCGTCGCGCTCGTGATCATCGTCCGCAGCGCCTCAGGGGTCAGATTCTGGATATCTACCGGCTCGCCATTGATGACCATGGTCGGTGTCGCGGTGACTCCGTTCTTCTGCGCAGCCACGGCGATCGAGGATACCCAGCCGGCATGCGCCTTGCTCGTCACGCAGGTCGGGAACGCGGCTGAGGGTGGTCCGCCGACCTTGGCTGCCAGATCGATCAGCTGCTCATCGCTCCATTGCAGCGTGTGGTTGGCGAACAAGCCGAGGTAGTAGCTCTGCCCGAACCCTGCTTCGGCCGCGCAGGCCATCGCGTTTGCGGCGGTCACCGAGCCCTCGTCTATGAAGGTCAGCGGATACAACTCGACGCGGGCTGCCCCACTCTCTTGAGCTTGTGTGATGACCGGCCCAAACTGTTCCTCGAACTCCGCGCAATGCGGGCAGTGGAAGTCCTCGTACAAGGTGATGGTCACTGGCGCCTGGGACGAGCCAAGAACGATCGGCTGTCCGTTGCTGATCGTGACCGGACTGGCCGACACCGCGGTCGAGGGTGCGGCCGATGGCGATCGGTTGGTACGCCAGGCCTGGAACCCGATGCCAGCGGCCACGATGATCAAGACGAAGCCCACGATCACCGCTATCAGGATGCGCTGGTCACGCTTACGGGCTGCAGCTTGCTCAGCCGCGAGGCGGGCACGCTCGCGAGCGTTCAGGTTCTTGGGATTGATCATCGCAGTGCCCCTATCCGATCTCTGGCAAACCGATCCAGCGTGAGCCGGCTGCGTGGCTGCCATACCAGCCACAAAGCCAGCAGCACCAAACCTGTATCGCGAACCAGTTCGACGCCGTATGCCGTTTCGCCAGGAGCCACCTCACACCACCACCACCGAAGCAGCCGCAGTCGATGCTCAGACCTCGCGCCGCGGCGGAGATCACAGCGGCCATGAAGATCAGAAGCAACACTGCCGCCGCCGCCGCGACGGCTCGGGTAGCGATCCCAGCAAGGAGTAACAGACCCAAAGCGATTTCCGCGAACGGCAGTCCCCATCCGACGATGGTTGCGAAGGAGTTAGGAAGCAGTTGGTAGGCACGCACAGCAGCCACCGAGGATTGCGGATCGATGACCTTGAGCACTCCAGCTACCAGGAAAACACCGCCGAGCACGACTCGCGCTCCGGTCGACACCCAGCGAGCAGCCGCGGCAAGCCGCGGTTCGGTGGTGATCGGAGCGCTCAACGCGACCGATTCACCAGCAGAGCGAAGTCATGTTTGAGCGCGGCGATCGAGGTGCCTGGTGTCCAAATCACCACTCCGGAGTTGCGGCTGAATCCGATCACCTGCGCTGAGTGCCCCACCTCGTAACCGCCGCTCGGCAGTTTCTTCAGCCCCTCGATCTCTACGCCGACCTCACTGGCGGCGCGCTTGATCGTCGACATGGGCCCGGTGAGACCCACGAAGGTGGGATTGAACCGATCGAGATAGCGCCGGATCTGCTTCTCTTTGTCGCGAGCGGGGTCCGTCGTGATGAAGATCAGCTGGATCTGGTCTCGATCGGCTGGTGCGACCCGCTGCAGAGCCAGCGACACGTCAGAGAGCACGGCGATACAGACGTCCGGGCAGTGGGTGTAGCCGAAGAACAGCAAGGTCACGGGCTTGGACGGGGTGGTTGCGAGGTTGTACGGCCGTCCCGACGTGTCGGTTAGGGAGACCTCCGGCATCGAATACGGCTCCGGCAGCGAGGATCCGCCGGCGTATCCGGCCGGATCGGCGTTCCGCTGACCGCCAGGAGCGGTCGGCGCCGCAGTACATCCAGAGATCAGCAGCAATACACCAACCGCCAACAGAGAGCAGGTGACGATGCCCAGCCGTGCCATGTCAGCTGCGGCGCTCGCCGACCATGCCGTGCCCGAGCGTTCAGTACCGCTCACGTCCCGACTAACCCTGGCGATCGCTGTGAAGTTCCCGATTCCGCGGGGGCAGAATGCTCACCGCTGCGCTCGCCGCGGCCGCTGCGTACGCCAGCGGCAAGATCAGCGACAACGGCGCGCAGTCCCCTCAGATCCTCCGGCCGTCCCGCGTCTTCGGCATCCAGCAGCGTCTTGACCAGCGCGGAACCGACGATCACCAGGTCAGCGAAAGCGGTTACCTCGCGCGCCTGCTCGCCATTGGATACGCCCAGGCCGACTCCGACCATCGCCGACGGATCAACCTCACGCACCCGCCGGACGAGCTCCGGAGCGGCCGCTGAGGTTTGCACCCGGGTGCCGGTGACGCCCATCAATGACGTGGCATAGACCCACCCTCGGCAGGCCGCCACGGTTGAGGAGAGGCGCTCGTCGGTCGATGAGGGCGAAACCAAAAAGACCCGGTCCAGACCGTACGCATCAGAAACCGCCAGCCACTCCTCCGCCTCATTGGGCGTGAGGTCCGGTGTGATCATTCCCGCTCCCCCTGCGGAGACAAGATCGCGAGCAAAGCGGTCGACGCCATAGCGCTCGACGAGGTTCCAGTACGTCATCACCACCGCCGGTACGCCGCGACTCGCCACGGCCTCCACGGCAGCAAATGCGTCCCGAGTCCGTACGCCCCGCTGCAGCGCCTTGGTTCCGGCGCGTTGGATCGTCACCCCGTCCATCATGGGATCGCTGTACGGCATGCCGACTTCGACGAGGTCGACCCCCTCGGACTCACCCTCGCCGGTGAGTGCTTTCAGGGCCTGCAGCGAGATATCGACCGTCGGGTAGCCAACATGAAGGAAGCCCGCCAACCCTCCACGACCCTCTGCGCGGATCTGGAGCAGCTTCCGTCCGGTGTGCCCAGGCTCGATGCTCACCGTTCGGGCCCGCCGGTCGTGGCACCCGAGGATTCCGATGCCGTGCCGGTGGTGTTCAGTCCGAACCAGCTGATGGCGGTATCGACGTCCTTGTCGCCACGGCCGGAGAGGTTGACCAAGATCAACGGCCGCTCGCCGGCCTCGCCGGTCTGCAAACGGGGACCAAGCTTGAGCGCCCCGGCCAGCGCGTGCGCCGACTCGATCGCCGGAACGATGCCCTCGGTGCGCGAGAGCAGCTGGAAGGCATCCATTGCCTGGGCATCGCTGATCGGCTCATAGTGCGCGCGACCGGTTTTGGCGAGCCAGGCGTGTTCAGGTCCGACGCCCGGATAGTCCAGTCCGGCGGAGATGGAATGTGATGGTTTGGTTTGCCCGTCCTCGTCCTGCAGCACGAAGGTCCGCATTCCGTGCAGCACCCCGACCTCTCCCGCCGAGATCGTCGCGGCGTGCCGCCCGGTCTCAATGCCCTCACCGCCGGCCTCGAAGCCATAGAGCGCAACATCGGGATCGGGGATGAAGTCGGCGAAGATGCCCAGAGCGTTGGAACCACCGCCGACGCAAGCCGCAACCGCATCTGGCAGCCGGCCGTAACGATCAAGGACCTGAGCTCGCGCTTCAGTGCTGATCACCCGCTGGAACTCACGCACCAGCATCGGGAACGGATGCGGACCAGCGACCGAGCCGATCAGATAGTGAGTATGGTCAACGGAAGCGACCCAGTCGCGCATCGCGTCGTTCATCGCGTCCTTCAGGGTCTGCGTGCCCGACTCGACCGCGATCACCTCGGCACCCAGCAGCCGCATCCGGGCGACGTTGAGGGCCTGTCGCTCGGTGTCGATCTTGCCCATGTAGACGGTGCAGTCGAGCCCGAACAGCGCCGCGGCGGTGGCGGTGGCGACCCCATGCTGACCGGCGCCGGTCTCGGCAATCACCCGTGTCTTTCCCATTCGCCGGGTGAGCAGTGCCTGGCCGAGCACATTGTTGATCTTGTGCGAGCCCGTGTGATTCAGGTCCTCGCGCTTGAGCACGATGACCGGGGTCTGTCCAGTCGCGGTTGCAGCAGCGTGTTCGCTGAACCGTTTGGCTTCGGTGATCGGGCTCGGCCGCCCGGTGTAGTCGGCCAACAGCTCGCCCAGCTCGGCTTTGAAATCGGAATCCGCCACGGCCGCGTGGAATTCGCGCTCCAGCTGCAACAACGCCGCGAACAGTGCCTCAGGGACGAACCGACCGCCAAACCTGCCGAAATGGCCGCTTGCATCGGGCAGCGAGCCAGCAGCGACCTGCGGCAGCTCCGAGGTCACGGTGGACTGCCTTGACACGACTCGGATTCCTTACTCTGAAGTGCGCGTGAAATGACTGGTCCCGGCGCAGGACACTAGGACTTGTGCACCGCCGGGTGCGCCCCCGCGGCCACCAGGTCCGCCACACCGCTGCGCGGATCCCGGCCTGTCACCAGGGCCTCGCCGACCAGCACCACGTCCGCTCCGGCCCGCGCCAAGTCGATCACATCATGTGGTCCGCGTACGCCTGACTCCGCTATCCGGACAATGCCGTTGGGAATCAGCGGCGCAAGCTGGCTGAAGGTCGATGGCTCGACCGCGAGCGTCTGCAGGTTACGCGCGTTGACACCAATAATCGTGGCGCCCGCATCCACCGCCCGGCGTACTTCATCAGCCGCGTGAACCTCGACCAGCGGGGTCAGTCCGATTGAGCGAGCCCGCTCGACGAGGGAGACCAGTTCTGAGTCCGACAGCGCGGCGACGATCAGCAACACCATGTCGGCCCCCGCGGCTCGCGCCTCGAACAGCTGGTACGCGGTGACCACGAAATCCTTACGGAGAACGGGAATGCTCACCGCGCAGCGTACCCGGACAAGATCGTCCAAAGACCCGGCGAAGTGCCGCTGTTCGGTCAGCACCGAAATGGCGGCCGCACCACCGGCCTCATACTCCACCGCAAGCGCAGCCGGATCGGCGATTTCAGCCAGTGAGCCTTTGCTAGGGCTGGACCGTTTGACTTCGGCGATCACTGCGACCCCCGGGCCGCGGAACCTGGGCATGGGATCAATAGCCGGGTCGACGTGCTGACATCTCTCCTTCAACCGGTCCAGCGGCACCCGGGCCTGCTGAACTGCCAGATCCTCTCGGACCCCGGCGATGATGTCGTCTAATGCACCCACAATCGGACCGATCAGTTTGCCCCGTAGCCCATGCGTCGCAGGACAACCGTCGCAATCAGGGCGATCACGACGAAGCCGACGCTGGCCCAGAACAGCGGCTGGTTCTGGATGACTACGGCGATCCCGCCGACAATGAAGGCGACCAGAGCGATGAGCGAACCTGTCCAAGCCGCGAGCGTGCGGCCATGGTGGATATGCCTGCCGTGCCTATCGGTCGGATGTGTCAGGTTTGAGTGCTGCGCTGTGTCCGCCATGGTTCCCTCGTTTCCGCTGATCGGGATCTGCATTCCGAGCACCTACCCAGGACTCCGCTAGTTCTCGCGCTCACGCGGTGCGCGCGGCCCTTCGGTGTCATCCATTGTGTCGCCTGGGCCGCGATTCCGCACATCGGGGTACGGCACCTTGGCAGTTCCGACCCTCGCATCTGTGTTTCCCGTTGTGGGATCAACGCCCGCATCCATTGCCTTCCAGAGTTCAGCCGGATCCTCGGAGGCCGGAACCTCCGCCTCGCTTGAACCTGGTTGCAATCGCTCGGATCTTGCTGGCCAGGTCCCGGCGGTGATGATGGTCAAAACCGCGCCAATTGTGACGAGCACCCCGGAACCGGCGATGACCCAAGGCCAGACTGTCGCCCTCAACTCGAAAGTATCCGCCAAGCTCACAGCGCGCACCTCGCTGCCGACCGTGTCGGCGCGGGGCTGCAACCCGAATCCACCCACCACGGCGAGCCCGAGGCCGACGAGGAGCAGCAGCGCGCCGATGACACGGCGTCCGGGGGTGCGCAGTGCCAGCATTAACAAAGTCCCAGCCAGCGCGACGATGGCCAGCGCTTGGCTCAGTCCACCTGTGGCCTGTGTCCCGCTGAACCCTAGGTCGACACCTGCGCCGGTGGCGCGCCACCACGGCTGCGCACTCCCGACCAGCGCCAACGCACCGCCAATCAGCAGGCAGCCGAATGCCAGTGCCCTGCTCCTCATCCGGCCTCGGCTCCGCCCAGCGCATTCGAGATTGCCGGCTGGACCGCTGTGAAGCTCTCGGCCACAGAAATCGCCCGAACCACCGCGGCTGCCTTGTTCTGGGTCTCCTGATCCTCGGTCGGAGGCTGCGAGTCGGCGACGATTCCCCCTCCGGCCTGCACATAGGCCACGCCATCGCGTAGAAGCGCCGTTCGGATCGCGATCGCAGCATCGCCGTCACCGGCGAAGTCAAGATAGCCGACGATCCCGCCGTAGAGGCCGCGGCGAGAAACCTCGAGCTCGTCGATGATCTCCATCGCGCGGACCTTGGGCGCACCGGACAGCGTCCCGGCCGGAAAGGCCGCCAAGACCACGTCCAGTGCGGTGCAGTCCTCGGCAATCGTGCCGGTGACCGTCGACTCGAGATGCATGATGTGGCTGTAGCGGCGAACCTCCATGAACTCCACCACTTCCACGGTGCCCGGCAGGCAGACTCTCCCGAGGTCGTTGCGGCCGAGATCGACCAGCATGACGTGCTCGGCGCGTTCCTTGGGATCGGCGAGCAGTTCGGCTTCCAAGGCGGCATCCTCCGCCGGAGTGGCGCCCCGCGGCTTCGAGCCGGCGATCGGATGGGTGACCGCCGTCGCTCCCTTGACGGTGACCAATGCCTCTGGGGAGGACCCGATGATGTCGAAGCCGTCGAGCCTGAGCAGGTACATGTACGGGCTCGGGTTCGTCCGGCGCAGCACACGGTAGATATCGAGCGCGTCGGCACGCGTGTCGACCTCGAACCGCTGGCTGACGACGATCTGAAACGCCTCACCCGCCTTGATCTCTTCGACTGCGGAACTGACGGCCCGCTGGTACTCCTCGGGCGTCCGCTGGCGCCGGATCGGAAGGGTCTTCTCGTCGAAGCCTGCCAACACCACACCGGCAGGGGTGGGCTGGATCAGCAGCTCGGTCATGGACTGGAGCCGAGCGACGGCGTCGGCGTACGCCTCGTCAACGCGCTCGTCGGTGTTGTCGAAGTTGATGGCGTTGGCGACCAGCCACACTTCGCCGCTGTGGTGATCCAGGACGGCGAGGTCGGAGACCAGCAGGAAGGCGAGCTCCGGAACGCCCAGGTCGTCGACACAGGAGTCAGGCAGGCGCTCCAGCCGGCGCACCGCGTCGTAGCTGATGTAACCAACCAGGCCGGACGTGAAAGGCGGCAGTCCCTCGCCACGCGGGGTATGCAGCAGGCGCAAAGTTTCGCGTACGGCGACCAGCGGGTCTCCGCCGGTCGGCAGACCGACGGGAGCATGCCCCAGCCAGATCGCCTGACCGTGCTGCTCGGTCAGCGTGGCAGCTGCCCGAACCCCGACGAACGAGTAGCGGGACCACACACCCTGCTCAGCGGATTCGAGCAGGTAGGTGCCTGGCTGATTCCTGGCCAGCTTGCGATAGAGCCCGATGGCCGTCTCGGCGTCGGCGAGCAGCCGGCGGTAGACGGGGATGACCCGGCGCTCCACGGCCAGCTTGCGGAACTCCTCCAGGGTCGGTGACAGCTCGTTCACCGCTCCGGGTCCTCGGTTTGCTGAACGACGACAGCTGGTAGCAGGCGCCCGTCGAAGCAGGTGCGGTCGCCGGTGTGACAGGCTGCGCCTTCCTGATGAACCTTGACCAAGACGGTGTCGCCGTCGCAGTCCAGCCGCACCTCGCGGACCCACTGCCGGTGGCCACTCGTCTCGCCTTTGACCCAGTACTCGCCCCGACTACGGGAGAAGAAGGTGGAGCGCCCCGTCGTCAAGGTCTTGTGCAGGGCCAGATCGTCCATCCAGCCCACCATCAAGACCTCTCCCGTCCGATCCTCCTGGATGACGGCGGTCACTAGTCCGGAGGCATCGCGCTTGAGCAGCGCGGCGACCTCCGGGTCAAGCGTGCTGCCGGCGACGGCCGGCGCTGGGTCGGTCACCAGCCTATTGTTCCAACACCGTTCGCGACTGACCGTCGCCTTCCGACCCGTGGTGAATTCTCAAGCTCACTGAGGAGGTGTGGTTCACGCTGGCCCAGGCGGGAGCGCGAGGTGCAGAGGGTGCCTGGCGGTGGCGCTACGATGGTCGCTCGTGACGTTTGCCAAGTCCGAACGGGCTGAGCTGTGCGACCTGCTCGACGAGGTCGGACCGCAGGCACCCACGCTGTGCGAGGGCTGGGATACCCACGACCTCGCAGCGCACCTGTGGGTCCGCGAAACTGATCCGATAGGCGCCAGCGGCATTGTTGCAAAACCACTGTCCAGCTTGTACGAGCGCAGGATCGCCGAGATCAAGCAGCGGTGGGAATTCTCTGAACTTGTCGACCGGGTCCGCAGAGGTCCGGCGCGATTTTCAATCTTCGCGATTCCGGGAGTCGACGAGGGGGCCAACACGACCGAGTTCTTCATCCACCACGAGGATGTACGCCGGGCCGGGGACTCGCCGCAGACTTCGCGGCAGCTCGGCGAAGGCGTTGAGGAGTGGATGTGGCGCCGGCTGAAGCTGCTGGGTCGAGCGTGGTTCCGCCGGGTCCAGGTTGGTGTCGTCCTCGAGCGCCTAGGCTCCGCCGACGCAGACGGGGCTCCGGAAACAATCCGTGCGGTGAGCGGCGCCTCGACCGTCACGCTGGTCGGCACCCCGAGCGAGCTGATGCTGTACGCGCACGGCAGGACGAGCGTGGCCGAGATCAAACTGGTCGGCGAGCCGGAGGCGATCGCCATCTTGAACTCCGCTGACCTGCAAACGTGACGTCGATTGGGCACGCCGGTGAGACTGTTGGCGTGACCGCAACACCGATGCCGGTGAGGCATCGCGCGCGCCGCTCGCGCTTGTTAGCTTCCTGCAGTGCGCTCCTTCTGATCACCGCGTGCACCAACTCGGCCAACGAACCCAGTGCTGAGACCCGCACCGCCGGGCCGACCCCCGCAAGCTCGTCGCCGCCACCGAGTCCAAGTCCCACCAGTCCAACCCCCAGCACTGTCCAGTCGCGCGGCGATCCTCAAGCCCAGGAGATCGCTTCCGATCTCGCTGCACCTTGGGGCCTGGTCGCACTCAAGGACGGCAGCTTCCTGATCAGCGAACGCGACACGAGGAGGATCGTCCGTATCAAGAGCGACTCGACTTCGCGACTCAGGACCATCGACGAAGCTGATCCGGCTGGGGAGGGTGGCTTGCTTGGCCTGGCCATTACCGACGATGAAAAGACTGTCTTCGCGTACTACACCGCGGCTAGCGACAATCGAATCGTCTCGATGAGCTGGAACGGCCGAGACCTCGGCGCGCCGAAGGTCATTCTCCGGGGCATACCCAAGGGTTTCATCCACAATGGGGGCCGGATGGTCATCGGTCCTGACGATTACCTCTACGTGGGCACCGGCGAAAGCGGAGACGGATCGTTGTCGCAGGACAAGGATTCACTCGGCGGGAAGATCCTCAGACTCAGACTCGACGGCCGGCCTGCGCCGGGCAACCCCTTTGACAATGAGGTTTTCAGCTACGGCCACCGCAACGTGCAAGGCCTCGCCTTCGACGATGAGGACCGCTTATGGGCGAGCGAGTTCGGCCAGCAGGCCTGGGACGAGCTGAACTTGATCATGGAGGGAGCCAACTACGGCTGGCCTGAGGTCGAGGGCTCGGGCAAGGTTGATGGAATGACCAATCCGAAGGTGGTCTGGCGTCCCCGCGACGCCTCCCCTTCCGGGTTGGCGTACTGGCAGGGAGATCTGTGGATGGCGGGACTGCGCGGGGAGCGGCTGTGGCAAATTCCCCTTGACGGCACGAAGGCGGGCGATCCGATCGCGCATTTCAGGGGAGACTACGGTCGGCTGCGGACTGTGGTCGTCGCCCGCGATGGGAACAGCCTGCTGCTGAGCAACTCCAACACCGACGGCAGAGGCGATCCAGCAGGGGATGACGACCGCCTCTTCCGGGTCACGCGATAGCGTCGCGAGCACCATGCGGTCGAAGGTGGCACGGACCACGGGCTTGATCATCGGCGGACTCGCGGTCCTTGTCGGTGGGGTCTGGATTGGTCAGGGTGCCGGCTTCATCAAGGGAAGCTTCATGACGGGGAGCCGCACGTGGCTGGCCATCGGACTGCTCTGCCTTGTTGGCGGAGTGTTCCTGATCTTCTTGACCCTGCGACCCCGCTCGGACGGAGGAGGCCCGCGCAGCGGTCGCTAACGTCGTCTCAGGAACAGCGCAACTGATCCAGAGTTGCCGTGCTGGCGCGGCTGCTGTGGAAGCCTGGCTCCATGACGGCCGGGCTCGCTCCCAAGATCTTGTCGTGGACGGTGCTCGTCCCCGTGCTGGCGGCGGTGCTGCTCGCGTTCACTTGGGGACGCAGTATCAGCGTCCTCGTCCAGGTTCTCGTGGCATTCGCGCTCGCGGCCGCAGTCCTGGCCGCCGTCAATCACGCTGAGGTCGTTGCGCACCGCGTCGGTGAGCCATTCGGGTCGCTGGTCCTGGCGATCGCAGTAACGATCATCGAAGTGGGCCTGATCGTCACGCTGATGATCTCGGGCGGCCCGGGAACTGCATCGTTGGCCCGCGACACGGTGTTCGCTGCGGTGATGATCAGCTGCAACGGCATCGTCGGGATAGCACTGCTTATCGGTGGGGTGCGCTTCCACCTCACGATGTTCAACGCAGAGGGAACCGGCACGGCCCTGGCCACGGTGACCACGTTGGCCACCTTGAGCTTGGTACTGCCGACCTTCACTCTCAGTCGCCCCGGTCCGGAGTTCACTCCAGCGCAGCTGGCCTTTGCGGCTAGTGCTTCGCTCGCCCTGTACGTGATGTTCGTCGTGACGCAGACAGGTCGGCACCGAGACTTCTTCCTTCCCTTGACGTCAGCTGGCGACGTCGTGGAGGCCGAAGAACACGCCGATCCACCCAGCGATAGAGCCGCGCTGGCCAGTCTCGGCCTCCTCGTCGTAGCCCTCGTCGCCGTCGTCGGCCTGGCCAAGGTCGAGACGCCTGCGATCGAGGCCGGTGTCGCCGCTGTCGGGTTCCCTCCGTCATTCGTTGGCGTGGTGATCGCACTGCTGGTCTTGCTGCCGGAGACGCTGGCCGCGGCACGGGCCGCACGTCGAGACCGGATCCAGACCAGTCTCAATCTCGCGTTCGGCTCGGCCATGGCCAGCATCGGACTCACCATCCCCGCCATCGCCATCGCCTCGATCTGGCTGGAGGGGCCGTTGCTGTTGGGCCTCGATGCCACCCAGATGGTGTTGCTGGCAGTGACCGTTGTCGTCGGGATTCTCACGGTGGTTCCGGGACGGGCAACGCGGCAAGAGGGTGCAGTCCACCTGGTGCTGCTGGCGGCTTTCCTCTTCCTCGCAGTGAACCCGTAACCGCTAGCCGAACTGGACGCGAGCCGTCTCAAGACGGCTCGCGCTGGTTCGATGCAGACCAAAGACACTCGCCAGCCATCTTGGGGCGGCAAACGGCGCTGCTAGCCGATCTTCTCCAAGATCATTTCACGGACTCGGGTCGCGTCAGCCTTGCCGCGCATCTGCTTCATCACCGATCCGATCAGCGCGCCCGCTGCCTGCGCCTTGCCGCTCTTGATCTTGTCAACAATGTCTGGGTTGGCATTGATCGCCTCATTGACCGCCGCCGCCAGCGCACGCTCATCAGAAACGATCACCAGTTGGCGGGCCACCACCACCTCGGCAGGGGAGCCTTCGCCGCCGATCACGCCGTCGAAGACCTGACGTGCCAGCTTGTCGTTGATGGTCCCGTCATCGACCAAGGCCTGGATTTCGGCCACCTGCTGCGGACTGATCCCCACTTCTTCAAGATCAACTCCGGTCTCGTTCGCGCGCCGCGCAACCTCAGTCAGCCACCACTTCCGGGCCGACTGGGGCGACGCGCCCGCGGCAACCGTCGCCTCGATTGCGTTGACCGCACCGGCACTAACCACATCTCGCATCTCCAGCTCGGAGAATCCCCATTCCGCGCTCACCCGCTGGAGCTTGGTCGCGGGAGGCTCGGGCAAGGTGCCGCGCAGCTCGTCGACCCATTCGCGACTCGGGGCCACCGGAACCAGGTCCGGTTCTGGGAAGTACCGATAGTCTTCCGAAGTCTCCTTGCTCCGGCCCGGCGTGGTGATACCGGAGTCCTCGTGCCAGTGCCGCGTCTCCTGGATGATCCTGCCCCCACCTGCCAGAACCGCAGCCTGGCGGGTGATCTCGTACCGCACAGCCCGCTCGACGCTGCGCAGCGAGTTCACATTCTTGGTCTCGGTGCGGGTACCGAAAGCCGATGTGCCGACCGGACGCAGCGATACGTTCGCGTCGCAACGCAACGAACCTTGCTCCATCCGGACGTCGGAGACACCGAGCGCACGCAGCAGGTCACGCAGCATCGTCACATACGCCCGCGCCACCTCTGGCGCTTTCGCGCCAGTCCCCTCGACAGGCTTCGTCACAATCTCGATCAGCGGTACCCCGGACCGGTTGTAGTCCAGCAGCGAATAGTCAGCGCCGTGGATGCGGCCGGTCGCGCCGCCTACGTGCAGCGACTTCCCGGTGTCTTCCTCCATGTGGGCACGCTCGATGCCGATGCGAAAGCTCTCACCGTCGAGCACCACCTCGGTCCACCCGTCGTACGCAATTGGCTCGTCGTATTGGGAGATCTGGTAGTTCTTCGGCATGTCCGGATAGAAGTAGTTCTTCCGGGCAAAGCGACACCACTCGGCAATCGTGCAGTTCAGCGCCAGTCCGATCCGGATGGCCGACTCGACCGCCTTAGCGTTCACCACCGGCAGCGCGCCTGGGAGACCCAGACAGACCGGGCAGACCTGAGTGTTCGGCTCAGCGCCGAACGCCGTCGAACAGCCGCAGAACATCTTGGAAGTTGTGTTGAGTTCTACGTGTACCTCGAGTCCCAGCACCGGGTCGTACGCGGCGAGCGCCTCTGCATAAGGCAGCACGCTCATCGAACCGCTCCCGGTTCCGGAAGGCCATCAAGCAGGGGCCCGCCCCACGCCGACTCCAGAGCCGCTTCCAGCGCACCGCCGACGCGATACAGCCGGTCGTCGGCGAGCGGCGGTGCCATCACCTGCAAGCCCACCGGCAACCCATCCTCGGGGGCAAGACCCACCGGAAACGAGGCGCTCGCGTTGCCCGCCAGGTTGGACGGAATCGTGCAGAGGTCATTCATGTACATGGCGAGTGGGTCGTCCACCTTCTCGCCGATCTTGAACGCGGTGATCGGGGTTGCTGGTGAGACCAGCACGTCCACCTGGGAAAAAGCCTTGTCGAAGTCCCGGGAGATCAAGGTCCTGACCTTCTGCGCCTGCCCGTAGTAGGCCTCGTAGTAGCCGCTGGACAGTGCGTAGGTGCCGATGATGATCCGTCGCTTGACCTCCGCGCCGAAGCCCGCCTCCCTCGTTGCCGCCATCACTTGCTCGGCGCTCGCAGTGCCGTCGTCACCGACTCGCAGCCCATAACGCATGGCGTCGAACTTTGCCAGATTGGAGGAGCATTCGGCGGGCAAGATCAAATAGTACGCCGGCAGCGCGTACTTGAAGTGTGGACAGGAGACCTCGATGATCTCTGCGCCAAGCGATGCCAGTAGCTCGACCGCTTCGGTGAAGCGCTGCTCCACCCCGGGTGCATAGCCTTCGCCGCCAAGTTCGCTGACCACGCCGACTTTCATTCCAGCGACGTCAGCGGACCGCGCCGCGCCCACCACATCAGGCACCGGTCGGTTGATCGAGGTGGAATCGCATGGGTCGTGGCCCGCGATCACCTGATGCAGCAGCGCCGCGTCGAGGACGGTACGGGCGCACGGCCCAGGCTGATCCAGGCTCGAGGCAAGAGCCACCAAGCCGTAGCGCGAGCTCCCCCCGTAGGTCGGTTTCACGCCGACCGTGCCCGTAACTGCGGCTGGCTGCCGGATAGAGCCGCCCGTGTCGGTGCCGATGGCCAAAGGTGCCTCGAACGCAGCGACTGCCGCGGCCGACCCACCACCGGAGCCGCCGGGGATCCGGTCCAGGTCCCACGGGTTCCGCGTCGGCCCGTACGCGGAGTTCTCAGTAGAGGAGCCCATCGCGAACTCGTCGAGGTTCGTCTTGCCCAAGATCACGATGTCATGATCAAGCAGGCGCCGGGTCACCGTCGCGTCGTACGGCGGCAACCAGCCGTCCAAGATCTTGGATCCGCAGGTCGTCGGCGCGCCCCTGTAGGTCAGGATGTCCTTCAGTGCGAGCGGTACTCCGGCGAGCGTCCCCAGCGTCTCCCCGGCTGCGATCTTGGCATCGACGCGCGCTGCCGATTCCAGGGCACGGGCGCCATCTATGTAAAGGAAAGCATGTATCTCGCCGTCGATCTCGGCGATCCGATCAAGGTGTGTCTGCGTCACCTCGACAGCGCTCAGCTCTCGAGATTTGATCTTGGTTGCAAGATCAACAGCAGTCATCCGGATGATCTCTGCAGCGCCAGCCCGGTGCAGAGTCACGCCTCCTCCCCCAGGATTCGCGGCACCCGGAATCGCATCTGCTCTGCGGCCGGTGCGGCGGCCAAGACTTGCTCCCGGGGCAGCGATGGCCGCAGTTCGTCCTCGCGGAACACGTTCGTCAGTGGCAGCGCGTGCGAGGTTGGTGGGATGTCCTGCGCTGCAACCTCGGCTACCCGGGCAACTGACTCCAAGATCACGTCCAGTTGCGGTGCCAACACTTCCAGCTCGGCTTCGGTGAGCTCGATCCGCGCCAATCTGGCCAGGCTCGCCACGTCTTCAGTGGTCAGTGCCACCTATCGATCTCCTCTGTCATCGCGTCCGGCTCATCCTAGTGCGGGCGCCTCTGCGAGGCGCAGCCAATCGGCGGCGCGGCAGCTAGCCATCAACGGGCTCGACGGCAGCTCTGTGAGTGCTGAGCGTACGTTTCCCATCACAACCGTCAAGACGGCCGGTTCCGAGACCGCTGAGCGTACGTTTCCCATCACAACCGTCAAGACGGCCGGTTCCGAGACCGCTGAGCGTACGTTTCCCATCACAACCGTCAAGACGATCGGTTGACCGCTGAGCCTACGTCCCAGCGACAGCGGTGCTGAGCGGCCAATCGCAAGACCGTCAGCGACGTTTCCCATCACAACCGTAAGTCGAGCGCGACGAAAGACGAGCGAACCACGGCTGCTGGAAATCACTCCATCAGCGATCTGATCACGAACCCGGTCTTGAGCTTCGGGGTGAAGAACGTTGACTTCGGTGGCATCAGCAGGCCTTCGCGGGCGGTCCGTTCGATCTCGGCGACACTGACCGGCCGGATCAGCACCGCTGCAGAGGCCCGCCCGCTGTCCACTTCGTGCAGCGTCTCGTCGAGGCCGTGCTGATAGGTCACTGTCAATGGGACATCGGCGAGTGCCGTCTCCAACCAGCCCCCATCGAGCGGGCGTACGCCGTCGAAGCGCCCCGGTCTGGCTCGCATGCGCCATGCTGCCTCGGGGCCGATCAAGATCAGAAAGCCTTCCTTTTGCATTGCCGCAAGGGTCTCGCCGCTGGGCCGCTCGATCGGAACGAGATCGAACGATCGCCCAAGGGCATCGACAAGATCAGCCAGTTCGATGTCGGCATAGAGGCGGTGAATCGCCGCCACACTCAGCTGCTCTTCGATCAGCTCGTTGACAAAGGCGAGCGTCAGCTCCGCGGGTGTATCGGTCCGACCGGTGGCCTCTCGTACCTCATCGCGGTAGGTGCGAGAGATTCCGTAGCGGTGGTGCCCGTCGGCGATCAGCACGTCATCGGCAGCCAGGCACTCTCGAATGACTGCGATCCGCTGCGGATCGGTAACCCGCTCCACCACGTGCTCAACGCCCTCATTGGTCACGGAGCCCAACGCCTCGCCCGAGTCTTTAAGAAGTTCCGTGAGGCCACTGGCCAGCGACAGACCCCAGACCGGGGACAAGTTGGCTGCGGTGGCTCGAGTGAGGTCCAGGCGATCGGTGGAGGCCTGTGCCGTCGTCCGCTCATGGGGCAAGACCCCGCCCGCTTCCGGATCGACGAGCTCGAGCGCGCCGAGCACCCCTGCGATGTCGCGTCGCGCGCCGCCCGGGTCGGTGAAACGCAGCCGGTAGATGGTGAAAGATGGTTCCGGGTCGATGCCAAGGATGCTTTCGTCCAACCACGCTCGCATCGTCTTAGCCGCCAGCTCGTAGCGGTCCTCACCACCCCGCGGTACATCGATCCATACAACGTTGTGGGGTGATCTTGCTTGAAGGACATCGACATCAGTGTTCGACAGCACGTCGTACGGTGGAGCGACCACGGATGCGAGGTCGTCGGTCGCGTAACGGATCGCAGCGAAGGGTTCGAAGCGAGGCACGGCACAAGGCTTCCACGGATTGCGCGCCGCCGTGCTTCAAATAGCGCGCGCGAGCGAAGCGAGCTCCAGCCCCAGCGGCAAGCTGTGTTGAGGACCAGTGAGAGGACATACCTTTTGGTCCTCGAGCGACGCCCCCTTCATCCACCCGAAACACGCCAGTAATCGATGTAAGGAAAGATGTTCACGTGTTCCTGATGCGGATCACCCTCCCGGACCGACCAGGCTCGCTGGGATCGGTCGCGACGGCGATGGGAAGCGTCGGCGCCGACATCAATGCCGTCGAGATCGTGGAGAAGAAGTCTGACGCGAGCGTCATCGACGACTTCATCGTCGACCTACCGCCGAATCAGTTGCCCGAGACGATCGTGACCGCGTGCCAGAACCTTGCTGGCGTACGCGTGGAGTGGATCGCGCGTTATCCCGAGGGCGGCGGGCTGCAGTCCGACCTGGAGGCGCTGGAACGGATGACGGCTGATCCGCCGCATGCGGCGGAGACACTCGTCTCGCTGTGTCCCGTCGTTTTCCGTTCTCATTGGGCGACCTTGATCGATCTGTCGGACAGCCCACCCCGCTCCAGTTTCTCCACCACCCTGGCACCCGACCTGACGCCTGAGCTCGCGGCGAGGTTCACACCATTCGACGCCACGCACCGCACCGACCTGGAGGGGGGGTGGAGTCCGGGTTGGGGGGACACCACGGCAGTCGTCACTCCGCTGACCCAGGACCGGGTGATCGTGATCGGCCGCCTGGGTGGACCCGCCTTTCTCGACTCCGAAATCGCCCGTTTGCATCATCTGGCAGCGCTGGTGAAGTAGGCGCCAGCCTCCGCCTCAGGTACGTTCGGCGCGTGGATACGTTCGGGTGGGCTGAGCTGGTCGCATTGCTCACCTCGATCGGTTTCGGAACCGTGTCGGCGGTCGTCCCAATCGTCAACGCCGAGGCATATGTCATCGCCTCGCAGGTGTCAGCCGTCGCGGGGCCCATTCCCATTGCCATCGGCATTGCAATCGGCCAAACGGTGGGAAAGCTCATACTTTTCTTTGGTGTGCGTGAGGGAAAGGAACTCCCGTTCGTCAAGCATCGCCGGGAGATCCGCCAACAACGCCCGGTCGGACCAACCCGTGCCCGGTTTCGCGCGGCGATTGCCAAGCTGCTTGACCTGGTTGGACAAGAACGCTGGGGGTTGCCGATCGTCCTCCTCGCCGCCATCGTCGGCGTTCCACCGCTGTACGCTGTCGCCCTGCTAGCTGGCGCGACGACGATGAGCCCTGTCTGGTTCGGGCTCACCGTGTTGGTTGGTCGACTATGCCGGTTCCTGCTGGTGGCCACGGGGTTCTACGGATTGCACGATTTGTTCGTCTGAGCTTCGACGAGTGAGCCGGTTTGAAAGCTGTACCTAGTTTTCTCACGCTATGCATGGCATGCATGCCATGTACAGCGTCAACGTTCCACGCAGCGTGGGTTATTGACCGCGACAAAGAGGTTGAGGGGTCATCAGGTCGGTCTTAAAAAGATCGTCACAGCAAAGGGAGAACGGGCCAAGCCTGGTCAAAAGAAGACAGCTCCAAGAACGACTGACATGACCACTGTCCCGCCCGAACCGCGGGGACGATTGCCACACCAAAAAGACCAAGAAACGCTACGCTCGGTACCCAAAGATCGGGGGAACCAATGAAGAAGGTACTAGCCACTGTCGTTTCAGGCCTGGCCCTCATCGCTGGCCTTGTCCTCGTTGCACCTGCCCAGGCTGCCACAGATGTGCTGCCAGACCTCCGCACTCGTGGACTGACCGACTTCCGCATCCAGGTAACTTCAACCGGCGAGAAGCGTCTGCGGTTCATGACCCAGATCGCCAACCTAGGCCCGGGCGCCTTCGAGGTCTACGCCAAGCGCCCCAACATCGACACCGCGAACATGGCCGTCTTCCAGCGGGTTCACAACACCGCGGGAGGCTATCGCTCGATCCTCGTCGAGGGCACCCACGCGTTCTACTCCGGGGATGGTCACAACCACTGGCACGTCTTCAAGCTGCAGGAGTTCGAGATCCGCAAGCTCAACGCAGATGGCACAGAAGGACCTATAGCGGGCTCCGGAGCCAAGACGGGCTTCTGCTTCTACGACAACACCGTCTACAACCTGACGCTCCCCAACGCTCCTCAGAGCCCCCGCTACAAGGGTTGCGGGACCCAGGCCTCCCTGAGCATAAAGACCGGTGTCAGTGTTGGCTGGGCCGACACGTACGGGGCGGACATCGCCTACCAGTGGATCAAGATCAACGGCCTCCCGGACGGGAAGTACAAGGTCCGCGTCAGGACCGATCCCAAGAATTGGTTTGTCGAGTCTGTCGAATCGAACAACAGCATCTCCACAACCATCACGATCACGGGTAACACCGTCGTCAAGGTCTGAGGGGGAGGAATCATGAACGAATTTGAACGGGAGGCCGTTATCAATGCCGCCGATGGAGAACCTCTAGTCAGGATTTGGACAGCGCAGACGCTATCGCGGCCTTCGAGGATGTCCCCGTTGATTCCTTGAATCGCTGATTGATCCCCCGTCCAATCTTTTGAAGCTCCTTGATTCTCGCCTCGGCGGAGGATTTGGCCTGCTCGAACCTCTCTAGGAAAGCAGGCGTTCATCCTACGGTCGCTTTTCCCACTTGCCAATCACTCCAAATCAAGGCAAATGTATTAGAGCCTTCATGCCTCTTGGGCTTAAGAGATCTGCGCGAGCGGAGACTCATCAGGATGGCCGCTGGATCTACCCCAGACACAGCTGCGATGCCTGGAAGCGATACTCGAACCACCATTTTGGCCTAAGAGTCAGCCGAGAGTTGCTGCAGCCAAGAATGGTGTCAATCTCCCGGGACAGGCGGCAGCCAGCATCGCTGCATGCTGACGGCGCGGCTTGTGGGACCCGGGTGGAGGCTTCGTTGTCCCTCCTCATACACACTTTGACCACTGACCAGCCCTCACGCTTTGCACGAGCCTGGCAGTGTTGGTGCTGGTCCTGTATACCCTCCTGAGAGTCTTCCGGATCATCTGAGATGTGGGTGTAGATGGCTGTACGCACTACTTTGGGAGGGGTCATGCCGCGAGCGCACTACAAACGCATCTTCAGCAATCTCAATCTGCATGGTGCCACCCCGCCGCGCGTGCAGCCGACCCTCGGCGAATGGGGCCCGGTCAAGGTACCCAGCACCAAACACAAGAAACGGATGCGGATCTGGGTCACGCTTGCGCTGCTCGGCGCCATGATCGCGATCTTTCTCCTTGGCTGGTACGTCTACTACCTCATGACCGGCAGCTGGGGCTTCGGTATCGGAGACGAGAGGCAGTTCTTCGACGCATTCCGGCTGTAGCGGCTACACCCCCACGGTCGCGACCCGGCGCCCAGCCTCGGGACCCTGCTCGAGCAGCACCTCGAAGGCCTCCGCCCCACTGAGCACGGGAACCTTCAGCTCCACAGCCTTGTCGTACTTCGATCCCGGAGAATCGCCGACAACGACGAAGCTGGTCTTCTTCGACACCGAGCCGGCGACCTTGCCGCCGCGCGAAGTGATCGCCTCCTCTGCCGAGTCGCGGGTATAACCCTTCAGAGAGCCGGTGACCACAACTGATAAGCCGGTGAGCGTTTGCTCCCGTGTGACCTTGGGCTCGTTTCGCATCACACAACCAGCGGCCTTCCACTTGGCGACGATCTCGCGATGCCAGGGTTCGGCGAACCAGTCGGTGATGGCGGTGACGAGGGTCGGTCCGATGCCCTCTACCTCGGCGAGCTGCTCGGGGGTCGCGTTGCCGAGAGCGTCGATGTCGCCGAATGCCGCTGCAACGTCCGGTGCCACGCCCTTGCCGATATGCCGAATCGACAACGCGACCAGGAACTTGTCGAGCGGCCTGGTCTTGGCCGCCTCGAGGTTGGCCAGCAGCTTGGCGCCGTTAGCCGAGAGGGCACCCGACTTGGTCGTGAAGAAGTCGGTCTTGGAGAGTTTTTCCTCGGTCAAGTCGAACAAGTCGCCTTCATCGGTCAGCAGGCCGGCGTCGAGCAGTGCTTGCGCCGACTGATAGCCCAGCACCTCGATGTCGAGAGCCTCGCGGCTGGCGACGTGGAACAACCGCTCCCGAAGCTGTGCAGGACACGACCGGGTGTTGGGACAACGCAGGTCAGCGTCCCCCGCCTTCTCCGGTCGCAGCTCCGTGGCACAGGCGGGGCAGTTCGTGGGCATCACAAACGCCCGCTCGGTGCCATCGCGCAGATCGACTACGGGACCGACAATCTCCGGGATGACATCGCCGGCTTTGCGGAGCACAACCGTGTCGCCGATGAGCACTCCTTTGCGGACGATCTCGCTGGCGTTGTGGAGCGTCGCCATACCCACAGTCGACCCGGCGACCTGGACCGGTTCCATGACACCAAATGGGGTCACGCGACCCGTCCGCCCGACGTTGACGTTGATGTCGAGGAGCTTGGTGGTCACTTCCTCCGGCGGGTATTTGTACGCGATCGCCCAGCGTGGGGCGTGGGAGGTCGAGCCGAGCTGGTCTTGCACCGCCAGCTCGTCCAACTTCACCACCACCCCATCGATCTCGTGCTCAACTGAGTGCCGGTGCTCGCCGAAGTACTCGACGTGTTCCCAGACCTCAGCCAGGTTCCGCGCCAGCTTGCGATGCGGGCTGACCGGTAGTCCCCAACGATCCATCGCGGCGTACGCGTCGGAGAGCCGATCGGCCGTGAAACCTTCCAGGACGCCTATCCCGTGGCTCACAAAACCCAGATTCCGCGAGGCGGTAACCTTCGGGTCCTTCTGTCGCAGCGAACCAGCTGCTGCATTGCGGGGATTGGCGAACGGTGCCTTCCCGCTCAAGACGAGAGATTCGTTGAGGGCCGCGAACTCGGACACAGCAAAGTAGACCTCGCCGCGTACCTCGAGCGTTTCGGGAACGTCGGGGCCAGACAGCCGATGCGGAATGAGCTTGATCGTTTTGACGTTGGCCGTGACGTCTTCGCCGACGCGTCCGTCGCCTCGGGTCGCCGCGCGTAGCAGCCTGCCGGCCTCGTAGACCAGGTCGATCGCCAGGCCGTCAACCTTGAGCTCGCACAGATAGCCGGACTGTTCGAGCCGCTTCTCCCCCAGCTCGCGAATCGCACGCAGGGCCCAGCGGTCCAGCTCCTCGCGGCTGAACGCGTTGTCCAGGCTCAGCAGCCGCTGTAGGTGCTCCACTGGTGCAAAGGTGGTTGAGGGTGGGCTGCCGACCTGCTGGGTTGGCGAGTCTGGCGTACGGAGTGAGGGGAACGCGTCTTCCAGCTCGATGAGTTGGCGCATCAAGGCGTCGAACTCGCCGTCGGACACCGTGGGCGCGTCGAGCACGTAATACCGCCAGCGCGCCTCGTTCACCCGCTCGCTGAGATCTGCGTGCCGCTGGCTGGCCTCCGCCAAGGACTCGGAACGCTCGATTTCTGGCTCGCCTGCCGGCGTGGTGATGATCTCGTTCGCCACGTACGCACACTATCCATTGCACTCTGACAGGCAGTGCGCCGGATTCGCCTCCTTCGTCGCTCGCCAACGCCACTGAGCCTTCTCACAACTGCCCGGCCGCGAGCTCCTGCAGTCGGCGAAGCGTACTGCCCGTCATAGTGCTGCTAACGCCCGGCGCTGACGTCCCGTCGCGCCACGACAGCCAGTGTCACTAGGCCGCAAGCTGCTCGATGACGATTTGCGCCGCCGTGCGCAAAGTTCGGAGCGCGCGCAACGCTCCGTCGCGAGTCGCCGAGGCCAGGCCGCACGCCGGCGTGATCACGGTCTGTGCGGCCAGCAGTGCCGGTTCCACATTGAGATCACGGAGCCGCCGGAGCACTCTTCGGGCCAGCTGATCGGGGCCGATGGCGCTGGCAGTGGGCAGTGCACCCAGGCCTATCCACTGCCCGGCTTCGAGGCTGGCTCCGACTTCATCCCAATCTGCACTGGAGAGCTGGTCGATGTCGATCAACAGCCCCGCCGCGCCGGCTGAGCGCAGCAGCTCGACGGGCACGCCTGCCGCGCAGCAGTGAACCGCAACAGGTGTCCTCGCGAGCCGATCAAGGACAAGCATCAGAGCGGCGCTGACCTCGCTCGGCTCGACGGATCGATGCCGCGAGAAGCCGCTCGCTGTTGGGATCGCGCCTGCAAGCACCGCGGGCAGCAGCGGCTCATCCAGCTGGATCAAGAACTCAACATCAGGCAGCCGCCCGATGAGTTCGGCAACGAGTTGAGCGATTCCCTCGGCAAGCGACTGGCTGAGATCGCGTCGCGCCCCGTAGTCGGCGAGCAGGCGATCACCGCGCGGGCGCTCCATCATGGCCGCCAGCGTCCAGGGGCCGGCGACCGAGAGCTTGATCGTTCCTTGGTATCCCTGGGCGTGCTCTTCGAGCAGATCGAAGTCACTGCGGAGTGTGCTGATCGCCAGCCGATGGTCCCGGCTGGAGGCGTCGGTGAGCCGCCATCCAGCCGGTTGCAGGTCGACGCCCAACCCGGCAAGGAAGGCAGTCGAACGTCCGATCATCTGGGCGTACGGTCCGCGCTCCGGAAGTTCCGGTAGGTAAGGGAGATCAGGGCACTCCGAAAACGCGATCTTGATCGCATCGACCATGTCGGTACCCGGCCAGGAACCAATGCCGGTGGTCCGGATCGGCGGCAGATCGCCGTCCGGCGGGATGTTGGTCACGCCCCAGTTGCTGAGATTGTCGCGCTGCCGACGACTCGCGAGCCGGTGTAGAGAACCACCGCCTGGCCCGGTGCAACACCCGTTGTGGCCGAGTCCAGCAGGACCTCAACATCTTGATCACGCACCCACACTGTGGCCGCCATGGGACGCCCATGGGCCCGAACCTGCACGTGACCCAACCACTCCTCGCCCGGTGGCCGAGCCGTCCAAGTCGGCCGGACCGCGCTGAGGCTTCTGACCGCCAGCGCATCACGCGGGCCGACCGTAATGGTGTTCGTGGCCGGCGTGATTGCCAGTACGAAGCGTGGCCGGCCGTCAGGGGCGGGCGTACCGAGCCGGAGACCACGGCGCTGCCCGATGGTGAACCGGTGCGAACCGGCGTGCTCGCCAACCTTGGCCCCAGCCAGGTCCACGATGTCCCCCGGTCGAGTGCCTAGCCGCTGCTCCAGGAATCCGGCTGTGTCGCCATTGGCGATGAAGCAGATGTCATGGCTGTCAGGCTTGTCAGCGACTGCCAAGCCGCGGTCCCGGGCCTCCGCACGCACTTCGGCCTTCTCTGAGGCACCGAGCGGAAAGTAGCAGCGACGCAGTTGATCACGGTTGAGTACGCCCAAAACGTACGACTGGTCTTTGCCGGCATCGACGGCTCGATGGAGCTCCACATCATTCCCGACACCGACCAGTCGGGCGTAATGACCCGTGCAGACCGCATCGAAGCCAAGCGCGATGCCGCGCTCCAAGACGGCGGAGAACTTGATCTTCTCGTTGCAGCGTACGCAGGGGTTCGGGGTACGACCCGCCGCGTATTCTGCGACGAAGTCGCTGATCACGTCCGCGGCAAAGCGATCCGATAAGTCCCATACATAGAACGGGATTCCGAGTACGTCGGCGGCCCGCCGAGCATCGTGCGCATCTTCCTTGGAGCAGCAGCCACGCGCACCCGACCGGTAGCTCTCCGGGTTCTTGGAGAGGGCCAGATGTACGCCGGTGACATCGTGTCCGGCCTCGATCGCGCGGGCCGCGGCAACAGCTGAGTCAACGCCGCCAGACATCGCGGCCAGTACCTTCATTCGCGTCCTCTCACGGGGTGGCAATCGCGACCAAGCAGCCTACGCGAAGGCGGCCGCAGCCTTGGCTCGGTGGACGGCTTCGGGTAGCGCAGCGGCAAGCGACGCGACGGCGGCTGGAGTCGAGGAGTGGCCGAGCGAGAATCTCAACGCCGAGCGTGCATCAACTTCGCTGCATCCCAGTGCGAGCAGCACATGGCTCGGCTGTGAGACCCCGGCTGAACATGCCGCCCCGGTGGAGCAGTCAATCCCAGCCGAGTCCAGCAACATCAAGATGGCATCGGCTCCGCAGCCTGGGAAACCAATACTTGCGATGCCAGGAAGACGATCTCTCTCCACGGTCGGGCCGTACGTGACCGCCCAGGGGACCGCAGCGAGCACTGCGCTGACCAGGTCCCTACGCAACTCACGTATTCGCTGCTCCTCCCGGACCCGGTTTCGCATCGCAACCTCGAGGGCTGTTGCGAATCCAGCTGCGGCGGCGACATCGAGAGTGCCGGACCGCACCTCCCGCTCCTGACCGCCGCCGTGAAGGATGGGGGTCAACCGAAGCTCCCGACGCGCCAGCAAGGCACCGATCCCGTAGGGTCCACCCAGCTTGTGCGCCGTGAAGCTCAGCAGGTCTAGCCCGCTTGCCGCAAAGTTCACCTCGATGTGTCCGACGGCCTGGACGGCGTCGCTGTGAGTGAGCGCACCATGGTCTGCGGCGACCGCGGCGATCTGCCGTACGGGCTGTATGGTGCCGACCTCGTTGTTCGCCCACATCACCGAAACCAGCGCGGTTCGTGCGTTGACAGCGTCGGTGAGAGCGGACAGATCGATTCGTCCAACGGGGTCGACTGGAACATAGCTGACCTCGGCCGCTGCCGACTGGCCGAGCCAGGCCACTGAATCCAAGACCGCATGGTGTTCCAGCCTCGTGGTCACCACCCCGGGGCGACTGACCCCACTGTCCGACCAGTCGGTGCCCGACCAGTGAGGGCCCGACCAGTGAGGGCCCGACCAGAAGGCGCCTTTGATGGCCAGATTGTCCGACTCGGTCCCGCCGCTGGTGAAGATCAGCTCTGCTGGACTTGCTCCGACGTGCGCGGCAATCGCTTCCCGCGACTCCTCGATAACGCGCCGGGCCCCGCGCCCTGAAGCATGCAGCGACGAGGCGTTGCCGACCCTGGTCAGCTCTCGAGTCATCGCCTCGACGGCCTCCGGGACCATTGGCGTGGTAGCCGCATGGTCAAGGTAAATCCGGCTCATGAGCAATCAGTCTGCCTCAGCCGTCGCACCCTGCGTCTTGACGGCCGTGCTGCGAAACGTACGCTCCGGCGCTTGTTCGGCCGGGCGTCTTGACGGCCGTGCTGCGAAACGTACGCTCCGGCGCTTGTTCGGCCGGGCGTCTCGACGGCCGTGCTGCGAAACGTACGCTCCGGCGCTTGTTCGGCCGGGCGTCTTGACGGCTGTGCTGCGAAACGTACGCTCCGGAGCCAGCTCACATCTTCCGTTTCTTGACCTCTTCGATGACGCCGCCGAGCACTTTGTGCAGGTCACCCACGATCCCGAGATCGGCGAGAGCGAAGATCGGCGCCTCAGCATCCTTGTTCACCGCGACAATTGCCTTGGACGTCTGCATTCCGGCTCTGTGCTGGATAGCGCCGGAAATGCCGGCAGCGATGTAGAGCTGCGGCGAGACAGTCTTGCCAGTCTGGCCGATCTGGTACGCGTAGGGATACCAGCCAGCGTCGACTGCGGCTCGGGAGGCCCCTACTGCGCCGCCGAGCAGGTCAGCCAACTCCTCGACGGCAGCGAAGTTGCCACCGGTCCCGCGCCCACCCGAGACCACGACTGCTGCCTCGGTCAACTCCGGACGGCCGCTGGCCTGCTTCGGTTCGATGCTCACGATGCGTGCGGCCTTCGCCGCCTCGGAAAGGGTCACCTCGACCTGCGCTATCGCAGGCTGAGTTGGCGCGAGCTCAGGAGTCACAGCGTTCGCCTTGACGGTGACCACGGGGATGCCATGAGTCACCGCAGCAGTGACCGTCCAGTTACCCGCAAAAACCGATTGCGTGGTCGTGCCATCGGCCGCAATGTCGGTCGCATCGGTGATCAGGCCGGACTCGAGCTTGACCGCAAGCCGTCCAGCAATCTCCTTCCCCTCAGGAGTGGAGGTGATCAGGATCGCGACGAGGTCGGCAGTGGCAGCGATCTGCGCAAGAGCTTCGGCTTTCGGCGCGACAAGGTAGTCCACGAGCGAGGAGTCAGCGACGAACAGCACGCGTGTGGCGCCATACTCGCCGAGCGTCTTGGCGACTGCTTCGTCGGTCTCGCCAAAGACAACAGCAACTGGGTCACCGAGCCGACGAGCCAGAGTGAGGAGCTCCAGCGCTGGCTTGGAGACGTGTGAGTCGACCTGCTCGGCGACGATGAGGACCTCAGACATCAACAGCCTCACTCTCAGATGTATTTGCCGGCGGTCAGGAATTCGACCAGCGCCGCCGATCCAGCGCCAGCTTCATCAACGACGACGCGGCCCGGCTCCTTGGGCGGACGCGGCGTCGTTTGCAACACCTTGCTCCACGCGGTCTCCAGACCCACTGCCGTGGCGTCGATACCGAGGTCGGCCAGCGTCCAGGACTCCACCGGCTTCTTCCTGGCCGCGAGAATTCCCTTCATCGACGGGTAGCGGGCCTCGCCGGACTGGTCGGTGACGCTGACGATTGCTGGCAAGGGTGCCTCGATCATCAGGCTCGCCACATCGGTATCGCGGCGAATCGTCAAGCGGTCCTCTGCAAGGGACAAGGTCGCCCCTAGCGTCGCAGCGGGCCAGCCCAGCCGCTCGGCGATCATGGCGGGAATCACGCCCATAGTGCCGTCAGTAGAGGCCATGCCACAGATCACCAGGTCCGGGCCAGCTTTCTTGATCGCCTCAGCCAAAACCAGACTCGTGGCCAACGCATCAGAGCCGTGGACGGCGTCGTCAAGGATGTGGATAGCGCCTGCTGCGCCCATCTGCAGCGCGCGCTTGATCGCGTCCCCCGCATCGTCGGGTCCGAGCGTCATGATGAGGACTTCGACGTCGTCGCGCTCTTCGGCGATCTGCAAGGCCTGCTCTACGGCGTACTCATCAAGCTCTGACAGCAATCCGGCGCTCGCGGCCCGGTCGACCGTGCCATCAGAGGCAAAAGTGCGCTCCCCTGTTGCATCGGGAACGTGCTTGGCAAGAACAACGATCTTCATCTCGCTCCGCTCTCCTCATGCGTTGGACCCACTGGCATGGCGGCTATATTACTCATGAGTAACAAGGCTGGTTCCCTACCTCGGTCTCGGTGAAATGGATGCCATCTCGGACGCGAAGGCCGCGAACCGCTCAATCCGGATGATCTCTCGATAGCGCTTCTCCCCTAGCATCGCGCGTACCGCTTCAGTCTGGCTTGCCTGCGCGGCCAGCGCCGCGAATTTGAGGTCCAGCAGCTCGCCGGTCAAGGCGACATCGATGCTCAGAGGCCCGGTCCAGACGGTCGGCGGCTCGCCGACGATCGCGCCCAACTCCATCCACTGGGCGAGCTGATCGTCGAGCCAGTCCTGGGTGTTCGCGACCACATGCAGGGTGCCGATGCGAGTACGGCGTACGGCTTCCACCGTCCAGCGATGCACCGCGATGTGATCGGGGTGCCCGGTCTGACCGTCAGCCGGAAAAGTCAAAATCGTATCCGGCGCAATCTGTCGAATGATCTCTGCAATGTGTTCTGCGGCTGCATTGATGTCAGCGTCGGCGCAACCGCCATCGGGATATCCCAACCAGCGGTGCTCCTTTATCCCGAGGACCTGAAGGCACGCTGCCAGCTCCGCCTCGCGGATGGCTGGAAGCTGCTCCGGCGGCCACCTCATCGGGTCGGTGACGCCGAGTTCCCCGCGAGTGGCCGTCACGCAGACCACCCGAGAACCCGCGGCTGCGGCCATAGCCATGATCCCGCCACATAGATAGGCCTCATCATCCGGATGGGCCCAGATCGACAGGACTGTTCCCAGTTCCCGGATGTCGCTCATCACCACGAGAGCAGTCTGCTGCGTTCCTGACGCGCTGGCTAACCGACGCCGGTGAAGATGCTCGGCCTGCGGGCGTCTCTCAACATCGATTCTGCAAGAATCCGAGCTATGCCAGCAGGAACCAAAGAAGACCCGTGGGAGCTCAGCACCGCCCCGAGAACCTCGACGTACACCATGTGGGCGGACGAGACCGCCGACCCACCCACGCTGTTCTGCCAGGTCGGATCGACTCAACTGAGATACCAGCTCAGATGTATCGACGACTTGCACGCGTGGCTCGTCGAGCAGGGCGAATGGGTCGACTTGGGCGCCGCCGATGAGCAAAAGCCCGCCAAAGAAGGCACCGTCGAGGGGTGGGGTCGTTCCGAGGACAACCCTGTCGGCGGCTGGTACGGCCTCCGCAAGGGCTATCGCGGCCGGTTTGGCATGTACCTGCCGCCGCTCTTGGAGGTTCTCGGCAAGGCCGAGCTCACCCACGAGCCGCGCAATAACAAAGTCCGCGCCATCGTCTGAGTCCTCCGCCGACTTGTCAGCGTTTCAGCGGGCTATGACCAGCTCAGACGCTGACAACCCGGACCGTGCCCGAGTGGTTGACATCCTCGCCCATTCATGTTGCGGTTGCTAACGAAACCGGTTGCTCGGCTCTTCCTGACGCCCGGATCGTCGGCATATGTCGGCCAACTGGGGCAGAATGAAGCGAATCCTCGCCCGACGGGCGAGGGCCACGTCATCATCCTGACGGTCCAGAGCACGATCCAGCCCTTGCGAAGGCTCGTAACAGATGACAGCCACTGCATTGCCAGTGCCCCAGGACACTTCCGTCCTTGGTGCACACATGCGCGACGGCGGAACCGCTTTCGGGCTTTGGGCACCCCGTGCGATACGGGTCGAGCTCGCTCTAGTCGACGAAGACCGCAACCAGACCAACCACGACATGACGCGGGATGAGGACGGAGTTTGGACCGTCTTCATCCACGGCATTGGGCCCGAGCAACGGTACGGTTTCCGCGTCCACGGACCATGGGACCCCGCCACGGGCGCTCGTTTCAATCCGGCCAAGCTGCTCCTCGACCCGTACGCCCGGGCGATCACCGGAGGCGTGGACTATTCGGGGCCGATTCTCGATCACACGCCGGAGTCACACTTCATTCCCGATACCACTGACTCATTCGCCGCGGTGCCACTCAGTGTCGTGGTGCCCGACTCGCCCCCGCCACGGCCGATCGATCGGCGTCGGCCCATGTCAGAGAGTGTGATCTACGAACTGCATGTCAAGGGCTACACGCGGCTGCATCCGTTGGTTCCCGAACACCTCAGAGGCACTTATCAGGGGTTGGCGTACCCGGCGGTGGTGCAGCACCTGGTAGACCTCGGCGTCACTGCGGTCGAGCTGCTGCCGGTGCACCATTTCGTTTCCGAACCGTTCCTTGCTGGGCGCGGCCTCTCCAATTATTGGGGATACAACAGTCTTGGCTACTTCGCACCTCATTCTGCGTACGGCTCGGTCGGCACGCTCGGCCAGCAGGTGCGGGAGTTCAAAGAGATGGTGTCGGCGCTGCACGATGCGGGGCTTGAGGTCATCCTCGATGTCGTCTACAACCACACCGGCGAGGGTGGTCACGAGGGTCCGACCCTGGCGTTTCGTGGAATAGACCATCTCGGCTACTACCGGCTAACCGACGACCACCGCAACGACTACGACGTCACCGGCTGCGGCAACTCCGTCGATACCTCCGAACCAGGCGTACTCCGCATGGTGCTCGACTCGTTGCGCTACTGGGTCACCGAGATGGGGGTCGACGGTTTCCGCTTTGACCTGGTAACCACCTTGATCCGGGACGAGCGGCATCACGTCGACCAAGATCACTCGTTCAAGCAGGCGATCCGGGAAGATCCCGTGCTGAGCCAGGTCAAGATCATCGCCGAGCCCTGGGACATGGGCCCCTACGGCTACCAGGTGGGCGGCTTCGGCCCGGGCTGGAGTGAATGGAACGACCGTTTTCGCAACCATATCCGCGACTTTTGGCGCGGCAACACCCGCGGTGTCGGTGAGCTGGCGCAACGGTTGACCGGCTCCCCCGACATTTTCAGTCGGGACGGCAGGACAGCTGCGGCGAGCGTGAACTTTGTCACCGCTCACGACGGGTTCACGCTGCGCGATTTGGTGACCTACAACGTCAAACACAATGGCGCTAACGGTGAATCCAACCGCGACGGGTCTGACGACAATCGCTCCTGGAACTGCGGCGTCGAAGGCGAGACCGAGAATGAGGGTGTCAACGCGCTGCGGCACCGTCAGGCGCAGAACCTGATGGCGACTTTGATCCTGGCAAGCGGGGTCCCGATGATCACCGCGGGCGACGAGCTGGGGCGCACCCAGCAGGGCAACAACAACGCCTACTGTCAGGATTCACCCATCTCGTGGGTGCACTGGGACACCAAGTCGACCTGGAGCGACCAGGCCGAGCTCACGCGCAAACTGCTCCAGCTGCGCACCGAGCGCTCGCTCTTCCGACGGGAAGACTTCCGACAAGGTGAATTCCTGCTCGATCCGAGCGGCAAGCCATGCGGCCGCAAGAACATTGCCTGGTTCGGCGGTCGAAATGCCGAGATGACCGAGCAGGACTGGCGCGACGAGACGCGTCGCACCCTCGGCATGTACCTCGCGGACGACGACCCGTACCGAACCTCCGACGAGGCAGTCCTCATCTGGTTCCACGCCGGTTCGGACCCCGTCCAGGTCGAGCTGCCGGACGGGCCTTGGGCAAACACCTACACCGTTGTCGCGCACACTGGCCACGAGGGCGAACTGCCCTCAGAGAAAATCGCGGCTGGCTCCGCCTTGCAGCTACCAGGCCACACGGTGGTAGTGCTCCAGGTCGACTAGTGCTCCAGGGCACTAAACCGATGGGGGTGTCGGCATGCTCGCGGGGAGCGTTGCCAGACCCATTTCCGCCTGGCTGGCGAGCAGCGGGTGATAGGGAACCACGCGCACGGTGTATCCGATCGCGCCGGCACGCACCGCCTCCACCCACCCCTCGTAGCGGCGTAATCCGCCGTCGACATCGAGTCCACTCGGGAACGGACTCACCCGCGGCTCGTAGAGTCGGTCGTCACCGCTGACCCGACCGGTGACCAGCTGCACCTGAATGTCGTCAGGCGTCAGCTCGCCGAGCCGGACCAGTGCGCTGACATGGATTTTTGTGCCCACCTCGACCTGCTCGCCGCCAAGTGACTCCACGTGCTCAACCGCCACCGATGACCACGCGCGGCGGATCTTGCGCTTCCAATCTGCGAGTGACGCCGCTCCACCGGTCCATGAGTCGAGCGCCAAACTGGAAGCCCACGCGTGGGTGTAGAGGTTCGTCACGTAGTCACGAACCATCCGCGACGCAACGACCTTGGGGGCCAAACCGGCGATCGTGTTCCGGATGATCTGAATCCAGCGCTCCGGCAGCCCATATTGATCAAGATCATAGAAACGCGGCACGATCTCGTTTTCGATGATGTCGTAGAGCGCCTTCGCCTCAAGATCGTCACGACGATCAGCGCCATCCGCGCCCTCGGCCGAGGGGATCTCCCAGCCGTACGCCGGATCGAACCACTCATCCCACCACCCGTCGCGAATCGACAGGTTCGCGGCGCCGTTGAGCGCCGCTTTCATCCCCGACGTGCCACACGCCTCGTACGGCCGCAGCGGATTGTTCATCCACACGTCACAACCCGGGTAGAGCCGTTTGGCCATCGCCATGTCGTAATCGGGCAGGAACACGATGCGTTGGCGTACCGCTGGATCGTCGGCGAACTGTGCCATCTGCTGGATCAGGGCCTTGCCGCCCTCGTCAGCTGGATGGGCCTTGCCTGCGATGACGATCTGGATCGGCCGCTCGTTATCGGTCAGCAGCGCCTTGAGCCGCGCCGGATCGCGCAGCATCAAGGTCAACCGCTTGTATGAGGGCACGCGCCGAGCAAAACCGAAGGTGACTATGTCGGGATCGAGCGTCTTGGTGACCCACTCCATCGACATGCCACGATTGGCGCTGCTGGCCGCCAGCCGGGCGCGCGTCATGACGATCAGGTCTTCGCGCATCCTCCGCTTGAGCGCCCAGATCGCCTTGCTGTCGATATCCGACAGCGCGTTCCAGTCATAGCCATCGCTCTCTGCGGGGCTGCCGGTCGGCGCCTCGAGCAGTTCCAAGAGCTCGCGATGTACCCAGGTGAGGTGGTGTACGCCGTTGGTGATGGCGCTGATCGGCACCTCGCTCGTGTCGAACGATGGCCACAACCCCTGGAACATCTCCCGGGACACCACGCCATGAAGAGCAGACACCCCATTGGCCCGCTGGGCCAGCCGGAAGCCCATCACGGCCATGTTGAACTTGCTCGGATCGCCGCCTTCGTAATCTTCAACGCCCAGTGCAAGGACCCGGTCCAGCGGCAGATCCTCAAAGCCCGCGAACTGATGGGCGATCAGCTCGCGGGGAAAACGGTCGATGCCGGCCGGAACCGGAGTGTGAGTGGTGAAGACGGTGCCAGCGCGACTGCGTTCCAGTGCAGTATCGAAGTCATCCCCGCTTTGCATGTACTCCCGAATCCGCTCCAGCCCCAGGAAGCCAGCGTGACCCTCGTTCGTGTGGAACACCGTTGGCGACGGGGCGCCGGTGATCCGGCAGTACGCGCGGATGGCGCGTACGCCGCCCACGCCGAGCAGCACCTCTTGCTCAAGCCGATGATCGGTACCACCGCCGTACAGCCGGTCGGTCACCTCCCGCTCGTAACCAGCGTTCTGCTCGACGTCGGAATCCAACATCAGGAGCGGCACCCGGCCCACCTGCGCTACCCAGACCTGGGCGAAGAGAGTGCGTCCGGCGGCGAGCGGGAGCTCGATTCGGACCGGGCCGCTGTCATCGTGCAGCATGGTCAACGGCAACGCGTTCGGGTCCAGAAGTGGATAGCGCTCCTGCTGCCAGCCCGCGGCATTCAGTGACTGCCGGAAATACCCTTGCCGGTAGAGCAAGCCGACTCCGATGATCGGGACGCCGAGATCGCTTGCAGCCTTCAAATGATCACCGGCAAGGATGCCCAGGCCACCTGAGTACTGCGGGAGCACCTCCGTGATGCCGAATTCGGGCGAGAAGTAGCCAATACTCACTGGCGCTGCGGGGTTTTCGGCCGCGTACCCCTGGTACCAGAGATCGCCGGTCAGATAGTCGGCAAGATCGGCCTGGATCAGGCGCAGGTTCTTGATGAACCGCTTATCGATGGACAGCGCCTGGAGGCGCTCGACGGACACATCGGCCAGCAGTCTGACCGGGTCACCGCCGGTGCGCTCCCACAACTGGGGGTCCACCGATCGGAAGAGATCTTGTGTCTCAGGATGCCAACACCAGCGCAAGTTTCGGGCCAGATCGCCCAGAGGCTTCAGAACCTCAGGCAGCACCGGGCGCACGATAAAACGACGGATAGCGCGCACTCGGATAACCTACCGGCGAACCGTAGGTCGTACCGGGTTTGTGCGTCATCGGGTCGATGAACTGCGTCACCTGGAGCCCTCACCCCCACCAGCCAGGGCCGCTCAACGCCGCCCGAGTCGATGTCACCGGCCCCCTGCCGCGTGAGCAGTGAGGCCGATAGGTTGGCACTCGTGACGGCAACCAACTCAGGCTTCCCTGTACCTGAGCGCGACGACGCGGCTCAGCCAGGCTTCGCAGAATCCGCCTCCCCTCAAACCTCCGCGGACACGCCGGCGACGACAGCAGCCGCCCAACCCACGGTCATCATTAGCCAACCCGTGCTGGGAACACCCATCGATCGCATTCCGGTTCACAAAGTGTCACCTGTCATCGAGGGTGGTGCATACCCGGCGAAGGCGGTGGTCGGCGAATCCATTCCGATCCGGGCGACGGTGTTCCGAGAAGGCCACGACGCAGTCAACGCCTCGGTAGTGCTCACCGACCCGAACGGCAATCGGCGGCTCGAGCAAATGCACCCCACCACACCGTTGGGCTTCGACTGGTGGACAGCCTCGGTGGTACTCGACACCGAAGGGCTCTGGACGTTCCGAGTCGAGGGTTGGAGCGATCCTTGGGAGACCTGGGTACACAACGCCGAGATCAAGATCCCAGCCGGCATCGACGTCGAGCTGGTGTGCAAAGAAGGCAGGGCGCTGTTCGAACAAGCCGCCACCGTCGCCGAGGCGGCCGGTGATGCGCGGAACGCCGCCCTGCTTCGCGGTGCGGCCAAGAGCCTGAATCCAGGACAGCAGGTGGAGGACCGGTTGGAGGTCGTGCTCGCCGACGAGGTACGCGAGGCGATGGGTCGTTTTGGTCCCCGGGAGCTGGTCTCGCCCACCCCTGACTACCCGATCTTCGTCGATCGTCGGGCAGCTCTGTTCAGCTCGTGGTATGAGTTCTTCCCACGCTCACAGGGTGCGAGATGGGACGAGGAGAACCAGAAGTGGATCTCCGGGACGTTCGACACGTCACACCAGCGGCTGGAGGCTGCGGCCGCGATGGGTTTCGACGTCGTCTACCTCCCGCCAATCCATCCGATCGGCAGGTCCTTCCGCAAAGGACCCAACAACACGCTCACCCCGGGCCCTGCTGATCCGGGGTCGCCGTGGGCGATCGGCGCCGCGGAGGGCGGACACGACGCCATCCATCCAGATCTCGGCGATTTTGACGCCTTCGACCGGTTCGTCGCAAAAGCCAAGTCGCTCGGGCTTGAGGTTGCGATGGATTTTGCGCTCCAGGCATCGCCCGATCACCCCTGGGTCACCGATCATCCGGAATGGTTCTCCAAGCGCGCCGACGGAACCATCGCGTACGCGGAGAACCCGCCGAAGAAGTACCAGGACATCTACCCCATCAACTTCGACAATGATCGCGACGGGATCTACCTGGAGAGCTTGCGCATCCTCAAGCTCTGGATGAGCCACGGCGTCCGGATCTTCCGCGTCGACAATCCGCACACCAAACCTGTCAACTTCTGGGCATGGCTGCTCGGTGAGATTCGCAAGACGGATCCGGATGTGCTGTTCCTGGCCGAGGCGTTCACCAAGCCGGCAATGATGCACGGCCTCGGCAAGGTGGGCTACCAGCAGTCCTACACCTACTTCACCTGGCGTAATGAGAAGTGGGAGATCGAGGAGTACATGAAGGAGCTGACAACTGAGACGGACAGCTTCTTCCGGCCCAGTTTCTGGGTCAATACTCCCGACATCTTGCCGCTTTTCCTGCAGTGGGGTGGCAAGCCGGCCTTCACCATTCGCGCGGTGCTGGGCGCAACGCTCTCGCCGCTGTGGGGCGTCTACTCAGGGTTCGAGCTGTTCGAGAACGCTGCTTTGGGTCAGGGACGCGAGGAGTACTTGGACTCAGAGAAGTTCCAATACCGGCTCCGTGACTGGAAAGCGGCCGAGGAGAGCGGCGAGAACCTCAACATGCTGCTCGGCAAGCTCAACCAGATCCGCAAAGAGCACCCGGCACTTCAGCAGCTCCGGGACCTGCATTTCCACCACGCTCCGCATGCCAGCGCGGTGGTCTACTCCAAGAAGAGCGGCGACGACGTGGTGATCGTCGTCCTCAGCCTCGATCCGCACGACATCGTCGAGACCGAGATCTATCTGGACATGGAGGCTATGGGTCTCACAGCCCGCGACGTCTACCTCGTCCACGACGAGCTCACCGGACAAACATGGCGCTGGGGACAGCACGCCTTCGTCAAGCTCACCCACGACGATCCGGCGCACATTCTCACACTTATTCGGTACGGCTCACGGAGCACGGCCCCAGGGCCGGCTACCACACAGGGTTAGGACGCAGTGAGCGGAACGGGCGATCCTCAGGTAGCCGACCAGGTCCTGAGGTACATCTCCAATGCGCGATGGTTTGCCGGCAAGGGCCGGCGGGTCCGGCTCCGATCGCTGACGCGGCTGCCATGGCTGACGGAGACCTCCGAATTCTTCTCCCCCGCCGCCCCTCCAGCGGTCCGGTTCGAGATCGCCGAGGTCAGCTATCCAGCAGAGGAAGATCCTGAGCCGCCCTCAGCACCCGATCAGCCACAGGACGACCACGACTCCCGAGATTTCGACCCAGTCGGCGCGCCGGAGATGGCACACGAGATTGCTGCGTCGCCCACCGAGTATTACCAACTTGCCGTCTCCTACCGTCCGGCTCCGCACACCGACTTGCACCATGCCGAGATCAGCCGAGTGACCGATCCTGATCTGGGTCCGGTCATCGCGTACGACGCCGCCCAGGACGCTGAGGCATGTCGGGTGATTCTGCGAGCATTGTTGGGCGGCCGTCGGCTGCGGACCACGGACAGCGAGACCCGATTCAATACCACGGCGCCGTCCGGCCTGACCTCCGCACTTGAGCCACGGCTCTTCACCGGGCAGCAGAGCAACACCTCGGTCATGCTGGGCGAGACGGCGATTCTCAAACTCTTCCGGCGTCTGGAACTCGGGCACAACCTCGACATCGAGGTGCATGCAGCGCTCAACGCCGCCGGAATCTCCGATGTCGCCGGCCTGTTCGGCTGGATCCAGGGCAGCTGGGTGTCCGAGGGCCGGCAGCTGGACGCCGATCTTGCCATGGTGGTTGAGATGCTGGCTGGCGCAGTGGACGGCTGGGAGCTGGCGCTCGACTCGCTGCGGGGCGAGAACGCTTCCGCTGACATCAATGCAGGCTCGGGCTTCTCGGAGGAGGCTGAGGCACTCGGCAGGGCGCTCGCCGAGACTCATCACGCCCTCCGCGCTGCCTTCCCCAAGGACGAAGGTGCTGGGGACCCGGACGGCAATGATCATGATGGATCGTCTGCACGAGGCGGCCGAGATCGCCCCGGCGTTAGCGCCGCACATTCCCGGGCTGCTGCGCTGCTTTGATCATCTGGGTGCCGAAACCCTTGATACGCAGCGCGTGCACGGGGATTTCCATCTCGGGCAGACACTGCATACGCCCGCCGGCTGGAAGATCATCGACTTTGAGGGCGAGCCGGCGAAAACCATGGCTGAACGTCGCGCTCTCGACACCATCTGGCGAGACATCGCCGGCATGCTGCGCTCGTTCGACTACGCGGCGGCGAGCGTTCCAGGGCCGCACAGCATGGTCTGGGCCGCAGAGTGCCGGACCGCGTTCCTGCGGGGGTACGCCGGAGCGGGGTTGAGCGCGGCCGATCGGAGCGTGCTGCGCGCGTACGAGGCCGACAAGGCCATCTACGAGGTCGTCTATGAGACACGGAACCGGCCAGACTGGGTCGGCATCCCGCTCCGCGCAGTGGCCGCACTAGCGGCCGACAACCGCGGCTCAGGAGGCTCTGACCCTCCGACCTCTGTGGACAGCAATCAGGTGCCAACACGCGAGCCTGCGAGCCCACCCAAAAAATACGGGGAGTTTGTCAGCCCGACCAGAGAACAGGAGTAGCACTCATGTCGTACGATCCGAGCGGCGGTCTGACTGGCTGGGACCTCACGGGCTTCCACGAAGGTCATGACACCGAGTGCTGGCGCCGCTTGGGCGCCCACGAGATGAGCGTCGAAGACTCCGAACGTGGGCCGATCTTCGGCGCTCGATTCTCGGTGTGGGCCCCCAACGCGCAGACCGTGCGGCTCGTCGGTGACTTCAACTACTGGAACGGCGAGGGGCACTACATGCACCTGGTGCCCGGCGCAGGGGTCTGGGTGCTGTTTGTCGAAGGGGCCAGCACAGGCAGCCTCTACAAGTTCGAGGTGCTTGGTACCGACGGTGTCTGGCGGCTCAAGGCTGATCCCATGGCACGGTTCGCTGAGGCTGCCCCGCATACCGCCTCGATCGTCTATGAAAGCCAGTACGCCTGGGGTGACGACGACTGGATGTGGTACCGCGGGCAAAAGGCCATGCACGCGGAGCCGGTGAGCATCTACGAGGTGCACGTTGGCTCGTGGCGTAAAGGCCTCACCTACCTCGAGCTGGCCAACGAACTGGTCGAGTACTGCGGCTGGCAGGGCTATACCCATGTGGAATTCATGCCCGTTGCCCAGCATCCGTTCGAAGGCTCCTGGGGCTACCACGTCACCGGATACTTCGCGCCGATGTCGAAGTTCGGCTCACCGGACGAGTTTCGGCACCTCGTCGACAAGCTGCACCAGGCTGGGATCGGAGTCATTGTGGATTGGGTGCCCGGGCACTTTGCCACCGACCCGTGGGCATTGCAGCGCTTCGACGGAACCGCGCTGTACGAGCACGAGGACCCGAGATTGGGATGGCACCCCGATTGGGGTTCCTACATCTTCAACTTCGGCCGTAATGAGGTGAAAAGCTTCCTGATCTCGAATGCGTACTACTGGCTGGAGGAGTTCCACGTCGACGGGCTACGCGTGGACGGCGTCGCCTCGATGCTCTATCTGGACTACTCGCGAGAAGCGGGTCAGTGGGTGCCGAACAAGTATGGCGGCAACGAGAATCTGGAGGCGGTCGAGCTGCTGCAGCGGACCAATTCCCACGCTTACGGACGCGAGCCCGGCAGCGTCATGGTCGCCGAGGAGTCGACGTCGTGGCCGGGTGTCACACAGAGCACCGATCATGGAGGTCTCGGCTTCGGGTTCAAATGGAACATGGGTTGGATGAACGACTCGCTGCGCTACATGGGCCGCGAGCCGGTCTACCGGCAATTCCACCACCATGAGATGACCTTCTCCATGGCGTACGCCTATTCGGAGAACTTCATCCTGCCGATCAGCCACGACGAGGTGGTGCACGGCAAAGGCTCGATGTTCGAGCGTGCGCCGCAGGACGAGTGGCGAAAGTTTGGCACCCTGCGGGCCTTTTATGCCTTCATGTGGGCGCACCCGGGCAAGAAGCTGTTGTTCATGGGCACCGAGTTCGCCCAGCGTCGGGAGTTCTCCGAAAGTCGGAGCATCGATTGGTGGCAGAGTGCGGAGTGGGGACACCGCGGCGTACAGCGGCTGATCAAGGACCTCAACACGATCTACAAGGAGCATCCCGCCCTGTGGAAGCGGGACACGGATGCATCAGGCTTCTCCTGGATCGACGCCGATGATCATGGCGGGAATGTCTTTTCGTGGCTCCGCTATGACGGCGATGGCCAGATGATCGCCTGCATCACCAACTTCTCATCGGAGCCCCGCCCGGACCACCAGATCGGGCTGCCCAGGGAGGGCGTCTGGAAGGAGATCTTGAACACAGACGCCGAGGTTTACGACGGCACAGGCTTGATCGGCAACCTCGGACAGGTGGTAGCTCATCCCGTGCCGTCGCACGGCTATGTGGCATCCGGCTCGGTCACGGTCCCGCCCCTCGGCGCGGTGTGGCTCCGGCTCGAGCCCGAGCTGGATGAGGAGCAGCCGATCGAGGCCGAGAAAGCGACACGGGCTGTCCGCGCCGCCGCCAAGGTGGCATCGCCACACGCGACGACGGCCGACGAGGCCTTGACGGCGCCCCCCGGGCCACGGCGTGCCAGGCCTGCGGAGACCGGCCAGGCTTCCGGGGGCGAACCTGATCAACCTGCCGTTGCGGAGGCCGCCGTCGCGGCTTCCGCGGCTGCTCCGGAATCGACCTCAGCCGAGTCTCCGAGCAGCCCGGACTCCCCCGAGTCCCCAAGCAGTCCCGACTCCCCAGAATCACCTGCCAGTCCCGAACCACCTCCCGAGCCACCAGGGGCTGAGAAACCTCCGGAGTGACAGACGTCGAGATCTCAGTCAGCGTCTTAGACAGTGGCATCGCGACCTTCCGCTGGGAGGGAGCGGTCAGCCCGGATTCGCTGATGCGTGCCATCAGCACCGCAGCTGAGGACGCACTGCACAACCGCGGCCTACGCCGCCTGGAGATCTCGGTGCCGGCTGAAGATCTGGCTGCTCGGCGGGCCGTGCTGCGCTCGGGCTTCCGGTTGGAGGGGATTCGTCGCCAGGCGGTCGAGCGGCCGGACGGTTTGTACGGTGATGTCTGCCTGTTCGCACGGCTTGCGTCGGACCAGGCGTACGGGCCGCACGGCTTCTCGGGGGTGATGAATTCAGCACTGCCGAAGAAGCGCCTGATCGCGCACGTGCTGCTTCGGGATGCGGTCGGCCGGGTGCTGCTCTGCGAAACCCAGTTCAAGGCGGACTGGGAACTGCCTGGCGGCATCGTCGAACCGTACGAGACGCCGCGGCAAGGCGCGATCCGCGAGGTTACCGAGGAGCTCGGCATCGAGCTGGCCGTCGGTCGCCTGCTCGTCGTTGACTGGATGCCGCCCTACCTCGGCTGGGACGACGCGATCGAGATGATCTTCGATGGCGGCCGGGTGGGCGAGGACGAGCCGGCTGCCTGGTCGCTGCAGCGCACCGAGATCAAGCAGGTGGCACTGGTCGACCTCGAGACCGCGGCCGGGCTGGTCACGCCGCTTGCTCATCGGCGGCTGGTGCTGGCGGCCTCGCTCGGCCCAGATGAGATGGCCTACACCGAGGACGGCCGGACGCCCTAGTGTCGTGTCTCCTAAGTTCCTTGCGGTTGGCGTCGTTCAGGTGCGTGGATCGCAAGGCCGACGAGGGAGGGATACCGGGTCGTATGTCGACCGAGGAGAACGCCGCGAGGTGCGTGCCTGGGCCGCGCGAACCGTAAAGAGACTTAGGAGACACGACACTCGTCAGACCTTGCCAAGCTCCAGGCGTACTTCGCGGAGAGTAACGATCAGCGCATTATCCGCGCAGGCCAATCCCGCCTTGCCCTCCGGGGCGAGCACACTGCCAATCTCTGGCATCGAGACTGACTCCTTTGCCGAGCCGACGGCGAGGGTGGCGGAGCCAGTGCTCTCGCCCACCGTGAAGCTCGCCCGGTTGCCCTGCAGGCGATACTCGCCGCTGACGGTGCCGTCGACCAGCAGGTCCGCATTCTGACCGGCAAGTGTCAGCTTGATGGGGTCATTACCAGCGCCGCGCAGCAGATACGACCCGTCGTTGAAGGTGAGTGTGACGTCGCCCCCTTCACCTGTGCCGTAGGTCCCCTTTTCACCAACGCCGACGAACCGCACCAGGTGATAACGCCCATTCAGGCAGTTGACGTCCCGGGTAGCTGATGACGGCGTGGCTGCTGGCGCCGGATCGCTCGCAGGCGCTGGCGATGTCGGTTGCGTGGGCGATGGAGTGCCGCCGGCAGACGGGCTATTCGAGCAGCCGGCCACTGCCAACATCAGCGCAGCCACGACAACGAATAGCAACCGCTTCATCCTGGTCTCCTGAGTGCCGAAAGGGACCGCGCCAGCATATGCGGCCCGCCAGTGCCCTGGAAGGGAAGAGATTTCCCTTCCAGGGCACTAGGCCCAATCAGGTCAATGGAGTCAGAAGAGTGCGGTCATCAGGTCCCGACGCGCCTTGAGGACCCGCTGATCGGCATTTCCAAGCGTCTCGAACAGTTCCAGCAGCCGTACCCGGGTTTGGTTCCGCTCCTCACCGGACAATTTCTTGATCAGTCCGATCAACCGGACGAAGGCAGCTTCCGCCTCCCCGGTGATCATCTCGACGTCCGCGGCCGCAAACTGGCGGTCCAGATCGTCTGAGGCATCGGCGGCAGCGAGGGTGGACTTTGGATCGAGCAGCGCCGCGCGAGCGAAGAGCCCCGCCTGTGCCTTGCCGGCTTGAGCATCGGCGTCGTTCGGGTTGGCCTGGAGCAGCTTGTCGAACTCATCGCGTGCATCCGCAAAGTCACCGCGCTGCAGTGCCGCATCCGCGGCCGCAAACCTGGGATCCGCCTCAGGCTCTGGCTCCGCAGTTGTCGGTGCTTCCGGACCAACGGTCTGAGCGCGTCCCACCATCCCGTTCGCCACCGCTGCCTTCAGCAGTTGATCAATCGTCGCCTGCACCTGATCCTTGGGCAGCACTCCCTGAAAAAGCGGAGCCAGCTGTCCGTTGATCAGTGCGACCACCGTGGGGACGGCCTGCAACCCCAGCGCTTGGACTATCCCAGGGGCCGTGTCGACGTTCAGTCGGGCCAGCAGAAACTTGCCGTCCGAGGCGTTCGCGATCTCGATCAAGGCGTCGGACAGCTGCTGGCCCGTCGCTACGCGCGGCGAGTAGAGCTCGACGACCACAGGGTGCTTGATTGATTTGCGAATTGCCTCAGCTTCGAAGGTCTGTTCGGTGATCTCGATGACGTACGACGCGCCGGCAGTTTGCGCACCAAGCGGTGATGCTGAAGCCGACTGCTTTGCCTGCTGCGCGAGCTGAGAAAGATCAACGGCGCCAGGACGGTTGAAGCTGGACGAGCTCATGCAGCCCATCCTGGCAGGTCGTGCTGTATCCACTCCGCTGTGTCCACTGCATCTATCGAGGAGCACCCCGCGCGTACGGAAGTAGTCGCGCTGTGACTGCGTTTGTCGGCAGAATGTGGCCCATGGCTCACCCTCGCGCCGGCCAGCCGGCTCTCCCAGAAGACCTCATCGACGTCGACGCAGTCATCAGCGCCTACTACGACCTGGTACCCGATCCCAGCAATCCCGACCAGCAGGTGACATTCGGGACGTCCGGACATCGAGGGTCGAGTCTCGACACCGCGTTCAACGACGCGCATATCGCCGCAACGACGCAGGCGATCGTCGAGTACCGCGCGTCCCAAGGCATCACGGGGCCGCTCTACATAGGGAAGGACACGCACGCGCTCTCCAAGCCTGCCTGGACGACCGCCATCGAGGTCTTGCTGGCCAACGGAGTCACTGTCTGCGCCGAGGACGCGGAGGATTACACGCCAACACCGGCGGTCTCCCGGGCGATCGTGGTGCATAACGCGACGGCAACCGCAAGCAACACAGCCGACGGCATCGTGGTGACCCCGTCGCACAACCCGCCCCGCGACGGCGGCTTCAAGTACAACCCGCCGCACGGTGGCCCGGCCGACACCGACGCGACGAGCGCAATCGCGGCACGCGCCAACGCCTTGCTCGCTGATGGCTCGGCGATCCGGAGGCGGCAGTACGCGGATGCGGTTTCGGAGATCAATCGCTTCGATTACCTCGGGGCTTACTGCGAAGACCTGGTGAACGCACTGAACTTGAAAGCGGTGCGGGACGCCGGAGTGCACATCGGCGCTGACCCGATGGGCGGGGCGAGCGTGCAGTACTGGGGCTATATCGCGGAGAACCTCGGCATCGACTTGACCGTGGTCAACCCCAAGGTCGACCCAACCTGGTCATTCATGACCCTCGACACCGACGGCAAGATCAGAATGGACTGCTCCTCGCCCAACGCCATGGCAAGCCTGATCGGCAACAAGGAGGCCTACGACATCGCGACGGGCAATGACGCCGATGCCGACCGGCACGGCATCGTTACCCCGGACGCAGGGCTGATGAACCCGAACGCCTATCTCGCCGTCGCAATCCAGTACCTCTACGCGAATCGCCCCGGCTGGCGCCCGGACGCCGGCATCGGCAAGACGCTGGTGTCCTCGTCCATGATCGACAGGGTGGCCGCAAGCTTGGAGCGGACACTGGTTGAGGTGCCCGTGGGGTTCAAATGGTTCGTGCCGGGGCTGCGCACCGGTGAGGTCGGCTTCGGCGGTGAGGAATCTGCCGGCGCATCATTCCTCGCTCTCGACGGCAGCACCTGGACCACCGACAAGGACGGCATCTTGCTCGCCCTACTTGCTAGCGAGATCAAGGCCGTGACTGGTAAATCTCCCAGCGAGCTCTACGCCGAGCTGACCGTCCAACATGGTGCCCCCGCGTACGCCCGCATCGATGCGCCAGCAAACCGTGAGCAGAAGGCCAAGCTCTCCAAGCTCGATCCATCCGCCGTGACCGCCAGCGAACTTGCCGGGGAACCGATCACCGCGATCTTGACCAAGGCGCCGGGCAACGACGCCTCCATCGGCGGATTGAAGGTGGTAACTGAGTCGGCCTGGTTTGCTGCGCGCCCATCGGGCACCGAGGACGTCTACAAGATATACGCCGAGTCGTTCAAGGGGCCCGAGCATCTCGCTCAGATCCAGGCGGCCGCCCGGGAGGTCGTCTCAGCCGCGCTTGAGGGCTAGCCAAGCGGGCGATGAGCCTCGGCCCACCCGCCGCTATGCCGTAGCTCGAGCCCGCAAGCTGCGAGCGTCGGCAATCGCGCGCCCGACGATCGGAGGAGCGATGAGCGAACATGCTCTTGGTTCGCGAAGAGTGACGACGACGGCGGATTCCTAGCGCGCGATGCGCGAGCAGCAAGAGCCAGAATAGATACGTGCACGCCGACGAGCTGGCGGACCTGCTCCGCTGGTGCGCGGCGCTGAGCACCGATCCAGCCGACCTGGCCGGAGAAGTGATGGTTGCCGCGGGCCAGCGCTGGTCAGCGCTGGTCGACTCGCCGGCCGACTTGCGCGAGCTCACAGTGCGGACCTTCTTGCAGACAGCGCAAGCACCGGGCCTCGTGGTCCGCGAGCGCATCGAGCGCGTGCCCGAAGAGCTCCGTGCCGTCGTCGCCGCCTACGACCAGCTACCGAAGCTGCAACGCGCGGTGTTGATGCTCAGCTACCTCGAGGACATCACCAACGCAGAGATCGCTGGACTCGTTGACAGGACGCCTGCGCGGGTAGGCCTGGAGCTTGATCACGGACTCGCCGCCGTCGGCGGCGACCCCTACTCTTTGCGGGCCGCTTTGGACATCACCGGCTGGCATCCACCTGCTCCCGCCGACGTCACCCGGGCCTTCCAGCGACACGCCAGGACGCGCGCCCGTCGGCGACGCCGGATCGGGCTGGTCGGGGTTGCTGTCGGAACGCTGGCGGCGGTGCTGTTGTCGGTCAGCGCCGTGCATCGGCCGCAGATAGAACCGCGGCAACCGGGTGTGTGGGCCTTCTCCCATTCCGTCCGAGCCCTCCCGGGCTGGTCGGTACGGAGGCGAACTGTCGAGCATCAATGGGAAACAACCACGCTGCGCGCCGACTCGCCGGAAAGCGGCAGCTGCTCGGTCGCGGTCGGTGCCTCGGGCGCCAAGTGGGTACGACGGCTGCCGCATGACCCGACCAAGGTTCGCGTCGGCACTCGGAGCGCTTTCTATGCCGATCGCGTCTGGGGTAGTGGCGGCGGGGCGATGCTGTGGTGGCAGTACGCAGACGGCGCTTTGGTGATCATCGAATGTGGCGACCTTGCCGCTCCGCGCCAGGTGCTCCCGAAGCTGGCCGGCCGTGTGGTGTTGAGCGCGGAGCCGGTCTTGCTGCCTTATCGCATGCGATCCGTCCCCAGCCACTACCAGGTCTCGTCGCTCACCAAGGGCCTGGTGAACAACTCGACCGTGGCGTACCTGACTCGCAACGACTATCCCGAAGGCCTGCTGCAGATCAGCGTCCGCTATCCCGCTACCTTGCCGATGTATGGCGTGAACTACACCTCCACGATCTCGCGTTACGCCTATGGCAGGCACGCAGCCGCTTGCCGGCCCTTCGGAGGCAGTCACGTCTGCGTACGCGCCGATCTGCCGGCCAGTGATTCCTTCAATATCGCAAAACAGCCCGGCGTACGCGCGGTACTTGATCGGATCGCCTCCAACCTCGAGCTCGCCCCGAGCGCTACCGATCTCGCTGTCTGGTTCGACGCCCGGGAAGCCCTACCTTCCTGAGTTGCTCAGACCGACTCGGGCTCAGAAGCGCGCGGGCTCGACGTACTCACCCCACTCAGCACGTAGTGCGTTGCAGATCTCACCCAGCGTCGCCTCAGCCCGCGCGGCCGCCAGGATCGGTTCGATCATGTTGCCGTCGGTACGAGCAACCTTGATCATCTCCACAAGTGCGTCGTCGACCGCCACGCTGTCCCGGGTGGCCCGCCTGCCGCGGAGCGTCTCATTCTGCTGGACTTCGACCTCATGGCTGACCCGCAGGATCTCAAGTGGCCTGGTCACCGTGGTGGTGTGCACATTGACGCCGACGATCTTCTTATCGCCTTTCTCGAGCTGGGTCTGATAACGGAATGCAGAGTCCGCGATCTGCCCGGTAAACCAGCCTTCCTCAATGCCAAGCAACAGTCCGGAGGTGATCGGACCTATCTGGTGCTGCCGCGCCGAGCCACCGCCGAGCTCCTCAATCCGCTCGAGGAGCGCCACGGCCTCGGCTTCGATCTTGTCGGTAAGCGCCTCGACGTACCAGGATCCACCGAGCGGATCGGCGACATTGACTACCCCGGTCTCCTCAGCCAGCACCTGCTGGGTGCGCAGTGCGATCTCGGCAGACTCCTCAGTTGGTAGCGCCAGTGTCTCGTCCAGCGCGTTGGTGTGCAAGGAATTGGTCCCGCCTAGGACGGCAGCCAGTGCCTCGATTGCGGTTCGTACGACGTTGTTGTACGGCTGCTGTGCGGTCAGCGAAACTCCTGCAGTCTGGGTGTGGAATCGCAGCGATTGTGCCTTGGCGGTCTTCGCGCCGTAGCGATCACGCAGCCAGCGCGCCCAGATCCGGCGTGCAGCCCGGAACTTCGCAATCTCTTCGAAGAAGTCGATGTGGGCATCGAAAAAGAAGCTCAGGCCGGGGGCGAAGCGGTCGATGTCCAACCCTCGTGACAGCCCGAGTTCGACGTACCCGAAGCCGTCCCCGAGGGTAAAGGCGAGTTCTTGAGCGGCGGTCGATCCCGCTTCGCGGATGTGATAGCCGGAGACGCTCAGCGGCTTGTACGCGGGGATCTCGCGGCTGCAGTACTCCATCATGTCCCCGATGAGACGAAGGTGGGGGGCCGGTGGGAAGAGCCACTCCTTCTGAGCGATGTACTCCTTGAAGATGTCGGTCTGCAAGGTGCCATTGAGCGTTTCGACGTTCACGCCTTGCCGCTCCGCCGCCACGAGGTACATGCAGAAGATCGGCACGGCTGGGCCTGAGATCGTCATCGACGTGGTGACCGTACCAAGATCAATTCCGGAGAACAGCTGATCCATGTCGGCCGCGGAGTCGATCGCCACCCCGCAATGACCGACCTCGCCGAGGCTGCGGTCGTCATCGGAATCGCGGCCCATCAAGGTCGGCATATCGAATGCGACACTCAGCCCCCCGCCACCGGCGGCCAAGATCATCTTGTAACGCTCGTTGGTTTGCTGGGCGTTGCCGAAGCCGGCGAACTGTCGGATGGTCCAAGGACGCCCGCGATAGCCACTCGGATACAGACCGCGGGTGAAGGGGAAATCACCGGGCCAGCCGATCCGCTCCATGCGCTCAGCGGCATTCTCCTCCTCCGGCCCGTAGACCGGATCGACCTCAAGGCCCGAAATGGTCGTGAAGTCGGCGTCGCGGACCAGGCCCTTCGCTTGAGCCTCCGCAAAGGCAGCCGCCCATCGCTCCCTGCCACCAGCACCGTGTGCGGTCATAGCAACCTCCAGCTAAATGCTAGGACGCCCAATTTATTGTGAGCTTGGAGTGACTGTGTTGCAGCGCCGACCGCTAAAAATCGCCTGCGGCCTCCCGCGGCTGGGTGAGCAACCAGGTCAACTGGTCGCACTCCTCATCGCTTAACGAACTCAGCCCGAAACGGGCGCCGACGATCGCGTCCGTCGCCTTTTCCATCGCGAGCCGGCCCTTGGGGGTGATCGAAGCCAGTACTGCGCGGCCGTCCTCAGGATGAGGCACACGTCTGATCAGACCTGCTGCTTCCAGACGCTTCACAAGCGGCGTCACCGAGGTGGCATGCACCTGAAGCCGCTCACCGATCTTGCCCAAAGGCAGAGCGCCCCGCCGCGAGAAGGAGAGCAAGACCAAGACCTCATAGCGGGCGAAGGTCAGACCCAATGGGCGGAGCAACTCATCGAGCTCGGTGAGCAGCAGTTGATGGACCCGCATCAACGACGTGACAGCGCGCATCCGCGGCATCTCGCCCCACTGCGTGGCCCACTGCTTCGCCGCCTCCTCGATCGGGTCGAATGGCAGACGGTGACGCTCGACAGTGCTCACGTTCCGTCGTCTTCTTCAGCTGAAACGAGCAGGTTGGGGCACATCGCCCGCCATCACCATGCGTAGCACGTCCTCACGCTTATCGATGTCCTTGACGTACCTGATCTCGTTCAGGCCCTGGACCTGCGCAGCGGACTCGAACACGAAGTGTCCGTAGTTCAGCCAGCGGCCAATGACGGACTTCTTGACAGTGATGTCCAAGATCCGAACCAGCGGGATGCTGGCGCGCGCGGTGGCCAACACCCCGTGGACCCGGAACACCCGCTGATTGGTGATCACGAACCGATCGCGGTACTCATCGAGGATTCGCCACAACGCTTGCAAAGCCAACGCACCGCCGACGATGACGAACACCCAGTAGACCGGCGACTGGTAAGCAAAGCCACTGATAAAGATCACAATTCCGAGGGCGAGTCGTATCGCCGGCCAAGCACTGGCAGCCCAGTGTTTCCTCACCTCGACGACTTTCTCCTCATCCGCTGTGGACAAGATGTATCTGTCCACGTGCGGATCGAGCCAACTCACTACGCCCATGGCTAAGGAGCCAGTGACTCGAAGAAAACAATGATCGAGTGGAAGACCCTGGCAAGGGCTTGGAATATGGCACGGACGGCGTCCGCGGCGGCCTCAGGCTGCGAAATCAAATAGAAAATCGCAAAGCCCACGACCAAGAAGATGATGAACCGCTTGACCCACTTCATGTCGGACTATTCATCCTTCCGGTCTTCCACGCAGACTATTCGAACACCCTGCAGCAAGTACAGGCAGACGCCTGGATAATCTTCTTTCTACCGGACGCATCGAAAGATTGGGTGCAGGCACGCCGCCAGCGGCTCCGGCGCAGCTCAACCGGTGCCGATCTTGCGCCCTAAAGACCGACGACCACACGGTCCGCCGCCGTGTACGAATCGAGCTCACCACGGCTCACCGCCCTGGCAAGGTCCTCCAGCCCGGCCTCGCCATTCAACCGAAACTCCGCATGCACTTTGGCGAGTGCGATGCTCTCCACCTCTCGCCGGGCGCGCGCGATCCGGCGGGTGGCGGCACGTCCGGTCGCCACTTGCGATGCTCGGAACCGATCGATCGCTTCCACTAGATCTGCGATCCCGCGATTCTCGTAGGCAACAGTCATGACAATCGGTGGTTTCCACTCCTGCGTGCTCCGGTTGGCCAGCGCGATCATCGTCCGCAGTTCCCGCACCAGTGCCTGAGCACCATCGCGATCACTCTTGTTCACCACGAAGATGTCGCCGATCTCAAGAATGCCAGCCTTGGCCGCCTGAATCCCGTCTCCCATGCCCGGCGCCAGCAGAACGAGGATGGTATCGGCCATCTCCGCTACCTCGAGCTCCGACTGCCCGACCCCGACCGTCTCGACGATCACGGTGTCAAAACCTGCGGCATCGAACGCTCGTAATGCCTGCGGGGTGGCGACGGTGAGCCCGCCCAGATGACCCCTTGTCGCCATCGATCTGATGTAAACATCGCGATCGAGCGCGTGTTCCTGCATCCGAACCCGATCCCCCAGGAGCGCTCCGCCCGAAAAGGGGGAGCTCGGGTCAACTGCCAGGACGCCAACCCGCTCCCCGCGCGCCCGAAGCGCGCGGATGAGGCTGGTTACTGTGGTCGACTTGCCAACCCCAGGCGCGCCGGTTAGGCCGATAATGTGCGCTCGCCCGGTGTCCGGCGCGAGCTCCTTCATGATCATCGGCAGCGCCGGCGAGGCATTCTCGATCCAGCTGATCAGACGACCCAGTGCCCGCGGATTGCCCAACCGCACGGCAGCAACGACGTCGCGTACTTCGTCACGATCGACGGACAAGGGCGCACCGCTCAGCGGGAACTGCCGTCTGCAGGAACGGTGATGATCAAGGCGTCACCCTGGCCCCCACCGCCGCATAGCGCGGCTACTGCGGTCCCGCCGCCACGTCGCTTCAGCTCAAACGCACACGTCAGGACCAGCCGGGCGCCCGACACGCCGATCGGATGGCCAAGAGCGATCGCCCCACCATTCACGTTCACGCGCTCATCCGTCTCATCCGCACTCAGGCCCAGCGCGCGTGCGCTCGCCACACCGACGGCGGCGAATGCCTCGTTGATCTCGATCAAGTCCAGGTCCGAGAGACTGATCTGCTGCTTCTTCACAGCCACGTTGATCGCGTTGGCCGGCTGCAGCTGGAGGGAGGAGTCGGGTCCTGCGACGCTGGCATGCGCGCCGATCTCTGCAATCGGGTTGAGTCCCAACCGGGCGGCTGCTTCTTTGCTCGCCACAATCAACGCCGCCGCACCGTCGGAGATCGGGCTGGACGAACCTGCCGTGATCGAGCCGTCCCGCCTGAAGGCGGCGGGCAGCTTGGCCAGCGACTCGACCGTCACTCCCTCGCGGATACCTTCATCCCTGGCGATCACCAGATCGTCCCCGCGACGCTGTGGGATACGGACCTCGACGATCTCCTCCGCCATGGCACCACTGGCCGTCGCGGCGGCTGCGCGCTGATGCGAGCGCGCAGCGAAGGCATCTTGATCTTCACGACTGACAAGTTGCTCGCCACGATTGCAATCGTCTGTCAGTGATCCCATGGCCACGTCGGTGAAGGCATCCCAAAGACCGTCATAGGCCATGTGGTCGATCATCGTTACGTCGCCGTACTTGAAACCAGACCGGGAGCGTGGCAACAGGTGCGGGGCCTGGGTCATCGACTCCATGCCACCTGCGACAACCACATCGCACTCACCGGCTCGGATCAGCTGATCGGCTAGGGCCACTGCGTTCAGGCCCGAGAGACACACCTTATTGATGGTCAGGGCGGGGACCGACATGGCGATCCCGCCCTTGATCGCCGCCTGTCGAGCGGGGATCTGTCCGGTGCCGGCCTGGAGCACTTGACCCATCACGACGTAGTCGACGTGCTCCGGGGCAACGCCCGAGCGTGCGAGCGCCGCCGCGATGGCGTAGCCGCCAAGGTCGGTAGCGGATGCGTCCTTGAAGCCACCCAGAAGTTTGCCAAACGGCGTTCGTGCCCCGCCGACGATCACTGAGCCCATGCTCCACCTCCACGCTGCCGCTGTGCGCTGACGAGCCGGCTGGGGGACGGATCATGCCCGATGCTCTGTCCGACACCAGTCTGGCACCCTAATGTCCATGACCCCAATGCCCTCCGATCTCGGGGGTGTGCTGCCCGGGCTGCTCGGTCTTGATCATGTCGGTGTCGCGGTCGTCGATCTGGAAGCGGCGATTGCCTTTTATCGTGACCTGCTGGGCCTGCGGGTTGTGCATCGCGAAGACAATCTGGATCAACAGGTGGCCGAGGTAATGCTCAGCAGCGGCGGCGGCGGACCGGGCGGCGATCAGCTCCAGTTATTGATGCCGCTGGCTGAAAACTCCGTGCTCACGCGCTTTCTCGTGAGACGCGGTGGCGGCGGCCTGCACCACGTGGCTTACGCTGTCTCAGATGTCCGGTCCGCATCCAGGATTCTGCGTCAATGCGGTGTGCAGGTGCTTTATGATGCACCAAGAGCCGGTACCCGCGGCTCGCAGATCAACTTTGTCCACCCCAAGGAAACTGGCGGCGTTCTGCTCGAGTTGGTCGAGCGCGCCGCGACAGATCCGCACAGTGGGTGAGCGAATTGGTGTTGAGCGAGTCGCCGTCGCTCACGCGGGCACAGACTCGGCTTCAATACCTATTCTCGGAGAGGGTTCCTTGCGGTGAACGCATCAGACAACACGGGGCTTGGCCTGTTCGACGACACAGCAAGTGCGGTCGGGAATTTTCCTACCGCTTTACGCGGCTATGACCGAACGGCAGTAGACGACTACGTCCGCACGCTCGAGGAAAGCGTGGTCAAGTCCCGTAGACACGGCACTCAGCTTGAGCAGCAAGTGACCATGCTCCAAGATGAAATGGCCTCGGCTGGGGACAGGGGGGCCGACGCCAAAGAGGTCGACTACGCCAACCTGGGCGGACGCGCGAACGACATTCTCCGGCTCGCTCAAGAGCAAGCGCGTGAACTGGTGCAGAACGCAACAGTCGAGGCCGAGAAGGTCAAGGAACAGGCGCGGCGTGAGGCTGACGGGCTGCGCAACTCAGCTGCCCGAGAGGGCGACGCCATCAAGAGCGGCGGGGCCGCACAGATTGATCAGCTACGCAGTAAGTTGCGCGACGACGTGAAGGCCCAGGTCGACAAGGCCAAGGCGGAAGCCCAGTCCTTGGTTGCGGCTGCTCGTCGGCAGGCCGAGTCGGTCCGTCGTGAGGCCGACAATGAGGCACAAGCAACGCGCCAGAATGCATACCTTGACACCGAGAACCTGCGCCGCACGGTTGAGCGCGAGGCCGCTGAGGCGAGATCCAAGGTGGCAGTCGAGCGGGAGCAGGCGGTTGCGCAGCTCAAGTCGGCGCATGACGAGGCGCAACAGAAGACCGCTGCACTGCTTGCCGAGGCGACCAAGTACCACAGCGAATCGGCAGATCGCTTGGAGGCTGACCTCGCCGAAGCCGCACACATTCGTGCCGAGGCTCTGGCCGAAGCCGAGCAGAGCAAGGCCGCTGCGGTTCAGGAGGCTGAAGCTCGAATCGCGACAGCGAAGAAGCAAGCGGCGGCGATCAACGAGCGGACCCAACAAGAGTTCGCATGGCGGAAGCAGCAGCTGCGTCGTGAGACGGAGTTGCTGCACCAGCGCAAGCAGGCGGTGTTGAGCCAACTCGCCAGCTTGTCGGCGCTTGCGGAGCAAACCGCCAGCGCCTTCCCCGACCTGGACGACCCCAACGATTTGGAGAGCGGCGAGGTCGGAGATCGCACTGTGATGCGCCCAGACATGTTGCCGCCTGCTGGTGTGGGCGAGGACAGTCCTGCCGGGAACAACGCAGGGTCGGGCAAGAATGGGGGCAAGTCATCCGACGGGGCCGACGAAATTGAGATCGATGGTGACGCCACAGTGCTCGTGACCCCTTCCGACCTTTCCGGCGAGGGAGCCAAGTCGAAGTAGTCAGATCCCGCGAGCCGCTGCTTGGTCACTACTCACTGACCGCTGGCCCTCGCCTACGGGTGCCGTTACCCTGAGATGACTCGGGGTAATGGCACTTTGGTGCGTAAGGAGCCGGTGTGAACACTGCCCCAACAGGTGACCTACGTCCGGAGGACGGCAGCTTTCCCCTGTCGCGTAAGGGATATGACCGTGAGGCTGTTGATCACTTCGTGCGAGCGACGCAGGCCCAGATCGCGCAGCTGTTGCAGCAATACGACTCTTTGATCACCTACAACCATGAGCTTCGGCAGGCGCTTGACGACGCCCACGCACGGGCGAATCATGCCGACTTCTCCGCACTCGGCGGGCGGGTCCAAGAGATCCTGCGAATCGCCGAGGAGCAGGCTGGCGACATCACGCAAGCCGCCACTCAGGAAGCGGATCGGCTGAGCGCCCAGCGGCAGGCCGAAATCGATGAGCTGCGCCAGAGCGCGTATGCAGAACTGGCAGAGATGCGAGACGCCCAGCGGGCGGAGCTGGACGCCCTGCGAGATCAGCTTGAGCGAGACGCGGTGCAACTGATGGCACGCGTTACGGCTGAGGCTGAGCAATTGCTCATCTCGGCTCGGCTGCAGGCCGAGGCTGTTCGTACCGAGGCGGAGGAAGCCGCCACCGGTATGCGCAAGGCCGCTAGGTTTGAGGCGGAGGAACGACTTGCCGCCGCGGAACGTGACACTGCGGCCCTGCGCCAAGAGGCTGCAGACCAACGCGAGCATGTGATGGCCGAGCTGAAGCAAGCGCAGGAATCGGCAAACCAGGCCATTCAGGAAAAGCTGGCGAAGGCGACCGAGTTGCAGCGGTCCGCCGGGGAGCACTTGACTTCGGAAACCGAGGAAGCTGCGAAGCTACGCAACGAAGCTCTGGCGGAGGCAGAACGCCTCAAGGTGGCCGCGAGTGGCGACGCGGAAAAGATCATTGATCGAGCCCGACATCAGGCCGCGATCATCGACGACCGAGCACGTCAGGAGCTGGCCCTGCGACGCCGCCAGATGAGGGACGAGCAGGAACTGCTGACGCGGCGCAAGCACGCGATGCTCAACCAGCTTGCCTCGGTGAGCGCGCTTGCTGTGGAGACTGCGGAGAACATGCCTGACGTCCCGGAGGAATATGACACGGCATTCTCCGACCACGAGGCCAATTCAGGCCACGGCAGCCCGGCGGCTGAACTAGAGAGCGATCCCACCATAGACAATCCCACGGACGAGACTGACGAGGCGATTGAGCAGGGCAAGGCCGACGAGGAAGCCGGGCAGGCGATGGATGAGGCACCGGCTGACGAGGCAGAGTTTGCTCCGGCATCCAAGCCCTAGCTGGCCGTAGGTCGTGTCAAGGGAGCCTTGTGGCGCGCTCGCTAGAACAGTCGGTCGTCCGCTCGATCCAACCCCCGCAAGAGGTCATAGTCAACCGTCACGCAGCTGATGCCGCGGTCATTGGCGAGCACCCTGGCCTGCGGCTTGATCAGCTGCGCCGCCAAGATGCCGCGCACGGTGCCGAGCAGTGTGTCGCGGCGCATCAGATCTAGATACCGACTGAGCTGTTCCACACCAGCTGTTCACAGTCGACGCTAACTACCATTACGAATACATACGTCTAATATCTCGCCACTGGCATGCACCAGTACAGAGCTCGTGCCAGCCGCAACGCAGCGACCTTCGCCTGGCCAAGAAAACCAGCCGGCGGCGTTCGTAACAGCAACTGGGGTGGTGTTCACGCAAGGGATTACAAGAAAGCGTCTCCCGGCATCTCGGGCTGTCTTGCCCTACATGCCTTACCTGCCGCCTACCAAAGAATCTGGTCCACTCACTCCGGAGGAGTTGAGGAGATCCTCGCGCCAGGCTCCTCAACCCGCCCACACCGGCCCGGATGCGGACCGGATTTGTTGCGGTTAGCGTCCCCGCTTCCGGGCATTTCATCGGGCGGGTCTTACGTGCATCCTGCCTTTGGCATGGAGCTCGACCTTGATTCTAGGCGCCATGGTCTTCGCTTTTTCCGGTTCGACACAGCAGCTTCCCGGGACGAGGCGGCGAAGATCACGAGGACTGTGAGCCGGTCGGCTTTGATCAGCACCAAGGCGTCGTTTGAGAACAATGGCGAATCTCACATGAAAAGGCGCGCCTTAGCCGGAGCTGTCCGGTTCTCGGCATCTTAGCTACCGGGCGATAGGCACCGGCTTTGTCAGTCATGGGTCGGCTTACGGCGCACCTTCGGCGCCGTCTTGGGCATGGTGCTGTCTGGTTCAGCTGTCCTTGCCGGCTGGCAGTGCTGTCAGGGCGTCGAGCTGGGCCTGGTCCAAGGTGACGTCGGCCGCGGTGGCGTTGGCTCTGACCTCCTCTGCAGTTTCGGCGCCGACGATCGCCGAGGCGACCGCCGGGCGGGATAGTAGCCAGGCCAGCGACACCTGGTACGGCTGCAAGTCCCACTCCTGGCTCAGTCGCTGGACAGCACGGCCGATCTCCAGCTCGGTGTCGGTGAACCCGGACCCACCGAATCTCTTGTCACCGGAGAACTCCCGTTCCTCGACCTGCATGCCGGCCAGCAGCCCGCCGTGCAGCGGGCCGAACGGCACGATGGACAGCCCGAACTGCTGACAGGCTGGGGCGAGCTCGTCTTCGGCGGCACGGTCGATGAGGTTGTACTTGACCTGCGCGCAGACCGGCGCGGCGGCCAGGTGGCGGTCATCGGCGATCCACAGCGCCTGGGTGACCTGCCAGGCCGGGTGGTTGGACAGGGCCACGTAGCGCAGCTTTCCTTGCCGCACCAGATCGTCGTAGACCATGAGGGTCTGCTCCAGCGGGGTGTCGGGGTCGGGGAAGTGCGCGTAGTAGAGGTCGATGTAGTCGGTGCCGAGGCGGCGCAAGCTGTGTTCGACCTGGCGGATGATGTAGCGGCGCGACAGCCCAGCTGCCGGGTCGAACCGACGTTCACCGGACTTGGTCGCGATCACCACCTCGTCGCGTCGGCCGACGAGGGCGCGGCCGAGGATCTGCTCGGCGGGTTCGCGTTCAGTGGCTGGTGGCGCGCCGGGCCGGTCGAAGGTCGGGGTCGCCCCGTAGACGTTGGCGGTGTCGAAGAAGTTGATGCCGAGATCGAGCGCCGCATCGACCACACGCCCGGCTTCCTGCGCGTCCGGCGCGACGCCGAACGTAGCAGTGCCCAGGCAGATCTTCGACACCTTCACACCAGTCGGGCCGAGCAGGGAGTACTCCATCGGTCACAATCCTCCGCTGTAGATCCTCACAGGATGTCGAACTCGCAGAACGTCTACAGCATCTAGGAAACCGTCACTCGTGGCGTCGTGGGAGTCCCTCATGAGCCACGTACGGACCGACAACGCTGGAGCCACGGCTGCCGCCTAACCAGCAGACCACCGCTAGACGACATCAAGCGCCAGGCGCGTCGCGCGTCCCATCCAAGACGACGATCATCTGCTCACCCGTTCCTCCCGCGGTAACGAACAGCCATTCTCACTAGACGGTCGTCCAATGGGATGGAGCGAGTCCAGCCGATTCACCACAAGGATCGCTCTCCGGCCGGTTCGCTGGGTCAGGTGACGCGGGTGACCGCGTGCGGGTGAGGCGGGTCCCCCTCCGCGCCGGCGATGATCCACGCGAGCAGCTCGAGGCCGTCGACGAGACGGGGTCCGGGGCGCACGACATAGGCGTCGGCGTCGATGGCCCAGACCTGGTTGTTCCGACCGGCAGGCGTCGTCGCTAGCTCGGCGAGCACGGCACGGGCCTGCTCGGTGGCCTCAGCGAGGTGGTAGCCGCACGGCGCGACCACGACGATCGTCGGCGCTTCCTCGCGGACGGCGTCCCACATGGTCACCTCGGCATAGCCGCCCTTGTGCCCGAGCACGGGCTCGCCCCCGGCCCGCTCGACCATGTCAGGGATCCAGTGCCCCGCACCCCACGGCGGATCGACCCACTCAAACACGAGCACCCGCCGCGGATCGGCGCCGGCGCCGAACCGGCCAACGCTCGCCAACGACACACTCGCCTCGACGGCGGACATCCGGGCCCGCAGGGTGTCGACGAGCAGGTCGGCTCGGGCATCGATGCCCGCGGCCCGGCCCATGTTCTGGATGTCGATCATCACCTCGTCGAGCGAGTGCGGGTCGAGCGACACGACCTCAGCCCGACAGCCCAGCCGGCCGAGTGCCTCATCGACGTCGCCGGACGGCACCGCGCAGACCCGACACAGGTCCTGGGTGAGGATCAGGTCGGGCTGGATCTGGGCGATGCGCGCCTCGTCGAGCCGGTACAGAGGCGTCTCGCCCGCGGTCGCGGCACGGACCGCGTCGTCGATCTCGCCGAGCGGCAGGTTCTCGGGGAGTCCGCTCGATGAGACGATCGGCTTCTGCTGCGCCTCGGGCGGGTAGTCGCACTCGAACGTGCGCCCCTCCAACTGGTCGCCCAAGCCGAGGGCGTAGACGATCTCGGTCGCCGACGGCAGCAGCGACACGATGCGCACAGGTCGTCCTCAGCCCGCGTCGTACTGCACCGAGGCCCGGTCGGCCCGGATCGGGGCGATAAGTTCGGTGATCACACGCTGATGCTCCGGATGGTCGCGATAGATGGTCTGGTCGTCGATCGAGTCGAACTCGGCGACCACCGCGAAGTCCCAGTTTCCCGCATCGACGCCCATGTCGGGCCCGAATTTGAACCAGCGGATCTCCGGGATTAGCCCCGGGAGCTCCCGCAACGCGGCGACCACCTCGTCCACCTGTTCGGGCGTCGTGCCCTCGTTCCACCGGAAGCACACCACATGCCGGACCATGGCTGGCACGGTACCAGCGCGGGGCGCGGACCCGGACGATGGTTACGGCCGTGCCCGAAGCAGCCACAGCACCCGGCGACCTGGCAGACGAGCGCTCCTACGAGCTGTCCCGAACCCCGTCCGACGCTCACAGTGCGGATGACCGCCAACGGTTGCTCGGGCGGACGACCGCTAGAGGGTCGGCTTGCGGGCAGGCGCTGTCATCGGCCGATGATGAGCTCGGCCTCGGCCTCGGCCGGCCGCTGGGCGATGTTGAGCATCTCGGGATCCGGTTCGTGCACTGCCGACCTTCCGCGACCGCCGGTGGACCCGTCCGTGGCCAGAGCAGGGAGCGATGGGCGGCCCTCGGAGTGCTGCTCCTCGCCAGGAGTCGCCAGGTCTAGCTGGTGAGGAAGCTGACTAGTGCCTCGATCTTGCCTGTGCTGATCACGTGCCCGATGTTTGGTATCACGGCGAGCTGGCCATGGCCGAGGTTTCTGAATGCCACCGCAGCCTCCTCCACAGAGTAGAAGTGGTCGCGATCGCCGACCAGGATCAGGTGGCGGTACGGTGATCTTGGCGAGATCGGCGTAGCCGTAGCCGGGCCAGTGCGACCAGCGCTCGAGGATGCGCTCGACGTAGGTTCGCCAGTAGCCCTCGCCGCGCGCGGCGTCCTGGTCGGCCTTCATCAGCGCGAAGACCTCGGCCATCTCCGGGTCCTGCCGAACGACTGCTCGACGACGTCGGGATCAACATGGGGCAGCCCACCAAGCAGGCCAGGCAGCATCGCAAAGGCCGGTGCATCTGGATTAAGCAAGTCATAACCGGAGTCGCAGCCCAGAGCCCGCATGGAGTCAGGGTGGCGTATGCCGACCAGCAAGGCCGTTAGGCCGCCCTCACTGAATCCGGCAACCGCAGGCCGGTCGAGCCCGAGTGCGTCGATCAACCCAGCGACATCGTCGGCCAGCATGGACATCGACACCGGTCCACCGGAGTGGGTAGTCATCACAGACCCTCTCGCGTCTGGAGCAATGATGTGGAACTCCTCTGCAAGCCGCTGCAGGTGAGACGCATAGCTGATGGGTGTGGAAGCCCAGATCTCGCTGGTGCTCACCAGGCCGCCGTGAGCAGCACCAGCGTTGGCGCGTCGGTGGTTCCGGCATCGATGTAGTGAATGTCGATGTCGTTGGCCCGGACGTACTCGCCTGTCTTCCCGGCCTTGATCGGGTATGTGTTGATGAAAACGAGTGGCTCGGCCATGGTTTCCTCCTCGGTGGTCTGCCTCGAATCGCTGTGCAGGGTCTTCTCCTCGACAGTGACGTCTCGTCCTACTGATCGCGTC
>CAVRQV010000033.1:0-57586 GCA_963723475.1 uncultured Actinomycetota bacterium
TCAGGCGCGACGGCTTCGAGGTACCGGTACGAGGCCTCGGCTTGACACCGGCTCGACTGAGCGTCTTCGCGGCACCCCTCCGCAGGTGCGGGTGGAGTCGCCAGGCTCGTGACCTTCGGGACCATCGGTCGATCGTTCGGTTCCGGGAGTCAGCACCGGCGATTGAGCGGGGTGCTCCAGTGGTCGTGTCCTCGAGTTCGAGGTCCGTGCCGGTGAGCCGGTCGCCGTCGGTCTCGACGGCGAAGCACTCGTGCTGACGCCGCCGCTGCGCTTCGTCTCGTTGCCGGGAGCGCTACGAGTGCGCGTCCCGCGGCATGCAACTGGCCGCCTTTCACCAGCAGGGGGGTGCATAAACGCCGAAATCCGCCGCAACCTCTGGGCGCTGATGCGAATCGCAGCCGGGAAGCGGACGATCGTGCCGTCGCAGAGGTGACGGAGTCCGGGAATGTCCTCTCGCTTGGGACCCGCCTGAACCCTCGCGGTCAACAACGTGCTCTTCAAGTCGAGGTCAACGCGAGTCGTCGAGCGCAGCTAGCGGCAGTCGGCGCGCTCGTCATCCTGTTCTTCATCTTCTGGTTCGGTGTCTCCCTGATCGCGAACGACCCCGTCGGCCTCGTCCTCTTCGTTCGTATCCGTGTTCCTTGTGGTGTTCTTCGCGGTGTTCCTCTTTGACCAGGCGAGGCGTCCGACGCTGGCTCGTTCTGCCGATCGCCTTCTTGGCGCTCGTCGACCCTCGGCACCTACGGATACGACCAGAAGTACCAGCTCGCGCGTGCTGATCGTGCTGCTGCTGCTCTTCGGCGTGGTCGCCCGCTATGCGGTGCGTCACGACCAAGCTCCAGTCCGGCGGGCGGCGCACGGACACGCACGACCGCTGCAGACCCGCCGAAAGGGGCGTGCTGATCATCAATCCCAAGTCGGGTGGCGGGAAGGCGGAGCGCTTCAACCTGCCGGAGGAGGCGAGGAAGCGCAGGCATCGAGCCTCTGCTGCTCGGGCCCGGTGACGACCTCTGCAAGCTCGCCGAAGATGCCGTGGGAAGGGGTGCCGATGTCATCGGGATGGCGGGGGGTGACGGTTCGCAGGCGTTGGTCGCGACTGTTGCCATGCGGCATGACGTCGCCCACGTCTGCGTCCCCGCCGGCACGCGCAACCACTTCGCCCTCGACCTCGGCCTCGACCGAGACGACGTGGTCGGTGCGCTCGATGCGTTCACCGACGGGGTCGAGCGGCGCGTCGACCTCGCGTCGCTCAACGAACGCATCTTCGTCAACAACGCCTCGCTCGGTGTCTACGCGCGCGTCGTGCAGTCGGACGAATATCGCGACGCCAAGCTCACGACGTGGAAGCGGATGCTGCCGGACATGATCGGGCAGGACACGGCGGGCTGCGCCCTTCGCTTCGAGACACCGCATACGAAGGACTGGTGTGATGCAGCGCTGGTCATCGTCTCGAACAACCCGTATCAGATGCGTCGTTTTCGGGGCGCGGGTACGCGACCGGATCTGGACACGGGCCGGCTGGGCATCTTCGTGGCACGCCTTCGCGGCGCCGGCGGAGTCGCCAAGCTGGTGACCCTCGGAACCATCGGCGCGCACCGACGCTTTGGAGGCGTGCTGCAGTGGTCGAGCCTCGAGTTCGAGGTGCACTCCGAGGCGCCGGTGGCCGTCGGCCTCGACGGTGAGGCGCTCACGCTTGCGCCGCCGCTCCGCTTCGTCTCGTTGCCGGGCGCGCTGCTCGTTCGCGTGCCGCGGCACGCATCGGGTGTCTCGCCCGCGGGTGCCGCGGTCACGCTGACCCGGCGCAACCTTCGGAGGCTCGTTCGGATCGCGGCAGGAAGGCCGGCCGAATTGCACGGGCAGGACACCGCCGCCGATGGCGACCGCTGAGCACGCGAGCGTCCGGCCGACCGTCGGGCGCGAGCTCAGAGCTCCAGCTGCTCGATGCGGCACTCGAGGCGCTGGCGAAGGACTGATCTCGTCGCGTTGAAAGACAGCAGGAATCGGCAGACCGGCTGCTCGGTGGCTCCGCGATCAGCGCCACGGTAGGAATTGACTGAACTGCCAGCGGATGGGAAGAGTCGCAGTATGGATACGACGATCGAGTCGCTGATCGAGGAGTACGCTCGCCGCTACTCCGCCCAGGACGCTGATGGCGTCACCGCACTGTGCGAGTCCCCGTTCCTTGCGATCCGCGAGGGAAGAGCGATCCACCTGCCCGACCGGGATGCGGTGCGCGAGCACTTCGCCATGATGATGAACACCTACCGTGGTAAGGGTGCGGCCTTATGGTTGCCGATCGAGATCGAGCCTCATCCGCTCGGTGAGTCCGCTGGTTTCGCGACCGTTCGTTGGAACGCCAAGGACGAGCAGGGAAACATCATCCGGGATACGCGTACGACCTACCATCTGCTCGCGAATCCAGAGGGTTGGCGCTTCCTTTCCTACACCAACCACTTCTGATTCATGGATCTTCAGTGCGCGACGGTCGCGCTGCCCGCATGCGCCTAATCCGTCTCCCGCACGCGACAAGCGTTCAAGTCACCGATGCCGCGTCGCCGCAGCTCATGGTCGGTCAAGCGAACATTGATCCTCAAGTGCCGAACGTTTATCCGGACTTGGGACAAAATCAACCGGGATAACGATCCAGGCACAACGCACTGAGCGTTGTCACGCCAACCGGCCGATTGCGCCAATCTGATCCTCATCACCCCCTCGGAGGATCGATGAGCCAGACCGTGCAGCGGCAGACGAATGAGATGTCAGTCTGGCTGCTGTTTTCGGGCGCCGTTATTGGGATCGTTGGAGCGATCGTGAGGAAGCACGCCGAGAATGTCGGCGAATTCCTAGGGGTACTGGGTAGTCGAGCGGTTACCTCGAATCCGATGACTGCAGCGCCCGCCGATTGGGGAGTGGGGCTGCTCATCGTCGGCGCTGTTGTGACACTGGCTGGGCTCATCGTGATTGCAGCTCCCAGCCGGAAGTAAGCGGCTGCGATGTTTCTCGGGTCCGCGTGGCCAGGCGACGGACCCCATCAGCCGCAAATGGAAGCATCACAAATGCGGACCTGTCGGGCTGGACAGCCCCTATTCGCTGTGAGCACCTTTGCCTGCGCGCTGTGCGAGTGGTGAGCGCGCGTGAAGTCCGAGGTGCAGCGGCATGAGGTCGGTATTCGGCACAGGCGGGGATTCTTGCGAACATTGATCATGGTAAATGAGCGTCGGCGTGCTCAGGGGCCGAGGAGCGTCTCAAGCTTGGCGAACATCATCTGCCACGACAGACGGCCCAGGTCTGCCGTCCCTTCCGGGTGAGGGCCTTCGCGTACCACCAACCTTGTCGTGCCGTTCTGGTCGTCGAACTCGACCCGCAGATTTGATGACCACCCGTGCTCCTGGCCGGGAATGCCGTGCCAGGTTCCGCTACTGGTGAGCACCTCGTTGGCGACAACCTCGGTGAATCGACCATCGAATCCCGTGCGAATCGAGGGATCGGCGTCACCGGCCATCGTGAACCGCTGTCGCCCGCCGACGCGGGCGTCGATCTCGACCGTTTCACGCTGCGCTGGGAACCCATCAGGGCCGTACCAGCGGGCGAACTGGTCGGGGTCGGTGAACGCCTCATACACGCGCTCAGGCGAAGCGTCGAGGGTGTGGCTGAGCTCGATGTCGTAGGGGACATCAGTCATGGGCCTTCTCCTTTGTTGAGTGTGGCCGGCTTGAGGATCCGATCACGATAAGACCGTCTGGACGAGTCGAACAACCATCTCTGTTGAGACCAGCCGGCATGCTGAAACTCATCGGTGGACGCCGGTCAACGCACTGAGCTGGGCGCGCGATCTGCACCGCTGTCGCTCCCGAAATGTTGCCGATTTGCACGTACACCAGCGAGAGGTCCCACGCCGGGAACAGACCTTCGGCGCGAAGCGTACAAAACTAGCCTGACCAGGGCCGATCGTCGGTGGGGCGGGCGGGACTCGAACCCGCGACCGGAGGATTATGAGTCCCCTGCTCTAACCGGCTGAGCTACCGCCCCAGGCGTTTGGAAGTTGGTTGGATTGATCGAGGCCGATGATAGCGGCGATGGCCTACCAAGGCGCTGGCGCGCCGTCCGTTCAGGCTGGTGCACTTCTCGATAGAGTCTCCGCAGCCCGCAGACGTAAAGCCAACAACCACAGGAGGGGTCTGTGGCCGATCTCATTCCCGCAGAGTTTGAGGTGCTAGATCCGCGTTTCGCAGGTACCGGCGGCGACCGTTCGGTCGCCAGACTCTTCTCCGGTGGTCGATGGCTGGAGGGACCCGGGTATCACCCGGCTGGCCGATGCGTGTTGTTCAGCGACATCCCGAATGATCGGATCCTTCGCTATGACGAGGTGAGTGAGCGTGTTGACGTTTTCTTAATGCCAGCGGGCTTTACGAATGGTCGTACGGTCGACCGGCAGGGCCGATTCGTGACCTGCGAGCACGGTGAGCGCCGGGTAACGCGTACCGAACACGACGGCTCGGTCACAGTGCTGGCCACCTCCTACAACGGTCACCGGCTGAACAGTCCCAACGATGTCGTGGAGCATTCGGATGGATCGATCTGGTTCACCGACCCCAGCTACGGCATCCACACCGACTACGAGGGCCACGAAGCGTCCGCCGAGATTGGTTCGCGCAACGTCTACCGTCGGGATCCAGACAACGGAAACCTGACCGCAGTGGTCGAGGACTTCGCTCAGCCCAACGGCTTGGCATTCTCACCCGACGAGCACCGCCTGTTCATCGTCGACAGCGAGCTGCACCACATCAGGGTCTTCAATGTTGATCATGGAATGCTGACCGGCGGTGAGCTCTTCTGTGCTGACGACCAGGGTTACGACGGCATCCGATTTGATCATCTCGGTCGTCTCTGGGGAGCGGCTCATGATGGCTTGCACTGCTATGACCCGGACGGCTCGTTGATCGGGAAGCTCCGGCTGCCTGAGATCACCGCGAACCTCACCTTTGGAGGCCACCAGCGCAATCATCTCTACGTCACCGCGACCAGCTCGCTGTACAGCCTCCGGGTCAATTTCCGAGCCGCGTCATACGCAAGTTGATCTTCGATGGCTGCCACTCCGAGTGCCCGATCTCAAAGCGCATGGGCTCGCGCTATCGACGGTGACGCGACCAGTAGAGTCGGCAATGCGGCATCGCGCCGAGAGAGTTTCAGGGGGAAGCTACTTCTGCTGCAAATGTTCGCTCGTACGGTGAGGCTCGATGGGCGGCTGGTGACCCCGTCCGAGGCGCGGCTGCTCGGCGTCGTCAGCGTGGCCATCGTTGGGTTGGTCTTTGTTTCAACGTTGATGAATGCTCCGCACTGGCTTCAGGTAGTCGCTCTCTTCGTTCATCTGATCTCCCTCGTGGTCGGCTTCGGCTCGGTGCTCGCAGTCGACTGGTACGGGCTGCTCTCACTGTCTCACCGAGTAACCATCGGCGATGTGCTGCTCACCGCCGAACGGATGACCCCCCTGATCTGGATTGGGTTGACCGGTCTCACCGTCAGCGGCGTCGTGCTCAAGCCAGATCTGAGTTCATGGCTGATCGTGGTCAAGCTCTGCTGTGTGCTGGGTGTGGGAATTGTCGGAGTGCTTGCACTGTCGACATCACGGCTCATGGAACGCCAAATGCCGACCCCTGCACAGTCGGTGGTACGCCGCGGCATGGTTCTCGCGGGCGCCTCTCAGACGTTCTGGTGGACCGCTGTCATCATCGGCTTCATCACCACTCAGACGACACAGTGACCACTTTGGTGCCGTCGGCAGGTGTCGTACTAGGTTGGGCCGGGTGGGCGATCAGAGTTCCCCTGCTACCGATCTCACACTTGATCAATTTCTGACAGCGATAGGTTCAGCGGCCGCACGCTTCCATGATCATGCTGCCGAGGCAGGTCTGAACGCCGCAGTTCCGAGCTGCCCCGAGTGGGACGTCGCAGCGCTCCTCACGCATCAGGGCATGGTGCACCGCTGGGCAGCAGCCAACGTACGCGGAGAGTCCGATCATCGCACGCAGGACTCCGAGGATGCGGCGGCAGCTGCGCCAGACCTTCTGGCTTGGTTTGATCAAGGTGCCCGGGAGCTGACCGAGACCTTGATCAAAGCTTCTGATGATCTTGAGGCAATGGTGTTCTTGATGAACCCGCCTCCAGCGCGATTGTTCTGGGCAAGGCGGCAGGCGCACGAGACCACTATTCATTCAGTCGACGCCCAGGCCGCCGCCCTATGCCGGCTGCCTCTTCCGGCCGAAACCATGATCAACGACGAGCTGGCAGCCGACGGAATCGACGAACTGCTTCGCGGTTTCCTGCCCCGGAGCAAATCCAAACTTCGTTCCACATCGCCCTACGTGATCGAGATTCGGGCAACCGACGCGGGTTTGCATTGGCAGGTAGCCGTCAGCGAGCAACCTCCGTCAAGCCTCAGAGGGACCGCTTGGCTGCCGGATGCAGTGATCAGTGGCACCGCCCTCGAGCTGTACCTCGGATTGTGGAATCGCATACGAGACCTCAACGCCGAGGGACGCCCGGACGTGGTGGAGCGATGGCGCAGCCAGGTGCGGGTGACCTGGTAGCAGAGACCCGGATTTATCGGGTCGACGCGATTTCCTTGCTGGCCCGGCGAGCGAAGATCGTCAGTACCCGCGGCCGAGCGATCATGATCGCACCAGCCAGCAGTGCGAGGCCAAGAACAGTTGTGATCGAGGCGAGCAGGTGTTGGGACCAGGTCCACTGAAGTTCGACATCTGCTCCGTTGGGCAGCCCCATGAACGGCGCCACCGCAACCCACCCAACAAAGAGCCACCCCAGGGCCAGGTACCAGGATGGGAGGCTCCGCGGGCTGATAGGTCGCCGCTCGAGGAGGCTCATCGCGAGCGGCACCACCCACACGAAATGGTGCAGCCAGGACACGGGTGAAGCCAGCAGCCCGGCAACCCCGCAGAGGGTGACCGCCAGCCGGACATCACCGAGTCGGTGCCACAGCACCGCGGCCCAGACGCCGGCGACTGCGACCGCACAGGACATGACGAGTCCGATGATCGCCGGCTCTGGCCCGAGCCCGAAGATCCGGACGATGTCGGCCATCACCGACTGGTTGGTGTAGTAAATGATGCTGTGCCCGAGGCCGGTGTCGCCGTGGGCCAACCTGGTCCAAAACTCGTACGATGCCGCTGGCATTATGGCTGCGCTCGCCAGTGTGACCACGATGCCGGTGACGACCGCGACCCAGAAGGCGCGAAACTTGCGCGCAACGAGCAGATAGACCACGAAGATCGCCGGTGTGAGCTTGATCGCCGTCGCTACAGCCGTCAGCACCCCCTCCGGCAGCAGCCGCCGAGAAAATACTCGAGGACCAGGAGCAAGGTCCAACACCACGAGTGCCACCAGGAAGATTCCGAGTTGCCCGAAGGCCAGCGTCTGGACCACGGGCTCGACGATGTAAACCACTCCGGCACCGGCCAGGCTGAGCGGCCAGCCCGTGAGCCCGAAGCGGTGCATGATCGCGACCAGTGCCATGGCGCCGGCTGCGGTCCAGCCAATCTGGACCAACGTTGCCGGCAGGAGAGCTAGGGGCACCGCCAAGACGGCCGCGAAGGGCGGATACAGGAACTGCAGGGGCCCCGGAAGATCGTAGAAGTTGCCCCCAGCAAGTAAAACGGAACCCGCGCGGCGATAGACATCGAGATCGACCATGATCGGACGCCACGGAATAAAGGTGCCGCCATCGAAGGTCGTCGCACCGACGTGGAGAGCAACAAGAACCGGCAGTGCACAGACGCCTAACCAGCCCGCGAGCCGAATCCAGAAACCCTTCTGAACCGCCGGAGCGTACGTCTCAGCCGCGCCAACCAAGGATTCCGGAGATCGGGTAGTTGCGCTAACCACTACAGCCTCGAGCGTGGACTATTGCTTGCGGCTGGCGATCCAGTCGCGGATTCCGTCGGCTCGCCGCCGCCGGACTCGGTGCCCGATGGTCCCGGCGACCCTGTAGACGGGGATCCCGACCCGGGGGACTGGGGAGACCCCGATTGCGGGTCGCCTGACTGCGGGGATCCTGACTGTGGCCCGGCGGAACTGCCCGTTGGTGTTGGCGGCGACATTGGTGGTTGATTGCGGAAGATCAAGATCGCGATGAGCACGGCCAGTGCCGCAAGCAACAGCATGAGAAGCCAAGACACTAAGATTGTTCGCCAACCTGCCCGGTCGAAACGGCCGGGCCACGGAAGTGGCCAGAGGCGCGCCAGGCCTGGACGCACCCGGTCGATCCAGTACTGCTGGTAGTCGGGGCCGGAGGGAACACCCAGCGGCGGGAGCGTCGCAATCTGCACGGCGTCGAGGATCTGCATAGCCTGCGCCGCTGCAGCTGGCGAGCCGTCGTAGGCCAGCGCCGCCCATGGAGCGACAAGACGTTCGTCGGGCGCAACCGGATCGTCCTCCCCGCTGCGGTACTTGCGGCCAAGTCGTCCAGTGTGCTGCCCATGGCCACCCCGCCCAAGCACCATGTCGATATGTAGCGCGTTGATCTCGCCTGCGAAGCGGGACCGCGCCGCCGAGTCAGCCGCTGCCCCTTCCGCAAGCAAGATCACCATCGCGGGGGTGTTGGCTGGGTCGTGAGCGGTAAACACGATTCCTGCGGGCGTCGCGCCGACACGCGCGTCGAGCCAGAACTCACCGACCTTTGGTGGGTCATCGGGAAGCAGCGGCGTTACTGGTACGTACGCCGGACCTGCTCCAGAGCCATCGTCGGATCCTGGATGAGAGGCGCCGGATCTGGCCGACGGTTCATTCGGCCCTCCGGCCGGTGGCTCAGTGCTCGACATCACTCTCCATCTCACGGCCTCGGTGCGGACAAGGCCGACCTCCGCACGGTGCGGGGCACGGAGAGTCTATTCGGCCAATACTTGCGAAAAGCTCCTCAGGCGCCGGAGGCGGACCGCTGTCACCGGTCAACAGCGTCATCCGACACCGAACAACGATCGTCTTTCATCACAGCCGTCGAAACGTACGGGTCAGGGCTCGATCGCATGCGCGTCTTCAATCACATTCGTGAAGACGTAGGTCCTGTTGTGGGCGCGCGAAAACTCCTCACGCGCCGGAGGCGGACCGCGTCATAGCGCGCTGAGGGTTGATTCACAGCGTGCTCACAGTGTGCTCTGGCAGGTTCGCCTAGTTCGGGGTTTGTGCGGGCCCATAGCCTAGAGTCCTGCGTCTGCGAGAATTGGCTCGGTGTCCGGCGCAAGCGGTGACGGTTCACCGTACCCGTCCGCCCAGGCGCGATTGACGAGTAACAGGAGAGGTGCGTGAGTAGTCCGTCGTTTGGCCAGCCTGTCGATGAGCGCCCGGCCGCCCGGACCTCGGGCCAGCTCGGAAATCAGACCGCTTCGCAGCTACTCGGGGACGCCATCGCTCAGGTTCAGCGGGTGATTGTCGGGCAGGAACACATGGTCGAGCAGCTCATGGTGGCTCTGCTCGCCCAAGGACATTGCCTGCTCGAAGGTGTCCCTGGAGTGGCCAAGACCCTGGCGGTGCGGAGTTTCGCCACCGTTGTCGGTGGTGACTTCGCCCGGATCCAGTTCACTCCTGACCTGGTGCCTTCCGACATCATCGGCACCCGCATCTACCGGGCCAGCCAGGAGAGTTTCGATGTCGAGCTCGGACCGATCTTTGTGAACTTTCTTCTGGCCGACGAGATCAACCGCGCACCTGCGAAGGTGCAGGCTGCAATGTTGGAGGCGATGGCTGAGCAGCAGGTCTCGATCGGCGGCACGACCTATCCGGTGCCGCAGCCCTTCATCGTGATCGCCACTCAGAACCCGTTGGAGTCCGAGGGCGTCTATCCACTCCCCGAGGCACAGCGGGACCGCTTTCTGCTGAAGGTCGACGTGCCCTACCCAGCCGGGAACGAAGAGTTCGAAATCCTCCGCAGGATGAGCGTCGATCCGCCAACCTCGCAACCCGTTCTGAACCCGCAGATGATCCTCCAATTGCAGCGCCAGGCTCAGGAGATCTTCGTACACAACCTTGTCGCCGAGTACATCGTCCGGCTTGTTTTGGCGACGCGTACGCCCGCCGAATTCAACCTGCCGGATCTCACGTCGGTCATCCAAATCGGATGTAGCCCACGTGCCACGCTTGGCTTGGTGGCCGCCGCACGTGCTCTGGCGCTAATCCATGGTCGCGACTATGTGCTGCCAACTGATGTGCAGTCAGTGGCAAGAGATGTGATGGCGCACCGCATTGTGCTCGGTTTCGACGCTGTCGCCGACAACATCGCTCCGGCCCAGGTGATCGAGCGGATCGTCGCCATGGTGCCGCCGCCGACGCCGGTCTGGAATCAGCAGTCCGGGCCGAATCATCAAACTCCATCCGGGCGTTCAGTGCCGTCGGCCAACACCTACACCGCGCCGTCGCCTCCCTATCAGCACCCGGTGCCGAATATGCCTAACCAGCCGGACTTCAACTAGAGGCTGCCGTGTCATTCCCGCCGCCAGGCGGTCAGCCGATCGGTACACCTGACATCCCGCCCCCCGCTGGTACGCCTGTGAGTTACCCGCCTCGTGGCGGCGTCCCGGTGAGGTTCGCTGCTCCAGAGGAGAGCATGGGGGCGGTTACCTCGGTGCTCGGTGCGCCGACCCGGGCCACCATCCCGCTGCACAAGCTGGCGCCGGAGGCTGCGCTGCGCCGGCTGGAGCTCACAATCGTGCGTCGCCTCGAGGGCTTCCTGCACGGGGATCACATGGGCCTGCTGCCCGGACCCGGTTCGGACATCAGCGACGCCCGGATGTATGTCCCGGGCGAGGACGACGTCCGCAAGATCGACTGGTCGGTCACCGCACGCACCACGGTGCCCTACGTTCGCGACACGATCGCCGATCGAGAGCTCGAGGTGTGGGCGTTGCTTGACGTCACCCCATCGATGAACTGGGGCACAGAAGGAGTAACCAAGCGGGATCTCGGCATCGCTGCGGTGGCGACAATCGGTTTCCTGAGTCAGAAGATGGGCGACCGATTCGGCGGTTACATTCTGCGCCCGGAGAGCCTGCGTCGACTGCAGGCCAGATCCGGTCGTTCCGCCTTGTACGGCCTGCTGCGCAAGATGTTGACCGAGCCGTTCGTGCCCGATCACGCCACCGGCCCGATGACGCTCGCGGCAAGTGTGGAGAAGCTGTCGCGGACCCAGCGTCGCCGTGGGTTGAAAGTGGTGGTATCAGACTTTCTGACGCCGGGTGATCATGAACTGGACCCCAACGTGGAACCCGACTGGGAGCGCTCGATGCGTCGGCTCAGCGTACGGAACCAGGTCCTTGCGGTGGAAGTGGTCGACCGAAGGGAGATCGAGTTCCCCAACGTGGGTGACATGCTGATCCGCGATCCTGAGACTGACTTCGAGCGTTACGTGAACACTGGCGACTCCGATGCGCGAGCCAGAATGGATGCGGCGAGCGCGGCGCAGCGGGAACGAATACGTATCTCACTTCGTCGTGCAGGTGTCGGGCACATTCAGTTGCGGACCGACCGGGACTGGGTGCAAGACATCGCCCGGTTCGTGATGGCGTACCGTCGCGTGGCGAGCATGCTGCACGCCCCGCCACAGGGAGTGACGAAATGAGATCCGCGCTGCTGTCGCAGCTGCTGATTCCGCAGCTCGCGTTCCTGTCACCCGAGCGGCTAATGATCTTGCTCATCATCCCGGCGCTGATTATCGCCTACATCTTCGCCAGCCTCCGCAAGAACCGACGCGGCATGCGCTTTACCAACACCTCCATGCTGGACGTGGTCGTGCCCAAGCAGTCGCAGTGGCGACGCCACCTGGCTGTCGCGCTGTCGTTGCTCAGTCTGGTCACCCTGACAGCGGCCTTCGCACGGCCGAAGACTCAGATCGACGTGCCTCGCGAGCGAGCTACGGTCGTCGTGGTGATCGATTCTTCACTGTCGATGCAGGCGACTGATGTCAGACCGACCCGGCTAGACGCCGCCAAGCAGGCAGCCAACGACTTCGTGATCAGGCTGCCTGAGAAGTACAACGTCTCGGTGGTCTCGATGGCAGGAGCCGCCGCGATTCTGGTGCCGCCGACCACGGCGCATGGGACGGTGCAAAACGCCATCAACGGCATCCAACTGCAGGAATCGACAGCGATCGGCGAGGGCATCGCCACAGCGTTGCGAGCTCTCCAGCAGGCTCCGAAGGATAAGGACGATCCGGACTCAGTGGCGCCCGGCGCGATCGTGATGCTCAGCGACGGCTCCAACACCGCCGGCCGCGCACCGCTGCAGGCTGCGGCTGAGGCCAGGACTGCCAAGATTCCGATCTACACGATCGCCTACGGCACCGAGAACGGCTTTGTTGATCTCGACGGCACGCGTGAACCGGTACCGGTCGACCATGAGGAGATGAAGCGCATCGCCGCGGCGACCAATGGCGAGTACTTCGCAGCCGCCACTGCCGATCAGCTGAAGAGGGTGTATCAGAACATCGGATCTGATATCGGCTACGAGAAAGCCGACCGCGAGGTAACTGCGCGCTTTGCCGGCTATGGTCTGGCTCTCGCCGTTCTCGCCGCCTTGGGTGCGATTTCCTTGGGGGCAAAGTGGCCGTGATGGTCGGTACTCCCCGGCCTCTCCTCCCGAAAGTGGTCGCAAACGGCAACGAATCCGGCACTTTTGGTGGCGTTCGTGACCACTTTCCTGGAGGGTGGCGGTGGGGATGATTCCGCTTCTTTCCTTCCTTGCGCCTGGGCGGTTGTGGCTGCTCCTACTGATCCCACTGCTGGTCGGCCTTTACCTGTGGCTGGTGCAGCGCAAGCGGAATCGCAGTCTGCAAGTCAGCAAGACGATGTTCGACCTCGTCATCCCGCGGGACCGCACGTGGTTACGCCATGTCGCGGTCGGTTTGTCGATCCTCAGCCTGCTGACCTTGACGATGGCCTTCGCCAAGCCGAAAGATCAAGTTTCTGTACCGCGGGAACGGGCGACGATCGTGATGACCATCGATGTGTCACTGTCGATGGAGGCCAAGGACGTGGAACCGAACCGGCTGGAGGCGGCGAAGTCCGCGGCCGAGCAATTTGTGACATCCCTCCCGCCCAAGTTCAACGTCGCGCTGGTGACATTCGCCGGCACAGCCACGACGCTGGTACCGCCCACCCTCGATCGTGGATCGGTGACAGCCGCGATCCGTGACTTACGCCCCCAAGCTTCGACCGCGATCGGTGAGGGTATCTACACCTCGCTTGCCGCGCTGGCCCAGGTGCCGCCTGATCCGGACAACCCCAAAACGGTGCCGCCCGCGCGCATCGTGTTGCTGAGTGACGGCAAGACACAGGTGGGCCGGCCGTCGGATCAGGCTGCGATGGCTGCGAGGGCCCAATCAGTTCCGATCTATACGATCGCGTACGGGACCCCCGACGGTTACATCGATATCGGTGGCAGGCGGGAGCCGGTGCCAGTGGACCGGGATGAGCTGGCACGCATCTCGAAGATCTCTGGCGGGGAGGCGTACACCGCGGCGTCTGCTGGCGAGCTGAAGGACGTGTACCGGGACATCGGCAGCTCGGTGGGCAAGGAAAAGGTGGACCGAGAGGTCACCGCACGATACGCCGGCTTCGGACTGGGCTTTGCGATCCTCGCTGCGCTCGGGCTGATCTCGCTCGGCGCTCGGTGGCCGTAAAGGCGTCGACCTCCGATAACGCGCCATCACAGTGCCCGCGCGAGACTAAGGTTCAGGCATGGGGAGCGTGGCGGAAAATCTGGCCGCGGTGGAGGCGCGAATCAAGGCGGCGTGCACGCGAGTCGGGCGCGATCCGAGTGAAGTGCGATTGCTACCGGTGAGCAAGAACCAAGGAATGGACCTGGTCTCGGAGGCGTATGAGGCCGGAGTTCGGCTGCTTGGGGAGAACAAAGTCCAGGAGGCGATCGAGAAGGCGAAGCACTTCGCTGATCATCCTGATCTCAGATGGGCGATCATCGGCCATCTTCAGACCAACAAGGCCAGACAGGTGGCTGCCATCGCGTCGGAGTTCCATGCGCTGGACTCCGTGAAGGTGGCCGCCGTGCTTGATCAGGCGTTGGACGATCAGGGCCGCAGTCTCAATGTCTTCCTGCAAGTCAACTCATCCGGTGAACCGCAAAAGTACGGTTTGCCCCCCGACGAGGTGGAGCCGTTCGCCATCGCTCTCAGGGCCTATGGAACGTTACGGGTCCGCGGTCTGATGACCTTGGCTGTGCTGTCGGATGATCAACGAGAGATCAGGGCCTGTTTCGAACGCATGCGTGATCTGCAACGACGGCTTCAGAGCAGCGATGACGTCGCCGGCTCATATGAGGAGCTGTCTATGGGTATGTCTGGTGATCTGGAGATCGCAATCGAGTACGGGGCGACGACGGTGAGGGTTGGCCAGGCGATCTTCGGCCCACGACCATCGCCGGACACCTACTGGTTGCCGACGTAGGTCACGACCGAGGTTTCGGCATGCGGCGATCGGCGGCCGCGATCGGCAGCGCAGTCTTCTTCGTTCTTGCGCCTGGTGTGGTGGCAGGACTGGTGCCCTGGCTCATCACGAGGTGGCAGATACCCGGGCCGATATCGCCATCCGCGATCATCCGGATGACTGCAGGTGCGGTGCTGCTCGTAGCCGCGGTCGTGGTCCTGGTCCGCGCATTTGCTCGTTTCGTTCTTGAAGGCGGAGGTACGCCAGCGCCGGTCGCTCCAACTCAGCGGCTGGTGGTCGGCGGTGACTACCGCTTCGTGCGTAACCCGATGTATTTCGCCGTAGTGACGGCAGTGCTCGGCCAGGCGATGATCTTCGGCTCGCTGGCATTGCTGATATACGCCCTTGTCGTCTGGACCATTATGGCGGCCTTTGTTCGCTGGTACGAGGAGCCGCTGTTGCTAGAGCGCTATGGGGATGACTATCAGCGCTACCGTCAGGCCGTGCGGGCGTGGGTGCCGCGGCTGCACCCGTGGCCGGCCGATATTGATCACGCCGGGAACTCCGGCTGATCATGCATCCAGGTTGTCGATGGGATCCAGGTTGTCGATGGGAATGGGCGGAACCTGATCGGCTGGCTGGAAGCCGAGAATCCGGCCGAGGAAGTAGATCTGCGCCTCTGTTGCCGCCTTGATCGTATCCGCCCTGCGGAATCCGTGGCCTTCGCCTTCGAACATGATCATGGCAACAGGCAGATGTTTCTGGCGTGCTGCCTCGGCCAGCATCTCGGCCTGTTTCGGCGGGACTACCTTGTCATCGGTTCCCTGCAGCAGCAGGATCGGCGCGGAGAGCTGATCGAGGTGGTGGATCGGTGAGCGCTCCACGTAGCTGGCGCGGTCCTCGGGATACGGGCCGATCAGGCTGTCGATATAGCGCGCCTCGAACTTGTGCGTGTCGGTCGCCAGTGCTTCGAGATCGGCGATGCCATACAGGCTGATTCCGGCGGCGAAACGTTCCGTGGTTGTAAGGGCAGCCAGGGTGGTGAAGCCGCCGGCGCTCGCGCCCCTGATCGCGAGCCGCGCTGGGTCGGCAAGCCGCTGAGCGCCCATCGATACCGCACCCGCAATGCAGTCCTGCACGTCATCGACTCCCCAGCGTCCCTTCAGCCGGTCGCGGTATTCACGGCCAAAACCGGCACTGCCGCTGTAGTTGACATCGAGAATGGCAAAGCCGCGGGACGTCCAGAATTGGTACGCGATCTTGAAATCGGCTCCAGCGAAGCCGGTCGGACCGCCATGGGACAGCGTGATCATTGGCGGCAGGCTGCCGGCGGGTGCGCTATAGCGGGCGTTGCGGGGCGGGTAAAAGAAGCCGTAGACCGTGCCTTGCTCACCAACCCAGCTGACCGGTCGGGCCGTCGATATCGAGGCGGCATCCATGATCATCGCAGAGGAGGACCGGATGACCCTCCAGTCGCCCTGATCGAGGTCAAGGAGGGCCAGCGTCGCCGGCTTGTCCGGTGAGTTGAGCACCGCGGCCGCGTTGCGGCCGGCGACGTCCAACGAGGTAGCGGCCGTACCAGAGGAAGTTAACTGCTGGAGCCTCCCGTCTGAGATTCTCAGTACGGCGATGCTCTGCTCACCGCTGCGGTTGATGCTGCACAGCAGATGATCATCATCGATGATCGCGTACGGCCGCTGGCCAAGTAACCACTGTGCTTCGCAGAACTCCGCCTCTGTCGCACAGAGCGGACGTACACCGTCCTCGTCCCACAGGTGGAGGTTCCACCAGTTCGCACGATCAGAAGCGAAGATCAGCTTGTCACCCAGCCAGCGAGGCTGTAGCGCAGACTCGCTGGGACCGCCCGCTACAGGCCGACTGTTCATGATCGTGGATCCGTTCAGAGAGCCGACCATGAGCGTGGTGGAGTCCCAGGGCATGTCCGGATGGTTCCACTGAGTCCAGGCCAACCGCCCCCTCGCCGAAAGCTCAGGGGTGGAGTAGAAATCGGCACCGGCGCAGAGCACCGCACCCGAATCGGGGTTCGCACCATCAAGATCAAGAGCCACGATGGTGTTGGCCGGTTTGCCATCACCGCCATGGTCCTCGCGTACGGCAAGAACCAGTCCTCGGTCGGGATGGACGCGGATGTCGCCGAATCGGAAGGCACCTTCAGGTGTTATCGGCTGCGCCCGACCATCGCCTCGAACAGCGTAGAGGCGCCCATCGCTGAACTCTGAATAGACCACGGTGCCGCCCGAGACGTGGTACTCACCGCCGCCGTACTCGTGAACTCTGTCCCGCACGTAGGCCGGTGCCGGGGTGACCTCGACCGGCTCGCCGCTGGCGATGAGCCGTCGCCACAGACTGGCCCGGCCTCCTTCGTCGGCTCGAGACTCCAGCCAGTAGACATGCTGCCCATCGATCTGCACTGCGGAGAGTCCAACTGATGCAGCGGTCAACTGGTCGACCGAAATAGGCGACACCCATGATCCGTACGGCGCAATCGTCACAGCGTCAATGTATGGGTGCGGCGAACCAGATCGCCGCGATGCGCGAGCGGCGAAACAAGGGCCGCGCGTCGGCTGTCACCTCTTGGTGCAACTGTGGCGCATGGTGCAAGATAGGGAGCACACCAGGTTCGCCCGTGTGACCGTCTGAGGCTGTTGGGGAAGGCAGCCCTCAGGTTGTCTTTTGGTCTCGCACTTGGAGGATCTGGCCATGAGTACGACCGGTGGGGTTTTGTACATCCACTCCGCGCCGTCAGCACTGTGCCCGCACATCGAGTGGGCGGTCGGCGGTGTCTTTGGTGTGCCTGTACGCGTTAACTGGATCGCTCAGCCAATCGAGCGTGCCTGCTATCGGACCGAATACTCCTGGGCCGGCCCATGTGGAACAGCAGCGCGACTGGCGAGCGCCCTCAAGGGTTGGCAGCGAGTTCGTTTCGAGGTAACCGAGGAGGCCACCTCAGGCACCGAGGGTGAGCGCTACTCCTACACTCCAGCGCTTGGCATGTTCTACGCGATCACCGGCATCCATGGCGACATCATGATTCCCGAAGATCGGATCAAACATGCGATAGCGATTTCCGCACTCGCCGGCAAAAACCTCACCGACGCTCTGCACCATCTGCTAGGCAACGCCTGGGATGAAGAGCTCGAGCCCTTCCGCTACGCCGGTGACGGCGCACCGGTGCGCTGGCTGCACGACGTCGTCTAGCCTCCCTCACCCACGCCGACTTGTCAGAACCCAGCCGCGCCATGGCGCCGCTGGGTTCTGACAAGTCGGCGGTACTACAGGGGGATGTTGGTGTGGGCACCCCGTTGGCCGGTGTCGGCGTCCCGGATCGCGGCCGCCAACGCCGATCGAGTTGCGTCGGGGGCGACGATCTCGTCCACGACCCCGATCTCGACTGCCTTTTCCACACCTCCGGCGATTCGCTCATGTTCGGTGGCGAGCTCGGCCTCGAGTTGAGGGCGCACGTCGTCGGCTACCCCAGCCAGCTTGCGGCGGTGCAGGATGCGAACGGCGGCGATCGGGCCCATTACAGCCACCTCGGCTCCGGGCCATGCGAAGACTCGAGTGGCGCCGAGCGAACGTGCGTTCATGGCGATGTAGGCGCCGCCGTACGCCTTGCGGGTCACCAGCGTTACGCGTGGCACAACCGCTTCGCCGAAGGCATGCAGCAGCTTCGCGCCGCGACGTACCACCCCGTCCCATTCCTGCCCGACTCCCGGCAGGTAGCCGGGTACGTCCACGACCACAACCAGCGGCACCCCGAACGTGTCGCACATCCTGACGAACCGGGCCGCCTTCTCCGCGCTGAGCGAGTCCAGGCAGCCTCCGAGTCGGAGCGGGTTGTTCGCGATGACGCCGACCGTCCGCCCGCCCAGCCGCCCGAGGGCGATGGTGATGTTGGGAGCCCACCGGGCGTGAAGTTCGACGGTCGACCCCTTGTCCAACAGGCCGTTGATCAGTGGATGCACGTCGTAGGCTCGCCTTGGCGACTCAGGCAGCAACGCAGCAAGATCAACGTCGTCCACCCGCCTGGCGGTCAGGCCCTGTGTGGCCAGCAGCGTGGCCAATGCCCGGCCCTGCTCGATGGCATGCGCCTCGTCATCGGCGACCACGTGCACCACACCTGAGCGGCGCCCGTGCGTGTCGGGTCCGCCGAGCCGCAGCATGTCGACATCCTCTCCGGTGACCGAGCGAACGACATCGGGGCCGGTCACGAAGATTCGACCCTCCGGGGCCAAGATCACCAGGTCGGTCAGCGCCGGTCCGTACGCGGCGCCGCCGGCTGCGAAGCCCAGCACGATGGAGATCTGCGGGATCTTGCCGGAGGCCTGGGTCATCGCGCGGAAGATCCGACCGACCGCGTGCAGGGACAGCACACCCTCAGCGAGTCGTGCGCCGCCGGAGTGCCAAATCCCCAGAATTGGCACCCGGTCATGCATTGCCCGCTCATAGGCCCGCACCACCACGTCGCACCCGTCCATGCCCATCGCGCCGCCCATCACGGTGGCGTCCGAGCAGAAGGCAACCACCCGGCAGCCGTTGATGGTGCCGGTCGCGGCCAGCATCCCAGAGTCATCATCCGGGGTGATCAACTCGATCGAACCGGTGTCGAACAGAGCCTGCAGCCGGCGGTTCGGATTGCGCGGATCCTGCTCGCGAGGGAGCTTGACCTTTGTGCGTGCGGCGGCCGCAGTGGCCCGCGGAGGGGGTGCGGTGCCCGGGGCGATACCCCGGTCCGTTGTCATCGTCATCTCAAGCCTCCCGTGGCGTAGGCATTGGTAAAGGCGACGGCGACATTGTGACCGCCGAAGCCAAAGGAGTTGTTGATCGCCGCCAGGTCACCACTCGGCAGGTCGCGCACCTTGGTGGCGATGTCGATACCAAGATCAGGTTCCGGGTTGTCCAGGTTGATGGTGGGCGGAACCTTGCGGTGATACAGGGCAAGCAGGGTGGCGAGTGATTCCAACGCGCCCGCACCACCGAGCAGGTGGCCGGTCATCGACTTGGTCGCCGTGACGATCGCCTCGGTGCGTTCACCGAGTGACTGCCGAATCGACCCGGCCTCGGTGACATCGCCTTGAGGGGTGGAGGTGGCGTGCGCGTTGATATGCACGATGTCGCTCGGTGCAAGATCAGACTCGCGGAGTGCCTTGGTCATGGCCAAGGCCTGACTTGCGCCGCTCGGGTCCGGCTGCACTATGTCGTGCGCATCCGCAGTGATGCCAGCTCCGGCGAGCTCGCCGTAGATACGAGCCCCACGCGCCGTAGCGTGCTCCAGGGTCTCGATGACGAAAACAGCTGCGCCCTCCCCAAGCACGAAGCCGTCTCGGTCGACATCCCATGGCCGCGAGGCGCGTTCGGGTTCGTCGTTGCGCCGGCTCATGGCCTGCATCTGCGCGAAGCTGGCGATCGGCAACGGGTGGATGACGCCCTCGGTACCTCCTACGACCGCGACATCGGCGCGCCCCAGCCGCAGCATGTCCAGTCCAAGCGAGATCGACTCATTGCTCGACGCGCAGGCTGACACGGGAGTGTGCACCCCAGCTCGGGCTCCGAGCCGGAGACTGACGTTAGCCGCGGATGCGTTGGCCATCAGCATCGGAATCGCCAACGGGCTGACTCGGCGCGCGCCTTTCTCTTTCTGAATGTCCCAATTGCTCAGCAGGGTGATCAGCCCGCCAATACCAGTGGCGATGGCTACGCCCAGCCGCTCCCGGTCGACGGGGTTGTCCTCCTGGAGCCCATACCCAGCGTCCTTCCAGGCCTCCAGCGCGGCTACTACCGCTAGTTGCGCGGAGCGGTCGAGCCGGCGGGCCTCGACGCGTTCCAAGACCTCCGTAGGATCGACGGCGGCCTGTGCCGCGATCTGCACTGGCAGATCAGCAGCCCAGTCGGCTTCTATCCTGTGTACGCCGGACTTGCCCGCCAGCAGGCCGTCCCACGTGGTTAGGACGTCGCCTCCGAGCGGAGTAGTGGCTCCGAGGCCGGTGACGACAACGCGGATGCGTGACATTAGTGGTGACTCCTGCGATGCGTGTCGAGTTGTTTTGGCTGGTGTCGGGGTCGCTGTGGTCCAGATGGCCCCGACATGATCAGCAGTGGGTGATCAGGCGGCAGCGCGCTCGATGTAGGCGACGGCGTCGCCCACGGTCTTGAGGTTCTTGGCCTCTTCATCGGGAATGCTGACGCCGAACTTTTCTTCGGCGGCATAGATGATCTCGACCATCGATAGCGAGTCCACATCAAGATCATCGGTGAACGACTTGTCCAGCTGCACGTCGTCGACTGGGACGCCGGCGACCTCGTTGACGATCTCAGCTAGATCCGCGCGGACTTCCTCGGTGGTGGGCATCAATTGAGCTCCTTCAGTGGTGGTTGGGATGGTTCCTGTGTCCAGATTTCAGGGGGTCCAGATTTCAGGGCTCCAGATTTCAGGGCAGGATGATCACCTGACCGGCATAGACCAGGCCGGCGCCGAAGCCAATGATCAGGCAGGTCTGCCCGCTGCGGGCCTCGCCGGACTCCAGCAATGCCTCGATGGCCAGTGGAATTGATGCAGCGGACGTATTGCCCTGCCGGGCGATGTCGCGCGCGACGACGACGCGGCTCGGCAGTTTGAGAGCACGGAACATGGCATCGGTGATCCGCATGTTGGCCTGGTGCGGCGCGAAGACATCCAGGTCCTCGGGGCGTACGCCGGCGGCATCGAGTGCCTCCGCGGCGGTTTTCGCCATCGTGTAGGAGGCCCACTTGAAGACTGGATTGCCTTCCATCTTGAGGGTCGGCCAACTGACCTCGCCTTCGGAGGACCGATACGACTCTTTGTCCCAAGCCAGCGCGGCGTCCCAGGGCTCGGTCTGCTGAATCAGCGGAGCTTGATCACCATCAGACCCCCAGACCACCGGTCCGATCCCAGGGGACTCGCTCGGGCCGATGACAGCGGCACCGGCACCGTCGGCGAAGAGGAAAGCCGTGGACCGGTCGGACCGGTTGGTCATGTCGGTGAGCCGCTCGACGCCAATGATCAACACATATTTGGAGGCGCCACCGCGAATGAACGAGTCAGCCATCGCGGTGGCGTAGCAGAACCCAGCGCAGGCGGCTGAGATGTCGAAGGCTGCAGCGCTCTTGGCTCCTAGTTCGCTGGCGATCGTGGTGGCGATCGCGGGTGTCTGGTAGAGGTGTGTGACGGTGGAAACGATGACGGTGTCGATCTGGCCGGCTTCGACGCCGGCGCGATCCAGCGCCTTTCGGGCGGCGGCAACCGACATCATCTGGATGGTCTCGTCGTCGGATGCCCAGCGGCGCTCGATGATCCCGGATCGGGTACGGATCCACTCGTCGGAGGAGTCGATCATGGTGCAGATCTCAGCGTTGTCGACCACGCGACGTGGCCGATAGCCACCGACTGCGAGGATGGCGGAGTACTTCGCACCCGGTGTCACCCTGAGCATCACCGGGTCACCTCGGTTGCGTCGGCGGATTCGACAGTCGGGTGCAACCGAAGCAGCGGCTGACCAGGGGAGACGGGATCCCCATCCTCAACCAGCCACTCGACGACGATGCCACCATGTGGCGCGCTGACCGGCGTCTCGTCCCGGAGGTTCTTGACCATACCGACGGTGCTGTAGTTCGGCAGGATCGTGTCCGCCTCGATGTCCTCGGTACGTACGAACTGGCCCTTGCCGGGGGAGACGATGAGACGCCAGGTGGGATTGCCCGCAATCGGGGAGGCGGATGCCGCGCCGCCGTGCTTTCGAACGAACTGCATCGCCTCTTCCAGCTGGTCCGGAGTGTTCAGAGCGAACAGCTCCACCCCTTTGAGGTTCCGCTTCGCGATGCCGGTCAGTGTGCCGGCCGGCGGCATCTCCAGCAGGCCGGTGACGCCGAGATCGCTCATCGCCGCCATGCACAGGTCCCAGCGGACCGGGGCCGCAACCTGCCCCACCAGCCGCTTGAGTACCTCGCGACCATCGTGCACGACCTGGCCATCCGCGTTCGACAGTAAGCGGGTTCGCGGGTCGTGGGTGGAGACGGCGCGCGCGAGGGCCTCGAGCCGGGCGACCGCGGGCTCCATGTGGACGGTGTGGAACGCCCCCGCAACGCTGAGCTCAATGAGTCTGGCTCGGGCCGGGGGATCGGCGGCCAGCGCGGCCAGCTGATCCGTGGTACCGGCGGCGACGATCTGGCCGCTGCCGTTGTTGTTGGCAGCCGTCAGGCCATTCGCGACGAGTCTGGTCAGCACATCCTCAGGGTCACCACCGATGACGGCGGTCATCGAGGTCGGCGTCGCGGCGCTGGCCTCGGCCATCGCTCGGCCGCGCTCGCGTACCAAGACCATCGCCTGCTCTGCTGAGAGCACACCGACTCCCGCTGCCGCGGTGATCTCACCGACGGAGTGACCTGCAACCACTCCGACGAGCGGGTAAGCATCGGCCGGATGGGGGAACAGTTCGAGTGCGGCAAGAAGTCCGGTGGCAACGAGGAGTGGTTGGGCAATCGCGGTGTCTCGGATGGTCTCGGCGTCGGCTTCGGTGCCGTAGTGCCTCAGATCAAGGCCCGACACCGCCGAGAGCCAGGTGAGCCGGTCGGAGAAAGACGGCTCATCAAGCCAGGGACCAAGGAAGCCTGGCGTTTGCGCCCCCTGACCTGGCGCCACAATTGCAAGCACATCTGTACTATTTCTTGACCTCGTCTAAAAGGCCGTATCGGGACGGCACGAATCTTCGGATGCCGAATTGTCACTTCCCTACAGTTTTGTTTGGGCCTGCTGCTCGCGCATCGCGCGCGGGGGTCCGACGTCGTCGTTACTCTTCGCGAACAAAGAGCGCGTTCGCTCATCGTTCCTCCGATCGTCGGGCGCGCGATTTGCCGACGCTCGCACATGCGGCCCAGTGTGTACAGCGGCGCGCGATCCGAAAGTTCGTCGGATTGGCTTTATCGCCCAGTCGGTGCTGTCTCTTCCTGACGGGAACGGGCGAAGAGTCGTCCGAGAGTGATCGCCAGCCGCAGGGCGTACGCATCGCGCGGGTCGGTGGGGCTGTAGCCGGTTACCTCGTGGATTCGGCGCAATCGGTAGCGGACGGTGTTGGCGTGTACGAACAACGCGCGCGCTGCAGCCTCCACCGAGAGCCCTTGATCCAGGAACGTCACCAGCGTCTCCAGTAGGCCTCCGCCGGCCGCTTGCAACGGCTGGTAGATGTCGTACGCCAGCGCGCGGCGAGCATGACCGTCGCCGGACAGGGCGCGCTCGGGCAGCAGATCGTGAGAGGTCACTGGTCGCGGCGCCTCCGGCCAGCCAGCCGCAGCACGGTAGGCCGAGACCGCCTCCCGAGTGCTGGTAGCCGCGTCCATGAGGTGCTCCACTGTTGGTCCCAGGACGACCGCCCCTGGACCAAACATCGTGACGAACTTGCGGACTACTTCCACGGCGCGGTCAGGTGGATTCAATCTGTCGCCGCCGAGCACGACGACCATCCTGTCGCCTTGTACTGCGCCGAGCATGTCGCTCCCGGCGATGGCGGCGATATGCCGGATGGACTCCAAGGCGTGCGCCGCCTCCAGCTGTGGGGCGGGCCCAACGACGACAACGACACCGCCGGTCGAATGCCAACCCAGTGTCGATGCCCGTGAGAGCACAGTCTCGTCGGCGTCCCCGCGCAATACCGCATCGACAACCAGGGCCTCCAGCCGCTCATCCCAGGCGCCGCGCAGCTCGGCCGCGCGCGCGTAGATCTCGGCCGCCGAAAAGGCGACCTCCCGGCTGTATTCGTTGATCGCCGCATGCAGGATGGGCCGGTCGCCTTTCGGCATCAGCTCATCGATTTGGCTTTCGACCACCTCGATTGTCGTCCGCACCAGCTCAACGGTCTGGTAGAGGGATATCTTGCGCGCCAGCTCACGCGGCGCCGAGCCGAAGATGTCTGACGTGCTCGGCACCTCCGGACCCGGAGCGGCGAACCAGCGGACGAAGCCGTCGATGCCAGCCTGAGCCACGAGCGTGATCCATGATCGGTGCTCGGCGTCTAGCCTGCGGAACCAGTGATACCGCGTCTCCATCTCTCCGACCGTCGCGGTGGTCATCTTGCCGGTGACACCAGCGAGCCGCTTTGCGATGGTGGCTCGAGTCTTGGCCGACGGGAGCAGGGACCTATTGATCTCTCGCGTACTCGCGGCCATAGGCTGACTGTAAACCGCCGACCGTTGTCTCCGCTCTTCAGCGCCGGTAGGCGGGGATCGATGTTCGCGCCGCCGATCTGCAGGAGGATCTGACGGAACAACGCCTTTCCGTTCCGTCAGATCCGACGAAGACGGCGGCAACCCAGCGAACATCGCAGCGAGCGGAGCGAGCAATCAGACAGAGCGCGCGATGCGCGAGCAGAGTAAGGACAAGGGTGTGAGTGATCTTGATATGCAGCCACAGGAATATGTGTGCGAAGGTCGGCTCGGCGGCGGACCTGAGGAGCTGTTGCTGACGGCTCGCCGGGTCTATCTGGGCAAGACGACCGAGGTGGCACGCGCGCTCCCGGACAAGCAGATCAGGATGATCGGCGCGTGGTGCTTTCTTGATCATTACGGGCCGGAGGACGTGAGCGGCTCCGCGGGCATGCAGGTCTGGGCACATCCCCACACCGGCCTGCAAACGGTCACCTGGTTGCTGGACGGCGAGGTCGAACATCGCGACAGTCTCGGCTCTCGGGCGACGGTACGGCCGGGCGAGCTCAACATCATGACCGCCGGTCACGGCATTGTGCACAGTGAGATCTCCCAGCCGGACAGGCCGCCCATGCTGCATGGAGTACAGCTGTGGGTCGCGCTTCCCGATGCCGTGCGCGATCTCGCCCCGGCTTTCGAGAGCTACGCCGACCTGCCAGACCTGATTCGACCAGGGCTTCGTGGCAAGGTGCTGATCGGCGATATCGCCGATGCGCGGTCACCGGCATTGGCCTACTCGCCGCTCTGCGGCGCAGACCTGAAACTCGATGCCGGTGCCGATGTTGTGCTCGCTGTCGAGGAAGGGTTCGAATACGGCATCTTCGTGGTTGCGGGTTCAGTCGTCGTGGAGTCGACCACGGTCGGAGTCGACCAGCTGCTCTACCTTGGCGCCAGCCGGCGAAACCTCCACCTACGGAGCGAGCAGGGCGGCTGGATGATCATGCTCGGTGGGCAGCCCTTCGCCGAGGACATCGTGATGTGGTGGAACTTCATCGGACGAAGCCATCAGGAGATCGTGGACTTCAGGTCGGCTTGGGAACAGCGGGATCCTCGATTCCCACCCATCGTCAGCCGCTCGGAGAAGGTGATGGAGGCGCCGCCGATGCCGACGGTGCAGCTCAAACCACGCCCGCGGCGGAGCCGGTCGGAGTGAATCCAGTACAGGCCTTGCGGGAGATCGGATACCTGCTGGAACGCTCACGCGCCGATACCTATCGGGTTCGTGCCTACCGGGGCGCCGCAGACGTCGTCTCAGGGCTTAGCGAAGAGGAACGCCGGCATCACCAGGAGCAGCGCAGCTGGGCGAAGGTGACTGGAGTTGGGCCGAAGACAGCGACCGTGATCACCCAGGCCATGGATGGGCAGGTGCCCGAATACCTGCAGAAGTTACGTGAGGAGAAGCAGCCGCTTGTCGAAGGCGGACTGGATATGCGGGCCGCTATGAAAGGAGACCTGCACTGTCACTCGTCCTGGTCCGACGGTGGCAGTCCACTCGAGGAAATGATGATCACCGCACAGGCGCTCGGTCACGAATACTGTGCCATTACGGATCACTCACCGCGGCTGCAGGTGGCACGTGGGTTGAGTGCTGATCGGTTACGCCAGCAAATGACCGTGATTGCCGAGCTCAGCGAGGTCATGGCCCCATTCCGCTGCCTGCGCGGCATCGAGGTTGACATCCTCGAGGACGGCGGCCTTGATCAAGATGACGAGCTGCTGGCTGAGCTTGACGTCGTCGTGTCGAGCGTCCACTCCAAGCTCCGCTCGGATTCGGAGACGATGACACATCGGATGGTCGGCGGGATCGCGAATCCCCGGACCAACATCTTGGGTCACTGCACAGGTCGATTGATCGAGGGAGAACGGGGCACCCGACCGCAGTCGGTCTTCGACGCGGAGGTGGTGTTCGAGGCCTGCCGCACGTTCAGTGTGGCCGTGGAAATCAATTCACGGCCTGAGCGACGTGACCCGCCGACCAGGCTGTTGCAGATGGCCATGGAGATGGACTGCCTGTTTTCCATCGACACCGACGCCCACGCGCCGGGACAGCTCGAATTCCAGATCTACGGTTGCCAGCGCGCCGAATTGCTGGGACTGGATCCCGACCGTGTGATCAACACGTGGCCAGCCGACAAGCTGCTGGCCTGGTGCACCAAGGACTGACGAACTCGCTCGGGCGCCCAAAACCTGTCTGAAGGCCGTCTTACTTGTGGGACAGTGGCCCCATGGGCCCGTACGAGGTCAGTCGCTTGCGCGAGGTCGAGACCCGGTCGATCACTGCCGAGAACCCAGACGGATCCCGGGGCGGCGGTGCCCGAGCGACTACCGGCACCGGGGCGGCGGCTGCTCGCGATCTCGGTGTCGGCTGGAAGATCTCCCCGTCGGTCAACATCGAAGCTGGTGCGGAGGCTGAGCTGGCTGCGATCAGCGGTTCGGGCGTGATCACCCACATCTGGTTGACCACCCAGCGCGAGCAGTGGCGAACTTTGATTCTGCGGGCCTGGTGGGACGAGTCCGACGAGCCCGCGATCGAGGTCCCTCTCGGCGACTTCTTCTGCCAGGGCTGGGGCCGGTTCGCCCAGGTGTCGTCGGCGGTGATCGCGGTCAACCCACACGGCGGTTTCAACTCGTACTGGCCGATGGCGTTTGCCGAAAGTGCGCGGATCAGCCTCGAGAACCGCGCTGGCCGAGCGACAACGGTCTACTACCAGATCACCTACGAACTCGGGGTGGATACGCGCGAGCTGGGCTACCTGCATGCCCAGTTTCGGCGCAGCAACCCGGTGCCGCGTGGGCAGACGCATCGGATCCTCGACCGGATCGACGGCCGTGGACACTACGTGGGCACTTATCTTGCGTGGGGGGTCAATTCCCCCGGGTGGTGGGGTGAAGGAGAGATCAAGTTCTATCTCGACGGTGACCAAGAGTTTCCCACCATTGCTGGCACTGGGACCGAGGACTACTTCGGCGGCGCCTGGAACTTCGACGTCCCTGCGCGCGGCTACACCGAGTTCAGCACGCCCTACCTCGGAATGCCGCAGGTGCTGCGCCCGGACGGGCTGTACGCCAGCCAGCAACGTTTCGGTCTCTACCGCTGGCATGTGATGGATCCGATCCACTTCGCCCGTGATCTGCGGGTTGACATCCAGGCTCTGGGCTGGCGGCCGGACGGGCGCTACCGCCCACTCAGCGACGACGTGGCCTCCACCTGCTGGTTCTACCTGGACCGGCCCGCCGCGGCCCGGCCCGCGCTGCCGTCCGTCGAGGCGCTCGAGGTGGACGGCCTACCGTCGGCGTGAATCTCTGGCGCACACCGACGCCCACCTACCGACTCGCCAGCGTGGCAGGTCATTGCTGGTCGCGGCGGCTCCTGAGATGACCACTCATGCTGCTTGTATAGCGTGATGCGATGTGCTGAGCGTCGGAGGTGACCCGAGTGGATGAGGAGGATGAGCGGATCGATACCGGACACCCGCCTGCTGTCCCAGTCTTCTTCCTCTCCGACAGCACCGGAATCAGCGCAGAGACAATGGGAAACGCCCTGCTGATCCAGTTTCCCGACCTACGGTTCGAGCGTCGTCTCATACCGTTCATCACCTCGATCGAGGAGGCTCGCCGGGTGGTGGCGATCTTGGATGCCGCGGCCACAGGTCCGGTGACACCTCTGGCTTTCTCCACCACTGCAGTCGAAGAGGTCCGGCAGGAGCTCTTGCGTTCGAAGTGTCCCTTGATCGACTTCTTCGGTATGCACATGGAACAGGTCGAGTCGATCCTTGGATCCAAAGGAATCCGGGTCGCGGCTCGGTTGCATGGGATGGGGGACGTCAAGCGCTATAACGCGCGAATGGCGGCCGTTGAGTACGCGATCGAACACGATGACGGCCAGAGCATGCGAGCGCTCGACAAGGCAGACGTGATCTTGCTGGCCCCATCGCGCTGCGGCAAGACACCAACCACGATGTATCTTGCCCTGCAGCATGGCATCTTCGTGGCCAACTACCCACTGGTCGATGAAGACTTCGCGAGCCCAGAGCTGCCGGGTCCGGTGCAGGGGTTGCGCGACCGATGTTTCGGGCTGACAACCACACCGGCGCGGCTCAGTCAGGTTCGGCACGAAAGACGGCCCAACTCCCGCTATGCCTCACTTGAACAGTGCACCTACGAGCTCCGCCAAGCCGATGCGATGTACCGTAACCATCGCCTTCCCGTGATCAACTCCTCGACCAAGTCCGTGGAGGAAATGTCCACCGTGATCCTGCAAGCCCTTAATCCCAGGGCATAAGACGCAATCGAAAGACAAGATCTCAGCCGGAAAGCCTCGACTAAGACGCTCCCGGCCAAGGTGACACCCAAACGTAGGAAACCTGAGCGCGTTAGGGTCGGCGGGTGGATGACGTGAGCCTGGCCGCCGAACTGGTACGCGAGGCGGGAGCCTTGGCCAGCGAGATGCTTAGCCAGGGTCTGGAGACTCGCTATAAGACCTCGATCTCAGACGTGGTCTCTGCGGCCGACCAGGCGGCCGAGGTACGGATCAGTCGCAGGCTCGTGGAGAGCCGGCCCGATGACGGATTGGTGGGGGAAGAGGGCGCACGCAAAGCTGGCAACGGCCGGACCTGGTACATCGATCCGGTCGATGGCACCTACAACTTTTTGTCCGGTATTCCGTACTGGTGCTCGGCGGTAGGCCTCGTGGACCCCGAGGGGCCCTTGTTGGGAGCGGTCTACTACCCAGCCATTGATCAGCTCTGGCTGGGTGGTCGAGAGAGTCCGACCACAGTGAACGGTGAGCCGGTGCCCACGTTGCTCGACCAGCCCCTCTCCGAGGTTTCGGTTGCGACATATCTGCACCCGCGGCACTTCGGGGACCGGCAGCGCGTGGCAGCCTGGCAGTCGGTGATTGCGTCCGCGGCGACGGTGCGGATCCTCGGGTCGGCGTCAGTTGACATGGCAGGAGTGGCGAGCAGCCGGCTCGGCGTCTTTCTCCAGGCAAATCTCCACGGGTGGGATTGGTACCCAGGCGCGGCACTCGTCATCGGCGCAGGTGGGGTGGCCGAGGAGTTCGTGCTGAATTCGAACCGGTGGCAGATCGCAGGCAACGCCAAAGCCGTCGAGGACGCCAAGGCAGCCCTCCAGCGCTCAACGGCGGACTGAATCGTTAGAGCGCCTTACGCGCCGGCGCCTTCTTGTGCGACACCGGCAACAGCGGTCGGGTCACCGAGGCCGTAGCGATCGAAGGCCTCCGCCGCTGCATTGCCGTCATACAGTCCGTCGCGAGCCAGAGATTGCAGCGTAGCCACCACGATCGACTCGGCATCAACCAAGAAGTAACGACGTGCCGCCGCCCGGGTGTCGGCGAGCCCGAAGCCGTCGGTGCCCAGCGAACACCAGGTGTGACGCACCCATGGAGCGATCTGATCTTGGACCGCACGCATGTAGTCGCTGACCGCGATCACCGGTCCTGGTGTGCCGTCCAGAGCGGTGGCGACATACGGCGAGCGGTGTTCCTCGCGCGGGTGGGTGAGGTTCCAGTGCTCCACATCGACCGCATCCCGGCGCAGCTCGTTCCAGGAGGTGACGGACCAGAGGTCCGCAGCAACGCCCCACTCATCGGCCAGCATCCGCTGCGCCTTGAGCGCGGCGGTCATCGCCACCCCGGACGCCAAGATCTGGGCGCGTGCCCGATCCCCATCCAACGCAGAAGAGGCGTAGAGGTAAATACCGCGCAGCAGCGCCTCCACGTCCAGGTTCTCGGGGGCACCCGGCTGAGCGACGGGCTCGTTGTAGACGGTTATGTAGTAGATCAGGTCTTCGCCGTCGGGGTGGTCGGGATCGTCGTGCCCGTACATCCGGCGCAGGCCTTCTTTGACGATGTGGGCGATCTCAAAACCGAAGGCTGGGTCGTAGTGGACGACGGCCGGGTTGGTGCTGGCGAGCAGCGGCGAGTGGCCGTCGGCGTGCTGTAGGCCCTCACCGGTCAGTGTGGTACGACCGGCGGTCGCGCCGAGCAGGAAGCCGCGCGCCAACTGGTCCGCCATCGCCCAGATCCAGTCGCCCGTCCGCTGGAAGCCGAACATCGAATAGAAGATGTAGAACGGGATCATTGGCTCGCCGTGCATGGCGTACGCCGAACCGGCAGCGATCACCGAGCCCATGGCGCCGACCTCCGAGATGCCCTCGTGGAGCAGTTGGCCCTTCTCGGATTCCTTGTACGACAGCAGCAGCTTGCGGTCGACCGACTCATAGGTCTGGCCATGCGGGTTGTAGATCTTGGCGGTGGGGAACATCGAGTCCATACCGAAAGTACGGAACTCATCCGGCGCGATGGGCACGATCCGGTGCCCGATTTCCTTATCGCGCATCAGGTCTCGGAGCAACCGCACAAAGGCCTGGGTTGTCGCCACCCTGGTTTTCTCACCCGCCGGCTCCATCAGCGGCGCGTAAACCTCGTCGCCTGGCAGTTTGATGATCGTCGGCCTCACCCGACGCTCTGGGAGGTAGCCCATCAACTCGCGACGTCGCTCCTGCAGGTACTTGATCTCATCTGAATCGTTGCCTGGGTGGTAATACGGCGGGTTGTACGCGTCCTCGAGCGCCCTGTCGGGGATCTCCAAGTAGAGCCGGTCGCGGAAGGCTTTGAGGTCCTTAGTGGTCAGCTTCTTCATCTGATGGGTGGCGTTCTTGCCCTCCAGGGCGTCGATGGTCCAACCCTTGACCGTCTGCGCCAAGATCACTGTCGGCTGACCGACATGATCAGTGGCCGCCTTGAACGCCGCATACACCTTTCGGTAGTCGTGCCCGCCGCGGGACAGCACCTTGATCTGATCGTCGGACATTCCCGAGACCATCTTCTGCAGTCGCGGATCTGAGAAGAAGTTGTTCCGGATGTAGGCGCCGTCCTCTACCAGGTAGGTCTGGAACTGCCCGTCCGGCGTCGTGTTCATCTTGTTCACCAGCGCACCATCCGCGTCGGCAGCAAGCAGCGGATCCCAGTCGCGACCCCACAGCACCTTGATCACGTTCCAGCCGGCGCCCAGGAAGATCGACTCGAGCTCCTGGACGATCTTGCCGTTACCGCGAACCGGACCGTCTAGCTGTTGCAGGTTGCAGTTGATCACCCAGGTGAGGTTGTCGAGTTCTTCCCGAGCCGGCAGCCCGATGGCTCCGAGCGACTCCGGCTCGCCCATCTCCCCGTCGCCGAGGAATCCCCAGATGCGCTGTTGGGATGTGTCTTTGATGCCGCGGTTGTGCAGGTAACGGTTGAACCGCGCCTGGTAGATCGAGTTGATGGCGCCGATGCCCATGGAAACTGTCGGAAACTCCCAGAAGTGTGGCATCAGCCTCGGGTGTGGGTAGGAGGAAAGCCCGTTGCCCGGCCCGTGCGACACCTCCTGTCGGAAGGCGTCCAGCTGGTCGGTGGTCAGCCGCCCTTCGAGGTACGCCCGAGCATAGATGCCGGGAGACGCATGGCCCTGGATGAAGACATGGTCGCCGCCGCCGGGATGATCCTTGCCGCGGAAGAAGTGGTTGAAGCCGACCTCGTACAGGCTGGCGGCACTCTGGTAGGTCGCGATGTGACCGCCGACCTCGAGCCCCTTGCGGTTGGCCTTGCTGACCATGATCGCTGCGTTCCACCGGATGAACGCACGAATCCGACGCTCAGTGTGCTCGTCGCCCGGGAACCACGGCTCGGACTCAGGTGGAATCGTGTTGATGTAATCGCTGCTCCGCAGCGCAGGCAGGCCCACCTGGCGCGCTCGCGCTCGCTCAAGCAGCTTGAGCATGATGAACCGAGCACGGTTCCTTCCTTTGTCCTCGAGCAGGCCGTCCAGGGAATCTAGCCAGTCGCCAGTCTCGTCAGGATCGATGTCAGGTAGTTGGCTCGGTAAGCCGTCAGCAGTGATGGCCGGATGAGGTCCTGGCGTAGCCATGCAAGCTCCTTACGTCTCATCCAACTCCGGTGGGGGCTGGGGTGCAGGTCGCAACGTTGCACACCCATCCTGTCACTTCCGCATGATCAACTGCACCCCGCGGGGTGCCGGATGCTGTCCCTCATCGGTGACGCGGGGTTACATGGGGCAGTACCCCTCTGGCAGGCTGTGCCCAACAGATTCGCCCGGACAGGATTCATAGCTTCGGTGCTTGCCGGAGCCAAAGCTGAAAGGAGGCGTAACGCCGGGATGAGCGGGATCTCTTCTCGCCGTGATCAGAGCGCCAACGGGCGCCGCGGCCGCCACTCCTCCTGGGCAACCCACTCCTGGGCAACCCACTCCTCCTGGGCAACACGGTGGAGGCCTGTGTGACCTCCACAGCCGGTGCCGGGGGATCCAGGAATTTGAGTGACAAGCTAGGCCTATCCAGCGGCCTGGTCGTACAGGAGCTCGGCTGGGACGAGGACGTCGACGATGACGTGCGGATCATGGTCGAGGACGCGATCGGTGGCGAGCTCATCGAAGAGGCGATGGAGGCGGTCGACCTCGTGGTGCTGTGGTGGCGTGACGGGGACGGCGATCTGGTCGATAGTCTGGTCGATTCGCTGACCGATCTCACAAATGCCGGCTACATCTGGCTGATGACGCCGAAAGTTGGACGTGGCGGCTACGTGGATGCCGCTGATCTGGCCGAAGCTGCCGTGACAGCCGGTCTGGCTCTCACCAACAGCGTGCCTGTCTCGTCTGACTGGACAGCCACCAAGCTGGTACGCCCCAGGGGTACGCGTCGGTGAGACGGGCCCAATCGGGTGCGTCGGAGAAGCTGGGGCTCAGCGAGCCGGCTCCGGGCTTCACAGCTCGCAACCAGCACGGCGAGCTGGTCACGGTGAGTGGGCTGCGCGGCGCTCCAGCCGTGATCATCTTCTATCCTTGGGCCTTTTCCAGCATCTGCCGCGACGAGCTCGCCGCCGTCCGGGATGATCATGAACGGTTCGTAGCCCAGGGTGCTCGGGTGCTGGCCGTCTCCTGCGATGCGATGTACACCCTGCGTGCCTACGCGGACGCGGAAGGGATCCCGTTCGATCTGCTGAGCGATCATTGGCCGCACGGGGCGATTGCCCAGGCGTATGGCGTGTTCGACGAGCAGTCGGGGTGCGCCCGGCGGGGCACCTTCGTGTTGGATTCCGCGGGCCTTATCAGGTGGCAGCAGGTCAACCAGATCAATGAGCCCCGCGAGCTGGCGGCGGTGCTCGCCACGGCCGCAAACTTATGATGGCTGAGTGCCATTGACGGGGGAGTATGCGCCGGGCCCGCACAAGTGGGTACGGGATCAGGTCGAGCGTTACGAAGCAACCGACGGGCGGGATGCCAACACTTTGGCAGGCACCCACCGGCCGGTCGTCATCTTTGCCACACGCGGCCGCAAGACTGGCAAGATCAGGAAGTGGGTCTTGATGCGGGTGGAGCACGACGGAAAGTACGCCCTGGTGGCCTCCAAGGGAGGTGCGGCGAAGAATCCCATGTGGTATTTCAACCTCAAAGCCGATCCTGAGGCGCTGATGGTGCAAGACGGCGCGGAGCGCTTCGACGCCACCGCGCGAGAGCTGCAGGGTGACGAGCGGGCGATCTGGTGGCAGCGGGCTGTCGAGGCCTTCCCGACGTACGCGAAATATCAGCAGAGGACCAAGCGCCAGATTCCTGTCCTGCTGGCCGAGCGGCGGGAGGATCGGCCGTAGCGCAGAATGGGCGGCATGATCCAGCAGCAGCCTTTCGGCCCGACGGGTCACGACAGCACGCGAGTCATCTTCGGCGCTGCCGCAATCGGCAACGTCAGCCAGCAGCAGGCGGACCAGACCATGGAGCTGATCCGCGAGCATGGGATCAACCACATCGACACCGCTGCCAGTTATGGTGACGCGGAGCTCCGGCTCGGCCCCTGGATGGAGGCTCACCGCGCCGAGTTCTTCCTGGCCACCAAAACCGGGGAGCGGACCCGAGCGCGGGCCTTCGAGGAGATCGAGCGCTCACTTGAGCGGCTGCGCACGGACCATGTCGACCTGATCCAGCTGCACAACCTGGTCGACCCCGACGAGTGGGAAACCGCCTTCTCGGGTGGCGGCGCGATCGAGGCCGTGATTGAGGCACAAGCAGAGGGACTGGTCCGCTACATCGGCGTCACAGGTCACGGAGTGACCGTGGCCAGGCAGCACCTGCGATCGCTGGAGCAGTACCCCTTCGACTCGGTGCTGCTGCCCTACAACTACCCGATGTCGTTGAACGCCGCCTACATCGCCGAGTTTTCCGAACTCGCAGCCGTCTGTGCCGAGCGCGGCGTGGCCCTCCAGACGATCAAGGCCATCACCCGCGGACCGTGGGGTGATCACCAGCCGACGGCCAGCACCTGGTATGAGCCTCTCACTGATCAAGACGCGATTGACACCGCGGTGGCCTGGGTGCTGGGACTTGACGGGGTCTTCCTCAACAGTGTTGGCGACATTCACCTGCTACCTAAGGTGATCGACGCAGCCGAACGGTTTACTTCTCGGCCCAACGATGAGCAGATGGGGGAGCTGCAGGCCGCCTTTGGACTCGCGCCGCTCTTCGTCTGAAACGACCTGGCTGGGTGTGTTAGTGGTGGGAGCAACAGTTCGCCGTTGCCCCGCTGCCGGGTCTGAACGGACCGGGCGTGTCCAGCCTCGGTGGCCACAACCTGGCGATCGGGGCCAACGCCGCCAACAAGGGGACGGCCGCTGACTTCATCACGTTCATGTCGTCGGAGGAGGTTGCCAAGGCCGATACGCTCGCCACCTCCCAAGCACATGTCAACCGCGACCTGTACTCCGACCCGGAAATCCTCAAGAAGTTCCCGCACTTTCCGATCCTGCTGAAGTCAATCGAGACGGCAAAGCCGCGCCCGAAACTCGTCAAGTACGGTGACGCGACTCAGGCCATGCAGGACGCCGCCTATAGCGCCCTGCAGGGTGAGGTCAGTGCTCAGGACGCGCTCAACGGCCTGCAGAGCAAGCTCGAATCGCTCACTCAGTAGGTACCTTCACAGCGGTCGATAGGTTGACCCCCGTCCCCTCGGGCGGGAGCCAACCTGCCGCCGAGCCAAGGCCTACTCGGGCTGACTGAATGCTGCCACCTACGAACCTCCTCCGACCGCAAACACTCATCACCGCACCCACCTCGAATAGGAGCGATCGACTTGTCCACCACCACTTTCAACGTTGGCGTCCTCGGCGCCGGCCAGATCGCGCAGGCGGCCCACTTCCCCGCTGTCCGCAAGGCCAAGACCGCGCAGCTGTACGCGATCTGCGACGCCGCCGACGACCTTCGTGAGCGAATGGCCGCCGTCCACCAGCCGACCACCACATTCGCCGACTACGACGCAATGCTCGCCGACGACCAGGTCGACGCAGTGATCGTCGCCGTCGCCGACCAGTTCCACGTCCCACTGGCCATCCGGGCCCTCGAGGCCGGCAAGCACGTCCTGGTCGAGAAGCCGATGGCCACCACAGTCGAGGACGCCGAGACCCTGCTCAACGCCGCAGGAATCAACGATCGGGTGGTGCTGGTCGGCCACGAAAAGCGCTACGACCCCGGCGTCGCGTTCGCCCACGACTTCATCCGCGACGAGATCGGCGAGCTGATCGGGCTCAAGCACTGGTACTGCGACTCCACCTACCGCTACCGCATCACCGACACCCTGCAGCCGATCATCGAGTCCAGCGCTGCGGCCCGCCGACCGCCCGGCAAACCCAAGGCCGACCGACAGCGCTATCTCGTCCTCGGCCACGGCAGCCACATGCTCGACACCGCCCGCTATCTCGGCGGCCAGCTAGAGGCCATCCGGGCGCGGCTGTCGACCAAGGCCGACACCTATTGCTGGTTCCTCGAGGTCGCCTACGCCAACGGCTGCCTCGGACAACTCGACCTCACCATCGCGGTACGGATGGACTGGTGGGAAGGTTTCCAGGTCTACGGCAGCGAGGGCAGCGCCATCGGCAAGCTGTTCAACCCCTGGCACCTCCGCGCCGCCGAGGTGCAGGCCTTCTCCGTCAAAGACGACCAATACCACCAGCCCATCGGCGAAGATGCCAACGTGTTCCGCCTGCAGATCGAGGATCTAGTCAACGCCGCCACCACCGGCGCCACCCCCCGAGGCGCTACCGCCGAAGACGGGCTCGCCTCCGTGCGCGCCATGGTGGCCCTCGCCCAGTCGGTGACCACCGGCGATTGGGTCAGGCTCGACGACGTGACCGGAGGGCTCGCCTGATGCGACTCGGCATCTTCGCCAAGACCTACGACCGGCCCGACGTCGCCAGCTGCCTGCAGGCCGTCGCCGACGCCGGCATCCCAGCCGCCCAGTTCAACCTGTCCGTGGCCGGCCTGCCCACCATCCCGGACGCGCCTGTGGCCGACGCTGTCATCCACCAGATCCGGGTCGCTGCCGGCCACGCCGGCGTCGCCCTGGCCGCGATCTCCGGCACCTTCAATGCTGCCCACCCCGACCCGGCGCATCGGCAGTCCCACCTTGACCGATTCCCGCACCTGTGCGCAGCCGCCCGCGACCTGCAGATCGAGATCATCACCCTCAGCAGCGGCTCCCGCGACCCGGACGACATGTGGCGCTGGCACCCCGACAACACTGATCCACACGCATGGGCCGACTCCCGCACCACCCTGCAAGCCCTGGCCGCACTCGCCGAGGACTTCGGCCTCACCCTCGCTGTCGAACCCGAACACAGCAACGTCGTCGCCACCGCGGAGCAGGCGATCATGATGCTCGACCAAGTCGCCTCCCCCGCCCTCAAGATCGTCTACGATGCCGCCAACCTGCTCGACCCCGACGACTACGACACTGCCGGGGCCGCCGACGCGATCACCCGCGACGTCGCCACCCTGGGCCCGCACATTGCACTCGCCCACGCCAAGGAGCTCATCGCCGATCGAGCCCCAGCCGCCCCAGGCGCCGGAATGCTGCCCTGGCCGCTGATCGTGCAGACCCTGCACAACGCCGGGTTCGACGGCACCCTGGTCACCCATGGGCTCCCCGAAACCAGCGTCCCGCTCGCCGTAGCCACCCTCAGTGCCGCGCTCGCATCGACCGGAACATCATGAGCGCGCCGCCCGCGATCGGACGGCTTCAGGCCGGCGGCGCAAGCCTCGTCTACCAGACCATTGGTAACCAAACCATCGGTGCCACCGGTCCTAGCACCATGCCGTTCATCTTCCAGCACGGCATGGGTGGCGACGCGAACCAGGCCCTGGGCTACATCGGAGACGCACCGCCCACCCCGGTGATCAGTCTGAACGCGCGCGGCCACAGACCTAGCACCGACATCGATGCGGCCACGGCCAGCTTCGAAGTCTTCGCCGACGACGTGATCGCCCTCGCCGACCACCTCGGCCTTGTCCGGTTCATCATCGGCGGCATCTCCCTCGGCGCGGGGACCGCGCTGAACCTGGCCGTCCGCTACCCGGACCGGGTCGCCGCACTCGTGCTGTGCCGGCCGGCCTGGCTCGACCGGCCCCAGGCGGACTTCAACCGCAACGCCTACACCGAGATCGCCGACCTCCTCGACCGTTATCCCGCCGAGGACGCCGCAAGGCGCTACCCGCAAACCCGCACCTATCGGACCGTTCGCAACAGTTCGCCCGCGGCCGCGGCATCCCTCCTCGGCCAGCTCCCTCGCCCACGTGCAGCCCAGAATTCGGTCATCCTGCGCACCTTCCCGGGTTCCAGTCCGACGAACTCGGCCGACACCTGGCGGGCCGTCGACATCCCCACGCTTGTCATCGGACACCACGACGATCCTTTCCACCCGTACGAGATCGCGCAAGCCCACACCGACACGATCCCCGGGGCCACCCTGCGCACCGTCCCCAGCAAAGACGCCGACGCTGCACGCTTCGCCGCCGACATCCAAACCGCACTGCACAACTTCCTCCGCCAACTGTGAGCACAATGTGACCGTGTCGACCGCCCTCGGGAGCGCCCGTCTCAGACCCCAGCCTGGTCACATCTATGTCGTCGTCGACCTCGGCGGCACCCAAACCCGCACCGCCATCTTCGACCCCACCGGGCAGATGCTGACCCGCCGCGCCGTCGCCACCCCCCGGACCGGAGGCCCCGATGAGGTCATCGCCGCCGTCCTCGACCAGATCCGCGAAGCCACTGCGCAACAGCGGGCCACGGTGGTGGCCGTCGGCGTCAGCGCCCTCGGACCCGTCGACCCCCACACCGGCATCATCCACAGCGCGCCCACCCTGCCCGGCTTCGACAACGTTCCCCTCGGCTCGCGCCTCCACGACGCCCTGCAGCTGCCCGTCCACGTCCACAACGACGCCAACGCTGCCACCATCGCCGAATGGCAGCTAGGCGCCGGCCGCGGAACCCGAGACTTTTGCTACGTCACCGTCAGTACCGGGATGGGCTGCGGCATCATCAGCAATGGCCAACTCGTCACCGGCCGCGCCAGTTACGCCGGCGAGCTTGGACGCACCCGGATCCCCAGCGCCGACGGCAGCACCGCCCAACTCGAACAGATCAGCTCCGGCACCGCCATCGCTGCCCGCGCCCGCGCCCTCATCGCGGCCGGCACACCAACCAGCTTGGCCGCCATCGGCCGTACCGACATCACTGCGGGGACCGTCGCCGCGGCGGCTGCCGCGGGAGACCAGGTTGCCCGCAGCATCTTCACCACGGCCGCCGCCACCCTCGGCATCCAACTCGCCAATCTCACCAGACTCGTAGACCCTGAAACCGTCGCCCTCGGCGGCGGCGTCACCCTCGCCGGCGACATCTTCTGGGGCCCACTCCGGGCCACAATTGGAGAGTCCCTCGCCCAGGACTCCATCCGGCTACCCAGGCTGGTCGAAGCCGGGCTCCGCGGCGACGCCGGCCTCCACGGTGCGGCAATAGCACTCCTGAATCACTACGAGCGGGCGCCAGCGTGACCCACAGATCCAGGCATGCCTCCGGTTCCGGGAGATCATTCCGCGCGGTCGGTCGGTGATGCACTCATCGGCGCGTTCATGCTTGCCCATAACCACCACCCCGTTGCCAAAGACATGCATTCAACAATGCGCGGGATCAGGAGGGCCGCGATGGCGTGACTCTCGCAGCATCGTGGCCCGCCCGGCGTTCCGGTGACGGCGTGCGCATACTCGCCCGAACGCGCCGAGCGTGGCATTTGTTGGTTCATGGCTGGGATGGGCGTGTCTCGCTCCAGTCGAGGATGAGTTGGCGCTCGGCGAACAGCCACGTTCCGTCCACTTTGGTGAAGGTGTCGAGGTAGCGGAGCGCCGCGACCATGATCTTGCGCTCGCCGTCGGTCGAGAACAGGTGATGGGCGATCGTGTGGCTCTCACCGGTCGCGCGGTCACCGTCTAGCGTGATCGTGCTCTGGCCGTTGAAGTGCGTGGTCGCGTCGTACTGACCCCTCCGGGGCCCGTCGGGCACCGCCACTGGTGCGGACCGGCGGGGTGGACATGGTGGGGTGGGCACGGTGGGCGGGCAGGGCTGCGCGCTGCCCGCCCACCACATCGATGGATCCGGTTAGAACGTGCCGTTGTCGTTGGCGGATGTCTGGGGAATGTCCTGGATGACCTCCCAGTGCTCGGCGACCTTGCCGTTTTCGAGGCTCACAATCGTGGGAGCAACAGGACTCGAACCTGCGACCCCTTGCTTGTAAGGCATCGGCAGCGTGTCCGCGCCCGTCCGCGCACGTCCGATTTCCATTGCAGATAAGGATTCTGGACTTTGGCGCATTCCAGCGGACAAACCCTAATGGTGGTCAGAATGGTGGTCGAACGCATAGCTGAACTAAGCGAATCAAAAGTCTGAACCAAGATCTAACACAAGTCACCGGGCCGCCAGGAGCGGCAACTCCCCGACGGGCCTGAATCCCACTGTCTAGGAAGCGAGATCCCAGCGAGCAAAGTAAGGGCCCGGGGATGGCGCGAGCAGTTGATCAAGATGGCCACCGGCCAACTCCCTGACGCTTACGGCATGAGGCTGCAGCCGCCCCGCCAATGGCGGCACGATCTTCAGCTACGTTCGACGTGACAAGCGGCGGGCGGCGTTCACAGGTCAGTCGAGTGTGATGACGAGTGTGATGACGACCTTGCCGTTGGCGCGGCCCTGCTCGGCGTACGTCAGCGCCTGGAGGGTTTGGTCAAATGGGAACGTCTTGTCGATGATTGGGTGGAGGTGGCCGGCGTCGTAGAGGGTGGCGAGCTCGCGCAGCTGGGCGCCGTTGGCCTGCATGAGACCCGCGCTCTCAGTCGCCTAGGCGCAGTGACACCACTTTGCATCCGAAAGCCTGAACAACGCGACGCGGCGAAACTGCGGCGGGGCGGTGGTTCTGCTTAAGACTGGCCTGCATCTCCTCGCCGCAAGACACAACCGCTCCATGCGCCCGGCAGCGCGCTAGAGAAGAAGCGAGGGCCATTGCTGGACCGCTTTGCACTGCCGGAGAGGGTGTGGTCGGCTTGTGGTTGAGCTAGCAGCAGAAATGCTTGTTGGATGATCCACGCTCATACACACGATCGCCCTGGATGTAGGTCTCGCTCACCTGGACCTCGTCGATCTCCTCTGCCGGGGTCGTGAAAATGTCGCGATCCAGCACGATGAAGCTGCCCTCGTGACCGGGAGAAATCAGACCCACGCCAACCAACGGCGCCAACGCCCGGGCTCGGCCGGTGTAGAGCAAGATCGCCTGCGGCACGGTGATCGCCTCCGCTTGGCCGATGTCGGCACCGTTGTAGGCCTTGCGGAGGACTGCCGCCTTGATGGAGGTGAAGACGTTGTCGGCGTCGGCCCAGGTTGTTGCGGGTCGGTCTGATGACAAGGCGAAATAGGTCAGGTTGTCGTTGAACGTGCGAATCGGGTAGGCGCGCTCGAACTGGGCGGGGGAGAGGTTGTTGAGGTAGTTGTCGTATTCGGCGAAGAAGAAGATCGTGTGGCTGACGACGCCGAAGCGCATCCGCGCCTTATTGATCTGCTTGATCTGGATGGGCGAGAGCAGCGTGGCGTGTTCCAGCCGAATCGACGGGAGGTCTCTCATCCACGGCTCCTCCTCGGCAAACAGGTCGATGATGTGCTGCAGGGCCCGATCTCCCATGGCATGGATCGCCACCTGTACCTTGTTGCGTCTCGCCCATGCTGCTGCCGATCGCAATTGATCATCGGAGGCTATGCGGATGCCGTGTTGCTTCGAGTTGGGGTACGTGTTGTCAATCCAGGCGGTCCGATTGGACATGACGCCATCAACAAACAGTTTGAGTCCGGCGAACTTGACCCGCCCAGTCCGCTCGGATTCGGTGAGATCGGGAATCGGATCTTCCACTATGTCGGACCATCCGTAGTAGAGCGCAGCTTGGGTTCGGAGGCCATGCTCGGCGGCGTCGCGGAACATTTTCAGCGGCGGGTACGGCGTGAGGGTGGCAAGCAGATCGCAGATCGCAACGATTCCCCGCTCGGCGAAGTGATCGTTGAGCCGGGCCAGTCGGTCGACCTGCTCGGCGTAGGTTGGCGTCGGCTTGGCGCCATAGACCATCTGGGTTGCCGCAACCTCGGTCAGTATCCCGTTTGGTTGACCGTTGCTCTCACGCTGGAATCGGGCGCCTGGCGGGTCGGGCGTATCTCGGCCGATCCCCGCAGCTTGCAGTGCTCGAGTGTTGCAGACCGCAGAGTGCCCATCGGAGCGGTGTAGGAACACCGGCTGAGCGGTCGAGACCTGATCAAGATCCTGCGCCGTTGGTTTCCGACGCTCCGCCAGTTTGGATTCGTCGTAGCCCCAACCCTCGATCCATAGCTCCGCGCCGGCACCAAAGTCCTTGTGGGTCTGGAGCGCAGCGATGAGCTCTGGGATGTTGTTGACCGCCGGCGGCAGACACGCGACCGCGTCAATCAACATCGACATGAAGGCCGGATGGGTGTGCACGTCGAGGAATCCCGGCAGCACCGTCCGGCCTCGAAGATCGACCGCGTCCCCCCCAGCCACGTCGGAGGAATCGCCGACCCAGGAGAACGCGCCGTCGGTTATTCGAAAGGCCGAAGCGAAGTGAGTCTCGCCTTCGCCGGTGAAGACCTTGCCGTTGATGTAAAGCTCACCGCCCACGCCTGCCCACCCTTCCACTGCCCAATGAGGCAGCTGCCAGCTGGTTTCGCTCTTCGGAGGTGCCGACGAAATTCAACCGGTGGAAGACCCTTCCTGGCTAGATGTGCATCCGCGCGTGATCATGCGAATCGTTCGGCACGCCGACCAGGCGGTCAACGACTGAGATCTACGCAAATTGCCAGCGCGGCCGCAACCCGCGAGGTGTTGCGGCGACTTGGAGAGATCTTGCGCTGAGGTGTTGAAGTACTTTGCTGCTGTACTTGCGGATCGGGGCCAATCTCCAGCATCTATATCTGTCGCTGATTTGCTGGTCGGGGTGACAGGATTTGAAGCTGCGACCTCTTCGTCCCGAAGGAGTTTTAGTACACGTCGAGCAGGGCTGGTTGAGCGACGAAGCCGTCCGCGTGCGTCCATCCCTGATTGCTGAGTTAGGTAGCCGTCGTACCTCAGTTGGTTACTCAGTCCGTCCTGCAGACTTGGGAGCCTCCCTTCCTCGCTGCTGGCGCTTGCTGTCGCCAGACCGGGAGCGATGTCGACGGCCAGCAGATTATCCCGCCGATGCTGGTGTAGCGCCTTATCACGACTCGAACAGTGCGCCCCCGCCTCCGGAGGGCAGGGCACTGCCGCGACATTAGACCTTGTCACCGACCAGTTGGACAGTCGCTGCGCTCAACTTTGCGCACGTATTTGGCGCAGAGCCCGATCGGCGGCGGCTCGAGCCTCGGCACCGATGACGCAAGCGGCGGTCCGACCCGACGGGTCATGAGGTGGTCGCGGTAGCCGGCTCGGGAGCGGCGGCGGCGATCAGGCGGTCGAGGAACGCGTCGGTGACGGGCGCGCCCTGGATGAGGATGCGGTAGTGGAGCGGACCGAGGAGACAGGCGACCGTTTCGGTTGGATCGGCGAGGGGCTGGGTCTCACCGCGGGCGGCCGCGGCAGCGAAGGCTCGCGCGACTCGTCTCGTTAGCTTGTCCTGAAGGCCGTCGCGACGACCCCCGGTCCGGTCGTGGTGCTGCGCCTTCTCGACGAGGCTCGCGGCAAACCGGGCGACGCCAGGGATTGTCATCTCGTCGGCCATCCGGCGTAGTTCCTCGCGTAACCAGGGCCGCAGCGGCCCGTCGAGTTCGGCGAAGAACGGGAAGGGCGCGTCGGTGAGTGCGTCATAGACCAGATGGTCGGGCTGGGCCCAGTGCCGGTACACCGTGGCTCGGCCGACTCCGGCACGTTCCGCCACGCGCTGGTGGGTCACCGCAGCCAGCCCACCCTCCGCCAGCAGGCTGCGCGCGGCCGCGAGGATCGCCTCCCGGCTCCTAACCGCGCGCGGATCGTCCGTCTCCACAGCGAGAGGATACGAGACAGTTGACTCACAAGCCAGCATATGAGACAGTTGTCTCATAGATGGAGGCCATATGAGCGTTAAGAATCCTGTTGTGGTGGTGACGGGAGCCAGTTCAGGCACAGGTGCCGCGGCTGCACGGCAGCTGCGCTCGGGCGGGGCTGAGGTCGTTGTGGTGGGTCGCGATCCAACCCGGACCCACGGCCTCGCCGATGAGTTAGGCGTCCGGGGCGTCACTGCGGACTTCACCAGCCTGGCGTCGGTGCGGCGCCTGGCCGAGGACCTGCTCGCAGTGAACCCCCGCATCGACGTCCTGCTCGACAACGCGGGGGCTGCGGTGCCGGCTGAGCCGTCCTACCGTGGACGGCAACGAGCCGAACTACCAGGTCAACGCCCTGGCCCCGTTCCTGCTGATCACCCTGCTCACCCCGGCACTGGAGCAGGGTGGGGGGCGGGTGGTCACCACGACCTCCGAGACCCACCGCAAGGCGCGTCTAACCGCTAACGGGGTGTCCGCCGAGCTCGATGACACGGAACCCGGCGTCATGGGGCGCTACGCGCGGGGCAAGCTGGCCGCTCTACTGCTGCACCGTGAGCATGCCCGTCACCATCCCGGCTTGGTGATGGCGGCCGTGCACCCCGGCCTGGTGGCCAGCGGCTTCTTCCGGTCGATGGCTCCGCGGGGACGGCTGTTCACGGCGCTGGCCCGGCCGCTGCTCGTCTCGCCGCAGACCGCAGCAGGGCGTCTGGTCCAGGTGGCCACTACCCGCGACGAAATCGCAGGCCGCTACTTCCGCGGGAGCCGCCCCGGCCAGGCCTCACCGCTGGTCGCCGACGACCAGCTGGCCCGAGCCGTCTGGGACGACGCCCAGCGGCGCCTGATCCGAGAGAGGACACCATGACCGATCCGACAACCCGGCAGCCAGCGATCGACCCCGGCGATCCGCCCGACCCACGGCGGCTGAACCGCCGCGACGCCCTGGTCGCGGGCGGTGGCGCGCTCGGGCTGTTCGCCGTTGGGTTCGGCGTCTTCGGGTCGAAGTTCGTGTTCCCGCACCCGCTGGTCTACCCGCTTGCGGACAGCGCCACCGCACAGCCCGGGCCGCTGTCGGCGACCCCGACCTCGGGCGACGACGACGAGACCAACGAGTACGAAGAGGGACCGTTTTACGCACCCAACACTCCCGAGAAGACCGACTTTCGGGTTCCCGGACACCACGGCCGGGACCTTCTGCTGCGCGGCCGGGTCCTCGATACCGCGGGGGTCGGCCTCGCGGGCGCGGTGCTGGACTTCTGGCAGGCCAACGAGGACGGCGCCTACGACAATGTGGGCTACAGCTACCGCGGCCACCAGTACACCCGACCGGACGGGTCCTACGAGCTGCGGACGGTGGTGCCGGTTCCGTACACCTTCGCCGGCTTGTGGCGGTTCCCTCACATCCACGTCAAGGTGCAGGGCCCACCGACCCGGCTGCTGACTACCCAGCTGTTCTTCGACAACGACCCGAACGGGTACGCCCGGAACGTCAACATCGACCGCAGCCTCCTCACCGCCATGCGCTCGGGACCCGGCGGCTCAGCCGAGGTCACCTTCGATTTCGTGCTACCGAGAACGAGATGACCCCGCCCCGCTGGTCCCGCGCCGTAGTCGGGCTGTTAGGAGCCGTCGTGGTCGCGCTGGGGGTGCTGTGCTTCGCGGCGCCAACGGCACTCTTCGGCCCGGACTCTTATCGCATTCCGGTGCGGGTGTCGATCGGCCTGCTCGGCGCCGTCGCAGGCGGCCTCGGCGTCGCCGCCCTGCTGGCGGCCGCCACAGGCGCCTCCGACACCCTGCGGACGATGAGCTCCGCCCTGCTGGTTGTCACCACGATCGCTCCAGCGGTGGTCCTGTACAACATCGGCTACTTCGACACTGTTGCTACCTCTGGGGTCCGCGCTCTCTCCCTCAGCCTCGGAATCGTCCTCGGCGCCGGTGTGCCGCTGATCCTGAACCTTCGCGTCCTACACCGCCTCCGCAGCCAGCCGGCGGGCAGCATGGAGCAAGAGCCCGCCTTGCGCCACGCCGACGAGGTCGACCAGCCGGTCCGAGAGGCACACCGGTCATGAGTTCCAGTCCGGCAGCCGCTCCGACCCGCGCCCGGAGCGTCAATGGACCTCTGCCGCAGCTGCTGGTCGGGCCCGGCCGCCTCGCCTCCCCCGACGTTGCCGACCCATCCCCCGGCGGCCCCGCGCTGGCTGCGCCTGGTCCCGTCCGGGTCGTATTCCTGGTCGTGCTCGCGCTCGCCGTGCTGCTAGGGGCGGGACTGGTCCGGGCGGTCGTACGGGCGCTGACCGATCCGCTGGGCAACTGGCCGCGGGGTTGGTCGCGGACTGGCGGTGGTCGCCTTCGCAGTCTGGCTCTAAGTGCTCCTGATCCGGCTGGTCGAGCGCCGCCGCACCGTGGAGCTGGCGCCCGCTGCCGCGGCAAGCGGCCTCCGGGCCGAAGCCCAACGCCACGTCCGCACCGTCGACCTGCCGATCGAGCGCGCCAGCGCCCTAACGGATCTGCTCGTCGACGAGGTCCTCCAGCAACGGTCGATCGCCCTCGCCGCACCGTCCGACGGCATCGAAGAACCCGACGCCCTCCGTCGGAAGGATGGGTCGTCGGTCTACACCGTGGCCGGCGCCGAGCTGTACACCTCGGAGCGACTGCTGCTCGGCGACGCCGCCCACGTGTACTCCGCGATCGGCGGGCCCCGGACTGAACCTGGGCCTGCAGCACGCGGTCAACGTCGGCTGGAAGCTGGCCGCGCAGCTGCACGGCTGGGCCCCTGACGGGCTGTTGGACTCGTACGAGGCCGAGCGCCGCCCCGTGGCCGAACGGGTGATCATGTCGACCCAGGCGCAGTCGGCGCTGATCGCCCCAGGCAGCGAGGTCACCGCGCTGCGCGCGCGCTCACGACGCCAAGGTCGTCACCAGAACTCACACCGCCATTGCCCCGATCGCCCCCCCTCCCCGGAAGCTACGGAGATAGCCGTCAAACTGCACGGTCGGTTCGCAACCTCTCTCGCAGCGATTCGCGGACGCCGCACCCTGCGGCGGACCCCGCCTGCTGACCTTGCTGCCGTGGGCAGAGGGGAACGCCGGACCGCGGCGAGTGAGCTTTTGCCGGCTACTGGTCCGATTGGCAATCGTTGATGCGTGCTCTGTGAGCTTCTGCTCGCGGCAGGACCCGGATGTGCTCGGTTCAAGGCAGCAGGGGAAGGCTGTGTACGAGCTTGCTGACCCGGTTGCGCGGTCCGACCAGGCTGATGGCGTGGTAGTCGATGGTCTCCGCGGTGGACATGTTGGCCAGGTACTCGGCGTAGACGCGAGTCTCCTGAGCCTGTGCCGGCATGTCAGCGATGAAGGTGTCGTCTGCAGCTGCTGCCTTGGCTCGGATGGCTGAGATCTTCTCGCTGGTCGCCATCAGAATGGTGCAACCTGCCCACGGCAGGCCGGCATGGATGGAGTGATCTCGGTCCAGCGCGTCTGGTCCAAGCAGTCCAGTGACCGCTGCTGAGGTGGCCGCCGCTACGCAGACCGCAGCGTTCATTGCGCGGCCGGCTGGGAGGCCCTGGTCGACGATGACGACCCATTTGAGCGGTGCGTTTCGGGTGGGTTCGTCGATCAGGATGTCTTCGGGGTGGAAGCCGATGCGGCTGGGTTGGTTGTTCAAGGCGACATCCAAATCTCTGACGGAAGGACGGGAACAGGCTAGAACTCTATCCAGTACCTCGGGCGAGAGAGAACTTCGGCGAACATAGTTCGGCTACAGTGGCCGAATGGATGGTTTGGACGAACTTGATGCGGCGATTGTGCGTGAACTGCAACGCGATGCGCGGCGAACCAACCGTGACATCGCTAGCGCCGTAGGCGTCTCCCCATCCACGGCTCTTGAACGCACGCGTGCTCTTCGCCGGCGAGGGGTGATCAAGGGCGCGCTGCTCGACGTGGACCTCTCCGCGATCGGCCGACCAGTTCAGGCACTCATCGCCGTACGAGTCCGACCCCCGACCCGGCGCAACATCGAGGCCTTCCGAGACTGGGCCAGGCAGCTGCCGGAAACCGTTGGCGTGTTCGTAACTGCGGGTACCGAGGACTTCCTCGTGCACGTCGCGGTACCAGACAACAACAGCCTCTACGAGTTCGTCATCGACAAGCTGACCGCAAGAACCGACATTGCCGATGTCCGGACCTCGGTGATCTATGAACACATCAAGACCCACACGCAGCCATCGACCGGATGAGGATCCCAGCCAGGTGATGCCCTTCACCAAGCGGCGGATCTCACTCCAGCGCATGGTCCCGTCCGAGAGCGCAATGAGGATCAGCATCCCCCAGCGGCTGGTGACGTGATCGAGCAGCGTCCGGCTGGGCCACCGTGGATCGAAGACATCAGGTGCGAGATCCCGGGCGGCGCCGCTGCCGGTAGCCATACTTTCCTTCACGTCCGTAGGAGTGCGTACCTGCGAATGGGAATGGTGCAAGGTCGCCTTTGGGTTGACGACGAATGTCCACCTCGAAAAGGGAGAAACAATGTCCGACCTTGAGCACAACAAGCAGGTTGTCGTCGACTACTACCAGACGGCGTTCAATGGAAACCCCGAGAAGGCGATCGCGGATCACTTCGGCCCCCGCTATATCCAGCACAACCCCGAGGCCCAGGACGGGCCCGAGGCGTTCACTGGCTTCGTCCACTGGCTGCGCGGGGAGTACCCGAACCTGACGCTGGACATCAAGCGGGTGATCGCCGAGGGCGACCTGGTGGTCACGCATGCCCACCTGGACCTCGAACCCGGCAACCCCGACAACCCCGGACGGGCGCTGGCGGACTACTTCCGCCTCGAAAACGGCAAAGTGGTCGAGCACTGGGACGTCATCCAGGACATTCCCCAGACATCCGCCAACGACAACGGCATGTTCTAACCGGATCCTTCGAGGGGTTGGCGGGAGGGTGCAGCCCTGCCCGCCACCGTGTCCACCCCGCTGGGTCCGCACCAGTGGCCGTGCCCGACGGGCCCCGGAGGGGTCAACCCGGTTCAGTCGGGCCGTAGACCGGCGAAGACGAGTTGGTACAGCTGCTGGGCCTGCGTTTGCCAGTCCCCCGGCGGGGTCGAGTTCCCAGAGTCCGGCCAGCGCGAGTATCACCTCGTCCGGGTTCAGTCCGGTGCGTACCTTGCCCGCGGCTTCGGCTGCGACCAGCAGTCGGCCAAGTGCTGCGACGACCGGTTCGTAGGTCTCGGCGAACAGTTCGGTCCCCTTCCTACTCGCCGCGCGAAGCGCACCCGCGAGGCCGCCGGCGGAGCGTCAGTGTGCAGTGAAGCCGACGTCGACTGGCAGAGCCACGCCGAGCACGAAGCTCGCGGCGGGGCCGCACAGCCAGAGAGCCGCCGCGGCGATCTCGTCGGGGCGGCCCTTTCGACCGATCGGTTGATCGCGCATGATCTCCTTCATCGCTTCGGCCTGGTCCTCGCCCATGCGCGGACATGGGTGTATCGATCACGCCGGGGCACACTGCATTGATCCGAATGCCACGGGGCGCATATTCCATCGCGGCGCTTTTGGTCAGGCCGATCACACCGTGCTTCGTGGCGTGATACGAGGCCCGGCCTGCCTGCCCGACAAGGCCGCCAAGCGACGAACAATTGACGATCGCGCCGCTGCCCTGCGTGCGCATCTGGCGGAGTTCATGCTTCATGCAGGTCCAGATACCGCGCAGATTGATGGCGGTCACCTTGTCGAAGCTCTCCGCCGACTCATCGGCTAGGTCGCTCGTGAAGCCAACGATGCCGGCGTTGTTAAAGGCCATGTCCAATCGACCGTAGGTAGCAACGGTGTGCTCGACCATGGCGGCGGCCTGCGCCTCGTCCGCCACATCGCAGGTGACGCCGATCGCCTGGTGACCGGCCGAAGTGAGCTCGTCGGTCGCAGTGCGGAGCGCGTCCTCGTTGATGTCGGCGAGCACGACCACGGCGCCCGCCTCAGCGAAAGCCTTGGTCGCAAGCCCGATGCCGGAGCTGGCTCCAGTGACAAGGGCGACTTGGCCTTGGAATTCATAGATCGGATTCATTTCCGTAGCTGCGTTCAGGTCCCTCGCTGGTTCAGACGTCGTCGTGGGCGAGGTTGCTCGACAGGTCGCGGTAGGCGTCGGCCTGGGCGAGGAGCAGCTTGGCCCTGTTCTCGAAAGTGTTGACCGCATCGGCGCCGGCGGGGAAGCGCAGCGGCGGCTCGTCCTGGGCGGCGAGGTGTACCAGCGCGTCGGCGAGCTTGGCGGGGTCGCCGCCCTGCTGGCCGTTCATGCTCTTCCAGGCAGAGACGGTCTGCTCGGTGCGCTGGGTGTAGTCCTTGATCGAGGTCTCGGCGTAGTTCGTCGACTCGGGCGTCAACAGCTCGGTGCGGAAGAAGCCGGGCTCGACGAGCATCGTGCGGATCCCGAACGGCGCGACCTCAGGGGACAGTGATTCCATCCAGCCCTCCACCCCGAACTTCGAGGCGGCGTACGCGGTCAGGAACTCCCCGCCTTCGATGCCGGCGGTTGAGGAGATCGTGACGATCAGGCCGGAGCGCTTGACGCGCATGATCGGAAGGGTCGCGCGGGTGACGTTGACCGGGCCGAACAGGGTGGTCTCGATCTGTGCCCGGAATTCCTCCGGGGTGAGCTCCTCGAAGAACCCGGCGTTGAAGTTCCCGGCGTTGTTGACTAGCACGTCGATCCTGCCGAACCGGTCCACGCCCGCCTGAACGGCGGCCCCAGCGCTCGCGGGGTCGGTGACGTCAAGAGCCACCACGAGGAGGTCGGCGTGTGCTCCGAGCACGGAGCTGACCTTCTCGGGGTTGCGGCCTGTGGCGACGACGGCGTGACCGGCGGCACGGGCGGCTTTGGCGATGTCGACGCCCATTCCCCGGCCGGCGCCGGTGACGAGCCAGACCTGCTTCTCAGTCATGCTGGGTGGACTTCCTTCGTCTCGATCTTGTAGATCTCTGTGCGACTCACCGCCTCAGCGGTGCTGCAATGGCTACAGAACCACGCGTGGGGCTTGAGCGGGAGTCCCTGATGATGGGGTTACTGACAGGGACCCTCAACCCCGACGGAGCGCCCGTAGGGTGAAAGGCATGGCAGACAGCCACGACGTCCGGGGCGACGTCCGCGAGGAGATCCGGGAGTTCCTGAGCACCCGCCGGGCCAAGATCACCCCCGTACAGGCCGGGCTCCCGGTGTACGGCGGAAACCGCCGACGGGTCTCGGGGCTACGCCGCGACGAGGTCGCCCTTCTGGCGGGGATCTCGAGCCAGTACTACACCAGGCTTGAGCGTGGGCACGCCACCGGAGTCTCGGAGAGCGTCATCGACGGCATTGCTCGCGCCCTGCAGCTCGATGAGGCCGAGCGGACCCATCTTCTCGACCTGATCCGTGCCGCCGGCACGGCGCGCGCACCTCGGCGGCCGGTCCCGAAGCGGGTCCGGTCCACGGTGCAGCGCGTCCTCGACTCGATGATCGGCACCCCCGCGTTCATGCTCAATGGACGTCTTGACATCCTGGCCGCCAATCAGCTTGGCTTCGCGCTGTTCTCGCCGATCTACGCCGACCCGGTCAGGCCGGCCAACAGCGCCAGGTTCGTGTTCCTCGACGCGCACGCGGCCGAGTTCTTCCGCGACTGGAACAGGGTCGTCAACGACACTGTCGCGCTGTTGCACGCCGAGGCCGGCCGCCATCCCTATGACCGGCGACTTTCCGACCTGATTGGGGAGCTGTCCACCCGCAGCGACGAGTTCCGCGGCCGGTGGGCCGCCCATGACGTCCAGATCCACACCACCGGCGTCAAGCTCATCCATCACCCGGTCGTGGGCGACCTCGACTTGTCGTTCGAGTCCTTCCCGTTGGCTGCCGATCCCAGCCAGAGCCTCCTCGTCTACACCGCCGAGCCCGGGTCGCCCTCGCAGGATGCCCTGCGCCTGCTGGCCAGCTGGGCCGCGACAACAGACGGCGTTGAGCCGGCTGCCTCGACTGACGCCTCGGAGCAGGCTGAATCGTTCGGGAAACCTGACTGACATCGGCGACAGACCAGAAGTGGCGAAGCGTCAGCGTTCTGGGCAGGGGACAAGAAGCCTGCCCCACTCGCGGGGGCCACGTAACTCACGAGCATCTCGGTCGACGGCTACTCAACGCAGCGTCACCGCGTGCGCCGATTGCGGCAATCAAAGGACGGCTGTCAAGTTCCGGGGCCTGCTTCACCCCGATGTCTAGTGGCGTGTTGCCTAAATAGTGTTACGTTTGGGTGGGATGATGGGGTATGCCTCATCCTGGTGCTCCGGCGCTGCTATTGCGGGTTGGTGATCATGAACGGTTGACCGGTGTGGTGCGGTCCGGGTCGGTGCGGGCGGCCTTGGCGCAGCGGGCGCGGATCGTGCTGCTGGCTTCTGAGGGGGTCCGGAATGCCGAGATCGCCGAGCGGGTCGGGGTGTCGCGGCCGACGGTGAACCGGTGGCGGGCCCGCTATGTGGAGGCAGGGGTGAACGGGCTGGCTGATGAGGAACGGCCGGGCCGGCCCGAGATGGTGGATCCGCGTGGATCGTAGCCGCGACGCTGACGCCGCCGCCGGCCAGGCTGGGGGTCACGCACTGGTCGTCGCCGGCTGCTGGCCGCGGATCTGAAGGTCAACCATGTCACGATCACCAAGGCGTGGAAGCGGTTCGGGGTCAAGCCGTGGAAGGCCGAGACGTTCAAGTTCTCCACCGACCCGGAGCTGGAGGCCAAGGTCGCCGACGTGATCGGGCTGTACCTGGCGCCGCCGGGGAACGCGGTCGTGCTGTGCGTGGATGAGAAGTCCCAGATCCAGGCGTTGAACCGGACCCAGAAGGTGCTGCCGATGCAGCCCGGGCACGCCGAGCAACGCACCCACGACTACGTCCGGCACGGCACGACCACCTTGTTCGCCGCGCTGGAGATCGCGACCGGACGGTCACCGGGCTGTGCAAGAACCGGCACCGACACCAGGAGTTCCTCGCCTTCCTCAAGCATGTGGCCCGCGCCTACCCCGACCAGCAACTGCACTTGGTGATGGACAACTACGCAGCCCACAACACGGCCGAAGGTGAAGGCCTGGCTGAGGGCGAACCCACGCATCCAGGTGCACTTCACCCCGACGTCGGCCTCCTGGCTGAACCTGGTCGAGGTCTGGTTCGGCATCATCGAACGCCAAGCCATCCGCCGCGGCGTCTTTCCCTCCGTCCGCGACCTGATGATCAAGATCCGGGCCTTCATCGACGGCTGGAACAGCCGCAAGCACCCCTTCATCTGGACCAAGACACCCGACGAGTCCTCGCCAAAATCAACCGTAAACAAACTTCGTTAGCGCACCACTAGTGTGTCGCGTCAGGAATTCGCTGGATAAGTTGTAGAATGGGGCATGCCACGAACGGGACGCCCGAAGGCCGACCTGACCTTGACAGAGGCGGAACGCGAGCAACTGCTGGGGTGGTCGCGGCAGTCGAAGTCGGCGCAGTCGTTGGCTTTGCGGTCCAAGATCATCTTGAGGTGTGCCGACGGTTCGGACAACCAGACCGTGGCGGCCCAGCTGGGGTGCTCGACCGCGACGGTGGGCAAATGGCGGCGCCGGTTCGTGGAGAAACGGTTGGACGGATTGACCGATGAGCCGCGTCCAGGCGGTCCCCGCTCGGTCAGGGACGATGTGATCGAGCAGGTCGTGGTGGAAACCCTTGAGCGGACGCCGCGGGATGCGACGCACTGGTCGCGGTCGTCGATGGCGGCCGAATCGGGCCTATCCGCCTCGACGGTCGGACGGATCTGGCGGGCGTTCGGGTTGAAGCCTCACTTGGTCGACACCTTCAAACTCAGCAATGATCCGCTGTTCATCGAGAAGGTCCGCGACGTCGTCGGGCTTTATCTGAACCCGCCCGAGCGGGCCGTGGTTCTTTGTGTGGACGAGAAATCCGGGATCCAGGCGCTGAACCGTTCAGCGCCGTTGCTGCCGATGATGCCTGGGGTCGCTGAACGCCGCAGCTTCGACTACGCCCGGGCCGGCACCACCGACTTGTTCGCCGCCCTCGACGTGGCCACCGGCTTGGTGATCCACTCAATCCAACGGCGACACCGCGCCCTGGAGTTCAAGAAATTCCTCAACCAGATCGACCAGACTGTGCCAGTCGACTTCGACGTCCACCTGATCTGCGACAACCTCGCCACCCACAAGACCCCTGCGATCGGCGCCTGGCTGGCCGCCCACCCCCGGTTCCATCTGCACTTCACCCCGACCAGCTCATCGTGGCTGAACCAGGTCGAACGCTGGTTCGGACTGCTCACCGACCGCCAACTCCGCCGCGGCGTGCACGACAACGTGACCACCCTCGAACGCGACATTCGCTCCTGGATCGAACACTGGAACGCCGACCCGAAACCCTTCGTCTGGACCAAGACCGCCGAAGAAATCCTCGAACGACTGGCCCGATATCTATAACGAATTCCTGGCGGGGGACACTAGGTCCCGATTTCATTGGGACTTTAGTCCCGAATCTCGGCTCAGGCTAACCCGCGCCGGTCATGACGGGTCTGCCGCCGGCGACGAATGACAACGACAAGTTATGGCTGGGATCCGCTCGCGGGACGAAGATCAACAGCTCTGATCCACCGCTGCCGGCCGTCTGCACCGCGTACCCGGCCGAGCCACTGCTGACGCTCCTTGACCCACCAATCGAGCTGCCCAGCCCTAGACGACATGGCCGTCTCCACCTGGATCGGAGGATCTACCTCCCGGCGATCTGCTCCGGCGATCTGCTCCAAGTCATCGTCGCTGAGGTCCATATCTGATTAGAACATGAGTGCGATTCTGGAGGAAGTGAGCCACACGAGAAGTGAGCCGGGGAGCGCCCGTCTCATCTGGCCCTGTGCTGTGGTGGCGGGGGAGAATCTCGCCGCTCTGGTGGGCGCATCGGGCAAGGACGGTTCGGCACTGGTGACGGCTGAATGCAGGGCTTGCGCATCGGGCGGCCACCCCGCCGCTCAACGCCGCAGAGGCGCCTAGCATGATCTCCATGCGCGACGTCAACGCCGGTGGACGACCCGAGCTGCCGGTCGTAGTCCCGACCATCCCAGCCTCCGCCGGAGCTCTGGTACGTGGCCGGAATGGCCGATTGCTCATCCTGAAGCCGACGTACAAGGGCGGTTGGACGGTCCCGGGCGGTGTTGTCGAGATTGGCGAGTCCCCCTGGGAGGCTTGTCGCCGCGAGACCAAAGAGGAGTGCGGCCTCGACGTCACGGCCGGCCGGCTCGTGTGCTTGGACTTCTTGCGCCCCAGGCCTGGCCGTCCAGGTGGTATGCGCATCCTTTTCGACTGCGGTGTCTTCGACGACGCCGTCTTGGACACGGTGGTCATCCAGCCAGCGGAGATCGCCGAGAGCCGGGTCCTGCCGCTCGAGACAGCGCTGCCTCTGCTCAGCGGGCCGGTCCGACGTCGGGTCCGCGCCGCCTGTGAGTCCAACCAGGTGCGCTATCTCGAGGACGGCCGCCCTGTAGAGGGGATCAGGTCCTAGAACACGGGACACCGACGGCGGCCTTGCCGCCGCCCAGCTCTGCGGCGATGCGGTCACGGTCCGCCGTGTGCAGGCCGAGCCCCTGTGGTGAAGTGCGCCGAGGGCGCCAGCGATCATCGGAGCGTTCGTCGCGCTAATGGTGCTCTTCCTCATTGGGCAGTCCGCAAGTGCGGCTGATCGACCAGCCGACGCTGCCGAGAAGCAGACGGATATCCAGGAGTAGCTACGGATATCCAGGTGTAGCTGCACCTCTGCGCTGCTCAGCCGTCGTCGACCGAAGGATTTACGGCATTGTGCGCGAGCTTGAGATAAATCGCGCCAGGGAGCTGGACATCTGACCAATTCTGCGCGCAAATAGTTGCAGGGTCGATACAGGAGGAGAGGCTCCAGCTAGATGGCGGCACAAGACCTGGAGCTATCTGGAGTCTCCTGCTGAACCTACCTCGCGAGCCTAAATCCTTCTTCTTTCCGGCCCTGGCCATCCCCGCGGGTCGCGTTGACCTGTATCGAGGCTTTCGTCGATAGTGGTCAGGGCGAGGGTTGTATCTGCCGTCGCATCCAAGGAGGGCACCATGAGCTCTACCGCTCACCCACCTTCGGTCGTGTACCCACTTTCCGTGCGAGGCTTCTTCGATCAGCCCAGCCGGGCGCTGTGGCTGATCAAATGGTTACTGCTGATCCCGCACTACATCATTCTGGTTTTCCTGTGGATTGCGTTCTGGATCGTCACGGTGATCGCTTTCTTTGCGATCTTGTTCACGACCAGGTATCCGAAGGGTTTGTTCGATTTCAACGTCGGGGTGATTCGGTGGTCGTGGCGGGTGAGCTTTTACGGCTACACGGCGCTGGGTACTGACCGGTACCCGCCGTTCACTCTCGCCGATGTTCCCGATTACCCGGCGCGGCTGGACCTCGAGTACCCCGAGCGGCTGAACCGTTGGCTGCCACTGGTGAAATGGCTGCTCGCCTTCCCGCAATACATCCTCGTCGGCGCGCTTGTCGGCTCCGGTTATGTCGTGTCCATAAGCGTGCAGGAAAATAGCGTGATTAGCTATTCCACTCCCAGCCTGATCGGCGCGTGTGTGCTGATCGCAGCTATCGCCATGCTGTTCACGACCCGTTATCCCCCTGGCCTCTTTGATTTTGCGGTTGGAATCAATCGGTGGGGCTATCGGCTACTGATTTATCTGGCGTTGATGACCGACCGCTACCCGCCGTTCCGGCTCGACCAGGGCAGCATCGACACCGAGGGTCCGGCGCAACCTCCTGAACCCAGCCAGCCGAGCCAGTAGACGACCCCCCACAGCCCCGAGGACCTACGGGACAAAGCCGGGTTTGCGTGGTCGGCACGATTACCGAATAGGGACGTGGGTGAACTCCAGGCCCACGACACCAGAGCCGGAGCCCGAGAAGGAACGTCGCCGTAAACGGTGGTACGAGCGATCACATCGAAATTGGCCAGTGGAGTAACGGTGCCGGCGCCATATCCAAGGGATCCACGAGGAGACACGGGCCGCAGCAATGGATGTGGCCCATGGAAACTTGCTTGCGACGTGCAAAGTCTGCGGATCTTGCGGCAGGAGGGCTGTCATGGGGGGTGCCGAAGCGGATGAAGGGCTCCCCGCTATCAGCATCTGCCCGCGATGCGGAGCACGGTTGGTGACCAGGAGTCTCTGGCACTCGTGTGGAACCTACACCCTCGAAGGCTTGTTTCCCAGGTCAGATCCAGCCGTACTTGATCTTGCTCGAACGTACGTCGCGATGCTCTACAGCCTCGGTGACGTTCAGGTCATCCCGCAGAAGACACGATTTACCGGCGTGGCTCGGGTCCGGTTCGCCGGGCTCCAGCCACGCAAGGACGACTTCCTCGCCAGTTTCGCGCTGCATCGCTGGCTGGACAGCCCCCGGATCGTCAGGACGGCAGATTACGGACCGCGGTGGTGGGCTCA
>CAVRQV010000034.1:0-10796 GCA_963723475.1 uncultured Actinomycetota bacterium
TTCCTGCTCGTGCGGTTCGTACTGCCGACGAGTGGCTCTTGGGGTAGCCAGGAAGGCCCGGCCCATCAGTGTTGTTGCATTAGGCATGAAGAAGATCGGGTTTCTGTCGTTCGGCCACTGGACGCCGTCGCCACAATCGCAGACGCGCTCGGCCTCCGACGCACTGCTTCAGTCGATCGAGCTCGCGGTCGCGGCCGAGGACGTCGGGGCCGACGGCGCATTCTTCCGGGTGCATCACTTCGCACGCCAGTTGTCCTCTCCCTTCCCGCTGCTCGCCGCGATCGGGGCCAGGACGAGGCGGATCGAAATCGGCACCGGCGTGATCGACATGCGCTACGAGAACCCGCTCTACATGGCCGAGGACGCCAGTGCGGCTGACCTGATCGCCGGGGGACGGCTTCAGCTGGGCATCAGCCGGGGGTCGCCGGAGCAAGTGATCGACGGGTTTCGCTACTTCGGCTTCGTGCCCGAAGAGGGCTCTGACCACGCGGCCATGGCCCGGGAGCACGCGCGGGTATTCCTGGAGGTGATCAGGGGCGAGGGGTTTGCCCAGCCCAATCCGCGGCCAATGTTCCCGAACCCACCCGGCCCACTGCGGATAGAGCCGCACTCGCCGGGGCTTCGCGACCGGATCTGGTGGGGAGCTGGCTCGCGCCGGACAGCTGAGTGGACCGCCGAGCAGGGCATGAACCTGATGAGTTCGACCCTGCTCACTGAGGACACCGGTGTCCCGTTCCACCAACTCCAGGCGGAGCAGATCCAGCGGTTCCGTGACGCCTGGAAGGCCGCTGGGCACGAACGTGAGGCGCGAGTCTCGGTCAGCCGCAGCATCTTCCCGGTCGTCAGCGACCTGGACCGTGCGTATTTTGGTCAAGCAGCCGGTAGCCAGGACCAGGTCGGTTACCTGGACGGTGGCCTGGCCCGTTTCGGCAAGACGTACGCCGGAGAGCCGGATCAGCTCGTGAAGGATCTCGCCGAGGACGAGGCGATCGCGGCCGCGGACACATTGCTTCTCACAATTCCCAACCAGCTCGGCGTCGACTACAACGCGCACGTCCTCGAGAGTGTGCTGCGCCACCTCGCGCCTGAGCTTGGCTGGCGCTGAGGCACTGACTCGCGAACCGCGCGCGACCGAATCGTCAGACGCAGCAGCGATCGTTTAGGGAAGACTCGCGCCACGGGTGGATTTCCGGACACCATGGTGAGATGCAGGTCGAGGAACAGTCCCTAGTAGGCCGTGAGCAGGAATTGGCCGCAGTGGCGGGACTGATCGGGGACGCCGGGGTCGGTCGGGGACGGGTGGCGGTGATGCTCGGCGAGCCAGGCATCGGAAAGACCCGCCTCGCCGAAGCAGCGGAGACGATGGCCCGGCACTCGGGCTTCGATGTGGCGTGGGGTCGCTGCTCAGCTGTGGACATGCCGTCGTACTGGCCATGGAGGCAGGTGCTGACCAAGCTGCTGGGCGAGACCGACCTCCTTGATCTGGGACGGTTCGCATCCCAGCCGGAACTGTTCGCCGCCGTCGCGGAGGCGATCGAGGCGAGGACCCGTGTCGGCGCCGTACTTGTGATCTTCGAGGACGCGCATTGGGCGGACCCCGGCTCGCTTGCTTTGCTGGAATTCCTCGCCGGTGTTGTCGCTGGACAGCGATTGATGTTGCTGATCACCGCGAGGGACGAAGCTGTGTCGCTTCCCACCTCACCCGGCGTGCGACGGCTCCCGCTGGCCGGCCTCGACCGGCGCGCGACCACCGCCTTGGTACAGCACATCGTGGGCGTCGAAGCGGGCCTGGATTACATCGCCGAGGTGTACCGGCGAACCGCAGGCAACCCGTTCTTCACCTCCGAGGTCGCGCGACTCCAGGTAAGCCGTGGCACGCCGACAGGCGCGATCCCGCCGGGTGTACGGCAGGTTCTCGAGCACCGGCTAGCCCGACTGCACCAGGAGTCTTTCGAGCTGCTCCAGGTGGCCAGCGTGGTCGGTTCGCCGCACATCGGCATCCTGGCTGGTCTCACGGAGGTGCCCGAGGCCGATATCGCGGCCCTGCTCGTCGAGCCGGCCGCCGCCGGGGTGATTGTCGCGGGTGCATTCGCACACGATCTGATGCGCGAGACGCTCTACCTGGGAATAACTCCGAACCGTCGTGCTGCGCTGCACCGCCAGGTCGCCGAGCATCTCCAGGGAGGGGGCCCTGCCGAACTGGCTCGACATTGGTCGTTGGCATCAGGAGCAGACGCCCAGGTGCATGCGGCAGAGCTTGCTCTCGTCGCCGGAGATATGGCAGTCGCAGCCCTGGCTCACGAGCAGGCGATCGGTCACTTCAGAATGGCACTCGATCTGGGCGCCGGAGGACTTGATGCGCGTCGCCGAATGGGTGAGGCCCAGGTCCAGGCTGGGCATATTGGTGCCGGCCGGGAGACCCTACGCCTGGTTGCGCTAAAGGCCAAGGAGGCCGAGGCCGCCGAGGTGCTTGCCCATGCGGTGCTTGCCATGGGTGGCGGAGTCGGTGGCTTCGAGGTTGACATCTTCGACTTCGAGCAGGGTCCCCTGCTCGAGGACGCGTTGCATCTTCTCCCCGACCGAGACAGTGCGGTCCGAGCGGCAGTCCTTGCCCGGCTTTCGATCGCCAGCGCTGCTGTCGCGTCACCCGACGAGCGCGCCAGTCTTGCCGACCAGGCGGCCGCCATGGCACGGCGGGTCGGCGACGCCGAGGCGGAGGTGGCTGCCCTCGCCGCGCTCTGCGACGCACGATCCGGGCCGGCGCACGTGCACGAGCGGATCGAGGCCGCCGGACGGATGCTCGCCCTGGCCCATCGCCATGCCCTGCTCGAGCTCCTCGGCCGGCGTATCCGACTCCGAGCACGCCTGGAGCTGGGTGACCTGACAGGAGTGGACGCGGACATCGCCGCGTATGCCCGCGTCGCGGATCGGCTTCGCTCACCGACGTACAGCTGGCTGGTACCGCTGTGGCGCGGAATGCGGGCGGTGCTCGACGGCGACTTGGACGCCGGGAGTCGATACGCCGACGAGGTGGCCATCCTGGCCGAGAAGGCCCAGAGCACCAACGCCGAGATGATGGCCTGGACGCTGCGATTCAGAATCGCTCTGCTACGCCACGACCCGCGCGCGATCGGCAAGGTGCCCGCGCTTATGGCGGCATCGGCGGAGCACATCCCCGGCTGGGACGCCGTCAGCGCGCTGCTATTCGCTGAGTCGGGAGACCCGGAGCGCGGGCGACGACATCTGCGCCGACTGATGGATGCCGGATTGGACTCGTTGCCCGTCGATTCGGAGTGGGTCGAGGAGTTGTGGTCGCTGGGCGAAGCGGCCATGCTGCTGGACGAACGCGATGCCGCAGACGCCGTACACAATGCCCTCGAGCCGTACGGGGAGCTGTGGGCTGTGGACGGCTACGGCGGTGCCTGCTTCGGCCAGGTCTCCGACCTGCTCGCCCGCCTCTCGGAGTACCGCGACCGCCCCTCGGCCGCCCTGCCCGGCCGTGCGGCATTCGTACGCACCGGCACGGTCTGGCGACTGGAGTTCCGTGGCCGGTCCGTCACCGTGGTGGACTCCAAGGGCATGCGTGACCTGGCCGTGCTGCTGGGCCGGCCCGGACAGGAGGTCCATGTCCTCGAACTGGTCGAAGGGTCCGGAGGTCCGTCCCGGGCCGAGGCCGGGACCGACACCGGCCCGATGATCGACGCGGCAGCCCGTAGCGCGTACCGGCGCCGACTCGTGGACCTGGAGGAGGAGATCGATGAAGCCTCTCGCGATCACGACCAGGGTCGGCTCGAGAAGCTCGGAGCGGAGAAGGACTTCCTCGCCGCCGAGCTGTCGGCGGCCCTCGGGCTCGGCGGTCGGGTGCGGGTCACCGGCGACCGAACCGAGCGGGCGCGGAAGGCGGTGGCCATGCGGATCGGCACCGCCTTGAAGGCCATCGAGCCCGTGCATCCGGAACTGGCCCGGCATCTGCGAAACAGCGTTTCGACCGGGCGGTTCTGCAGCTACCGGCCGGACCAGGAGCTGACCTGGCAGCTGACCGCCACCACCTGACATCGCCATGCAGGATGTGGCGCCTCCCAGATGAGCGGGACAGTCCCGCGCAATAAGGAGGCAAGGACAATGTCCACCATTACAGAGGTCGAGACGACGCCTCAGGCGATCGAGGAGTTGGCCGGTCGGATCTTCCTGGAGGGTGTCGGGGCGCTGCATCTCGGCTCGGTGTATATCGGGGTCAAGCACGGGTTGTTTGTCGCGCTGGTCGAGGATGGGCCGCTCACCGCCGGCGAGCTCGCGACGCGTACCGGGCTGGACGGCTGGTATCTGCGCGAGTGGCTGCAGGCCGAAACGACCGCCGGGCTGCTGCTGGCCGACGACGACGATCTGGCTACAGCCAGCTTCACCACCGCACCCGGAGTCCGAGAGACGCTGGTCGAGGAGACTGGTCCGGCGTTCATCGGCGGCTTGCCGCTTGCGGCGGCCGCAGCATACTCGGTGATGCCCGAACTGCTGACGGCGTTCCGCAGTGGCGCGGGCGTTGCTTACGCGTCGTACGGCGAGGACGCGGTGGAGGCGCAGGCCGCCTTGAACCGGCCAGCCTTCGTCAACGAACTCATCGCCGAGTGGATCCCTCAGATCCCCGACGTCGCGGCGCTGCTCGCCGACACCAGTCGCGTGACCCGGGTGGCCGACGTGGGCTGCGGACTCGGCTGGGCATCGATCGAACTCGCGAAGGCGTACCCCCAGCTGCGCGTCGACGGGTACGACACCGACGAGGAGTCGATCACCCGGGCTCGCAAAAACGCAGCCGACTCAGGTGTCTCAGACCGAGTCACCTTCGACGTCGTCGACGCATCGAACCCGTACGGCGAGAGTCGCTACGACCTGATCTTGTTCTTCGAGTGCGTTCACGACATGGCCCATCCAGTCGAGGCGATGGCGCAGGCCAAAGCGGCGCTGGCCGAAGGCGGGACCGTGATCGTCATGGACGAGCGGGTCAGCGAGACCCTGAACGTAGGCGACCCGACGGAGACGTTCTTCGCCGTTGCGAGTGTGCTGTGGTGCCTCCCGCAAGGCCGCGTCGAACCGAACTCCGAAGCCGTCGGCACCGTCATGCGGCCCAGCCGATTCCGCGGCATCGCACGCCAAGCCGGATGGTCCGACATCGAAATCCTGCCCATCGACCACCCGTTCTGGAGGTTCTACCGACTGATCGGCTGAGGCGGTCCTATCCCACCTCTCGCACCGCCAGTTGACAGAATCTGGGGTGACCTGCAGCCGCCCCAGATTCTGACAACTCGGTGACGTCGCTGCGTGAGGGGCTGCTATTTGTAACCATGGCGCCCGTACAGGCGTGCGAACCTCGCGTGACACACAACCTTGCGCGACACGAGACCGGCCACGCTACGTTCGAATGTCTTCACGCCTGCCTGATCGGTGCGGCTCGGGCCACTGCGGCGATGGGAATGATCAACAAGGCCAGCAGCCCACCGGCGAGGGTGAGCGTGGCATAACTCGCGGCCGTGACGATCAAGCCCGCGCTCAGCGCGCCACCGGCACCGGCAAGCGCGATCCCAAGATCGACTACACCCTGCGTGCGTGCGCGCGTAGCCAATGGCACCGCGTCGGTAACCACGGTCGTGCCGCTCACCAGACCCAGGTTCCATCCGAGCCCGAGCAGCACCAGAGCCAGCACCAGCGTTGCAACCGAATCCACCGGTCCCCAAGCGGCCAGCAGACCCGCAGCTACCAACGTGACACCCGCTGCGGCAGCGATCGCAAGGTAGCCAAACCGATCGACCAGCCAACCAGAGAACGGCGACGGCAGGAACATGCCAGCGACGTGGGCGGCGATGACGACACCGGTAATCCCGACGCCATGCCCATGATGCTCGATGTGGATCGGTGTCATAGTCATGATCGCGACCATGATCAACTGCGTGATGATCATGATGCCAGCGCCGCTCGCGACAGCCCATGACCATCGCCGAGGCTCAGATTTGGTTGCCGAAGCGGTGGTCGACGCCGACGATCCTGTGGTGGCATCCCCACCCTGAGACGACCTGGCGGCAATGCTACGAGCCAGCAAGAGCGGATCTGGTCGCAATAGGATCCACAGGACAAGCCCAGCCGCGGCGTACGCTGCACCAGCGAGCATGAACGGCCCGGCCAGCGGCGGGACGCCGACCTCAGCGGCGAGACTGCCAGTCACATTTGCCAGGTTGGGACCGATGATCGCGCCGACTGCCGTGGCGACAAGCACAATGCTGACCGCTCGGCCGCGCCGGGTCGGTGCTGCCAGATCCGCACCTGCGTACCGGGCCTGCAAATTGGTGGCGACGCCGGCACCGTAGACCAGCATCGAGCCGAAGAGCAGCACAACGTTGCCGAGGTTGGCAGCGACAACGACCCCAAGGCTGCCGAGGGCGCCCGTGAGGTAGCCGGCGCTCAGCCCCACGCGACGGCCCAGACTCTGGCTGACACGGCCCACGCCAACAGCTGCCGCAGCCGAACCTATGGTGAAGAAGACGATCGCCAGTCCAGAGAAGCGGCTGGAGCCCAACATTTGTTCGGCGAGCAGGGCGCCGACTGTGATGCCAGCCGCCAGGCCAGCACCGCTCAAAATTTGTGCGAGCAGCAGAACCGTGAGGGTCCGCCGTTGCTCAGGCGGCTCCGCGAGGGTGCTGGCGCTGGTTGAGATTGCGGGCGAGCCGCTCACGCTTAGTCAGCCTTGCCTGTCTGAATTCCGCTCATCCTGTCGATATTCAGCCCTCAGCCGCGGAACGATGGCCCCACGGAAACACCCACCGGAACGTGCTCAGGATCGGCCGCTTGCACCAACAATCGGCAGCGCAGCAGCAGTGCACCGCTCCCATTGCCTCGACGAAGCGGCCTATGACGGCAAAAAGCATGTAGAGACCCACCACGAAGCTTGCTGCTCGGCGCACCATGTTGCCTCCAGGTTTGTTTCGGCACTGAATGCCTCCAAGTATGGGCCTGTGCAACTCGGCTGGGACCAGCCGACCTCAGTGACAGCTCCGACTTCAGCTCATCCACCCAGCCGCTCAGCCAGCGCGTTGAGCCACGCTGCAAGACCGGAAGGGCCGTCAACGACGACGTCGGACAACTCGGTGAGGGCGTCCTCCTCGGTCGAGGCCGAACATATGAGGAGCCCCGCCACGCCCGCCGATGCAAGGTCCCGTACGGCCCGGAAGGCTGACAGGTCACCGAGGTCATCTCCGGCGAAGATCACCTGGCGTGCACCGGCTTCGGCAACGATGGAGCGCAACGCCACACCTTTATCCATGCCTGGCGCGCGGATCTCCCACACCTTCTTGCCAGGTTGCAGCACCAACCCGTGTCGAGCGGCCAGCGCGCCAAGCGGACCCGCTAGCTTGACCAGCGCACCTTCCGGATCGGGCAGCAAGCGGGTATGCACCGCGATGGCTCGGCCCTTGTCCTCGATCCTGGCTCCGGCCAGCCCAAGTGAGTCCAGGATTTCCGGCAGTTCCATGGCCACCGCACTGACCTGGGGTGGGTCTGGCGGCAGTATGTACTCTTCGTCGACCGCGTTCCAGCGCTCCACCCCGTACTGCCCCAGCACGATCATTGAACCCAAACCAGCAATCTCCCGAAACCTGCCCAATTCGACTGCAGTACGCGCGGCCCGCCCGGTGATCACGACGACCCTACCGACGTAACGGCCGAGCCGGCCGAGTGCGGCCACCGCAGTCGAGTCCGCGGAGGCCTGCGCAGGGTCCTCGACAATCGGTGCGAGGGTGCCATCGAAGTCCGTGGCGATGAGTGTGTCGGCCGGTGAATCGATGATTGCTTGCAGAGCTTGACCCCCGGTAGCTGAGAGCGATTCGGGAAGGCTCATGAGACGAGCCTGTCAGACACAGTGCCGTGTTAGCCACAGCCAGGGTGAGAGCCAAGCCAGAAGCTCCCGCGTCTCGTCCCGCCACGAGCGGCTGGCTCACCGACGCATGGTGCAGCTAAGGTCTAGGAAACGCCGTAGGAGGTCACGACGTTCATGAATGCAAATCCGAAGAAACTGAAACTCGACGCGGCCTCCTTCGTCGTGGTGGCCAACAGGCTCCCAGTCGAGCAGATCGAACTCCCGGACGGGACCGTTGACTGGCGATCCTCGCCGGGCGGACTGGTCACCGCATTCGACCCCATCATGCACCGCCGCAGCGGCGCCTGGATCGGCTGGCATGGAGCAGCTGACGAGGAACTTGAGCCGTTCGAGGACGATGGACTGGAGCTGGTCCCCGTCCCACTCTCGGCTTCCGACGTCGCCGAGTATTACGAGGGCTTCTCCAATGCGACGCTCTGGCCTCTTTATCACGACGCGATCGCTACGCCGCAGTTTCACCGCGAATGGTGGGACACCTACGTCCGGGTCAACCAGCGCTTCGCCGACCGCACCGCAGACGTGGCCGCCGAAGGCGCGGTCGTGTGGGTTCAGGACTACCAGCTGCAGCTGGTTCCACGGATGCTACGCCGCCAACGACCCGACTTGAGGATCGGTTTCTTCCTCCACATCCCCTTCCCGCCCACAGAGCTTTTCCTCCAGCTGCCGTGGCGAGAGCAGATCTTGGAGGGGCTCCTGGGCGCGGACCTGGTCGGTTTTCAATTGCCGGGCGGCGCCCAGAACTTTGTCCGACTGGTTCGGAACCGGCTTGGCCTGGAGACGTTGCGGGATCGGATCCGGATGTCGGACGGCCGCGAGGTGCTGGCGCGGGCCTATCCAATTGCCATCGACGCCAAGGCGCTCAACGAGCTGGCGGCGACCGAAGAGGCTGCGAAACGCGCCGCCGAGATCCGTCATGATCTCGGTGATCCGCGGGTGATGTTCCTCGGCGTGGATCGCCTCGACTACACGAAAGGGCTGTTGGAGCGAATTCAAGCCTTCGGCGAACTGATCGCGGAGGGAAGGATCGACCCAGATGAGGTCGTACTTCTGCAACTTGCCATTCCCTCACGCGAGAGGGTCGACCTGTACCGACAGCTCAGGGACGACATCGACAGGCTGGTCGGCAGGATTAACGCAGAGAGCCCGCGCATCGGGCGGCCACCGATCACCTACTTGCACGTGTCGTATCCGCGCATGGAAATGGCCGCCATCTATCGCGCGGCCGACGTCATGGTGGTGACACCGCTGCGTGACGGCATGAACTTGGTGGCCAAGGAGTACGTCGCGTGCCGTCAACAAGACGACGGCGCGCTAGTGCTCAGTGAGTTCACCGGCGCCGCGCGCGAGTTGCGCCAGGCGTATCAGATCAATCCTCACGACATCAATGGCCTCAAGGATCGCCTGATGGAAGCCGTGAACGACTCGCCGCGCAACAAGGCCCGCCGAATGAGAGTCATGCGGCGTCAGGTCTTCGAAAATGACATCGAGAAGTGGGCAAGCACGTTTCTTGACGATCTTGAGGAGTTGAACGGGGCCAGGACAGCGAACCAAGTGGCCGGTTGAGCTCCCAGCTGTGCTCCCCGTGTGGACTCGAACCAACAACCCGTCGAGCATGTCAGTGTCAACGTACCTAAGCAGGCTCTGGCGTCTTAGGCCCTGGAGCGGGGAGCACATTGCTGACGACAAAGGCCACGGCCACGGCGACGACCACTTGCGGCGTCACCGCCACGCCGTCCTCCCCCATGAGGAGAACAGCGAGCAGCGTCGAGGTCAGTGGCAGCCGCAGCATCGCGGCGCACATGGCTCCAATGCCCATCGCGATTCCTGCCGCCAGATTCATGCCGGGCAACCCACTAGCAGCGATACCGACCGCTGCGCCGAGGAACATCGAGGGAAAGACCGGGCCGCCCCGAAACGCGCTCAGCGACAGCCCATAGGCGAGAGCCTTGCACGTGATGAGCAAGATCATCACGCCGAGTGAATAGTCAGCCGCGTGCTCGACCAGCTCGGGCAGCGCGTCCTGGCCCGAGAACAGCACCTGGGTGAAACTGCGTCCGGAGATGAGCTGGTACGCCATAGCTGTGAGACCGATGAGCAGGCCGAGTGCTGCGGTAACCAGCACCCGATTCCAGTGCACGATCGGACGCAGCCACAGTGCGACAGAACGGATCAACCACGCTAGGAAAGCGCCGGCCACTCCCATGACTAACGCCCAACCCATAGTGGCCAGGGTGGGTGGCATTGCAGGCGGCACGGAAGTCAGCGCAAGCGAAAAGCTGCCGAGACCTGTCCAATTGTCCAAACCGACGAAGACCAGCGCCCCAATGCCCGAGGCAAGCAGGCCCGGCAGCGCCACCAAACTCAGCGTCATCCCGCTGACCCCTGCCACCTCCATGATCAGGAACGCACCGAGCACTGGGGAGCCGAGCAGAGTGCTGATCGCCGCAAAGCTGCCGGCCGACGCCATCATCATCAGCGCCATCGGCGGCGCGTCCTTATTTGCAAGGCGCACGGCAAGCGCCGCAAGCCCGCCACCTATCGCGATCAGGGGTGCTTCCGGCCCAAGCACCGCACCCAGGCCGAGCGTGGTCACGGCGGCGAGGGCGATGCCTGGAAGTTCCGGCCCGGCGGCAGGACCCCCGCCCATGACGAAGCCAAAGGCCGGGGAGTGTCCTGCATTGCCCGGAAGGTACCGGATGGTCAATGCGACTAGCAGCCCGCATAGCACCAACCACGGCAGCGGCCACCATGCAGGTGCAGGGCTCCCAAATATCTGATTCGGCAGCTCAGTGAACAGAAACCGCTGGATCGCAGCCACCGATGCCAGGAAGCCGTAGGCGATGGCCGCGATTGGAATCCCTATGATCGCAGCGATAAA